>CAWFPE010000010.1:0-189796 GCA_963817665.1 uncultured Actinomycetota bacterium | reverse complement strand
CGACCTCCACCCCGGCGCGCGACAGCGTCGCGAAGATCGACGAGGTCACGCCGGGCCGGTCCTTGCCGGTCAGCGTGATGAGCAGGGTCTCGGGCAGCTGGTCAGTCATCGCGGCCGAGGCTATCGCCCGGGGCCCCGCAGCCTAGGCCGGCGGCCACACCTCGGGAGAGCAGGCCGCCACCAGGGCTCGTCGTCCGGCACGCTCGAGCGGCCGGAGCGCGGCCTGCCGGAGGTGGATCTCGTGCGCGCTGACGGCGCCGCCGTGGTCCTCGAGCGCCAGGTCGACGATCTCCATGGCCTGCAGGCCGCGCGAGGCCAGGTCCACGCAGCGGGCGGGCACCCCGTCGGGGGCGTCGAGGTGCGGGCGGTGGCGCAGGTCCATCAGCCGGTCGGCGACCTCGGGCCGCCAGCGCGCGACCTCCAGGCGGGCGAGGGCCTCGGCGGTCTCGAGCAGGGAGGCGCGCAGGGTCCGGTCGGCCTCGCCCACGTCCGGGAGCTGGCGACGGTCGGCCGCGTGCGCGGTCCAGGTGATCGCGGCCCCGACGCGCAGCGGGACCAGCCCGACGTTGGACCCGCCCGGTCCCGCGGCGGAGACGACCACTGCCTCGCCCGTCTCGAGTGCCGCCGCGTTGAAGGCACGTGGTCCGCCCAGGCCGACCGGGTCACCGTCGACGGGCAGCGCCGCGCCGAAGCCGACCGCGCCGGCGGCGCGCAGCCGGCCCAGGGCGACGACCAGCGTGTCCGTCGCCTCGTCGCCGGCGAGTCCTGCCTCCGCCAGCCCGGCGACGGCGTGGGTTGCGTCCCGGTCCAGGACGGCGTCGACGAGCAGATCGGTCACCACGTGGCCGCGCAGCCACGACGTACCCCACCAGGCGAGGCGGCAGGACGCCGGAAGACTGGTGCTCACGGCCCGCGACGATACGCCCCGCGCGTGATCGGGCCGGGACTGCGTGGCCGGCCCCCGGTCGCTAGGGTGACGCCCATGACCGCCGTGCTGGAGCTCGCCGACGTCACCGTCCGGCGCGGGCAGGCCACCTTGCTGGACAGTGTCTCGTGGACCGTCGAGGAGGACGAGCGCTGGGTGGTCCTCGGGCCCAACGGCGCCGGCAAGACCACGCTGCTGCAGGTCGCCTCCGCGCAGATCCACCCGACCGAGGGCGTCGCGGGGATCCTCGACGAGGTGCTGGGCACCGTCGACGTCTTCGAGCTGAGACCCCGGATCGGCCTCACCAGCGCCGCGCTGGCCGAGCGCATCCCGCGGCACGAACGTGTCCACGACGTCGTCGTGTCCGCGTCGTACGGCGTCGTCGGGCGCTGGCGGGAGGCGTACGACGACCTCGACCACGACCGGGCTTCCGGCCTGCTGATGGAGGTGGGCGTCAAGCACCTCACCGACCGCACCTTCGGCACCCTGAGCGAGGGCGAGCGCAAGCGCGTCCAGATCGCCCGGGCGCTGATGGCCGACCCCGAGCTGCTGCTGCTCGACGAGCCGGCGGCCGGACTCGACCTCGGCGGTCGCGAGGACCTGGTCTCGACACTCTCCGTGCTGGCCATGGACCCGGACTCGCCGGCCACCGTCCTGGTGTCCCACCACGTGGAGGAGATCCCGCCCGGTTTCACGCATGCGCTGATGCTGCGTGAGGGACGAGTCGTCGCTTCCGGCCTGCTCGAGCACGTCGTCACCGAGGCCAACCTGTCTGCCACGTTCGCGATGCCGCTCGTGCTTTCCCACGAGGATGGCCGTTTTGCGGCACGGCGGCGACCGCGGCACAGATAGAGTCGAGCCATGGACTGGCTCGGGGACAACCAGTGGGCGGGATGGCTGACGCTGGCCATCGGCCTCGGTGTGGCCGAGATGTTCAGTCTCGACCTCGTCCTCATCATGCTCGCCGTCGGCGCGATCGCCGGCATGGTGACGGGGCTGCTCGGAGGCGCCCTGCTGCTGCAGGTCCTCGTGGCCGCCGGAGCGTCGGTCGCGATGCTCGCCCTGGTGCGACCCGACATGGTCAAGCGCCTGCACACCGGGCCGGAGCTCCGGCTCGGTCACGGCAAGCTGGTCGGCCAGCGCGGCGTCGTCACCGAGCAGATCACCTCGATGGAGCCCGGCCGGATCCGACTGGCCGGTGAGATCTGGTCGGCGGCGCCGTACGACGAGAACATCACCATCACACCGGGGGAGACCGTGGAGGTCTTCGAGATCCGGGGTGCGACCGCCTACGTCCACCCCGTCCCGACGCTCGAGTCCTGACACACCTGACACACCAACTGCTGTAGAGAGGAGAACGGGATGACGGCTGTCTTGATACTGCTGGCGTTGCTGTTCCTGTTCGTGATCGTGCTGCTCGCCAAGACGGTGCGGATCGTGCCGCAGGCGCGCGCCGGAATCGTGGAGCGCTTCGGCAAGTACAAGCAGACGCTGCCTGCCGGACTCAACATCGTGGTGCCCTTCATCGACAGGGTGCGCTACCTGATCGACCTGCGCGAGCAGGTCGTGAGCTTCCCGCCGCAGCCGGTGATCACCGAGGACAACCTGGTGGTCTCGATCGACACGGTCATCTACTTCCAGGTGACCGACCCGATCGCCGCGACCTACGAGATCGCGAACTACATCCAGGCCATCGAGCAGCTGACCATGACGACCCTGCGCAACATCGTCGGCGGCATGGACCTCGAGGAGACGCTGACCAGCCGCGACCAGATCAACTCCGGTCTGCGCGGCGTGCTCGACGAGGCCACCGGCAAGTGGGGCATCCGGGTGAACCGCGTCGAGCTCAAGGGCATCGACCCGCCGCCGTCGATCAAGGACTCGATGGAGAAGCAGATGCGCGCCGACCGTGAGAAGCGTGCGGTCATCCTGACCGCCGAGGGCCAGCGGCAGGCCGCGATCCTGACGGCAGAAGGCTCCAAGCAGTCCTCGATCCTGAACGCCGAGGGTGCCCGGGAGTCGCAGATCCTGCGGGCCCAGGCCGACCGGGAGTCCTCGATCCTGCGCGCGCAGGGCGAGGGCCAGGCCATCCAGACGGTCTTCCAGGCCATTCACGACGGCAACCCGGACCAGTCGCTGCTGGCCTACCAGTACCTCCAGATGATGCCCAAGATCGCCGAGGGCGGCGCCAACAAGCTCTGGATCGTGCCCAGCGAGATCGGCAAGGCGCTCGAGGGCCTCGGCTCCACGATGAACAACCTCCAGGGGATCCCGCAGGAGGTCGAGGGTCCGCAAGACGCGCGTCGACATGGGGAGCCCTGAGCCGGCCACGCTGACGGGCGCCGGTGGCGTCGAGGACAGCGAGCTGAGGAAGGCCAACGCAGCCGTCGAGGCAGCGATCGCCGAGGCGGCCAGCGCGGCCAACCCGGGCAAGGGAAGCAGCCGCAAGGACACCGACCCGGAGCCGCCCGCCACCTCGTGACGCCCCTCGAAGCCACAGCGATCCTGCTCGCGGGACTCGCCGCCGGCACCATCAACACCGTGGTGGGGTCGGGAACGTTGATCACGTTCCCGACCCTGCTGGCGTTCGGCGTTCCGCCGGTGACGGCGAACGTGTCCAACACCGTCGGCCTGGTGCCGGGGTCCGTGTCGGGCGCCGTCGGCTACCGGCGCGAGCTCGACGGGCAGCGGAGCCGGGTGCTGCGCCTGGGCGTCGCCTCGCTGCTGGGGGGTCTCCTCGGCGGCCTGCTGCTGCTGGTGCTGCCCGAGGGCGCGTTCGCCGCCATCGTCCCGGCACTGATCCTGCTCGGCCTGGTGCTGGTGGTGTTCCAGCCGCGCATCTCGGCGTGGGTCGCCGCGCGGCACGAGGCCGCCGGCGGGATGCCGCACCACGGGGCCTGGTGGGTGTGGCCCGCGGTGCTGGTCACCGGCGTGTACGGCGGGTACTTCGGCGCCGCGCAGGGCGTGCTGCTGATGGCCGTGCTCGGCATCGGCGTCGACGAGACCCTGCAGCGCCTCAACGGGATCAAGAACGTGCTGGCGGCCATCGTCAACGGCGTCGCCGGCCTGCTCTTCATCCTGGTGGCGCACGTCGACTGGAGGATCGCGGTGCTGATCGGGGTCGGTTCGGTGATCGGCGGGCAGGTCGGGGCAACGGTGGGCCGTCGGCTGCCGGCGCCGGTGCTGCGGGGGTTCATCGTCCTCGTCGGCGCGGTGGCCCTGGCGGTGCTGCTGCTGGACTGATCGTCCCGCGGAACCCTCAGCCCTCCTTGACCACCCGGGTGCCGCCGGCGAACCGGTCGTGCCAGCCCCGGCGGTCGGCCCTGTCGTTGCTGATGCCGATCGCGATCATCACGACTGCGGCCAGCGTGGCGAGCTCGCCGACCAGGCCACCGACGACGGGCACCACGCCGAGCACCCCGAACGCCACCCAGCAGTTGCGGCGCAGCGCCTGCTCCAGCGTCGGGTTGCCACCCTGCGGGCCCAGGACACGCAGCTTCATCACCGACTTCCCGATGCTCTGGCCACGCGCCGACTCCAGGTAGCCGAAGTAGGCGAGGTAGAGCGCGGCGCTCAGCACCGAGGAGACCGCGGCGGCGGCGTACCCGGACGAGCCGAAGGGGAATCCGCCGCTGTCGCCCAGGATCGCCCCGACCACGATGCCGGTCACGACGATGCCGTCGACGACGGCGAGCAGGATGCCGTCGACGAGCCGGGCGAGGAACCGGTCGAGCAGCTCGCCGGGGTGCGTTCCCGTGGGAGGCCGGGAGGGCGGCTGACCCGGTCCGGGCGGGGGAGGCCGGTCGGTCACGCCGGTGCTCCCCGGTTCCCGTCGACGTACGCCGTCAGCCAGCGGCCGAGCTCGTCGTAGGCCCGGGCGCGCGGCTCGGGCAGGGACAGCACGACGTCGTGCCGGGCACCGGGCACCGCGACGTAGGTGACGTGCCTGCCGATCGCGGTGGACCAGCGCCGGATGTGCTCCACGTCCAGGACGATGTCGTGGCTGTGCACGTCGTCGCCCATGGCGGTGGGCAGCCTCGACCGGTCGGAGCTGAGCACGAGCACCGGACACGCGACGTCGAGCCCGCGCTGGAGCCGGGCGTGGCCGTGCCGGATCGCGGCCAGCCAGCCGGCGAGCACCGGCCACGACTTCAGCGGCTTCCAGCTCAGGTCGAACTCCCACTCGCCGTCGTGGTCCCGGTGCAGGCTGCGGGCGTAGAGCCCGTCGACCTTGCGCGGGATCTCGCGCCTCGGTGCGCGCCGCCCCAGCTGCTTGATGACCGTGGTGCCGACGGTGCGCAGCATCGTGGAGCCCTGCAGCTCGAGCCAGGGCGAGTTGAGCACCATGCCGGCGAGCTGGTCCAGACCGTCAGCGCGGGCGTCGGCCCACAGCGGCAGGACCAGACCACCGGTCGAGTGGGCGCTGAGCACGACCTGCGTGTGGCCGTCCCGCTCGGTGATCCGGGACCAGGCGGCGTCGAGGTCGGGGAAGTACTCGCGCAGGTCGCCGACGTAGTTGGGGGTCTGGTGCGGGCGGATGGAGCGTCCGTACTTGCGCAGGTCGAGGGCGTAGAAGTCGTATCCGCGCTCGTTCCACCACTCGGCGTACCCGGTCTGGAAGAAGTAGTCGGCGAAGCCGTGCACGTGCAGGACGGCGCGCCCGGTGCGCCTTCCGGCGGACCTGCTGACCAGCGTCGCGACGACGGGGCCCTCGTCGTCGGGCGGAAACGCGATGGTCTCCGCGAGGTAGGGCTCGCCCAGGACGTCGGTGACCGGCTCCATCGGCATGGCGGCAGTCTCTCATCCGACGGCGATTCCCTCAGGTGTCCGAGGGTCGATGGGCGGCTGCCGGATCACGCTGTCCCGTCGCTAGCCGTCCCGGATCGCCAGTGCGAGCTCCGGGCGGTTCGTCGTGACCATCCAGGCCCTCCCGGGCCGCAACCACCAGCGCAGCAGCAGCGGGTGGTCCACGGTCCACACCAGCAGCGGGAGCCCGGCGCGCCGCGCGAACCGCGCGAGCGTCATCGCCGCGAGCCAGTGGTTCGCCGCGACCGCGGTGGCGCGGGCCGCGGTGAAGCGGGACCCGGGGAAGAGCTCCTCGAGGCGCAGCCGCAGCTGCTCGCGCGGGGCGCGCCCGGCGACCGACCCGCCCACGGAGAGTGCTGCCGCCAGCTCGAGGCCCTGGGCCTCCGACCAGTCCCGCACCGCACGGATGCCCCGGACGCTGCCCGTGGTGACGACCACGTGCTCCGCGCCGAGCAGCTCCACGGCGAGGGAGGTCGCCGCCACCTCCACCGTGCTCTCCGGGGACTCGTACGCCGTGGTGGGGGACCGGAGCTTCAGGTCGAGGTGGACCCCGGCACGGCCCGCGAGCAGGCCGAGGGCGTCGTCGTAGCGCAGGGCGTCCGGCGCGGCGGCCCTGAACTCGTCGGCGACCAGGTCGGACAGCTGCCGCCGTTGGCCCCCGAGCAGCACCCAGGCCTCGTGCGAGAGCACGAGGGTGCCGTCCCGGCACCGGCGCACGTCGAGCTCGACGAACTCGGCGCCCGTCGCGACGGCTGCCTCGATCGCCGCGGCAGTGTTCTCGAGCGGATCGCCGGCGGCGCCGCCCCGGTGGGCGCTGACCAGCACCCGTCCCGTGCCGCGGCTCACCGGCTCGCCGCGTGCGCCGCCGCGGCTCGGACCAGGCCCGCGAGCAGGCCCACGTCGGCGGCGGTCTCCGGGTGCCACTGCACGGCGACGCAGAACCGGTCGTCCTCGGTCTCCAGGGCCTCGACGGTGCCGTCGTGCGCATGCGCCGCGGCGACGTAGCCGGGGTGGTCCTGGACCGACTGGTGGTGGTGGCAGCTGACGGTCAGCCGCTCTCCGACCAGGGACGCGACCCGACTGCCCCGCACGGTCGACACCTCGATCGTCCCGAAGGCGGCACCGCCCGGGCTGTGCTCGTCGTGGTCGACCACCTCCGGGGTGTGCTGGTGGAGGGTGCCCCCGGCGTGCACCGCCATCAGCTGCATGCCGCGACAGATCCCCAGCACCGGCAGCGCGACGGCCTCCGCCGCGTCGAGCAGCGCCACCTCCCAGGCGTCCCGGTCCGCACGCCACCCGGCGGTCCGGGGATGGGGCACGGCGCCGTAGCGGACGGGGTCGATGTCCGCTCCGCCGCTGACCACCAGGGCGTCGAGGCGGTCCACGACGTCGACCGCCGCCGCCACCTGGGCGACCGGCGGCAGCAGGAGCGGGACGCCACCGGTCTCCTCGACGGCAGTGGCGTACTGCGCGGGAAGGACGTCGGCGTGCTGCCGCCACACTCCCCACGCGGCGTGCTCGCGGTAGGTGGTCAGGCCGATGACGGGGACACCCATGGTCACAGGGGCGTGACGTAGGCGCCGGAGATGCCGCCGTCGACCAGGAAGCTGTTCGCGGTGATGAAGCTGGACTCGTCGGAGGCCAGGAACAGCACCGCGTTGGCCATCTCGGCCGGCTCGGCGAAGCGGCCCATCGGCACGTGCACCAGACGGCGCGCGGCGCGCTCGGGGTCCGTGGCGAACAGCTCCTGGAGCAGGGGCGTGTTCACCGGCCCGGGGCACAGGGCGTTCACGCGGACGCCCTGCCGCGCGAACTGCACACCGAGCTCCCGCGACATGGACAGCACCCCGCCCTTGGACGCGGAGTAGGAGATCTGGGAGGTCGCCGCGCCCATCACGGCCACGAACGAGGCGGTGTTGATGATCGACCCGGCCCCCTGCTCCAGCATGTGGGGGAGGGCCGCCTTGCAGCACAGGTAGACGCTGGTGAGGTTGACCTCCTGCACCCGGCGCCACGCCTCGAGGTCGGTGTCGAGGATCGAGTCGTCCTCGGGCGGCGAGATGCCCGCGTTGTTGAAGGCGATGTCGACGGAGCCGTAGGTGTCCTTGGCGGTCTGGAACAGGGCGTCGACCTGGTCCTTGTCGGTGACGTCGACCTTCATGAAGGTCGTCAGGTCGGTGCCGCCGAGCTGGCCGACGAGCTCGTGGCCGCGCTGCTCGTCGATGTCGCCGACGACGACCCTGGCGCCCTCCTCGACGAAGCGCTGCACGGTCGCCAGCCCGATGCCGGAGCAGCCTCCCGTGACGACCGCGACCTTGCCCTGGATGCGTCCTGCCATGATTCCTCCTCGGTGGTCGAGCTTGTCGAGACCACTCCTGTGTGGTGGTCTCGACAAGCTCGACCACCGTCGTCGATCAGTGGGCGATGAAGACGTTCTTCTCCTCGGTGAACGCCATCGGGGCGTCCGGGCCGAGCTCCCGGCCGAGGCCGGACTGCTTGTAGCCACCGAACGGAGTCCAGTAGCGCACCGCGGAGTGCGAGTTCACGCTCAGGTTGCCGGCCTCGACGGCCCGTGCGACGCGCAGGCCGCGGCCGAGGTCGGAGGTGTAGATCGACCCGGACAGGCCGTAGTCGGTGTCGTTGGCGAGCTCCACGGCGTGCGCCTCGTCGTCGAACGGCATCACCGCGACGACCGGCCCGAACACCTCCTCGCGCCAGATCCGGGCCCCGGGGTCCTCGGTGGTGACGACGCTGGGGGGCACCCAGAAGCCGTCCCCGCCGGGGGTGGAGCCCGCGATGGTGACCTCGGCCTCGTCGAGGTAGCCCTGCACGGTGCGCTGCTGGTGGGCGGAGATGAGCGGGCCCATCTCGCTGGCCTCGTCGCTCGGGTCGAGCACGCGCAGGCCGGTCACCGCAGGCTCCAGCAGCGAGAGGAACTCGTCGTACGCCGTCCGCTCGACGAGGATCCGCGAGCGGGCGCAGCAGTCCTGGCCGGCGTTGTCGAAGACGGCGTACGGCGCCGCGGCCGCGGCGGCCGCGATGTCGGCGTCCGCGAAGATGATGTTGGAGCTCTTGCCGCCCAGCTCGAGGGTCACCCGCTTCACCTGCTCGGCGCAGCCCGCCATGATCCGCTTGCCGACGGCGGTGGACCCCGTGAAGCAGACCTTGCGCACCAGCGGGTGGGTGACGAACCGTTCGCCCACGACCGAGCCCTGCCCTGGGATGACGGTGAGCACGTGCTCGGGCAGGCCGGCCTCGAGGGCCAGCTCGCCGAGCCGGATCGCGGTCAGCGGCGTCAGCTCTGCCGGCTTGAGCACGACCGTGTTGCCGGCGGCGAGCGCGGGGGCGAGACCCCAGCCGGCGATCGGCATCGGGAAGTTCCAGGGCACGATGATGCCGACGACACCCAGCGGCTCGTGGAAGGTCACGTCGGTCCCGCCCGCGACCGGGATCTGCCGACCGAAGAGCCGTTCCGGGGCGCCGGCGTAGTAGTTGAGGCAGTCGCGGACGTTGCCGGCCTCCCAGCGGGCATTGCCCCAGGTGTGCCCGGCGTTGCGGACCTCGAGCTCGGCGAGCTCCTCGATGTGGTCGTCGACGACCGCAGCGAACCGGCGCAGCAGCGCCGCCCGATCGCCGGGCGCCACGGTGCGCCACGAGGCGAAGGCCTCCTGCGCACGCTCGATGGCCGCGTCGGCCTCCTCGACGGAGGCGAGGCGCACGTCGGTGACCGGCCGTGCGGTGGCCGGGTTGACGACGGTGTGGGTCCTGCCGGCTGTTGTGCTCGTCGACACCATCAGAGCCTCTCGAATCCGCGTCGGAGCTCCCAGTCGGTGACGGCCGCGTTGTAGGCCGCGAGCTCCACGTCCGCCATGTTCACGTAGTGGTCCACCACCTCGTCACCGAGGGCGCCCCGCGCGATCGTCGAGGTCGCGAAGGCCTCGCGGGCGGCCGCCAACGTGGAGGGCACCCGGGGCCGGTCGGACCTGTAGGCGTTGCCGACCAGCTCCTCGGGCAGGGCCAGCTCGTGCTCGATCCCGTGCAGGCCGCCGGCGAGCATCGCGGCCAGCGCGAGGTAGGGGTTCACGTCGGCCCCCGGGATCCGGTTCTCCATCCGGGCGCCCGCACCGCGGCCGACCAGGCGCACCGCGCAGGTGCGGTTGTCGTCACCCCACCCGATCGTGGTCGGCGCGAACGAGCCGTCGGCGAAGCGCTTGTAGGAGTTGATGTTCGGCGCGTAGAGCAGCGTGAAGTCGGCGGCGGTGGCCAGCACGCCCGCGACGAAGTGGTCGTAGAGCGGGGTGCGTCGCCCCGCCTCCTCGTCCCAGAACACCAGCTCCCCGTCCCGGCCACGCAGCGAGAGGTGGATGTGGCAGGAGCTGCCCTCACGCTCGTTGAACTTCGCCATGAACGTGATCGCCTTCTCCTGCTGGGCGGCGATCTCCTTGGCCGAGTTCTTGTAGACCGCGTGGTTGTCGGCGGTGGTGAGCGCGTCGGCGTACAGGAAACCGATCTCGTGCTGGCCCAGGTTGCACTCGCCCTTGGCGCCCTCGACGTCGAGACCGGCGTCGTACATGTGGTTGCGGATGCTGCGCAGCAACGGCTCGACCCGGCTGGTGCCGAGGATCGAGTAGTCCACGTTGTACTGGTTCACCGGCTCCAGGTCCCGGTAGCCGTCGCGGTGGGCCTGCTCGTACGTCGTGTCGAAGGCGATGAGCTCGAGCTCGGTGCCGGCGAGGGCCACCCAGCCGTGCCCGGCTGCCCGGTCGACCTGGCGGCGCAGGATCGTCCGGGGCGACTGGGCCACGGGCGAGTGGTCGGGCCAGACCAGGTCGCACTGCACCATCGCGGTGGCCGGCAGGTGGGTGAGCAACCGGATGGTGTCCTCGTCGAGGACGAAGTCCATGTCGCCGTAGCCCCTGTCCCAGGACGAGATCGCGTAGCCGCCGACGGTGTTCATCTCGACGTCCACCGCCAGCAGGTAGTTGCAGCCCTCTGTCCCGTGGCCCACCACGTGGTCCACGAAGTAGCGGCCGTGCAGGCGCTTGCCCTGCAGCCTGCCCTGCATGTCGGTGAAGGCGACCACGACGGTGTCGACCTCACCGCACTCGATCCGCTGGACCAGGTCGGTCATGGCGAGGTGCCGCTCGTTGCGTTGGGGCACGTGCTCTCTCCTTCGATGTGGGTCAGGTCAGCAGGCCACGCAGCAGGGCGGCCGTGTCGTCGCAGTGCTCCTCCATCACCGTGCGGGCGCGGTCGGCGTTCCCGGCGAGGATGGCCTTCGTGAGGTCGGCGTGCTGCCGATCGGAGTGGGCGATGTTGGTGCTGAGCACCGGGATCGCGAGCAGCATCTCGTGCAGCGTCGCCTGCACCGATGTCACCGCCTCGATCGTGCGCGGGGATCCGGACAAGGAGGCCACGGTGAGGTGGAAGCGCGAG
Source organism: uncultured Actinomycetota bacterium (assembly GCA_963817665.1). GTDB lineage: Bacteria > Actinomycetota > Actinomycetes > Propionibacteriales > Nocardioidaceae > Nocardioides. The sequence goes on along the minus strand of CAWFPE010000010.1, from coordinate 178,629 downwards.
TCCGCCTGCCGGTGCGCCGCGGGGCGCTGGGCGGCCGCCACCTCGTCGTGGGCGTGCTCGAGCCGCGCGCGCTGGACGTCGGCGAGCTCGGCCCGGCCCGCCAGGTACGCCGCTCCCGGCTCCACGATCCGCCGGAACTCGAGGGCGTCCAGCCAGTCCCGGCGCTGGTCGTGGTCGACCCTGGCCGCGGCGCGGGCGCTGGGGGAGCGAGGCTTCAGGGTCACCACCGTCCCGCCGCCCCGCCCGCGCCGGGTCTCGACCAGCCCGGCCTCGCGCAACGCGGCCATGGCCTCACGCAGCGTCGCCCGGGACACCCCGAGCCGGCCGGCGAGGTCCCGCTCGGCGGGGAGTGCGCTGCCCAACGGGAAGACCCCGAGCCGGATCGCGATGGCCAGCTGCTCCACACACGCCTCGAAGGCGTGGTGACCGCGGACGGGTCGCAGGACCACCTCCGGGAGGTGGTGGTCGGGGGCGGCGGTCACGGGCTCCACCTTCGAGTGCCGGGCAGCGGGTGTCAATCGTTGAATGGTCTGAGTTCATACCTATTTTACGTACACCTCTGGACAGCAGAATCCGGCCGGGTCTAGCGTCCAGTCACTGATCCGTGACTCGGAGCGGGCACCACGAGAGGACCCACCGTGACCGACGAACTTCAGAAGCGGACCTCGGCTCGCAACCACCAGAGTGGCGTCACCTATTCGCAGGCAGCCGACGGATACTTCGACAAGCGGGGACTGACCCGGCACGCGGGAGCCTGGTCGCTGTGGGCGCTCGGGGTCGCGGCGGTCATCTCCGGCGACTTCTCCGGCTGGAACATCGGCATCGACGAGGCCGGCTGGGGAGGCATGCTGATCGCGACGATCGTGATCGGCGTGATGTACCTGCTGATGATCTACAGCATCGCGGAGATGTCGGCGACCATGCCGCACACCGGTGGCGCCTACTCGTTCGGCCGCTCGGCGATGGGCCCGTGGGGCGGCTTCGTGACCGGCCTCGCGGAGAGCATCGAGTACGTCATCACCACGGCGGTGGTCGGCACGTTCGCGGGGCTGTACGCCGACGCCATCACCGACGACCTGTTCGGGTTCAGCATGCCCCTGTGGCTGTGGGTGGTGGTCTTCTACGTGATCTTCGTGCTGCTCAACTCCGCGGGTGCTGCCGCGTCGTTCAAGTTCGCCGTCGCCATCGCGATCGTCTCGCTGGCCGTGCTGGCCTTCTTCTTCGTGGCCGCGATCCTCTCGGGTGACTTCGCGTGGTCGAACCTCACCGACATCACGCCCGATCCCGGCAACAGCAAGTTCCTGCCGTTCGGCGTCGGCGGGGTCCTCGCAGCGCTGCCGTTCGCGATCTGGTTCTTCCTCGGGATCGAGGAGCTGCCGCTGGCGGCGGAGGAGACGCACACGCCGGAGAAGGACATCCCGCGGGGCTCGCTGATGGGCATGTTCACCCTGCTGGTCACGGCGTTCCTGGTGCTCGTGCTGAACCCCGGCGTCACCGGCGCGGAGGCGATGCGCACCAGCGGCGAGCCGATCCTCGACGGGTTCCGTGAGATCTTCCCCAGCAGCAACATCGCCTCGCTGCTCGCGCTGTTCGCGCTCGCGGGCCTGGTGGCGTCGTTCCAGGGGATCATGTTCGCCGCCGGGCGCAACATGTACTCGCTGTCCCGCGCCGGTTACTACCCGCAGTTCCTCTCGCTCACCGGCAAGCGAAAGGTGCCGTACGTCGCGCTGCTCGCGAGTTCCGTCATCGGCGTGGCGCTGGTCATCTTCCTCGGCCTGATCCGCAGCGAGCCGGGTGAGTCCAACAACGACGCGATGGTGGTGGTCGCCGGCCAGCTGCTGAACATCGCCGTGTTCGGTGCCGTGATCGCCTACTTCCTGCAGATGGTGTCGTACCTGATCCTGCAGAAGCGCTTCGGCGACGTCGCCCGCCCCTACAGGAGCCCGGTCGGGACGGTGGGCGCCGCGATCGCCGGCCTGATCGCCGGGATGACGCTGATCATCCTGCCGTTCAACGAGAGCTACCGATCGGTCGTGCTCGGCGTCGGCGCGTTCTTCCTGGTGGGGCTCGGCTACTTCGCCATCGCCGGCCGGCACCGGTTGGTGCTGTCCCCTGAGGAGGAGTTCGCACTCGGGCACGGGCAGAAGGTGGACCGGCTGGAGGGCGCCGACAGCCCGCACGAGCACGGCAGGTGAGCCCACGGCGGCCGCGACCGGGTCGGGACGGACCCGGTCGCGACCGCAGTGCGGTGCCGGTGGTGGAGCAGCGCGTCAGCCGGCGTGGGTGTCGCGCTCCGCGATCGGGTCGGCGGCCTCGGCCCTCGCGGTGTCGGGCTGGGCCCCGGGGGCGTCGCCCTCGTTCCCGGAGCGGACCAGCTCCTCGATCCGCTTGCCGCACTCGGCGTCCACGTGGTGCCAGTACTGGAAGGCGCGCTCGAGCACGTCGCCCTCGACCCCGCCGAGCAGGTGCCCGGCCACGGTCTGCACGAACTGCTCGCGCTGCTGGTCGTTCCAGACCTCGCGGACCAGGGTGCCCGCCTGCGCGAAGTCGTCGTCGTCCTCGCGCAGCGTGTAGGCCTGCCGCACCATCGCCCCGTCGGCCTCCCAGCCGTCGACGACCTCGCCGACGTTGTCGGCGTAGCCGCGGCCGAAGGAGTTCGGAGCGTAGACCGGGTCGTCCGAGCGGTGCTCGTAGGCCATCGGACCGTCCTGGGTGTAGGTGTTGATCTCGACCTTGGGGCGGTTGACCGGCAGCTGCAGGTAGTTCGGGCCGATCCGGTAGCGGTGGGTGTCGGAGTAGGCGAATGCCCGGCCGAGCAGCATCTTGTCGGGGGAGAAGCCGATGCCGGGCACCACCGCGCTGGGCTCGAAGGCCGCCTGCTCGACCTGGGCGAAGAAGTTCTCCGGGTTCCGGTTCAGCGTCATCGTGCCCACCTTGATCAGCGGGTAGTCGCTGTGCGGCCAGACCTTCGTGAGGTCGAACGGATTGATCCGGTAGGTCTTGGCGTCCTCGTAGGGCATCGCCTGGATGGACAGCGTCCAGCTCGGGAACTCCTGCCGCGCGATGGCGTCGTAGAGGTCGCGGCGGTGGAAGTCGGCGTCCTCGCCGGCGATGCGGGTGGCGTCCGCGTCGGTGAGGCCCTCGACGCCCTGGTTGCTGTGGAAGTGGTACTTCACCCAGTGCTTCTCGCCGGCCTCGTTGGTCCAGAGGTAGGTGTGCGAGCCGTAGCCGTTCATGTGCCGGAAGGTCTTCGGGATCCCGCGGTCACCCATCAGGTAGGTGACCTGGTGCGCGGACTCGGGGTTGAGGCTCCAGAAGTCCCACTGCATGTTGTTGTCGCGCAGGCCCGAGCCGCCGCGGCGCTTCTGGGAGCGGATGAAGTGCGGGAACTTCATCGTGTCGCGGATGAAGAAGATCGGGGTGTTGTTGCCGACCAGGTCGTAGTTGCCCTCGCTTGTGTAGAACTTCAGCGCGAAGCCGCGCGGGTCGCGCCACGTGTCGGGCGAGCCCTGCTCGCCGGCCACGGTGGAGAAGCGCGCCAGCATCTCGGTCCGAGCGCCCTTCTGGAACAGGGCGGCCCTGGTGTACTTCGAGACGTCCTCGGTGGTCTCGAACTCACCGAAGGCACCGGATCCCTTCGCGTGCACGTTGCGCTCCGGGATCCGCTCACGGTTGAAGTGCGCCATCTGGTTCAGGAAGTGCACGTCGTGGAGCAGGATCGGTCCGTCCGGCCCGAGCGTGAGGGTGTTGCGGTCGCTGGGGGCCGGAGCGCCCGTGTCGGTCGTCGATCCGAGCTGCGCCTCCTGCGACGGGGCGGTGGCGATGGACGCAGTGCCGTTCGAACCGGGGTCGTGGGGCTGGGGCAGGTCAGGCATCGTCTCTCCTTGCGATGGGATGGGTGCTGCTCTCGGTCGTCTTGCTCAGGCAGGCGGGGCAGGTGCCCCACCAGGTGACCTCGGCCTCGTCGATGGCGAAGCCGTCGAGGTCCGTGCCGCCCTCCGCGCCGAGCCGCCCCCGACGGGGCAGGTCGAGGCAGGGGGCCTCACCGGTCGCGCAGTCCACGTCGGTGACCGCGCCGCAGCCGCGGCACACCACGTGGTGGTGGTTGTCGCCGGTCCGGAGCTCGTAGCGGGCCACGGAGCCGGCCGGCTGGATCCGGCGTACGACGCCCCGTGCGGCGAGGGTGTTCAGGACGTCGTAGACCGCCTGGGTGGAGACCGGGAGGGTCTCCCGGACGGCGGCGATGACCGCCTCGGCCCCGGCGTGCGGGCGGGCGTCCAACGCATCCAGGACGGCCAGGCGGGGCCGGGTCACCCGCAGCCCGGCCTCGCGCAGCAGGACGCTGCGGTCGGCGTCGGGGGGTGGCTGGGACATGTCCTCGACCCTGCCTGCTTCTCTGGAACGAGTCAAGAAAATGTGCGCGGGTCCGGGGAGCTCCCGGGTGGTGAGCGCGGCTACCGGGAGTAGAGGTCCCGGATCACGTCCTCGATGTCGGGCTCCTGGATCGACAGGTCGGCGACGTCGTAGGCGCCGGCGACGGCCGCCACCACCGGCGCGGCGCTGGCGTCGGTCGGGAAGGAGAGCCACTGGCGGGGACCTTCGACCCGCCTGGTGACCGCGCCCGGCACCGTGATCGGAGGCGCCTCGTCGACCAGGTCGACGACGAGCGTGCGCGACGACCCGCCGTGCCGGTGCAGGTCGGCCAGGTCGCCGTCGAAGACCGCGGTGCCGTGGTCGATGACGATCACCCGCCGGCACAGCGCCTCGATGTCCTGCAGGTCGTGCGTGGTCAGCAGCAGCGTCGTGCCGCGCTCGGCGTTGAGCGCGCGCAGGAACTCCCGGAGCCGGCCCTTGCTCACCACGTCCAGGCCGATGGTGGGCTCGTCGAGGTAGAGGATCTCGGGGTCGTGCAGCAACGCCGCTGCGATGTCGCCGCGCATGCGCTGGCCCAGGCTGAGCTGGCGCACGGGGGTGTCGAGCAGGTCGCCGAGGGAGAGCAGCTCGATGTACTCGCCGACGTTGCGCCGGTAACGGTCCGCGGGGATCCGGTAGATCTTCTGGAGCAGCTCGAAGGAGTCGCGCAGCGGGAGGTCCCACCACAGCGTCGTGCGCTGCCCGAAGACGACGCCGATGCGCTGCGCGAGCTCGGTACGCCGGCGGCTCGGTTCGATGCCGGCCACGCGCAGGTGGCCGGCCGTGGGCACGAGGATGCCGGTGAGCATCTTGATGGTCGTGGACTTCCCGGCGCCGTTCGGGCCGATGTAGCCGACCATCTCGCCGGCCTCCACCTCGAAGCTCAGGTCGCGCACCGCCTTCACCTCCGCACGGGTGCGGGCGACCCGCCCGGTCTTGCGGCGCACCACGAAGGTGCGCTCGAGGTCCTTGACGTCGATGAGGGCCATCTCAGCTCCCGGTCGAGGTGTAGTGGCGCACTCCGGTGCGCCAGACGAGGGCGGCGACGATCACGAGCACGGCCGCGGGCAGCGGCGCCGCGAACTGGAGCCACTGCGGCAGCCCGAACGGGTCGGGGCGGCCGAGCAGGTAGAGGCAGGGGTACCAGTTGACGAAGGCGAGTGGCAGCACGAACGTCAGCGACTTCACCAGCTCGCGGGGGAACACGCTCAGGGGGTACTGCGTGACCGTGTTCCCGCCGTAGGTGAACGCGTTGGCGAACTCGCTGGCGTCGGTGGTCCAGAACTGCACGCACGAGAAGATCACGAACAGGCAGAAGAAGATCACCGAGCCGGCCACGACCATCTCGGCCCCGACCAGCGCCCGGGTCGGCGTCCAGTCCACGAACCAGCTCGCCCAGGCGAACACCACCAGCGCCTGGGCGATCCGGGACACGCGCCGGAGCTGGAACTGGTCGGCGCACACCTGGACCAGGAGCGGGACGGGGCGCACCATCATCGTGTCGAGGGTGCCCATCCGCACATGTGCACCGATCCGTTCGACGCTGCCGATGAGCAGGTCGGCGATCCCGATCCCGAGCCCGGTCGCGCCGTACAGCAACCCGATCTCGGTGATGGTGAATCCGCCGAGCGCGTCGATGGTGTGGAACATCAGCCACAGGCCCACGAAGTCGAGCCCGGTGATCAGGGCGCCGCCGACGGTCATGATCCAGAACGACAGCGGGTAGGCCAGCGACGCGCGGATCCACATGGCCGCGATCGACCGGTAGTCCGCGACCGCGCGGTCGAGCTGCTCAGCCACCCTGGACCACGACCTTGCGCGTGGCCGCCCGCAGGACGACCTGGCAGCACCCGAGCAGGACGACCGCCCACAGGGCCTGCAGGCCGAGTCCGCCCATCAGGGACCAGCCGGCCCGGTGGCCGAGCCAGATGTCGGCGGGCGTCTGGAGGTAGGACGCCCACGGCAGTGCCAGCGCGACCTCCTTCAGGGCGCCGGGGAAGATGACGAGCGGCAGGACCATCCCGCTCCAGAACAGCGCCAGCACGCCACTGAGCATCCGGGCCCCCTGCGCGTCGAGCAGCCAGAAGGCGGTGGACGCGAACAGGAAGCGCATCCCGAAGCTCACCACCACGGCCAGCGTGATGCTGGCCAGCACGGCGAGGACCGCGCCGGCCGAGCCCGGCCAGCGGATGTCGAACAGCCACCAGCCCACCAGCGTGGGCGCCAGTCCCCGGGTGAGCAGGTGGTAGGCCGCCCGACCGAGGTCACCGGCGAGGTACCAGCCCAGCAGGTTCACCGGCCGGTACAGGTCCACGGCGATGTCCCCGGATCGGATCCGGTCGGCCAGGTCGTCGGTCGTGCCGCCTCCCCACAGCGCCACCGTCATCAGCAGGGCCTGGCCGATCCAGACGTAGGTGACGGCATCGGTGGCGTCGTAGCCGCCGGCGTCCGGGCGCTGCGCCCACAGCGCGAGGTAGGCGTAGGAGTAGATGACCCCGAACACCGAGTTGGTGAAGATGCCGGCCAGCGTGGCGCCGGTGTAGGTGGAGTACCGCCGGAACGCCCTCGTCGCGATGGCGACGTGCAGCATGACGGACCTCCGGTGGCGGTTTCGGGCGCGGGAGCCCCGTGGGGCACGGAATCATCTCACTGCCGCCGGCCGCCCCGGCGTCACTCGCGGGGGTGTCGTCAGTCGTGGTCGGCGAAGTTCAGGACCGCGTAGACCTTGCCCCCACCCAGGCGAACGCCGACGCCGGCCCGGTTGGCCCGCGGCTTCATCAGGACGGCACGGTGCTCGGGGGAGTGCATCCACGCCTTCACGGCACTCACCGGCGTCAGGGCCGTCCCACGCACGAGGGTCTCTCCGACCCAGGCCAGGTCACAGCGGCGCAGGATCTTGCGCTGGTTGCGGTGCACGAACTCACCGGTGCTGGCGAGGTGTCGGGCCCATCGCTCGGAGAAGCCGTCGACGCAGCTGTCGAAGTAGCGCACCGGCTTCAGGTCGGCCTTCTTCCGGCGCTTGTTGATCTGGACGACGATCCGGTTCTCGAACTCGGTGAGGTGGGTCAGCGGGTCGAGCGAGGTGTCCGGGGCGGGCACCTTCCATACCTTCGCCGAGGCGGGGGCGGCAGTGGTCGTCACCAGGCCGGCCAGCAGGAGGGTGAGGATGGCGAGCAGGGTCGCCGGACGGGGCGGGGGAGAGGGCAAGGCGGGGGACCTTTCCGAGAACCCTGTGGTCCAGACCACAGGGCGATGTAACGGTGTCGTGGCTCACATGCAGGTGACTGTCACAGTCTTTTCGTCGTTGACCGGTTTGCGTCAATCGGCCGCGGGGCACTCCCCGGCCAGCACGACTGTCTCGGGGACGTGCCGTTGGGTCAACTGACAGCGCCGGGTCCGCCCGGCCGAATTGGGGGGTTCGCGCAGCATGCCTCGAACATTGAACATCCGACGTTCCGTCGCTCTCGCCGCCGCTCTCGTGGTCACGACCTGGGGAACGGTCGCCCTTCCGGCGGTTGCTGACCCGGGTGGGCATGGCCATGGCGGGGGTGAGCAGGCCCAGGCTCCGGGCCAGCAGAAGCACACAAGCAACAAGACAAGGGCAACAAGCACAAGGGCGACCAGCACACGGGCAAGAGCAAGGCACGGGAAGGGGCACGGGGGCTCCGGCGGCCACCACGAGCACGGGGACTCCGGCGGCTCCGGCGAGCACGGCGAGCTCCGGCGAGCACGGCAGCTCCGGCGAGCACGGCAGCTCGGGCAGCCACGGGAACGGGGGCGGCAAGGGCGACCCGGCCGGCAACAACGGCACCGTGAAGATCGCCCCGCTCGGCGAGATCGACTCGATCCCGAACAACACCCCGCACCCCGGCTGCACCTTCGAGATCGAGTGGTACGGCTACGACGAGGGGGACGACATCATCTCGAGCGTCTCCTTCGCGATGCAGGCGCCCACCAAGGACGTCGCGCTCGCGGTGGACGGGCCGACCTCGGTGTTCGTGGGTGGTGACCCCGCGAGCGGTGCCGGCACCGACTCGGGCCTGGACGGCCGCGAGGCCTACACCTTGTCGTTCACCGGCGAGCCTCACCCCCAGCAGGGCTACCACGTGAAGCTGACCGTCGCGACGCCGCGCTCCAGGGCAACGACACCAAGACCAAGGTGTTCTGGGTCGAGCCGTGCGAGAGCGAGTCGGACACCGGTACCGGAGACGAGTCCGGTGACGACACCGGCACCGAGACCCCCGGTGCCACCGACACCGAGACCCCCGGTGCCACCGACACCGAGACCGACAGCGACACCGCCGGGAGCGGCGACGACACCGAGGTGCTCGGCACCCAGGCGTCGACCGCTGCCAACGGCAGCCAGGTCTCGGCCGCCCAGGGCGAGAACGGCTCCGTGCCGACCGCCGTGGACGCCGGTGAGAGCGGCCACTCTGCGTTCGGTGACTTCGTCCGCTCGCCGTGGCCGCTCGTACTGGTCGGCTTCGGTGCGCTCCTGACGATCGCTTCGCTCGTCGCACGTCGCCGCCACGGTGTCGACGGCCAGGAGTGAGGGGACCGGTCGCGGCCACCGCACTCGGTGGGTGGCCGCGACCGGTGCCGTGCTCGTGGCCGGTGGGCTCTTGGCCTGGTTCCTGCAGGCTCCGGGCGCAGTTACGGCTGGCGACCTGCCGGACTCGGTGCTCCCGACCCGGACCCCGACGGCACAGCCGCCGGTCGAGGCGAAGCGTGCGCGCTGGGTCCCCGGGCGCCCCGCGGCGCCTGCTGATCCCGGCGTTGGACGTCGCCTCGCCGGTGCTGCCGGTCAAGGCCACGGGAGGAACGCTCGTCCCGCCGAGCGATCCGCAGCAGCTCGGCTGGTGGGCGGATGGTGCGCGCCCCGGCGCCGAGCGCGGCAGCGCCCTGGTGACGGGGCACACCGTCCACACCGGTGGCGGCGCCCTCGACGACCTGGAGACCCTCGACCGCGGTGACCGGGTCGTCGTACGCACGGACCGGGGCCGGATCGCCTACGCCGTCCGCAAGGTCACGGTCTACAGCAAGGGATCCGTGGCCGACCACGCCGAGCGGCTGTTCAGCCAGGAGGTCCCGGGCCGCCTGGTGCTGGTGACCTGCGAGGACTGGGACGGGGCGCGCTACCTGAGCAACGTCGTGGTGGTGGCGGCGCCGACGTCGTGATCGCCGCGGGCCAGGAGTGCGGCGGGCGAGCCCGCCGCACTCCTGGCCGCGCACGCGGTCAGTGCTGGTAGGTGCCGCGAACGATGGCGCGGCCGGCGGTCTTGAACGCGAGGTTGAACGAGACGACTGCCGGTGAGGCGTCGGAGTCGACGCCCAGCGAGTCCTCCGTCACCGCGTGCACGACGAAGAAGTAGCGGTGCACCTGGTCGCCCGGCGGGGGCGCCGCGCCCGTGAACGCCTTCGACCCACCGTCGTTGCGGCACATGAAGGCGTTGCCCGGCAGGGAGGCGCCCTCGGCCCCGGCCCCGGTGTCGAGGGACGTGCAGTCGGCCGGCAGGTCGACGAGCACCCAGTGCCAGAAGCCGCTGGGCGTGGGGGCGTCGGGGTCGAAGCACGTGACCGTGAAGCTCTTGGTGCCCTCGGGGACGTTCGACCACGACAGCTGGGGAGAGGTGTTGCCTTCTGCCGCGACCTGGTCGTCCTTGAGTGGCTGGCCTTCGGTGACGTCGTCGCTGGTCACCGTGAAGGACGGCACCGGGGGGAGCAGGTCGTAGGGATCGGGGTGCACCGGACGCTCGAGGCTCATGTGTCTCCTTCGCCTAGCTGAGATGACGGATCGCCCCCAACCTAGTCCGGTGGGTGAACCGTCGCCGCGACCGTGCCGGCGGCCGCCGGAAGATGGAGCGGTGGACGACTTCCCGCCGTACCCCTCCGGCCTCCGGCTCGCCGGGCGACCCGTCGTGGTCGTCGGCGGCGGCCACGTGGCACAGCGGCGGGTGCCCGCGCTGCTCGCCGTCGGAGCGGTCGTCACGGTGGTGTCGCCCGAGGTCACCCCGGCGCTGGAGGGCCTGGTCGGCGCCGGCGAGGTGACCTGGCTCGGGCGTGGCTTCGAGGAGCCGGACCTGGACGGTGCGTGGTACGCCATCGCGGCCACCGACGACCATGACGCCAACGAGCGCGTGAGCGCCGCCGCGGAGGAGCGGCGGATCTTCTGCGTGCGGGCCGACGACGCCACCCGCGCCTCGGCCTGGACCCCGGCCGTCGGGCGGCACGCCGGCGTCACCGTGGCCGTCCTGGGCAACCGCGAGCCGCGGCGTTCGGCGGCCGTGCGCGACGAGATCCTCGAGGGACTGCGGGAAGGCACGATCGTCGCGCGCCACCAGCGAGACCGGCAGGCGGGCGTCGTGCTGGTCGGCGGCGGCCCGGGCCACCCCGACCTGATGTCGGTCGCGGGTCGCAAGGCACTGATGGAGGCCGACGTGGTGGTCGCCGACCGGCTGGCCCCGCGCGAGCTGCTCGGCGAGCTGCCCAGCGACGTGGAGCTGATCGACGTGGCCAAGCTGCCGCGCGGACGGTCCGCCCAGCAGGAGGAGATCAACCGGGTCATCGTCGAGCGCGCCCTCGAGGGCAAGCTCGTCGTGCGGTTCAAGGGCGGTGACAACTTCGTCTTCGGCCGCGGCTACGAGGAGGTGCTCGCCTGCCGTGAGGCGGGCGTGCCGGTCACGGTCATTCCCGGTCTCACCAGCCCGGTCGCGGTCCCCGCGGTCGCGGGGATCCCGGTCACCCACCGCGGCGTCGCGCACGAGTTCACCGTCATCTCCGGACACCTGCCGCCGGGACACCCGGAGTCGCTGGTGAACTGGGAGGCCGTCGCCGGGATGTCGGGCACGGTCGTGCTGATGATGGCCGTGCACAACGCCCCGGCCATCGCCACCGCGCTGATGGACGGTGGTCGGCCGGACGCGACGCCGGTCGCCGTCGTGTGCGACGGCACCATGCCGGGGGAGCGCACCGTGCTCTCCACGCTGGGCGCGCTGGCGAAGGACATCGAGTCGGAGCGGGTCAAGGCGCCGGCGATCATCGTGGTCGGGGGAGTGGTCGCGGTGGCCCATCCGCAACACTTCTCCTGATGGCCACCCTGCTCGAGATCTCCGACCCCGCCGATCCGCGTCTCGCCGACTACCGCGACCTGCGCGACGTCCAGCTCCGCAAGGCGCTGGAGACGTCGCACGGGCTGTTCCTCGCGGAGGGCGAGAAGGTCGTGCGCCGTGCCGTGGAGGGCGGGTTCACGCCCCGCTCGTTCCTGATGGCGCCGCGCTGGCTCGACGGCCTGGCCGACGTGCTGGACACCACCGACGCACCGTGCTTCGTGATGGCGGAGTCGCTGGCCGAGGAGGTCACCGGGTTCCACGTCCACCGTGGCGCACTCGCCTCGCTCGAGCGTCGGCCGCTGTCGTCGGTGGAGTCGGTGCTCGAGGACGCGCGGTCGGTGCTCGTCCTCGAGGACATCGTGGACCACACGAACGTGGGCGCGATCTTCCGGTCCGGTGCCGCACTGGGCTTCGACGCCGTGCTGCTGGCGCCACGCTGCGCGGATCCGCTCTACCGTCGTTCGATCAAGGTGGCGATGGGTGCGGTGTTCTCGATGCCGTGGACCCGCCTGCCGGACTGGTACGACGCCCTCCCGACCCTGTCGTCGCACGGCTTCACGACGGTCGCGCTGACGCTGGCCGACGACGCGCTGCCCGTGGAGGAGGCCGTCGCCGGGCTGGACCGGGTGGCGCTGGTGCTGGGGTCCGAGGGGCACGGGCTGACCCCCCGGTGGGAGCAGTCCGCGGACCGGCGCGCGATCATCCCGATGCGCGAGGGCATCGACTCGCTGAACGTCGCGGCCGCCACGGCTGTGGCGTGCTACGTCACGGCGCGCCGCTGACCCGGAGGAGGCGCAACCTTCCCCGGCGGGAGCATAGGTTCGGGGCATGCCGGACGAGTGGGAGACAGGGCACGCCGACTCGGCGTACCACCGCACGCTGCCGATCGGGAAGCGCCTCTCCGGTGCGCCGCTCGTGGACGACGCGATGTCCTGCTTCGACGACGTCACGCTCGAGCCGCTCGAGCCGATGCTGGTGCCGGAGAGGCCGCGCGCCGGAGAGCTGGACCCCTCGGAGTGCGGCCACTGCCGGCCCACGGAGTTCACGATCTGGCGCGACGACCTGTGGCACGTCAACGCCGGCTGGACGCGGATGGGCATCCCGTTCATCGGTGGCATGGCCCCCGAGCAGCATTGTCGCCTGGAGGACGCGCCCGCAGAGGTGATGGAGTCACTGGGGCCGCTGATGCAGCGGCTGAGCGCCGCGGTGAAGTCGATCCCGGGTGTGGCTCGCACGCACTTCTCCCGCTGGGGGGACGGGTCGGAGCACTTCCACCTCTGGGCACTGGCCAGACCGGCCGGGATGATGCAGGGTCGCGGCGCGATGCTGGCGTTCTGGGACGACGTGCTGCCGGCGATGCCCGAGTCGATGCAGACCGAGCACCTGGAGATCGTGGCCGGGGTGCTCGCGTCCGGCGGTGGAGAGGCGTTCCCGCACCGCTAGCCCACGGGGAGCTCGAAGATGATCTCGAGCCCGTCCTCCTCGTCCCACTGCTCGCCGTTCTCGACGAAGGGGTACTGCGCGATCAGCCCGAGTGACGCGCCGTTGTCGGGGGAGACGGTGGCGCGAAGCGTCCGGACGCTCGGGTCGGCCCGGGCGCGGTCGATCATGGCTTCGAGCGCGGCGCGGGCGTAGCCGCGGCGGCGGTACGCCGGGTCGACGGCGTACCCGACCTCCACCAGGCCGTCGGGGTCCGGTGCTGCGTGGAAGCCGGCCTTGCCCACCGGGCACTGCTCGTCGACGTCCCACAGCACACCGGTGACCCAGGGCGTGTCCTCGGGCGTCTCGCCGACCTGGCGCGCGCGATGCCGCCAGGTGCTGGTGCAGTCGGGACCGGCGAGCCACACGGTGAGGGCTACCGGTGCTGTCTCGCTCGCTGCCTCGAGGTCGCCCACGGCCAGGGCCGCCAGGGTCGCCGGGTCGAGCTGGACGATGCGGACGCGGGGGGTGCTCACCGGGAGAGTCTGCGGCGTCGGCGCAGCGGGTTGCGACTCCTTTTCGAGGTCACGGCGTACGTGCCTACCTTCGCTTGCCCGATCGGCAGCAGGTCTCCCGATCAGGCGGCGTTCAGCAGCTCGGTGAAGACCACGTCGATGCGCGGTGGCGTGCCCGGCAGAGTGGGGCGGTGGTCCGGTAGGTGTGGCCGCTGGGCGTCGTGATCTCCACGGTGTGGCGTGGGCCGGGTCGGGGCCGCGCGTGCCAGCCGCGGGCTTCCTTGGCGTAGTTGCAGGCCTCGCACAGGGCCTGGCCGTTGCCTGCCGTGGTGGGCCCGCCGCTGGCGCGGGCGAGGACGTGGTCGTGGTGGCGGATGGGGGCGTCGCACCAGGGGTGCGGCAGCGGCCTCCGTCCCTGACCTCGATCAGGCGGCCCAGGCCGGGCGGGAACCTCGTCGCGCGGGAGTCCATCGCGACCAGCTCGCCGGTGCCCGGGGCGGTGTAGACGCGCCGCAGCCAGGCGGCCATCCCGGCGGCGGCGTCCGCGACGAGGTCGCGGGCCCACCCGGCCGGGACGGTGCCGTAGCCGAGCAGATCGGCGGGCTCGTGGGCGCCGGCGAGCAGGGTGCGGTCGGTCATGACCCGGATCCGGTCGATCAGCCCTGCCTCGTCCGCGGCCTCGGTCGGCGCCGCCGACAGCGCGTGCCCGGCTCTCCACAGCTGGGGCTGCTGTGCGGGGACAGGGCACGTCACGACCGCCTGCGCGGCCCCCGACTTGTGCTGCTCGCTCCCGGAACGGGGCTACCCGGCGCGTCCACGATCCATCCCAGCGGTCGCGTGGGCGCAGTGAAGATGACCATGCGGCCGCTGCTGGCCACCGGCAATGAGTGGAAGGAGGTGGTGGGGGAGGGCGGGTAGCACCTTCGCGGCGCGCCGTGACTGGGGCGCCATCTGTGGGTAGGAGGCTCGACAGCCGCGCGATGCTCTCCGTGTTTGTCTGGTTGGATGGCGGCGTGTCCCGGGGCAGGCTGGTCAGCGCACGGAGGGAGACCTGAGATGCCTGAGCTTGTCGTCGACTTCATCACCTCGCTCGACGGGTATGCGTCCGCTGAGGGCTGGCCGGGGTGGTGGGGCCTTGAAGGGCCGGAGTACCTGGCCTGGCTTGGCGAGAATCCTGAGAAGGACTATCTGCTTCTGATGGGGGCGAACACCTACCGACTCATGTACGGATTCACGAAGGACGGCGAGCCGGGAACGGATGTCCTGGGCGGCTTGTCGAAGGTCGTCTTCTCCAGGACGTTGACGTCGCCGCTGGAGTGGGAGAATTCGACGCTGGTCACCGAAGATGCCGCGGAAGCGGTGCGGGAGATGAAGGAGAGCGGAGACCGGTCGATGCGCACGATTGGCAGCCTCATGCTGTGCCGTACTCTCCTGGAAGCCGGCCTGGTTGACCGGTTCCGGGTGGTGATGTTCCCGGTCATCACCGGCGCGACCGGCCACGAACGGATCTACGACGACTACCCCGACATCAGCCTCGACATGACGGCGAGCCGTACCTTCGATCATCAGATCCAACTCGTCGAGTACGTGCCCACGGTTCTGCACGGTCCACCCGGCACAACCTGACACCGAATCGTGCAGCAGTCCCTTGGCCCGAATCGAGCTCAGCGTCGGCCGGACTCGATGTACTGCTTGAGGCCCACCCAGTTCCGTCGCTCCCAGCGCGGGCCGACCAGGGCAAGGACCGGGGACATCACTCTCATCGGCCCGACCAGGCTCATCTCCCAGTCCCACCGCAGCCGTGTCCCGCCATCCGCATTCTCGAAGGTCAGCGTGCCGTCGACCTCCATGTACGACGAGCCCACGATGCTGTGAAGCCGGTGCGGCCGGTCGTACGCCAGGATCTCGAGGGTCATCCTGCCCTTGGCGCCCATGCCCTTGGGGTAGGCGACGAAGTGCGTGCCTCGGCCGACCGGCCCCTCGCTCAGCTTCTCCGCATGCATGATCCGCGGGTTGTACCTCGGCTCATTCCGCTCGTCAGCGACCAGGTCGAACACGTCCTCGACAGGCGCGTCGATCGTGACCTCTCCAGAGATGCGCGCCATCGCGGTGCTCCCCTCCCGCCGAATGCCCCGCTCGACACGAGCATCGCACGCGGTGGAGAAGTCGAGCAGTGTCCAGATCCCCACGAACCGGTGCTTGGACGTCGGCGTCGTCTAGGGGCAGAGTGCCTGAGGCAGGCCGTTGACGCCCTGCTCGGCCCGGCGGGACACTGGTCGGAAGCGAGCGCGAAGGGGAGTCCGATGGCGTGGAACCTGGCGGGCAGCTACAGCGAGACCTGCTCCTGCGAGCTCATGTGTCCCTGCAACATGTCCTTTGACCACGGGGCCACCTACGACTTCTGCCGCGTGACCCTGGCCTTCAGCCTCCATGAGGGCTCGGTAGATGGCACCGACATCGCCGGGCGAAAGGTCGTGCTCATCGCCGACACCCCGAAGGTGATGACGGACGGCAACTGGCGCGTCGGCGTGTTCGTCGACGAGGACGCCTCCGAGGAGCAGTTCGACAAGCTGGTCCAGGTCTTCGGTGGTCAGCTGGGTGGGCCGATGGCGGGGCTCGCACCACTGATCGGAGAGATGCTCGGCGTGCAGCGCGCGGCGATCGACATCGAGGACGACGGCCTGCTGCACAGCGTCCGGGTGGACGACGTGATCGACTTCCAGATCCAGGACATCGTCCCCTTCGGTGTCGAGACCGGTGAGCCGGTGAGGTTCGCCGGGATGTTCCACCCGGTCGGGTCGGACCTGGTGATGGCTGAGGCGACACGCACCCGGATCAACGCGTTCGGCATCACCTACGAGGGAAAGACAGGCCTGTCGAAGTCGAGCTTCTCCTGGGCCGCTTGAGGTCATGACCGAGGCAGACGCGGGCACCCGCTCGAGCCTTCGACCGGCGTACGCCGCGACGCGTGCCCATCTGGGGATCGTCGCCGTCCTCCTCGCGCTGGCCGCCATCGGCTGGTGGTGGACGGTCGGCGAGATGCGCGGCATGGACAACGGGCCCTGGACCGCTCTGGGCACCTTCGGCTGGTTCCTCGGCGTCTGGGTAGTGATGATGGCGGCGATGATGTTCCCGTCGGTGTCCCCGACCGTCGCCCTGTACGCACGGATGAGCAGGTCGCGCGTCCTACCTGTGGTTTTCACCACCGGCTATGCCGCCACCTGGGCCGCTGCCGGGGTGGTCGCGTTCCTGGTCGCGCTGACCGCCACGCATGCTGCGCCCGGCACCCTGAGGTGGGACAACGCCGGGCAGGGGATCGCCGGAGTGACTCTCCTGGTGGCCGCCGGCTACGAGCTGACACCCCTCAAGGATGTCTGCCTGGGGAAGTGCCGCAGCCCACTGGGCGCGCTGCTCGGCTCCTGGCGCGCCGGGTGGGCGGGTGCGTTCCGCATGGGACTGGGCAACGGCGCGTGGTGCGTCGGCTGCTGCTGGGCGCTGATGGCGTCGCTCTTCGCGCTGGGCGTGATGAGCGTGACCTGGATGGCCGTGGTCGCCGGGCTGATTGCGATCGAGAAGACGATCCCGTGGCGTCGCGTGGCGACGTACGGAACGGCGATTGTCCTGGTCGCGCTCGGGGTCATCATGCTGGTCGCCCCCGAGGCGCTTCCCGGGCTCACTGTCCCGGGCCAGAACCCGATGCCCTCGATGTCACCGATGGGGTCCTGATCGGACGACGC
Organism: uncultured Actinomycetota bacterium; assembly: GCA_963817665.1. Taxonomy (GTDB): domain Bacteria; phylum Actinomycetota; class Actinomycetes; order Propionibacteriales; family Nocardioidaceae; genus Nocardioides. The sequence goes on along the minus strand of CAWFPE010000010.1, from coordinate 161,436 downwards.
CGGCTGGCAGCGACATGGAGCAGGCACGGACTCGCCACCAGCGGAGGACCTGAGATCCCAGGGACCCAGCAGACGCCTGTGCCGACGTGACAGTGCTCCGGGCAATACGGGCCCGGCCAGACAATTGGCGTGCCTCCCGCTCCTGGACGCCGGCGACGTGGGCGGTGAGGAGATGCGCGCCGTGGAGAAGCCCAGGTTTTCCGGGGGGCGGTTCGCGTTGCTCGAGTCATGACCGACACCGAACGGGTCACCTTCCCTTCGCGCCCGCCTTCTGGGACTCCTCGGCGCGGCCCAGCAGCAACGAGTGTTCGCTCTCGTTGCAGGTCAGCGACGCTGCTTCGCGGAACGACGCGGCTGCCTCGGCATGGCGACCGGCGCGTGCGAGCAGGTCGGCGCGCACACTGGGCAGGAGGTGCGAGCCGGCGAGCGCACGCTCGGGAAGGCCATCGAGAATGGCGAGGCCCGAATCCGGGTCGAATGCCCGTCCGTGCGCGACGGCGCGGTTGACCTCCACGATCGGGCCGGGTGCGGCCTCGGCGAGCACGTCGTACAGCTTCGCGATGGCACGCCAATCGGTTTCCTCTGGTGTCGCTGCGCGGGCATGCCGGGACGCGATCGCTGCCTGCAGGTAGTACCGACCGACGGCCTTCCCGCGCGCGGCAAGCAGCTCCGCGCGCTCCAACGCGGCCAGCCCGCGCCGGATCAGGAGCTGGTCCCACAGGCTGCGGTCCTGGTCATCGAGCAGCACCGGCCGGCCCTCGGTGTCGACGCGGGCAGCGGTGCGGGAGGCCTGCAGCTCCAGCAGCGCCTGCAGCCCGTGCACCTCCGGCTCGTCCGGCATCAGCTCGGCGAGCATCCTGGCCAGCCTGATCGCCTCGTTCGTCAGCTCGGGGCGCATCCAGTCGTCGCCCGCGGTCGCGGTGTAGCCCTCGTTGAAGATCAGGTAGACCACGGCCATCACATCGTCGAGCCGGGCCGTGCGCTCGGCACCGACGGGAAGCTCGAAGTCCACGCGGGCTTCGCTGAGCGTCTTCTTGGCCCGGGAGATCCGCTGCGCCATCGCGGTCTCGGTGGCCAGGAAGCCGCGAGCGATCTCCGCGGTCGCCAACCCGCCGACCAGACGAAGCGTCAGTGCGGCCCGGGACTCGGGGGTGAGCTGCGGGTGGCAGGACAGGAAGACCAGTCGGAGGACGTCGTCCTCGATGAAGTCCACCTGCGTCGTGAGGTCGGGCATTCCGTCCTCCTCCCTCAGGCCGTGACCGAGCTCCTCGGTCCTGCGGCGCAGGGTGTCAGCCCGCCGGAAGCTGTCGACGGCGCGACGCTTGGCAGTCGTCATCAGCCAGGCGCCGGGGTTGTCGGGGATGCCTTGGGTGGGCCAGCTCTCGAGCGCGCTCACCAGCGCGTCCTGCGCCAGGTCCTCGGCGAGGTCGAGATCCCGGGTCATCCGGGTCAGAGCGCCGACCAGCCGCGCGGACTCCTCACGCCAGGTCGCGGTGATCCTCTCGCCCGTGGTCTCGGCCATGCGGCCAGCCTAGGGCCGGCCGCACGGCCGTTTCTGAGGGATTGCTCAGGCGTCGGACGCCTCAGGCGCCGCCTCCGAGATCTGACGCAGAGTGGCGACCATCTCGCACTCGGGCCAGTACTTGGCGTGCAGCTCGGCGAACTCCTGCTGCCCGGCGATCGCCGCCTCCAGGCTGTCGTACTGGAGCAGGGCCCACCCGCCGACGACCTCCTTGGCCTCGGCGTACGGACCGTCGACCCGCGTCGTCTCACCCTTCCGGACCACGAAGTTCACCGCGTCCTCGGTGCCGAACAGGCCGCCCCCGTCGAGGAAGTGACCCTGCTGCGCCTGCTCACCGATGTAGGTGTCCATCGCGTCGAACAACGCCTGCGGCGGCGCGCCGATGCCCTCTTCCATCTTCACGAAACCCATGAACCGCGGCATGGCTTTGCTCCTCAGCTGTTGTGGCCCACCGCTGCTCGGTGGCCGACTCACCCATACGTCGAACGACATCCTTCGCCCTCGACATCGCCCACGGAAGTATTTTCCCGGGTCGCCAGGGCCTGGATCAGCAACCTCCTGGCCATGCTCGGCCCACGAGCCCACGAGCACGGGCGACGAGCGCCGCTCCCGGCTGAGCCACAGGCGCGCGGCCGCTTCGGCGCGGTGGCAGCCGCACGCGCGCCCCGTTCGCGACGAAGCGCCCCGCATCCTCCCCAGCTTCCCGCTCCCCGGCTGAGCGCCCGAGGACTGCGGAACAGCCCTCGCCCCGCCCGACCAGCACCGGATGCACGTAGAGACGCATCTCGTCCACCAGGTCCAGCGCCAGGAACGAGCCCGCCAGCTCGGCGCCGCCGAGCGCCATGTCGCCACCCGGCTCCGCGCACATCGACCGGATCTCCGGGGCGGAGACCTCGCGGGCGATCGTGGTGTTCCACCCCGCGGTGGCCAGCATGCGGGAGAAGGCGACCTTCGGCATCTCGCGCCAGATCCGGGCGAACTCCGCGATCGCGGTCGCGACTGGCGTCCGGGTCCTCGTCGGCGGTCGGCCAGAAGTCGGCCATCAGCTCGTAGGTCCTGCGGCCGTCCAGGAAGACGCTCATCCCCGCGAGCGTCTCGTTGAAGTGCTCGTGCAGCTCCTCGTCGACCCGGTGCCAGCCCAGGTCGTCGTCCGGGCCGGCGATGAAGCCGTCGACCGAGACCGACATGAACAGGACGACGTTCCTCATGCCGGCACCATGTCAGGCGGGCCAGGACTCCGGGAAGTCGTCGACGGCCTTGTCGTGCGCCTTCTGCAGCTTCTTGCGCTGCTTGGTCGAGAGCCGGTCCCCGAACACGGTGCCCATCGTGTGGTCGGTCTCGTGCTGCAGGCACCGGGCGAGGAGCCCGTCGCCCGAGAACTCCACCGGCTCGCCCGAGAGGCCGGTGCCACGCACGGTGGCGAAGTCGGGCCGGGCGCACCCGACGAAGGCGCCCGGGTAGGACAGGCAGCCCTCGTCGCCGTCGTCGAGCCGGCGTTCGCGCCCCTCGGGCAGCGTCAGCACCGGGTTGCAGACCACGCCGACGGTCCGCTCGCCGGACTCGTCGGGACAGTCGAAGACGAAGACCGCGAGGTCGACCCCGATCTGGCAGGCCGCGAGGCCCACGCCGTCGGCGGCGTACATGGTCGCGACCATGTCGGCGACCAGCGAGCGCAGCTCCTCGTCGTACGACGCGACCTGCTGCTGCGGACGGTGCATGACGGGCGTGCCCCAGCGGGTCATCGGTCGGACCGTGCCTCCCTCGGGGAGGGGGCCGTACGGCGCGTGCTCGGGGGCGTCAGGCATGGGCGGGAGCCTAGCGAAGCCCGGGGTGTGACTCGGCACACCATCCCGACTGTAGCCCTGCGTGTAACTCGCAGTTACATTTACGGCATGTCCTTGACACGGAGCTTCAAGAGCACGGGCCTGCGGCCCGGCGGCAAGCACGGGCTGTCCTCCCAGGAGTCGCGCGACCCGATCGGGTTCGCGGTCGCGGCGCTGAGCCGCGTCGCCCAGAGTGACCTCATCGATCGGATCGGGCTGCGCAAGCAGGCCGAGCAGGCGGTCTTCACCGTCACGCGCAGCGGCTTTCGGACCATGACGAGCGCGAGCCGCACCTTCGTGAAGTCAGGCAAGAAGGGAAAGCCTGGTGTCCGGGTGCCCGCCGCGGCCGCCAAGGGCGTCTTCGACCTCACGCCGACCGACGACGAGCAGATGCTCGTGGACGTGGTGACCGAGCTCGCCGACGAGGTCCTGAGGCCGGCCGCGACCGAGGCCGACGAGGCCTGCCAGGCTCCGGAGACCGTGCTCAAGGCGAGCCTGGAGGTCGGACTCCCGATCCTCGGTGTCCCCGAGGCCCTCGGCGGCATCTCCGAGGAGCGCTCGGCGATGGCCGGCACCCTCGTCGCGGAGGCGCTCGCCAGGGGCGACATGGGCCTGGCCGTCGCCGCGCTCGCGCCGGGGTCGGTCGCCACCGCCCTCGCGCTGTGGGGCACCGACGAGCAGCAGCAGACCTACCTGCCCGCCTTCACGGGCGCCGATGACGGGCAGGGCGTCCCTGCGGCCGCGCTCGCGCTGACCGAGCCGACGGTCCTCTTCGACGTGCTCACGCCCACGACCACCGCGACCAGGTCGGGGGAGGGCTACCTGCTCAACGGCGTCAAGACGCTCGTGCCCCGCGGTGCGGACGCCGAGCTCTTCGTCATCGGCGCCGAGCTCGACGGCGAGCCCGTGCTCTTCCTGGTGGAGGGCGGCACGCCCGGGCTCGAGGTCGAGGGCGACCCCGCCATGGGCGTCCGGTCCGCCGGGATGACCCGGCTGACGCTGACCGACGTGCAGGTCGCCGACGGCGCCGTCCTGGGCGCCACCGACGGCACGACGTACGCCGAGTGCGTCCGGCTCGCACGCCTGGGCTGGTGCGCGCTGGCGATCGGCACCGGCCAGGCGGTGCTCGACTACGTGACGCCGTACGTCAAGGAGCGCGAGGCGTTCGGCGAGCCGATCGCCCACCGCCAGTCGGTCGCGTTCATGGTCGCCAACATCGCGATCGAGCTGCAGTCGATGCGGCTGCTGACCTACAAGGCGGCCGCGCGTGCCGCCGCGGGCAAGGACTTCTCCCGGGAGGTGGCGCTGGCCCGCAAGCTGTGCGCCGACAAGGGCATGCAGATCGGCCTCGACGGCGTCCAGCTGCTCGGCGGCCACGGATTCGTCAAGGAACACCCGGTGGAGCGGTGGTACCGCGACCTCCGGGCCGTCGGAGTCATGGAAGGTGCGGTGCTGGTCTGATGCCCATCAATCTCGACGACCCCAGGAAGTTCCGGCCGCTGGCCGGGCAGGCGCACCAGGTCGCCATGAACATGCTGCGCCCGATCTCGCGCAAGTACGACAGGGCCGAGCACGAGTACCCCAAGGAGCTCGACATGCTCGCGGCCATGATCGACGGGCTCTCCGAGTCCGGTGCGGCCGAGGGCGCGGGAGCGGCGGGCGTCCGCCGCGACGAGGGCAAGGACGACGGTGGCGTGAAGAACGGCGCCAACCTGGCCTCGGTGATGTCGATCCAGGAGATGTGCTGGGGCGACGTCGGGCTGCTGCTCTCGATGCCGCGCCAGGGCCTGGGCAACTCCGCCATCGCCAGCGTCGCCGACGACGAGCAGCTGAAGCGGTTCGAGGGCGTGTGGGCCGGCATGGCGATCACCGAGCCCGGCACCGGGTCGGACTCCGCCAACATCAAGACGACCGCCACGCCCGACGGCGACGAGTACGTCATCAACGGCGAGAAGATCTACGTGACGTCGGGGGACCGCTGCGACGCGGTGGTCGTCTGGGCGACGCTGGACCGGTCCCTGGGCCGCGCCGCGATCAAGTCGTTCGTGGTGCCGAAGGGCACGCCCGGCATGCGGGTGGACCGGCTCGAGCACAAGCTCGGCATCAAGGCCTCCGACACGGCGACGATCATCTTCGAGGACTGCCGGGTCCCGAAGGAGAACCTCCTCGGCTCCCCGGAGGTCGACGTCAAGCAGGGCTTCGCGGGTGCGATGGCCACCTTCGACAACACCCGGCCGCTGGTCGCGGCCATGGCGGTGGGGTGCGCGAAGGCCGCGCTCGACCTGACCCGCGAGCTGCTCGAGCGGGCCGGCGTCGAGATCGACTACGACCGCCCCGCGGTCGTCCAGTCCGCGGCGGCCGCCAAGTTCCTCCAGATGGAGGCGGACTGGGAGGCCGCGCACCTGCTGATGCTCCAGGCGGCCTGGATGGCGGACAACCGCAAGCCCAACTCGTTGGAGGCCTCGATGGCCAAGGCGAAGGCCGGTCGGGTGGGCTCCGACATCACGCTCAGCTGCGTCGAGCTCGCCGGCTCGATCGGCTACAGCGAGACCGAGCTGCTGGAGAAGTGGGCGCGGGACTCCAAGATCCTCGACATCTTCGAGGGCACCCAGCAGATCCAGCAGCTGATCGTGGCCCGCCGCGTCCTCGGGCTCTCGAGCGCCGAGCTCAAGTAGGCGCCGGGGCGGGGACCGTGCCTACGGTTCCCGCCCCGGACACCACTGGCCATCGCGGCCGTGGGGTCAGCCCTTGTCCTGCTCGTCCGTACCGCTCGTCGGCGTCGACGCACCGGCGGCCTTGGTACGTCGGGCCGCGGCCTTCGCCGGCGCGGTCGTGGCTGCCTTCTTCGAGGGTGCCCTCGTGGCGGTCTTCTTCGCCGCCGTCTTCTTCGCCGGCAGCTTGGCGCCGGGGGTGGACTTGGTGGCGGGCTTCTTGGCGGGCGCCTTCTTCGCCACGCTCTTGGCGACGTCGGCGGGCGTCACGTCGACCACGGCCGGGTCGGCGGCTGCATCGATGCTGGGAGCTGGTGCCTGCGCCTGGACGGGCGCGGACTCGGCGGGCGTCCTGGGCTCGGGAACCGTGGCCGCCTGGGACTCAGGTGCGGGCTTCCGGCCGGGCAGTCGGGTGATGACGGCCCCGGAGGCGGTCCTGGTCACCTGGTCGGCGACCATCCGGCCCAGGGCCACGGTCCCCCTGGCCTGGTCGACTGCCTTCTCCGCAGTCCGCTTCGGGTCCTTGATCGTCCCGAGTGCGGTGTTCCTGATCTTGCCGAGCGGGTTGATGCGAGGCACGTGGCCATCCCTTCCTGAGGTCGACAGGCCGGCCGGTCTTCGCGCTGTGGTCGGCCGCTCCCGAGTCAAGCAGACGGGCGGGTGCACCGGGAGGCGCACCCGCCCGGTGGACGGTCGAGTCGGGGATCGCGGATCAGGAGATCGCGCGGAAGGGGTCGTGCTCGGCGAGGAGCTTGTCGACGCGGGCCTGGTCCAGCCGGGCGACGACGTACTGGTTCTCCTGGGAGTCGCGCACGCACTTGGCGAGGGTGAAGGACGAGGTGGTGAGGAACAGGGTGCCGAGGCCGAGGAAGGCCCGGATCCAGGGATCCACCGGGAGGTAGAGGACGGCGACGATCATCGTCAGCAGTGCGAGGCCGAAGGAGACGCCGGCCTGCAGGAAGAAGGCGCTGGTGTTCTTGGACTGGTTCGGAGTGCTCATGGCCGCAAGCCTCGCCCGGCCGCCGGGTGCGGGGCATCCGTCCGGCTACTCGACCCGTGGGACGGGCACCTGAGTACCCCTACCCAGGTGCGAACCGGGCGGCCACCGCCGTTCGGGCATAGTGGCCGGCGTGGCCGACACCTCCCGTACCGACCTGATCGTCTCCGTCCTCGAGGACGCGTTCGCGCCGCTGATGAAGGCGGATCCGGTGGCCTTCCGCGGCAAGTTCCGCAAGATGGCCGCCGACCCGCACTCGTTCTACCGGGGGAGCGCCTGCTTGTTCTACGCCGACGTGACGGCGGACGACGACCCCTACGCCGAAGAGCGGAGCGGGCGGATCTGGATCCACGGCGACCTGCACGTGGAGAACTTCGGCACGTACCTGAACTCCGACGGCCGGATGGTCTTCGACATCAACGACTTCGACGAGGCCTACCTGGGCAGGTTCACGTGGGACCTGCAGCGGTTCGCTGCGTCCCTGGCCCTCGTGGGCTGGCAGAAGGCCCTGCCGGAGGACGACGTCCGGACCCTGATCGGCACGTACGTCCGTGCCTATCTGTCCCAGGTGGACGCCTACCGGGAGAGCGAGGACGACGACTTCGCCCTGCACCTCGACAACACCGAGGGTCCGATCCGGGAGGCGCTGCTCGCGGCCCGGCTCCGGCGGCGAGCGGACCTCCTCGACGGCGCCACGGTGGTGACCGACGACGGCACGCGGATGCTGCGCGAGGACTCCTCGGTGCGGCGCCTGGGCAAGAAGGAGCGTGCGAAGGTCGTCGCGGCGTTCGAGGCCTACCTCGACACCATCCCCGAGGACAAGAGGTTCGACCGTGAGCTCTTCTACGAGCTGCGGGACGTGGCCGGCAAGTCCGGGTTCGGGATCGGCAGCGCCGGGCTCCCGGCGTACAACGTGCTGGTCGAGGGCTACAGCCAGGCGCTCGACAACGACGTGCTGCTGTCGATGAAGCAGGCGAACGTCCCGGCGGTGAGCCGGTTCGTCGACGGCAGCCAGATCGAGGACTACTTCGAGAACGAGGGGCACCGCACCGTCGTGAGCCAGCGGGCGCTCCAGGTGCACACCGACCCGCTGCTGGGCTACACCGAGCTCGACGGGGCGGGGTACGTCGTCGCCGAGGTCTCGCCCTACGAGGTGGACCTCGACTGGTCCGACCTCACCGAGCCGGACGACATCGCGGCAGTCGTGGACCTGCTCGGCCGCGCGACCGCCAAGATCCACTGCGCCTCGGACGAGGACAGCTCGCAGGACCTCGTGGACTTCCAGGTCGAGGACGCGATCGCCGAGAGCGTCGACCGGCGGCGCCGTGAGTTCACGGCGTGGGTGACCGACTTCGGCATGGACTACGCCAGGCAGGTGCGCGAGGACCACGCCTGCTTCGTGGAAGCCTTCCGAGGCGGTCGGATCGGGGTCTCGGCGACCTAGGTCCGCTGCGCGGGCACGCTAGTCCGTCGCGACCAGGTCCGCGGCCGCCGACGGCTCGGCCAGCAGGTGTGCCGGGGCACGGAAGCCTGCGGCCACGAAGGCCGTGTCGACGGCGCGCACCACCGCGTCGAGCCGCTCGAGCGGGACCAGCGAGATCGCCGAGCCCCCGAACCCGCCGCCGGTCATCCGGGCACCGACCGCGCCCGCCTCGACCGCGGTCTGCACCACCGTGTCGAGCTCGGGGCAGGAGATCTCGAAGTCGTCGCGCATCGACACGTGGGAGGCGAGGAGCTGACGGCCGACCTCCTGCCAGTCACCGGACGCGATCGCGGCCGTGGTGCAGCGCACGCGTTCGATCTCGGTCACCACGTGGCGGGCCCGGCGCCGGACCCGCTCGTCGTCGAGGGCCTCGACCGCGGCGAGGTCGGCGCGGCGCAGCGAGGACAGCCCGAGCTGTCCGGCGGCCACCTCGCAGTCCCGGCGACGCGACGCGTAGCCACCGTCGACGAGGGCGTGGGAGACGCGGGTGTCGGTCACGAGCAGGGCGAGGCCCGCACCGTCGGTGGCCAGCGGCACCGGAAGCGTCGAGTGGTCCTCGAAGTCGATGAGCAGTGCCGTGCCGGCCTCGGCCAGCATCGAGACCGTCTGGTCCATGCCGCCGGTGGGCGCGCCCGCCACCTCGGTCTCCGCCCGCATGCAGGCGGAGACCAGGTCCCGGCGCAGCTCCGGGGTCGGGTCGAGGCCCAGGAGGTCCGCGAGGGCGATCGCCACCGAGCACTCCAGCGCGGCCGAGCTCGACAGCCCCGCACCCAGGGGGACCGTGCTGTCGACGAACACGTCGACACCCGGCACGTCGTACCCCGCCTCGCGCAGCGCCCACAGCACCCCCGCGACGTAGGTCGTCCACCCGGACACGGTGTCCGGCCCGAGCGCGTCCACGCGGCCCTCCCAGGTGTCCGCGGCCTGGCGGCTCGCGATCCGGATCCGGTCGTCGTCGCGTCGGGCCACGGCGGCGTAGGTGGCGTGGGGCAGGGCCAGCGGCAGGCACAGCCCGGCGTTGTAGTCGGTGTGCTCACCGATCAGGTTCACCCGTCCGGGGGCGCGCGCCACGACGGCGGCCGGGCTGCCGAAGGTGTCACCGAGCCCGGCGAGGGCTCCACGGGCGAGGTCGGCCGGGGCTCCGGGCTCCACGAAGGGCATGCGCGTCACCCTAGGCTCTTCGCCATGACCGAGAGCGAAGGGCTGTCACCCGAACACGTCGAGCTCGCGCACCAGCTCTTCGACCTCGCCCGGGCGGGGTACGTCCAGCGACTGCTGGCCTACGTGGACGCCGGCGTCCCGGTGGACCTGACCGATGCGTCGGGCAACACGCTGCTGATGCTCGCGGCCTACCACGGTCACGCCGACGTGGTCGACGGTCTCGCCACCCGGGGTGCGGACGTGGACCGCCTCAACGACCGGGGCCAGTCGCCGCTCGCCGGCGCGGTGTTCAAGGGAGAGGACGAGGTGGTCGCCACGCTGCTGGCGCACGGCGCCGACCCGGATGCCGGCTCACCCACGGCGCGCGCGACCGCACGGATGTTCGGCAAGGAGACGTTCGGTCCGACCTCCTGAGCCGGCTCGCGTAGATTCTCCCGACGTGCAGTTCCTCAACGACACGGCCTTGCCGCACGACCTGACCTACGACGACGTCTTCATGGTGCCGCGCCACTCCGCCGTCGGCAGCAGGTACGACGTGGACCTCGCGACCTCCGACGGCACCGGCGCGACGCTCCCGCTGGTGGTCGCCAACATGACCGCCATCGCCGGCAAGCGGATGGCCGAGACCGTCGCGCGGCGCGGTGGCCTGACCGTCATCCCGCAGGACATCCCCATCCCGGTGGTCACCGAGGTGGTCCGCTTCGTCAAGTCGCGACACCGGCTGTTCGACACGCCCATCGAGCTCACCCCGCACCAGACCGTGGCCGAGGCCCTCTCCCTGATCCCGAAGCGCTCGCACCGTGCTGCCGTCGTGGTCCGCGACGGGCGCCCGGTCGGGGTGGTGTCGGAGGCCGACTGCGCCGACGTGGACCGCTTCGCCCAGGTGCAGGACGTGATGAACCCGCACCTCGTGACGATCACGGCCGACGCCGATCCCCGCGCAGCCTTCGACGCGCTGCACGCGGCGAAGGCCCCGGTCGCGGTGGCTGTCGACGCCGACGGGCTGCTGCTCGGCGTGCTCACGCCGACGGGCGCCCTGCGCGCGACCGTCTACGACCCGGCCCTCGACGGGACCGGGGGTCTGCGCGTCGCCGCAGCGGTCGGTGTCAACGGCGACGTGGCCCAGAAGGCGGCGGACCTGCTCGCCGCCGGCGTCGACTGCCTCGTGGTGGACACCGCCCACGGGCACCAGGACCGGATGCTGGAGGCGCTGGCCGCTGTGCGTGCGCTGTCCCCGGGTGTCCCCGTGGCGGCCGGCAACGTCGTCTCGGCCGAGGGCACCCGCGCGCTCATCGAGGCGGGCGCCGACATCGTGAAGGTGGGCGTCGGCCCGGGCGCCATGTGCACCACGCGGATGATGACCGGGGTGGGCCGGCCGCAGTTCTCGGCGGTGCTCGAGTGCTCGAGGACGGCGCGCGAGATGGGCCGGCACGTGTGGGCCGACGGGGGAGTGCGGCACCCCCGCGACGTCGCCCTCGCCCTCGCCGCCGGGGCCTCGTCGGTGATGATCGGGTCCTGGTTCGCCGGCACCCACGAGTCGCCGGGCGACCTCCTGCACGACTCCCAGGGCAGGGCCTACAAGGTGTCCTTCGGGATGGCCTCGGCCCGCGCGGTGGCCAACCGGACCGCGACCGAGTCGGCGTTCGACCGCGCCCGCAAGGGGCTCTACGAGGAGGGCATCTCCTCCTCGAGGATGTACCTCGACCCGGCCCGGCCGGGCGTCGAGGACCTGATCGACCAGATCTGCTCCGGGGTCCGCTCCGCGTGCACCTACGCGGGCGCCACCACCCTCGAGGAGTTCCACGAGCGCGCGGTCATCGGGGTGCAGTCGGCCGCGGGCTTCCACGAGGGCAGGCCGCTCGCCACCAGCTGGTGAGGAGGGGCCACCCCGGTGCCCGCCGGTGGCGAGGGCTCAGCCTCCGAAGCGGTCGACGTACGCGATCACCCGGTTGAAGAGGGTGGTGACCGACGCCTGGTCGGCCAGTCCGTGCGCGGGCTCGTCAGCGAGCTCGTAGAGCAACGGCGAGGCCGAGCCGATGCCGTGCTCCTGGGCCACGCGCGTGCAGACCCGGGCCGCGTCGCGAACGGCCGAGGACTCGACGGTCCACAGGGTCTCGAAGACGCGGTCCCGGTCGGGGACGTCACCCTGGCCGGGGAGCTCCCACGCGGTGAGCGCGACCGGCAGGTCGTGGGAGTCGCAGACCACGAACCACTCCCGGCGCATGGGCTCGTCGATGCCCAGGTGCACGAGCTCGGGTCGGGCCCCGGGGTGGCTCGCGGAGTCCGCCGGGCCCGACAGGTCCGCGAACACCATCGTCGTCCGCGCGACCCGGGCGAGCTCGGTCCAGCGCTCCCGGGCGGACGCGTAGTAGCGCTCCCGCTGGAAACCGCCGAAGAGGTGGGCCCGCTGGGCGCGGGCGCAGAACTCGTCCTCGATGGCCCACGACAGGGCGAGGAGGGTGGACTTGCGCAGGCGGTGCGCCGCCAGCTGCGGGTGCTTGCGACGCAGCTCGGCGAAGACCGACGGGGAGGACGGCTCGGCGGCCGCCATCGCCTCCGCGATCGCGACGTCGAGGCGGACCCCGGCGTCGCGGCGGCGTACGACGTGGTCGACCGCGGCCACGTGCCCCTGGTCGTAGCGGCGGTGGCCGCTCTCGAGCCGGATCGGCACCGGGAACCCGTGCCGCGTCTCCCACATCCGCAAGGTGGCCGGGCTGACGCCCGTGCGGCTGGCCAGCTGGCCGATCGTCAACGGCGAATTGTCGTCGACCCCTTGCGTCGCGGCCGGTTTCGTGTCCATGCTGAGGACGATACCTCAACAACATGTTGACGTACATGTCTAACTCTGGAGGCGATGGCGATGACCATCAACGACTCGGTCAGCACCCAGGCGGTCGACGGCGGCAGCACCGGCGAGGTCGTCGACTGGTCCGACCTCGGGCGGAAGATGTGGTCCTTCCTCACCGGGCGGGAAGCGGCCATCAACTACCGGTTCGTCGACATGAGCGTGGAGGTGCCTCGCGACACCGGCTCCAACGCACCGCGGGCCACCTGGAAGCTCAACGGCACCCTGCAGGTCACCACGAACGACAACGCCTCGGCCCGGGGCTGATCCCGATGGCCGTCGTGCTGGAGGTGGCGGCCGACCTCGACTTCGAGGTCACCGTGCCGGGCGGCGCACCGGTGCACGGGACGCTCCGTGGCGCCGGCAACCGCCTCGACCTCGAGGTCGACGACCCGGGTGCCTTCGCCGGCGCGGGCGACGCGCCGGCGATCCGGGCCCTGGCGGACGCGCTCGCGCGCCGGGGACTGTCCGTCCGGGTCTCGCACGCGGGCAGCCACCTGGTCACGTTCGGAGCGGTGCGGGCCCCGTGGTGGCAGCGCCGGGCCACCGGGTCGCGGCACATCCGGCTCGGCAGCCTGCGCGGGGCCTGGACCTCGGCGCGGTCCAGGATCCGGGGCACCGCGCCCGTCCTGCCGGACGCCGCACTGGCTCCGCCCACCACCCCGTGGCCGCCGGCTCCCACGTTCCTGCGCCGCCCGCGGCGAACGGTCACGACGACTCACGACCCCGCCCGTGGCGGTGGCCCTCGCCTGGTGCTCGCGCCCGGGGAGGACGTCTGGCCGGGGGAGCGGCAGCCGGTCTACTGGCTGCTGGACGGGGTCACCACGATCGGCAGCGACCCGTCGTGCGACATCTGCCTGCCCCGGTTGGCGGACGTCCACGCCGAGGTCCACCACGACGCGGACGACGAGTTCGTGCTCGTCGCGCAGAGCCCGGACACCCGGGTCAACGGCGCGAGGTCACGTCGTCAGCTGCTGCGCACCGGGTCGCGGGTGGAGGTCGGGCCGTGGCGCCTGGCCTACTACCGCGAGGAGTACGCCGACCACGGGCGGCCCTACGGCGGCCGGATCGGCGGCGAGCTCGGTCACCAGCGGCCGCAGCCCCCGCGGGGATCCGCGCCGTGACCGCGCGACGCGGAGTCAGCCCCGGGAGCTGCGCTCGGTGCGGCCCCGCACGATGCCGATGAACTCCTGGACCCTCGGGTCCTCGTTGTCGACGAGCCAGGCCAGCCCGACCTTGGTGGACGGCAGGTCGGTCACCGGTCGGTACGCCGTGTCCTTGCGGTGGTGCAGGCGCGCGACCGACATGGGGACGATGACGACGCCGGTCCCACCGGCCACGACCTCGATCGCGTCCCGCACCGACATCGGTGGCCAGTCCAGCTGATCGGCTGCGGGGGTCCACCCGGACTCGTGCGGGAGCACGAGCTGCTCGTCGTCGAGGTCGGCCAGGCTGACCTCCTCCACGACGGTCGTCACGTGGTCCTTGGCGACCACGGCCACCGGGACCTCGTCGTACAGCGGGATGCAGTGCAGTCCCTCGCGGTCGATCGGCAGCCGCACCAGGCACATGTCGAGGCTGCCGTCGCGCAGACCGGCCTCCTGGCCCTGCTGCTCGACCGGCACCAGCTCGAGGGGTTCCCGGGGCCGGCGCTTGCGCCAGGTGCCCGCCCACTTGTCGGGCGTCGCGCCGGTCACGAACCCGACGCGGAAGGGGACGGGGGGCGCAGGCACCCGTGCAGGCTAGCGCCTGCGAACGCCCGCCTCCGAGGCCGGGACAGTCCGGGTCGAGTGGCCCGGCGCCGGGGACCTATGGCCGGTCCGGTCCTTCCTGGCCGGGAGTGGACTGTGCCGGAGAGGAAGGGGACCCATGAAACGACTCCTGGTCCTGGGCGCCGGCACGGCCGGCACCATGGTGGCCAACAAGCTGCGTCGTCGCCTCGGCCGCCGCGAGTGGCAGGTGACGGTCGTCGACCGCGACGACGCCCACCACTACCAGCCCGGCTACCTGTTCGTGCCCTTCGGGACCTATGACCGCACCGACGTCGTGCGCACCCGGCACGCCTTCCTCACCGACGGGGTGGAGATGGTGCTCGGCGACATCGACCGCGTCGACGCCGACGCCCACGAGGTCCTCCTCGCGGACGGCCGCAGGCTCGGCTACGACTACCTGGTCGTGGCCACGGGCACCACGCCGCGACCCGACCAGACGCCCGGCATGGACGGGACCGAGTGGCGGCGCAGCATCTTCGACTTCTACACCCTCGACGGTGCCGAGGCGCTCGCGGAGGCACTGCGCGGCTTCGACCACGGGCGGCTGGTCGTCCACGTCACGGAGATGCCGATCAAGTGCCCGGTCGCCCCGCTGGAGTTCGCCTTCCTCGCGGAGTCCTGGCTCCGCGGGCGTGGCATCCGCGACCGGGTCGAGCTCGTCTACGTCACCCCGCTGGACGGGGCGTTCACGCGCCCGGTCGCCTCGGCCCACCTCGGCGGCATGCTCGAGGAGCGCAAGATCCACGTCGAGCCGGACTTCCTGGTCGAGCGGGTCGACCCGGAGCGTCGGGTGCTCGTGTCCTACGACGAGCGCGAGGTGCCCTTCGACCTGCTGGTCACGGTCCCCCTGAACATGGGGGCGGACTTCGTGGCGCGCTCGGGGCTCGGGGACGAGCTCAACTACGTCCCCGTCGACCCGCACACCCTGCTCTCCACGGCGCACGACGACATCTTCGCGATCGGCGACGCCAACGACATCCCGATCTCCAAGGCCGGTTCGGTGGCGCACTTCGCCGTCGAGGTCTTCGTCGGCAACTTCCTCCAGCACGTGCAGGGGCAGACGATGACCGGGGCCTTCGACGGCCACGCCAACTGCTTCGTGGAGTCCGGTGACGACAAGGCGCTGCTCATCGACTTCAACTACGACACCGAACCGCTCCCGGGGAAGTACCCGCTGCCGTACATCGGCCCGCTGAGCCTGTTGCGGGAGACCCGCGCCAACCACCTCGGGAAGCTGGCGTTCCGGCACGTGTACTGGAACCTGCTGCTCCCCGGGCGACCCATCCCGCTGCCGGCCCACATGTCGATGGCCGGCAAGCACGTCCCGCACGAGGAGGTCTGAGGCCCATGCCCACCACGACGATCGAAGGCCACCACGTCCAGGTCGACCCCGAGGGGTTCATGACCGACCCCATGGAGTGGTCCGAGGGCCTCGCCAGGGCGCTGGCGTCCCAGATCGGCATCGAGCTGACCGACGAGCACTGGCAGGCGATCACCTTCGTCCGCCACGACTTCGCCGACCAGGGCGAGACCCCGACGCTGCGCCGGATCAGCGTCGTCGGCGAGATCCCGACCAAGAAGCTGTTCGCACTCTTCCCCCAGAAGCCCGCCAAGAAGCTGGCCTACGTCGCGGGGCTTCCCAAGCCGCGCGGCTGCGTCTAAGGAGCCGCGCATGACCACCACCGAGACCGCGCCGATCGTCCCGTCGTTCGGCGAGGCGGAGTCCGGCCGCAAGCTGGCGATCATCTGTTCCAAGGGCAACCTGGACATGGCGTACCCGGGGCTGATACTGGCCAACGCCGCACTCGGCGAAGGCGTGGAGACACATCTGTTCTTCACGTTCTGGGGCTTCGACATGATCAACAAGAAGACGATGGGGCACCTGAAGCTGACGTTGCTCGGCAACACGGCGACCCACATGCCCCAGGGCCTCGGGGGGCTGCCCGGCATGACGGCGATGGCGACCCACCAGATGAAGAAGGCCATCGCCGAGCTCGACGTGCCCGAGGTGCCCGAGTTCCTGCAGCAGATCGTCGACTCGGGCGGTCACCTGTGGGCCTGCCGGATGTCGGCCGACATGCAGCACCTGGGGCTGGACGACCTCTACGAGGAGGTCGAGGACATCATCAGCGCCTCGGACTTCATCGAGAAGACCGCGGGCGCCCAGCTGCTGTTCATCTGACGAGTCACTCGGCGTCCCGGGCCTCGAGCCTTCCGCTGCGGACCGCTTCGACCATCTCGGCGTGGTCGCGCTCGTTCTGGTCGGCGTAGAGCTCGGCGAAGTCCGCCACTGCCTCGGGCACGGCGTCGTCGTCGCCGAGGTAGGCCGCGATCGCGATCGGGTCACCCGACCTGGCATGTGCCCGGGCGAGGGTCCAGGCGCAGACCTCGCCGTACATCCGCATGCCCTGCGAGGGCATCCGCTGGATGTCGACCGAACCCTTCATGTCGCGGAGCTGACGGATGTAGAAGTCGCGCCCGTGTCCGTCGATGCCCACCGCCCGCTGCCAGCCGAGGAAGATGTCGCTGGAGGCCTGCATCAGCCGCTGACCGGTCACGACCCGCTCGCCCTGGTTGTCGAGG
The DNA here is from genome assembly GCA_963817665.1 of uncultured Actinomycetota bacterium. Classification (GTDB taxonomy): domain Bacteria; phylum Actinomycetota; class Actinomycetes; order Propionibacteriales; family Nocardioidaceae; genus Nocardioides. The sequence continues at coordinate 144,539 of CAWFPE010000010.1, read as the reverse complement.
CCGGGCTGCGGCACCATCGAGGCGGGGACGACGCCGGCGAGCACGGACTCCTGGGCCTCCTTGACCTGCAGGAACAACGGGTCGCCATCGTCCCGTCCACGCAGGAGCACGATCCAGCAGCGGGTACCCGACGCTGCCGACCCCCACGGCCTTGCGGGCCATGTCGAGGAACTCGAAGCGATCGAGCAGGACGCCCCGCTCGGGGCTCAGGCTCCTGCGGTAGTCCGCCAGCAGACGATGCACCCAGCCCACTCGCACGGCATCGTCCAGCTCGGGGAGGAGATCGGCGACCGGCACCACCAGCGGCGGGTCGCTGCGGAGCCTCATCCGTCCGTCGACGGTCTCGGCGAGCTTCGTGAAGGCCTTGAGGCTGTCGCTGGCCTGCGCCTTGGACATCACGGAGTCGAGCCGCTTGCGCTGCTTGCCCGAGATCTGGTCCTCCAGCAGTCCCTCGAGCTCGGCGACCTCCACGCGGGAGTACCAGACGTCGAGGGTGCGGCTCCGGGCGAATCCCGACATCGCGTCCCGGTAGCGCCGGCAGGTCGCCAGCAGGATCTTGTGGCGCTTCTCCGCCGGGAAGCCATTGTCACGTCCCGCCACCGCGAGGCTCGCCGCAAGCCGCTTGAGGTCCCACTCCCACGGGCCCGGGATGGGTCTCGTCGAAGTCGTTGAGGTCGAAGAGCAGGCGACGCTCCTGCGAGGCGAAGAACTCCGAAGTTCGACAGGTGTGCGTCCCCGCACAGCTGGACCGGGAGCCCCGAGTGACGGCGACGTGGCGAGGTCGAGCGCCATCGCCAGGGCGGCACCCCGGAAGTAGGTGAAGGGGGAGACCATCATCCGCGCATGTCGCAGCGGCAACAGGTCGGGCACCCGGGTGAGCGCCTGCTGCTCGAGCAGGGCGACCGGCGAGTGCCGGTCCGCCGGCAGCACCAGCTCGGCCTGGCGAGCGGGCGGGTGGGCGGCGCGGGCCTCCCGACCGCGATCGGCACGCTGCCCCGGCGTGAGGTGACTCCGTACGGCGACCTGACTCATCCTCGTGACTCTTGCTCGGGGTCGCCGGGGTGTCATCACCCGCGCCGGACGAGACTCCCGTTGGTCCCGGTCCGCCGTGACCTTCGCACCTCGTGGGAGGTCGGTGGCCGGGGTGAGGCTCGGGGGATGCAGGAGGTGCGGATCGATCCCGCCCCGCTCGAGCGGCTCGAGGTGCTGCTGCCTCCCGCCCGGGTGGAGATGCTGGAGAAGGCGGCGGTGCACGCCCGGGCGATGCTGGACGGGCGGGCCATCTGGAACCTGAACTCGACGGCTCAGGGCGGTGGGGTCGCGGAGATGCTGACGGTCCTGCTGGCCTACGGCCGCGGGGCCGGCGTCGACACCCGGTGGTTGGTGCTCGACGGCGACCCCGAGTTCTTCGCCATCACCAAGCGGATCCACAACATGCTGCACGGGTCGCCCGGAGATGGTGGACCGTTGGGTGCGGACCAGCTGGCGCACTACCTCGAGGTCACCGGCGCGAACGCCGCCGACTTCGCGACGATGGTGCGTCCCGGAGACGTGATCCTGTTGCACGACCCGCAGACGGCCGGGCTGGTCGCACCGTTGCGGGAGACCGGGGCCAAGGTGGTGTGGCGCTGCCACATCGGTTCCGGGATGGTCACCGCGGAGACCGAGGCCGCCTGGGGGTTCCTGCGGCCGCTGGTCGAGCCGGCGGACGCGTTCATCTTCTCGCGGCCGTCGTACGTGCCGGAGTGGTTGCCGCCCGACCGGGTGCAGATCATCGCCCCTTCGATCGACCCGTTCAGCACCAAGAACGCCCAGATCGAGCCCGTCGACGTGGCCGCGGCGCTCCGGCAGGCCGGGCTGGTGGACCTGCCGGCCGACGGGGGCAGCCTGGTCTTCCCGCGTCGCGGCGGCTCGACCGGCAGCGTCCGACCACACGCTGGCCTGCTCCTGGACGAGGGGCCGCTCCCGGCGGCCAGCCGCGTCGTGATGCAGCTGAGCCGGTGGGACCGCCTCAAGGACATGACGGGGGTGCTGACGGGGGTCGCGCACCACATCGACATGCTGCCCGAGGACGTGCACCTGCTGCTGGCAGGTCCCGACGTGCTCGGCGTCACCGACGACCCGGAAGGTGCGGCGATCCTCCAGGCGTGCCGTGCCCTGCGGGACTCGCTGCCCACCGCCGTCCGGGCGCGGATCCACCTGTGTGTCCTGCCCATGGATGACGTGGACGAGAACGCCCACCTGGTCAACGTCCTCCAGCGCCATGCGTCGGTCGTCATCCAGAAGAGCCTCGCCGAGGGCTTCGGGCTGACGGTCACCGAGCCGATGTGGAAGGCGCGCCCGGTCGTGGCGTCCGCCGTCGGGGGGATCCCGGACCAGATCGAGGACGGCGTCAGCGGCATCCTGCTGCACGACCCCGCAGATCTCACGGCGCTCAACGAGGCCCTCGCCATGCTGCTGTCCGACCCGGAGCGCGCGGCCGCCATCGGGGCCGCGGCACACGAGCGCGTCCGTGACTACTTCCTCGGGGACCGGCACCTGGTGCAGTGGGTCCAGCTGTTCGAGGGCGCCCTCCAGCGGGGCTGAGCCAGAAGGCCCCCGCTCGCGTGACTGGCGGCCCTGTGCCCTCGGGAGCGGCGGGACGAGGCTCGGAGCCGTCACGAGAACGAGCCGCACGCGTCCGAGGAAAGGTGCCGCATGGGTGTTCAGCTGGAGGCCCCCGTCGTCGTGGGAGTGGACGGGACCCAGCAGGGTCTGCACGCGGTGCAGTTCGCCGTGGCGGAGGCGCAACGGGCGGGGTGCGGGGTGCGCCTGGTGCACGTGCTGCCCGAGCTCGCCGCCACGTCCCCGATCGTGCCGATGGCCGGCTACGAGGCCTTCGACCAGGTGGCGCAGAAGATCATGCGGGAGGCGGAGCAGACCGCCCGGACCGCGTGGGACGGCATGGTGCCCCTGGAGAAGGTGATCCGGACCGGCGGAAGGGTCCGGGTCCTCGTGCAGGAGAGCGAGGGCGCCCGCATGGTGGTGCTCGGTCACCGCGACCGGCCGCTGCTGGGCCGGGTGTTCACGGCGTCCACGAGCACCGGCGTGGCGACCCGGGCGCGGTGTCCGGTCGTGTGCATCCCGCCGGTCTGGCTCGCTGCCGCCGACCGCCGCCAGGTGGTGGTGGGCGTCGAGGACCCGGAGCACGCCTACGAGGTGCTCTCGCACGCGTTCGTCGCGGCCAGCGGTCGCCGCGCCCGGTTGCGGGTGCTGCACACCTGGAAGCTGCAGCGGCCGTACGACGACGTCGTCGTCGGCCAGCGCGAGGCCGACCGCTGGACCGCCTCGCTCACCGAGCGGCTGGCGCTCGCCCTGCGGGAGCTCCGATCGGCGTACCCCGAGGTCGTGGTGGACATCGACGTCCGCCACCAGGACGCCGGCGCCGCCCTGCTGGGCGCGACCGAGGGTGCGGACCTGCTCGTGATCGGACGTCGGGGGCACGGCGCCCCGATCGGGCTGCCGATGGGCTCGACCGCCCGCGCGCTGATGCGAGAGGCGAGGTGCCCGGTCGAGATCACCCCGCTGCACCCGGCCGTCGTGGACACCTCGACCGCCGACCTCGCGCTCGTGGCGGACGAGCTGTCACCGCAGACCTGAGGACGTGGTCGAGAAGGTCCGGCCTTTCGGGACCAAGGTCCCTGTCGACCTCCTCGTACCCAGAGTTGAGTAGGCCCGGCGTGCCCCGCAGGGCCGCACACCCACACACACTGGAGGAGTCATGGGGCCCCGTCTTGTCCGCATCGCGGCCGCCGCCGCTGAGCGCCTCGCCGACCAAGCGGTGGCCCGCGAGAACGCTCGCATCGCCGCCACGTCCATGGCCCAGGGACGTGTGGACCGGCTCGAGGTCGAGAACTTCCTCGAGGACCATGCGCGGGCCAGGCAGGGTCGCCCGCTGATCCGGGGCCGGGTGCACACGCGCGCAGCTCGCTGAACCGGGAATGTTTCGGGCCCGACACGGGCTGACCCGGGTGACCGTCCATACCGATCCCTGGAGGTACACCCGTGAGCAAGATCCTGTTCGTCGTCACCGGAGCACAGCACTGGACCCTCGCCGACGGGACGCAGCACCCGACCGGCTTCTGGGCCGAGGAGCTCGTCGCGCCGTACCTCGCGTTCACCCGGGCCGGCCACGAGGTCGTGGTCGCGACGCCGAGTGGCGTGGTCCCGGTGGTCGACGAGGCGAGCCTCGCGGCCGACGCCAACGGCGGTCAGGAGAACGCGGACGCGATCCGGGCCGAGCTGGACGAGATCGTGGGGCTGAAGGCACCGCTCGAGCTCGACGGCGTGGACCTCGACGAGTACGCCGCGGTCTTCTACCCCGGCGGTCACGGCCCGATGGAGGACCTGTCCGGGGACGCCGCGTCCGCCAAGCTCCTCGCGAGCGCGCTGGACTCCGGCAGGCCGCTGGGCGTCGTCTGCCATGCGCCGGCAGCGCTGCTGGCGACCCAGGACGACCAGGGCGCCTCGCCGTTCGCGGGCTACCGCCTGACCGGGTTCACCAATGCCGAGGAGCAGCAGGCGGGCCTTGCCGACAAGGCGACGTGGCTGCTCGAGGACCGCCTCGTGGCGCTCGGCGCGGACTTCGTGGCCGGCGACCCGTGGGCCGAGCACGTCGTGGTCGACCGGAACCTCTACACCGGCCAGAACCCGGCCTCGTCGGCGCCGCTGGCCGCGGAGATGCTGAAGGCGCTCGACGCCTGAGCGCGCCGCCGGTCCGGCTCAGGCCGAGGCCGCGGGACGGATCCGGATGGCCAGGACGGCCATGTCGTCGTGCTGGGGGTCGTCGCTGAACTCCGCCACGACGCGGCGGACCCGGTCGGCCACCGCCTGCGCCGGCAGGTGCGTGGTCTCCGACAGGTGTCCGGCGAAGCCCTCCTCACCCAGCATCCGCTTGCCGTCCCGGCGCTCGAGCACCCCGTCGGTGACCACGACGAGGAGGTCGCCGCGGCCGAGCATGCGGCCCTCCGACAGGTAGGTGCTCCGGTCCACGACTCCGAGCAGCGTCTGCGGGGTGCCGACCTCGCGGACGTTGCCCGCGCGGTCGACCAGGTACGGCGGTGGGTGCCCGGCGTTGACCAGCTCCAGCCGGGCCCCACCGCCCTCGGGGCGCAGGGTGCCGCACACCAGGGTGAGGAAGCGCGCGCGGGGGCCCTCGTCGAGGATCGCCGTGTTCAGTCGTTCGAGGGTCGCTGCCAGCGGCAGTCCCGTGCGCACCAGCGCCTGGATGGTGTGCCGGGCCAGCCCGGTCACCGCGGCGGCCTCCGCCCCGGAGCCGCAGACGTCGCCCACGACGAAGCACCACGTGCCGTGGCCCACGGGGAACAGGTCGTAGAAGTCCCCACCAGCCGCGGCGTCCTCGCCCGCGGCCTCGTAGACGACGCCGACGTCGAGCTCGGGAACGTCCGGCAGGGACGCGGGCAGCAGGCTCTGCTGGAGCGCCTGCCCGGCTGCCTGCAGGGCGCCGTGCGCGCGGGCATTGTCGATCGCCAGCGCCGCCCGTCGCGCGATCGACTCCGCGACGAGGCTGAGCTCGCTGCGCAGCAGCTCCCCGGGCGGCCGGCCGATGGTGAGCTGGCCGATTCCCCGGCCCCTGGCCACCAGCGGGATGCTCGTGGAGGAGTATCCCGGGGACCCTGCCCGTGCCCGCGACGAGGTCCTCGGCCGGGACGGCCTCGAGCGCCGAACGCAGCTCCTCGGCCCGGAGCTCGTCCTGGTGCCAGGCCTGGTGGAGGACGAGCTTGCCCCGCTCGTCCCTGAGGTGGATGGCGCACCACTGCGCCAGGCGGGGTACGACGATCTGGCCGGTGATCGCCATGGTCATGTCCTGGTCGAGTGAGCCGGCGAGCAGGTCCCCGGCGTCGGACAGGTAGCTGAGCCAACCCCGCCGCTCCCGCTCGGAGGCCCGGAGCCTCGCCCGGTCGGCCGTCAGCGCGATGGAGTCGCCGAACCGCTGCAGCTGTGCGGACAGCTCGTCGGTGAATCCGTGGGGCACCGCGGACGCCGCCGCCACGGCGCCCACCAGCTTTCCCTCCACGACGAGCGGTACCACGACCAGGGAGCGCAGCTCGGTGCCGGCGAGCATCGGGACCGCGAACTCGGCGAGGTCTGGCACCGTGACCGGGAGGGTCGGGGTGTGCTGATCCGGCGTGCCGGGGGAGCCGGGCGCCAGGCGGGTCCCGAGAAGGCCCTCGGGCAGGCCGCTCACCGCGGCCACCTCGAAGTCGTCGTCGAAGTCGTGGGAGAGCAGCACGTAGGTGGCGTCCGCCGTGACCGGGTCGCGGATGCGCTCGGCGGCCAGCATGAGGTACTCCTCCACGCTCAGCCGCACCAGTGCGTCCTCTCGCAGGCCGAGCGCGGAGGGCGCGGCCTTGACCACGTGGGGCGGGGCCGGCGGGTTCTCGAGGAGTGCTCGCTCCTCCTCCGGCACCACGAGCACCACCGTGCCCTGGCCGTCCGCGGCGCGGGTGTGCGAGGCGAAGACCACCTCGGTGGCGGCGTTCTCGCAGGCGACCGCATACGTCCCCTGCCAGCGTTCCGCGGTCCCGAGGGTGCTCAGGTCCTCCGGTGGCGCGGTCCCCGCCGACTGGTCGAGCAGGTCGACGTACGCCCGTCCGCCCACCTGCTCCGCAGACCACCCGAACAGCTCCGACGCGGCGTCGTTCCACCCGGTCACCTCACCGGTTCCGGAGATCTCGACGACGCCGACCAGCGCACGCAGCGACGAGCGGGGCACCTGCGTCGTGGCGGCCGTGAGCGGCGTCCCGTTGCGCTCGCACAGCACCCACACCCGCTTGCTGGTCCTGGTGTACTCGACCCCCCAGGCCGAGGACAGGGACGTCGTGATCACCAGTCCGCGTCCGTGCTCGGCGGTGTCCTCCGGTGGCCCCGGCGCGACCGGGAGCCTCCGGCCCGGGTGCTGGTCCTCGACGTCGATGCGCAGATGGGCACCGCGGAGCGCCAGCGTGAGACGCGCCGGGGTGCCGGCATGGACCACCGCGTTCGTGACGAGCTCGCTGACCATCAGCGACGCAGTGTCGACGAGCTCGCCGGCCCCCCACGAGTCCAGGGTGCTGCCGCGTGAACCTCCGTGCCTCGGCGACGGACCTCGCGTCGGCGGCGAAGGACTGCTGAGCGCGCACGGGGAATGAGTTCATGGCGGCCTGGTGGACTCGTTGGCGGAGTCCCCTCATGGTGACAGACTCGGGTGGACGGGGCGATCGAGGAGAGCCAAGATGCCCAGTGCGGCCAAGAAGGCGGTAGGACGGGGATCCGGCGCGAGCTCGCCGGCAGGAGCAGACCTGGACCGTGCCCAGCTCAAGCGCCTCCTCGCGGCGATGGACGCGATGCGAGACGGCAACTTCCGCAAGCGGCTCCCGGTCTCGGGAGAGGGCCTGGTGACGGACCTGGCCATCGCCTACAACGACATCGCCGACCGTCAGCAGCACATCCTCTCCGAGCTGACCCGGGTCCAGCGGGTCGCTGGCCGCGAGGGCCGTCACAGCGAGCGGCTCCAGCCCGGCCTCGGGGAGGGGGGCTGGACCAGGTGCGTCGACGCGGCCAACAGCCTCGTCACCGACCTCGTCCGCCCCACCGGTGAGTTCTCCCGCGTCGTCGCCGCGATGTCCGACGGCGACCTGACCCAGCGGATGGACCTGCGCCTCGACGGCCAGTCGTTGCGGGGCGAGCCGCTGCGGGTCGCGCGCGGCGTGAACGGACTCGTGGACCAGCTGTCGTCGATCGCCGACGAGATCACCCGGGTGACCCGGGAGGTCGGCACCGACGGCAAGCTCGGCGGCCAGGCGCAGGTGCGCGGTGCCGACGGCAGCTGGCGGGACCTGATCGACGCGGTGAACACCATGTCCTCGCGGTTGACCGCGCAGGTGCGCGACATCGCGCTCGTCACGACCGCCGTCGCCGACGGTGACCTGTCCCACACCGTCACGGTCGAGGTGTCCGGGGAGATGGCACAGCTCAAGGACACGGTGGACCGGATGGTGGACCAGCTGTCCTCGTTCGCCTCCGAGGTCACCCGCGTCGCCCGGGAGGTCGGCACCGAGGGCAGGCTCGGTGGGCAGGCCGACGTCCGGGGCGTGTCGGGCACCTGGAAGGACCTCACCGACTCCGTGAACCTGATGGCCTCCAACCTGACCAGCCAGGTCCGGGGCATCTCCTCGGTCGCCCAGGCCGTGGCGCGCGGGGACCTGAGCCAGCAGATCACGGTCGGCGCCCGCGGCGAGGTGGCCGAGCTGGCCGAGACGCTGAACTCGATGACGGCCACCTTGCAGACCTTCGCGGACGAGGTGACCCGGGTCGCGCGCGAGGTCGGCACCGAGGGCATCCTCGGGGGCCAGGCCGACGTGCCGGGCGTGGCCGGGCGCTGGAAGGACCTCACCGAGTCGGTCAACTACATGGCCGACAACCTGACCGCCCAGGTGCGTGACATCGCGCAGGTCACGACCGCGGTGGCCCGCGGTGACCTCAGCCAGAAGATCACCGTGGACGTCAAGGGTGAGCTCGCCCAGCTCAAGAGCACCGTGAACACGATGGTCGACCAGCTCTCGTCCTTCGCCGACCAGGTCACCCGGGTGGCCCGCGAGGTCGGCAGCGAGGGCATCCTCGGCGGGCAGGCCGACGTACCGGGCGTGGCGGGGACGTGGAAGGACCTGACCGACTCGGTCAACTCGATGGCCTCCAACCTGACCAACCAGGTGCGCAACATCGCGCAGGTCACGACCTCGGTCGCCCGCGGTGACCTCAGCCAGAAGATCACCGTGGACGTGCGGGGCGAGCTGGCCGAGCTGAAGGACACCGTGAACACGATGGTCGACCAGCTCTCGTCCTTCGCCGACGAGGTGACGCGGGTGGCCCGCGAGGTGGGCGGGGAGGGCAGGCTCGGCGGCCAGGCCGCCGTACCCGGCGTCTCCGGCACGTGGCGGGACCTGACCGACTCGGTGAACTTCATGGCGGGCACCCTGACCGCGCAGGTGCGCAACATCGCCGAGGTCACCACGGCGGTGGCCCGCGGCGACCTGACCCGCACCATCACCGTCGAGGCCCGTGGCGAGATCCTCGAGCTCAAGAGCACGGTGAACACGATGGTCGACCAGCTCTCGTCCTTCGCCGACGAGGTGACGCGCGTGGCCCGCGAGGTCGGCACCGAGGGCCGGCTGGGCGGCCAGGCGGACGTCCACGACGTGTCCGGGACCTGGAAGGACCTCACCGAGAACGTCAACATGATGGCGGCGAACCTGACCGCGCAGGTGCGCAACATCGCCGAGGTCACCACCGCGGTCGCGCAGGGGGACCTGACCAGCAAGATCACGGTCGACGCCCGGGGGGAGATCCTCGAGCTCAAGAGCACGGTGAACACGATGGTCGACCAGCTCTCGTCCTTCGCCGACGAGGTGACCCGGGTGGCCCGCGAGGTCGGCACCGAGGGCATGCTCGGGGGCCAGGCGCGGGTCCCGGGCGTGGCCGGCACCTGGCGGGACCTCACCGACTCGGTGAACTCGATGGCCTCCAACCTGACCAACCAGGTGCGCAGCATCGCCACCGTGTCGACCGCGGTCGCCCGCGGTGACCTCAGCCAGAAGATCTCCATCGAGGCCCGGGGCGAGGTCGCGGCGCTGGCCAGCACGATCAACGCGATGGTGGACACGCTGCGCGCGTTCGCCGACGAGGTGACCCGGGTGGCCCGCGAGGTCGGCACCGAGGGCATCCTCGGCGGACAGGCGCAGGTGCGCGGCGTCGCGGGCACCTGGAAGGACCTCACCGACTCGGTCAACTCGATGGCGGGCAACCTGACCAGCCAGGTGCGCAGCATCGCCCTCGTGACCACGGCCGTGGCCCACGGGGACCTGACCCAGAAGACGTACGTCGACGCGCGTGGCGAGATCCTCGAGCTCAAGACCACCGTGAACCGGATGGTCGACCAGCTCTCGTCGTTCGCCGACGAGGTGACCCGGGTGGCCCGCGAGGTCGGCACGGACGGCAGGCTCGGAGGCCAGGCGGAGGTCGCCGACGTGTCCGGGACCTGGCGCAAGCTGACCGAGAACGTCAACCAGCTGGCCGGGACCCTGACCACCCAGCTGCGCGCCATCGCCGAGGTCTCCACCGCCGTCACCCAGGGCGACCTGAGCCAGCAGATCACGGTCCAGGCGCAGGGCGAGGTCGCGGAGCTCAAGGACAACCTCAACCAGATGATCGACAACCTGCGGGAGACGACGCGGGCGAACCAGGAGCAGGACTGGCTCAAGACCAACCTCGCCCGCTTCACCGGGCACATGCAGGGCGGGCGGGACCTTCTCGACGTCACCCAGCTCATCGTCAGCGAGCTGACCCCTCTGGTGGGCGCGGCCGCCGGTACCTTCTTCCTCGCTGAGAGCGGTGCCGACGGCGCCAGCACCCTTCGCCGGCTCGCGTCGTACGGCCACCGGCCGCAACCCGGGGTCCCCGACGCCTTCCCGGTGGGCGTCGGGCTGGTCGGCCAGGCGGCCCGGGACCGGGAGCGGATCCTGGTCACCGAGGTGCCAGCCGAGTACCTCAGGATCGCGTCGGGGCTCGGCGAGGCCGCGCCGCTGACCCTCGTGATCCTGCCCGTGGTGTTCGAGGAGCAGGTGCTCGGCGTGATGGAGCTGGCGTCGTTCAAGCCGTTCAGCGTCGTCCACCTGCAGTTCCTCGACCAGCTCGTGGAGATCATCGGCGTCTCGCTGAACGCGATCATCGCGAGCTCGCGCACCCAGGCGCTGCTGGTCGAGTCCCAGCGGCTGGCGGCCGAGCTGCAGAACAAGTCGGGCGAGCTGCAGACGCAGCAGCGGGAGCTGCAGCAGAGCAACGCCGAGCTGGAGGAGAAGGCCAGCCTGCTGGCACAGCAGAACCGCGCCATCGAGATCAAGAACCTCGAGATCGAGGACGCCCGCCGCGCCCTCGAGGACCGCGCCGAGCAGCTGGCGCTGTCCTCCCGCTACAAGTCGGAGTTCCTCGCCAACATGTCCCACGAGCTGCGCACGCCGCTCAACTCGCTGCTCATCCTCGCGAAGCTGCTGGCGGACAACGCCGAGCAGAACCTGAACCCGAGGCAGGTGGAGTTCGCGCAGACCATCCACAGCGCCGGCACGGACCTGCTGCAGCTCATCAACGACATCCTCGACCTCTCCAAGGTCGAGGCGGGCAAGATGGACGTCCACCCCGCCTCGGTCGCCGTGTCGGGGATCGTGGAGTACGTCGAGGCGACCTTCCGCCCGCTCACCGCGGAGAAGGACCTGCAGTTCTCGGTCTGGGTCGCGCAGGACGTGCCGCAGACCCTGGTCTCGGACCAGCACCGGCTCCAGCAGGTGCTGCGCAACCTGCTCTCGAACGCGGTCAAGTTCACGTCCTTCGGCGAGGTCAACCTGGTGATCCGGCGAAGCGTCGAGAAGAACTTCACCACGCCCGCGCTGACGGTGGCGGACGGCGTCCTCGCCTTCGACGTCACCGACACCGGCATCGGGATTCCCCCGGAGCAGCTGCGGACCATCTTCGAGGCGTTCCAGCAGGCCGACGGGACGATCAGCCGCAAGTTCGGCGGGACCGGGCTCGGGCTCTCCATCAGCAGGGAGATCGCCCGCCTCCTCGGCGGTGAGATCCACGTCGAGAGCGCGCCGGACCGGGGGAGCAAGTTCACGCTCTACGTGCCCACCCAGTTCTCGGGCGGCCGGGCAGCGGGAGCACCCGCGCTGCCGAGCGGCCAGGTCGCGGCATCGCCGCCGCGGGCCTCCCGGCACCCCGAGCTGCCCGAGCAGGCCGGGCAGGCCGGGGGCGCCGAGCGGGTCAAGGAGCAGGTGGAGGATGACGAGGACGACATCAGGCCCGGCGACCGGGTCCTGCTCGTCGCGCTGTCGGAGCCCGAGCTGTGCCGCGCAGCGGTGGACGTGGGCCGCGACCACGGCTTCAAGGTCGTCGCGACGGCCTATCCCGACCGCGCGCTCGCACTCGCCGAGCAGCGGCTGCCCGCGGGGATGGTCATCGGGATGGACATGGCCACGCACGACGGCCGGGCCCTCCACCACGTGCTGAAGCGGTCCCACGCGACCCGCGACGTCCCCATGGTCGCGGCCCACACACCGGCGGCGGCCGAGACCGCGCACCAGGGCTGGCGCGCCGGCTCGCTCGACGTGATCGAGGTGCCCTTCACCCGGGCGAAGGTGGATGCTGCGCTGGAGCGGCTCGAGGCCTTCGTCGCGCGTCCCAAGCGGCGGCTCCTCGTGGTCACCGTCGACGCCGGCAGTCCGGGTGCGGCGGTCGCGGAGCGGTTCGAGTCGCTGGACGAGGTGGAGGTCGAGATCGTCGGCAGTCCCGAGGACGCGGCGTCGACGCTCGCCGGGGGACCCGTGGACTGTGTGCTCGTCGACCTCGCCCTCCCCGAGGGCGGTGGCTTCGAGGTCCTCAAGCGCATCCGGGCGCGCAAGCAGGTGCGGCACACGCCCGTCGTCCTGAGCCGCAGCGAGGGCCTGCCGGCCCGCGAGGAGGCTCGGCTGACGAGGTACGGCGAGACGCTCACCCTGACGCGCCCCGGGACCCTCCAGGGCCTGGTCGAGGACGCAGCCTTCTTCCTGCACAGGTCCGACGTCACCGAGCAGGGCGGACCGGGCGACGCCGCTGCACGCCACGGTCAGCCGGAGCGGCCCCTCTCGGGACGCCGGATCCTCATCGTCGACGACGACGTGCGCAACGTCTTCGCGCTCACCAGTGCGCTGGAGCAGCACGACATCGAGGTGCTCTACGCGGGCAACGGGGAGGAGGGCCTCGGCATCCTGCGCAGCGAGCCCGACATCGACCTCGTCCTGATGGACGTCATGATGCCGGGGATGGACGGCTACACCGCGATGCGGGAGATCCGGAAGATGTCCCGGTTCCGCGACCTCCCGGTGATCGCCCTGACGGCCAAGGCGATGCCGGGGGACCGGGACAACAGCCTGACCGCGGGCGCGTCGGACTACGTCACCAAGCCGGTGGACGTCGAGCAGCTGCTGTCCGTGATCCGGTCGTGGTTGTCGTGACCGGGCGTCCGAAGATCCTCCTGGTGGACGACCGCCCGGAGAACCTGCTGGCGCTCGAGGCCATCCTCGGCTCCCTGGACGCGGACCTGGTGCGCGCGAGCTCGGGGGAGGAGGCGCTGGGGGCGCTGCTCCGGGCGGAGTTCGCGCTGATCCTGCTCGACGCCCAGATGCCGGGCATGGACGGGTTCGAGACCGCGGCCCGGATCAAGCGTCGTACCCGCACCAAGGACGTGCCGATCATCTTCCTGACCGCGGTCGACAAGGAGCTGAGCAGCTCCTACCGCGGCTATGTGGCCGGCGGCGCCGACTACCTCACGAAGCCGTTCGACCCCTGGATCCTGAGGGCGAAGGTGCAGGTGTTCGTGGACCTGTGGGAGTCCGGGCGAGTGCAGGCTGCCCAGGCGGCGCAGCTGCGGGACCGGGCCGGCGCCGGCGGCGACCTCGAGCACGAGTTCTGGGCGCGGTTCAGCGCGCTGGAGGACGCCGTGCACGATCTCGCTGCCCAGCTGGCGGAGGCGGAGCCGGGGGCGCGGGCCGCCCTGGACCGGGTCCAGCAGCAGCTCGGGACGCTGCGGGAGACCGTCGAGGGACGGGTCACCTCGTAGGTCGCCTGGACCCGGGCGCGCTGCGATGCGCGAACCACGCCCGGTTCACCGTGGTGGCACCGATGAGGACCCGAGCCAGGATGTAGGTCCACAGCAGCAGCGTGGCCGCCCCGCCGAGCTCGCCGTACAGCTGGGAGGCACTGCTCAGCTGGGGGGCCAGCAAGAACGCCGTCACCAGGTGCAGCACCTCGACGCCGACTCCGATCAGCAGCGCCCCGGGCAGCAGGTCCGCCACCAGGACCCCCGGCGGGCGGGGCAGCATCCCCAGGACCAGCCAGCCCAGCAGGGAGTAGGCGACGACCATGAAGAGCGTCGCGATCAGTCCGACGGTGTGGTCGAGGCTGCGCAGCCAGTTGGCCACGAGCACGATGCCGAGGGTCGAGACGAGGAGCCCGACCACCAGGGCCGCTGCCCGTGGCAGGCCGCGCAGCTTCACGATGGGCAGCTGCCATGCCAGCGTCGTGGCCACCCACATGGTGCGCGCGAGCGTGACCGAGCTGTAGAACAGTGCGACCAGGCCGGTGGCCAGCAGCACCCATCGCGCCTCGTGCGCCTGCGAGGTGGCCGACGAGATCGTGGACGCGGCGAAGCCGCTCAACCCGGCCTCCTGTGCCGCCTCCTCCGTGTCGCTCGACTCGAGGAAGCCGAGGCCGCCGACCACCACGAGACACGCCGGCAGCAGCCACAGGAACAGGCGGTACGCCAGCGCCCCGGCCAGCAGCGCCCCGCCTGCGAGCCGGTCGTTGTCCAGAGCCGTCAGGAGGAAGCGCACCGCTGGGTAGCGGCGCTGTGCCGCGTCGACCCGCTCCAGCGCTCGGTCGCGCTGCTGCCTGGCCCACCTGGGCGCGCCCGTCCAGCCAGACGCGCCGTGACGAGGGTGGGTTGCGGGCGCCACGCATGCGCACCATCGTGGCGGCGCCCCGGCGCGCCCACCTCCCACGCACCGGGTGACGTCGTGGTCAGTACGGCGTGGTGCGGGTCATGTCGAGGGCACGTTGCATCGAGAACGGGTCCGTCTGCATGTAGAGCCACGGCCTGCCGAACCACAGGTAGCCGTCCACGTGGGCCCGGGCCTGACGGCGCTGTCGGGCCGTGAGGCCCCAGCGCGAGTCGGCCACGTGCGTCGTCGGGGGGATCCCGAGGGTCACGCACGTCGTCTCGGTGCGGGTGGCACAGGTCTTGGCGTTGTTCGGGTGCGACCCGCGGAACTGCTCCCACGTGAAGGGGCGACCGTTCTCCGCGGTGTCGACGACGAAGTGCTTGCCCGGAATGCCTCGACGGGCGAGCTCGGCGACGACCTGGGTGCCGTAGCTGATGTTGTCACCGGTCGAGGTGTAGTGCGTCGCGTTGAGCGCGAACCCCCGCACGTACTCCACCCCCGCCCGCTGCACGATCGTGGCCGCCGTGTCGGGCCGCCCCGCGGGCCAGTCTGACGCGCCGGCGTCGATGTAGGTGGTGGTGTTGT
The DNA here is from genome assembly GCA_963817665.1 of uncultured Actinomycetota bacterium. Lineage (GTDB taxonomy): Bacteria > Actinomycetota > Actinomycetes > Propionibacteriales > Nocardioidaceae > Nocardioides. Next base: position 129,390 of record CAWFPE010000010.1, on the reverse strand, counting down.
CGAGGGCGCCGAACGCGCGGGCGGCGTACGCGATCAGCCGGGACGGCAGCAGCGACTGGTGGGGTGCCTTCAGTGCCAGGGGACCGTCGGGCTGGAGGATGATCGCCGCGTGGGTGCGGTTGCCCACCGCGGCGGCGAACGCGTCGATCCAGGCCTTGTAGGTGGCCTGCTCCTTGCGCGTGGGGAGCCGGTCGTCGACCTCGGCCTCCCACGGCACCATCCGGAAGACCGTCATCTGGACCAGCACGTCCGGGTCGCCGCCGGTGGCGTTGTCGATGTAGTCGTGGACCTTCGCGCCGATCTGGGAGGGGCTGCCGGTCCAGGCCCCGAACCACTTGGCCTTCGGTCGCAGCGCGATCTTGGCGAGCAGCCGCTTGCGGTGCCCGGTGGCGTTGTCGTACGGCGCCCAGGACTGGTCCTGGGGACCCTTGTAGACGCCCCAGGGGTGTCCGGCCAGGGGGTTCGCCGACGTGGACCTGCGGTCCGGCCCCACCGGCGAGGGCCCCGGTGCCGACTCGTCCGGTCGCGGGAGCACCTGCTGCGAGGAGGACGAGCACGAGCGCGGCCAGGAGCGCGCCGTGCGCTCCTCGGCGATCGGCCGGGGGCCGGGGACGTGCTGGCGTGTCAGGCATGGGGATCCGAGTCTCCTGGGCTGGTCCGAGAGGGTCTCCCGTCGTTATCGGCAGCGAGGCGCCCGATCATGAGGGGTGCCCAGACCGTCGACAGTGCGCTCGGGGCGTGGCCGCCCGTGCCTCAGATCCCGTGCGCGGCGAGGATCGCGTGGACATCGCTCCGTTCGCCGCGGGCACTGGCATCGGCGAACGCCGTCGGGTCCAGGCGGGGCCGCACCATCTGGTCGCGCACCAGCGAGAGGTGGAAGAAGCCTGCCGTGTCGTCCAGAAGGGTGTCGGCCACCGCCCCGACCAGCTCGGCGGCCTCCTCCCAGTCGTCGCGACAGGCGGCGGCGCACGCGAGCGCGAGGACGCAGTCGGCGTCGGCCACCCGGCCCTCCGCTTCCGCACGGGCACGGGAGCGCCGCAGCTGGTCGACGTAGTCCTCGCCCTCCACGACGAGGGCGAGGGCGCCCCAGTACATCGTCAGCCAGTTCTCGCGCAGCCCGGTCGTGGCGAGGTCGCGCTGCTGCGCATCCATCAGCCGGCGCAGCCGGGGAGCGTCACGATCCACGAGGGCGAGCAGGCTGGCGGCCCAGTGACAGAGATAGCGGTCGTAGTCGCGCTCGCCCACGGTCTCCACGACGTCGCGGGCCTCGTCGGCCAGCTCCTCGCAGGGCCCTTGCATGCGGATCGTGACCAGGCGGTAGCCGCGGGCGAGCCGGGCGAGCCCCGGCTCGTCGATGTCGCGGGCCCGCCGGCCGGCCGCCTCGAGCCTCCGGGTCGCTCGGGCGGGGTCGTCCAGGTGCACGAGCGCGTCGTAGATGAGGACGACCACCGAGGCGCCCGCGTCGGCGATCCCGTCCACCAGGCGCGCGGCCCTGGTGGCCGCCCCGCGCATCGTCCGGGGATCGCCGGACCCCAGCGCGACATCGGCCGACAGCAGCAGCGCCCACAGCCGATCCGTGTCGTCGAGGTCGCTCGCGAGGAGGTCGCTGACCCATCGGCGGCCCTCGGCATAGGAGACCGCGTTGCGCCAGAGCATGCTGATCCCGAGCGCGACGTCGACGGCGCCGCTGAGGTCGCCGTGGGCCAGGCACGCCTCGAACGCCAGACGGACGTTGTCGAGGTCGTCGCGGCTGCGCGCGGCCAGGGAGGTGGAGAGCCAGGCCCCCGTGCGGGACGTCGCCGAGGCCCGGTGCACGACGTGCCGTCGCAGCAGCTCGACGACCTCGGTGTGCCGACCGGACTCGGCGAGCCGTCGGGCGGCGAACAGCCGGATCGTCTCCAGCAGCCGGTAGCGCCCGCTCGCCTGCTCGTGCACGACGAGGCTCTTCGCGACCAGGTCGCCCACGACGTTCGTCACGGCAGCGCGGTCAGGTACGCCGCTGACGGCGACCACGGCGTCCAGGTCGAACGACGAGGGGAAGACGCCCAGCCGGTCGAAGAGGTCCCGGGCCCGGTCGGAGAGCAGCCGGTAGCTCCAGTCGATCGTGGCGGCGAGCGCCGAGTGCCGTGCGCCGGCCCGGGGCCGGGCTCCCGCCAGCAGCGTCAGCCGATCGTCGAGCCGGCGGACCAGCTCGTCGAGGCTCAGGTGCCGCGTCTGCGCCGCCGCCAGCTCGATCGCCAAGGGCAGGCCGTCCAGCCGGGCGCAGAGCAGCGCGACCCTGGGGTCGTCGACCTGCGCGACGTCCGCCCCGCCCGCGTCCGCCGCGCGGTCGACGAAGAGCTCCGCGGCGCCGGAGCCCAGCGACCCGAGGAGGTGCACGGCCTCCCCGTCGACCCGCAGCGGTTCGCGGCTGGTGACCAGCACCCGCGCTTCCTCGCCGGCGTCGAGGATCGCGTCGACGAGAGCCGCGCTCTCGTCCAGCAGGTGCTCGCAGTTGTCGAGGACGAGCAGCACCGGCCTCGGTCCCAGTGTTGCCGCGAGCGCGGAGGTCCGGACGGCTCCCTCGCCCTGCACGCCGACCGCCTCGGCGACCGCCCTGGTGACTTCAGCCGCCTCGCGGACCGGCGCGAGCTCCGCGAGCACGATGTCGACCTCGGAGCCGTCGTCGGACTGCACAGCCCGCGCGTGAGCGAGGGCCAGGGTGGACTTGCCGGCTCCGCCGGGCCCGGTGATCGTGACCACCCGGTGCCGTTCCAGCAGGTCGGCCACCTCGTCGAGGTCCCGGCCCCGGCCGATCAGGCGGTTCCGCGCGGCAGGAAGGACCGGACACGCCGGCATCGAGACCGAGGTCGCGGGTGTCCCGGCCGGCATCGCCTCGGCCTGCGTACGGAGCTGCCGCGCCGCCTCGGACGGCTCGACACCGAGCTCGCTCGCGAAGACCTGTGCCATCCGGTCGAGGGCCTCGATGGCGTCGTGGCGTCGACCCTGCCGCAGCAGGTCCCGGACCAGGTCGATCTGGGAGTCCTCGTCCAGCGGGTCGTCGGCCACGAGCGCGTCGTACCGCCCCGCTGCACGCAGCACCTCCCGGCGCCGCAACCGGAGCCGGTCGCGGGCCTCCTCCGTCCACGGCTCGTAGAGGTCGTCGGGCAGCAGGGTCCCGGCGTACAGCGCGGCCGCCGCGGCGGCGTCCTCGCCCTCTCGTGCGGCAGCTGCAGCCCGCTCGAAGGCCGTGACGTCGACCTCCACCTCGACGTCGGGGAACAGGGCGACGGTTCCCTGGGACACCACGATGCCGCGGGGATCGCCGAGGGCGGCGCGCGCGTAGTGCGCGGCCGTGTGCAGGCGCGTCGCACCGGTGTCGGGCGGCACCTCCGGCCACAGGGCGTCGATGACCTGCTCGCGGTGGAGGCGGTGCGACGGCTGCAGTGCCAGCAGCTTGACCAACCGGCTGGCCGACTGGCGGCGCCAGCCCCGGGCAGGCACGGGGCGGCCGTCGACGACGACCTCGAACCGACCGAGCAGCCGAACCTGGACCCGCATGACCTCACCCGACCGCCGGCGTGGGCGGACCCCGCGCCGGCCGGTCCCATCCGATCACCTGGGGCGGGGCAAGCCAAGGACCAGAGGGCCCACAGGTCCGCCTACGCATCGAGAGCCTCGCAGGGAGCATCCTGGCCGCCGGCGGCTGCGGCCCTGCAGGCCAGCGCCACCACGGCATGCCGGTCCACGCGCGGCGGGTCGAGCAGCCGCAGCGGCCCGTCGCCCTCCAGCAGGCCGTCGACCAGGGCCAGGTGGACGCCGAGCCGGGCGACCATCCGCCGGGACGGCTGGTTCTCCGGCAGCACGGACGCGCGGACCCGGCGTACCCCACGGGCCGCGGCGACGGTCGTCACCGCGTCGAGGAGGACCGTGCCGATCCCGGCGCCGCGGGAGGCATCGGCGACCTCGAAGGCGACCTCGGCGACCCCGACGTCGTCCAACAGGTAGCGGGCCACCCCGACCGGGCGGCCCCCGACGGCGGCCACCCACGCCACGTGGCGGTCGCCGTCGACGTCCGCCAACGCGGCCGCCATCGCCGACGGCAGGCGGGTCATGGGCGTGAAGTAGCGCTGGGCCCGAGAGTCGAGGGACATGCCGTCGAAGACCGCCTCCAGCGCCGCGGTCTCGCCACGGCGCAGGGGCCGGAGCGCGACGGCGCCGCCTCCGGGGAGCCGGACGGGGACGTGCTGACCGGTGGACCGGGTCGAGGGTCGGCGGGGCAGGTGCCACGCGATGGTCATGGCAGCTCCTTCAGGTCCGGGCGGCGAGCACCGCCGCGAGGGTGAGGTACGCCGCGAGACCGGCTGCCACCGCGACCAGCAGCGACCGACCGCGGTAGGCGAGCCAGAGCCCGAGGCCGACCGCGAGGGCGGCGAGGACCGGCGCGGTGACGGAGGCGCCGGCAACGGAGTCGTCCCGGTGCTGGACGACCGTGCGGACGGTCGTGGCGGCGAGCACCGCGATCCCCGCGCGAGCTGCGTGGACCGTGACCCGGTCCGGGATCCGGGCAGCGCCGAGGAGTGGGAGGACGCGGAGCAGGAGGCTGCCACCGCCCACGAGGACCACGGCCAGCGCGACCGTCATGACGTGACCGCCCCGGGCAGGCTGCGCCGGGCCGCCAGGTCGGAGAGCAGGCCTCCGGCGGTGCCGGCCACGGCAGCGGCGACGAGGGCCACCCCGGCCGATGCGGGCGCCGTGACGACCGCGGACAGGCCTGCCGCCGCCGCGGCCACCAGCACCGGGCGGTGCCGCAGCTGGGTGGCGACCGTGCAGCCGAGCACCAGCGCCGGCACCAGTGCGGCCGCGGGGTCGCCGTTCAGGACGTCCCCGATCACGGCGCCGACGGTGACCATGGCCGGCCAGGCGACGAAGAGGGTGAGCCCGGCACCGAGGTAGAAGCCACGCCGGCCGGTCTCCCGTGCCCGGGTGAGCGCCCACGGCGCATCGGTGAGGAGGACCCCGGCGAGCAGCCGCTGCGGGAGCGTGGCCGCCGCCCAGTCCGGGGCCATGGCTGTGGAGTACGCCGACAGCCTGGTCTGGACGAGGAGGCCGGCCACGGCTGCCGCGACCCACCCGGATCCCTGCGCCAGCACGTCGAGGGTGACGAGGTGGGCGGCGCCGCCGTAGATCGTCCAGGTGGAGAGCCAGGCCGCGAGCGGGTTGTCGCTGGCCGCCACCGCCGCTCCGACCATCAGCGCGAACGGTGCGTACGCCACGAGGAGCGGGAGCATCGCGCGCGCCCCGGCAGCGGCGTCCCGGTCCAGCAGGGCGGTCGGTCGGGCGACCTCGATCGTCCTGCCGGAAGTCGTGGGCGGCGCGCTCATCGGGCCCTCCAGATCGTTCGGGTGATGACAGAAGGCTGCGACGGAGGCCTTCCCGCGACCTTCCTCCCGGAGGAAGGCGAGCAGGTGCCCGGGGAAGGGGGATGCGGCGTGGGCCGCCGGGGTCGTGACCGACCGGCCCCTCGGGGGCCTGGCACCGACGGCTCGGAATCCGGGGGGCCCAGACGCACGAAGGGCTCCCACCGATCGGTGGGAGCCCTTCGTGATGGTGTCCGAGGGGGGACTTGAACCCCCACGCCCTAATACGGGCACTAGCACCTCAAGCTAGCGCGTCTGCCAATTCCGCCACCCGGACGAGTGCGTCGGAACTGTAGCAAAGCAGGGGCCCCGGAATCACATCGGGGGCATCCGGCCCGGGACGGCGGGCGACCACCCTGTCGCACGAGCGTGAGTCTGCTGGTGGATGTCAGGATGGGGACCATGGCTGGCTTCACTGGGGACACCGAGAACACCACGCAGGGCCCGGCTCACGACCCGGCGGGGGAGGTCGTCGAGATCTGCCGCGACCTGATCCGGATCGACACCTCGAACTACGGCGACGAGGAGGGCCCGGGGGAGCGGAAGGCGGCCGAGCACGTCGCGACCCTCCTCGACGAGGTGGGCATCGAGTGCCGGCTCCACGAGTCCGAGCCGGGCCGCACCTCGGTGGTGGCGCACTGGGGCGGGGGGTCACCGGGCGACGGCGGCGCGCTGCTGCTGCACGGCCACCTCGACGTCGTCCCCGCCGCCGCGGAGGACTGGCAGGTCCACCCGTTCTCCGGCGAGATCCGCGACGGGTACGTCTGGGGTCGCGGCGCGGTCGACATGAAGGACTTCGACGCGATGCTGCTCTCGGTCGTCCGAGCGCGCACTCGCGCGGGCCGGGTCCCCGACCGGCCGATCGTCCTCTGCTTCACCGCCGACGAGGAGGCGGGCGGCCACAAGGGTGCCCAGGTCCTCGTCGACGACCACCGCGAGGAGCTCGAGGGCTGCACGGAGGCCGTGGGCGAGGTGGGCGGATTCAGCACCACGGTGCGCGGTCGCCGGATGTACCTCATCGAGGCGGCAGAGAAGGGCATGGCCTGGATGCGCCTGACCGCCCGCGGCCGCGCCGGCCACGGGTCGATGATGAACCACGAGAACGCCGTGACCGCCCTGGCCGCCGCCGTGTCCCGGATCGGGAACCACGAGTGGCCCGTGCGCCTCACGCCGACCATGAAGACGCTGCTCGCCGCGGTCGGCGAGATCGCCGGCACCGAGGCGACCCCGGAGAACGCCGACGCCCTGGTCGAGGAGTTCGGTGGGGCAGCGCGCATGCTCGGGGCGGTGCTGCGGAACACGACCAACCCGACGATGCTCGGCGCGGGCTACAAGGTGAACGTCATCCCGACCGAGGCCACCGCCCACGTCGACGGCCGGTTCCTGCCGGGCTTCGAGGACGAGTTCTTCGCCACCCTCGCCGAGCTCTGCGGAGACGACGTGAGCATCGACTACGTCTCGAAGCAGCAGCCGTGGGAGACGCCGTACGACGGCGACCTGGTCGACGCCATGGGGCGCTCGCTCCTCGCCGAGGACCCTGACGCGGTCGTCGCGCCGTACCTGATGAGCGGCGGCACCGACGCCAAGCACTTCAACCGGCTCGGCCTGCGCTCCTACGGCTTCGCGCCGCTGCGGCTGCCCGCCGACCTCGACTTCACCGCGCTCTTCCACGGCGTCGACGAGCGGGTCCCGGTGGACGCGCTGGAGTTCGGGGCGCGCGTCTTCGACAGGTTCCTGGACCAGGTCTGAGCGGCCGGGTCAGGCGGTCCGCACGGCGCGGATGATCTTGCGCCGCAGCACCACCCGACGGGTGCCGTCGGCGCCGATCCGCACCCGGTCGAGCTCCCAGCCACCGTGCTCGGCCCGCTCGACCAGCAGCGTGGTGACGACGTTGCGCGGGAACTCGCGGGAGAACGTGACCTTGTCGAACTCCCACTCCACGCCCCGGGAGGGCTGGCGACGGAGGGCGTGGCTGCTCACGTCACTCCGCGGACACGTCGTCGAGCGCCTCGACGATCTCCGGCGGCAGGGTCAGCTCCTCGACGCCCAGGGCGCCCTTGAGCTGGGTGGCGGTGCGGGCGCCGACGATCGGGGCAGTGACCCCGGGCCGGTCCCGCACCCAGGCCAGGGCCACCTCGAGGGCGGTCCAGCCGAGGCCGTCGGCGGCCCGGGAGACCGCCTCGACCACCTGGCCGGCGCGGTCGCCGAGGTAGACGCCCACGAAGCCGGCGAAGTGTGACGACGCGGCGCGTGAGTCCGACGGAGTGCCGGAACGGTACTTGCCGGTGAGCACACCCCGGCCCAGCGGCGACCAGGGAAGGACGCCGAGGCCCATCGCCGCGGCCGCGGGCAGCACCTCCTGCTCGACGGCGCGGTTGAGCAGGGAGTACTCCACCTGGGTGGACGCGAGGACCGCGCGGCCGGGGACGGCCCGCTGCCAGGTCGCGGCCTGGGCGCTCTGCCAGCCGGAGTAGTTCGAGACGCCGACGTACGACGCGCGCCCCGACGCGACCGCGAGGTCGAGCGCCGAGAGGGTCTCCTCGAGCGGGGTCTCGTCGGACCAGATGTGGACCTGCCACAGGTCGACGTGGTCGACGCCCAGGCGACGCAGCGAGGAGTCCAGGGTCGTGAGGAGGTGGCCGCGCGAGGTGTTGTACTGCCGTCCACCACGGCTGGCGCCGATGCCCGCCTTGGTGGCCAGCACGACCTCGTCGCGGGCCACGACGTCACCGAGCAGGCTGCCGATCAGCTCCTCGGAGGCACCGCCGCCGTACCCCGCCGCGGTGTCGAGGAGCGTGCCGCCGCTCTCCACGAAGGCGATGAGCTGGTCGCGGGCCTCGTGCTCGTCGGTGTCGCGTCCCCACGTCATCGTCCCCAGGCCGAGCCGGGAGACCTTGAGACCGGTGGCGCCGACGGACCGCTGTTGCATGGCGACAAGGTAGCCGCCGCTGCCTGAGGGTGGGCCTGCGGCTCGCCGGTCGGGACGGTGCGTAGTCTGTTCGGCGGCCTGACGGCCGTACCGTCCGCCGCCCCCGTGGGCACCGACCGAAAGCCACGCGATGAACTACCTCGACGCCGTGATCCTCGGCATCGTGGAGGGGCTCACCGAGTTCCTCCCCGTGTCCAGCACCGGCCACCTCACGATCGCCGAGAAGATGCTCGGGCTCGACGTGGCGGACCCGGCCGTGACCGGCTTCACGGCCGTCATCCAGATGGGCGCCATCGCGGCGGTGATCCTCTACTTCGCCAAGGACATCTGGAACATCATCCGGGCCTGGAGCCTCGGGCTGGTGAAGCCGGAGTACCGCGGCCAGCTCGACCACCGGATGGGCTGGTACGTCATCGTCGGCACCATCCCCGTGGGCATCGCCGGCCTGCTGCTGAAGGACGTCATCACCGGTGACCTGCGGTCCCTGTGGGTGGTCGCCGCCGGCCTGATCGGCTGGAGCGCGATGATGTGGTTCGCCGAGCGCGTCGCGACCCAGCTCCGGAGCGAGAAGGAGCTGAGCATGGTCGACGCGATCGTGGTGGGCGTCGTCCAGGTCTTCGCGCTGGTCCCCGGCGTCTCCCGCTCGGGCGCGACCATCTCCGCCGGCCTGCTGCGCGGCCTGGACCGCGTCACGGCCACGCGGCTCAGCTTCTTCCTGTCGATCCCGGCCCTGCTGGCCGCGGGGCTGTTCGAGCTGAAGGACGCCCTCGGTGGCGACATCGGGATCGGCGAGACGCTCGTCGGCACGGTCGTGTCGTTCGTCGTGGCGTACGCCGCGATCGCCTGGCTGCTGCGCTTCGTCGCCCACCACTCGATCGCGTGGTTCGTGCCCTACCGGGTCGCGCTCGGCCTGCTCCTGCTCGCGCTGCTCTCCACGGGCGCGCTGTCCGCGACCTGAGTCGCGGCGGAGGGTCAGAGCCAGCCGGACTTCTTGAACCACACCCACAGCGCAGCCGAGGTGAGCACCATCAGCGCGAGCGCGAACGGGTAGCCGGCGTACCAGCCCAGCTCGGGCATGTGGTCGAAGTTCATGCCGTAGACGCCCGCGATCAGCGTGGGAGCGGCGACCAGACCGACCCCGGCCGAGATCTTGCGCATGTCGTCGTTCTGCTGCACCGAGATCCTGGCCAGGTGGGCGTCGAACGCCGTCGACAGCAGCCCGTCGAGGGTCTCGACCACGTCGGCCGCCTGGGAGAGGTGGTCGGCGACGTCGCGGAAGAACGGCGCCGCCTCCGGGTCCATGCCGTCGACGGCCGCGGTCGCGAAGCGCCGCATCGGTTCCCGCAGCGGCATCACCGCACGGCGTACCTCGGAGATCTCGCGCTTGAGGGTGTAGATCCGCACGGAGTCGTTGGTGCGCGCGGGGGAGAAGACCGACTCCTCCACCTCGTCCACGTCGACCTGCAGCTCGTCGACGACGACGATGTAGCCGTCCACGACCGTGTCGCACACCGCGTAGACGACGGCGGACGGGCCGTGGATGAGCACCGACTCGTCGGACTCGAGCCGGGTCCGCGCCGACTGCAGCTGGGAGCCCTGGCCGTGGCGCACGGTGATCACGAAGTCGTCGCCGACGAAGATGTTGATCTCGCCGGTCTCGACCGCGTCCTCCTCGTCGACGTACCAGAGCGTCTTGAGGACCAGGAACAGGCTGTCCTCGTAGCGCTCGAGCTTGGGCCGCTGGTGGGCCTTGAAGGCGTCCTCGACGGCCAGCGGGTGGAGCCCGAAGGCGATCGCGACGTCCTCCAGCTCGGCCTCGGACGGCTGGTGCAGCCCGACCCACACGAAGTCCCCGTCGTCGGCGATCTGCGCCCGGAGCTCGTGCAGGTCACCCCGTGAGCAGTCGACCTCGACGCGGACACCCTTCCGGTACAGAGCACTGTCGACGATCACGGGCCGACCCTAGCCCCACTACGCTCCACGTCATGGCAACCCTGATCCTGGTGCGACACGGCCGGACGACCGCGAACGCGACCGGCGTCCTGGCCGGCCGTCTCGGCGGCGTCAAGCTCGACGACACCGGCCAGGGGCAGGCTGCCCGTGCCGCGGACCGGCTCGCCGCGGTGCCGCTGGCCGCGGTGGTCAGCAGCCCGCTCGAGCGCTGCCGGCAGACGGCCAGGACGATCCTGGGTGCCCAGGCGGGTCCGCTCACCGTGGCCACCGACCGCGGCATCACCGAGTGCGACTACGGCGAGTGGCAGGGCCGGGCGCTCAAGGACCTGGCGAAGGAGAAGCTCTGGGCGACCGTCCAGACGCAGCCGTCCGCGGCCGCGTTCCCCGGCGGGGAGTCGCTGGGCGCGATGCAGGCCCGCGCGGTGGCGGCGGTCCGCCGGCAGGACGCCGCCGTGGAGGCCGCCCACGGCGCGAACGCCGTGTGGGTGGCGGTGAGCCACGGCGACATCATCAAGTCCGTGCTGGCCGACGCGCTCGGCATGCACCTCGACCTGTTCCAGCGACTCAACGTCGACCCGGCGTCGATGTCGATCATCCGCTACACGACGGTGCGCCCCTACGTGCTGGCGACCAACACCCACGAGGGGGACCTGTCCTGGCTGGCGCCGAAGCGCGGCCGCAAGTCTCGTCGTGCGACCGACGCGGCGGTGGGGGGCGGTGCCGGACCGGGCCCCCTTTCGCCGCGCCCCTAGGGTGGTGCCATGGCACCCCTCGTCCACGGATTCGACCCGCCCGAGAGGTTCGTCGCGGGCACCGTCGGCCCGCCCGGCTCCCGCACCTTCTTCCTCCAGGCCCGCTCGGGCGCCCGTCTGGTGAGCGTCGCCCTCGAGAAGCAGCAGGTCTCCGCGCTCGCCGAGCGCATCGACGAGCTGCTCGACGAGGTGATGGCCAGCGAGCTCAACGAGGCCATGATCCCGGCCGTCGCGCCGCGCGGGCTGGAGGACGCCGAGCCGCTGGAGCAACCGATCGAGGAGGAGTTCCGGGCCGGCACGATGACGCTGTCGTGGGACCCCGACGACGAGCGTGTCGTGATCGAGGTGTTCCCGTTCACCGAGGCGGCGGTGCTCTCGCCGGACCAGGTCGACGAGGAGGTCGAGGAGCCCGAGCCCGAGGAGCTCTTCGTGGTCCGGATCAACGCCGGCGCGGCGCGGGCCTTCGTCCAGCGTGCGGAGCAGGTGCTCGAGGCCGGCCGGCCGAGCTGCCCGTTCTGCGGGAACCCCATCGACCCGGAGGGCCACCTCTGCGTGCGGGCCAACGGGTTCCGCCGCCGCGACCCGTGATCGACCTGGTGGAGGACGAGCTGGTCCTCCACGGCCGGATCATGCCGGCGTCGAACGCCACGTTCGTCGGCGAGATCGGGCAGGTCCGGGTCGTCTACAAGCCGATCGCGGGGGAGCGGCCGCTCTGGGACTTCCCGGACGGCACCCTCGCCGACCGCGAGGTCGCGGCGTACCTCGTCTCCCAGGCCGTCGGCTGGAACGTCGTGCCCGAGACCTGGTTGCGGGAGGGTCCCCACGGCCTCGGCATGGTCCAGCGCTGGCAGGAGCCGGACGAGGACCAGGAGGCGGTCACGCTGGTGCCCGAGGGACAGGTGCCCCCCGGCTACCGGCGGGTGTTCGACGGCCTCGACGGCCACGACCAGCCCGTCAGCCTGGTCCACGAGGACTCCGCGCCGCTGCGGCGGATGGCCGTCTTCGACGTGCTGGTCAACAACGCCGACCGCAAGGGCGGGCACGTCCTCGAGATGACCGACGGGCACCGCTACGGCGTCGACCACGGCGTGACCTTCCACACCGACCACAAGCTGCGCACCGTGCTGTGGGGCTGGCTCGGCGAGCGCCTCACCGAGGAGGAGGTCGCCGTGCGTCGCGCGCCTCCGGGCCGCCCTGCGCGGCGACCTGGGCGACGCGCTGGGCTTCCACCTGACCGAGCGCGAGATCGACGCGATCGCCCGCCGCTGCGACCGGCTGGTCGACCGGGGCGCGATGCCCACCCCGCGGGGCGAGTGGCCGGCCATCCCGTGGCCGCCCTTCTGAGCACCGGTGGCTAGGCTTCCCGACATGCGAGCGTGGCAGTCCCCGGAGATCCCCATCCTGTCCGTCCCGGGTCCGCCCGTCGCGGTCCACGACACGGCCACGGGCGAGCGGGTGACGACGACGCCGCAGGACGCGGCCCGGCTCTACGTCTGCGGCATCACGCCGTACGACGCCACCCACCTCGGCCACGCCGCGACGTACGTCGGCTTCGACCTGCTCAACCGGGCCTGGCGCAACGCCGGCCACGACGTCGTGTACGTCCAGAACGTCACCGACGTCGACGACCCGCTGCTCGAGCGTGCCGAGAAGGTGAAGGTGGACTGGGTCGAGCTGGCCGAACGCGAGACCGAGCTCTTCCGCCAGGACATGACGGCCCTGCGCGTCCTCCCGCCCGACCACTACATCGGCGCCGTCGAGGCCATCCCGATCATCATCGAGCTCATCTCGCACCTCGACCGGCTCGGCGTGCTCTACCGGGTCGACGACGACCTGTACTACTCGGTGACGGCCGACCCCACCTTCGGCGAGGTCTCGGGCTGGGACCGTGACGAGATGCTGCGGATCTTCCCCGAGCGCGGCGGCGACCCGGACCGGGAGGGCAAGAAGGACCCGCTCGACTGCGTCGTGTGGCTGGGGAAGCGCCCCGGGGAGCCGTCCTGGGACAGCCCGTTCGGCCCCGGACGTCCCGGCTGGCACATCGAGTGCACCGCGATCGCGATGAAGTACCTGGGTGCCGCGTTCGACGTCCAGGGCGGCGGCAGCGACCTGGTCTTCCCGCACCACGAGATGGGGGCCGGCCACGCGCAGGTCGCCGAGCCCGGGGCCAGGTTCGCGCAGACCTACGCCCACGCGGGGATGGTGGCCTACGACGGCGAGAAGATGTCCAAGTCGCGGGGGAACCTGGTCTTCGTCTCCGCGCTGCGCAACAGCGACGTGGACCCGATGGCGATCCGGCTGGCCCTGCTGCGGCACCACTACCGGTCGGACTGGGAGTGGACCGACGACCAGCTGTTCGCCGCCGTCGACGCGCTCGCCGGCTGGCGGCGGGCGGTCGCCCTGGGCGCGGGCGCTCCCGCCGGCCCGGTCGTCGAGGAGGTCCTCGCGGCGCTCGCCGACGACCTCGACGCGCCCCGTGCCACGGCAGCCGTCGACCGTTGGGTGGCCGCCACGCTGGGCACCGACGGACTGGCCGACACCAGCGACCCGGACGCGGCCGCCACGATGCTCGCGGTGCTGGACGCCGCCCTCGGCCTGACCCTCTGAGCCCTGCCGCGGATCAGTCCTCGTCGTCCCGTCGCTTGAGGTAGCGCTCGAACTCCCGGGCGATCGCCTCGCCGGACGCCTCGGGCAGGTCGGTGGTGTCGCGGGTCTCCTCGAGGGCCCGGACGTAGTCCGCGACGTCCTCGTCCTCCTCGGCGAGCTCGTCGACGCCGCGCTCCCAGGCCCGTGCGTCCTCGGGGAGGTCACCCAACGGGATGCTGACCTCCAGCAGGTCCTCCAGCTGGCCGATCAGCGCCAGGGTGGCCTTGGGGCACGGGGGCTGGGCCACGTAGTGGGGGACTGCCGCCCAGTAGGAGACCGCAGGCATGTCGAGCTTCACGCACGCGTCCTGGAAGACCCCGACGATGCCGGTCGGCCCCTCGTAGGTCGACTGCTCCAGCTTGAGCCGGTCCACGAGCTCGGGCTCGGTGGCGGTGCCGGTGACGGGGATGGGCCGGGTGTGGGGCGTGTCGGCCAACAGGGCGCCCAGCGTGACCACCAGCTGGCCGCCGAGCTCGTCGCACGCCGCCAGCAGCTCGGCGCAGAACTGACGCCAGCGCATGTTGGGCTCGATGCCACGGACCAGGATCACGTCGCGGTCGAGGTCCGGGGGCGAGGCGACGGCGATCTGGGTGCTCGGCCAGGTGATGCGGCGGTGCCCGAACTCGTCGCTGCCGACCACGGGCCGGTTGACCTGGAAGTCGTAGAAGTCCTCGGGGTCGATCGCTCCGACAATGCGCGCGCCCCACGCCTTGATCAGGTGGTCCACCACGGACGAGGCCGCTTCCGCCGCGTCGTTCCACCCCTCGAAGGCTGCGATCACCACGGGGTCGACCAGGTCGGGTGCGTCGTCGATCTCGATCACGGTTCCAGCCTAGTCACACGCGGTGCCGTGGCGGCGCCGTTCCACGCTGCTACCCCGCATCGGGGATTTCCGCCGCCGCGGCGGGCGGTGCCACGATGAGGGCATTCAGCATGTGATCACCCCGTCCACGCATTGGACTGTGTTTCTACGCTGGACGGACGGGCCCGGGCGACCGGACCGTCCCGGTCCGTGCTCACGAGAGGAACCGCCTTGCCCGAGTCGTCGGCACCGTCCCTGCGCCCCGATGCGACGGAGCAGCTCAGCAGACTCCTCCACGAGCGGATCCTGCTGCTCGACGGCGCCATGGGCACGCTCATCCAGGGCTTCGGGCCGGGTGAGGCCGAGTTCCGCGGCGAGCGTTTCGCCGACTGGGACAGCGACGTCAAGGGCAACAGCGACCTGCTGAACCTGACGCAGCCGGAGATGATCCGGTCGATCCACCGCGAGTACCTGCGGGCAGGCGCCGACATCGTCGAGACCAACACCTTCACCGCGACCTCGATCGCCCAGGCCGACTACGGCATGGAGGACCTGGCCTACGAGATCAACCTCGCCGGCGCCCGGGTCGCCCGCGAGGCCTGCGACGAGGTGGCGACCCCGGAGCGTCCGCGGTTCGTCGCCGGCAGCCTGGGTCCCACCAACCGCACCGCGTCGATCTCGCCGGACGTGAACGATCCCGGCGCCCGCAACGTGTCGTACGAGCAGCTGGTCGAGGCCTACCTGGAACAGGCGCGCGGCCTGGTCGACGGGGGCGCGGACCTGCTGCTCGTCGAGACCATCTTCGACACCCTCAACGCGAAGGCCGCGATCTTCGCGCTCGAGACGCTGTTCGAGGAGCACGGCCGGCGCTGGCCGGTCATCATGTCCGGCACCATCACCGACGCCTCGGGTCGCACCCTGTCCGGGCAGGTCACCGAGGCCTTCTGGGCGTCGGTGCGGCACGTGAAGCCCCTCGCGGTGGGCCTCAACTGCGCGCTCGGCGCGGCCGAGATGCGCCCGTACGTCGCCGAGCTGGCACGGCTGGCCGACACGTTCGTCTCCAGCCACCCCAACGCCGGCCTGCCCAACGCGTTCGGCGAGTACGACGAGTCCCCCGAGCAGATGTCCGGGACGCTCGGGGAGTTCGCGGCCAGCGGCCTGGTGAACATCCTCGGCGGCTGCTGCGGCACCACGCCGGAGCACATCGAGGCGATCGCACGGGCAGCCCGGGACGCCACGCCCCGGGTGCCGGCCGCGCACCGGCCGGGCATGCACCTCGCCGGCCTCGAGCCGGTCACCATCACCGCCGAGAGCCTGTTCGTCAACGTGGGCGAGCGCACGAACATCACCGGGTCGGCGCGGTTCCGCAACCTGATCAAGGCCGGGGACTACGACACGGGCCTCACGGTGGCGGCCCAGCAGGTCGAGAACGGCGCGCAGGTCATCGACGTCAACATGGACGAGGGGATGATCGACGGCGTCGCCGCCATGGACCGCTTCCTCAAGCTCGTGGCGAGCGAGCCCGACATCAGCCGGGTCCCGGTGATGGTCGACTCCTCGAAGTGGGAGGTGATCGAGGCCGGGCTCCGGTGCGTGCAGGGCAAGCCGATCGTCAACTCGATCTCCCTGAAGGAGGGCGAGGAGAAGTTCGTCGAGCAGGCCACCCTGTGCCGCAAGTACGGCGCCGCCGCGGTCGTGATGGCCTTCGACGAGGACGGACAGGCCGACAACCTCGAGCGCCGCAAGGCCATCTGCGAGCGGGCCTACCGGATCCTCACCGAGCAGGTGGGGTTCCCGGCCGACGACATCATCTTCGACCCGAACGTCTTCGCGGTGGCGACGGGCATCGAGGAGCACGCGTCGTACGGCCTGGACTTCATCGAGGCCACCCGGTGGATCAAGCAGAACCTCCCCGGCGCCCTGGTCAGCGGTGGCATCTCCAACGTCAGCTTCTCGTTCCGCGGCAACAACCCGGTGCGCGAGGCGATCCACGCGGTGTTCCTGTTCCACGCCATCGAGGCGGGGCTGTCCATGGGCATCGTGAACGCCGGCGCCCTGGCGGTCTACGACGAGGTCGAGCCCGAGCTGCGGACCCGGATCGAGGACGTGGTCCTCAACCGGCGCCCGGACGCCGCGGAGCGGCTGCTGGAGATCGCCGAGCAGCACAACCGCACCGGCGACGCCCAGGAGGCCGCCGAGCAGGAGTGGCGCTCGCTCCCCGTCGGGGAGCGGATCACGCACGCGCTGGTGAAGGGCATCGACGCACACGTCGAGAGCGACACCGAGGAGCTGCGGGCCGCGATCGCCGAGCGCGGCGGCCGTCCGATCGAGGTGATCGAGGGGCCCCTGATGGACGGCATGAACGTCGTCGGCGACCTGTTCGGGGCCGGCAAGATGTTCCTGCCGCAGGTGGTGAAGTCGGCCCGGGTGATGAAGAAGGCGGTCGCCTACCTGATCCCCTTCATCGAGCAGGAGAAGCTCGACAACCCCGAGTACGCCACCGCCAAGGAGACCAACGGCACGATCGTCATGGCGACCGTGAAGGGCGACGTGCACGACATCGGCAAGAACATCGTCGGCGTGGTGCTGCAGTGCAACAACTACGAGGTCGTCGACCTCGGCGTCATGGTGCCCGCCCAGAAGATCCTGGACACCGCGGTCGAGATCGGCGCGGACGCCGTCGGCCTCTCCGGCCTGATCACCCCGTCCCTGGACGAGATGGTGAACGTCGCCGCCGAGATGCAGCGTCGCGGATTCGAGGTGCCGCTCATGATCGGCGGCGCCACCACCTCGCGCGCCCACACGGCGGTCAAGGTGGACGGCAAGTACGACGGACCGGTGGTCTGGGTCAAGGACGCCTCACGCTCGGTGCCGACGTTGGCGGCACTGCTGAGCGACGCGCAGCGTCCGAAGCTGCTCGCCGACGTCAAGGCCGACTACGACTCGCTGCGCGCGCGGCACGCGACCAAGCACGACCGGCCGATGGTCACGCTGGAGCAGGCGCGGGCCAACCGCACGCCGGTCGAGTGGGACGGCTACGTCCCGCCGGTCCCGCAGGCGCCCGGGACGCACGTCCTCGCGGACTACGACCTGGGCGAGCTGCGCGACTACATCGACTGGCAGCCGTTCTTCAACGCCTGGGAGATGAAGGGCAAGTTCCCCGACATCCTCCACAACCCGACGACCGGCGAGACCGCCCGCTCGTTGTTCGAGGACGCCCAGGCGATGCTCGACCGGGTCATCGAGGAGAAGTGGCTGACCGCCAAGGGAGTCTTCGGCTTCTTCCCGGCCAGTGGAGTCGGCGACGACATCGAGGTCTACACCGACGAGTCACGCACCGAGGTCCTCGCCACGCTGCACAACCTGCGCCAGCAGGGCGACCACCGGGAGGGCGTCCCCAACCGCTCCCTGGGCGACTTCGTCGCCCCGCGCGAGACGGGTCTGGCAGATCACGTCGGTGCCTTCGCGGTGACCGCCGGGCTGGGCGCCGAGGACCGGATCCGCGCCTTCAAGGAGGCCTCCGACGACTACTCGGCGATCATGCTGGAGTCGCTGGCCGACCGTCTGGCCGAGGCGTTCGCCGAACGCCTGCACCAGCGGGTCCGCACCGACTTCTGGGGGCACGCCCGGGACGAGGACCTCGACAACGAGGCCCTGATCGCCGAGCGCTACAGCGGCATCCGTCCCGCCCCGGGATACCCGGCGTGCCCCGAGCACACGGAGAAGCGGACGATCTGGGAGCTGCTCGACGTCCGGGCGAGCACCGGCATCGAGCTCACGGACAGCATGGCGATGTGGCCGGGTGCCGCCGTGTCCGGCTGGTACTTCAGCCATCCGCAGTCCCAGTACTTCGTGGTGGGCAGGCTGGGCCGCGACCAGGTCGCGGACTACGCCGAGCGCAAGGGCTGGACCCTGACCGAGGCGGAGCGGTGGCTCTCGCCGAACCTCGGCTACGACCCGGAGGACTGACACCGTGGCCGAACCACACCGGCCGCACGCCGTCCTGTGGGACATGGACGGGACGCTGGTCGACACCGAGCCCTACTGGATCGACGTCGAGTTCGAGCTGGCCGCCCGGCACGGCGGCCGATGGAGCCACGAGCACGCCCTCAACCTGGTCGGCAACGACCTGATCGAGTCGGGCCGCTACATCCGCGAGCACATGGGGATCGACCTCGAGCCCGCCGACATCGTCGAGCAGCTCCTCGACGGCGTCGTCGCCCGGGTCGCCGACGAGGTGCCCTGGCGGCCGGGCGCGGTAGGCCTGCTCGAGGACCTGGGGGAGCGGGAGATCCCCTGCGCCCTGGTGACGATGTCCTACCTGCGCTTCGTCGCCCCGATCCTCGAGGCCCTGCCCGCCTCGACCTTCGCCGCGGTCGTGACCGGCGACTCGGTGACCCGGGGCAAGCCGCATCCCGAGCCGTACCTCAAGGCCGCGGCCCTGCTGGGCGTGGACCCGTCGCACTGCCTGGCGGTCGAGGACTCGAACACCGGTGCGCGGTCCGCCGAGGCGGCGGGCTGCACGGTCCTCGTGGTGCCGAACCACGTCCCGGTGCTGGACGGGTCGCGCCGGGTGTTCGCCGGGTCGCTCGCCGGGGCCGACCTCGTCGGGATCTTCACCTCCGGAAGGACCATGCGGGACTAGTCATGGTCCTAGTACCACCGGACAATGGCGTGATGCACCCCGGGTGCCCCACGCTGGAGCCCTCGGGGGACCCGACACCGCTCCCTGAGGGCACAGGAAGCAGGTCACATGTTCCGACGCGGTCCCGCCATCGCGCTCAGCTTCGTGCTGAGTGCAGCGGCCCTCGCCGTGGCGCCGAGCGCCGTGGCGGGTGATGGCGGGACCGCGAAGGACACCGATCCCTGTTCGAAGTCCAGCAAGGTCAAGGTCAAGGCCGACCCGTTCGGCGATGACCGTTTCGAGGTGACCGGCGTCGTCTTCAGCAGCGACGACGACAGCTGGGACTGGCGCTTCAAGCACGAGGAAGACGTCTCCGCCAAGGGCGAGGCCAAGGCAGACGGCGACGGCGAGGGCAGGTCCTTCAAGGTCGTGCGGACCATGGTGAACTTCCCCGGCGCCTCCGACCACATCGTCTTCCGGGCCGAGAACCAGCGCACCGGAGAGGTGTGCCGGGTCGACGTGCACGCCTGATGCACACCTGACACACCGCCTCCACGCCTTATCCTGAGGTCACCCTCGAGGAAAGGCCGCTCGTGCGAGTGCTCAGGAGCCCCGTGACGCAGTTCCTGCTCGTGGGCGTCCTGACCGTCGTCGTCATCGTGATCGGGACCAGCTTCCTCGCGGACCGCGCGGCGAGCTCGGAGGCCACCGCCGAGGCGCAGGGCACCACCCAGGTCATCGCCCGCGCCGTCGCCCAGCCCGTGGTGACCGACGATCTGCTCGAGGGCCGGGCCGGCACGATCGACCGGTTCGACAGGAAGGTCCTCAACCGACTGCTCGTCGGGGAGGTCCGGCACGTCGTCATCTGGTCGCGGTCCGGACGGATCGTCTACTCCGACGAGATCCCCCTCATCGGGCGTCGTCTGGAGCTCGACGCCGACCAGCGCCGCGTGCTCGACCACGGAGGCACCGGCTCCGCCACCTCCGACGGGTCCGCGAACCAGGTCATCAAGGAGGATCCGGAGACCGGCAAGCTCCTCCAGACCTACACCCGGATCCGGACCCCGCACGGCAAGGCGCTGCTCTTCGAGGCCTACTTCTCGCTCAAGCAGGTCGAGACCAGGCGCCAGGAGATCTTCTCGTCCTTCCGGTGGATCACCATCGGACCGCTGCTGCTGCTGATCGCGGTGGTCACCCTGATCCTCCGGGTGCTCACCGGACAGCTGACCCGGGCGGGCAAGGAACGCGAGCAGCTGCTGCGGACCGCCATCGACGCCTCCGACGCGGAGCGCCGCCGCATCGCGCGGGACCTGCACGACGGAGTGGTCCAGGACCTCGCCGGGACGGCGTTCTCGATCTCGGCGCTCTCGCGCGACCCGGCCACGAACGGGGAGACCCGATCATCCCTCCAGGGCGCGGCGCGCTCGCTGCGCGAGGGCCTGAAGTCCCTCCGCTCGCTGCTCGTGGAGATCCACCCGCCCGAGCTCCGTGCGGAGAGCCTCGCCGCCGCGCTGGTCGACCTGACCGCGCCTGCCGCCGCCTCGGGCATCCAGTCCTCGGTCAGCGTCGAGGGCACCGAGACCGCCTCCGACGAGCGGGCCGCCCTGGTCTGGCGGGTCGCCCAGGAGGCGGTCCGCAACGCCCTGCGGCACTCCGCGGCCTCGACGCTGGCCATCACCGTCCGCAGCGACGGCCGTCGCATCACCCTCGAGGTGGTCGACGACGGGGTGGGGTTCGACCCCGCCGGCCTCCGCGATCCCGAACACTTCGGCCTGCGCGGGCTGCGGAGCCTCGTGGACGAGGCAGGAGGCACGCTGGAGGTGCGATCCTCTCCGCATGAGGGGACGACGGTGCGGATGGAGGTGGATGCCCGGTGAGCGGTGACCCGGAAACCGACGCACAGGACCCGATCAGGGTGGTGGTCGTCGACGACCACGCCGTCATCCGGGCAGGGCTCGAGCAGCTGCTCGCCGGCACGCCGGACATCGAGGTGGTCGGGCAGGCCGAGAACGGCCGCGAGGCCCTCGACGTCGTACGCCGGCTCCGGCCCGACGTGGTGCTGATGGACCTGCAGATGCCCGAGGTCGACGGGGTGGCAGCCACCCGGATGATCATGACCGAGACGCCTCGGGGTCGACGTCCTGGTCCTCACGTCGTACTCCGACCGGGAGCGCATCGTCGCGGCGCTGGACGCGGGCGCCGTGGGCTACCTGCTGAAGGACACCGATCCCGACGACGTGCTCCAGGGCATCCGCGCGGTCTCCCGGGGCGGCTCCCCGATCCACCCGCGCGCGGCCCGCACCCTCCTCGGTATCCGGGCGGGGTCCAGCCAGCTGCAGCTCACCAGCCGCGAGACCGAGATCCTGCGGCTGGTTCGTGAGGGCCTCGCCAACAAGCAGATCGCGCGTCGCCTCGACATCAGCGAGCGCACCGTGAAGGCACACCTGACCTCGGCCTTCGCGCGGATCGGCGTCACCGACCGGACCCAGGCCGCCGTGTGGGTCGAGCGCAACGGGCTCTGACGCAGCGCGGCGGGACGGGCAGGGGCCGGGGGCGCGCGAAAGTTTCCGACCGGCTATGGTCACGGGATCCGTCTCGGGACAAGACCGGGGCACGACCTCACGAGGTGACATGTGGCTGCTTCGCTGAAGCGTTCTCTGGGCCGGGCCACAGCGGTCCTGGCCATCGCAACCCTCGCGCTCACCAGCTGCGCCAAGAGCGAGCGCGACTCCAGCGGCGGCGGGGACGGAGGCGGGACGTTCGTCTTCGCCGGCTCCGCCGAACCCGTCGCCCTCGACCCGTTCTTCGCCTCCGACGGCGAGACCTTCCGGGTCGCCCGCCAGATCTTCGAGGGCCTGGTGGGCACCAAGCCCGGCACGGCCGACCCGGCGCCGCTGCTCGCGACGTCGTGGGACGTCAGCGACGACGGCCTGAGCTACACGTTCCACCTGCGTGACGACGTGAAGTTCCAGGACGGCACCGACTTCAACGCCGACGCCGTCTGCTTCAACTTCGACCGCTGGTACAACATGCCGGCGTCGGCCCAGACCGACGACCTGACCTACTACTACGCGACGCTCTTCCGAGGCTTCGCGACCGGCGACCGCGCCGACGAGGCGATCTACGACTCGTGCTCCGCCGACGACGCGACCACCGCCACCATCAAGCTGACGAAGCCCTTCGCCGGCTTCGTCTCCGCGATGTCGATGCCCGCGTTCTCGATGCAGAGCCCGACGGCGCTGAAGAAGTACCAGGACGACGGTGCCAACAACCCGCGTACGACCGACTACTCGACCGCACACCCGGTGGGTACCGGGCCGTTCGAGTTCGACTCGTGGGAGCGCGGCAAGCAGATCACCCTCGACGCCAACGACGACTACTGGGGCGAGAAGGCCAGCATCGACAAGGCAGTGGTGGTCGCGATCGACGACCCCAAGGCCCGCGCGGACGCCCTCGCGAACGGTGAGATCGACGGCTACGACCTGGTCGGGCCCGCGGACATCAAGCCGCTGGAGGACCAGGGCTTCCAGATCGAGAACCGCGACCCCTTCAACGTCCTCTACCTGGGCATGAACCAGAAGGTGAAGCCGCTGGACGACCCGAAGGTGCGCCAGGCGATCGCCTACGCACTGAACAAGGACGAGATCGTCAGCGCGTCGATGCCGGAGGGCACCCAGACGGCGATCGAGTTCGTCCCGCCGGCGGTCAACGGCTACACCGAGGACGTGACCAAGTACGACTACGACCCGGACAAGGCGCGGCAGCTGCTCAAGGAGGCCGGGGCCGAAGGTGCCACGATCGAGTTCAACTACCCGACCGGTGTCAGCCGTCCCTACATGCCCCAGCCCGCGGACACGTTCAACGTGATCCGCACCCAGCTGCAGGCGGTGGGCCTGAAGATCAAGCCGACCGCGGACCAGTGGGACCCGGACTACCTCGAGAAGATCCAGGGCACCGACCACCACGGGCTGCACCTGCTCGGCTGGACCGGTGACTACAACGACACCGACAACTTCCTCGGAGTCTTCTTCGGGACCGCCACCAAGGAGTGGGGCTTCTCGAACCAGCAGCTCTTCGACGACCTGAAGCAGGCTCGCGGACTGCCGACGCTCGAGGAGCAGACGCCGGTCTACGAGAAGATCAACCAGGAGGTCATGGACTACCTGCCGGGCGTGCCGCTGGCGCACCCGGTGCCGTCGCTGGCGTTCTCGCCCGACGTCAAGGGCTACCAGCCCAGCCCGGTCCAGGACGAGGTCTGGAACACGATCAGCCTGGGTTGAGGGACGTTCGGGAACCGAAGGAAGGCTGCGGATGCTGCGCTTCGTGCTGCGAAGACTCGCCCTGATGGTCCCGGTGCTGGTCGGGCTCTCCCTGCTGTTGTTCGCGTGGGTCCGGGCGCTGCCCGGTGACCCCGCGCGGGCACTGCTGGGGGAGCGCGCCACCCCGGACGGGATCGCGCGGGTGAACCAGGCGTACGGCTTCGACCAGCCGCTGCTCGTGCAGTACTTCACCTACGTGAAGGCGCTGCTGCACGGGGACTTCGGTTCCTCGATCCAGACCGGCAGGCCGGTCATGGACAGCTTCCTGGAGCGGTTCCCCGCCACCATCGAGCTCGGCCTCACGGCCCTGCTGCTGGCGGTGGTGGTGGGGGTGCCGCTCGGCTACCTGGCGGCTCGCCACCAGGGCCGCCTGCTCGACACGGCTGTGGTGTCCGGCTCGCTGCTCGGCGTGGTCACCCCGGTGTTCTTCCTCGCCATCCTGCTGAAGCTGGTGTTCGCCGACACGCTGCACTGGCTGCCGACGGCGCTTCGCCAGGACCCGCGCATCGACGCCACGCACATCACGAACTTCTACGTGCTGGACGGACTGATGACCCAGGAGTGGGACGCTGCCTGGGACGCGATCGTGCACCTGATCCTGCCGGCCGTGGCCCTGGGCACCATCCCGCTGGCGATCATCGTGCGGATCACCCGGGCGTCCGTCGCGGAGGTGATGCACGAGGACTACGTGCGCACCGCTGAGTCCAAGGGGCTCACCGCGACCGTCGTCTCGCGGCGGCACATCCTGCGCAACGCCCTGCTGCCCGTCGTCACGACCATCGGGCTCCAGGCCGGGCTGCTGTTCTCGGGCGCGGTGCTGACCGAGACCGTCTTCGCGTTCAACGGCATCGGGCAGTACCTCTTCGAGGCGATCGGCCAGCGCGACTACCCGGTGCTCCAGGGCTTCATCATCTTCATCGCGATCGTCTACTCGCTCATCAACCTGCTCGTCGACCTCGCCTACGGCGTGATCGACCCGAGAGTGAGGGCCTCATGAGCCTGTCCCTGCCCCCCGCCTCCGGAGGGGTCGACGCCACGGTGGCGGCAGACCCGGAGGTCCACGGCGTCAGCCTGTGGCGCGGCGCCGCGCGTCGGCTCCGGCGGAACCCGACGGCCATCGTCGGCGCCCTGATCGTCGCGGCGTTCGTCGCGGTGGCGCTCGCTGCGCCGCTGCTCACGTCCTACGAGCCGGGCTCCGCGCAGTGGTCGGGCCAGGTGACGCCCACCTCGGTGCCGGGCCCGTCCGAGGACCACTGGCTCGGGCTCGACCGCTTCGGCTCGGACATGTGGACCCAGATGGTCTTCGGAGCCCGCCAGTCGCTCGTGTACGGCGTGGTGTCGACCGCGATCGGACTGCTGGCGGGCGCGACCGTGGGGGCGCTGGCCGGCGGCTTCGGGGCGGTGGGCGGCCGGTTCGGCACCTGGGTCGACACGACGCTGATGCGGTGCGTGGACGTGATGCTCTCGATCCCCAGCCTGCTGCTGGCGGTCAGCATCGCGGCCGTGCTCGGCCAGAACGCGTACGCGGTGATGATCGCGATCGGCACCGCCCAGGTGCCGATCTTCGCCCGGCTGCTCCGGGGGTCGATGCTGAGCCAGGGCAAGGCCGACTACGTGCTCGCTGCCGACGCGCTGGGGCTGCGCAAGGGCCGGATCGTGATGAGCCACGTCCTTCCCAACTCGGTCGGGCCGACGATCGTGCAGGCCACCCTCAACCTGGCCACCGCGATCATCGAGGTGGCCGCGCTGTCCTACCTCGGCCTGGGCGCCTCCGACCCGGCCGTCGCGGAGTGGGGGCGGATGCTGGTCGCCGCACAGGACCGCTTCGACGCGGCCCCCCGGCTGGCGGTGCTCCCCGGCGTCGCGATCGCGATCACCGCTCTCGGCTTCACGCTGTTCGGTGAGGCGATGCGCGAGGCACTCGACCCACGGACGAGGCGATGACGATGACCACCACGACCTCCACCACCTCCACCACGCCCTCCAGCGCCGCGCCGCTGCTCGCGGTTCGCGACCTCGCGGTCACCTTCGGCACCCGCGGTTCCCGACCCGTCCACGCGGTGGACCAGGTGTCCTTCGAGATCCGTCCGGGCCAGCACGTCGGGCTGGTCGGCGAGTCCGGCAGCGGCAAGTCCGTCACCTCGCTGGCGATCATGGGGCTGCTGCCGAAGCGCGGCGTGCGCACCTCCGGCGAGGTCCTGTGGGACGGGACCAACCTCCTCGAGGCCGACCGCAAGGTCATGTCACGGCTGCGCGGCCGCGACATCGCGATGGTCTTCCAGGACCCGATGACCTCGCTCAACCCGGTCGTCGCCGTGGGGGTGCAGGTGTCGGAGGTGATCCGCCGGCACGAGGACGTCGACCGCCGCGAGGCCGAGGACCGGGCCGAGGCGCTGCTGCGCAAGGTCGGCATCCCGGACCCGGGGCGGCGGCTCGGGGAGTACCCCCACCAGCTCTCCGGCGGGATGCGCCAGCGGGTGCTGATCGCGATGGCGCTCGCCTGCGGACCGAAGCTGCTGATCGCCGACGAGCCCACCACGGCACTCGACGTCACGATCCAGGCGCAGGTCCTCGAGGTGCTCAAGGAGCTGGTCGCCGACACCGACGCTGCGCTGCTGATGATCACCCACGACCTCGGCGTCGTGGCCGGTCTCTGCGACCAGGTGAACGTGATGTACTCCGGCCGCATCGTGGAGTCCACGGGCCGCGACCGTCTCTTCGGCGAGCCCCGCCACCCCTACACCGGCGGGCTGCTCGAGAGCATCCCGCGCCTCGACGCCCCCCGGGGCACCCCGCTGCGCCCGATCCCGGGCTCGCCGACCCAGACGCTGCCGTGGGCAGAGGGCTGTGCCTTCGCGCCGCGGTGCCGCAACAAGCTCGACACCTGCACCGGCTCGACGCCCTCCCTGGAGCAGCAGGGGGACCGCCGGCTGCGGTGCTTCAACCCGTTGACCGACGCGAGGCAGGAGGTGCGGTCATGACCTCGCTGGTCTCCGTGCAGGGACTCAAGGTGCACTTCCCGATCCGTGACGGGCTGCTGCTCAACCGCCACGTCGGCGACGTGAAGGCCGTGGACGGGGTCGACCTCGAGATCCGGGAGGGCATGACCCTGGGCCTGGTGGGGGAGTCCGGTTGCGGCAAGTCGACGCTGGGTCGAGCACTGCTGCGACTGAGCCCGGTCACCGAGGGCCGGGTGCTCTTCGAGGGCACCGACGTGGGGGAGCTGCGCGGCGAGCGGCTGCGCCGGATGCGGCAGGACATGCAGATGGTGTTCCAGGACCCGCTGGCCAGCCTGAACCCACGCCAGAGCGTCGAGACCATCCTGACCGAGCCGCTGCGCGCCCACGGGATCGACTACGACCGGCGTACCCGGGTCCGGGACCTGCTCGACCAGGTCGGCCTGCCCGCGTCGGCGGCGCAGAAGTATCCCCACGAGTTCTCGGGCGGCCAGCGCCAGCGCATCGGCATCGCCCGGGCGGTGGCACTGGAGCCACGGTTCGTGATCGCCGACGAGCCGGTCTCGGCGCTGGACGTCTCGATCCAGGCGCAGGTGCTCAACCTGCTCGAGGAGCTCCAGGAGAAGCTGGGACTGACCTATCTGGTGATCGCCCACGACCTCGCGGTGGTGCGCCACGTCTCCGACGAGGTCGCGGTGATGTACCTCGGTGGCGTGGTCGAGCAGGCCCCGTCCGACGCGCTCTACGCCGAGCCCCGGCACCCGTACACCAAGGCCCTGATGTCCGCGGTGCCCGTGCCCGACCCCCGGATCGAGGCCACGCGGGAGCGGATCCTGCTGCAGGGTGACCTGCCGTCCCCCGCCGACCCGCCCGCCGGCTGCCGCTTCCACACGCGGTGCCCGTTCCGGCAGGAGAGCCGCTGCGACACCGAGCGGCCGGTCCTGCGTGAGCTCGCGCCGGGCCACCGGGTGGCGTGCCACTTCGCCGAGGAGATCGCGGAGGGCCGGATCCGACCGCACGAGGTCGACGCGGAGCAGGTGCTGGCCGGCTGATATGGAGTGACCTGCTGTCAAGCAGGTCACTCCATACCGTCTAGGCCTGCTGCGCCGCCGTCGGCGTCTCCGGTGCCGGCTGGATGTCGACGACCGGGAGGTCGGGAGGAGTCCCGCCGAACGCCGGGCAGAGGGCCCGGTGGGCGCACCAGTCGCACAGGCGCCCCGGGCTGGGCTGCCAGTCACCGGACTCCTCGGCGGCGCGGATCGCCCGCCAGATGGCCTCGACCTTGCGCTCCGTGGCGACCAGGTCGTCCTGGTCAGGGACGTAACGCAGCATCTCGCCACTGCCGAGGTAGACCAGCTGGAGCATCGCCGGGACCACGCCACGCGTCCGCCAGATGACCAGGGCGTAGAACTTCATCTGGAACAGGGCCTTGGCCTCGAACATCTCGCCGGGCGCGCGGCCCGTCTTGTAGTCCACGACCCGGATCGCCCCGTCCGGCGCGACGTCGATGCGGTCCACGAAGCCGCGCAGCAGCAGCCGGGAGTCGAGCAGCGCCTCGACGTAGAGCTCGCGCTCCGCGGGCTCGAGCCGGGTCGGGTCCTCGAGGGTGAAGTAGCGGTCCAGGACGGTTCGGCACGAGGTCAGCCAGGTGGCGATGTCGGGGCCGGTCTCCGGCGCGAACATGCCGGTCAGGTCGGGCTCGGCGGCGACCAGCTGTTCCCAGGCCGGGAGCAGCATCTCCCGCGCCCGGTCGGGCGTGCGGTGGGCGGCGGGCAGGTCGAAGAGGTCCTCGAGCACCTTGTGGACCACCGTGCCGCGCACGGCGTCGGGGGAGTACGGCTCGGGCAGCCGGTCGATCGTGCGGAACCGGTAGAGCAGCGGGCAGGCCAGGAAGTCGCCGGCCCGGCTCGGGGAGAGCGCCCCCAGCACGTCGACGCCGTCGACGGGAGTCGACATCTGCTCGGCGGGTGACCCCTGCTGCACGCTCATGCCACGCACCCTAGGCGACGCCGCCGACAGCACGCCCGGGCCGGCGACGGGGGACGCCGACGGCGCGTCGGATAGCCTCGACACGTGTCCGATCCCGCTCCTGGCCCCTCCTCGGGCCGCCCTGCCCCCGAGGGTGACCAGCCGCGCCCGGAGCGGCCTCCCGGCACGTTCAAGGTCGGCACCATCGCCGGCAGCGACGTCCTGGTGTCCTCCTCCTGGTTCCTGGTCGCCGGCCTGATCGCGATCGTGATGGCCCCGCGGGTGGAGGAGGTCTCGCCCGGGCTCGGGTTCGGCAAGTACGTCGCCGGGCTGGCCTTCGCGGTCGTCCTCTACCTGTCGGTCCTGCTGCACGAGGCCTCGCACGCCGTGGTGGCCGGCCGCTTCGGCTTCCCGGTCAGCTCCATCACCCTGCACTTCCTCGGCGGGATGACCGCGATCGAGGGCGAGGCGCGCCGGCCGCGCGAGGAGTTCTGGATCGCCGTTGTGGGCCCGATCACGTCGATCCTCGTCGGCGCAGGGGCCGTCGCCCTGTGGTTCGTCACCCCCGACGGGCTGCTCCGGATGGCCGTCGAGGGCCTGGCCGGGGCGAACCTGCTCGTGGGGGTCCTCAACCTGATCCCCGGCCTGCCGCTGGACGGTGGCCGGGTGCTGAAGTCCGCGGTCTGGGGCCTGTCGGGCAACATGCACCGCGGCACCATCGTCGCCGGCTGGGGCGGCCGGGTCACCGCCGTGGCGGTGCTCGGCTGGCCGGTCCTGCAGATGCAGCTCACCGGCACGCCGCCGGCCCTGCTCGACTTCGCCCTCGCGTTCATCGTGGCGGCCTTCCTCTGGTCGGGGTCCACCGCCGCGATGGCCTCGGCCCGGCTGCGCCGCAACCTGCCACTGCTGGTCGCCCGCGACCTGGCCCGTCGCACGCTCGCGGTGCCCGACGACCTCCCGCTCGCCGAGGCGGTCCGCCGCGCGCAGCAGGCCGAGGCGGGCAGCATCGTCACCGTCACCGGCAGCGGGCATCCCGTCGGCGTGGTCAACGAGGCGGCGCTGCTCGCCACCCCCGAGGACCGCAGGCCCTGGGTGGCGGTCAGCACCGTCGCCCGCACTCTTGCGGACGGGCTCAGCCTGCCCGCCACGATCACGGGGGAGGACCTGATCCTCGCGATCAGCCGCACCCCGGCGGCGGAGTACCTGCTCGTCGAGGAGGACGGCAGCATCTTCGGCGTGCTGTCCACCGCGGACGTCGACCGGGCGTTCCGGGCCGCCACCCGCTGATTCATCGACTGCGTTCCCGGTCTCGTAGGGTTCCGGGCATGTCCGACGTGGTCTCGACCAGCGAAAGCAGCGCGCACGGCGCCAGTCCCGACGCCCCCGACGTCCCGCCGGAGGCCTGGTCGGGCGTCCACCGGGGACCGCTGCGCGAGGGCGAGTGGGTCCGGCTCACCGACCAGAAGGGTCGGCGCCACAACATCTGCCTCGAGCCGGGAAAGCGGTTCTTCTCCAACCGCGGGCACTTCGACCACGACGAGCTGATCGGGCGCGAGGAGGGGTTCACGGTCACCTCGTCCGCGGGCGGGGAGTACCTCGTGTTCCGGCCGCTGCTCTCCGAGTTCGTGGTCTCCATGCCCCGCGGCGCGGCCGTGGTCTACCCCAAGGACGCCGCCCAGATCGTCGCCATGGCCGACATCTTCCCCGGCGCGCACGTGGTCGAGGCCGGGGTCGGCTCGGGCGCCCTGACCTGCTCGCTGCTCCGCGCGGTCGGCCCCTGGGGACGGGTGTCCTCCTACGAGCGGCGCGAGGAGTTCGCCGACGTGGCCCGCCGCAACGTCAACCAGTTCTTCGGCGCACCGGAAGGCCAGACCCACCCCGCCTGGTCCCTCACGATCGGCGACCTGGCCGCCGCGCTGCCGGCGTCGGGCGAGCGGGTCGACCGGATCATCCTCGACATGCTGGCGCCCTGGGAGTGCGTGGACGCCACCGCGGACGCCCTGCGCCCGGGCGGCATCGTCTGTGCCTACGTCGCGACCACCACCCAGCTCTCGCGCTTCGTGGAGACGGTTCGGGTGCACGGGGGCTTCACCGAGCCCCAGGCATGGGAGTCGCTCGTGCGCGACTGGCACGTCGAGGGCCTCGCGGTGCGCCCGGGCCACAAGATGATCGGCCACACGGCATTCCTGGTCACCGCGCGCCGCATGGCACCGGGCCAACGGCCACCGCTGAAGAAGCGGCGGCCGGCGCCCGGCGCCTACGGACCGGACTACAGCGGCCCTCGGCCACCCGGCGTTCCGGTCGAACCCGCGGAGTGACGGGCCCGTCGCCATTTCGTGACCAACACCCCTGGACTTGCCCTTCCCTCGGGCGGCGACACAGGTAGGGTCGCAACCACAGGAGGTGACGCTGATGTCTAACACGGATGGCGTTTCCGGCACGGGTGGCCGCAGCCCCGACGAGCTGGCGAACCAGGTGCGCTTCCTCGAGGCCGAGGTCTCCGACCTCCGCCGCCGGCTGAACGACGCACCGGCTCACTCGCGCGGCCTGGAGCTCCGGCTCGCCGACGCGCAGCGCTCGCTGGCAGGGGTGACCTCGCAGAACGAGCGCCTCGCCCAGACGCTGCGCGAGGCCCGTGACCAGATCATGAAGCTCAAGGAGGAGGTCGACCGGCTCGCCCAGCCGCCAGCCGGCTTCGGCACCTTCCTGGCCCGCAACGAGGACGACTCGATCGACGTCTTCACCGGCGGCCGCAAGCTCCGCGTCAACGTCAGCCCCTCGGTGGAGCTCGACGACCTCCGGCGCGGCCAGGAGGTCATGCTCAACGAGGCGCTCAACGTCGTCGCCGCCCTCGACTTCGAGCAGGTCGGCGAGGTCGTGATGTTCAAGGAGCTGCTCGCCGACGGCGACCGCGCCCTGGTCATCGCCAACGCCGACGAGGAGCGCGTCGTGCGCCTGGCCGAGCCGCTGCGCGGCCAGACGATCCGCGCGGGCGACTCGTTGCTGCTCGACACCCGCGCCGGCTACGTCTACGAGAAGGTGCCCAAGTCCGAGGTCGAGGAGCTCGTCCTCGAAGAGGTCCCGGACATCGCCTACGAGTCGATCGGTGGCCTCGGCAACCAGATCGAGCAGATCCGGGATGCCGTCGAGCTGCCCTACCTGCACCCCGACCTGTTCAAGGAGCACCAGCTCAAGCCGCCGAAGGGCGTGCTGCTCTACGGGCCGCCCGGCTGCGGCAAGACCCTGATCGCCAAGGCCGTCGCGAACTCCCTGGCCAAGAAGGTCGCGGCCAAGACCGGTCAGGAGGGGAAGTCCTACTTCCTCAACATCAAGGGCCCCGAGCTGCTCAACAAGTACGTCGGCGAGACCGAGCGGCACATCCGGCTGGTGTTCCAGCGGGCCCGCGAGAAGGCCAGCGGCGGCACCCCGGTGATCGTGTTCTTCGACGAGATGGACTCGCTGTTCCGGACCCGCGGCTCCGGAGTCTCCTCCGACGTCGAGAACACCATCGTCCCGCAGCTGCTCAGCGAGATCGACGGCGTGGAGCTGCTGGAGAACGTCCTGGTCATCGGCGCCTCCAACCGCGAGGACATGATCGACCCGGCGATCCTGCGCCCGGGCCGCCTGGACGTGAAGATCAAGATCGAGCGCCCCGACGCGGAGTCGGCCCGCGACATCTTCAGCAAGTACCTCACCACCAGCCTGCCCCTGCACGGCGACGACCTCGCAGAGTTCGGCGGCGACCGGGAGGCGTGCGTCGGCGGGATGATCCGGGCGACCGTGGAGCGCATGTACACCGAGACCGAGGAGAACCGCTTCCTCGAGGTGACCTACGCCAACGGTGACAAGGAGGTCCTGTACTTCAAGGACTTCAACTCCGGCGCCATGATCCAGAACATCGTCGACCGGGCGAAGAAGATGGCCATCAAGGACTTCCTCGACCACGAGCAGCACGGACTGCGGGTCTCGCACCTGCTGCAGGCGTGCGTCGACGAGTTCAAGGAGAACGAGGACCTGCCCAACACCACCAACCCCGACGACTGGGCCCGGATCTCCGGCAAGAAGGGCGAGCGGATCGTCTTCATCCGCACGCTCATCACCGGCAAGCAGGGCACCGAGCCGGGACGGTCCATCGACACGGTGTCGAACACCGGCCAGTACCTCTAGGGTGCGTCGCCCCGACTTGGGAGAAGACGTGCACCTAGGCCGCAGCCTCACCCGGCCGGCTCCGTCACGTCCGCCACGGTGGCGTCCAGCGCCGCCACGAGCTCGGCGGCCTCGACGGTGAGGGCGACGCCGTGTGCACCGCCGCCCAGGGAGATCCGACCCTCGACGGACGCGTCGGCGATGACCGGCAGGGGAGTGGCACTGCCCAGCGGGGTGATGGTCCCCCGGACGTAGCCGGTGACCTCCCGGGCTGCCTCGGCGCTCGGCATCGAGAGCCGGTTGACGCCGAGCAGGGCCCGCAGCTTGGGCCAGGCGATCTCCCGGTCGCCGGGGACCAGGACGAAGCGGTGGTCACCCTCGCGGACCCGGACCACCATGGTCTTGACCAGGGCTCGTGGCTCGACTCCGCGGGCCGCCGCGGCCTCCGCCAGGGAGCGCACCGGCCCGTGCCGGGTGACGGTGTGGGTCAGGCCGAGGGCGTCGGCGGCGGCGATCGCACGGGCGGAGCCGTCCTCGTCGTCGGTCACCAGGCGAACCTACTCCGGCCCGACGCCCGAACGGCTAGTAGGAGTGCCGCTCGTCGAGCACGGCACGGACCCGGGCCTCGTCGAGCTCCTCGCCGAGCCACTCGAACAGGGTGACCAGCGCGCGTGGATCGGCGACGTAGTCGTCGTAGTGGACGTGGAACGCGTCCTCACCGAGGCTGTCCGCCAGCGCCAGCAGCCGCTTCTCGGTCTCCGTCAGCTGCTCGAGGGCGTCCGGCATCTCGGCCCACCACTTGCTCTGCGACACCGCGGCGAGGTCACGGGTGTTGACCAGGAACCGGGCACCGGGGAAGACCTTCTGCAACCAGCCGACGTACTGCTCGACGCCCTCGTCGTCCCAGCGGATCTCCTTGAACCCCGTGACGCGGGTGGCGCGGTCGGGGCGCAGGACGGTGTCCAGGGCGAGGCGGCGGCAGTCCTCGAGCGAGGCCTTCACCTTGAAGTTGTCCATGCCGTAGAACGGCCGGACCGGGGTGCTGCCGCCGACCGGCCGGTCGTTCTTCCGCTCCTGCCGGCGCTGCTCGCGCTTCTCCGCGGCGCCGGTGCGGTGGAACTCGTGCAGGTGCCTGAGCATCTGCCGGTTCTCGCCACGGATCTCGTAGCCGGGGATCGCGTTGAGGATCCCCTGGAGCAGCGTCGACCCCGACCGCCCGTAGGTCACGACGAAGAGGTAGCCGAGGTCGTCGCGCAGCTCCAGCTGTCCCAGGCGCTGCGCGAGGCGAGCCCGGTCCTGCTCGGCGGCCTCGAGCCGGTCGCGCAGCTCCTTGCGCTCCGCCTTCAGCCGGTCACGTTCCCCCACGAGCGCATCCCGCTCCCCCTGCAGGGCGTCCCGCTGCGCCCGGGCGCGCGCACCGGGGACGAGACGGTCGGCCGAGCGGCGCACCGGAGAGGTGCTGCCCGGGCCGGGACGATGCTCCATGGGACCTCCTGGGATCGGGACATTCAATCAGCCGGTCGCAAGCCGCAGCAGCGCGCGACCGGCCAAGAGTCCCATGTCCCGAGAGTACGTCCGTGCCACCGCGTAGGCTCGCCGCATGAGTGTGCGACGCGTGATGGGAACCGAGGTCGAGTACGGCATCTCGGTGCAGGGTCAACCCCTGGCCAACCCCATGGTCGCGTCGTCCCAGGTGGTCAACGCCTACGCCTCGTCGACCATCAAGGCGCGCCGGGCCCGGTGGGACTTCGAGGAGGAGTCGCCGCTGCGCGACGCCCGCGGCTTCGACATGTCCCGCCAGGTCGCCGACCCCAGCCAGCTCACGGACGAGGACATGGGGCTGGCCAACGTGATCCTCACCAACGGTGCTCGGCTCTACGTGGACCACGCCCACCCCGAGTACTCCACGCCCGAGGTCACCACCCCGCTGGACATCGTCCGCTGGGACAAGGCGGGGGAACAGGTGATGCTCGACGCCTCACGCCGGGCCGGACAGCTGCCCGGCGGCGCGCCGATCGTGCTCTACAAGAACAACACCGACAACAAGGGCGCGTCCTACGGCGCCCACGAGAACTACCTGATGCGGCGGTCGACGCCGTTCGGCGACATCGTGCGGCACCTGACGCCGTTCTTCGTGAGTCGCCAGGTGGTCTGCGGGGCCGGGCGCGTCGGGATCGGGCAGGACGGCCGCGAGCACGGGTTCCAGATCAGCCAGCGGGCCGACTACTTCGAGGTGGAGGTGGGCCTCGAGACGACGCTCAAGCGTCCGATCATCAACACGCGCGACGAGCCGCACGCCGACCCGGAGAAGTATCGCCGGCTGCACGTCATCATCGGTGATGCCAACCTCGCCGAGGTGTCGACGTACCTCAAGGTCGGCACGACCGCCCTGGTGCTGGCCATGATCGAGGAGCGGTTCATCGCCTCCGACTTCGCCCTCGAGGGCCCGGTGGCCGCGCTGCGGACCGTGTCCCACGACCCGACGCTGAAGCAGACCGTCACGCTCCAGGACGGCCGCACGATGACCGCCCTCCAGCTGCAGCTGGAGTACCTCGACCTCGCCAAGAAGTACGTCGAGGACCGGTTCGGCGCGGACGCCGACCCGCAGACCGTCGACGTGCTGGCCCGCTGGGAGTCGGTGCTCGCCCGGCTCGAGCGGGACCCCATGCTCTGCGCGGGCGAGCTGGACTGGGTGGCCAAGCTGAAGCTGCTCGAGCAGTACCGCCAGCGTGACGGGCTGGCCTGGGACGACGCGAAGCTCCAGCTGATCGACTACCAGTACTCCGACATCCGCCCCGAGAAGGGCCTCTACCACCGCCTGGTCGGGCTCGGTCGGATCGAGCGGCTCCTCGACGACGCCTCGGTGGAGAAGGCGATGCACGACCCGCCCGAGGACACCCGCGCCTACTTCCGCGGGCGTTGCCTGGAGAAGTACGCCGACCACGTCGCGGCCGCGTCGTGGGACTCGGTCATCTTCGACCTGCCCGGGCGCGAGTCGCTGCAGCGGGTCCCGACCATCGACCCGCTCCGCGGCAGCAAGGCCCATGTGGGACAGCTGCTGGACAACTGTGAGACGGCGGAGGCATTGTTCGCCGCTCTCACCCGCTGACTGGATAGGGTTCTGACCTAGCCGAAGGAGAGTCATGGCACAGGAGCAGAAGCAGCCCCGCAAGTCCTCGGAGACCGAGGAGGCGACCGAGGTCGCTCCGGAGTCTGATGTCGCCGAGCGCAAGGAGGCCCTCGACGACGACGTGGACGCGATCCTCGACGAGATCGACGACGTCCTGGAGACGAACGCCGAGGACTTCGTGAAGTCGTTCATCCAGAAGGGTGGCCAGTGAGCACCCCACGAAATCGCTCGCTGCGCCCGGATTCCGTGGGGACCCCGCGATGACGGATCCCCGCCTCCCGGCCGCCTTCCTGCAACCGGGCACGTCCTCCTTCAGCGACTTCCTGGCCGCCCAGGCGCCCGACCTGCTGCCGTCGCGCCGCGCCGTGCCCCAGGGCCATGCCGGGGACCTGGCGCCGCACGGCACCACGATCGTGGCCGCCACGTTCCCCGGCGGCGTCGTGATGGCCGGAGACCGGCGCGCGACGATGGGCAACATCATCGCCCAGCGCGACATCGAGAAGGTCTTCCCGGCCGACGAGTTCTCCGCGGTCGGCATCGCCGGCAGCGCCGGGCTCGCCGTCGAGATGGTCCGGCTGTTCCAGACCGAGCTCGAGCACTACGAGAAGATCGAGGGCAGCACGCTCTCGATGGACGGCAAGGCCAACCGTCTCGCCGCGCTGATCCGCTCCAACCTCGGCATGGCCATGCAGGGCCTGGCCGTCGTCCCCCTCTTCGCCGGCTACGACCTCAACCACGACCAGGGCCGCATCTTCAGCTACGACGTCACCGGCGGCCGCTACGAGGAGACCGCGTTCCACTCGGTCGGCTCGGGCTCGCTGTTCGCCCGGGGATCGCTGAAGAAGCTCTACCGGGACGACTTCACCGCCGAACAGACCGTGCAGGCCGTCGTGGAGGCGCTCTACGACGCCGCTGACGACGACTCGGCGACCGGCGGGCCCGACATCACCCGCCGGATCTTCCCGGTCGTGCAGGTGATGACCACCGACGGCGGACGCCGCCTCGCCGAGGACGAGGTCGCCGCGATCGCCGACCGGGTCATCGCGGGCCGGATGAGCCGGCCCGACGGTCCCACCGCCCCGCTCGAGCAGGGAGCACGCTGAGATGAGCATGCCGTTCTACGTTTCGCCCGAGCAGCTGATGAAGGACCGGGCGGACTTCGCCCGCAAGGGCATCGGCCGGGGCCGCTCGGTCGTCGCGGTGCAGTACGCCGACGGCGTGCTGTTCGTCTCCGAGAACCCCTCCCAGGCGCTGCACAAGGTCTCGGAGATCTACGACCGGATCGCGTTCGCCGCGGTCGGCCGCTACAACGAGTTCGAGAACCTGCGGATCGCCGGGGTGCGCCTCGCCGACATGCGGGGCTACGCCTACGACCGTCGCGACGTGACCGGGCGGGGGCTGGCCAACGCCTACGCCCAGACGCTCGGCACCATCTTCTCCAGCGGTGGCGAGAAGCCCTACGAGGTGGAGATCTTCGTCGCCGAGATCGGGGACGCACCCGCCGACGACCAGATCTACCGGCTCACCTACGACGGCCAGGTCGCCGACGAGCACGGCTACGCCGTGATGGGCGGTCAGGCGGACACGGTCGGGGAGTACCTCCGCGAGCACTACACCGAGGGCGCGGGGCTCGACGCGGCGCTCAAGGTGGCCGTCGCGGCGCTGGGACACACCTCCGGCGACAACGGCAGCAGCGAGGACCGGGTGATCCCCACCGAGGACCTCGAGGTGGCCGTGCTCGACCGGACCCGGACCCAGCCACGGAAGTTCTCACGGCTGCGCCCCTCCCGCCTCGACGGCCTGCTGGGCGACCGGGGACCGGGCACGCACGCCGAGCCCGAGCAGGTCGGGGAGCCGGTCACCGCGCCCCCGGCCGAGGCGGCACCGGGCGACGAGCCACCGATCGCCCCGCCCGGCTGATCGCCTCCGTCACCGAATCGCGGTAGCCGAACCGTGGCGCATCCAGCGCCGGCCACCATGCTGCGCCTAGGCTGACCAGCGTGGACCGACGGATCTTCGGGATCGAGAACGAGTACGGCGTGACGTGCACGTTCAAGGGTCAGCGCCGCCTGAGCCCGGACGAGGTGGCGCGCTACCTGTTCCGCAAGGTGGTGAGCTGGGGGCGCAGCAGCAACGTGTTCCTGCGCAACGGCGCCCGGCTCTACCTCGACGTCGGCAGCCACCCCGAGTACGCCACCCCCGAGTGTGACGACGTGGTCGAGCTGGTCACCCACGACAAGGCGGGCGAGCGGGTCCTCGAGGGGCTGCTGCTCGACGCCGAGCAGCGGCTCCACGACGAGGGCATCGCCGGCGAGATCTACCTGTTCAAGAACAACACCGACTCGGCCGGCAACTCCTACGGCTGCCACGAGAACTACCTGGTCGGACGTGCGGGGGAGTTCTCCCGGCTCGCCGACGTGCTGATCCCGTTCCTGGTGACCCGCCAGATCATCGTGGGCGCCGGCAAGATCACCCAGACGCCGCGGGGCGCGTCGTACTCCGTCAGCCAGCGCGCCGAGCACATCTGGGAGGGCGTCTCCAGCGCGACGACGCGGAGCCGGCCGATCATCAACACCCGCGACGAGCCGCACGCGGACGCCGAGAAGTACCGCCGCCTGCACGTGATCGTCGGCGACTCGAACATGAGCGAGACCACGACCATGCTCAAGGTGGCGAGCTGCGACCTGGTGCTGCGGATGATCGAGGAGGGCGTGGTGATGCGCGACCTCACGATGGAGAACCCGATCCGGGCGATCCGGGAGATCTCCCACGACGTCACCGGGCGGCGCAAGGTGCGGCTGGCCAACGGCCGCGAGGCCAGCGCGCTGGACATCCAGCAGGAGTACCTCACCAAGGCCCGCGACTTCGTGGACCGCCGCGAGATCAGCACCCCGCTCATCGAGCAGGCGCTGGACCTCTGGGAGCGCGGCCTCAAGGCCGTCGAGTCCGACGACCTGAGCCTCGTCGACCGCGAGATCGACTGGGTCATCAAGTGGAAGCTCATCGACCGCTACCGCGCCAAGCACGGCCTGCCGCTCGGCCACCCGCGGATCGCGCAGCTCGATCTGGCCTACCACGACATCCACCGCGGCCGCGGCCTCTACTACCTCCTGGAGAAGCGGGGGGCGGTCGCCCGGGTCACCACCGACCTGAAGATCTTCCAGGCCAAGTCGGTCCCGCCCCAGACCACTCGTGCCCGGCTCCGGGGCGAGTTCATCCGCAAGGCCCAGGAGCGCCGCCGCGACTTCACGGTCGACTGGGTGCACCTCAAGCTGAACGACCAGGCGCAGCGCACGGTCCTGTGCAAGGACCCGTTCCGGGCGCAGGACGAGCGGGTCCAGCGCCTCATCGACGGCATGTGAACACGCCCGGTGCACAAGCCGGACCGGCTGCCGGAACTTCTCAGCCCGGCCGGATATGGTGACCCGCGCCGTTCCTGCACTCTCCGCAAAGGTGAATCCCGTGTCCCGACGACTCCGTCGCCTCCCGTTCGTCCTGCTCCCCGCGCTGCTCCTCGCGGGCCTGACCGCGTGCGGCGGGGAGGACGGCTCCTCCGCCAGCCAGCCGCTGGACTCCGTCACCATCACCGGTGACGTGGGCCAGCAGCCCAAGGTCACCTGGAAGGACCAGCTGCAGGTCGACGGCCTGGAGACGAAGACCCTGACCACGGGCGACGGGGCCGAGCTCCAGGACGGAGACAAGGTCAACGCCCAGATCTGGATCGGCAACGGCTACACCGAGAAGAAGGCCTACAGCACCTACGACTCCGGCACGCCCCAGTCGGTCACGGTGGGCAGCGACCAGCTGAACCCGCTGTTCGCGGAGGCCATCACCGCCGGCAAGACCATCGGCTCGCGGATCGTGGTGACGACCCCGGCCGACAAGGCGTTCGGGGAGGCCGGCAACCCCCAGCTGGGCATCGGCAACAAGGACTCGGTGATCGCGGTCATCGACCTGGTCAGCAAGTCCGAGAAGCCGCTGGACGGCCCGAAGGGCGCCGCGCAGAAGGCCCCCTCCTGGGCGCCGAAGCTGGTGCAGAAGGGCGACGCGGTCACCGCCCTGGACTTCAGCAAGGCCCCGAAGCCCAACGGGAAGCTGCGCAGGGCCACCCTGGTCAAGGGCACCGGAGCGACGGTCGAGAAGGGTCAGACGATCACGGTCGACTACCTCGGCCAGGTGTACGGCGGCAAGAAGCCCTTCGACGAGAGCTACAGCAAGGACCCGGCCTCGTTCGGCATCGGCACCGGCCAGGTCATCCCGGG
Source organism: uncultured Actinomycetota bacterium (assembly GCA_963817665.1). GTDB lineage: Bacteria > Actinomycetota > Actinomycetes > Propionibacteriales > Nocardioidaceae > Nocardioides. Next base: position 89,503 of record CAWFPE010000010.1, on the reverse strand, counting down.
CTGGGACAAGACCCTGGTGGGCACCAAGGTGGGCAGCCGGGTGCTGCTGGCCATCCCGCCGAAGGAGGGCTACGGCTCCAAGGGCAACAGCGCGGCCGGCATCAAGGGCACCGACACGTTGTACTTCGTCGTCGACATCCTGGCCGCCGGCTGACCAGCGGCGCCACGGACAGGGGGACACGCATGAGCGGGATGGCGGCGCGCAAGAGCGAGCGGCTGCTCAACCTGCTCATCATGCTGCTCGTCCAGCGCCACTACGTCAGCAAGGAGCGGATCCGCACGATCCTCTACCCGGACTCCTCCCACGAGGGGTTCGAGAAGATGTTCGAGCGCGACAAGGAGGAGCTCCGCAGCCTCGGCGTGCCCATCGAGGTGGGCAACATCGACGCCTTCTTCGAGGACGAGCCGGGCTACCGGATCCCGCCGGACCGGTTCGCCTTGCCCGACATCAGCCTCGAGGCCGACGAGGCCGCGGTGATCGGCCTGGCGACGCGGGTGTGGGAGCACGCCCGGCTCGCGGAGGCCACCACCGAGGCGGTCCGCAAGCTGACCGCCCTCGGCGTACCGCTGGACGTGTCGGCCCTGGACATCGCCGAGCCCCGGCTCAGCGCCGACGAGCCGTCCTTCGACGTGTTCTGGGAGGCCACCCAGGAGCGCTGCCCGGTGGAGTTCGACTACCGGCGGGCCGGTGAGACCGCTCCCACGACCCGACGCCTGCAGCCGTGGGGCGTCGTCCGCTACTCCGGCCGCTGGTACGCCGTCGGGCTGGACACCGACCGGGGTGAGGAACGGGTCTTCCGGCTCTCGCGGGTGCAGGGCGTGGCCCGCCGCGCCGGCCGGCCCGGGTCCTACGACGTGCCGCCCGGCACCGACGTCCGCGCCACGGCCCGCCGGCTCGCCCCGGCGCCCACGACCGAACGTGCGGTGGTGCTGGTGCGCTCGGGGGCCGGCCTGGCCCTGCGCCGCAACGCGGAGAGCGTCGAGACCTCCGTCGGTCGGCCCGGACGACCGGACCGGCTGGGACCGGGTGGCCGTCTCGCGCAGCGGCCCCGGCCTCGCGGACGAGCTGCTGGGCTACGGCGCCGACGTGTACGTCGAGGAGCCGGCCGAGCTGCGGGCCCGCCTGATCGAGCGCCTGTCCGCCGTCGTGGGAGAGGGACGTCCGTGAGCGCCAGACCCCCCGCCCAGGCCGCGGCCAAGGAGCAGGTCGCGCGGCTGCTGACCCTGGTCCCGTTCCTGCACGCCCGGGGACAGGTGCGGCTCGAGGACGCCGCGCGCGTGCTCGGCGTCGACCCCGAGCAGCTGCTCCGCGACCTCAAGGTGCTGCTCATGTGCGGGCTGCCGGGTGGCTACCCCGACGACCTGATCGACGTCGACCTCGACGCGCTCGAGGGCCCCGAGGGGGACGGCGTCATCCGGGTCTCGAACGCCGACTACCTGGCCCGCCCTCTCCGGCTCTCGCCGACCGAGGCCACCGCGATCATCGTGGCGCTCCGCGCGCTGCGCAACGGTGCGGGTGACGAGACCCGGGAGGTCGTGGACCGCGCCCTGGCCAAGCTGGAGGCGGCTGCGGCCGAGGGCTCCGCGGCGGCGCAGATCGACCCGGGCGACGACCCGGCGGCGCCCGACCTGACCCGGCTCGAGACGCGGCTGCGCGAGGCGGCCGAGCAGCGCCGGCAGGTGCGGCTGAGCTACTACGTCCCGTCCCGGGACGAGCAGTCCGAGCGCACCGTCGACCCGCGTGGTGTGGTGTCGGCCCACGGGTTCAGCTACCTCGACGCCTGGTGCCACAGCGCGGAGGCGCCCCGCCTGTTCCGTCTCGACCGGATCCACGAGGCCGAGGTGCTGGACCGTCCCATCGAGACGGCTCCGGAGGCTCCCCGGGACCTCGGGGACGGCCTGTTCAGCCGGTCCTCGGACACCACGGCCGTCACCTTGCACCTGGCCCCGGCCGCACGCTGGGTGGTGGAGTACTACCCCGTCGAGGAGGTCCGGGTCCAGGAGGACGGAAGCCTCGAGGTCGACCTGCTCGTCGCCGACGAGCGCTGGCTGCAGCGCCTGCTGCTCCGGCTGGCCCCGCACGCCAGGGTCCTGGCACCCCAAGAGTTCACCGAGTCGTTCCATGCCTCTGCCCGCGCTGCGCTCGGGCTCTACGCCTGACGGCGTAGCATGGACCCTGTCAATCAACCAGATGTGAGGACGCACATGACCCCGCTCGCCATCGCCGGTCTCGGCACGCCCGAGCTGCTCATCATCCTGGCGGTGATCATCCTGCTCTTCGGCGCCGCCAAGCTCCCCGAGCTCGCCCGCGGCAGTGGTCGCGCGCTGCGCATCTTCAAGGCCGAGACCAAGGGCCTGATGGACGATGACGACAACGGCACCACCCCCGAGCAGCGGGAGCTCGAGTCCCGCAAGCAGGCCGAGCTCGACGCCCGCCAGGCCGAGCTCGACGCCGAGCGCGAGCGGCTCCGCCGCAACGACAACGCCTGACCAGGTCCTGGGTTGTCCATTGCCGGTATCGCCGACCTGCTGCGCGGTCGCCCGCACCACCCGGTGGCCGCGGACGGTCGGATGGCGCTGTCCGACCACCTGCGGGAGCTCCGGGCCCGGCTGATCCGGTCGGCGATCTTCCTCGTGGTCGCCTTCTCGGTCGCGCTGTTCTTCTACGACCAGCTTCTCGACCTGGTGCTGAGCCCCTACAACGACGCGCGGGCGCAGCTCGGCCAGTCGACCCAGACCCAGGCGTACGTCGCCGGCGCCACCGGGCCGCTGATGCTGCAGCTGAAGCTGTGCGGCGTGGCGGCCATCGTCGTGTCGAGCCCGTACTGGCTCTACCAGATCTGGGCGTTCATCGTCCCCGGGTTGCACGACAACGAGAAGAAGTGGTCGCGCATCTTCGCGGCCGTCGCCGGACCGTTGTTCATCCTCGGGGTCCTGACCGGCTACTACGTGCTCCCCAAGGGCCTGACGGTCCTGATCGGGTTCACGCCCGCGGGACTGCAGAACCTCGTCGAGTTCGGTGAGTACTTCAGCTTCCTGACCCGGATGCTCCTGGTCTTCGGCATCGCCTTCGAGATCCCGCTGTTCGTCATCATGCTGAACCTGGCGGGCGTGGTCTCGGGGAAGGCCCTGGGCCGCTACCGGCCCTGGATCATCATCGGGACGTTCGTCTTCGCGGCCGTGGCGACCCCGTCGACCGACCCGTTCTCGATGCTGATGCTGGCGCTGCCGATGCTGGTGCTGTTCCTCCTCGCCGAGCTGATCGCCCGTTCCGTGGACCGGGCGCGTGGCCGCAGCAAGGCCCGCACCGACCAGTGGTCGGACGACGAGCTGTCGCCGCTGTGACCCTTCCCATGAAGGAGGCGCTGGCCGACCTCGACCCCTTCGACCTGCCCGACTGGCTGGGCACCTGCGACGTCACCTGGGCCGCCGACACCGGCGTGCGGGCCAGCCACCACGTGGCCGGTCGGTTGCAGGCGGACGCGGGCGGCGTGCCGCGGGAGGTCGCCTGCGACCTGCTCGCCATCGACGAGGCCTACCCGGTGCCGGTCGCCAGCGACGACGTGCGCAAGCGGGCCCACCAGGCGTGGCGGCACGGCCAGATCCTGCTCCTGGAGCACGAGTCGCGCCTGACCCTGGCAGTGCCGGGCACCGCGTTCACCGCCGACCTGGTGCTCGACGCGCTGAGCCGGCTCGCCAAGGCGGTCGGCGGTTCGCCCGACCACTACACGGCCCGGCTGCGGATCGGGTCGGAGTCGCGTCGTACCAGCCCCGGCGGCCGCTAGTCTCGGTCCGTGGCCGGAACCTCGCGCGAGATCGCGCTGCTGACCAATCCCACGTCCGGCAAGGGCAGGGGAGCGCGGGCCCGCGACGCCGCGCTGCCGCGGCTGCGCGACGCCGGCCTGGTGGTCCGCAACCTCGAGGGCCGGGACCCCGACGAGGCCCTCGACCTGGCGCGCAAGTGCGTGGCCGACGGCGTGGAGTCGCTGGTGGTGTGCGGGGGAGACGGCATGGTCCACCTCGGCGCCCAGGCGGTGGCCACGACAGGCACCCGACTGGGCATCATCCCGGCGGGCACCGGGAACGACGTGGCGCGCTACTTCGACATCCCGCGCAAGGACCCGGTCGCGGCCGCCGACGTGGTGGTGGCCGGTCGCACGCGCACCATCGACCTCGCCCGCAGCGGGTCGAAGTACTTCGTGACGGTGATGGCGGCGGGTTTCGACGCGATCGTCAACGAGCGCGCGAACCGGATGACCTGGCCGCGCGGGCAGATGCGCTACAACCTCGCCACGCTGGCCGAGCTGCGCACCTTCAGGCCGCTGCCCTACACCCTGGACCTCGACGGCACCACGCTGCGCCTGGACGCGATGCTGGTGGCGATCGGCAACGGTCCGTCGTTCGGCGGCGGTCTGAGGATCACCGAGGGTGCCGTCCTCGACGACGGGCTCCTCGACGTGGTCATCATCAAGACGATGAGCAAGCCCGACCTGATCCGCACCTACCCGAAGCTGTTCAAGGGCACCCACGTCCACCACCCGCAGTACGAGCACCACCGGGTCCACTGCGTCACCGTCGCGGCACCGGGGATCGTGTCCTACGCCGACGGCGAGCGATTCGGGCCGCTTCCGCTGACCGTCGAGTGCGCCCCCGGGGCGCTGACCGTGCTCGCGTAGGTCCGCCCCCTAGGGTGGGGACATGAGCACGGCGGACGACCTGACCCCGGCCGAGCGTTACGCCGACTACCGCCGCGGGCGGGAGCACCCGGTGTTCCGCGACTTCGAGAGCCTCTACACCTTCCCCCTCGACGACTTCCAGGCCCGCGCCTGCAAGGAGATCGAGGAAGGGCGGGGCGTGCTGGTGGCGGCCCCGACCGGTTCGGGCAAGACGATCGTCGGCGAGTTCGCCATCCACCTCGCCCTCGCGACCGGCCGGAAGTGCTTCTACACCACCCCGATCAAGGCGCTGTCGAACCAGAAGTACAGCGACCTCGTCGCGCGCTACGGCCCCGAGCAGGTCGGGCTGCTGACCGGCGACAACACCGTCAACGGCGAGGCTCCGATCGTCGTCATGACGACCGAGGTGCTGCGCAACATGCTGTACGCCGGGTCGCGGACGCTGCTGGGCCTCGGCTTCGTGGTCATGGACGAGGTGCACTATCTCGCCGACCGGTCGCGGGGCGCGGTGTGGGAGGAGGTCATCATCCACCTGCCGGAGTCGGTGGCCCTGGTGTCGCTGTCCGCGACCGTCTCCAACGCCGAGGAGTTCGGCGAGTGGCTGGAGACCGTCCGCGGCGACACCACCACGATCGTCGAGGAGAAGCGGCCCGTCCCGCTCTACCAGCACGTCATGGTGGGCAAGCGGCTGCTGGACCTGTTCGCCGACTCCGACGTCGACGCCGCCGCAGGGTTCGTCAAGGAGGGCGCCCCGGTCAACAAGGAGCTCCTCCGGATCGCCCGTGACGACTGGGCCAGCAGCCGGATGAAGGACCGCCGCTCGCCGCGCGGGCGGTCGCAGGCGGGGGGCCGGGGGAGCGGGGCCAAGCAGGTCGGCAACGGCCGGCGGGTGTGGATCCCGAGCCGCTTCGACGTGATCGACCGCCTCGACCGCGAGGGCCTGCTGCCCGCGATCGTCTTCATCTTCAGCCGGGTCGGGTGCGACGCGGCGGTGACGCAGTGCCTGAACGCCGGGACCCGGCTCACCTCGCCGGAGGAGCGGGACGAGATCTACGCCTTCGTCGAGGCCAGCTGCCGCAACCTGCCTGAGGAGGACCTGCAGGTCCTCGGCTACCACGACTTCCTCGACGGCCTGACCCGCGGCGTGGCCGCCCACCACGCCGGGATGCTGCCGGCGTTCAAGCAGTGCGTCGAGGAGCTCTACGTGCGCGGCCTGTGCAAGGTCGTCTTCGCCACCGAGACGCTCGCGCTCGGCATCAACATGCCCGCACGCACGGTCGTGATCGAGAAGCTGTCCAAGTGGAACGGCGAGAACCACGCCGACATCACGCCGGGGGAGTACACCCAGCTGACCGGCCGCGCCGGCCGGCGCGGCCTCGACGTCGAGGGACACGGCGTCGTGCTGTGGCAGCCCGGGATGAACCCCCGTGAGGTCGCCGGGCTGGCCTCGACGCGCACCTACCCGCTGCGCTCGTCCTTCCGGCCGTCCTACAACATGGCCGCCAACCTCGTGCACCAGTTCGGCCGCGAGCGCTCGCGGGAGCTGCTCGAGCAGTCGTTCGCCCAGTTCCAGGCGGACAAGGCCGTCGTCGGGCTGGCCCGTCAGCTGCGCAAGAGCGAGGACGCGCTCGACGGCTACCGGGAGGCGGCAACCTGCCACCTCGGTGACTTCATGGAGTACGCCGCACTCCGGCGCCGGATCAGCGACGTCGAGAAGAACGCCTCCAGGGCCCGGAAGGCGGACCGCCGCGAGGAGGTGCTCGACTCGCTGGCTCGGCTCAAGCCCGGCGACGTGATCGACGTGCCGGCCGGCAAGTTCGCCGGGTACGCCGTGGTCGTGGACCCGGGCGTGTCCCGTGAGGGTCCGCGGCCGTACGTCGTGACCGCGGACCGCCAGGCACGCCGGCTCGCGCTGATGGACTTCCCGACCCCGGTGGAGGCGGTCACCCGGCTGCGGGTGCCGAAGAACTTCAACGGCCGGAACCCGCAGATGCGGCGCGACCTCGCCTCCGCGCTGCGCTCGCGCACCCACGACCTGGCCCCGCCGTACCCGGGCAAGGGCGAGCGTGGCGGCGCCAAGGCACCGCTCGACCCCGGGACCGAGCGTGAGGTCACCCGGCTGCGTGACGAGCTCAAGGCACATCCCTGCCACGCCTGCCCCGAGCGCGAGGACCATGCCCGCTGGGCCGAGCGCTGGTTCAAGCTGGACCGGGACGCGAAGACGCTCAAGCGGCGGGTCGAGCAGCGCACGAACACGGTGGCCCGCCAGTTCGACCGGGTCTGCGAGGTGCTCACGGCCCTCGACTACCTCGAGGGCGACACGGTGACCTCCCGGGGGCGCTACCTGCGACGGATCTACTCCGACGTCGACCTGCTCGCCGCCGAGTGCCTGCGCCACGGCCTGTGGGACGACCTGTCCGCACCGGAGCTCGCCGCGGCGCTCTCGGTGCTCGTGTTCGAGGCCCGCCGTCCCGATGACGCCACCTCGCCCCGCATCCCCGGTGGCGCGGTGCGCGAGGCGATCGGTGAGATGGTGCGGCTGTGGGGCGAGCTCGACGCGCTCGAGCGCGAGCACCGCCTCGACTTCCTGCGCCCGCCCGACATGGGGTTCGCCTGGGCGGCCTACCGGTGGGCGGAGGGCGACGAGCTGGACGACGTGCTGGGCGCCACCGACCTGGCCGCCGGCGACTTCGTCCGCTGGATGAAGCAGCTGCTCGACCTCGCGGGCCAGGTCGCGGAGGCCGCGGGCGACCAGCCGCTGCGCAGCACCGCCCGCGACGTGGTCGTGCGGCTCCGACGCGGCGTGGTCGCCTACTCGGGGCTGACCGACTGACCTCCTGCGCGTTCCGCAAGAAGTCCTCAGGACTCGGGGAACGCGTGGCCCGTCCGGGCGCCGGGCCTAGGCTGGATCCAGAAGCTCAGCCGGCGCCACTCCTGAGTCCTTTGACCGGGTGGTTCCGGACGTCCCGTGAGTCGCACGGGAGGCCGATGGGACCTCTCGCCGCGTCTCGACACCGCGGGTGGGCCTCGGCGCGGGACTGCTGATCACGGGACCGCGAAGCGTCGGCGACTGCCCCTCGCTGGTCGAGAGATCGGGACCGACGACAATTCCAGGCAACCGCTGATCCCCTGTCTAGTTGTTCCCGGCCAGGCGCACGGCGTCGCCGATCGCGACGTCCCCGCCGACGAGGTTCCACTGCTGCCTGACCGAGGTGTCCTCGGCCAGCACCGCCGCCACCACCGCGGCCACGTCGGCGCGAGGGATGTCGCCACGGGCGACGTCCGGTCCCAGGGCGACCCGTCCGGTTCCGGAGCCGTCGGTGAGTCGACCGGGCCGGAGGATCGTCCACGCCAGGTCGCTGTCCCGCAGCGCCGCGTCGGCGTCGCGCTTCGCCTCGACGTACGCCTTCCACACCTCGCCGGTGTCGGCGGGCAGGGGTTCGTCCACGCCGATCGCCGAGACCTGGACGAACCGGGAGATCCCGGCCCGGCCCGCGCCCTCGATGGACTTCAGGCTGCCCCCGAGGTCCACGGTGCGCTTGCGCTCGATGTTGCCGTCCGCCCCGCCGCCGGCGGCGAAGACGACCGCGTCACAACCGGAGAAGGCCTCCGAGAACGCGGTCGGGTCCTGCGCCTCGATGTCGAGGATCCGGACCTCGGCGCCGAGCGCCTCCAGCTCGTCGCGGTACTCCTCCTTGCGGACCAGGGCGACGGGCTGGTGCCCGGCCCGGACGAGCTCGGGGTGGAGGTGCATGGCCACCTGTCCGTGGCCGCCGACGATTGCGATTCGACTCATGGGCCCCACGGTACGAACCCGGCCAAGGCCTGCAGGAACCCGATCAGCCGGCGAGGACCTCGAGGAGGCGTTGCAGCGGGCTGTCGAGGCCCCACCTCTCGGCGAGCTCGGCAACCCGGTCCGGGTCGTGAGGCGCAGCGGGTAGCGTCGTGTCCACCTCGGGCACCTCGACCTGGCGCGCGACCGCCACGACCGTGGGCGCGACCTTGAGGTAGTCGGCAGCGGCCTTGATCTTGCCGCGCGGCCCGGGGCCCATGTCGGAGTGCGGGTCGAGCGCGGCGGCGACGATGCCGTCCATGTCGCCGAACCGCTTCAGCAGGGTGGCGGCGGTCTTCTCGCCGACGCCGGCCACGCCCGGGAGCCCGTCGGAGGCGTCCCCGCGCAGGGTGGCGAAGTCGGCGTACTGGTCGGCGTCGACGTCGTACTTGGCGCGCACCCAGTCGTTGGTCACCCGCTCGTGGTTGCCGACGCCGCGCGCGATGTAGAGCACGCGCACCTCGGCGTCGTCGTCGACGAGCTGGAAGAGGTCGCGGTCGCCGGTCACGATGTCGACCGGCCGGCCGGCGTCGGTGGCCAGGGTGCCGATCACGTCGTCGGCCTCGTACCCGTCAGCCCCCACCACGCAGATGCCCAGTGCCTCGAGCACCTCGAGGATGATCGGGATCTGCACCTCGAGCGGGTCGGGCACCTCCTCGACGTCGGGCGCCGACTCCACCTCCTGCTCGACCCGGTGGGCCTTGTACGTCGGGAGCAGGTCCACGCGCCACTGCGGTCGCCAGTCGTTGTCCCAGCAGCACACCAGGTGACTGGGGCGGTAGTCGGCCACCAGCCGGGAGATGAAGTCGAGCAGCCCGCGCACCGCGTTGACCGGCGTACCGTCCGGGGCCTTGATCTCCGGCACGCCGTAGAAGGCCCGGAAGTACATCGACGCCGTGTCGAGCAGCATCAGCCGACCTTGTTCATCCCTCGTCACGAGCCGCATCCTGCCACGTCACTGCCGCTACTCTGTGGCGCGTGACCCAGTCCGATGTCGAGAGCACCGACCGCAAGATCCTTGAGCTGCTGGCGGGTGACGGTCGGATGTCGTTCACCGACCTCGGCAAGGCCACCGGGCTCTCGACCTCGGCCGTGCACCAGCGCGTCAAGCGGCTCGAGTCGCGGGGCATGATCCGCGGGTACGGCGCCACGGTCGACCACGAGCAGCTCGGGCTGCCCCTCACCGCGTTCATCTCGATCCGGCCGATCGACCCCTCCCAGCCCGACGACTCGCCCGAGCGCCTCCAGGGCATCCGCGAGATCGAGTCCTGCTGGTCGGTCGCGGGGGAGGAGTCCTACATCCTCAAGATCCGGGTCCCCACCCCGTCCCACCTCGAGGACCTCCTGGCCCGGATCCGCTCCGCCGCCAACGTCGCCACCCGCACCACCATCGTGCTCTCCACGCCCTACGAGAACCGGTCGGTGATGTAGGCCGGGCACTTTCACCGGCTGACCGGTGAAAGTGGTACTTGTCAGGCGGTATTTCACCTGACAAGTACCACTTCTCCCCGACAGGTCGACCGGAATCAGGCTGCCCAGGGGCTGCCGGCGAGGACGGCGCGGATCCGGGCAGCGGTCCTGGCCGGGTTCAACAGGTCGGCCCAGACGATCCGGATGCAGCGCCAACCCGTCAGCCCGCAGATCATCTCTTCGCGGCGCTTCTCGCGGAGCACCACGTCCGAAGCGCTCTCGCCCTCCTTGAGCAGGGCCTCGTACTTGACCCGGCCGTCGAACTCGAGGAACACCCCGAGGTCGGGCCACGCGAAGTCGACTCGGGCGACGACTCTTCCCGACCGATCCCGGACCTTGTACTGCGGCTCGGGCATGGGAAGCCCCTGTGACCAGCACATGAAGAAGGTTCGCGTCTCGCCCACGGACTCGCAGCGCCCGTCAGCGAGGCGCATGACCAGCTCGGTGTGCAGGCTGTCGGGCCAGTGGGTCATGCCCCCGAGCCGGCGCTCCAGCAGGTCAGGCGTCGTCTCACCAGCGTGCAGCAGACCGTTCATGATCACCAGGCTGTGCTCGGTGTCAGCGACCATGGTGCAGTCCAAGGCCGTGCGCGTCCCGGTCGTCACCCAGGTCCCGTCCACGACCGTGAGATCCTCGACCAGAACCGTGCCTCGGTGCTGGACGACCCCGGCCTCGCGACGTCCCGCCCTCCTGTCGGTGCGCGTCAGGTGCGTCACGCTCGGCATGTCCCAGACAGGCACCTGCAGTCGGTCGGCCGCCGTGGTGTGGGAGAGGGCGACGTGCGACTTGGCTGCCCGGTAGATGGCGTCGGCAGTCAGCGACCGTCTGCCGCGCTCGTCGAGCCGCCGCCACAGTTCGGCCGAGCAGTAGGCGCCATGCCGGACGTGAATCCACTCACCCCGGCGGACGAGCTTGCGGATCATCTTGGGGTCGTAACCCTCCGCGAGCGCTTCCCGGGTAAGGAATACGCCGTAGGTCTGGGTGAGTCGTTGCAGGCGAGAGTCCATGCCCAACGGATCACCGCATCCGGTGCCGCCGAACCCTCACGATGCACGGCCTGTGGACAAGGCCCGTGCCGGGAGTACCTGACAGGCGAAAGTGGCACTTGTCAGGTGGATGATCACCTGACAAGTGCCACTTTCACCGGCTGACCGGTGAAAGTGCCCGCCGCCCCGCCCTCACCAGGCCTGGAGGGCGGCGGTACGCCGGGAGGCCTCGGCGACCTCGGCGGCCTTCAGGGCGGAGGCGTCGAGGTCGGCGTGCTCGGCCCACCACTTCTGGCCGGCCTCGGGGAGGGTGTGGATCGGGTCGTAGTACTCGAACGTGCGCGTCAGCGCCTCGGGGTCGCTGGCCTCGATGGAGGTGCGGTAGTTCTTCGTCCAGTACGAGATGCCGCGCTCGGTGTCGTAGTCGGCCAGCTGGTGCACCCAGCGCTTGCCGACGAACGGCACGTCGCAGACGATCCGCGGGGTGGCGAAGCCGGGCAGGTAGCCCATGATGTGGTGCTGCAGCCGCTGCGCGTCGGCGACCGAGACCCGCCAGTGCTCGGAGAACGGGATCATGTCGCACATGTAGAAGTAGTAGGGCATGATCTGCGCGCCATCGAGCAGCCGGAAGCACAGGTCGAGGAGCGCGTGCGGGTCGGCGTTCACGCCGTTGAGCAGCACGCCCTGGTTGCGCACGTCGCGGATGCCGGTGTCCAGCATCGCCCGGGTTGCCTTCGCGACGATCGGGGTGACCGAGTTGGCGTGGTTGGTGTGGGTGTGGATCGCGATGGACACGCCCCGCTGGCGGGCGGTCGTGGCCACCCGCTCCATGCCGAGCCGGACGTCGTCCTGCAGCCAGTGCTGGGGGAGCCCGATCAGGGCCTTGGTGGCGAGCCGGATGTCGCGGATGTTCTCGATCTCGAGCAGCTTGGTCAGGAAGTCCTCGAGGCGGGGCCACGGCATGTTGGCCACGTCGCCGCCGGAGACCACGACGTCGCGCACCGAGGGCGTGCGACGCAGGTAGTCCATCATCTCGCCGAGCCGGTCGTTGGGCTTGCCGGCGAACTTCAGCTTGTCGATGACCGGCGTGGAGTTGCCGACGAGGTCCATCCGGGTGCAGTGGCCGCAGTACTGCGGGCAGGTCGGCAGCAGCTCGGCGAGCACCTTGGTGGGGTAGCGGTGGGTGAGCCCCTCGGCTACCCACATGTCGTGCTCGTGCAGCGAGTCGCGGGTGGCGTGCGGGTGTGAGGACCAGTCGGTCCTGCGGTCGGAGAACACCGGGATCATGTAGTGGCGGATCGGGTCGGCGTAGAACGCCTCGGTCAGCGACCCGGGCCCGGCGGGCACGGCGTGCGGCGCCATCGTGTTCATCATCTGCGGGGGCACCAGCATCGACATGGTGGCGCGCTCGGCCTGGTCGCGCTCGAGGTCGGCGTAGAACCGCTCGTCCAGCAGGTCGCCCATCAGCTCGCGCAGCTGGCGCAGGTTCTTGACGCAGTGCGCCCGCTGCCACTGCACCGACTCCCACTCCTCGGCGGTCACGTCCTTCCAGCCCGGGAACCGCGTCCAGTCGGGTTCCACCAGCTCGACCCGCTGGTAGGGGTACGGCTGGCCCGTCTCCAGGCCGATGGAGGTCTCGATGCTCATGGTTGCGCTCCCGGGGTAGGGGGTACGTCGCGCGTCGGCGCGGTCAGTTGTGTGGGCTGTGCCACCTCTGTCAGAGTACGAGGAGAATGTGCGGCGCGTCCAATGGCACGCCGTAGATTCTCCCGTTCAGAACCCCTATTCACGGAGGAACCTCCGCCATGGTGGCCCTCGACAGCGATCCGACCGGCCTTCACCGCGTTCTCGACGACGGCGTCGTCCTGCCCCAGGCCGCCGAGCGGCTCGACACCCGCCGCGAGCTGTGGCCCGACGAGGTGCGGATCCGGGTGGAGAAGCTCAACCTCGATGCGGCGTCCTTCCGCCAGCTCGAGCGCAAGCACCGCGGGGACGGGGCGGCCGTCCGCGCCGAGGTCCTCGACATCGTCGGCACCCGCGGCAAGATGCAGAACCCCGAGACGGGTTCCGGCGGCATGCTCGTGGGCACCGTGGAGGAGGTCGGCCCCGAGTCCCCGCTGGGCCTGCAGGTCGGCGACCGCGTCGCCACCCTGGTCTCCCTGACGCTCACCCCGCTGGTCATCGAGGACGGCCTGGTCGCCTGGGACGGGCACGACGAACAGGTGCCCTGCGACGGGTACGCCGTGCTCTTCGGCCGGTCGATCGCCGCCGTCGTCCCCGCCGACCTGCCCGCCGACCTGTCCCTCTCGGTGATGGACGTCTGCGGCGCGCCGGCCCTGACCGCCCGGGTCGTCGGTGGCTACGACGCCCCGACCGTCGCCGTCATCGGTGGCGGCGGGAAGTCCGGGTCGCTCAGCCTGGCGGCCGCCCGGCACGCGGGCGCGAGCCGCACCGTCGGTGTGGTCCCCACCGAGCGCGAGGCGGCCCAGCTGCGTGAGGCCGGCCTTGCCGACGCGGTCGCGATCGCGGACGCACGCGACCCGATCGCGCTGCGCGACGCGGTGAGCGCGGTTCTGGGTGGCCCCGCCGACGTCACGGTCGTCTGCGTGGACGTCCCCGGCTGCGAGGGCGGGGCGATCCTGGCCACCGCCGAGCGCGGGACGGTCATCTTCTTCTCCATGGCCACGTCCTTCTCCGCCGCCGCGCTGGGCGCCGAGGGACTGGCGGCCGACGTCACGATGCTGGTCGGCAACGGCTACCTGCCCGGTCACGCGGCGTACGCGCTCGAGCTGCTGCGCGGCGACGCCGGCGTGCGTCGGCTGTTCGAGGCTCGCCTGGCCCACGAGGCGCCCGCGTGACTCGCACGCTCTACCGCAACGGGATCGTCCACGCCGGCCGGCCGGGACGCCGCTGCACCGCGCTGGCGGTGGAGCACGGGCGCATCGTCTTCGTCGGCGACGAGGAGGGCGCGAACGGCTACGAGCGGGCCGACGAGGTGGTCGACCTCGACGGAGGGCTGCTCACGGCCGCGTTCGTCGACTCCCACGTGCACACCGTGCGCACCGGCTTCGCGCTGACCGGCCTCGACCTCTCCGGCACCGCCAGTCTCGCCGCCACCCTGGACGCGCTGGCCACGCACGCCGACACCGACGGCGACGCCAGCGTCCTGGTCGGGCAGGGCTGGGACGAGACCGCCTGGCCCGAGGGTCGACCGCCCACCGGCGCCGAGCTGGAGCGGGCCGCCCCCGGCCGGCGGGCCTACCTCACCCGCGTCGACGGGCACTCCTCGATCGTGTCGCCCGTGCTCGCGGCGCTGGTCCCGGGCCTGGAGCAGCTCGACGGCTGGACCCCGGACGGTCGCGTGGAGCGCGACGCCCACCACGCCGTCCGTGCCACTCTCGAGAGCCTGATCGGCCCGGACCAGCGTCTCGCGGCCGCCCGGGCCGCCTGCCGCCGGATGGCGGCCCGGGGGATCGTCGGCTTCCACGAGAACGCCGCCCCGCACATCGGGCCCGAGCACGAGATCGAGATGGTGCGCCGGGCCGCGGCCGAGGTGGGCCTGCGGGCCACCGTCTACTGGGGCGAGCTGCTCGCCGTGGACACCGCGAAGCGGCTGGAGGTCGCGGGGCTGGCCGGCGACCTGATCGCCGACGGCGCCTTCGGCTCCCGCACCGCCGCGCTCTCCGCGCCCTACTCCGACCGCCACGACACCTGCGGGCACGCCTACGTGACCGCCGGGCAGGTCCGCGACCACGTCGTCGCCTGCACCGAGGCCGGCATCCAGGCCGGCTTCCACTGCATCGGTGACGTCGCGCTGGAGGAGATCCGGGCCGGGCTCGAAGCCGCTGAGCGGCTGCTCGGCGCAGAGCGGATCCGGGCGGCCCGGCACCGGCTGGAGCACGTGGAGATGCCCTCGCCGGCGATGCTGCGCACGATGTCGCGCCTCGGCGTGGTCGCCAGCGTGCAGCCCGTGTTCGACGCGCTGTGGGGCGGTCCGGACGGCATGTACGCCGACCGGCTGGGCGAGCGTTGGAGGGCGACCAACCCGTTCCTGGCCCTGGAGACGGCCCCGGTCCGGCTCGCGCTCGGCTCCGACTCGCCAGTGACCCCGCTCGGGCCCTGGGCGGCGGTGCGGGCCGCGGCGTACCACCACCACGACCAGCAGCGGCTGCCCGCAGCCCTCGCCTTCCGCGCCCACACCCGGGGCGGCGCCTACGCCGCCCACGACGACGAGGGCGGCTCGCTGGACCTCGGCGCGCGTGCCGACCTGGCCGTCTGGGACGTGCCCGGCGGACTGACCGACGACGACCTGCCCGACCTGGCCCCCGGAGCGGAGCTGCCGCGGCTGCGGCGCACCGTCTCCGCGGGTCGGACCATCCACCTCGACGAGGACGCCGCATGAGCAAGCTCGATCTCGATCCCACCACCGTCAAGCAGGCACGCTCCCTGGCCCGCAAGGCCGGCCGCCCGATCGTGACGATGGCGAAGAAGCACACCACCGTGGCCGTGGAGCGGGCCACGCTCCGCCTGGCCGGCCTCGAGGGCGCGGACCCGGACGGGATCCCCTGGGTGAACCGGCTCCTCGACGTGGTCCGGGCCGACGTCGGTCTCGAGCACGGCGTCGCCCTGCCCGTGTGGGACGCGCTGGTCCGCGGCGAGGCCGACGACCTGACCACGCTCGCGCAGAAGGCCTCGGCCGGCTCGGTGACCTTCCGGCTGCCCGAAGGCAGGGACGCGACCCGTGCCACCACGGCCAGTCGCCGCCAGGTCGGGGCCGGCATCCGCCGCATCGACGCGCGCCGCAAGGAGCGCGACCGGCTGATCCGCAGGTTCGGCGACGCGCCGCGCAAGCCGTGGATCTACCTCATCGTCGCGACGGGCGACATCCACGAGGACATCCCGCAGGCCCAGCAGGCCGCCCGGGAGGGCGCCGACATCATCGCGGTGATCCGGTCGACCGGGCAGAGCCTGCTCGACTACGTGCCCGAGGGCGCCACCCGCGAGGGATTCGCCGGCACCTACGCCACCCAGGAGAACTTCCGCCTGATGCGGGCGGCGCTGGACGAGTCGAGCAAGGAGCTCGGCCGCTACGTGCGGCTGACCAACTACGCCTCCGGCCTGTGCATGCCCGAGATCGCGGCACTGGCCGGCATGGAACGGCTCGACATGATGCTCAACGACTCGATGTACGGCATCCTCTTCCGCGACATCAACCCGATCCGGACCTTCGTCGACCAGCGCTTCAGCCGTCAGGTGCACGCCCGGGCGGGCATCATCATCAACACCGGCGAGGACAACTACCTCACCACCGCGGACGCCGTCGAGGCCGCCCACACGGTCACCACCAGCCAGCTGCTCAACGAGTACTTCGGCAAGGAGGCCGGGCTCGAGGACTGGCAGCTCGGCCTCGGGCACGCGTTCGAGATCGACCCCGACATCCCGGACTCGTTCCGGATGGAGCTGGCGCACGCGCTGCTGGCGCGGGAGCTGTTCCCGAAGGCGCCGCTGAAGTGGATGCCGCCGACCCGGCACATGACCGGCGACGTGTTCCGCGGTCACCTGCTCGACGGCTTCTTCAACCTCGCAGGCGCCCTGACCGGGCAGGGGATCCTGCTCGTCGGCATGATGACCGAGGCGGTCGTCACCCCGTGGCTCTCCGACCGCGACCTTGCCCTGCAGAACGTCCGCTACGTGATGAACGCGGCCGGCAACCTGCACGAGGACTTCCGTCCCGCCCCGGACGGCTACATCGCCAACCGGGCCCGGCAGGTGCTCGCCGAGACCATCGACCTGCTGGACCGGATCGTCAGCGACACCGACGCCGCGGGAGACCCGCCGCTGCTGGCCGCGATCGCCGACGGCACCTTCGGACTCATGAAGCGGCCCGCCGACGGCGGCCGCGGACTCGACGGCGTCGCGCGGAAGTCGAACGCCTACTACAACCCCGCCACCGAGCTGCTGGAGGACAAGTGAGCGGCACCATCGTCCGGCCCTACGGCGACACCACCGGTGACGGCATGGTGCAGCTGAGCTTCACCCTGCCGATCCCGCACTCGAAGGTGGCCGAGGGGGCCGCCGCCCAGCTGGCCAACAAGATGGGCATGGACCCGGCCCTGGTCGTGCACGCCAAGCCGATGGGCCCCGGCTTCACGTTCTTCGTGGTCTACGGACGCGTGCACCACCTCGTGGACACCAGCAAGGTGGAGGTGGTCGAGCGCGACTACCCGCTGCTGACCCCCAAGGAGGTCAACGCCGCCGTGAAGCGTTCGATGCGGCGGCGGCTGACGATCGTGGGGGCCTGCATCGGCACCGACGCCCACACGGTGGGGATCGATGCGATCCTCAACATCAAGGGGTTCGCGGGGGAGAAGGGCCTGGAGTACTACCGCGAGCTCAAGGTCGTGAACCTCGGCGCTCAGGTCTCCGTTCCCCAGCTCGTGGACCGGGCCCGCGCCGAGAAGGCCGACGCCGTCCTGGTCTCCCAGGTGGTCACCCAGCGGGACACGCACCTGCTCAACACCCGCGAGATGTCGGCTGCCTTCCGCGAGTCCTACCCGGCCGAGAAGCGGCCGCTGCTGATCGTGGGCGGGCCGCGCTTCGACGAGACCATGGCCGCCGAGCTCGGCGTGGACCGGGTCTTCGGCCGGGGCACGACGCCCGGGGAGGTCGCCAGCTTCCTGGTGCACCGTCTCACCCCGCAGCCCGAACCCGAGAGGAAGGCGTCCTGATGGTCTCGACAGGCTCGACCACCGGAGCACGGCTCGACCACCGGAGACGGCTCGACCTCAGCAGCGAGCGTCGGCACCCGCGTGGTGCACCGCCGCTACGTGCCGTACTCCCACGCCCACTACGCCGGCAACCTGGTCGACGGTGCCTACAGCCTGGGCCTGTTCGGCGACGTGGCCACCGAGATGTGCATCCGCACCGACGGCGACGAAGGCCTGTTCGCGTCGTACTCCGACGTGCAGTTCCGTGCACCCGTACGGGCGGGGGACGTGCTCGAGATCAGCTGCGAGATCGTCAAGGTCGGCACCCGCTCCCGGGTGATGGAGTTCGCCGTCCACGTGGTCGCGCGCGGTGCCGCCACCGCGGAGCGTCCGGGCGCGGCAGCCGTCCTCGACGGGCCGATCCTGGCCACGACCGCGACCGGCACGGTCGTCGTGCCGGGCTGAGGACACACCTTCCGGGCGCGTCGCGTGCGACACGCCGTGCCCGGCGCAGAAAACTTGGCAAAATCCTCGGATCCGGCCCCCGCCGCTGACCTGCGCCTTCTAGTGTTTGCGCTGGTCAACGGGTGGTTGACAGCCACCCGCCTGACGATCCACTGTGTCACGTCCGCTCGTGCAGATCGTGGCGTGTGGACCGTCGTCCGAGTGGCCGTGTCGGAGGGTGGGGTGCCAATCACCCTTCCGACCTGGTTCGCGGAGGACGGTCCGCTCCACGAGGGTGGACACGGAGGGGATCCGGACCCCCTAGACAACAGCCCGACCCCGGCAGCCGGTCGGTCTCGGGTTGGTCCGAAGGGTCCGGAGCCCCTCCGCAGGTCTGCAGGTACCTTTGCCACCGTGCTCCTCCGGACGTCCCTCGCGCTGATCTCGGGCGTCGCCCTCGCGCTGGCGTTCGAGCCGGTCGCCGCGGCCCTGCTCGTTCCCGTGGCGGTCGCCGGGTTCGTCCTGACCACCCGCGGGGTGCGGCCCGGACGGGCCTGGATCCCCGGACTCGCCTTCGGCGTGGGCTTCTACTTCGTCCTGATCTTCTGGATGCGAGCCGTCGGCACCGACGCCTGGATCGCCCTTGCCGGGATCGAGGCCCTCTTCTACGGCCTGCTGGGATCGGTCACCGCCGTCCTCACCCGTCGTCGGGCCTGGCCGCTGTGGTTCGCCGCCGCCTGGGTCGCGATGGAGGTGATCCGGAGCTCCTGGCCCTTCAGTGGCATGCCCTGGGGCCGACTGGCCTTCGCGACCGCGGACACCCCGGTGGCCGACGCGCTGGCCTACGTGGGGTCGACCGGCGTCAGCTTCCTGCTCGCGCTGCTCGGTGCCCTGCTGGCACAGCTGGTCGTGGCCCGGGGGAGGGGCCGGTGGGTCGCCCTGGGCACCCTGGTCGCGACCGTCACGGTGGCCGTGGTCCCGGCCCTCGCGCCGTACCATCCCGAGATGGACGGCCACGCGACCGTCGCGGCGGTCCAGGGCGACGTGCCGGGCAACGGCGACGACATCCTCCTGGACTTCCGCCAGGTCACGCAGAACCACGTCGACGCCACCGTCGGCCTGGCCGCCGACGTCGCCGCCGGCCGGGCGCCGCGGCCCGACTTCGTGGTGTGGCCCGAGAACTCGACCGCGGTCGACCCCTTCACCGACGCGCAGACCGCGGCGGCGATCCGTGCCGCCTCGAGCGCGATCGGGGTGCCGATCCTGGTCGGCGCCATCGTCGACTCCGGCCCGAGCAACGTGCTCAACCAGGGCATCGTCTGGGACCCGGGGACCGGGGCGGCCGACCGGTACACCAAGTGGCACCCGGTGCCGTACGGCGAGTACATCCCGTTCCGCCGCTTCTTCAACGACAAGAACTTCGGCCGGCTGGCGCTGATCCCGCGCGACATGCTCAGCGGCACGCGCACCGCGCCGTTGCGGATCGCCGGTGTCCGGGTCGCCGACGCGATCTGCTTCGACGTGGCGTACGACGACGGGCTCTACGCCCAGGTCGGCAACGGCGCCCAGCTGGTCACCGTGCAGACCAGCAACGCCACCTTCATCCACACCTCCCAGATCGACCAGCAGTTCGCGACCAGCCGACTGCGGGCCATCGAGACCGGCCGCTGGGTCGTCGTCGCGGCCACCAACGGCATCTCCGGGATCATCGCGCCCGACGGCACCGTGACGGACCGCGCCGGCGTCCGCACCCAGGACGTGCTGGTCCGCAGCGTCGGCCTGGGGACCGGAGTCACGCCGGCCGTGCGGCTCGGCGCATGGCCGGGACGCGCGTGCATCGGCCTGACGATTCTGGGTCTGGCCTTGGGCCTGCTGTCGTATCGTCGGAACTGGCACACTGCTCGCTCCGAGCGGTCGTCGCGGCGCCCGTTGCGTGCCATGTCCCCTGAATGAATGAGGCAAAGCTCGTGAGTATCGAGGGTCTCGGACGCATCGTCGTGGTCATCCCGACCTACAACGAGGCGTCGAACCTGGCCTGGATCGTGGACCGAGTCCGGCGGGCTCAGCCAGACGTCGACGTGCTGGTGGTCGACGACGACTCGCCGGACGGGACCGGCCGGATCGCCGACGAGCTGGCCGCGGCCGATCCCCAGGTCACCGTGCTGCACCGGACGGCCAAGGGTGGGCTCGGCGCGGCGTACCTGCACGGCTTCGCGCACGCCCTGGCGGCCGGGTACGACGTGATCGGCGAGATGGACGCGGACGGCTCGCACCAGCCCGAGCAGCTGCACCGGCTGCTCGAGGCGCTCGTCGACGCGGACCTCGTCATCGGCTCGCGCTGGGTACCCGGCGGCTCGGTGGTCAACTGGCCCGTCTCCCGTGAGCTGCTCTCGCGGGGCGGCAACCTCTACGTGCGGCTCCTGCTCGGCATCGGCGTCCGGGACGCCACCGCGGGGTACCGGCTGTTCCGCCGCACGACGCTGGAGAAGATCGACCTGTCCTCGGTCAGGTCGACCGGCTACGTCTTCCAGACCGACCTGGTGGCGCGCACGCTCGCCGCCGGGCTCACGGTCCGCGAGGTTCCGATCGAGTTCGTGGAGCGGGTCCGCGGGGACTCCAAGATGAGCGGCGCGGTCGCGGCCGAGTCCCTCAAGCGGATCACCGTGTGGGGTGTCACCGAGCGCACCGCACGGGCCCGCCGGGCACTGGGGCGGAGGCAACCGTGACCCGGCGTCGCAGCACCCTGTCCTGGGTGCTGTTCGTCGCGTTCGTGGTGGTGCCGCTGGTCGAGATCTACGTGCTGATCCAGGTCGGCCAGGTCATCGGCGCGTGGTGGACCGTCCTGCTCCTGGTCCTCGACAGCCTCGTCGGAGCGTGGCTGATCAAGCGCGAGGGCACCCGGGCGTGGAAGACGCTGCGGACCACCCTC
Source organism: uncultured Actinomycetota bacterium (assembly GCA_963817665.1). GTDB lineage: Bacteria > Actinomycetota > Actinomycetes > Propionibacteriales > Nocardioidaceae > Nocardioides. Next base: position 68,459 of record CAWFPE010000010.1, on the reverse strand, counting down.
GAGAGCGGCCGGATGCCGGCCCGCGAGCTCGCCGACGGGGCGCTGATCCTGATCGGCGGGACGCTGATGCTGACCCCGGGGTTCGTCACCGACTTCTTCGGGATCGTGCTGATCCTGCCGTTCACCCGCCCCGTGGCACGACGGCTGCTGACCGGGGTGGTCGCCCGGCGACTGGTGGTCCGGGACGCACGACGCCCCGGACCCGGATCCGGGGGATCCGTGGTCCAGGGCGAGGTCGTGGACGAGTGACACGAGGCCACCCGTCCTCGGCGGTCGCCTGCTAGGCGGACGCCTTGCGCTTCTTGGCGTTGGCCCGGTGCAGGTGCGCGGGGCCGATCTCGCCGCCGCGCAGCAGCTCCAGGCGCTCCTTGAGGATGTCCTCGAGCTCCTTCTCGGAGCGGCGCTCGAGAAGCATGTCCCAGTGCGTACGGGCCGGCTTCTCGTTCTTCGCCTCGGGCTGGATGCCGGCGACGCTCAGCGCCTCGGCGCCGCAGCGCGGGCATTCCCACACTGCAGGGATCTCGGCCTCGACCGACATCGTGATCTCGAACTCGTGTGCCTGCGGACAGCGGTAGCCAACCTGCTGACGAGCCGCGAACTCGATCCCGCGCTCGTCCTCGAAACTCTGGCCCCCCAGGCGCGCTCCACGAAGTGTGCGCTCTGCCATTGAGCCACCTCCCAAATCCTTGTAACCCCCGTTGACATGACTGAGACGGTCCTGGGCTGGTTCCGTGACGTCGCACGACTCGTACCCGAGGTCTGGCGTCTCAATCCGTTCAACGGTAGTGCGCCGCGGAAGATTCCGACAATCGCCCATTATGGCGGCGCTCACACGCGGCCGTTCACCAGTGGCCGCTCAGACGACCTGCGGCACCTCGTTGCCGGCCTCGGCGATGCCGCGCTGCGGATCGACACGGTGCAGCAGCAGCCCGCCGACCACGAAGAAGACGATCAGCGCGAAGATCGCCGGACGGTAGGAGTGGGTCCACTGGTGCACCAGCCCGAAGACCAGGGTCCCCAGCCAGCTCGTCCCGCGCTCGCAGGCCTGGTAGAGCGAGAAGTACTCCGCCTCCCGACCCCGCGGGATCAGCTGGCTGAAGAACGAGCGGGAGAGCGCTTGCGTGCCGCCGAGGACCACCCCGATCCCGACTGCCAGGGCGAGGAACAGGCCGAGGCTCTTCTCGGGGATGAAGTAGCCGACCGTGACCACGACCATCCACATCACGAGCCCGCCCAGGATCACTCGACGGCTGCCCAGGGAAGCCGCCAGCCGACCGAAGAGCAGCGCGCCGAAGAAGGCCACGAACTGGACGAGCAGGATGGTGGCGATCAGCACCGAGGTGTCGAAGCCGAGCTGCTTGTCGCCGTACACCGAGGCCGAGACGATCACGGTCTGGATGCCGTCGTTGTAGAACAGGTAGGCGAGCAGGAACGTCAGCGTCACCGGGTAGTTCCGCATGTCCCTGAGCGTCGCGGCCAGCTGGCCGAAGCTCTGCCGGACCAGGCCGCCGGGCTCCCGCTCGACGGCGGTCGGCTGGCGGTTGCGGATGCCGCGGTAGGGGATCACCGTGAACGCCGCCCACCAGACTGCGGCAGACAGCATGCTCAGCCGCACCGCGAGTCCGGTGCCGATCCCCAGGGAGTCGTGCAGCGTCACCACGGCGAGGTTGACCGCGAGCAGCAGCCCGCCGCCCAGGTAGCCGAGTGCCCAGCCCCGCGAGGAGACCCGGTCCCGCTCGTCGGGCAGGGCGATCTCGCACAGGATCGCGTCGTAGACCACCAGCGAGGAGCCCAGGCAGATGTTGGCCACGAAGAGGAGTGCGACACCGAGCTGCCAGTCCGAGCCGGTCACGAAGAACATCAGCCCGGCCGCGACGCTGCCCGCCCAGGCGAACCCGGCCATGATCGACTTCTTGCGCGCCGAGCGATCGGCCGCGGCGCCGACGACCGGCAGCAGCAGGGCGGACACGATGGTGGCCGCGGTGACGACGTAGAAGACCAGGGAGCCGGGGGAGACGGCCAGGCCCAGCACGTGCAGGCTCGCCTCGCACTTGCGGCCCTTGTCCTCGTCGGTGACGAAGCCGCAGGCGGCCTGCTCGGCCACCGAGGTCAGGTACGGCGCGAACAGCACCGTGGCGATCGTGGTGACGTAGGCGCTGTTGGCCCAGTCGTACCAGTACCACGCGCGCTGCTCCCTGGCGCGCGCGAGCGGGGTCAGGTCGGCGAAGCCGGACGGCGCCGTCATTCCCGGTCCGTCCACTGTCCTCGGTCGGTCAGCACGTCCCTGAGTATGTCGGTGCGGTCGGTCATCAGGCCGTCGACACCACGGTCGAGGAGCTCCCGCATCTCGGCGGGGTCGTCGATGGTCCACACGTGGACGTGCTTGCCGGCCGCGTGCGCGCGGCGTACGAACCCGGGAGTGACGACCGTCCACCGGCCCCGGCGGTGCGGGACCTGTAGCGCCGCGACCCGACCGCGGGTCAGCCGGTCGGCCAGCCGCCCGCTCGGCAGCACCCGGAACGCCAGCACCTCCAGGGGGTGCGCGGAGGTCGGCACCCGGCCCCGGGTGATTGCCCGGAAGTCGTTGAGACGGCGCGGCACGAAGCTCCCGACCAGGACCCGGTCCCACAGGTCCCGCTCGGCGATCAGCTCGGCCAGTGGCGCCACGGCACCGTCCGACTTCAGGTCGATGTTGAACCGGGACCCGGGGAACGCGTCCACCAGCTCGACCATGGTCGGGACCCGTTCCTGCCCGCCCACGAGCGCCTCGGCCACTTCGGCCTGCGTGAGGTCGACGATCGCACCGCTGCGGTCGCTGACCCGGTCGAGCACCTGGTCGTGGAAGGCCAGCAGCACCCCGTCGCGGGTCACGTGCACGTCGGTCTCGAGGTACTCGAACCCGAGGTCCGCGGCGTGCTGGAACGCGGCCATGGTGTTCTCCAGCCCCTCGACCTCGGGGTGGTAGGCCCCGCCGCGGTGGGCGAAGGCCAGCACCCCACCGCGGAGACGCGGCGGCTCGTCGAGGTACGCGAATCCGGTCGGCGAAGAGCTCACGCGCTGAAGTATTGCGCTTCGGGCCGCGCGACCTTCGCGGGCCTCGGCGCGGATACCCGTCGGTCACCGGGGGAGAGGGGTACCGTCGCAGGCATGGAGACCCTGACCTGCCCGCGATGCGGCACCGAGATGGTCACGCGGACCCTGGGCGGCGCTGCCGGCGACGGAGAGGTGAGCCAGTGCCCCGACGGGCACGGCGTCTTCCTGGCCCGCGCCGACCTCGGCAGCCTGATCGAGGCCGAGACCGATTGGCACCGCAACGCCAGCCAGCACACCGCTCCGTTGCCGCGGATCACCGCCGACATGACGGCCCCGCCGGCCTCGCGCACCCCTGCCCGGGCCTGGGTGGAGACCCTCTTCGGCTGACCTCGTTGCCGACGGGCCGAGACCACACGGTGGTCGGTGGCGGTGGTCGGTGGTCGAGCCTGTCGAGACCACACGGTGGTCGGTGGTCGAACTGATGGCTCCAGACGAGGCGGATGGGCAGGCGACATCGGGTGTACGCCGAACCCTGGCCGGCTGCGTGCTGCGCGACGCGCAGCTCGAGGCTCCGCGTGCTGCCCACGTACAGCGTGCCGTCAGCACACTCAAGGATGTAGGTGAAGGCCGTACCCGCAGCCTGATCTCAGGCGGTCGCTCGAACAACCCGCCATCGTCAGGGCTGTGGACAACGCCCGCCGTGGTCTCGACAAGCTCGACCACCGGGGTCTAGATGTCCCGGAAGGGCTCGATGTTCGCGCCGAGGAGGTTGAGCCGCTCCGCGAGGTCTTCGTAGCCGCGGTGGATGACGTAGGTCGACCGGAGCACCGAGGTGCCCTTGGCCGCCAGCATCGCCAGCAGGATGACCACGGCCGGCCGGAGGGCCGGCGGGCAGACGATCTCGGTGCCGGTGAAGGAGGTCGGCCCCTCGATCATCACCCGGTGCGGGTCGAGCAGCTTGACCTGGGCCCCGAGCTTGTTGAGGTCGGTGAAGTAGATCGCCCGGTTCTCGTAGACCCAGTCGTGGAGCAGGGTCTGGCCCTCGGCGACCGCCGCGATGACCGCGAAGAACGGCAGGTTGTCGATGTTGAGGCCGGGGAAGGGCATCGGGTGGATCTTGTCCAGCGGGGCGTGCAGCTCCGAGGGCTTCGTCGTCAGGTCGACGAGGCGGGTGCAGCCGTTGCGAGCGGCGTACTCCTCGGAGCGGTGGTACTGGAAGCCCATCTCCTCCAGCAGCGCCAGCTCGAGCTCCAGGAACTCGATGGGCGCCCGGCGGATCGTGATCTCCGACTTCGTCACGATCGCGGCGGCCAGCAGCGACATCGCCTCGATCGGGTCCTCGCTGGGTGCGTAGTCCACGTCGACGTCGATCGTGGGCCGGCCGGTGACCGTCAGCGTGGTCGTCCCGACGCCCTCGACCTCCACGCCGAGCTTGCGCAGGAAGAAGCACAGGTCCTGGACCATGTAGTTCGAGGACGCGTTGCGGATCACCGTGGTGCCCGGGTGCAGGGCGGCGGCCATCAGGGCGTTCTCGGTGACCGAGTCGCCGCGCTCGGTCAGCACGATCGGCCGCTCGGGCTCGATCGCCCGGTTGACGCTGGCGTGGTAGCTGCCGTCGGTGGCCTTGACCTCGAGGCCGAAGGGCCGCAGCGCGGACATGTGCGGCTCCACGGTGCGGGTGCCGAGGTTGCATCCACCGGCGTAGGGGAGCTCGAACGTGTCGGCGCGGTGCAGCAGCGGGCCGAGGAACATGATCACCGAACGGGTACGACGGGCCGCCGCCTCGTCGATGTTGCCCAGGTCCAGGTCCTTCGGCGGGATGATCTCGAGGTCGTTGTCGTCGTTGAGCCACTTGGTGTGCACACCCAGGCTGCCGAGCACCTCGAGCAGCCGGTTGACCTCCTCGATCCGCGCCACCTTGCGCAGGGTGGTGCGTCCGCGGTTGAGCAGGGACGCGCACAGCAGCGCGACGCCGGCGTTCTTGGACGTCTTGACGTCGATGCTCCCGGACAGGGTGGTGGGTCCACTGACCCGCAGGTGCGTCGGGCCCGCGCCGAGCGCCACGATCTCCGAGTCCAGCGCGGCGCCGATCCGGGCCAGCATCTCCAGCGAGAGGTTCTGGTGGCCCTTCTCGATCCGGTTGATCGCACTCTGGCTGGTGGCCAGCAGGTCCGCCAGCTGGTGCTGGGTCAGGCCGCGGTGCTTGCGTGCGTCGCGGATGAGATTGCCGATCCGGCCCTTGTAGCCCTCAGTCATGCACAACAAGGTAACTCATATATGAGATAACGCAACATCGCCATGCCAGACGGGGCGGAACGCGTCGGTACCACCATGCAGCACGTCACCGACCGTTTGCAAGGATCGAGGCCATGCGCGCAACGACCATCCATGGACCCCGCGACATCCGCGTGTCCGACGTGTCCGACCCCAAGATCACGGCTCCCACCGACGCCGTCATCAAGGTGACGGCCGGCTGCATCTGCGGCTCGGACCTGTGGCCCTACCGCGGTGAGAACGACATCGACGAGGGCGCGACGATCGGCCACGAGTGCGTCGGCGTCGTCGAGGAGGTCGGCTCGGAGGTCACCTCCTTCAAGCCCGGCGACTTCGTCATCGTGCCGTTCGACCACTGCGACAACACCTGTGCCCACTGCCGCGCCGGGATGCAGGCGGCCTGCGAGAACCTCGGGTTCACCGTCAGCGGCCAGGCGGAGTACGCCCTGGTCACCCAGGCCGAGGGCAGCATGGTGAAGACCGACGGCATGCCGGACGCGTCGATGATCCCGTCGCTGCTGACGCTGTCCGACGTGATGGCCACCGGCTGGCACGCGGCGGTCGCCGCCGGCGTGCGCGAGGGCGGCACCGCGGTGGTCGTCGGCGACGGCGCCGTCGGTCTGTGCGGTGTCCTCGCCGCCGCCACCATGGGCGCCGAGAAGGTCATCGCGATGTCGCGGCACGAGCCCCGCCAGGCGATCGCCCGCCAGTTCGGCGCGACCCACGTCGTGGCCGAGCGCGGCAAGGAGGGCGCCGGGCTGGTCAAGGAGATCACCGGGGGAGTGGGCGGTGACGCCGTCCTGGAGTGTGTCGGCAACGACGCCGCGATGCAGCAGGCGTTCGCGGTCGGCCGCCCCGGCTCGACGGTCGGCTTCGTCGGTGTCCCGCACGGTGTGGAGCTGCCGATCCGCCGGATGTTCCAGAAGAACATCGGCCTCGCCGGCGGCATGGCGCCGGTCCGCCAGTACCTGCCCGAGCTGCTGAAGCTGGTCCAGGACGGCGCCATCAACCCCGGCCTGGTCTTCGACAAGACGCTGCCGCTCGACCAGGTCGCCGAGGGCTACCGCGCGATGGACGAGCGCGAGGCCATCAAGGTCCTGATCCAGCCCTGACGATGGGCATCCGCGCGGTCGTCCTCGACATCGGCTCGGTGCTCGAGGTCAACGACGACTCGGCCTTCCCCGAGCCTTTCGAGCGCCGGCGCGGTCTGGCACCGGGAGCCGTGGACGCCGCTTCGGCGGCGTTCCCGGCCCACCCGGGCAGGGGCGAGATCGGGATGGACGAGGTCCGGGCGACCTGGCAGCGCGAGCTCGGGCTCGACGACGCCGGCGTGGACGAGCTGGTCGAGGACTTCTGGCGCTGGTACGTCGGCACCCTCGACCAGGCGCTCTTCGACTGGTTCGCCGGACTGCGCGACCGTGGGCTGCTGGTCGGGATCCTCAGCAACTCCGCACCCGGGGCCCGGGAGCGGGAGCGTTGCTGGGGCTTCGAGGACGTCACCGACGACATCGTCTACTCCCACGAGGTCGGCCTGGTGAAGCCCGAGCCGGAGATCTACGAGCTCACCGCGGAGCGGCTCGCCGTCCACCCCGGGGAGATCGTGTTCCTCGACGACCAGCCGGGTCACGTCGAGGCCGCCCGCGCCGCGGGCTGGCAGGGCGTGGTGCACGTCGAGACGCGGCGCTCCATCGAGGAGATCGAGGCGATCATCGCCCGGCACGCAGGCTGACGCGCCGTCTCCCCGGCACGTCTCCCGCACGGCCGCAGCAGCGAGTAGGTTTCGTCGCGGCCCCGCATCCGGGGGCCGCTCGCGCGAGGAGGGCGTCATCAGCAGCTCACTGGTCCTGGGGCCGCTCGTGCGGTACGTCGACGACACCTCCGCCTCCATCTGGGTCGAGACCGCCGAGACGACCGTGGTGACGGTGACCGCGGGGGAGCGGACCGCCACCGCGCCCACCTTCGCGGCGCACGGCCACCACTACGCGCTGGTCGTGCTCACCGGGCTGGCGCCCGGCACCCACACGCCGTACACGGTCGACCTGGGGCAGCGGCGGGTGTGGCCGCCGACCGACGGCGAGGGCGCTGCGTTCCCGCCGTCGGTGATCGCCACCCTGCAGCCCGGCAAGCCACTGCGGATGGCGTTCGGGTCCTGCCGGGTCAGCGTCGGGCACGACGAGGCCGGCAACGAGGCGTTCGGCATCGACGCCCTGCGCAGCTACGCGCTGCGGATGGCCGGGCTGACCGACAGGAGCGTCGACGACGACGAGCGCTGGCCCGACCTGGTGCTGTTCCTGGGCGACCAGGTCTACGCCGACGAGACCAGCGAGGCGATGCAGGAGTTCATCGCCTCCCGCCGGTCCCTCGAGGAGCCGCCCGGTGAGGAGCTCAAGGACTACGAGGAGTACGCACACCTCTACGCGCTGGCGTGGAGCGACCCCGCCAACCGCTGGCTGCTCTCGACGCTGCCCAGCGCGATGATCTTCGACGACCACGACGTCCGTGACGACTGGAACACCAGCTGGTCCTGGCGGCAGAAGATGGAGTCCACCTCGTGGTGGCACGAGCGGATCGTCGGCGGGCTCGCGTCGTACTGGATCTACCAGCACCTCGGGAACCTCGGCCCGCAGGACCGGGCCGAGGACCCCCTCTGGCAGCGGATCTGCTCCCACGACGGCGATGGCGAGCTCGACATCACCGAGGAGCTGGACGCGCTGGCCGACCGCGCCGACCAGCAGCCGGAGAGCTATCGCTGGAGCTTCGCGCGGGACTTCGACACCCAGGCCCGGCTGATCGTGGTCGACTCGAGGGCGGCGCGCGTCCTGAAGCCGGACGCCCGTTCGATCCTCGACGACGACGAGATGTCGTGGCTCGACGACCACATGCGCGGCGACTTCGACCACGTGCTGGTCGGCACGTCGCTGCCGTTCCTGCTCGCACCCGGCCTCCACCACGCCGAAGCGTTCAGCGAGTCGATCGCGCAGGGTGCCTGGGGGAAGACGGTCGCCCGCTTCGGTGAGGTCATGCGGCAGGCGGCCGACATGGAGCACTGGGCGGCGTTCGAGAAGGGCTTCCGCCAGGTGGCGACGATGACCATGGACGTGGCCGCCGGAAACCGCGGCCGGGCACCCTCGACGATCACCTACCTCTCCGGCGACGTGCACCACAGCTACGTGGCCGAGGCGGTCCCCGCTCGTGAGGAGGGCCGGCAGGTCGCCAGCCGGATCCTGCAGGCGGTCTGCTCACCCATCCGCAACCCGCTGCCGAGGTTCATGCACGCCGTCACGGCGGGTGCCACGCGCCGCTCGCTGGGCGTCGTGGGGCGCGGGCTGTCCCGGGCGGGACGGGTGCCCCGCCCCCCGTTGTCGTGGGAGGTCACGCACGGCCCGTGGTACGACAACAACCTGGCCATCCTGGAGCTGCGTCCAGCCGGCATCCGGATGTGGTGGACCGCCGGTGAGGTGGTCGACGGCCGCGCGGACCGGCCGGTGCTGCGCCGCGTCGCGACGGTCGAGGTCAGCGGCTGAGCGTCCCCGCCAGTCAGTGGGCGAGCGCCAACGGCAAGGTCGCTGGCCGGCAGTCGCAGGCATCGCCACACGCAAGATAGGTGTGGAGAGCGTGCCCGCAGTGTGGGCACGGACGGTCGTGCGACAGACGCACGGTGTCACCGCAGTGGCTCTCGACGGAGTCCCACATGTCGTCCACCTCCTCTCACCTGACTGATACCCCGCAGCACGCGCTCTCAATCAGCAAATCACCCATGTTGGGGAGAAAAGCGTCACGGATTCGTCGTGAACTCGCCCGCGGGCGACGAAATCCGCGCTGTTGGCCCACTCTTCAGGCGGGGCTGAGCGCGACGAGCCCCGGCATGGCGACCGGTCGCAGTCGCAGGTGTCTCCGCACGCAAGGTAGGTGTGGAGGGCGTGCCCGCAGTGCGGGCACGGCATGTCGTGCGACAGGTGCCCGGACGCGGTGTCGACGGTGTCCCACATGGCTCTACCTCCCTTCGCGCAATCGGTGGAGCCCCCCGGCTCGGTTGCAACGAGAGTAGGAACGCCCAGCGGCGCCCGAGTCGGAACACGCCGCAGATGCCGCACGTGGGTGACCGCAAATGACCCGACCGGGCCAGCCACGCCACCTCATCGGACCACTCACACCGGGCATCTTCGACGCGCAGGTGGCACGATCGTGCACGTGACCAGCAGTCCCGCCACGACGCAGCACCTGCGCGACCTCGCGCGGCTGCGCCGTGTCCGCGACCGGATCGACCGGGACTACGCACAGCCGCTCGACGTGGAGGCGCTCGCCCGCGGAGTCGCACATGTCGGCCGGGCACCTCAGCCGCCAGTTCCGGCTCGCGTACGGGGAGTCCCCGTACAGCTACCTCATGACGCGGCGCATCGAGCGCGCGATGGCGCTCTTGCGTCGGGGTGACCTCAGCGTCACCGAGGTCTGCTTCGCCGTCGGCTGCTCCTCGCTGGGCACCTTCAGCACCCGGTTCACCGAGCTCGTCGGGATGCCGCCCAGCACCTACCGGCAGCAGGCCGCGAACCCGACCGCGGAGCTCCCGGCCTGCGTGTCGAAACAGGTGACCAGACCGATCAGGAATCGAGAAGCGCCGGTCCTCGCAGTCGCAACTAGCGTGACCGGCATGGACATCACCATCAACGCGAGCTTCCTCCCGCACGACGACCCGGAGGCCTCCCTGGCGTTTTTCCGGGACACGCTGGGCTTCGAGGTCCGCAACGACGTCGGGCAGGGCACGATGCGCTGGATCACCGTCGGCCCCGTCGACCAGCCCGGCACGTCCGTCGTGCTGGCCCCGCCGGGCGCCAACCCCGGCATCACCGACGAGGAGCGCCGCACCATCGCCGAGATGATGGCCAAGGGCACCTACGCGATGCTCCTGCTGGCCACCAAGGACCTCGACGCCACCTTCGACCGGCTGCAGGCCGGCGACGCCGAGATCGTCCAGGAGCCGACCGAGCAGCCGTACGGCGTTCGCGACTGCGCCGTCCGCGATCCAGCGGGCAACCTGATCCGGATCCAGGAGCTGCACTGAGCCACCGCCCAACCACACCACTCACCACAAGGACACCGACCGATGAAGACGATGACGTGCCAGCAGCTCGGCGGAGCCTGCGACCTCCAGCTCCGTGGCAGCACGGCCGACGAGGTGATCAAGGCGCAGGACAAGCACCTCAGGGAGGCGGTCGCCGCGGGTGACGCCACCCATGAGAAGGCCCTGGACGAGATGAAGGGCAGGTGGAAGCACCCCATCAAGGGAATGGGCTGGTACAAGAACACCAAGCGGGAGTTCGCGGAGCTTCCCGAGGACTGACCCGCCGCGCCCCAGGACGAAGGAGGTCCGACCGGCATGCCCCTGAAGCCCCCAGTGCCCGCGCGCGGGACGCACGTTGCCGACAGCCACGAGCTGATCCGCGTGCACGGCGCGCGCGTGAACAACCTCAAGGACGTGCACGTCGAGATCCCGAAGCGAAGGCTGACGGTCTTCACCGGCGTCTCCGGCTCGGGCAAGAGCTCGCTGGTGTTCGGCACCATCGCCGCCGAGTCGCAGCGGATGATCAACGAGACCTACAGCGCCTTCGTCCAGGGCTTCATGCCGACGCTGGCGCGGCCGGACGTCGACGTGCTCGAGGGCCTGACCACGGCGATCATCGTCGACCAGGAGCGGATGGGCTCCAACCCGCGCTCGACGGTCGGCACCGTCACCGATGCGAACGCGATGCTGCGCATCCTGTTCAGCCGGCTCGGGGAGGCCCCACGTCGGCCCGCCGAACGCGTACTCGTTCAACGTGCCCACGGTCCGGGCGAGTGGTGCGATCACCGTAGAGCGAGGTGCCGGCAGGACCCGGGCCCAGAAGGCCACCTTCCAGCCGCCTCGGCGGCATGTGCCCCCGGTGCGAGGGCCGCGGCTCGGTCACCGACATCGACCTCGCCGCGCTGTACGACGACAGCCGCTCGCTCAACGAGGGCGCGCTCACGATCCCCGGCTACAGCATGGACGGCTGGTACGGCCGCATCTTCCGGGGCTGCGGCTACTTCGACCCCGACAAGCCGATCAGCACGTTCACCAAGAAGCAGCTGCACGACCTGCTCTACCGCGAGCCGACCAGGATCAAGGTCGACGGCATCAACCTCACCTACGAGGGCCTGATCCCGAAGATCCAGAAGTCGTTCCTCTCCAAGGACGTCGAGGCGCTGCAGCCGCACGTGCGTGCCTTCGTCGAGCGGGCCGTCACCTTCACGCTGTGCCCCGACTGCGAGGGCACCCGCCTCAGCCAGGAGGCCCGGTCGTCGAAGGTCCGTGGCATCAACATCGCCGACGCGTGCGCGATGCAGATCAGCGACCTGGCCGGATGGGTGCGCGACCTGGACGAACCGTCGGTGGCACCGCTGCTCGAGGCGCTGGGGGAGACCCTCGACTCGTTCGCAGAGATCGGGCTCGGCTACCTCTCCCTCGACCGCCCCTCGGGGACGCTCTCGGGTGGCGAGGCGCAGCGGATCAAGATGATCCGGCACCTCGGCTCCTCGCTCACCGACGTCACCTACGTCTTCGACGAGCCGACGATCGGGCTGCACCCGCACGACATCGCGAGGATGAACGACCTGCTGCTCCGGCTGCGCGACAAGGGCAACACCGTGCTGGTCGTGGAGCACAAGCCGGAGGTGATGGCCATCGCCGACCACGTCGTCGACCTCGGCCCGGCCGCCGGCACCGCGGGCGGGGAGGTCGTCTTCGAGGGCAACCTCGAGGAGCTGCGGTCCGCAGGCACGATCACCGGCAAGCACCTGGACGACCGGGCGGCGATCAAGGAGTCCGTGCGCTCGGCCACCGGGGCGCTGGAGGTCCGGGGCGCCGACACCCACAACCTGCGCGGACCTCGACGTCGACATCCCGCTCGGGGTGCTGGTCGTCCTCACCGGGGTGGCTGGGTCCGGCAAGAGCTCGCTGATCACCGGGTCGGTGTCCGGGCGGGACAGCGTGGTGACGGTCGACCAAGGGGCCATCAAGGGGTCCCGACGCAGCAACCCGGCGACGTACACCGGTCTGCTCGACCCGATCCGCAAGGCCTTCGCCAAGGCCAACGGGGTCAAGCCTGCGCTGTTCAGCGCCAACTCCGAGGGTGCCTGCGGCACCTGCAACGGGGCGGGCGTCATCTACACGGACCTGGCCACGATGGCCGGCGTCGCCACCCCCTGCGAGGACTGCGAGGGGAAGCGGTTCCAGGCGGCCGTGCTCGAGTACCACCTCGGCGGACGCGACATCAGCGAGGTGCTCGCGATGTCGGTGGCCGAGGCCGAGGAGTTCTTCGACGACGGCGAGTCGAGCCTCCCGGCCGCGCACAAGATCCTGTCCAGGCTCGCCGACGTCGGGCTCGGCTACCTCACCCTCGGCCAACCCCTGACCACCCTGTCCGGGGGCGAGCGGCAGCGGCTCAAGCTGGCCGCCCAGATGGCGGAGAAGGGCGACGTCTACGTCCTCGACGAGCCGACCACCGGCCTCCACCTCGCCGACGTCGAGCAGCTCCTCGGGCTGCTGGACCGGCTCGTCGACTCCGGCAAGTCGGTGATCGTCGATCGAGCACCACCAGGCCGTGATGGCGCACGCCGACTGGATCATCGACCTCGGTCCGGGCGCCGGCCACGACGGCGGCACGATCGTCTTCGAGGGCACCCCGGCGGACCTGGTCGCGGCCAGATCCACGCTCACCGGCCAGCACCTCGCGGCCTACGTGGGCACCTGAGGGCCTCGCGGGCCGGCCCTATCCGGCCCGACCCCACAGCTCGTGCGGACTCCGGCCCGGGCGGAACCCGTGCGCCTGCGCGAAGTGCGCCGCCTCGGTGAAGCCGCGCGCGATCGAGTCCGGCTCGTGGGCGTCGCTGCCGAAGCTGACGCACGCGCCGCCCTCGTCGTGCCACCAGGTCAGGATCGTGGCGTGCAACGGGACCTTGGTGTTGATCTCGAGGGCTCGTCCGGAGTCCGCGGTCAACCGCAGGGCGTGACGGAACTCGTCCTCGAAGTCCTGCGGGGTCGAAGTCGCCGGCGCCGCCCGGCCAGCTGCGGACGGGGTAGTCGATGTGGGCGAGCACCTCGAACGGCTGGTCCGACGCCACCAGCAGGGCGACCTCGGCCAGGTAGCTGCGCACCACCTCGGCGGCGGCTCGGTGGCCGAAGAGTCCGGGGGGCTCCGCGAAGCCGGTCCCGTCCGCCAGGCTGTGCACCGAGCCGAGGACGCGGTCGAAGTCGCCACTGTCGAGGACCTCGGCCACCTCGGAGGCGTGCCGGTGCGGCTCACCCACCTCGAGCCCGCTGAGAACCGTGAGGTCGGGAAACCTCTCCCGGCACTCGGCGACCTCAGCCAGGTAGCCGGCGGCGTCGAACGCCGGCGGGCGCAGCTGACCGTCGACGGCCAGGACGGCCAACGGGTCGTGCGGCTCGACCTGGTCGAGCTCGACCCGCCACACCGTGTGGTCGACGTGCTCGGTGAAGGCGATGGCCGGGAGCCCCAGCGCGAGGGCTCGTTCGCACGAAGCCCGCATCGATCCGTCCGGGGCGTCCCAGGACCATTCGGTGTGGACGTGGCTGTCCGCCGGGAGCTTCACAGGCCTCACGTTAGGTGCCGGGCGGCGCCGGGTCTCGTAGCCTGCGTGGATGGCGACCCTGATCCTCACAGTCACTGGCGATGACCGGCCAGGTCTGGTCTCAGCCCTCGCGGCCCCGATCACGGCCCACGCCGCGAGCTGGGAGCGCAGCCAGCTGTCACGCCTGGCGGGCAAGTTCGCCGGCGTCGTGCTGGTGACCGTCGCCGACGAGCGGCTCGACGTGCTGGTCGCGGACCTCACAGCCCTGCGGGCCCAGGGCCTCCACGTGGACCTGGAGCGGACGGACGAGCCCGCCGCCGAGCGCGAGTCCCTGCGGCTCCAGCTGGAGCTGCTCGGGGCCGACCACCCCGGCATCGTGGCAGAGATCTCCGCGTCCCTCGCGGCCCGTGGCGTCAGCATCGAAGAGCTGACCACCGACGTCCACGAGGCTCCCATGGCCGGCGGGACGCTCTTCGAGGCCCGCGCTGTGCTCGACGCCCCGCCTTCGACGAGCACGGAGTCGCTGCGGTCGATGCTCGAGGGGCTCGCCGACGAGCTGATGGTCGAGATCCGGCTTTCGGACGACTGAGACGGGTTCGGCCGCATAGGCTCCGGCCATGCGGTACTTCCGGGACGAGGCCCTGCTGCGACGGGCCGTGGGAGCCGCCATCCTGCTCGGCCTCCTGGGCATGTGGGCCAGGCAGTGGCGCGAGGACATCACCTCTCAGGGCGGCGCCTACCTGACAGGCGACCTACAACGCCGCCAACGACCTCATGTACACCTTCTGGACGCTGGCGGTCGTCGCCGCCCTCTACGTGGCCGCGTGCCTGCTCCTCACCCCCCGGGACAGGGGAGAGGAGCACTGACGGCCGGACGGCGAGGCCGTGAGCCGGAGTTCCGGCTCCTGGTCACGGGCGGCGGAACCGGCGGCCACACCTACCCGGCCCTGACCACCGTGGGTGCGCTGACGGCTCGGCTCACGGCGCTCGGCATCGCCACGCGGGTCGTCTGGGCCGGGAACCCCGACGGGCTCGAGGCCGGCGTCGCAGCGTCGGCGGGGATCGACTTCCAGCCGCTCGCGACGGGAAAGGTGCGGCGGGCGCGGACCCCCTGGGGCGTGCTCACCGCTCGCAACGCCAGGGACATGGCGCAGGTCGCGCGCGGCGTCGTCCAGGCCAGGTCGATCGTCGACCGATTCCGGCCCGACGTGGTCCTGTCGACCGGCGGCTACGCCGCGGTGCCGATCGGGGTCGCCGCCAGACACCTGCGCCGGCCCCTGGTGGTCCACGAGCAGACGGTGCGCCTGGGGCTCGCGAACCGGGTCCTCGTCCGCGGCGCCACACGCGTCGCGGTCTCCGAGTCCTCGAGCCTGGATCTGCTGCCGCCGAGGGTCCGGGAACGAGCCGTCGTCACCGGCAACCCGATCAGGCCAGCGCTGTTGTCGGGCGAGTCGACCCGGGCGATCGCCGCGCTCGACCTGCACGCGTTCGATCCGGACCGACCGTTCATCTACGTGACGGGCGGGGCGCAGGGCGCCGTCCAGATCAATCGGCTGGTCTCGGAGTCCCTTCCGTGGCTGCTGGAACGAGCCAACGTCATCCACCAGTGCGGGCCGAGCCACCTGCGACGCACTGGTCGAGCGCGCCGCAGACCTGCCCACGCACCTGAGTGCGCGGTATCGGTCCCTCGGTTTCATCACGCAGGCGCTGCCCGACGTCCTGGCGCTGGCCGACGTCGTGGTGTCCCGCAGCGGCGCCGGCACGATCGCGGAGCTGACAGCGCTGGGCAAGCCGTCGGTCCTGGTCCCGCTCGCCTCGTCGGCCGGCAACGAGCAGGCCCACAACGCGCGCCGGCTCCACGACCTCGGTGCGGCCGTCGTCCTCGAGGGCGACGTCTCACCCGTGCGGCTCCGCTCCGCGCTCGACCCCCTGCTGACCAGTGAGGAGCGGCGTCGGAGCATGGCTCGCGCAGCCCGCGGACACGGGCGGCCCGACGCCGCGGAGCGCCTGGTCGACGTCCTGCTCGAGGCCGCGTCTCAGCCGTCTGTCGCAGGCCCCGGGTCGTCGTCGGCCGTCGACTGGGCCAGGAGCCCGTAGACGGGGGAGCGGGCAGCGGCCGCGCGCACACCGGCAGCGGTCGAGGCCAGGTAGCCCTGCGAGGTTGCGAGGGATCGGTGGCCCAGGAAGTCCATCAGCTCCACCGCGGTCGCACCCCGCTCGACCAGGCGGGTCGCGGCGGTGTGCCGCAGCGCGTGCACGAGCGCGCCGCGGGCCCGCGCGGCATTGACCCCGGCGTCGCGGTAGACGAGCTCGACGAGGTACTGCAGCGCGCCGGTCCGCATCCGCTGCCCGGCCCGGTCCACGAAGAGCGGGTCGTTCGGCCGCCACCACGCCCAGGCGTCATCCACCGTGGTCACGCCGCGCTGCCGCGCGGTGCCGGGGAACCGCGCACGACGACTGTCGAGGTAGCTCGCCAGGATGTCGAGCAGGACCCGCTCGATCGGGATCGAGCGCTCGGCGTCGCCCTTGCCGAGCACCTTGATGCGCTCGTTGCCGCGGGTGCGCGTGACATCGCCGACGTCGACCGCGAGCAGCTCGGCGGACCGCACGCCGGTCACCATCGCGGTCAGCACGACGGCGGCGTCGAGCTCGGGCCACGGCTGCCGGCGTCGTACCGTGGCGTCGGTCAGCGTCCGCACGATGCGCGCAGCGTCGTCCTCGGCGAAGGGCTTGGGCAGCCGTTGCGGTGACTTCGGCTTGCCGACGCCCGGCATGGGGGAGCCGTCCAGGTGCTCCTCGGAGACCAGGTACTCGAAGAACCCGCTCCAGGTGGAGTGTGCCCGCCGCACGCTGGCCGCGGCCCTGCCGTGCGACCAGGTGCCGAAGGCGTGACGCAGCACCGACAGGGAGAGGTCACCGATGCGCAGCTCGTCGGCGGGGCGGCCGAGGTGCGTCGCGGCGGCTGCGATGATCGCCTGGAGGTCCCGGGTGTACGCAGCCTGCGTGTGCGGGGAGTCCTTGCGCGGCGCCCGCGCCAGGAACCATCCGTCGACGGCTTCGCTCACCAACAATTCGCCCTTCACGGGGCGTGACGCTAACCGTGACCACCCCCAGCCCGAATCACACCGTTGTCATTTGCTGCATAATCGTCGGTATCCAGCAGTTATCCCGGGGTGGGCGTGGAGGAGCCGGGTCCACCCAGCACGTCTCATGAGTCTCGCTCACCGTCGCAAGCGTCGTCGCCGGCACGGTCGCGCGTCGGGGAGCGCGGGCGATCCGCTGTGGACTCGGCCGGCTCCGGGACGTCGGCAGGCGACGTCGGCTGTCGGCAGACGATGCCGTGAGGCGAACCGAACCACACAGACGCAGACCACACAGACGCAGACCTGCGCGAACCGAACGCTGGCCAAACCGGTCAATGCGCCGGCGTGACGTGGGCGGACTGGCGAGCTTGCGGCTCGAGGCGTCCCAGCCAGGCGCCAGCAGACATCGGTGCCTGGCCACGACGCGTGGGAATGCACCCCAGTGCTGCCGTGCTTCTCCACGCCTCGCAATATCGCCGATAACCGACATTATGTCAGTTAGTGAAGAGGAGCCTGCTCCCACCGCTGTAATTCCGCCGCTCCCCTCACCCGGACCGGCGTGGCGCCGTACGCATCGTCAGCAGGGCGCAGGATGCTGCACGTGGAGACGCTGAGCAGCCGCCAGGTGTACGCCACCGCGTCGTGGTCCGTACGGGAAGACACGGTCCGTCGCCAAGACGGCTCCACCGCGACCTACGGTGTGGTCGACGGCCCGGCCGTCGCGCTGACGATCCCGGCCGACGCCGACCGGCTGCATCTCGTCGAGCAGTACCGCTACCCCGTCGACGGACGACGTTGGGAGTTCCCCTCCGGCAGCGCCGAGCCACGGCGAGACGTCGATGCCGAAGCGCTGGCTTTGCGCGAGCTGCGCGAGGAGACCGGGCTCGTGGCCGGCTGCCTGACCCCGCTGGGCGCCCTCGACATCACCCCGAGCACGTTGAGCCAGCGATGTCACGTCTTCCTGGCCACCGACCTGACGGACGGGCCGCCGCAGCGAGACCCTGAGGAGCAGGACATGCGGTCGGCCTGGTTCTCCCGGACCGACGTCGAGCGGATGATCTCCGACGGCGCCATCACCGACTCGAAGTCGATCGCGGCGTACGCCCTGCTGCTCCTGCACCTGGGCGCCACGTCCCGGCCACAGGGTCGACGCGACGACCCGGAGGACACCTCGACGGTCTCAGCCGTGCGGGCTCCGGTGGTAGTCCGGCTCCTCCCCGGCCTTGAGGTTTCCGCGGTAGACGCCGTCGCGGATCTCGACGGTGTAGCCCTCGAGCTCGGGCATGCCCATCTCCCCCGCCACCGCCAGCTCGGCTTCCCAGTCGTAGGGCACCCGCACGAACTGGATCGAGAACGGCGCCTCCTCCTCGAGGCCGAGGACGCCTTCGACGATGACGTAGACGGGAGTGGGGTCGCCCATGCAGTTGCCGACGCTGCCGGTGTTGAACACCGTCCGGCGCTCGCGGTCGGTCTCGTAGTAGGGATCGTGGGTGTCGGCGTAGCCGACCACCGTCGGCACCGGCCCGTCCCCGGTCGCCGCGGTGTTGGTGAACAGCCCGAGGAACTCCGCCTCGTCGTGGTCGAAGCGCACCCGGCGGTGCACGGTCTCCTCCGAGGCGTGGAAGAGCCGGATCCGGCGACCGCTCATGACGAAGTCGTGGGAGAACGGCAGGGACCGCAGCCACTCCCCCTGTCCCGGGCCGAGCTGGTGCAGCCACCACTTCAGCGCGTCGTTGTCGAACGCGCGGTCCGGGTCGGGCAGGAAGTCGTCCCAGTTGCCGAGGATGTTGACCTCGCACCGTGCCCGGCACAGGTCGACGACCTCGCGGCCACGCGGCCCCTTGCCGACGTAGTCCCCGAGGTTGAAGATCCGGGTGATGCCGCGGGCGTCGATGTCGGCCAGCACCGCCTCGAGCGCCGTGAGGTTCCCGTGGACGTCCGAGATCAGGGCGATGCGGTCGAGCGAGGGTGCCGAGTTCACGCCGGTGACCCTACTGACTCCCCTGGTGGATGAGCAGCCAGCTGGCCCCCAGGACGAGGGCGGCGACCGTGACGGCGAGGAAGAACCCGACCCAGGCCAGTCCCGGGAGTGGCGTCAGCCGGGCCAGCAGGTCGGCGTCGGAGTCCCGGGCCCGGCCGCGGCGACGCTGGCGCTGCAGCTCCAGCACCGGTCGCGGGGCGGCCAGCAGCAGGAACCAGGCCCCGGCGTACGCCGCCAACGACTGCACCGGCTCGCTCCCCCACCACGACACCGCGAAGACGCCGAGGCCGGCCACCAGCACGGCGTAGAGCCCGTAGAAGTTCCGGATCTGCAGCAGCAGCAGGCCCAGCAGGAGCACGGCGAGCCACAGCACCGCCAGGGCGTGCCGCTCCCGGAGGAGGTACGCCGCGCCCAGGCCGAGCAGCGACGGCCCGAGGTAGCCCGCCATCGCGGTGGCCATCATCCCCGGCCCGGTGCTCCTCCCCCGCGACAGCGTGAGCCCCGAGGTGTCGGAGTGCAGCCGGATGCCTGCGAGCCGCCGGCCGCTCAGCAGCGCCGCGACCCCGTGGGCGCCCTCGTGCGCGATCGTGACCACGTGCCGGCTGACCCGCCACGTGGACGGGAGCGCCACGACCACGAGGGCGACCAGGCCGACGCCCACCACCACCGCTGAGTCGGGGCGGGGTTGGGTCCCGAGGACCTCGTCACCGATTCGGGCCAGGGCGTCGGTGATCTGCACGGCACCACCCTGCCCGACGCGGGAGCGCGGTCGGGGCAGGTGGGTCGACCTCGGCCGCGCACGTACCGGACGTGGTGGACGCAGCGGTCACCGTCCACGACTAGCCTGCGGCCATGCAGCGCTTCCCGTTCCACTTCGACCGTGCCTACCGGCTCCCGGCCCTGGTCTTCGGCATCGTGCCGGCCACCGCCTGGGTGGAGGTCGACGACCGGGAGCTGCGCGCGAGGTTCGGGCCGTGGGCGCTCCGGACGCCCCGCAGCAACGTCTCCTCCGTCACCCTGACCGGTGGGTTCCACTTCGTGAAGACCGCCGGCCCGGCCCACCTGTCGTTCACCGATCGCGGGGTCACGTTCGCGACCAACGGCGACCGGGCCGTCTGCGTGCAGTTCGACCAGCCGGTGCGTGCCATCGACCCCACTGGCCTCGTGCGGCATCCCGGTGCCACGTTCACCGTCGCCGACCCGCCCGCCCTGCTCGAGGCGCTGGAGGCACGATGACCGGGCAGGAAGGCGACCGGCCCACACCCGAGCACGTCCGTCCCGCGGATGTCGACGACGAGACCGTCGAGGCCGTTGGCCGGCTGTCCGAGGCCCTCGAGGCGGTGGAGGTCGCGCGCGGGTTCCTCTACGGGTTCCACCGGTTCACGGGCACCGCCGACCTGGCGCTGGGAGACGCCGTCTGCCAGCTGCGCGACGCGGGCCACCAGGAGCTCGCGGACCGGATCGAGCGCGAGCTCGTGGGACGCAACGTGATCCACGGGCGCTGGACCTTCCAGATCGTCGAGGAGTACGACGACACCTACTACGACGCGTTCAAGGCCCTCGAGAAGCTGGCCCGGGACGAGCTCGTCGGCGGGCGCCGGCACCTCTACGAGGCCGAGATGAAGGAGGCCCGGCGGACGCACGGCGCACCCGGCCACACCGCGGTGCCGGACGACACCGGACCACAGGGCGGAAATCTCCCCACCTGACCCGCGGGACCCCTATCCTTGCCCCCTGGCATCGAAACCACGGTGCAGGAACACCAAGGAGCAAGGACTCGGGGGACATCGATGGCCAGGTCGCCGGATGTGCTCGACGACCCCACGCCGTTCGACGCCTCCCACGTCGACGTCCGCGTCCGCATCGCCTGGCTGTTCCGCACCCGGCGGGCCTTCGGCATCGACGGGAGATCCGTCTCGGTGACGGCCATGGCCGGACTCCTCAAGGAGCACGGCGTTCCCGCATCGGCGCCGTCGGTCTCCGGCTGGGAGACCGGGCGGGTCACCCCCGGAGCCGCCGTGGTCGAGGGGTACGAGGCCGTCCTCGGCTGCGAGCCCGGCTCCCTGCGCGGGGCCGTCGACCTGGTCCGCCGTCGCTTCAGTGACGAGCGGCCACGGACGGCCGCGGCGGTCCCCGCCCTCGACGACCTCGAGGCCGTCGTCGACCGGGTGGTCGGGCCGGCGCAGCCCACGGGGTTGGCGTGGCTGCACTTCAGCGAGGCCGCGCTGGCGGTGCGGCCCGGGATCCCTGCCGCGTTCCTGCGCCCGCTCGTGGCGCAGCTGCTCAGCGAGCTGACCCGGTCCGGCTTCACGGCCTACACCACGAGGTACGAGGCGCTCGCACGCCTGCGCTGTGGCAAGTACGCCGATCTCGTGGCCGACGTCGTCGCCGCGTTCCTCTCGGAGCCCGGGAACCCGCTGCTGGGTGACGCGGCTGCGGTGCTGGCGGAGCGGCCGGACGCCCGGACCGTGCGCCTGCTCTCCCCCCTGCTCGGCAGCGACGACCTGCTGCGGCTTCGGGTGGGGGTCGTTGGCCTGGAGCAGGTGGCCGCCGTCGGGCAGCTGCGCCCCTCGGACTGGCGGCCGGTCGTGGCCGCGCTCGCGAACGCCTGGGAGCGGCTCGGCGACGACGGCGTTCGGCATCAGCAGCTGGCCACCCTGTGGCAGGGCCTGCCGGCGCCGGTCCGGGCCGCGGCGGCAGCGCGCCTGTCCGGATCCGCAGACCCCGAACGCGTCCTGCGTCCCACGGAGCCGGCCACCGAACGGGACCAGCTCGCCTTCTGCACGGACACTGCCCAACGGGCCACCGAGGTGCTCGGGCTGCGCCGCCAGCCACTTCTCGGCCGGCTTCTCTTCGAGGCGGCCTTCGACTCCCGCAGGGCCCGCCGCCTGACCTCCACGCTGCTGCTGATGGCCTCGCCCTTCCGGGGACCGCTCGCGATCGAGCTCGCGGCAGCCGCCAGGAGCCACGAGGACCCTGCCGTCCGCCATGCGGCCGCGTCACTGTTCCTCCTGCTCGGGCACGAGGAGTCACGCGCCGCGGCCGTGGAGCTCCTGGACAGCGGGGAGGAGTTCGTCGTCACGGCCGCGCTCTTCTCACTCGCGCACTCCGGCGCGGCCCTCGACGGCGAGCGGCTCGAGCGGCTGCTGGCCCTGCCCGACCCCCTGGACCGGAGGGCCCTGTTCTACGCCGGGATGACCGGCCAGCCGGTGCTGGACCGGATCGCCGCGGACGACCACCACGCCCTGCAGGCATCGGCCTCGTGGTGGCAGCGCCACGGCACCCGCATCGTGCTCTGACGTCACCGGCTCCGGCGTGCGGCCAGCCGCTACGTTGGGCCCCATGGGCATCCCGACGTACACCCTCAACGACGGCACCACCCTTCCGGCGATCGGCTTCGGCACCTATCCCCTGAAGGGGGACGACGGGATCGCCGCGGTCACCAGCGCCCTCGAGAACGGCTACCGGCTCCTGGACACCGCGGTGAACTACGCGAACGAGCACGAGGTCGGCGAGGCGATCCGCCGCTCCGGCGTGCCGAGGGACGAGATCCAGGTCGCCAGCAAGATCCCCGGCCGTCACCACGGCTACGACGACGCGATCGCCAGCGTGCGCGGGTCGTTGGAGCGCCTCGGTCTCGACCACCTCGACCTCCAGCTCATCCACTGGCCCAACCCGAGTGTCGGGAAGTACCCCGAGGCCTGGCGGGCGCTGGTGGACCTGCGCAAGGAGGGGCTGGTCCGCTCGATCGGCGTCTCCAACTTCGCCGAGACGCACCTTCGGCGGATCATCGACGACACCGGGGTCACGCCGTCGGTCAACCAGGTCGAGCTGCACCCCTACTTCCCCCAGGTGCAGATGCGGGCGGTGCACGAGCGGCTCGGCATCCGCACCGAGTCCTGGAGCCCGCTCGGCAAGCGGCAGGCCCCCTTCACCGAGCCACCGGTGGTCGCGGCGGCGGAGAGGCACGGCGTCACGCCGGGCCAGGTGATCCTGCGCTGGCAGGTCCAGCTCGGCTCCATCCCGATCCCGAAGTCGGGCACCCCGGCACGACAGCGCGAGAACCTCGACGTCTTCGGCTTCGAGCTCACCGACGACGAGGTCGCAGCCATCACCGCACTGGGCCGCGTGGACGGCCGGCTCTTCGGGGGTGACCCGGACGTGCACGAGGAGCAGTGATGCCGGCGACGCCGTACCTGCGGGTCGACCTCGCGCGCCTGCGCCGCAACATCGACCGGGTGGCCGACTTCGCGGCGGGTGCGGGGGTTGCCCTCCGACCGCACGTGAAGACCCACAAGTCGGTCGAGATCGCGCGCCTCCAGCTCGCAGCGGGCGCCGTGGGCATCAGCGTGGCCACCATCGGCGAGGGCGAGACGTTCGTGCGGCACGGCGTCCGGGACGTGTTCGTCGCCTACCCGCTCTGGCTCGACGGCACCGCGGCCGGCCGGCTCACCGACCTGACCGGCGACGCGACGGTGGCGATCGGGGTGGACTCGGTCGAGGGCGCGGCCAACGCCGGCCGGCTGCTGGGCGCCTCCACCGTCGAGGTGCTGGTCGAGGTCGACTGCGGCCACCACCGCAGCGGGGCGCTCCCCCGGGACGCCGGGAAGGTGGCACTGGCCGCCGTGCGCACGGGCCTGCAGGTGCGTGGGGTGTTCACCTTCCCCGGGCACAGCTATGCGCCCGGCGCGCTGGCGAGCGCCGCCGCCGACGAGGCGGGCGGGCTCCGCGACGCGGCGGCCGCGCTGCGCGAGGTCGGCATCGAACCGCGTGTCATCAGTGGCGGCTCCACCCCGAGCCTCGCCCACTCCGACCCCGAGGTGCTGAACGAGCTGCGGCCCGGCGTCTACGTCTTCGGCGACGCCCAGCAGTGGGAGCTGGGTGCGATGCCGCCGGACGACCTGGCCCTGACCAGTCGCTCGACGGTGGTCAGTCATGCCGGCGACCGGCTCGTCCTCGACGCGGGCAGCAAGGTCCTCGGCGCCGACCGGGCGGCGTACGCCACGGGCTACGGCCGCCTGCCCGCCTACCCGGACGCCCGGGTCGTGCTGCTCTCGGAGCACCACGCCGTCGTCGACCTCGCCGGGGCTCCCCTGCCACCGCTGGGCAGCCAGGTCGACGTGGTGCCCAACCACGTCTGCAACGCGGTGAACCTCGTCGAGACGGTGTACGCCGAGGAGTCCGGCGAGCTGCGCCCGTGGACGGTCACCGCCCGTGGGCTGAACGCCTGAGCGCTCCCCCTACCATCGTCCCCATGCTGAAGCGACCCCTCACCTCCCTGGCCGCCGTCGTGGCCCTCCTCGCACTGGCCGGCTGCGGCAACGACGACGGCTCGTCGGACACGGCCAAGGACGCTCCGACGCGCGAGGCGACCGGCCCGGCCTGCACCTACGACAAGGACGGCCAGCAGCCGGCCAAGAGCGTCGACCTGCCGCCGGACCACGCCGCGGTGAGCGGCCAGGAGGCGGTCACGATCACGACCAACGCCGGCGAGATCAAGGCGACCCTGGACGCCGACGCGACGCCGTGCACGGTCAACTCGTTCGTGTCCCTGGCCGACCAGGGCTACTTCGACGACACCACCTGCCACCGCCTGACCACCCAGGGCATCTTCGTCCTCCAGTGCGGCGACCCGACCGGCTCGGGCGCCGGCGGCCCCGGCTACTCGGTCGAGGACGAGCTGACCGGCAAGGAGACGTACGGCCCGGGCACCCTGGCCATGGCCAACACGGGCCAGCCGAACACCAACGGCTCGCAGTTCTTCATCGTCTACGGCGACAGCCCGCTGCCGCCCAGCTACACGGTCTTCGGGCAGATCGACGACGCCGGGCTGAAGGTCGTCAAGGCGATCGCCGACAAGGGCACCGCGGACGGCGGTCCCGACGGCGCCCCGAAGGAGAAGGTCGAGATCCAGTCGGTCACCGCCGAGTGACCGTCAGGCCTCGAGGATGCGCTTGAGGGCCGCCAGGTCCTTCGTCATCGCCCGGCGCATCGCGGTCGCCACCAGCGGAGCGGCCAGCCGGGAGAAGCCGGAGGGCTCCCCGTCGTTGCGCAGGTTCATCCGGGTGCCTCCCGGAGCGGGAGACCAGGAGTAGGTCGTGCGCATCGGGAACGGGCCCTCGGCGGTCTGCATCACCAGCCGACGCCCCGTCTCCAGCTCGGTGACCTCGTAGGTGTAGGCGATGCGACGGCCCAGGAAGGACGCCACGAAGTCGAGCCGCGAGCCGATCCCGACAGGTGGAGGGGTCCGCCACTCCACCTGTCGGATGTTGGCGTACCACTCGGGCGCGTTGCCCGGATCCCCGGCATATGCCGCCACGTCGTCGACCGGCCGGGCGATCACGGTCTCGACGGAGACGTCGACCCTGTGTGGCACGGCCTAGGCCTCGACGTACTCGACGGGCTCCCCGAGCGCGACCGTGCGCCCGACGGTGCAGAGCCGGTCCCTCACCTGGCGCAGGGCGTGCGGCACGGCCGCGCGGGCGGCGTCACCGCCCTCGCCCTCGGGGAAGGCCAGGTCGAAGGTGACGGTGAGCCCGACCAGGTGGCGGCCGTGCTCGTCGCGGACCTTGTGCCCCGTGGCGACCGCGTCGAACCTCTCGGCGTCGGCGCGCTTGCGGGTGATCAGGTCCACGTCGATGGCGCCGCACCCGACGAGCGCCGCGAGGAGCAGCTCCACCGGGGTGAAGTCGGGGTCGCCACCCGACCCGATCGGCAGCACGCCCCCACGCTTGTTGGTGGCCTTGTAGCGGCCGACGCCGATCCGGGTGAGATCGACGCTGCGCAGCGTGGGATCCGGGGTCTCGTCACTCATGCGCCCAGCCTGCCAGACCTGCGCCCGCCCCGATCGGCCCCGCGTCGTACTGTCACGGGCATGCGCACCGTCTTCCGCTGTGAGAATCCCGAGGTCAACGCCTACAAGCTGCTCACGGCGCTCGTCGTGCCGCGGCCGATCGCCTGGATCTCGACCGTGGACGGCGACGGGGTCGGGAATCTCGCCCCACACTCGTTCTTCAACGTCGCCTGTGCCCGGCCGCCGATCGTCTCCTTCGCCTCGGTCGGCGACAAGGACACCCTCGCCAACGTGGTCGCCACCGGTGAGTTCGTGGTCAACCTGGCGACGGAGCTGCTGCTGGACAAGGTGAACGACACCAGCGCCCGGTTCGGCCCGGACGTCGACGAGGCCGAGGCGCTCGGCATCGCGCTGGAGCCCAGCACCCTGGTGGCACCAGCACGGGTCACGCACTCCCCCGCCTCCCTGGAGTGCACGTTGCACTCCACCCACGAGCTCGGTGACTCCACGCTGGTGCTCGGGCGGGTGGTGGCCATCACCGTGCTGGACGACGCCCTGGTCGACGGACACCCGGCGATGGAGCACCTGCGCCCGGTCTCCCGGCTCGGCCGGGACGAGTGGGGGCTGCCACCGGAGGTCGTGTCGGTCAGCCGTCCGGACCGTCCCGAGGACATCGCCGGCAGGTCGTGAGGCCGTCACTCCCACGGATCGTCTGACACTCCGACGAAACCGGCCAGGACTTGCATCCCCGCGCGGACCGGGGCGAGGGTGGAAGGGACCTGCACGCCGATCGGAAGGCACGTCATGCTCACCCTCACCGAGAACGCAAGCATCATCGTCAAGGACATCACCGCCCAGCCGGGCCTCGCGGACACCGCGGGCCTGCGCATCACCTCCGAGGATGCTCCCGAGCCGACCTTCGCGGTCAGCGCGGCGGAGTCCCCGGAGCCCGGCGACCAGACCGTCGAGCAGGACGGCGCGACCGTCTACCTCGACCAGGCCGCCGCCGCGATGCTCGACGACAAGATCCTCGACGCGGCCGTCGACTCCTCCGGCAAGGTGGAGTTCGCCCTGGGCATCCAGGCCTGAGAGCCGCTGGGGGCCTCACCTCCCCCACCGACAGCAAGACCCCCGGGCCCTGGCCCGGGGGTCTTGCAGTGCTCGGAGCAGGTCCTCGCGGTTGCTCAGCGAGCGCGGCGACGGAGCGCCCGGCGGGCCTTGCGGTCGCTCTGCCGAGCGAGCTCAACATCGCGCAGGAGGGCAAGGTCCTGGTCGGAGTGTGCCCGCCCCTCGACGATTCCGAGTGCCAGGTGCAGCTGCGTGCTCATGGTTGTGCTCATCCCCTTCGGCCCGATCCGACGGGCCCCCGTACGTGTAATGACTATTGCCGCGGCTGCGACTCTTACATGCTAGCGATGCGCCGTGGCCGCACCCCACTTCACGACGGGGTGATCTCGCCCACCATCCGGGCCGCCTCGTCGCACCCGGTCCGGATGCCCCGGACGGCGCTGGCAGGATCGATCGCATGGCCCTGACTTCCCGTGAGATCCAGCTCGCCGCCCGCCCCTCCGGCTGGCCGACCCCGGACGACTTCCGGCTCGCCGAGGTCGAGGTGCGCGACCCGGGGGCCGGCGAGGTGCTGGTCCGCAACACCTACATGTCCGTCGACCCGTACATGCGCGGCCGGATGAACGACGTGAAGTCCTACGTCCCGCCCTTCCAGCTCGACTCCCCGCTCGATGGCGGGGCCGTCGGCGAGGTCGTCGCGTCCGGCGACGAGTCCGTGCCGGTCGGTTCCACGGTCCTGCACCAGGCCGGCTGGCGCGAGCACGCGCTGCTGCCGGTCGGCGCGGTCCGGGTCGTCGACGTCTCCCGGGTGCCGGCCTCGGCCTACCTCGGCGTGCTCGGCATGCCCGGCCTCACGGCGTACGTCGGGCTGACCCGGATCGCCGGCCTGCGCGAGGGCGACGCGGTGCTGGTGTCCGGTGCCGCCGGCGCGGTCGGCTCCGTCGCCGGCCAGATCGCCCGGCTGCTCGGCGCCTCGAAGGTGGTCGGGTCGGCGGGATCGGCGGAGAAGGTGGCCTGGCTGACCGACGAGCTCGGCTTCGACGCCGCTGTGAACTACAAGGACGCTCCCATCGCGCGGCAGCTGAAGGAGCACGGCCCCTTCGACGTCTACTTCGACAACGTCGGCGGCGACCACCTCGAGGCGGCGATGTTCCACCTCAACGACTTCGGCCGGATCGCGGCGTGCGGCGCGATCGCGCAGTACAACGACGCCGAGCCGACCCCCGGGCCGCGCAACATGATGATGATCGTCAGCAAGCGGCTCACCCTGCGCGGCTTCATCGTCTCCGACCACGCGGACGCAGCCACCGAGTTCTACCAGCGGGCCGGCGCCTGGGTCGCCGACGGCAGCCTCACCTCCCGGGAGACCGTCGTCGAGGGGATCGACCACGCCGTCGACGCGTTCCTCGACCTGCTGCGGGGCGGCAACACCGGGAAGATGCTGGTCCGCCTCTAGGCAAGCCCGGGGCGCGCGGCTCGACGGTTCCACCACCGGGCCACCGCGGGCGCGGCTGCGATTCCCAGCACGTCCAGCGACCACAGCCGCCCCGTCGTGACGTCGTAGGCCTTCGCGAGGTCGGCCCAGCGCTCGCCGTTGACGTAGTGCCCGAAGGTGAACTCGAAGGTCACCGTGGCACCCGCCCAGGCCAGCCCCATCAGGACGGCGTCACGCGGTTCGCCCAGCGGGTTGACCCCTTCCACGTGCGTCGTCCAGGGCCAGATGAGCGCCAGCAGCACGACGGCCGCCAGCTGGTCGGCCGTGAGCTCGGGAAGCACCCGGTCCCAGACCCGGTGCAGGGACGCGTTGAGGAAGGCGAGCCCCAGCGCTCCGCCCCACCCGAGGGTCCAGGCGTCCCACGCGACAGCCCCGTCCGCGGGTGGGATCCCCACCTCCGGTGCTCGTCGTCGTGGCAGCCTCATGCTCTCTCCCGTCCTGTGGTGCCAGCGTCGCCAGTGGGCCGGGCCGTTGACAGGGGCCAACGGCCCGTCCGGGAACGAAACGGCGGGCCGGGAGCTCTGCTCCCGACCCGCCGCAGCGCTGCGTCAGCTGGTCGTCACTTGACGCGAACCCGGACCTGCTTGCGACCGGTCACGACCTTGTCCTGCGCGTCGGTCGTGGCGCTCTTGCGGATCCCCTTGCGTCGCGAGTACAGGGCCAGGTCGACCTGGAGCTCGTCGTTGCGGACCATCGTCTCGGCGTACTTCTGCGCCTGCTTGACCGAGTTCGGGTAGGCGTTCCTGGACCAGAGGTTGGACCCGCCCGATGACGTAGAGCCGCCCCTCCCCGCCGGAGGCGTTGGCCGGCACGGTCACCGAGACCGGGACCTTCCGGGTGGCCGAGCCGCTCGTGAGCACCGCCCGCAGCGGGAGCGCCTTGCCGGCGGTCGCCAGCACCGGAGCACCCTTGCCGGCCTTGACCCAGCGGCCGGCGACACGCTGCTCGAGCTTCGAGACCTCCCACACCGAGCTGTCGTCGCTGACGTCGGAGCTCATGGTGACGTCGTCGACCGTGACGCCGGGGATGCTGCTCAGCGACCACACGAAGTCGGCGAGGTCCCACGCCGCCTCGTAGGTGATGTCGTAGTTGGAGACGAACCGGTCGGTGACCTGGAGGTTGAACGGCGTGCCGTCCAGCTCGTGGCCGGTGACGGTCCACGAGAGCAGCTCGGAGCCCGGGATCGCACCGTCGACGACGCGGTCGTGGTTGCCGACAGACTCGTAGAACACCGTGCTGGCCATCGCCTGGGACACCGACACGTGGGTGGTGCCCATGCGCGTGCGGTCGCCGTAGGTCACCGTCGAGCTGACGTCGGAGGTGGCCGGGGCGGCGCCGAGGAAGCCGGTGATGCCGGTCAGGTGGTCGTCGCTGATGGTGCCGGCAGGGGCGCCGAGGTTCGCGACCTTGAACGGCGCACCGAGCGACTCGGGCTGGATGAACAGCGCGTCCGCCGGGTGCAGGGTCAGCGAGGTCCGGCCGAGGAACGTCATCGGGTGGCCGAAGCCGACCACCTTGTCGTTGCAGACGGCGGTGACGGTGCCGACGCCACCCTGGGTGATGTCACCGTAGGAGAGCGAGGCCGCGAGGTTGCCGCCCGGCTCGATCGTCTCGGGACCGGCCGCGGCCGGGTCGCCCGCGGCCGCCGCGGCGCCCATCCGGTAGGTGCTCTTCGGCAGCCACCTGTGCTTGGCGCGGTGGTTGTCGGCCTGGACGAGGCGCCGGGAGCGCACGCCGGACACACCGGTCGGCATCGGCAGCTGGCTGAAGCCCTCGGCGGCCTGGGCCCGGGTGACGTCGGAGTTCCGGGCGATGGTGCGGGCTGCCGAGTCGGAGACCTTGACCTTGGCCGGCGCTGCGGGCGCCGTCATGTAGTCGTCCATGTCGGCGAACGGCGTGACGCCGGCGATCCAGGACGGACCCCAGGAGAGCCCGTAGGCGACGGCACCGATGACCTCGCCGTTGGCCGCGTAGACCGGGGAGCCGGACATGCCCTGCCAGATGCCGCCGATCTTGTCGGGGTCCGGCGGGGTCATCTCGACCATGATCATGTCGAGGTCGGGTGCGATGCCGTCCTGCAGGACGCCGAGCACCTTGCCGTCGAACGTCTCGGGCGTGGTGCCCGAGGTGACCGACAGGGCCGTCACGGCGTCGCCCTTGGCCAGCGTGCCGGAGTACGGCGTGCAGTCCGGCGACGGCGCGGCCGACTGTGCCGGGGCGTTGCCGACGGCGGCGGCCCCCAGGGCCAGGCCCATGACGGTCGTGAGCGAAGCCAGGGCACGGCCCCGGCGGTGGACAAGCGTGGGCTTCATCGAGCCACTCCCTTTCCCGAAGATGGACGTGACTGACGTCCCCAGTGACCTCTATGACGCCACGGGCGGCCGACAGGTTGCCTGTCATCGCGCGCGAATTCTTTCGGGTCCGGAAGAAGATACGTCCCGTGGCCGGTCGACACGCGCAATTCGCGCGCCCGTCATCGATCCGTGACCTCCGAGCCGGCGGCTCGGCTCCGGCATAGGGTGAGCGGCGTGACTGCGAACCAGAGCCCCTTCCACACCCTTCGACACTCCGAGGCCCGGGACCGTTTCGACCTCCTCGACGTCGAGTCGTACGACGTGGCGCTCGACCTCGCCTCCGACGAGGCGACGTTCCGCTCGGTGACGACGATCCGCTTCAGCTCCAGGGGCGGCAGTACCTTCCTCGACCTCAAGCCGGTCCGCGTGAACGCGATCAGGCTCAACGGCTCGGTCCTCGACGCCGACCTGCTCGAGCGCGGGCGTGTGCCCCTCGAGACCGCCGCGGGGACCAACGAGCTGGTCGTCGACGCCGTGATGAGGTTCCGCAACGACGGCGAGGGCCTGCACCGCAGCGTCGACCCGGCCGACGGCAAGCACTACGTCTACGGCATGTCGTTCATGGATGCCGCGCCCAGCATCTTCGCCTGCTTCGACCAGCCGGACCTGAAGGCGCCCTACACCTTCCACGTCACCGCGCCCACCGACTGGGTGGTCGTCGGGAACGCGCCCGGCGCGCAGGTCGAGCCGGGCACGTGGGAGCTCGAGCAGACACAGCCGCTGTCGACCTACTTCGTCACCCTCGTCGCCGGGCCCTACCACCTGGTCCGCGACGAGCACGACGGGATCCCGCTGGGTCTCTCGGCCAGGGCGAGCATCGCCAAGGACCTCGACGCCGACGCCGACGAGCTGCTCACCATGACCAAGCAGTGCTTCGACGAGTTCCACCGGCTCTTCGGGATCCGCTACCCGTTCGGGGACTACCACCAGGCCTTCGTGCCGGAGTTCAACGCCGGCGCCATGGAGAACCCCGGCTGCGTGACGTTCCGCGACCCGCTGGTCTTCTCCTCCCGCGTCACCCGCGGCGTGCGCATCAGCAGGGCCACGACAGTCGCGCACGAGATGGCCCACCAGTGGTTCGGCAACATCGTCACCCCGAAGTGGTGGGACGACCTGTGGCTCAACGAGTCCTTCGCCGAGTACATGGGCAACCGGGTCACCGCGGACGTCACCGAGTACGACGACGCCTGGACCCACAACGCCTACGCCCGACGGCAGTGGGGCCTGGTCGCCGACCAGCGGCCGAGCACGCACCCGGTCGCCGGCAACGGCGCGGCGGACGCGACCGCCGCGTTGCAGGACTTCGACGGCATCTCCTACGCCAAGGGGTCCAGCATCCTCAAGCAGCTCAACGCCACCCTCGGTGACGAGGTCTTCTTCGCGGGTGCCGTCGACCACTTCACCAAGCACCGCTTCGGCAACGCCACCATGCACGACCTCTTCGCCAGCTGGGAGCAGGCAGGAGCGGGCGACCTCGAGCTCGTTCACCAGCAGCTGGCTGCGCACCGCCGGGCCGGACACGATCACGCTCGACCGCGCGGCGGGCACGGTGCGGCGTACTCCCCCGGCGGGCCACCCGGCCGACCGCCCGCACACCTTCCGGGTGGCCACCGCCGTCCCCGAGGGCAAGTGGGAGATCTCGACGCTCACCGTCGACTCGCCCGAGACGGAGCTCGACGTCGCGGAGGGCACCGCCGTGGTGCTCGACCCCTACGAGGACACCTGGGCGCTCGTGCAGCCGGACGCGACCACGGCCGAGGCCCTCAAGACGCTGCTGCCAGCCACCGACGACACCCGGCTGCGGGCGGGCGTGTGGAACAACGTGCGCAGCGCCTTCCACAACGCGGCCTTCGACCCGGCCGACGTGATCGACCTGCTCGAGGCCGGACTGCCCGTCGAGGACAGTGACGACGCGGTCTTCTACACGATGCCGTGGGCGATCACGAAGGTCGCCCCGCTGGCCGCCGAGCCGCAGACCGCGCTACGTCGGATCAACGCGGCGGCCCTCGCGAAGGCCATCGCCTCCGACGCCGGTTCGACCCTGCAGCTCGCGGCCTTCCAGGCCACGGTCAGCAGCGCCACCGACGCCGGGCAGCTGAGGCCCTGGCTCGACGGGCACGAGCTGCCTGCAGGGATCGAGCTCGACCTCGACCTGCGCTGGCGGATCCTGGTCCAGCTCGCCGCGCTCGGCGCCGTCGACCGCGACGAGCTGCAGGCAGCCCTCGACGCGGAGCCCACCGCCCGCTCCCGGGTCGAGCACACCCGGGCGATGGCCTCGCTGCCCGACGCCGAGGCGAAGGCCTGGGCGTGGGCCCGGTTCACCGGCGAGGTCGACGTGCCCAACTACGAGCTCGAGGCCGCCGGCCACGGGATGTGGCGCTCCGGGCAGGAGCACCTCACCGCGGAGTACGTCGACCGCTACTTCGCCGACGTCCCGGGCACCGTCGACGTCCGGAGCGGCTGGGTGCTGGCCGAGGCGGCCGAGTTCTTCTTCCCGACCACCTCGCTGACCGAGGAGACGCTGGACCGGGCCACGGCGCTGATCGACCTCGACGGGCTGGACGTGTCGATCCAGCGCCGAGTCGTCGACCTCGCCGACGAGCTCGAGCGGCGGCTCGCGATCCGGCGCGCCTACCCCTCGCGGTGACAGGGAGCCGTGTCGTGAGCGACCGTCCGCGCCGGCCCGGACCCACGGTCCGGACCCGCGTCCACGAGCTGGCCGAGGACGGCGAACGGCGTCGGGAGGACCGGCTCGCGACCGAGGAGCCGCTCGAGATCCGGCTGGCCTGGCCCGGCGCGGCACCGCGCCGGGTCTGGGTCACCATGCGGACCCCGGGACAGGACTTCGAGCTCGCCGCCGGCTGGCTGCTGCACGAGGGCCTGGTGCGGCCCGGGGACGTGCACGGGGTCGCCTACTGCACGGACACCGACCTGGCTCCCGAGCAGGAGTTCAACGTGGTGACGGTGACCCTCGCCGGCGACCCGGTGAGGGACCCCGGGCACCGGCACACCGGCCTGTCGTCGGGCTCGTCGGCCTGCGGGGTGTGCGGCAAGGACAGCGTCGCCTCGGCGCTGGACGTCCCGAGGGCGCGACCGTGGGACGGCGGGCTGCCGCGGCCCGACGTCGTACGCCGCCTGCCGGAGCTGCTGCGGGAGCAGCAGAGCGTCTTCTCCCGCACCGGCGGGGTGCACGCCGCCGGGCTGTTCACCGCTGCCGGGCGGCCGCTGGTCGTGCGCGAGGACGTGGGCCGGCACAACGCCGTGGACAAGGTCTCCGGGGCCAGGCTCCTGGCGGGCGCCTCGCCGGCGGAGGCCTGCCTCGTGGTCAGCGGCCGCGCCGGCTTCGAGCTCGTGCAGAAGGCGATCGCGGCCGGTGTCGGCGCGTTGGTGGCGGTGGGCGCACCGACCAGCCTGTCGGTGCAGCTGGCCCGGGAGGCCGGTGTGGTGCTGTACGGGTTCACCTCCCCGCGGCGTTGCGTGCGCTACACCTGAGCGGTTCCCGGCGTGGGCTGCGGCGCACTGTCGGTGGCCGTTCCTAGGTTGGTCACATGCGCATCCTCCACACCTCCGACTGGCACCTGGGCCGGTCGTTCCACCGTGAGGGGATGCTCACCCACCAGGCGGCCTACGTCGACCACCTGCTCGAGGTCGTCGACGCCGAGCAGGTCGACCTGGTCGTGGTGGCCGGCGACATCTACGACCGGGCGCTCCCCCACGTCGACGCGGTCCGGCTCGCCGACGAGGCGCTGGCCAGGCTCGCCGCCTCGCGGGCCAGCGTCGTGCTGACCAGCGGCAACCACGACTCCGCCCAGCGGCTCGGGTTCAGCTCGCGCCTGATCGATGCGGCCGGTGTCTTCATCCGCACGGACGCCGGGACCGTCGGCACGCCGGTGCTGCTCGAGGACGCGCACGGCCCGGTCGCCGTCCACGGGATCCCCTACCTCGACCCGGACTCCGTGCGTGAGCCCTGGCAGCTCTCCGGTCGTTCGCACGAGGCAGCCCTGACCGAGGCCATGCGCAGGATCCGTGCGGATCTCGACGGGCGGGGACCGGGGACGCGCTCGGTCGTCCTCGCGCACGCCTTCGTGGCGGGCGCGGAGCCGAGCGACTCCGAGCGCGACATCAGCGTCGGCGGGGTCTCGATCGTGCCGACCTCCGTCTTCGACGGCATCGACTACGCGGCGCTGGGTCACCTGCACGGGCGGCACACCCTGACCGAGTCGGTGCGCTACAGCGGCTCGCCGCTGGCGTACTCCTTCTCCGAGGCCACGCACCGCAAGGGCTCGTGGCTGGTCGAGCTCGGTCGCGACGGCCTGGCCACGACCGAGTTCGTCGAGGCGCCGGTCCCCCGGCCACTGGCCCGCCTGCGCGGGACGCTCGCGGAGCTGCTGGCCGACGCCGGCGCTGGCGGTGCACGAGGGCTCCTGGGTCCAGGCCACCCTCACCGACGACGTGCGCCCCCAGCAGGCGATGGACCGGCTCCGGGCCCGCTTCCCGCACACGCTGGTGCTCGGCTTCGAGCCCGCCTCGGGGGCCGGCCCGGCGGTGCCCGCCGCCCGGCTCCAGGGGCGCAGCGACCACGACATCGCCCTGGACTTCGTCGCCGAGATGCGCGGTGCCGTCGCGACCGACGAGGAGTCGGCGCTGCTGCGGGACGCCTTCGACGCCTGTTGCGAGGATCCGGACTTCGACGTCCTCGTCCCCGAGGCGGGCTCCTGATGCGCCTCCACCACCTCGAGGTCACGGCGTTCGGGCCGTTCGCGGGGCACGTGGTCGTCGACCTCGACCGGCTCTCGGAGGCGGGGCTCTTCCTGCTCTCCGGGCCCACGGGCGCCGGCAAGACCAGCATTCTCGACGCGATCTGCTTCGCGCTGTACGGCGACGTCCCCGGCGACCGCAGCGCGGCGAAGCGGCTGCGGTGCGACCAGGCTGCGCCGGGGGTGGCACCGGTCGTGACCCTCGAGGCGACGCTGGCCGGGCGCCGGTTCCGGATCGTCCGCTCGCCGGCGTGGGAGCGGCCGAAGAAGCGCGGCTCCGGCACGACCACGCAGCAGGCCTCGGTCACGATCTCCGAACGGGTCGACGGTGCCTGGCTGCCCCTGTCCAGCCGCCTCGACGAGACCGGCCACCTGGTGGCCCGCCTGGTGGGCATGAACCTCGCCCAGTTCACCCAGGTGGCGATGCTGCCGCAGGGCCGGTTCCAGGCGTTCCTGCGCGCCAGGTCCGAGGAGCGCCACCAGCTGCTGCAGCGCCTCTTCCGCACCGGTCGGTTCGAGGACGTCGAGGGCTGGTTGCGCGACCGGAGGGTGGCGCTGCGCCGGCAGTCCGAGGCGTGCCACCAGGCGGTGGCCGAGCTGGTGAGCCGGATCAGCGAGGCGACCGACGCGGGCCTCCCCGACGAGTGGGACGTCCGCGACCTCGCCGCTCCCGCGGCCGACGGCGCCCTGGCCGGCTGGGCCGCCGGCCTCTGCGAGGACGCCGCGGACCGCCGTGTCCGGGCCGACCGCAGGGCCACGGCTGCCGCGGCCACGGAGGCAGAGGCCCATGCCCGGCTCGACGCAGCCCGCAGCCTCCTCGAGCGGCGGGCCCGGCTCGACGCCGCCGCGCGCGAGCACGAACGCCTGCTCGCCGAGACCGGGCAGGTGGACACCACGCGCCGGACGCTCGACGCCGCGCGACGGGCGGCCTCGGTGGTCCCCGTGCACCGGATGGTCGCCACCGCCGCCGCGGCCTGCGAGCGCGCTCAGCGGGCGGCCGCCGAGACCAGCACTGCTGCGGCGGACAGCCTCGGCCTGCTGCTCGTCGACCGCGACACGCTGGACCGGGCGGTCGCGGCCGCCGCCGACGCGTCGGCCGCGGTCAGGGCCACGCTGCCGCGGCAGGCCAGGCTCGAGGCGGTCGACGCCGAGGTCTCGACGGTCGAGGCCCGACGTCGCGACCTCGCCGCGCGCATCGCCGTCGCGCAGCAGGAGCAGGCAGCCCTGCCCGAGCGCGTCTCCACCCTGCGGGAGGAGCTCACCCGTGCGGAGGCCGCGCGCGCGGAGCTGGAGCCGGCCCGGGTGAGGCTGGCGGAGCTCGAGGGGCGGGCGGCCGCGCGCGCCGAGGTCGACGTGCTGGGCGCCGAGCTGGAGGACGCGCGCACCGAGTGGCTCGAGGTGCGCGAGCTGGCGCTGGCACGGCACGAGCAGCTGCTGGCGCTGCGGCAGGCACGGATCGAGGGGATGGCCGCCGAGATCGCCGGGGCCCTCGCCGTGGGGGCCTGCTGCCCGGTGTGCGGGTCCGCGGACCATCCCGACAAGGCCAGCCCTGCCCCCGGTGCCCCGGACGGCGCCGCCGAGAAGTCGGCGCAGAAGGCCCTCGACGACGCCAAGGCCGACGAGCACGCGCGCGATCTCAAGGTCCGCGACCTCGGCACCCGACTGGCGACCGCGAGCGGCCGGGCAGGTGGGTCGACCGCTGACCAGCTCGAGGCCGAACGCCGCGCCGTCCAGGAAGAGATCGCGCGACTCACGGCCACGTCCGGCCGACGTGAGGCCCTGGAGCGAGAGCTGACGACCGCGGTCGCTGCCCACGAGCGGCTCGGCGGTGAGCTGCGCGAGCTGGAGCTGGAATCGGCCACGCTCGGGTCGCGTGCCTCCCACCTGCACCAGGAGGCGGTGGAGCTGCGGCGCGTGCTCGACGACCTGCTCGACGGGACCGGTTGCGCCGACCTGGCCGCCCTGCTCGACGCCCACCTCGAACGCGCCGCAGCCGGTCGAGCGGCCGTCCAGGCGCTCGATGCGTTGACCTCGGCCGAGTCCTCGCTGGCCGAGGCGGCGGCCGCCCTCGCCGCCGCCGTGGAGGAGGCCGGATTCGCCTCCGCCGCGGACGCTGTCTCCGCAGCCAGGCCCGCTGCCGAGTCGGACGCGCTGGCGACGCGGGTCGCCGACCACGACCGCCGGCTGTCGGTCGTCACCGCGGTCCTCGCGGAGCCGGGGGCCGAGGAGCTGGCCCGCTCTGCCGTGCCCGACCTCGACGCCCTCACCGCGGCCCGGAGCGAGGCACTGGCGGCCCTGGGCGACGCCAGGGCCGACGCATCCCTGTGGACGGCGCGCCACCAGCGTCTCACCGGCCTCCTCGACCGGCTGCACGAGGCGCTGACGACGTGGGCGCCGGTCCTGGAATCGGTGCGCCTGACCAACCACCTCTCGGCGTTCGTCGAGGGCAAGGCCCCCGACAACAGGCTCCAGATGCGCCTCTCCGGCTACGTCCTCGCCTACCGGCTCTCCCAGGTCGTCGCGGCGGCCAACGAGCGGCTGGCGCGGATGAGCGACCAGCGCTACTCCCTCGAGCACACCGGCCGGCGCGGCGCCGGCGAGACCCGGGGCGGGCTCAGCCTGGTCGTGCGCGACGACTGGTCCGGCGAGACCCGGGACCCGGCCACGCTCTCCGGCGGTGAGACCTTCGTCGTGTCCCTGGCGCTCGCCCTCGGCCTGGCCGACGTGATCACCCAGGAGGCCGGAGGCGCCGATCTCGACACGCTCTTCGTCGACGAGGGATTCGGCTCCCTCGACGCCGACACGCTCGACGACGTGATGGACACCCTCGACTCGCTGCGTGACGGCGGCCGCGTGGTCGGCGTGGTGAGCCACGTCGCGGAGATGCGCGACCGGATCCCCACCCAGCTGGTGGTCACCAAGGCGCGTCGGGGCTCGACGGTGGCCGTGACGAGCTGACCGGGCTCACCGTCCCCCACACACCGGGTCGTCCGTGCCGCCCGTGACGTCACCTCACTCCGATCACGACGATGCCGCCCTTGTCCAGCCAGCCGAGCGCCTGCCGGGCCCGGCTCACCCAGGCGTCGGCGCGCAGCACCGCGACCGACCAGCCCGTGGCCCGCGCCCCCTGCAGGGCCAGCATCCGGTCGGCCCGCAACCAGTCGGAGGCGCAGGCGGTCGAGGCGGCGCTCCACGTCAGCCGCAGCGCTCCCAGCCCGTCGTGGGCGGGCAGCGGGTCGCCCTGTGCGGTCCGGTAGAGGTGGAACGCCGTCAGGGAGCAGCTGACCAGCGCCTGGCCGCGGGCGGACTCCCCGCCGATCGCCTTCGCGGCCGTGTCCGGGCCGTGCGGCGCGAGGGCATGCATCCCGGCCGCGAAGCTGGCCCACGCGACGGTCCACTCGCGACTCAGCCGCCAGGTCACCTCCGCGGGCGCACCTCGGACGACGATGGCGGTCCCGGGAAGCACCAGGCCCGGCGGGACGGCGACCCGCTCCCGCATCCAGGTGGCCTGCTCGTTGCCCTGGACCAGGTTGAACTCGTGGCCGGGCGCAACCGTGGACCAGGCCGCGTCTCCGTCGTTCATCAGCAGCACCGGCCCGCGCCGGGCGTCGACGGCGCAGGCCCGCAGCCGGTACAGCGTCGGCACCCCGACGGTGGCGTCGGTGGTGATCGGCAGCCGGATGGGGTACGCCGAGGGGCAGCGCGTCGCTTGCGCGTCACCGGCGCCCTCTGCGACCGGACCGGCCGCGCTGCTGCAGCCCGCGAGCAGGGCGAGGACCGACACGGCGACCGTCACCCACCCGGCGGTCCGGGTGAAGAAGGCGGGACGATGGCGTCCGGTGCCAGCGGGCATGGAGCCTCCCCCGGATAGGTCACTCGAGTTCGAGTCTTGACAAGCCCGGCGGCGATGTCGTCACCAGAGTTGGGCATCGATCGCCAAGGCTGTCCCCGCTCCGATGCCGAGAATCGGGTGGCGGCGTCCGATAGGTTCGCCCCCATGAGCGCTCCGGGACTCGACCCGACCTTCACTGCACTCCCCTACCGCAGCCTCGGGGACGCCGCGCTGACCCGGGCTCGCGAGCTCGGCGTGAGCCACGCCGACTTCCGCTTCGAACGGGTGCGCTACCAGCACCTCGGTGTGCGGGACGGCGTCCTGCAGGGCGCCAGCGACCACGAGGACCTCGGCTTCGCGGTCCGGGTGATCCACCGGGGCGCGTGGGGGTTCGCCTCCGGGGTGGTGCTCACGACCGACGAGGCGGTGCGCGTCGCCGAGAGCGCCGTCGCGGTGGCGCTGGTGGCCGCGGAGATGACCTCCGCACCGGTCGAGATCGCGCCGGAGCCGGTCCACGACGACGTCACCTGGATCTCGAGGTACGCCGTCAACCCGCTCGACGTGCCGGTCGCCGACAAGGCCGCGCTGCTCATCGACTGGACGAACCGGCTGCGCACCGGCGCCGCCGTCGACCACGCGTCGGCCGACCTCCAGCAGGTGCAGGAGAACAAGTACTACGCCGACCTGGCCGGCACCCGGACCACCCAGCAGCGGGTCCGGCTCCAGCCGGGGTTCGAGGCCATGGGCGCCGGCGCCGACACGTTCGACTCGATGGCCTCCATCGCGCCGCCGGTCGGCCGCGGGTGGGAGTACCTCACCGAGGGAGCCGACTCCGGTGGGTGGGACTGGGACGACGAGATCGAGCAGGTCCCCGAGCTGCTCGCCGAGAAGCTGAAGGCACCGAGCGTCGAGGCGGGTACCTACGACCTGGTGATCCACCCGTCCAACCTGTGGTTGACGATCCACGAGTCCATCGGCCACGCGACCGAGCTGGACCGGGCCCTGGGCTACGAGGCCAACTACGCCGGCACGTCGTTCGCGACCTACGACAAGCTGAACACCCTGCAGTACGGCTCGTCGGTCATGAACGTGACCGGCGACCGCACCGTCGAGCACGGCCTGGCCACGATCGGCTTCGACGACGAGGGCGTGCAGACCCAGCAGTGGGACATCGTGCGGGACGGTGTGCTGGTCGGCTACCAGCTCGACCGGGCGATGGGCCGCATGAAGCCCGAGCTCAATCCCGGACCGACCGGAACGGGCCGTTCCAACGGCTGCGCCTACGCCGACTCCCCCGGCCACATCCCCATCCAGCGGATGGCCAACGTGTCACTGCAGGCGGCACCGGACGGGCCGAGCACCGAGGAGCTGATCGGCCGGGTGGAGCGGGGGATCTACATCGTCGGCGACAAGAGCTGGTCGATCGACATGCAGCGCTTCAACTTCCAGTTCACCGGCCAGCGGTTCTACAAGATCGCCGACGGTGAGCTCGTCGGCCAGGTCCGCGACGTCGCCTACCAGGCCACCACGACCGACTTCTGGAACTCGATGGAGGCCGTCGGCGGCCCGGACACCTGGGTGCTCGGCGGCGCGTTCAACTGCGGCAAGGCGCAGCCCGGTCAGGTGGCGAGCGTCAGCCACGGCTGCCCCACGTCGTTGTTCCGCGGCGTCCGCATCCTCAACACCACCGACGAGGCAGGCCAGTGATGTCCCCGCAGTCCACCAGTTCCGTCCGCCCCCAGTCCCTGGTCGAGCACGCGCTGGCGACCAGCGTGTCCGACGACTGCATCGTCCTCGTGCGGGACGCCACCAGCGCGAACCTGCGCTGGGCGAACAACACGCTCACCACCAACGGGGTGATGCACGGCATCACCGTCACGGTGATCTCGTTCGTCCGGCGGGCCGACGGCGTCGCCACCGGATCCGTGACCGGAAGCGCCAGCTCGCAGGCCCAGGTCACCGCGCTGGTCGAGGCTGCGGACGCCGCGGCCCGGGCGGGCTCCCCCGCCGAGGACGCCAACGACCTGCTCACCGGTGCCGCGGCCGCGGACTGGGACGACGCCCCCGTGCAGACCGACATCCACGTGTACGACGCGTTCGCCCCCGCGCTGGGTGAGGCGTTCGGCCGCGCCTCCTCGGCGGGTCGGGTGCTCTACGGCTTCGTCAACCACGAGCTGACGACGACCTACCTGGGCTCCACGACGGGGCTCCGGCTGCGGCACGTCCAACCGACCGGCCACTACGGCTGCACCGGCAAGACGGCCGACCTGACCCAGAGCGCCTGGGTCGGTGGCGCGACCCGCGACTTCACCGACGTCGACGCCCTGGCGATGGAGGAGTCGCTCGCCCAGCGCCTGGGCTGGGGCAAGCGCCGGGTCGAGCTGCCGGCCGGCCGCTACGACACCATCCTCCCGCCCGCGGCGGTCGCCGACCTGATGATCGACGCGTACTGGAACGCCGGTGCCCGCGTCGCGTGGGAGGGGCAGTCCGTCTACAGCAAGCGGGGCGCGGGCACCCGCATCGGCGACAGCCTGGCCAAGCCGGGGGTCAACCTGTTCTCCGACCCGGCCTTCGACGGCCTGCAGTGCGCGCCGTTCGCGGTGGCCTCCAGCTCGGACAACGAGCAGTCGGTCTTCGACAACGGCCTGCGCCTGGGACGCACCGACTGGATCCGCGACGGTCGGCTCACGTCGCTGCTGCAGACGCGGCACTCCGCGGCGATGACCCAGCAGCCCGTCACCCCGATGATCGACAACCTCGCGCTGAGCGTGGACGGTGCGTCGGGCGGCATCGACGACCTGGTCGCCGGGACCGAGCGCGGCCTCCTGCTGACCTGCCTGTGGTACATCCGCGTGGTCGACCAGCAGACCCTGCTGCTCACCGGGCTGACCCGGGACGGCGTCTACCTCGTCGAGAACGGCGAGATCACCGGTGCGGTCAACAACTTCCGGTTCAACGAGAGCCCGATCGACCTGCTCCGCAGGTTCTCCGACGCCTCCGCGACGGTGCCGAGCTTCAGCCGCG
Source organism: uncultured Actinomycetota bacterium (assembly GCA_963817665.1). Taxonomy (GTDB): domain Bacteria; phylum Actinomycetota; class Actinomycetes; order Propionibacteriales; family Nocardioidaceae; genus Nocardioides. The sequence goes on along the minus strand of CAWFPE010000010.1, from coordinate 26,161 downwards.
AGTGGGGCGACGACTACTTCTCCCGCACGGCCACCCCGGCGCTCCGGGTGCCGGACTTCAACATGTCGAGCGTCTCCCAGGCGATGTGACGCCGGGGCCGCGCGCTAGTCGAAGACGAGAAGGGTCAGCGCGTTCTGCAGCACGAGGACGGCGCAGATGCCCCAGGCGACGACCAGTGGGACCACCGCCTGCTGGCGCCCCTCGTGCATCGCCCGCCGGGCGAAGTGTGTGGTGAAGAAGGCCGGGATGATGAACACGAGCGCCGCGGGATACCCGGCGGCCCAGACCAGCCAGGCAGGGGCCCGGTCGTCCGCGATGCCGGAGTAGCCGTAGGCCCTCGCCAACAGGTCGGCCACGAGGAACGCGAGCGCCCCGGAGGCCAGGAAGCCCAGCAGCGACCACCACGCCAGGTGGTAGTCCCGGGTACCCGTCTCGTGCTCGCGGATGCTTCCAGCAGCAACTGCGCCCATGCTCGCAGCGTGACCCGGGCGGACGGGGTCACGGCAGGGGCCAAGGCCCCTGCCCCGGAGGGACCTCTGGTCTGGACCGGCGCAGCGGATGCAACCGGAGGAGGAGGCCGGGCGTATCCCCGTCGCAACGACCGACACCCACACCAACAGGAGCACCACCATGCGCACCCAGCTCCCCCTCGGCGCCCTGGCCGCGGTCGCGACCTCCGCCCTCACCGGGCTGGGCATCGCGACGCCGGCCAACGCCATGTCCCCCTCGTCCGAGCCCGTCACCACGAACGCCACGACGACCTCGCACGAGTTCGGCAACGTCATCGAGTGCACGGGCACCATCCGCGGCCGTGCCGTCTTCGCCAGCCTCTACGAGAACAACACCGTCAAGAACGCGATCCAGGTCGTGATCGGCGACGGCGACCACCAGGTGGCGAACGGACGTGAGGTCACCGACCGCTTCATCCACGCCAAGCAGGTGTACGGCAGCCTCAAGGTGGGCGGCAAGCTGGCCGTCGTCGAGGGCCACGCCTCCCGCTACGGGAAGCGGAAGCCCATCCACGAGGAGTACGACGACGCCGGGCAGCACATCACCGTCGACGGGTTCCACAAGAAGCTGGCCACGGACCTGACACTGACCCGGCGCCACCGGACCGTGCAGCTGACCTGCGACAACGCGTTCCACTACGACCTGCAGGTCACCAAGGAGGACATCACCGGCTGACGCTCCGCCTGGCTCCGCGTCAACCTGCTTCGTGGAGCCAGGCGCGCAGGCGCTTGTGCTTGACCTCCGCCCACAGGTGCTCGAACTCGCGCTCCAGCCGGGCGGCCCGCGCCTCCTCACGGGCGTGCAGGCGTCCGTAGGTGAAGCCGCTCTCGCCCGCCTCGGCGGCCGCCGCGGCCAGACCGAGCAGGTCCCGCCTCACCACCACCGAGTCCTGTCGCTCCCCCAGCAGGGAGGACATCCGCTTCGCGGCCCCGGCCAACCGATCGGCATCGGCACCCCAGGTGGGGACCAGCGCCTCCACGACGTAGCGCAGGCTCTTCGCCGCCTTCCGCGCCTCGTGCCACGCGTGGTCCCGGTCCGCGGCGTCGGGGACCGCCTCGACGCGACGGCGCAGTGTCTTCCACTCCCCCAGCACCTGGGGCACCAGCACGTCGCGGGCGGGGAGGTCGGCCGCCGCGGTCCACGGCGGGTCCGAGACGAGCAGGTCCAGCGCCCTGAGGAGGTCGTGGTGGCGCCGCGAGTCGAGCGCCTCCCGCACCGCCTCGTCGGCCTGTCGCTGGCGTGCGGAGTACGTCCCGATGATCCGCGCCCGCACCGGGCCGTCGACCAGCAACGGCGGTTCCTCGTCCAGCAGCTCGCACAGCCGCTCGTGCACCACCTCGAGGTCACGCGAGTCGCCCAGTGTGCGGGCCAGCCACCGCAGCTCGTGCCGGACCGGGTCCGTCACCTCCCGGGCGACCAGCGGTCGGTAGACACCCAGCGCCGACCGGAGTCGTCGGGTGGCGACCCTCGCCCTGTGCACGGAGTCCGGCACCCCTCGCCGGAACTCGTCCCCACGGCGGCCCAGCTCGGCGCGCTGCTCGACCAGCAACCGGTGCAGCACGCCGGCGGCTGCCAGCTCGGGGCCCGGCTGACCCGGTTCGTGGTGCGGCACGCCTTCAGGTGTACCGCACCGGAGCCCGGGAAACGACTGAACGGCAGGTGGCTACCGAGGATGGCCGCCCGGGACGGGCGCCTCCGGGTCGTACGGCGTCCGGGTGTAGATGAACGTCGCCACGTCGAGGTGGCCCACCGAGCCGTCCGGACGGCGGACGACCGTCAGCTCCTCGCCCGCGTGGTAGCCCGACGTCCCGATGATCCGACCGTCGACGACGGCGAAGGTGTACTTCTCCTCCCCCGCGCGCTCCGCGACCAGCCGGTCGCCGTTCATCGAGAACACGAACGGTGTGTTGCCCCAGTGCCACACTCCCAGCACGTCCGTCAGCTCCGCCGGCACCTCAGCCGTCGGCACCCACGGCGAGACGAGCGTGGGCTCGCTGCGCTCGAGCTCGTCGAGCAGCCCCACGACCAGCTCGGCCGGCACCAGGCCGGTGGTGGCGTTGGTGAGCACCACGGCGCCGGTGCGCCGAGACCGGTCGACGAAGCAGCCGGCGAGGAAGCCGGGCATCGAGCCGGTGTGGCCCACCAGCATCCCCGAGCCACCGGCGTGCAGCTGGAAGCCCAGCCCGTGGGCGTAGCCGAGGGCGTCGTCGCGGTCCCCCGACTGCGGATGGGATGCGGCCAGGAGCTCGTCGAGGCCGAGGACCTCGGGGTGCCCGGCGAGGAGGAAGGCGTTCCAGGCCGCGAGGTCGGTGAGCGTGGCCCACACCTGGCCGGCGGGCGCCATCGCCCCGGTGTCGGTGGCCGGCTCGTCGACCAGGGTCCCGGCGTAGGGGTGCACGCTCTGCCCCTGGGCGGCTGCACCCGCCGGCAGGTACGACGTGCGGTTCATCCCGAGCGGGTCGAGGATCCGGGTCTGCACGCAGTCCCACCAGTCGGCGCCGTGCTCGCGTGCGACCACCTCGCCCAGCAGGGCGAAGCCCAGGTTGGAGTAGTGGAACTGCTGCAGCGCCGGGAAGACCTCCTCGGCCCCGGCGTGGCCCCGGGCCAGCTCCTCCCAGGTCAGTCCCGCGGACCGCTCCCACCAGGAGCCCATCGGCTCCGAGCGCACGCCGGAGTTGTGCGCCAGCAGGCTGCGGACGGTCCGGTCGGCGTACGCCACGTCACCCAGCCAGGTCGCCGCCGGGTCGTCCAGCCCGAGCCGGCCGTCCCGGACCAGCTGGAGCACCAGCACCGCGGTCATGGTCTTGGTGATCGAACCGATCCGGTACTGCACGTCGAACGGGTCGTGGCCGGGCACGGCGGAGCCGCCGTACGCCCCGGTCCACGCGAGCCCGCCGTCGCGGAGCACCCCGGCGACCACCGAGGGCAGCCGCCCGCCCGCCTGCGCGGCCGCGAGCCGGGCGAGCAGGCGGCGCGCGGTGACCGGCGCGACGCTCATTCGGCGAAGGCCTCCAGCGGAGGGCAGGCGCAGACCAGGTTGCGGTCACCGTAGGCCTGGTCGATGCGGGCCACCGGCGGCCAGTACTTGTCCGGGTCCAGCCCGGCGGGGAAGACCGCGAGCTCTCGGGAGTACGGCCGGTCCCACTCCCCCACGAGGGAGCGAGAGGTGTGCGGGGCACCGCGCAGCGGCGACGTCTCCGGCGTCCACTCGCCTGCCCGCACCTGCTCGATCTCGGCGCGGATGGCGATCATCGCCTCGCAGAACCGGTCGATCTCGGCGAGGTCCTCGGACTCGGTCGGCTCGACCATCAGGGTGCCGGCCACCGGGAAGGACATCGTCGGCGCGTGGAACCCGTAGTCGATCAGCCGCTTCGCGACGTCGTCGACGCTGACGCCGGTCTCCTTCGTCAGCCCGCGCAGGTCCAGGATGCACTCGTGCGCGACCAGCCCGCCGTGGCCGCGGTAGAGCACCGGGAAGTGCTCACCGAGACGCGCCGCGATGTAGTTGGCCGACAGCACCGCGACCGCGGTGGCTCGGGTCAGGCCCTCGGCCCCCATCAGGCGGATGTAGGCCCACGAGATCGGCAGGATGCCCGCCGAGCCGTACGGCGCCGCGCTGATCGGGCCGATGCCGTCGCGCTTGTCCGCGTCGGGGTGCATGGCGTGCGAGGGCAGGTACGGCGCGAGGTGCGCGCGCACCGCCACCGGACCCACGCCGGGGCCACCGCCGCCGTGCGGGATGCAGAAGGTCTTGTGCAGGTTCAGGTGCGACACGTCGCCGCCGAACTCCCCCGGCTTGGCGTAGCCGAGCAGCGCGTTGAGGTTCGCCCCGTCGACGTAGACCTGACCGCCGTGGCCGTGCACGATCTCGCACAGCTCGGTGATGGAGTCCTCGTAGGCCCCGTGCGTCGAGGGGTAGGTCACCATGATCGCCGCGAGGTCGTCGGCGTGCAGGTCGCACTGCTTGCGCAGGTCGTCGAGGTCGACGGCGCCGTCCTCGGCCGCCTTCACCACCACGACCTTCATGCCCGCCATCACCGCGGAGGCGGCGTTGGTGCCGTGCGCCGAGGACGGGATCAGGCAGACGTTGCGCTCGCCCTGGCCGTTGGCCCGGTGGTAGCCGCGGATCGCCAGCAGGCCGGCGAGCTCGCCCTGGGAGCCGGCGTTCGGCTGGATCGAGACCTGGTCGTAACCGGTGACCTCGGCCAGCCAGCCCTCCAGCTCCCCCACCAGCCGGCGGTAGCCCGCCGCGTCCTCGGCCGGCGCGAACGGATGCAGGTCGGCGAAGCCGGGCAGCGAGACCGGCTCCATCTCGGTCGTCGCGTTCAGCTTCATGGTGCAGGAGCCGAGCGGGATCATCCCCCGGTCGAGCGCGTAGTCGCGCGCCGAGAGCTTGCGCAGGTAGCGCAGCATCGCGGTCTCGCTGCGGTGGCTGGAGAACACCTCGTGGGTGAGGTACGCCGTCTCGCGGCGCAGGTCGGCGGGCAGCGCGTCGCCGACGGCACCGTCCACCGCGTCGACGTCGAGGTCGACCCCGAACGCCTCGAGCAGCCGGACCAGCGTGGAGCGGGTCGTGCACTCGGAGGTGGAGATGCCGACCCGGTCCGCGTCGACCTGCCGGAGCTGGAGACCCCGCTGGTGCGCCGTGGCGACCACCTCGGCCGCCCGGCCCGGCACGGTCACCGACACGGTGTCGAAGAACTCCGCGTGCTCGACCTCCACACCGGCCTTCATCAGTGCCTGCGCGAGCACCGCGGCGTACCGGTGGGTGCGCGTCGCGATGGCCCGCAGCCCGTCGGGGCCGTGGTAGACGGCGTACATCGAGGCGACCACGGCGAGCAGCACCTGCGCGGTGCAGATGTTGGAGGTGGCCTTGTCGCGGCGGATGTGCTGTTCGCGGGTCTGCAGCGCCAGGCGGTACGCGGGACGCCCCTCGGCGTCGACGGACACGCCCACCAGGCGACCGGGCAGGTGCCGCTCGAGCCCTGCGGCCACGGCCATGTAGCCGGCGTGCGGGCCGCCGTAGAACAGCGGCACCCCGAAGCGCTGGGTCGAGCCGACCACGACATCCGCACCGAGCGCCCCGGGCGCCTCGAGCAGGGTCAGCGCGAGCAGGTCCGCAGCAACCACGGCCAGGGCGTTGCGCTCGTGGGCAGCCTCGATGACCGGGCGCGGGTCCAGGATCCGGCCGGACGCGCCGGGGTACTGCACCAGGACACCGCACAGCTCGCCGTCGGGCAGGCCCGCCGTCAGGTCCGCGACCACCACGTCGATGCCCATCGCCTCGGCGCGGGTGCGCACCACGTCGATGGTCTGGGGCAGGGCGTCCGCGTCGACGACGAACGGGCCGGCTGCCTTGCGGTTGCCCCGGCGTACCAGCGTCATCGCCTCGGCCGCGGCCGTGCCCTCGTCGAGCAGGGAGGCGTTGGCCGTCGGCAGGCCGGTGAGGTCGCCCACCACGGTCTGGAAGTTGAGCAGCGCCTCGAGCCGCCCCTGGGAGATCTCGGGCTGGTAGGGCGTGTAGGCGGTGTACCAGCTGGGATCCTCGAGCACGTTGCGCCGGATCACCGGCGGGGTGACGGTCGCGTGGTACCCCAGGCCGATCATCGGCTCCCCCGGGCGGTTGGCCGCCGCGAGGGCGCGCAGCTCGCGTGCGGTGGCCTCCTCGGTCAGCGGTGCCGGGAGTGCCAGGTCACCGGAGGCGCGGATGCCGCCCGGGACGGCGGCGGCCATGAGCGACTCGAGGGAGTCGAACCCGAGCCGGTCGAGCATCGCCTGGACGTCGGGCGCCTGCGGGCCGATGTGCCGCTCCATGAACGGCAGTGCCGTGTCGAGGTGCGACAGGTGCTCGCGGGCGGGCTGCTGCGGGAGGGGCGCTGAGAGGTCGGGCACGGAGGGGCTCCTCGGATCGGGGTCGATCGGGTCGCCTCCCCCTCTGTCACCGGCGGTTCACCGGCTCCAGAGTTGCCTCATCCGCACGGTCCTGGCGCCTGAGAGGTTCCGGGGAGGAATTGCCCCTTCGGCGCTCCGCTCCGCAAGCGTCAGCCCCCGGGCGAAGACTCTCCCGTGCGGGATAGTCGGCGCCCCCAGCCTAGCCGATGCGGTCGGATCAGCCGATCTTGCGCGCAGCCCGACGGGCGGCGAGCTCGTCGCTGGCGCTCGGCTCCTGGTCCTCGGCGGTGCGCTCGCTGGGCAGCTCGGCGAGGGTCCCCTCGATCTCCTGCCACACCCCACCGATCGCGATCCCGAATACGCCCTGGCCACCCTGGAGGAGGTCGATGATCTCGTCGTTGCTGGTGCACTCGTAGACCGAGGCCCCGTCGCTCATGAGCGTCACGCGGGTCAGGTCGTCGGTGCCCCGCTTGCGCAGGTGCTGCACCGCGGTGCGGATCTGCTGCAGCGAGATGCCGGCGTCGAGCAGCCGCTTGATGACCTTGAGGATCAAGATGTCGCGGAACGAGTAGAGCCGCTGCGAGCCGGAGCCGCTGGCACCGCGAACCGTCGGCTCCACCAGGCCGGTGCGGGCCCAGTAGTCCAGCTGGCGGTAGGTGATGCCGGCCGCGTTGCACGCGGTGGGTCCGCGGTAGCCCGCGTCGCTGGGCAGCGGGGACACGTCGTCATTGAAGAGGAGGCCCTGCTCCTCGGCCACCTCCGCGGCGCGGCTCGCCTCGGGGCTGGTCGCCAGGTCCTGCTCGTTCTCGTTCACACGGTCCTCCGCGGGTCTACTCCGTTGTGCGTAACTCCCGGGGGAAGTGCAGCGACCCGGACTGCAGGGCCAACCACAACGGTGGAGTTACAACAGAGACAGTTCAAGGTATGCCCGCGGATCAGGGTGGTCAACGACAAGGGCGGCGTGTCGCCAACCCTCAACCTCTACCTGAGGGTCAGGGTTGCCTCGTGCCCTAGTGGGCGTCGAAGTCTTCGGGGGTGACCTGGTCGAGGAACTCCCGGAACTTCTCGACCTCGTCCTCCTGCTCGGCAGGCACGGCGAGGCCGGCCTCGTCGAGCACGTCGTCGGAGCAGACGATCCGGGTCCCGGTCCGCAGCGCCAGCGCGATGGAGTCGGACGGCCGCGCGCTCACCTCGGCCCCGGAGCTGAAGACGAGGTTGGCGAAGAACACCCCGTCCCTCACCTCGGTGATCTGGACCTCGCTCAGCTCGTTGCCCGTCGCCTCCAGCACGTCCTTCATCAGGTCGTGGGTCAGCGGTCGAGGGGGCACGACGCCCTGCTGGGCGAACGCGATGGCGGTCGCTTCGACAGCCCCGATCCAGATGGGGAGGTAGCGCTCCCCGGAAACCTCGCGCAGCAGCACGATCGGCTGGTTCGAGGGCATCTCGACCCGGACTCCCATGACATCGACTTCGCGCACAGAGCCACCCTACTCCCGGGGTGGGCGGGCTCAGGAGGTCCGTAGTCCCGACTTCACCAGGGTTGCGTGCAGCCGCACCGAGAGTGCGGCGATCTCACTGACCGCCTCCTCGGCGCGGGCCTTGGCGGCCGCGTCGCGGCCGCGCTTGTGCGGCGCCACCACCTGCTCGACGAGGCCGACCTCGCGGTCGGCGGCGGTCTTGAAGGCCCGCAGGTGTCGCGGCTCGAAGCCGAAGTCGGCCAGCTCCCGGGCGGTCCGGGCGATCACGAGGGCGTCGGTGTCGAAGTGGCCGGTCCCCGCTCGCGCCGAGATCAGGCCGTACTGCTCGAGCTGGTCCAGGAGCTCCTCGGAGATCTCCGCGATCTTGACGAGCTCGCGTCGCGACAGCCGCAGGTCGTCGCGGCGGGCGAAGGACTCGGCGCTGGGCAGGCCGTCCGCAGCGAGCGCCACCTTGGGCACCGTGGGGACGACGGCCTCGATCGGCGGCGGCTCCAGGCCGCGGTCGATGGCGTCGAGGTGCTCCCCGATGACCTTGAGCGGCAGGTAGTGGTCGCGCTGCATCCGCAGCACGTAGCGCAGCCGCTCGACGTCCTCGTGGGAGAACTTGCGGTAGCCCGCCGGGGTCCGCTCGGGCTTGATCAGTCCCTTGTCCTCGAGGAACCGGATCTTGGGGATGGTGATCCCGGGGAAGTCGGGGCGCAGGCGGTCCAGGACCTCCCCGATGTTCATCCGCGCCCGGGAGGCCCCTGACGGCGCGGTGGCCGAAGGCGTACCCATGACCGGGGCGTCAGCCGCTCGCGTGCCCGGAGAAGAAGACCAGGCGGTACTTGCCGATCTGGACCTCGTCCCCGTCCTTGAGCTGGACCCGGTCGATCCGGTCCCGGTTGACGTAGGTGCCGTTCAGGCTGCCCACGTCGCTGACCGTGAACGTCTCGCCCGTCCGGTGGAACTCGGCGTGCCGTCGCGACACCGTGACGTCGTCGAGGAAGATCTCGCTGTCGGGGTGACGGCCGGCGTTGACCACGTCGGCGTCGAGCAGGAACCGGCTCCCGGAGCCGGGTCCACGCTGCACGACGAGCAGCGCGTGCCCGGCGGGCAGCGCGTCGACGGCTGCGGCGTCCACGGCGTTGAGCTGGCGGTCCGAGGTCTCGACCTTGTCGCCACTCATGCCGATGGAGATCGTGGCGGTCGACTCCCCCGCCGACTCCGTCGGCGCGGCGGCCGGCCCGTCACCGGTCACCAGGCGGGTACCGCACTGGGCGCAGAAGCGGGCATCGTCGGGGTTCTGCTTGCCACACGCTGTGCAGAACGGCATCGGTCATCCTCCGGGTCGGGTCGTCCGCCGACATCACCCACGACCAACCCTCAGGGCCGGGTTGAGGTTGACGGTTGGTCAGAAACCTATCAGTCCGGCACCGGGCTTCAAGTGGGCACGCGGCAGTTGCGGCTGGGCGGGAGCGCTCAGGCCTCGAGGGTGGCCTTGTAGGCGTCGGCGTCGAGCAGCCCGTCGAGCTGCGCAGCGTCCGACGGCACCACCTCGAACAGCCAGCCGCCGGCGTACGGATCGTTGTTGACCAGCTCCGGCGTGGCGTCCAGGGAGTCGTTGCGCGCGACCACCTCTCCGGTGAGCGGCGCGTAGATGTCGCTGACCGACTTGGTCGACTCGAGCTCGCCGCAGGTGCTGCCCGCCTCGACCGTGTCGCCGACCTCGGGCAGCGAGACGTACACGATGTCGCCGAGCGCGTCCTGCGCGTAGTGGGTGATGCCGATGCGGACCGACCCGTCGTGCTCGCCGGGGCTGCGCACCCACTCGTGCTCGCTGGTGTACTTCAAGTCGTCGGGGTACACGGTGACTCCTGTCGGTGAGCGGTCGCTGCTGGGTCGGACGCAGGCTACTGGGAGCTGTCCGGCTGGGCGTAGTCCGGTTGCTTGGGCTCGCGGACGCTCTCGATGTCGAGGGACTCCAGCTCGTCGATCTGGACGCTCTGCCCGTCCTCCTCGAACTGGGCCCTGGGGCCCTCGAGGAACGTCATGGCGCCGGTGAGGGTGTGCGGCTCGCCGATGACGTCGATGACGTACGGCGCGGAGAGCAGCGTGCCGTCGACGTAGATCCCGCCTGCCGCCTCCTCGACCGAGCTCTGGGCGACGATGCGCACCTTGCCGTTGAACTGCATCGCCTCGGCGCCCGCGGCCCGCAGCTCCTGGATGGTGTCGAGCATCGTGTCGACGTCGACCGGGGCGCTCTCCTCGGTGACGGTGATCCGGATGCCCGGGCCGGTCACCGGCACCAGCCCGGCGAGGATGGCCAGGGTGTCGGCCCGGTCCTGCGCCTGGGCCAGGGCCGCCTGGCGCGAGTCGGTGTCGCTCTGCAGGTCTCGACGGGTGCTCTCGAGGCGGGCGATCTCGGACTCCGCGCGCTGAGTGGTCCCGGCCAGGCCGCTGAGGACGTCGATCAGGTCCTGCTCACGCAGCCCGGCGTAGGTGTTGTCGATCTCCTGGGCCCGCACCTGGGTGACGGCCGCGAACCCCACGACGGCCAGCAGCACCCCCACCACCACCTGCTCCCGCGACGGGCGCAGCAGCGCGGTGCGCAGCCGCTGTCGGCCGGTGTCGGGTTCGGCCGGGGCGACGGGTTCGGTCTCGGGCTCGGGTTCGGCCGCGCCGACGGCATCGGTCTCGCCGACGGTACGGTCTCGGCGGCCGGCTCGTGCTCGGTCACGGGCTCGTGCTGCGGTCTCGGGCTCGGTCGACGGGCTCGGGCTCGGCGACGGGCTCGGTGCTCGGCGGCCGGCTCGGGCTCGGCGGCCGGCTCGGTGCTCGGCGGCCGGCTCGGTGCTCGGTCACGGGCTCGGTGCTCGGGCTCGGTCTCGGGGCGGGGCTCGGTGTCAGGCATGGAAGAGGTGTCGGCGGATGGCCGCCACGTTGGAGAAGATTCGGATCCCGAGGACGACGATGACGCCGGTGGACAGCTGACCACCCACGCCCAGCTTGTCGCCGAGATAGACGATCGCGGCCGCGATGACGACGTTGCTGACGAAGGAGACGACGAAGACCTTGTCGTCGAAGATGCCGTCGAGGTAGGCGCGCAGCCCGCCGAACACGGCGTCCAGCGAGGCCACCACGGCGATGGGCAGGTAGGGCTCCAGCCCCGACGGGACGTCGGGGCGGAACCAGAGCCCCAGCAGGATGCCCACCAGGAGCCCGAGAGCGGCGATCACGGATTGGTCTCCTCGTCCACGTGCTTCTTCTGGTCGGCCGACGTGCCCGCCTGCACGGACCGGAGCCTGGGGAACCGAGCCGCCGGCAGTGAGAGCGAGTCCACGTTGTGCATCGAGTAGACGAAGCCGAGCTGCTCGGCAAGGCTGAAGAACTCGCCGCCCAACGTGCTGTCGAGCAAGTTGGCCTGCAGAGTCCTGGTGTCCCCGATCGCCTCGACAGTGTACGGCGGGGTCAGTGGCCGGCTGTTCACGTGGATGGCGACGTTGACGTTGCGGATCGCGCTGAGGGCGGTCAGCCGGTAGCCGTTGATCGCGATCGCCTCCGCCCCGGCCGACCACAGGCCGTCCACGAGCTTGGCGAGGTCCTCGTCACGCACCGTCTGGGTGGCGTCGCCGTTCGGGGCGTCGTCGACGACGATCCGGACACCCTCGCCGGTGACCGGACCGAAGCCCGCCACCGTCTCGAGGCGGCGCACCCGGGAGGAGGCCTCCTCCTCGGTGCTGGTGACCTGGTTCAGCCGCTGCTCCAGCCCGACGTTGCGCTCCCGGTCCCGCACGATGCGGTCCTGCAGCTCGGACAGCGTCGCGCGCCGGTCCCCGATCTGCGAGACCAGCGTGGCTGCGGCCGGCGTCGGTGATGCTGGCGTTGCGCGAGGTCTGCACCGCGGCGGTGGTCACCAGGATCCCGAACACGGCGATGACCACGGCGGCCATCCGGTGCGGCCGGCTCTTGGACGGGGCCGGGGCTGCCGCGGCGCGGCGCTCGGCGGCATGCAGGTAGTCCTCGTCGAGGGACTGCTGGGTGATCAGCGTGAGCAGCGGCATCGTCACGCGCTCGGGCAGCTCGACGTCGGACCGCGACAGGTGCTCAGGCATCGCGGACCGCCGTACGCCGGTCGGTCGTCGCCAGCAGGGTGCGCACCTGCCAGGCGTAGAGGACGCCGGCCCACCAGTAGAGCCCGATGCCCCAGAACGCGAACGCCCAGCCGAACACCTTCGCCAGGGTGGCGACCACGCCGTCACCGTCCCCGAGCAGCAGCAGCGGGAAGGCGTAGAGCAGGTTGAACGTGGCGGCCTTGCCGAGGAAGTGCACGGGCAGCGCGCTGTAGCCGCGGGTGCGCAGCAGCGGGACCAGCCCCCACATCAGGAGGTCCCGCAGCGGCAGCAGCACCGCGATCCACCACGGGATGATGTCGCGCAGCGCGAGGCCGACGACGACCGCGAGGATGTAGAGGCGGTCCGCGACCGGGTCGAGGATCTGCCCGACCACGGAGGTCTGGTTGAGGCGACGCGCCAGCCAGCCGTCCAGGAAGTCCGTGATGCCGGAGAGCACCAGCAGCCCCAGTGCCCACATGTCGGCCTCGGGCCCGAGCACCAGCCACAGGAAGACCGGCACGCCTGCCAGCCGGATCAGGCTGAGCAGGTTCGGCAGTGTCCACACGCGGTTCTCGCGCGTCGGGTCATCCGCCACAGGTGCCTGCTTCTCGCCGCTCGGGAAGAGGACGCGTCCGGTCCCCGGAGGGCAGAGGTAGCCCCCCACCACACCTTATCCACCGCAGCCACGTCTCCGTGGCACACCCGCGGCGACCCGCGGACGCGGTCAGACGTGCTCCTCGAGGTGTGCCGCGTCGCGGATCTCGCCGACCAGCTCCTCGATCACGTCCTCCAGCGTGGCCAGGCCCAGCGTCGCGCCCTCGGCGTCGACGACGCGAGCCATGTGCGCGCCTCGACGCTGCAGGGTCTCCAGCGTGTCGTGCAGGCTGTCGTCGACGGCGACCGTGGCGAACGGACGGATCCACTTGTCGTCGATCGGGCGCTCGCGACGGGCGTCGTCGGGCTCCAGCACGTCCTTGATGTGCAGGTAGCCCAGCAGCTCGCGGTCCGCCCCCTGCACCGGGAAGCGGCTGAACCCGGTGGCGGCGCAGAGCGCCTCCACGTCGGCCACCGACGAACCCCGATGCAGGGTGGTCAGCGTGTCCGTCGGCATCAGCACGGAGGCGACCGCCTTCTCGGTGAAGCCGAGGGCACCGGCCAGCCGGTCGTACTCCTCCGCCTCGAGGAGCCCCTCGCCCCGCGACTCCTCGACGAGGGCGGCCACCTCTTCGCGCGTGTACGTCGAGCTGACCTCGTCCATCAGCTTGACCCCGGCCAGCCGGAGCACGCCGGAGGCCACCGCGTTGATCACGACGATGACCGGCCGCAGCAGCTTCACGATGAACCAGATCGGGGGTCCCAGCGCCAGGGCCGCCCGGTCCGGGCCCGCCAGCGCGAGGTTCTTGGGGATCATCTCCCCCATCACCACGTGCAGGTAGACCACGATCGTGAGGCCGACGACGAAGGCGATCGGGTGCAGGAACGAGTCGGGGACGTGCGCGGCGTGCAGCACCGGCTCCAGCACGTGCGAGACGGCCGGCTCGCCGACCGCACCGAGCACCAGCGAGCACACGGTGATGCCGAGCTGGTTGACCCCGATGACCAGGGAGATGTTCTCCATCGCCCGCAACGTGGTCCGGGCGAACCGGGACCCGGCCTCGGCGCGCGGCTCGATCTGGGTACGCCGTGCCGAGACCAGCGCGAACTCCGCGGCGACGAAGAAGGCGTTGCCGAGGAGCAGCAGGACGGCGACGAACAGGGCGACGGGACTGCTCACGACTCGTCCCCCTTCTCGTCCGGCACGCCCTCGAGCACCCGCAGGGCCACCCGGTCGATCCTCAGCCCGTCCATCCGCTCCACCGTGAGCACGGCGAGCTGCTCCCGGGGCTCCTCGGGATCGGAGTGGTCCGGCACCGGCACCTCGGCGAGGTCCCCGGGCTCGGGCACCCGTCCCAGCACGCGCAGCACGAGCCCGGCGATGGTGTCGTAGTCCTCGTGGTCGGGCAGCGCGACGCCGGTGATGTCCTCGACCTCGTCGGGCCGCAGCAGCCCGGAGAGCGTCCAGCTCCCGTCCCGGCGCTGACGGGCCCGGGCGCCGAGCCGGTCGTGCTCGTCGGCGATGTCACCGACGATCTCCTCGACGACGTCCTCGAGCGTGACGATGCCGGCGTGGCCGCCGTACTCGTCGAGGACGACCGCCATCTGGAAGCCGTCCTTGCGCAGCAGCGCGAGCAGCGGGTCGAGCCGCAGCGAGTCGGGCACCACGATCGGCTTGGCCATCAGGTGCTTGACCTTCGTGGTGGGCCGCTCGTGGACGGGCAGCGCCACGGCGTTCTTCACGTGGACCGTGCCCACGACGCCCTCCTCGTCGTCGAGGACGGGGAAGCGCGAGTGTCCGGTCTGCCGGGCCAGCGCCATGATGTCGCTGGCGCGGTCGTTGACCTCGAGGCTGGTGGTCCGCACCCGGGGCGTCATGATCTCCCCCGCGGTCCGGGAGCCGAACTCCACGGAGCGTTCCATCAGCTCGGCGGTGTCGGCGTCCAGCGTGCCCTGGTCCGCCGACCGCTGGATCAGGGAGGCCAGCTCGGTCGAGCTCCGCGCCGAGCGGAGCTCCTCCTGCGGCTCGATCCCGAGCCGGCGGACGAACGCGTTGGCCGACCCGTTGAGGATCCGGATCGGGATCCGGTTCACCGCGGTGAAGGCACGCTGGAACCGCTGGGTGGCCCGCGCGACCTCCATCGGCTTGGCCAGCGCGAGGTTCTTGGGCACCAGCTCACCGAAGATCATCGTGAGGATCGTGCCCACCGCCAGCCCGATCCCGACCGCCACCGGCGACACGGCACCGGACGGCACGCCGAGCGTCTCGAGCGGGCCGTCGATGAGTGCGGCGATCGCCGGCTCGGCCAGGAAGCCGACGGCGAGGTTGGTGACCGTGATCCCCACCTGGGCCCCGGACAGCTGCGTCGAGAGGCTCCGCAGCGCCTGCTGCAGGCCCCGGGCGCCGGCGTCGCCCTGGCTCGCGGCGTGCTCGACCTTGCTTCGGTCAACGGTCACGAAGGAGAACTCCGCGGCCACGAAGACGCCACACGCGGCGATCAGCAGCAGCGCCGCGGCCAACAGGATCCAGGCGGTCATCGGCGCTCTCCCCGGGCAACGGGCCCGATGTGGGGGGAGAACGGGCGACTTTGAGAGCCGTCCATCGGAGGAGCTCGTGATCCTTACGTGTGGGGTCGTGCGGGCCCTCGAACTCTACCGGGAGACCGCCCCCAGCACCGCATGCGGGCGGCTCTGCGCGAGCCTGTCGATTCCGCTGACAGCGCCGTCCCGCGCTCGTAGGATCGCTCGACCCACACGCGTTCGCATCCGGGAGCACGACGCATGTCCACCTACACCCCTGCCCACTACCGCGGCGACCCGCTGCTCTCCACCCGCGCACGGCACCTGGTCGGCCGGTTCTCGTACGCCGTCACGCCGGCGCTGGCCCGGCAGGTCCGCAAGCAGGGTGGACCCGAGGCGTGGTTCGACCGGCAGCTGACCCCCCACCGGGTCTCCGACCGCGGCGTCGGCGCCCTGCGCGCCTGGTGGCCCAGCCTCTCCCGTCAGCCCGCCGCGCTGTGGCAGCGCCAGGTCGCCGGGACCGAGGGCGGGTGGGAGGTCATGCTCGACTACGAACGCTGGGTGCTGATGCGTCGGATGACCTCGCGCCGCCAGCTGCTCGAGGTGATGGCCGAGTTCTGGGAGAACCACCTCAACGTGCCCGCCATCGGGGACGCCCACTTCGTCCACCGCACCGACTACGGCGACACGATCCGCGCCGGCGCCCTGGGCCGCTTCGACGACCTGCTGCACGCGGCCGTGACGCACCCCGCGATGCTGGTCTACCTCGACAACGCCGTGTCGACCGCCCAGCACCCGAACGAGAACCTCGGCCGGGAGCTGCTCGAGCTGCACACCGTCGGGCGGGCCCAGTACGACGAGGACGACGTCAAGGACAGCGCCCGCATCCTGACCGGCTGGACGGTCGACATGTGGAACACCTGGGCGCCGTCCTACGACCCCAGCCGGCACGCACGCGGCACGGTGACCGTGATGGGGTTCTCCGACGCGAACTCCGCCGCGGACGGGCGCGCCCTGACCCGCCGCTACCTCACCTACCTGGCCCACCACCCCGCCACGGCCGCCCGGCTGGCGCGCCGGCTGGCGGTCAAGTTCGTCAGCGACGACCCGCCGCAGGCGCTGGTCGACCGGCTGGCGCGGGTCTACCTCCACCACGACACCGCGATCGTGCCGGTGCTGCGCGCCCTGGTGCGCTCGTCCGCGTTCCGGGACGCGGTGGACGCCAAGGTGCGCGACCCCGGCGAGGACCTGGTCGCGACGTACCGCGCCCTCGCCGTCTCGGTGGCCCGGCCCAGGAGCGAGCAGCACGCCGCGAACCAGATGCTCTGGCAGGCCGCCAACATGGGGACGATGCCGTTCTCGTGGCCACGGCCCGACGGCCAGCCGATCGACAACCAGTCCTGGTCCTCGCCCTCGCGACTGCTTGCGTCCATGGACACCCACTACGTGATGAGCGGGGGGTGGTGGCCGAAGGAGGGCATCGCCTACCGGTCCCCCGCTTCGTGGCTGCCGAAGGACCGGATCCGGTTCGACCTGCTCGTCGACCACCTCTCCCAGCGGCTGCTCCACCGGCGTTCCACCGCACGGCTGCTGCGGGCCTGCTGTGAGGCCACCGGCCTCACTCCCCACGAGGTGATCACGCGCGACCACCCGCTGGTGAAGTGGTCGATGCCGCGGCTGCTGACCGTCTTCCTCGACTCCCCCGCCTTCCTGACCAGGTGAGCACCATGACGCCCTCCCCCACCCCGTCCTGCTGCCGGGAGTACGCCGGGCTGAGTCGCCGCGGCCTGCTGACCGGTGCCCTGGCCGTCGCGGGGGCGAGCACCGTCTTCGGCTCGGCCGTCGTGCGCACCTCGGCGGCGGCCGCCACGCCCACGTCCTCGGTGCTGGTGGTGCTCTCGCTGCGCGGCGCTGCCGACGGGCTCTCGCTGGTGGTCCCGCACGGCGACCCCGTCTACTACAGCGCCCGGCCCCGGATCGCGGTCCCGGCCGAGAGGCTCCTGGTGCGCGACGGGATGTTCGGGCTGCACCCGGAGCTGGCGCCGCTCGTGCCGCTGTGGCAGGCCGGTCGGCTGGCCGCCGTGCACGCGACCGGGCTGCCGGCCCCGAACCGGTCCCACTTCGCCGCGATGGAGGAGGTCGAGGACGCGAACCCTGGCTCGACCACCCGGGTCGGGTGGCTCAACCGCCTGATCGGCACCGACACCGGCCGCTCGCCGTTGCAGGGCTTCAACCTGGGCAAGGGCACCCTGCCGGCGTCCCTCTACGGTCCCGAGCCGGTCATGGCCGCCGGGAACCTCGACGACGTCGGCATCGCCGGGGAGGACCAGTGGGACCACGGCGAGCGGCGCCGGTCCCTGCGCACGCTGTGGGGCAGTGACCACACCTCGCTGGGCCGGGCGATGCAGGCCACCTTCGACTCGGTCGACGGATTCGGTCCGGTGCTGGCGACCAGCGCCACGCCGGCCAACGGCGCGGCGTACCCCGAGGGTGACCTGGGCCGGGCGATGGCCGCCGTGGCCCGGGTCGTCCGCGGGGACGTCGGCGTCGAGGTGGTCACCGTGGACCAGGGCGACTGGGACATGCACGCCGACCTCGGCACCGTGGACCGCGGCCGGATGGTGCGCAACGCCGGCGAGCTCGCCTCGGCCGTGGCGGCGTTCTTCACCGATCTCGGGCCGCTGGCCGACAAGGTCACGCTGGTGACGCTGAGCGAGTTCGGCCGACGGGTCGCGGAGAACGCCAACATGGGGCTCGACCACGGGTACGGCAACGTGATGTTCGTGGCCGGCGCCGGGGTCAGGGGTGGCAGCTACTACGGCACCTGGCCCGGGCTGCAGGGCGAGGTCGACTCCGACCTGCTGGTGACCACCGACTACCGCAGCGTGCTCGCCGAGGTGGTCGCCGCACGGTTCGGCGCGTCGACGAGCACCGTGTTCCCCGGCTTCCAGCGCGAGTCCGTGGGCGTGATGTCCGGCCAGTAGCCACCCGGCTTCCGGCCGGAGTCCTCGTCGATCGAGCCTGCTTCCCGTTGATCGAGCCTGCTTCCCGTTGATCGAGCCTGTCGAGATCAGTGCTCGAGGTAGGTGGCGGCCATGTCCAGGTCGCCGTGTCCCGCCTCGACCGCACGCGCGAAGTGCTCACGCACGCCCGGCATTACGCCCAGGTCGAGCCCCGCGCTGCGGGCGGCCTCCAGGATCAGCTCGGCATCCTTCAGGGCACCGCCGAGCGCGAAGGCCGGGTCGAACGAGCCGTCCAGCATCGCCCCGCCCTTGACCTGGACGTACGGCGCGTCCAGCGCGCCGCCCTTGACGGCCTCGAGGAACAGTCGGGGGTCGAGGCCGAGCTCGCGGGTCAGGGCCAGCGACTCCGCGACCCCCTCCACCACGGCGAAGACCCAGGCGTTGGCGGCGAGCTTCAATCGGGACCCGGCGCCCGCCTCGCCCACCCAGATGGTCCGGCTGCCGATGGCCTCCAGCACCGGCGCGACCCGGTCGCGCACCTCCTCGGGCCCGGACGCCAGCACGACCAGGGCGCCGTCCTCCGCCGGCTTCCTGGTCCCGAGCACCGGGGCGTCGACGAATGCCACCCCCAGCTCGTCGGCCAGCTTCGCCAGCCGGTCGGTCCCGGCGAGGCCCACGGTGCTCTGCTGCAGCCAGACCGTGGTCGGACCGAGGTTGCCGCGGACCTGCTCCATCGTGTCGGCGACGCTGTCTGCGTCGAGCAGCATGGTGAGCACGACGTCAGCGCCCTCGACCGCCTCGGCGACGTTCCCGGCGACGGCGGCCACGTCGGCGAGGGGCTCGGCTCTCTCCGGGGTCCGGTTCCAGACCCGGAGCGGGATCCCCGCGGCGGCGATGTTCCGCGCCATGCCGGCACCCATGGTGCCGGTGCCGAGGAGTGCGACGGTGGGCTGGTCGGTCATGGAGGTCCTCTCGTCGGGGTGAGCCACTCCCCCGAACCTACGCCGCGACCCAGCAGGCCCAAGGTCTGCTCCTCGCGGGACGTGCTCCCCTTTTCCGGCGCGCACCCGACGGTCCATCGTCGGGCATGACCTTCGACGAGGACGTCGTGACGGTGCTCTCCCACGAGGAGTGCTGGGGGCTGCTGCGGGCGGCCGAGTTCGGGCGGCTGGCGTTCCGACTGAGCGACGAGATCCACCTGGTCCCGGTCAACTACGCGGTCGACGGGGACCGGCTCCTCTTCCGCACCGCCGAGGGCGACAAGCTGCTCGGCGTCGTGATGCATCCCGACGTCGTCTTCGAGATCGACGACCACGACGATCGCAGCGCCCACAGTGTCGTCCTGCGCGGTGTCGCCCGCCGTCTCGAGGAGGACGAGGAGCACCGGGCCGACGAGATCGGCCTGCGCCCCTGGCTCGGGACGTTGAAGTACAACGTCGTGGAGATCCGGCCCACCGCGGTCAGCGGCCGCGCGTTCGTCCTCGAACGCTGACCCAGCCGCTCAGACGCGCCCGTCGAGCCACATCCGCAGCCGGGCCAGGGTCCGTCCCGGGTCGCTGTCGAGGTGGCCGTTGACGACCCGGCACGCCCAGCCGAGACGGACCGCGATCTCGCAGGCGGCGGCGAGGTCCCCGCCGTACCTCTCCGCGAAGGGCGCCAGGTAGGCATCGCGGAACGGCGCCGTCTCCACCGAGCCCTCGACGTCGTCGAGCCCCCACGCGATCACCCCCTCGAGGGTCACCGAGAGGGTGAGGAAGGGGTGCGTCACGCACGCGTCGCCCCAGTCGAGCACCAGGTTGCGGCCCTCGCTCACGAAGACCTGCCCGTCGTGCAGGTCGTCGTGCTGGATCGTGTCGGGGATGCCGTACGCCGCCAGGGCCTCGCAGAGCTCGGCCACGCGCGTCGCGCTGGCACGGAAGCGCGGCTCGGCGTCGATCTCGACCAGCAGCCGCTCGAACTGCTCCGGCAACCCGGCGAGCCGCAGGTCCGGAACCCCCAGCGCCAGCAGCTCGTCGACGTCGTCGACCGCGGCCAGCTGGACCCGGGCGTACGCCGCGAGCACGTCACGCCAGCGGTCGAGACTCCGCTCGGCGGGGACCACGGCACGCAGCTGCTCGCCCGCATCCCCCATCAGCATCCAGCCGAGCTCGTGCTCCCGGGCGAGCAGCGGGGGCACGACGTCGGGACGCCGCCGGGAGAGCACGTCGACAACGGCGGCCTCGTGGCGCAGCGGATCGTGGTTGGCCTTGAACCACACGTCGCCCGAAGCCGTCGGGACGCGCATCACGGTCGACCACTCGTAGACGTGGGGCTGCTCGATGTCTCCGGTGCGCTCTCGGCCGATGGTCGCCAGCTGCGCGTCGATCCACGCGTGGGCGCCGGCCAGCCACTGCGGGTCCTGCCAGGTGGAGTGCACGGCGTGACGCTACGACGGACCGGGGCCGGAGCGCGCGGGATTTCCGGCCGGCGGGCTCAGTTCCCGGTCTCCTCCCGGTCCGCAGCAGCGCAGCTCCCGATGCGCACCTTCTCGCCGTAGCGCGGCACGACCGCGCACCAGCCGAGCTCCTCGTCGATCCGGGCCGCGAGGGCGGCGGCCGCGTGCGCCTCGCCGTGCACGACGTACACGTTGTCCGGTGGGGTCGGGCTGCGGCCGAGCCAGCGGAGGGTCTCGTCGGCATCCGCGTGCACCGAGAAGTCCTGGACGTCGACGACCTCCGCGCGCACCGGCACGTAGTGCCCGTGCATCTTCACCTGGCGGGCCCCCTCCAGGAGCTGGCGGCCGCGCGTGCCGACGGCTTGGTAGCCGGTCAGCACGACGCAGTTGCGGCGGTCCGGCAGCTGGTGCTCGAGGTGGTGGACGACCCGACCGCCGGTGGCCATGCCGGAGGCGGAGATGACGATGCACGGCACCGTCGGCCGGTTGAGTCGCTTCGAGGCGGTGGCGTCGTGGACCGCGTGCAGGTCGGTGTCCTCGAGGAGCCCTTGGCTGCCGCGCACCTCGTCGCGCAGCTGCACCGAGCTCTGGTGCACCGCCCGCCGGTAGACCGCCAGCGCCGCGAGGGCCATCGGGCTGTCGACGAAGATCGGGACCTTCGGGATCTGCCCGGCCCGCATCAGCCGGGTCAGCTCCAGGATGACCAGCTCGGTGCGGTCCACCGCGAACGCGGGGATCAGCACGCTGCCGCCCCGGGCAACCGTTCGTCGGACCGCGTCCGCGAGCACCTCCGGGTCCCGCGGTGGGTGGAGGCGGTCGCCGTACGTCGACTCGACCACGACCACGTCAGCCGCCGGCGGGTCCGTCGGCGGGCGGAGCAGCGGGTGCCCGCTGCGACCGAGGTCGCCGCTGAACAGCGCGCTGGCCCCGCCGGCCTCCACCAGCGCGGTGGCCGAGCCGAGGATGTGCCCGGCCGGCTGCAGGGTCACCCGGGCGCCCGGCGCCACCCCGGTGGGCCGCAGGAAGTCCACCCGGTGCAGCAGGGGCAGGGTCTTCTCGACGTCACCCGCGTCGTACAACGGCAGTGCCGGGCGGTGCTTGGAGTAGCCGACGTGGTTGGCGTACGCCGCGTCCTCCTCCTGCAGGCGGGCGCTGTCGCGCAGCACGATCGTCGCCAGCTCGGCGGTGTCCTCGGTGCACACGATCCGGCCCCCGAAGCCGTCCCGCACCAGCCTCGGCAGGTAGCCGCAGTGGTCGAGGTGCGCGTGGGTCACCACGACCGCGTCGATGCGCGCGGCGTCGACCGGCAGCTTCTCCCAGTTGCGGCGCCGGAGATCGGCGAGGCCCTGGTAGAGACCACAGTCCACGAGCACCCGCGTGTCGTCGTGCTCGATCAGGAAGCGGCTCCCCGTCACCGTGCCGACGGCGCCCAGGAAGGTCAGGACGGGGCTGGTCATGGCCCAGTCTCGGCACGCCGTTCCAGCGCCCGGCAGGGCCCTTGGTCATCCGCCCCGGCGTCCTCCGACACGGAACCTCACACCCGTGTCGAGCCCGATTCCGGATCCTCGCCGTGGCTGCGATAGTGTTCACGCGGCCTTCCACGGAAGGCCTTCGGGCTGTGGCGCAGCTTGGTAGCGCACTTGACTGGGGGTCAAGGGGTCGCAGGTTCAAATCCTGTCAGCCCGACCGATCGGGCCCTGATCTGCTGATGCAGGTCAGGGCCCGTTTTCATGCCCCGGCACGCCCGCCACGGATCACACCCAGCGCGGGCTTCTCCGGACCAGTTCCGGACCACCAGGCCGAGAAGGCGTTGCCGGCGTCCAGCATCGCCTGGGTGTCGGGGTGGAGATAGCGACTGGTCACGGCCGGGTCCTGGTGCCCTGCGACGCGCTGGAGGATGTGCAGGTCGACCCCCGCATCGGCCATCCACGTGAGCGCGGTGTGGCGCAACCCGTGCCGGACCAGACCGGGCAGGCCCAGGCTCCGCACCAGCTCGTCCCAGCCGGTCGCGTCCCGCAACGTCGCCGTAGTGATGACACCGCCCCTCGGGCCGGACAGCATCCGCTCGTCACCCTGGCGCCCCGCCGTCAGTCGAACGAGCGTTGGCCGGAGCGGGTCGATGATCGGCACGCTCCGCCGGCGCCGCCCCTTGGTCTGCTTGGTGACCAGTCCCCCGCGACCCGGGTACGTCTGCCGAAACACGTGGAGGAGCCCGCGGTCGAGGTCCACGTCCCCGACCCGCAGGCCCGAGGCCTCGCTGATCCGGAGTGCCGTCGTCGCCAGGATCGTCACCATGTCGCCCCACGACGCGTGGTCTCCGGCCTCGACGACCCGCTCGACCAGACGGTCGAGGGTCGCGACGTCCGGCAGCGCGAGTTCCCGAGGGCTGGCGGGCTCCTCGTCGGTGTTGCCGAAAGAGCGGCCGACAGTCTTCCGGCGGGCCCGGTCCTTGGCTGGGTTGCGTGCGATGATCCCGTCCCGCACCGCCTCGTCGAGGACCAGCACCAGCGCCGAGACGGTGTTCTTGACCGTGGACCGGCCGTACTCGGTCTCCCACTCGTCGATGGCACGGTCCACGAGCCCGGCCGTGATCATCGTGACCGGCAGGTGACCGAGCGTCGGCACCACGCGGCGCCGGAGCCCAGCCGCATAGGGGTCGTACGTCGACGTCGGGTCGATCCCCCGGGTCCAGCGATCCCCGATGTGGTCCAGGTACGCCGCGAGCGTCTGACCGGAGTCGACGCCGGTCTTCGCGGTGCGCTCCATGCGCCGGACCCACTCCTCGGCCGCCTCCCGCGTCGGGTGTGCCCGCTTCACGGCCTCCCGGTGGTGGGTGACCGGGTGGGTCCACCGGACCCGGGCCCGGTACGTCGTTCCCCTGGGCCCAGCGTTCTCCTCGACGTCCACCGTGAGGCGGACTCCGAGAGGTGGAACCTTCTCGCTCTTCACGACGCGAGGCTGGTGCGCACGCTCTCCGCGATCCACGCCTCCAGCTCGTCGGCCGGGTAACGGTAGATGTTGCCGACCTTCAGGAACCGCGGGCCGACGTCGTCCAGACGCCAGCGACGGATGGTGCACGGGTTGACGCGCAGTCTCGTGGCGACCTCCTCGGTCGTCAGGAAGAGGTTGTGCTGGTTCTCGGTCATCGTGATCCTCCGGGGTGTCGGCCGCGTGCTCAGGCCGCGGGCTGGATGATGGGGGCGTCGGAAAGGCTCCTGGTGCTGGCCTCGTCGAGGGCGCGGCGGAGCTGCTCGCGCCAGCGGCTGCGGTCGGCGATGGCGAGCAGGAGGCGGTTCTCTCGCGGCAGCACGTCCGGATCGCCCGGCGCCGCCTGCACCCACAGGTACCGACTCGGGTCCGGATCGTCACCGAGGCCCAGGAGCTCCCGGACCCAGCGCGACGGTCGGCACGGTGGTCCGCGAGGGTCTTGCCTGACCACTTCCGGCTCACCAGCACGCGGCGGCCGCCGAAACCGAGGGTCTCGCGCCGGTGGACCTTGCCCTTGTCCGGGTCGGCAGGTCCGGCACGTCTTGCCGTCGCTTCGTGGACCGCACCCGCCGCGGTTTCCAGACGGGGCGGGCTTCCCCCGGACTCCCGATCGGGGAGAGCTCCGCCTCGACACGTTCGATCGATGCCACGATCAGCGCCTCGTCCTGCCCCTCGGCGCGCGCCTGGACCAGTATCGCCTCGAGGTCCGCGCGCAGCGTGGTCAGCTCGACCTGTTGCTCACTTGGCTCGTCGGGCTCGAACACCGGTTCCTCGTCCAGGTGCCAGCCGGTCCGGCACTGCGTGATCCTCAGCGACCTTGCCCGCGTGGCACACGGCGGGCACTTCGACTCCAGGGTCGCCGCGCACGGGACGTCCACGATCTCGCTCGCTCCCGAGGCCGGCTCGATCCTCCTGACCGGGACCGGGTGTACGCACACCCCGTGCGACACCGCGACCGTCTCCACCAAATGCCTGGCGACCGGCATCCGCGAGCGCGCCGCGCGACTACCGACGCGGTCCGATTCCGCAGGCTCTGGTGGGTGGGTGATGGCTTCCCGAGGTGCCATGCACGCACGGTGACACACGCTCACCCCAGTGCCCGGTGCCGCGGAATGGGGCCGAGTTGTGCAGGGACGTGCGCACTAGTGCATGGGCGTGCAGGGCCGTGCGCTGGTGACGGAATCACTCCACAATCTCCGGCGACGGGTACTATCGAATCGTGACCTAACCCGGAAATTTCAACTGGACTGGGCCGCCATCCCGACCCATGGCATGCCCCCCACGAACGTCCGCTCATCCGATGTGAGCGCACCACTCTTGATGCCGCTGGGCGAGATCGGATCCTGAGCGACCGCCGCCTGCACGCCAGCCAGTCGGCCGCCGGCCTGCCGGTGCTGACCGCGCACGGCGTCACCCGAGAGGGATGATCCGCACCTGGGGGCGCCGACGTGTAATGGGGCTGACCGACCTTGGAGGCGACCGCATGTGTCGATGGCTCGCCTACTCAGGCTCACCGATGCTCCTCGAGGACCTGCTGTACAAGCCGCAGCACTCCCTGATCGATCCAGAGCCTGCACTCCACGCTGGGCGCCGAGCCGACCAACGGCGACGGGTTCGGCGTCGGCTGGTACGGCGACCCCGACGACGCCGGGCGTCTTCCGGCAGCATCGAGCCGGCCTGGAACGACCGCAACCTGCGCGACCTGGCCGCGCACATCGATTCGCCGGCTGGTCCTCGCGCACATCCGCGCCTCCATCGGGCACGCCGGTGCAGCAGACGAACTGCCACCCGTTCCGGCACGGCCGCTGGCTGTGGATGCACAACGGCGTACATCGACGGGTTCCCGCGATGAAGCGCGACCTCGTGCTGGCGCGTCGACCCCGAGCTGTTACCCGCCATCGAGGGATCGACCGACTCCGAGCTGTTCTTCTACCTGGCCCTCACCTTCGGCCTGGAGGACGACCCGCCGGCGGCGGTGGCCCGGGCGGTCGGGCCTCATCGAGGAGACGCGCCGAGCGCACGGCATCGAGTTCCCGATGCAGATGACCGTGGCGACCACCGACGGCGAGACGATCTGGGCCTTCCGCTACTCCAGCGAGGGCCAGTCCCGCTCGCTGTTCCACAGCACCGACGTCTCGACCCTGCGTCAGCAGTACCCCGACAACCCGGTGCTGCACGGGCTCTCGGACGACGCCCGGCTGGTCGTGTCCGAGCCGCTGGGCGACCTGCGCGGGGCGTGGCGCGAGGTGCCGGAGGCCACCTGTGTCGCCATCCGCGGGCGGCGAGGAGACGATCACCCCGTTCAAGCCGTTGAGGCCCGCACGCACCGGCTGACAAGCATCGGGTGACGGCGTCTGTTGTCCCCGAGTTCCAGTGCCGGCAACTGCCGCGGCGCAGGGGTTGTCTTCGGCTCGTCAACCTGCGGTCGGCACACCTGCGAGGCCCGGGCACCTCCACGCGGCCTGGACGACGCTGGGGCGGGGTCGGTACAGCCGCAGGATGACGAACCAGTCGTGGCCGGCGGAGGTGGGCAGCCAGTTGGGCTCCTGCTTCCGCCCGGGCGACTCGGGCTGGAGGTGGATGGTGAGTCCTCCGTCCGGGTCGTGCTGGAGCCCGGGGGTGCGGTCGCCGACCGAGTAGCGGCCAGCCGGGTTGGGGATCAGGTTGAGGTCCCCTGCGGTGTAGGCG
>CAWFPE010000009.1:0-89134 GCA_963817665.1 uncultured Actinomycetota bacterium | reverse complement strand
CCGAACCCCAGCACCCACGCACGGCGGCCGGCAGCCCGAATCCAGCGGGGAGGTGATGAGGCGAACGGCTCCGGTGCCAATGAGGACCGGTCGCAACACTGGCTCGGAGAGCAGGTGCTCGCAGTCGCCACCGATCCATGCTCGGCGACCTCGTCCTCCCGCAGGCGCGTGGTGCCGTCGAGGTTCGAGGCCCGGTGCAGACCACCGAATCGGCCGCAGCCGACGGTCACGAACGACTCCGGGACCGTCAGGTAGCCGACCCT
This sequence comes from uncultured Actinomycetota bacterium, assembly GCA_963817665.1. Taxonomy (GTDB): domain Bacteria; phylum Actinomycetota; class Actinomycetes; order Propionibacteriales; family Nocardioidaceae; genus Nocardioides. Next base: position 88,871 of record CAWFPE010000009.1, on the reverse strand, counting down.
GCCGTGCCCGACGTCCTCGACGCCGCATGCCCCGACCGGCCTCCAGTGACGCGATCTTCCGTGGGCGGGTCTCAAGTCCGCAGGCACTCACACCGATACCCAGGACGTGACCTCCTCCTGCCCACCAACGCTGCGCGCCGCCCACCCCGGCGACGAGCGCGACGTCGTGGTCCCTACCGGCCTCGGGACGGGTGGCATGCGCGGTCTGAACGGACGCCTCGACGGGTCGGCTCCTCGCGACGAGGGCATGACCCTCATCGAGATCATCGTCGCGCTCGGACTGCTCGCGGTGATGAGCGCTGCCGTGCTCGCGGTCCTGGGAACCGCCATCAAGGCAACCGGCGAGGACCGATCCCGACTGGAGGCGGTCAGCCTCGCCAGCCGGGAGCTCGAGATCACCCGCGATGCCTTCAGCTCCGCCACCCGCGGACCGGACACGATCACGCAGAACGCGGTGGTCAACCAGAACCCGCTGCCCGATGGCACCATGGTCGTCGACGACGTTCCGTACACCGTCACACGCACGGCACGCTGGGAGCAGATCGGCGCGGCCGACGCCCAGCTCTCCCCCTGTGACCAGGGCTCCTCGGAGGAGCTCGTCGTCCTGCACGTGACCGTGGACGTGACGTGGCCGGCCCTCGGCGATCGACCGCCGGTCAGCATGGACACGATCATGACACCGGCGAAGGGCACGTACTCGTCCCTCGACGGGCACATCGGGCTCCAGGTCATCGACAGCGAGGGTGGGCCCAAGGCAGGCGTGACCGTCACCGCCAAGGACGGCGGGGACACCCGCAGTGGCGTGACCGCCAGCGACGGCTGCGTGCTGCTCGCGCACCTGCCGGCGGGGCACTACACGGTGACCGCTCAGGTGCCGGGCTTCGTCAACCGTTCGGGCGACCCGCAAGCCACGAAGGAGGTTGACCTGCAGGCGGGGCAGCTGTGGCGGGGCTCCGTCGAGTACGACGCGGCCGCGGGCATCATCGCCGAGATCCGGACACCACAGGAGGGCTACACGATCCCCGCCGGGGTCGAATCGCTGCCTCTCACCCTCGGCAACAGCCACCTGCAACCGGTCGGGGTGAAGACCGTGCCTGGGAGCGGGTTGACCAGGACCCTCGAAGATCTGTGGCCCGACCCGGCTGGCTACGGGCTGTGGCTCGGCGGTTGCGAGGACGACAACCCCGCCGTGACCGGCGACTCGCTCCCGGTCCCGACACCGCGCGGGACCACGAGCGGCCCGGTAGCGGTCACTCTCGGAGCCGTCGAGATCGACGGTGAGCCGGGCACGTCGGTCTCCGCCACCCATGCCGCGGACCGGCTCTGCGAGGAGACCACGATCCCGCTCGGCACCCTGCAGGCCGACCCCACTGGCGACCCGACCGGTGGTGCTACGGCGGATCCGACCACTGGCCCCACGGACGAACCCAGCACCACTCCCGCTCCGGGCGGCGTCCTGCGCGTGGCGCTGCCGTACGGCCTCTGGACGATCAGCGGGCAGCAGGTCCGGGTCGGTCCGGGCGAGGCCAAGGTGATCCAGCTGTGAGGGCGACACACACGCGACCGCTCATCAACGACGACGGCATGTCGCTGGTGGAGATGCTGGTGGCCTGCGCGCTCTTCGGCGTGCTGACCACCATCATCGCCTCGGTCGCGATCCTGTCGCTGCGGACCGCCTCCGGCATGGAGGTCCGCCTGGACAACTCGGTCCAGGGCAGCACCGGCATGGCAGCGGCGGGCAAGATCTTGCGCACCGCGGTCCTCCCCGACCAGCTCGACGCCCACGCGTGCGCGGACTGCGTGGACACCGCGATCGTCGAGGCCAGCGACACCCAGATCACCTTCTACGCCAACCTCAACAACACCGGCCAGGGCCCCAGCCTGGTGACGTTGCAGCTGCTCGAGGACCCCTACGCCGCCGGCAGTGCCATCCTGCGGCAGACCCGCATCCCACCGACGCCTGATGGCGAGGGCCACTTCCGCTTCTGCACCCGGTCCACTGACGCGAGCTGCAGCGTCGACCCCGAGGTGCGCACGCTGGCCCGGGGGCTGGTCTGGCCGACACCGACCGTCTTCAGCTACTACGACTTCGACGGCAACGGCCTCAACGAATCGTCGCTGCCCTTGGATGACCTGCCCAAGATCTCGAGCGTCGACATCAGCCTCACGGCTCGTACCGTGCCGGGGCGCGCCAGCGTGCCGACCGCGACCACGGTGCAACGGGTGCGCCTCCCGAACGCCGACATCAACCTGCTGGTGCAGCCGTCATGATCAGCGATCGCGGCGACCGCCGCCCCCGCCCGCTTGCCGACGAAGGCTCTGCACTGATCATGGTGCTCGGTGCGATGACGGTGGCGATGCTGGTCGTCAGCGTGGCGTTGAGCTACGCCATGCAGACGATGGCCGGGGCGCGCCACTCCACGGAGTGGAACCAGGCCTTCGCTGCCGCGGAGGCGGGCGTGGACGACTACCTGGCGCGCTTGAACAAGGACGACAACTACTGGCTGACCAGCCCCGCCGTCGGCCACCAGCACCTCGGCGAGGCTGGCTGGGACTGGGACTGTGACAACACCGCGCTGCAACGGACCTTCGACGCCTCACCGGCCCCGTGCGGGTGGGACGACGGCACCGATGCGGGGTGGATGCCGGTGAACGGCTCTGACCGTGCCTTCTTCCACTACGACCTGGACGTCGTCTCGACGCCCGTCGACGGCACCATCGACCTGGTCTCGACCGGACGCGTCGGAAACGTCACCCGCAGCATCGAGGTGACCCTGCGGCGGGGCGGCTTCGGGGAGTTCCTGTATGCCACGACCTACGAGACGACGGACCCCGCGGAGTACGACCATCCCGACCAGGTCTACGAGCAGTGCGCCAAGTACTACTGGGCCGGCCGCCGGGGGTGCCAGGACATCACCTTCATCGGCGGCGACAAGCTCAACGGACCGGTGCACTCCAACGACACGATCCTGATGACCGACGGGACGAGCACCGACCCGCTGGGACCGTGGTTCACCGACAAGGTGACCACCTCCGACCCGTCGTGCGCGCCGCACCCGCCGGACTACAGCTCCTGCTACCGCAACGGCAACGCCCACGGATCCGTCCATCCCCGCTTCGACAAGGGCATGACGCACCGCGACGAGGTGGACCTCCCCGAGAGCATCGGGAACCTGCAGCAGTACGTCGACCGGCCCGACGCCGCGCCCTCGGGCTGGAAGCCAGCCGGGTGCCTGTACACCGGGGCGACACGCATCGAGTTCCACCCAGCCGCCAGCGGGGACGACAGCGGGACGATGACTGTCTGGAGCCCCGGGTCGAGAGGGACCCAGCTCAACGACGGGTGCGGTGATCCCGGCGGCGACTGGCCGCAGCCGAACCTGGCCGTGCCGGAGAACGGCCTGATCTATGTCCGCACCGCCCCCGCAGATCCCGACTCCCCGCCCGACGGCCCCTGCGCACCGAAGACGTTCGGCACCGCCCCCTCCGGCGGCGACCTCCCCAGCGCCTCGGACTGGAACCAGACCCAGAGCGCGGCCAACTGCCGGGAGGGCACGGCGTACGTCAACGGCACCCTGCGTGGCCGGGTGACGGTCTCCGCGGAGAACAACATCGTGGTCACCGGGGACCTGACCTACCAGGGCGGCGAGAACGGCACCGACGTGCTCGGCCTGATCGCCGACAACTCGGTGCAGATCTACCACCCGGTCAACAAGGGGAGACTGCACGGCGCACGAGGGAGCATGGGTGCCTGACGGACCTAGAGGCCGTAAGAGGCAGACGTGGGACTCCGACGAGGGCGACTGCATCGCTGGAAGCGCGGCACCAGCAACCTCACCGGGTCCTTGCAGAACCCGACCATCGACGCTGCCATCCTCACGCTCAACCACAGCTTCGAGGTGCAGCAGTTCGACGTCGGCGCAACGACTGCGTCGCCAGCTCGCCGGCCTGCCTGGGGAAGTTGCGCGTCTTCGGCTCGATCGCCCAGATGTTTCGTGGGGCGGTCGGCCAGGGCAGTCGCGGATACCTCAAGGACTACAACTACGACAGCCGACTGATGTACGCGCCGCCGCCCTACTTCCTCGACCCGGTGCGAGCCTCGTGGGGTCAGAAGACGTTCGGTGAGGTCGCCCCCCGGTACGGGGGGTGAGGGCGAGCGCCGGATCGCCGCTCGGCCGGGATGCGCGAGAAGTCCCCGATGACGATGAACTCGTAGGCACGCATGCGGGTGACAGTCCGCGCGCCGCGAGGAGATGGCCAGCGGGCGCCCCTGCACTGGCGCCGCGGGCCCTGGGGCCGTTGCAACCCTGGATCACCGGTCCCGGTGGGCGAGGGGTTCCGGCCGGTCCGCCGCGGCGGTGCGGGGGGTGAAGTCCCCCGCATAGTCGGCACACCCTGGCTCGCAGCACCGGCAGTCGGGTCGCCGCTGCTGTTCCGGCTCCGGGGCCCGCCGGCCGGAGCTGCTGGTGCACGACTGTCCGCGCGGGAGCCGCGAGGAGCTCGGGGCATACCAGTGGGGTCCGGGCACCGCGATCGAACAGTCGGCAGCAGTACCGGCATGCACGAGCGGCCGACGACGTACAGGTCGACAGCACGGCGGCGGGCAGGTGGGCGACCTCGTCGGGAGGCAGTCTCCACGGGGACGGTGAGCATCTTTGCGAGACGTTGGAGTCTGCTCGACGCCGGCGCAGGAGCTGCTCATGCCGTCCACGGAAGGTCGCGTGGGGCACGCACGAGTACATCGCCGGGTTCCCGTTTTGAAAAATGTGCGGCCATTGCCCTAAAGGCGGCCCAGGCCAGCGCCGAAGTTCTCATCGACAACAGCGCCAAGGCCCCCGGCAGACCGGTGCGGAACAGCGCAGGCAAGATCCGACCTCCCACAGGAGAACCTCATGCTCGCTCGACTGCAGAAGTCCATGAAGGAGAAGGACCAGGGCTTCACCCTGATCGAGCTCCTCGTCGTCATCATCATCATCGGCATCCTCGCCGCGATCGCCATCCCGGTCTTCCTCAACCAGCAGAAGAAGGGCGTCGACGCCGGCATCAAGTCCGACGTCAAGCAGCTGGCGAACCTCGAGGAGTCGTACTACGTCGACAACAGCGCGTACGCCGCAGACATCAACACCTCGCTGCGGGCCAGACGCCTCCGCGTTCACCGGACTTCAGGAACAGCGGCGGAACCCTGTTCACGATCACCTACGACCCCACTGGCGACGGCGGCTACTGCATCAAGGCCTCGAACCCGAAGGGCTCCATCAACGGCGCGATCCGGGGACTCCGTGTGGTACGACTCGACCGGTGGCGGCCTGAGCGTCGAGCGCGGCCGCGCCCCGTCAGCTGCCTGCACCGACGGCTGATCGAGCCACTGAATCAGGCGGTGGGCTGACCGAAAGGGTCAGCCCACCGCCTGACGTCAGTCCCGGGAAGGCAGCCGACCTGCGCGCTCGCGGGGCCTTGTCTCGCCATCGCGGAAACAGGTCCACGACCGGCCGTCGCTCATGGACCGATCAACCAGAGCCCGAAGTCGCGGAGCCTCCTGCAGCCGGTCTATCCAGCCGCGGGACGGCACTCCGGCGCCGCCACGGCGCGAGTCCTCGCGAGCGCATCGAGGCGACCGCCCCGAGCTGATGCGGCCGACTTCACCTTCGGATCTCAACTTCTCGCCTGCCGCCCGCCGATTGACTAGTTGAGGAACTCAGGAGCGGAGGAGCAACATGACGACAATCCGGCTGATCAGCCTTCGGGCCTGGGGCTGCTGGTCGCGGCTCGCGTTCGTGCTGCTCGCGGTCGACACCGGCTCGGTGATGCTGACGAAGATGTCGGAGCCCGACGACGTACGCACCGCCGGCTACGCGGCGGCAGCTGTCGCCAAGGCCGGGCCGACCACCCGCCAGGTGGCGGTCTACGCACTCCAGGTGGCCCAGCAGAGCGGCGACGGGCACGACGTCGCCGTCCCCAGCAAGGGCTTCACGATCTACCCCGACGGCCGGGTCACGCTGACCGGCACCAAGACGGCACCGACGCTGCTGATGCACCGGCTGTCCTTCCTCCGCCACTTCACCGAGGTCAGCACCACCGTGACGGTGGAGCCCCTCCCCTACACCTCATGACTCCCCCACCCCGCTTTCTCGAGGAGCAGACCATGACCATGACCGCCAACCGCCCCACGCACGTGCTCGCCCCGGGCGTCGCCCAGGAGACCATCCACGAGATGGCCGCCGTGGTCCGCACGCTCTTCGGAGTGGGACTGCAGGCGTCCCGTCAGGGTCGCCCCCGAGCTCGCCGCGCCGGAGGCCGCCGTGGCACCTGCGCCCGCGGCCTCTCCGTCGCCGAACGTGGCCGGCGGTCCGGTGCCCACGGGCGCCATCCCGGTGCCGGGCCTCCAGGTGCCCGAGGCACCCGCGGTCGGCATCCCGGTGCCGAGCATCCCGCTGCCCGACCTCTGCTGCCCGCACGGGCATGGCCGAGGCCGAGGAGACCGCGGTCGCCCCTCGAGGTGCCCGTCCTCGACGAGGCCCTCGCCGACGTGCCCCTGGCCCGCATCCCGGTGGCCGACGACGAGCCCGACGAGGTCGCCGCCCCGGTCGCGATGGGTCCGATCACGATGGCCCCCATCGCCCTCTCCCTCGTCCCGGACCTCGCGCCGGCCGAGGACGTCAGCCAGGAGCGCCGCGCAGCACTGCTGCAGGAGCTCGCCTTCCTGGACGACTGAGTCTCGACGACTGAGGCTCGACGACCGACCTCCGCACCACTTCCACAACGACCAAGGCAGGACACCATGGCCGTCGGCCGCCTCAGCTCACCGGCTCCACGCCGGCTGGCGCTGCTGGCTGCCCTGCCCCTGGCCCTGACCGGCCTGGCGCTGACCGGCCTGGCGCTCCCCGCCCAGGCGGCGCCGCACACGTCCGGTGACCCCAGCGCGAGCGTGCACGCCACGGCGCGCGCCGCCGCGATCCAGCAGAAGGTCGAGGCCGCCTACGCGGCGTACGAGGAGTCCCGCCAGCAGGTCGACGCCCTCAGCACCCAGGCCGACCACCTCGCCACCGACGCCGAGCGCGCCGCCGACGTCGCCAGCGACCTCCGGGACCAGGTCTCCGACCAGGACGGCGGGATCTTCCACGCGATCGGCGACCTGGTCTCCCCCGGCGAGTCCGACCTGGACCGCGCCGCCGAGGCGGCCGCCGACGCCGAGTCCGCGCGCCAGCTCTCGGACCTGGCACAGGCCAAGCTCGCCGACTCGATCGCCCGGGCCGAGCACGACCGGCTCAAGTACGAGGCCGCCCAGCGCAAGCAGGAGCGCATCGAGGCCACCTGGACCGCGCGCCAGGTCGTGGCCGCGGCGATCCGCCGCTCCCAGCTCCCGGCCGGGTACGCCGTCACCGACCCCGCGCAGGACCGCCGCAACCACCTCGCGCTGCGGGCCTGGGAGCGCTACCTCCGCCAGGTCGGCACCGCCGCCGTCGTCCCGCCCCCGGCGAAGAAGCTCGACGAGCCCCGCCACCTGCCCGCCCCGCTCGAGCCGGTCCGCGACGCCGGCTACCGCCCCGTCCACGGGGTCGGCAGTGCGAAGCTGCCCGACGGCCGCCGGGTGACGGTGCTGCCCGCCGAGACCGTCCGTGCGGTCTCCGAGGCGTTCCACCGGCTCGGCCTCTCGACCGTGCCCGGCGGCGTCGACGCCACGACGTACGCCTGCGGCGGCCTGGTCGCCAACGCCTGGGGCACCAGCATGACGACGCTGCCCTCCGACGTGACCGGCCAGTGGCAGGAGCTGCGCGCGGTCCCCCGCGGCACCCTCCAGGTCGGCGACGTCGTCGTCCTCGGCGGCAAGCGCGCCGGCCTCGACCAGACCGCGGTGTACGTCGGCCTGCAGCGGGTCATCGTCGTCGACCCGGGCACCGGCACCGCGGGCGTGCAGCCGCTGCCCGCACGCTTCCTCGGCGTACGCCGGGCCACGCTGCCGGCCGCGCACGGCCACGGCGGCAAGCACGCCGAGGTCCCCGAGCCGCCGGCCGGCGGCACCTGCGGCCCGGCCGCCCCGGCCCCGACGGTGGACGGCTCCGGCCCGCTGCGGATCCCGCTGGCCGCGGGCGCTACCGCCTCTCCGCCGGCTTCGGCGACGGCGGCCACCTGTGGTCCTCCGGCGAGCACACCGGCCAGGACCTCGCCGCCCCGACCGGCACCCCGGTGCATGGCGGCCGCGGCCGGCGTCGTGTCCATCGAGCACCCCGACTGGGCCGGCAACCTGGTCCGCATCGACCACGGCGGCGGCGTGGAGACGTGGTACGCCCACCTCTCCCGCGTCGACGTCTCCCCCGGCCAGAGCGTCGGGCCGGGCCAGCAGGTCGGCGCGGTCGGCAGCCTCGGCAACACCACCGGGCCGCACCTGCACTTCGAGGTCCGCCTCGACGGCACCCCCGTCGACCCGACGCAGGTGCTCGACCTGCCCGAGGCACCGCGCGCGACGTACACCAACGGCGAGGTGCCCGCTGAGCGCCCTGTGCGCGGCGACCCCCGACGGGGTCCAGCAGCTGCGCTGCGACGCGGCCGTGGCCTACCGGCTGATGGGCGCGGCGTTCGAGTCCGCCACCGGCGCGCCGATCTGCATCACCGACTCCTACCGGTCCCGCGACGGCCAGGAGCGGGTCCACGTCCTCAAGCCCAACATGACCGCCGTCCCCGGCACCTCGGTGCACGGCTGGGGGCTCGCGGTCGACCTCTGCGGCGGCATCGAGAGCTTCGACACCAGCGCGCACGCGTGGATGGTGGCGCACGGCCCGGCGTTCGGCTGGCACCACCCCTCGTGGGCGGAGGCCGGAGGAAGCCGGCCGGAGCCGTGGCACTTCGAGTACGAAGGCTGACTTCCTCCGTTAGTGTGACGCCCGAGGATCCCGCTCTGTTGAGGGCCCTGAGCCTTGGGGGAGGACGACGTGGAGGCACCCGACAACTCCGTCGACCTGCTCTGGCGGCGCTTCAAGGACGACGGTGACAAGGACGCCCGGGACCGGCTGGTCCTGCAGTACTCCCCCCTCGTGAAGTACGTCGCCGGCCGCGTCCGCTCCGGTCTCCCCTCCACCGTCGAGCAGGCCGACCTGGTCTCCGACGGCGTGATCGGGCTGATGGACGCCATCGACAAGTTCGACCCCGACCGCGGCCTGCAGTTCCAGACGTACGCCGTGTCCCGGATCCGCGGCGCGATCGTGGACGGGCTGCGCGCCTCGGACTGGGTGCCCCGGTCGGTGCGCGAGAAGATCCGCGACATCAACGCCGCCCAGGCCGGCCTCGAGCGCCAGCTCGGCCGGGCACCGCAGGACGACGAGGTCGCCGCCGAGCTCGGCATCACCGTCGCCGAGCTGCGCACGATGTACAGCCAGACCGCCTACACCAGCGTCGTCAGCTTCGAGGCCGCCACCCTCGACGACGAGGAGACCCCGCGCGCCGCGGTCGACCTGCCCGGCGCCGACGACGACATCCCGCCCGGCTTCCTCGCCGCGGTGCGCGAGCTCGCCGAGCGCGACCAGGTCGTGGTGGCGCTCTACTACTGGGAGCGGCTCACCCTCGCCGAGATCGGCCAGGTCCTCGGCGTCACCGAGTCCCGGGTCAGCCAGCTGCACAGCCGCGCCACCATGACGCTGCGCCGCAAGCTCGCCGAGTCGCTGCAGCACTGACTCATCCCCGACGGGCCAGGAACACCAGCTCGCGGCCGGGACGGTCGGGGGCGTCGCGGACGTCCACGACGGTGAAGCCGGCGGCCGCCAGGGACGCCTCGACCTCGTCGCGCGAGCGGAACCGCAGCGTCGAGTCCGAGGTCAGCACCGCGCCGTCGGAGTCGAAGGCGAAGGTCCAGCGGAAGGAGACCAGCTCGCCGTCGACCTCGAGGAGGTCGCACCAGGTCTCGACCCCGCCGGCCACGTCGGCGCGGGTGAAGGTGTGCTCGCGGTCCCACTCGCGCCACGCCTCGGCGGCCGGGTCGCGGGTCTCGAGGACGAGGTGGCCGCCGGGACGGAGCGCGGCGTGCACCGCGCTCAACGTCGCCGCCCAGTCCTCGTCGGTGACGAACACCTGGGCCACGTTGGCGGTCATGGTCGCCAGGTCGACCTGCAGCGGCGGCAGCGTCGTGGCGTCGCCGTGCAGCCAGGTCACCCGGTCGGCGCCGGGCTTGGCCCGGGCCACCTCGAGCGAGGCTCCGGCCGGGTCGACGCCGGTCACCTCGAGGCCGCGCTGGGCGAGCAGGATGGCGAAGGTGCCGGTGCCGCAGCCGACGTCGAGCACGCTGCGGGCGCCGAGCTCGTCGGCGAGGGCGGCGTACGCCGTCAGGTCGCTGCGGTCGGGATCGAGCGGGTCGTAGAGCTCGGCGAGGCGGCGGTCGTCGAAGATCGCGTCGGGCACGGACGCGACCGTAGCCGCCGGCCGGCGCGCGAGGCGACCGAGTTGGCAACAGTGCGGAGTCCTCGGCGCACCCGGTGCGCCCGGGACTCCGCGCTCATCGCCGGGAGGCCCTACGTGTCAGGCGGCGCGCAGTGCGGTGAGGCGGGCGACCAGGCGGCGCAGCGGGGTGTCCGGCTTGGCGGGGCGCCGGATCGGGAGCAGGTCGGTGCGGCCCTCGCGCTCGGCGATCAGCGCGATCGCGTCGGCGTCGTAGCCCTCGGCGAGCTCGGCGGCGCGCGCCGGGTCGTTCTCGGTGACGGCGGTGTTGATGGCGTCGACGTACGACGCGTGCAGGATGTTCAGGTCGTCGATCAGGCGGGGCATGGATCTCCTCGGTTCGGGTGCGCTCAGTCGGTACAGCGCACGTCGCGGGCCGGTTAGTCCCGTGAGGAGCCCGATGTGACGAGGCTCAATGTCCCCCGCTCGAGCCCCCGGGGCAGGCTGAGCGTGGCCACCACGCCGGCGTGGTCGGAGGGCCACAGCGGCGGGGTGCTCGCGATCGGCTGGTCGTCGACCACGTCCGCGGACCGGGTCCGCACCGGGCCGTGGGTCAGGACCAGGTCGATCCGGGTGCGCAGGCTCGAGACCGGGTTGGTGAGCGTGCTGTTCTGGCAGCAGGTGTCGCCGTTGGCGCCGCCGTTGACCGCCCAGGCGTCCTTGAACCAGTACTTGGTCAGGTCGGCGTACGTCGTGGTGTTCGTGTCGGTGGGTGCCGGCTCGGCGTCGGAGTTGAAGTCGCCCACCGCGATCACCGCGCCGCCGGTCCTCGCCGGGCCGGCGAGGAACTCCTGGGCCTGCGCCTCCTGCACGGTCGGGAAGCTCTCGACCTCGAGGTGGGTGGTCACGAACCGGAACCTGGTGTCCCGGTAGCTGGCGTCGATGTAGGCCCAGCCGCGGGCGAACGAGACCGGGGTCGTGCTGCCCGGGCGGGGAGAACGTCTGCTGGGCCTTGTAGTCGCCGCTCTTCGACGCCTTCACGTCCAGTCCGACGGGTGTCGTCGTTGACCAGGATCACGTCACGGTCCTGCAGGGTCACGACACAGTTCGGCTTGGTCGGGTCGGTGAACACCGCGCAGCCGAAGCCGGGCGAGACCAGCGGCGCGGGGCCGATGTCGGCGTTGTCGGAGACCGCCCCGACGCTGTAGTGCAGGCCCCGCTGCGCCAGCGCCGCCTGGAGGATGGTGAGGAAGTCGTAGCTCGGCGGGTTCGCGCCGGGGACCAGCGGCTGGGCGATCCACTTGGAGACCTCCTGCAGCCCGATCAGGTCCGGGTCCTGCGCGGCGACCGTGTCGGCGATGGCCTCCGCGCGCTTCGGGAAGTTCGTGAAGACGGCGGTGTTGTAGATGGTCGCCACCGCGGCGACGAACTCGGCCGGGGTGGTGGCCAGCAGGGCGGGGTCGAGGCTGGAGCCGAGGTAGAGGTTCTGGGTCATCACGGTCAGCTCGCGGTCGCCGTGGTGATGCCCGTGATGGTGCCCGTGGTGCCCGTGCCCGTGGTGGTCGTCCCCTGCGCTGGCGGACTGGACGGGGATGGCCGCCGCCACCGCCACGGTGAGCAGGGTCGCGACGGCAAGGCGGGCGCGGGTCCGGAACCTCATGGGTCACTCCTGGGGTCGAGGGTTTCCCCACCCTGTGCCCCAGCAGCAGGCAGGCGCATCACCCCTTTCGGGGAGGCTCAGGAGCCGTACGACGTGACCTCGAAGTGCTTGCGCAGCCCGGTCAGGGTGTTGGAGACCAGGCCCTTGATGACCCGGTGCCGGACGAAGCCGGGCAGCGGCAGGTTGTGGTGGATGGTCAGCTCGTAGGTCACCGAGGTCCGGTCCGGACCGAGCGCCACGAGGGTGTAGCAGCCCTCCTGCCCGGTCTGCATCCTCCCCTCGACCATGGTCCAGCTCATCGTGTTGTCGGTGTGCTCGTAGCTCAGCGTGTACTCGTCGGTGCCCACGGTCGCCGAGGCCTTGAACCGCGCCGTCGCCGGCAGCTCGTCGCCCTCGTAGACCTCGAGCAGCTCGGCCTCCAGGATCTCGGGGATCCAGTCGACCTGGCCCTCCACGTCCCGGATCGTGGCGAGCACGTCGGCGAACGGCGCGTCCACCTCGACGGTCTGGGTGTCGGAGTCAGTCGGCATCCGGACCGCCGTCGTACCCCAGCCGCAGCAGCTCGGTGAGCTCGGCCAGCAGCGGCATCCGCGGGTTGGTGCGGTTGCTGAGGTCGGAGAAGGCGGTCATCGCCAGCCCGGGCAGCGCCGCCTCGAACTCCTCGGCGGGGATCCCCAGCGCCCGCATCGAGCGCGGCATCCCGAGCCGGTCGAGCAGGTCCTCGACGCCCTGGAACAGCCGCCGCCGGCTCTCCTCCGGCTCCCGGCCGCCGAAGACGACCCGGCCGAGCTGGGCGTACTTGTCCGGCGCGACGTACGCCGAGTAGCCCGGCGCGGGCATGAACTTGCTCGGCAGCCCGGCGTTGTAGCGCAGCACGTGCGGCAGGAACAGCCCGTTCGCGCGGCCGTGCGCGATCCCGAACCGCGCCCCCACCGCGTGCGCCAGCGCGTGGTTGGTGCCGACGAAGGCGTTGGAGAAGGCCAGGCCCGCCAGCGTGGCGGCGTTGGCCATGTCGGTGCGGGCGGCCAGGTCCTGCGGGTCCTCGAACGCGCGGGGCAGCGCGTCGAAGATCAGCCGGGCGGCCTGCACGCAGAACGCGTCGGTGTAGGGCGAGGCGAAGATCGAGACCGCGGCCTCCAGCGCGTGCGTGAGCGCGTCGATGCCGCTGTCGACCGTCACCGTCGCCGGCATGCTCAGCGTCAGCATCGGGTCGACGATCGCGATGTCGGGGACCAGGCAGTAGTCGACCAGCGTCTCCTTGCGCTCCCCGACGGTGAGCACCGCGGCCGGCGAGACCTCCGAGCCGGTGCCCGACGTCGTCGGGACGGCGACCAGCCGGACCGTGTGCGCGTCCCTGCGGGTAGTCGGCCACCCGCTTGCGCGGGTCGAGGAACGGCAGCGTGAGGTCGTCCAGCGTCTTCTCGGGGTGCTCGTAGAAGAGCCGCATCGCCTTCGCGGCGTCCATCACCGAACCGCCGCCCACCGCGACCAGCAGGTCGGGCCGGGCCCGGGCCAGCAGCGCGACGCCGGCGCGGATGGTGGCCTCGGACGGCTCCGGCTCGATCTCGCTGAACACCTGGACGTGCTGGGTCCGCAGCTTGCCGCGCAGCAGGTCGGGTACGCCGCGCCGCTCGCTGTCCGCGTCGGTGACGATGACCGCGGTCTCGCACTCGAGGTCGCGCAGGTTCTCCAGCGCGCCGGCGTTGAAGTAGGTGTTGGCGGGCACCCGGAACCACTGCGGGGGCGTCCGCCGGTGCGAGACGGTCTTGATGTTGAGCAGCTGGGTGTAGTTGACGTTCTCGGTGGTGCTCGACCCGCCCCAGGTGCCGCAGCCGAGCGAGAAGGTCGGCGTCAGGTTGTTGTAGACCCCGCCCAGCGCGCCCACCGCCGTGGGGGCGTTGACCAGGATCCGGCCGGTGCGCACGGCCTTGCCGTAGGCGTCGATGACCGCCGGGTCCTCGGCGTACACCGCGGAGGTGTGGCCGAGCCCGCCGTGCTCGGTGACCAGCACCGCCGCCGCGATGCCGTGCTCGACGCTCGGTGAGCGGACCAGGCCCAGCACCGGCATCAGCTTCTCCTGCACCAGCGGGTGCGCGCCGAGCTGCTCGAGGTCGGCGGGCAGCGGTGCCAGCAGCAGCTTCGTCTCCGGCGGGACGGTGAGCCCGGCCCGGGCCGCGAGCTGCGGCGCGAGCTGGCCGAGCGCCCCCATGTTCACCTTGTCGCCGATCCCGGTCGCGCAGCCGAACGCGAACTGGACCAGGCTGTCCGCCTCCTCCGCGGTGAGCAGGTGGGCGCCCATCCGCTGGAACTCGGTGAGCATCTCGTCGTAGACCGGCTCGTCGACGATGCAGGTCTGCTCGGCCGGGCAGATCACCGAGGCGTCGAAGGTCTTGGAGATCAGGATGTCGACGACCGCGCCCCGGATGTCCGCGGTGCGGTGGATGTAGATCGGGGCGTTGCCGGGGCCGACGCTGAGGCCGGGCTTGCCGGCGGCGTTGGCGAGGGCCACGATCTTCGGGCCGCCGGTGACCCAGATGAAGTCCACGTCCGGGTGCTTGAAGAGGTAGTGCGTCACCTCGTGCGCCGCGTCCGGGATCACCTGCAGCGCGCCGGGCGGCATCCCGGCCGCCTCGGCCGCCTCGCGGAGGATCTCGACGGCCCGCTCGCAGCAGCGGGTGGCGTACGGCGAGGGCCGGAACAGGATCGCGTTGCGGGTCTTGGCGGCCACGATCGCCTTGTAGAGCACCGTCGAGGTCGGGTTGGTCACCGGCGTGATCGCGAGCACCACCCCGATCGGCTCGGCGACGTGGACGATGTTGCGCTCGACGTCCTCGTCGATCACCCCCACCGACCGCTTGTCCCGCAGGTAGTCGGAGAGGAACTCGGTGGCCACGTAGTTCTTGACCACCTTGTCCTCGAAGACCCCGAAGCCGGTCTCCTCGATCGCCACCTGGGCCAGCTCGGCCGCCGCGCGCACCCCGGCCCGGACCATCGCGTCGACGATCGCGTCGACCTCCTCCTGGTCCAGCTCGCGGAACGCGTTCGCCGCCCGGGTGCTGGCCTCGACGATCGCGTCGATCTCCCGGAGCTTCGGCTCCTCCAGGCTGGTGGGGGGTGTCTCGATCAGGGTCATGGCGCGCTCCAAGGGGGTCACCACCACCCTGACCAGCCGGCGTGACGGACGCACAGGGACGATGGTCACGAGGGGCGCCTGCCGACGGCCCTCCGGCCGTGCTCGGGACCTCCGGCCCGTGCGGCACCGGCCGGGTCGGCAGATGCTCGAGGCCGTTGCTCGGCCTGCAGCTGGGCGCCGGCGACATCACGCACGTGCCGCTGGTGGCCGGGGACCGGGTCGTGCTGATGACCGACGGCCTCGTCGAACGCCGTGACACGTCCCTGGACGCGACCATGGACCTGCTCGCGGCCGACGTCGCCGGCACCCGCGACGTGGCGGCGGAGACGCTGGCCGACCGGATCATCGACCGCTGGGGCCACGGCGAGGACGACGTGGCGCTGCTGATCGTCGACCTCGAACCGCCGGCCTGACGCACCGGGCTCACGGGTCGGTCTCGGTCGAGGACGAAGGCGGGGTCCCAGATGCCGGACGCGTCCCGGGCTCCGCGCCCCTGACGGGCAGCCGGCCCGAGTTTGGCGGTTCCCCTCCGGCCGACGGAAACTTGTCACCGACGGACGTCACACGTGGCAAGGGGGGTGCAAATGATGAACGACGAGGACGAGGACCTGAGGCTCACGGTGGCCCCGTGGCCGCGCAACCGCGTCCCCGAGAGCGCCCGGCAGGCCGTGCTCGACGCGGCGGCCGTGCTCCAGGTCCGACGCAGCGAGGCGGCGGCCGCAGTGTCGAGCGGGACGGCCCCCGACATCGAGGTGGTCGCACGCCACCCCCACATCAATCCCTGGATGACCGAGGCGGCTCGCGGGTGGCGCGAGCTGTTCTCCGTGCGTCCGTCGGCGACCGCGGCCCAGATGAGCGCCAGCCTCCCC
This sequence comes from uncultured Actinomycetota bacterium, assembly GCA_963817665.1. Taxonomy (GTDB): domain Bacteria; phylum Actinomycetota; class Actinomycetes; order Propionibacteriales; family Nocardioidaceae; genus Nocardioides. The sequence continues at coordinate 72,847 of CAWFPE010000009.1, read as the reverse complement.
AACAACCGGGCCCTGCTCGAGCGCGGACTCAAGATGGTCAGCATCTTCGATGACAACGGGGTCGAGCCCGGGGCCCGCTTGCTCCTGACCGCCGAGCCGGCCGGCACCTACCTCTTCAGCATCGCGCCGGTGCAGATGAAGATCGTGGACCGCGGGTTCGTGCTGCTGCACGGCCCCGAGATCAACGGCGAGCCCAGCGTGATGGCGGTCAGCTCGACGCGCTGCCTCGACGCGGCCTGGCGCTACTGGGAGGCGACGATCAGCGCCTCGTTCCCTCCCGACACGGGGGTGAGCACCCTCGGCGACCTGACCCCGCGCCAGCGGCAGGTCGTCGCCCTGATGTCGACGGGCGTCGGCGACGACGTGATCGCGGAGACGCTCGGGGTCAGCGTGCGCACCGTGCGCTCCGACGTGGCGGCACTGCTCGAGACGCTCGGCGTGCGGACCCGGTTCGCGGCCGGCGTCCGGCTGAACCTCTGGTCGGGCCCGGAGGACTGATCCCGCCCACTTGCAACATCCTGCAGCGCGCATGACAGCGACCCTCGTCATGGTGTTTCCTTCCTCCGCGGAGCCGGCCGGCACACGGGGGAGCCGGCCGGCCCCTTCGCCTTTCCCGTCACCGGACCCGTGCTCGGCCCTCCCCCCTCGGCCCTCGGCCGATCGGCACCGGCTCAGGGAGTGACGATGGCGAAGTCGCTGTCGCCGGGGTCGAGCAGGGCGGTGAGCCGTCCCAGCGCCGAGGCGTCCCCCGTCACCTGGATGCCGGCGTCGGCGAGCCGGTCGGCCGAGAGCCCGCCGAGGGCCAGTGCGGGAAGCGCCCGGAGCGTGGTGGTCAGGGTGGCGTCGGCGTCCCCCGCCTGGGCGGCGGAGCTGTAGGTGAGGACGCCGTTCGCGAGCCAGAGGCGGTAGCGCTCGGCGGCGTCGGTGAGCACGACGTCGATGCTCAGCCGCACGTCCCAGGCCGCCGGCCCGTCGACCCGGACGGCGATGGCGTCGAACAGCAGCGGGGGGTCGAGCTGCGACACCATGTCCGGGGAGGCGGTGGCCGTGGGAGTGCCGAACGACCCGCTCCGGAGCTCGGTGGCGCCGGACAGGTAGAAGTTGCGCCAGGTGCCGTTCTCCGAGCCGTAGCCGAGCTGCTCGTAGGTGTCGGCGAGCACCTCGCGGGCCGCGTCGTGGTCGGGTCGTGCGAACACGGCGTGGTTGGCCACCTCGGCGGCCCACCGGTAGTCGCCGGCGTCGAAGGCGCTCCTGGCAGCCGCGGCGGCCGCCTCGATGCCGCCGGCCAGCTCGACGTACCGCTCGGCCCGCTCGACCGGAGGGTGCTCCCACAGGTGGGCCGGGTTGCCGTCGAACCAGCCGAGGTACCGCTGGTAGATCGCCTTCACGTTGTGGCTCACCGAGCCGTAGTAGCCCCGGGTCGACCACGCCTTCTCCAGGGCCGGCGGGAGCACGATCTCCTCGGCGATCTCCGGGCCGGTCAGGCCCCGGTTGAGCATCCGCACCGTCTGGTCGTGCAGGTAGGCGTAGAGGTCACGCTGCAGCGAGAGGAACTCGACCGCCCGGCCCTTGCCCCACGTGGGCCAGTGGTGGGAGGCGAAGACCACCTCGACGTCGCGGCCGAAGAGGTCGATGGTCTCGGTGAGGTACCTCGCCCAGCCGTGCGGGTCCCTGACGACCGCACCGCGCAGCGTGAGCAGGTTGTGCAGGTTGTGGGTGGCGTCCTCGGCCGCACACAGCGCCTTGAGGTCGGGGAAGAAGAACAGCATCTCGGAGGGCGCCTCGGTGTCCGGGGCCATCTGGAAGACGATGCGTACCCCGTCGACGACCTCCTCCTGTCCCGTCGTCGTGATCTCCACGGTGGGCGGGATCAGGGTGATCGTGCCGGTCGAGGTGGTCTGCCCGAGGCCGGCTCCCACGGCACCCCGGGGTCCGCGCGGCAGCACCGCGCCGTACATGTAGCCGGCACGACGGGCCATCGCGATGCCGGCGTAGACGTTCTCCGAGACGGCATGCTGGACGAGGCCCTCCGGGGCGAGCACCGGGACCCGGCCGGAGTCGACGTCCTCCTGGGTGGTCACCCCCTTCACGCCGCCGAAGTGGTCGACGTGCGAATGGGTGTAGATCACCCCGGTGACCGGCCGGTCGCCACGGTGCTCGCGGTACAACGCCAGCGCTGCCGCGGCGGTCTCCGTCGAGATCAGCGGGTCGATGACGATCACCCCGGTCTCGCCCTCGACGAAGCTGATGTTCGACAGGTCCATCCCACGCACCTGGTAGAGACCCGGCACGACCTCGTACAGGCCGTCGGTCGCCACCAGGGTCGACTGGCGCCACAGGCTCGGGTTGACCGTGCCGGGCGCCTCGCCCTCGATGAAGTGGTAGGTGTCGTTGTCCCAGACGACCCGGCCGTCCTCGGCCGTCACCGCGGCCGGTTCGCGGCGCCCCAGGAAGCCGCGGTCGACGTCGGCGAAGTCCCGGGTGTCGGCGAACGGCAGGCTCGCCCGCAGGGAACGCTGCTGCTCGAGGACGACGGCACTGGGATCACGCGGCGAGGTGGTCATGGCCCGACGCTCGCGCGGACACCGCGGGGCGACATCACCCGAAACAGATGATCTCGACGTGGTCCAGGTGCCGGCGTCGCCCGGGTTCACCCCCTGCGGGCGATACCCAGGAGCTCCTCCGTCCACCAGCGTGGAGCCTGTTCGGCGGGCGTAGGTCGCGTGAGCACCCAGGGAACCGCGGGCACGCAGCGGGCCGGGGACCTGCCGGTACGGAAAGGACAGCTGTGGGAGATGCCATCGGGCAGTCGCTTCCGATCGCCGTGGGCGTGATGGTCAGCCCGTTGCCGATCGTGGCGATGGTGCTGATGCTGGTCAGCGCCCGCGCCAATGCGATCGCGTTCGTGCTGACCTGGTTCGTCGCCGTCGGCGGCGTGGCGCTCATCGTCGCGCTGGCCGCCGGCGCGGCCGACCCCGATCACGGGTCACCGGCGTCGTGGACCGGGTGGCTGAAGATCGTCCTCGGCGTGCTCCTCCTGCTGGTCGCGGTCCGGCAGTGGCGGGGCCGGCCGCGCCACGGCACGGAACCGGCCACGCCGACGTGGATGGCAGCCGTGGACACCTTCACCCCGGTCAAGGCGGCCGGGCTGGCGGTGCTGCTCGGTGCCGTCAACCCCAAGAACCTGCTGCTCGCCGTCTCCGGCGGCGCCGCGATCGCTACTGCCGCTTCCGGTGACGTCGCGGTCAGCATCGGCGCCGCGATCGCGTTCGCGGTCGTCGCGAGCATCGGCGTGGCCGCGCCGCTGGTCGTCTACCTCGGTGCGGGTGACCGAGCGGACCGGATCCTCGAGGACCTCGAGCGCTGGATGACCGCTCACAACGCGGTCATCATGACCGTTCTCCTGCTGGTCATCGGCGCCAAGCTCATCGGTGACGGCCTCACCGTGCTGTGAGCCGGAGTCTCGGGGCCGGCCGGACGGGCAGTGCTCGCCCCTGTCGGCACCCTGAGCTGTGTGCGGTCCCTAGGGTCACGGCGCGATTCCTCTGGCGACGGCGGCGTCGAACAGCGTCCTGGCGACCTGCTCGGCCTTCTCGGTCGCCGCGGCCCCCACCGGCTTCGCCTCGTAGCGGTCCTGGTTGCGAGCCCGTCGCAGGCGGTCGAACTCTCGCGCCGCCCTGTCCGCGGGCGGCTTGTCGAAGACGGCACGCAGATAGCGGCCGAGCGCCTCGTGCTGGCCGGGCCCGTTGGTCGTCCGGAAGCCGTACGCCGCCAGCAGGGCCTCGCCCGTGTCGTGACAGGCGTCGTAGGCGATGCCGTACCTGACCACGACACTGGTGAGCAGCGGCAGCTGGTCCAGTCGCTCCTCGGCCTGGCGCAGGAACGAGGTCGCACGCGCGACGTCTGCGGTCACGACATCGAGACGTCGCGCCTCGACCAGCGCGAGGACCGTCGCCTGCTGAACGCGGGTGAGCGGAGTCAGCGCCACGGCAGTTCCCCGATCACGGCGACGGCCGGGCCGCTGCGCACGTTGTCCAGGAAGCCGGAGGGCGCAGCGAACTCCTCAGGGGTGAGGATCGTCGGGTTCACGGGCCGGCGCACCGCGGCCTCGACCCGTGTGCACGCCTCGTAGACCGCGTCCACGTCGGGCTCACCGAGCACCATGACGTCGATGTCGTGCGGCGCAGGACCGGCATCCCCGAGCATCCGCGCGGCGAAGGAGCCGTAGAGGAACGCCGACTCGATCCCGTCGATGCGGGCCAGCTCCTCGGCCAGGACTACAACCGGGCCGGTCGCGATCGTGAGGATCTCGCGCAAGGGATCCACCAGCGGGCTCTCGCCGTTGGCGCGGATCAGCCTCGTGCGGCCCACCTGTCGCTCGCTCAGGATGCCGGCGTCCACCAGGCGCGCGACCTCGCGGTGCGCGGTCGGGTAGGCCAGGCCGGCCCGCGTGGCCAGGTCGGTGACGCTCAGCTCCTCGCCGCTGAGCAACATTGTGGAGAGCAGGCGCGCCTGACCGTCCGACCGGAAGATCGGAGCGAGGAGCGGCGCCTCAGTTCTCATATAACTGAGGTTATCCTCCATTATATTGACAGTCAACGGCTCCGCGCGCAACCGGTCCGACTCACACGTTGAAGCGGAACTGCGACCGGGGGGTGCGAGCTAGTGCAGGCCCGTCGTTTGCGCTGGTCAGCGACTTGATGACTTGTTTGTAGCTGACGCGGGCTGCCGCCGGATGAGCGGCCCGCGTGCCCCACTTGTGCCCCAAGTGGCGGCCGTATCTGCCCCGGCCCCCTGACAACCAGCACGCAACTTGGTCGGCGGCCGGTGGGTCAAGGGTCGAGCCTGCTCGATCGCGAAGCGACGCGAAGCGCCCTTGACGCTCCGGTCGACGGCCGGACTCTCATTCGTCAGGGGGTCGGGGCTTCTTCTCGCGCGCAGCGGTCGGGGTGCGCGAGGACGGCGCGCCAGCGCCGCCCGCAGCGCGGGGCCCCGAAGGAGCGGAGCGCGCGCCGGCGCAGCCGGCGGGTTCGGTGGGATCCGACCACTCGCTGAACCGGCTGGTGACGCGACCTTCTCGGTCGAGCGTCCCCCACTCACCACCCGCCTCGGGCGCGGGACCGGGCGTGGAAGGCAACGTCGGAGTCGTGGATCCCTCCAACCGATACTGCGAGTAGACCGCGAAACGCTCATGAGGCTGGAGGCGTTGGAGGCTCCTCTTCACGTCGGAGACGGCATCGGCGAAGGACCCCCACATGACGCCCACCATGTCGTCCCACTCGTCCTGGCTCATCACGATCACCGCTTGACCGCCGCCCCTGTCGTCAGGCAAAGAGACTTCGATCCGGCCTGCGGCAGTTGCCGAGGCGGACGTCCAGCCATCGAGCGCTTCGATGAGGCGCTGCCAATCGTCGTCGTCCGTCATGCGAACAGCATGACGCGCTCACACGGACATCGGCACGAGTGAGCGCGCGGACAGCGGCCATGACCGGCCGTTCGACCTTCGGCTCTGCGCACTAGTTGTGGCCATGAGCCTCAATCCGCGTTCATCGAACGAATCATCGGCTCAGTGGTTCCCTTCCATGCAGGTCGCCCCGCTGACCCGAGAGCACGCAGTGGACATCTGCACCTGGCGGTTTGCCCCGCCCTACGAGTGCTACGACATGCAAGACGCAGATCCGGACTGGCTGCTGCAACCGGAAGCCGGTTTCCATGCCCTGTTGGCTGACAACCAACTGATCGGCTTCCGCTCGTTCGGCGCTGACGGTCAAGTGCCTGGTTGGACCTATGACGACCAGGCCCTCTACCCAGCCGAGGGCCTGCGACCCCAACTCGTTGGACAGGGCTCGGACGTCATGCCATCTCTGCTGTCTTGGCGTTCGGTCGGGCAGAGTTCGCGCCCCAGGCATTTCGCGTGACCGTGGCTACATTCAACGCACGTGCCCTTCGTGTCGTTGAGTCTCTTGGCTTCCGTCGCGTCGGTCACTTCAACGCCGCAAGTGACGGACGGGGTTTCGAGGTGCTCATTCGCCCGGAGGGCGAACGCCCCGCAAGTGCCGACTAGCGTGCCGTCCTGACAGCGCTCACCGGCATGTCCGCGCGCGGATCGCGGCATTATGCACGGTGATCGGAGTCGGCTCGTTCATGATGCTTCGCCTTCGTGAGGTCGGTGAGCAGCCGGTCGAAGAGTCGCCCGGTGGTGTTGGCCCTTGGCCGCGGCGTCGTCGTGTTGGGCTTGCAGGGTGGGACGGAACTCGATGCTGGTCTGGAAGTAGGCGCAGTTCTCGCAGATCGATTCGAAGGCGCAGTCCAGTTCGACGGGGCGGGCGCAGTAGCCGTTGCCGAGTAGCCGGAAGTGGTCGCGGCGCAGCCGGGCCATCTCGGGCGCCGAGCGCGTCGGCGGGTAGGGTCTGGGGTTGGCCGTAGAGGGCTTCGACTTTCTCGCTGACGGCGAAGTATTCGTCGGCGACGGCCCGGTTGGCGATCTTGGCGTAGCGCAGGACCTGGTCGAGGCGGCGATGACCGAGCAGGGCCGCGATCGCTTCCAGTGACATGCCTCGGTTCACGGCCTGGGTCGCGAGAGTATGCCGGAGTTGGTGAGGGTGGATATGGCCCAGCCCGGCCGCGGCGCCGGCCCGGTTGAGGTGCCGGGTGACCGAGTGCCGGTCCAGCGGTGTCCCGTTTTCCCTCGGTAGCAGCAGGGGATTGTTCGCTGCGACGTAGCGGTCTCGGTAGTCGTCGATCAGTTGCACGAGGTCTGGGTGCAGCGGCAGGTAGCGGTCCTCGCGCAGTTTGCCGACCGGCACGTGCAGCCACGCGCCGGCGCCGATCTGCACCACCGCGTCGGCGGGTAACGCGGTGTACTCGCCGACCCGCATCCCGGTGCGCAGCAGCATCTCCACGCTCACCCGCACCAGCAGCTTGCGGTCGTTGCGGGCCGCGCGCAGCAGCTTGCCCGCTGCGGCGTCGTCGAGGGCCTTGGGCAGTGGGTGGTCTTGGCGGGGCACGTCACCGAGCAGGATCGGCACCCGCGGCGGGGCCTCGTCCCAGCCCCACTCCTCGATCCGGATGAAGAACATCCGCAGCGTGCCCAGCCGGTGGGCGATGGTGGCCGCGGTCACCCGGGGCACCTTCTGCCCGGGGCGGGCGGCCAGCCACGGCTTGTACTGCTCGATGTGCCTGCGACCCACCGCGGCGATCGTGGTCACCTCGGGGTGGCCTTCGGTGAGGAACGCGGCGAAGGCGCGCAGCGCCTGGTCAGCGTTGCGGACGCTGCCCGGGCGTAGCACGCACTCGAGCTGGGTCAGGTAGCGGCGCATCGTGCCCACCAGACCCGGCTGCGCGGCCGCGAGCTCGTCCCAGCGCGGCAGCAGCAGCGGCCCGCTCACCGTCGACTCCCGGCATTCGAGACCGGGTGGTCGGCGAAGACCTGCGCGTCGATTGCCTCGGCCGCGCGCCGGTACTGCCCGGCCAGCCAGTCATCGGCCAGGTGCAGGTAGATGCGGGTCGATTCGATCGAAGCATGCCCGGCCTGGGCCTGCACCGCCTCCAGGGCCATCCCGGCCTCCCGCAACCGGGTCAAACACGTGTGCCGCAGTTCGTGACACGACGCATGCGCCAACCCGGCCCGCCGCCTGGCGCCATCGAGGATTTCATCGACGCCGTAAGCCGATAGCGGCTGCCCGCGGCGCGCGCCTTTCAGCACCACGAACACCCCATCCGTCTGGGCGTTCAGTGGCCGCTCGAGGTCAAGGTAGCCGGCGACGGCGGTGAAGAACCGCGCCGAGATCGGCACGATCCGCTGCCGCCCACCCTTACCCGCGGCGATGAACAGCCGCCGCTGCGCCACCTGCAGATCCTCCAACCGCAACCCGAGCACCTCGCAACGGCGCAACCCGCCCAACACCATCGCAGTCACCATCGCCCGGTCCCGGCGCGTGCGCAGCGCCGCCAACAGCGCATCCACCTCGCCCGGCGCCAAGATCCGCGGCAGCGTCCGGGGCACGCCGCACCAGCGGCACCGTCTGCCGCGGCCGCAGCCGCTCCCGCCGCGTGGGCAGTCCCCGCGGCACCGGATTCGCCGGCACGTCCCCACGCGCGTGCAGATAGGCGAACAGACCCGACACGATCGACAACCGCCGCCGCACCGTCCGCGCCGACACCCCGCCCTCGCCCCCGTCGCCAACTGCAACCGGCCGCTGCCGCCGTTGCACTGCGCGGTGACAAAGCCCAGCACATCCGCAGCGGTCACCTCCGCCGGTGCCGTGCCGACCACCGCGAAGAACACCTTCAGGTCATAGGCGATCGCCAACACCGTGTTCGGCCGGCACCGACTCGCCGCGAACTCCAGATACCCGTCCAGCACCGGCACACCCAGCCGCACCACCACCTCGCCGGACGGTTCTTCGAACTTATCAGACACGGCTCGAGCACAGACATCCTGAGGAACCTCCACTCCACGCCGACAGGCCACCATGACGCTATCGAATTGTCATGAAGATCACCCACATAACATGCAAATCCGGACGTCCGTTGCCGCGCGTCCGGTGAGGCTCCGGGGGTTAGGTCTCCCGAGAGCTGAGCACGCAGAACTCGTTGCCCTCCGGGTCGGCCAGCACCGTCCAGGTCGCGGCATCGGACTGACCCACGTTCATGCGTGTGGCGCCGAGGCGTTCGAGACGCTCGATCTCCGCGTCGCGGTCCTGGCTCATGTGGGGGGCGAGGTCGATGTGCAAGCGGTTCTTGACGGACTTGCCCTCAGCGACCGGAACAAAGACCATCCCGGGGCCGACCCGCTCCCAGGGCGTCTGTGCGATCACTGTCTCGTCGGCCCAAGCGGGGACGATCACGCATTCCCTGTCTGACTCGTGGATGACGGTCCAGTCGAGTGCCTGTGCCCACCACGACGCCTGCTTTCTCACGTCCTGGCAGTCGACAACCAGCGTGTACCACCGAAGTGCCATGTGCTCGTGGGTCCTTTCGAACGTCTCCGTGATGGGGACTCTGTCAGATCGGCGGTCTCCCAGCCCGAACGAACGCGAGAACTTGCGTGGCCTTCGATAGGCACCCGGTCAACTCTCGCCCTGTCATCGACACGAGCACCCTTTCACTGTCCGCGGCATGGTCGGGCGTCCGCCCTCAACGCGGCTAAATGAGCGCGGTTCAACCCTGGCCGTGCCATGCGTCGCCTCGATGTGGGCCCCGATCGCCGTATGGCGGTCCTAGACGCCACCGGTCAGGGGGCGCTGCCCACGTGCTGGGGGGTTCCGTTCCGCCAAGCATCGGCCCCGGCGCTGGCCGCGGCCCTGGCCTTCGCGAGCTGCTGCCGCGCCCGCTCGCTGGGTGGCACCTCCATGTTGTTGACATACCGACGCGCGGCGGCCGCCAGCGTCGCACCGCTGATCGCCAGTCCGGCCAGGCCCAGCAGACTGCCCACGCCGATCATCGCCGCCCCAGCCACCAAGGGCCCCGTCTTCACTGCGAACCCCTGCGTGAGTCCTTCCCGGTCCGCCATGTCAGCCTCCTCGTCTCGCTCCGTACTGTTCACTCTGGCCAAGCGGGCATCGGCGGGCATCACCCCGAGGGGGTGATGGCTATTCCAGACCTCGGCCGCGACGACTGGCCGCGATGGACCGGTCCGGGCCCGGCCCGCGAGGGCACTCCTGAACGTCCTCAACTCGGCTATGTGAGGACGTTGCTGTGCCAGTCGTAGCGCCTGCCTAACATGGCAGTCATGTCCCCTGAGTCTCTGGCACAAGAGCTGATTGAGGTCGAGCGGCGCGGGTGGGAGGCGCTGTGCTCGGACGATGCGGTCGGGTACTACCGGCGGCATCTGGTTGAGGACGCGCTGATGGCCTTTCCCTTCGGACTCATGGATCGAGAAGAGGCGCTCAGCGCGATGGGGACCGCCCAGCCGTGGTCCCGCTACGACATGAAGGAGCCGCGAGTCATCCCGTTGGATCCGGACTGTGGTGTTGTCGTGTACGCGGTGACGGCCCAGCGTGAAGGCCAAGAACCGTTCTCCGCGGTCGTGAGCAGCACCTTCGTCCGGCGTGATGGTGAATGGAGGCTGGCGTTCCACCAGCAAAGCTTCGAGTAGGCCTCACCGAGCGGCCTCACACACATCGGCTGCGAGTGAGTGCGTTTCGGAGCGACCCCCGCCGGGCTCCCGGGAGCGCCCCCGGCTCGTCTGGTTGAGCCGGCTGTCCACAGATTGAGGCCGGTGCGTCGCCTCGGTCCTGCTGGCCCAGATCGAGTCGGTCGTGGCGGTGGCTGAGCGGCTGGGGCACCACAACGCCTCGCTGCGGACTATTTGCGGACCGCGGTCTACTCGCCGCCGCGCTCGGAGACCGTTGCCTCGATCCATGCTGGGTCGCGCACCCAACAGGGCGAGCACGTCGATTCGGTCGTCACGCACTACGTAGACCGCCACATGAGGGAACTGCAACTCGTGGCGTTCGGCGGTCATGCCTTCGAGCATGGGCGGCGTGCCGACATTCGCCGGGTGCCAAACCCACCGCGGCCCGAGCCGTGCCCATGACGCCAGGTCGGCACGATGGGTAAGGCTGAACTCTGCTGCAACGGGACCAGGACCACCGCCCTCCTGATCGACGGTCAACTCGGTCGGCCCGCTCGCCGGAAGCCGATCGGCCCTGGAGTGAGTCTGGTGGTCAGCCGAACCCCAGGACGTGCGCCTAGCGACTGGTGGTGGCGTCGTCTTCGATGGGGACAGCGGATCCACTGATCAGGGCTGCCCGGTCGAGCAGCTCGACCTCGATGCGGCTGGGGCGCCCCATCTCGACGCCCTGGGTGATGACGAAGGTGTCGCCGGTGGCTGCGCGGCCGTGTGCGCGCAGGTAGCCGGCGAAGGCTGCGGCGGCGGCACCGGTGGCGGGGTCCTCGACGACGCCGGCCCAGGGGAAGGGGTCTCTCGCTCGCCAGGCCCCGCGGCCAGTCGAGGCCACCAGTTGCACCGTCACCCAGTCGTGGGCGCGGCAGAGCCGTTGGACTGCATCGAAGTCGTAGGACAGCGTGGCGAGCCTGTGGAGGTCGTGGGCGACCAGGACCGGGTGGTGGTTTCCGCCGAAGCCGACGGCCGGCGGCAGGTCGGGGGCGAGGTCGTGGGCGGACCATCCCAGCGCCGCCAGCAGCTCGGCGAGCAGCTCCTCGGCCAGAGGGAAGCAGTCGACAGCGGGGCTGCGCAGCGTCCCGGCTGCCCGGTCGCCTTCGAGGCTGGCGGTGATCTCGATCGGACCGACCTTGGTCTGCAGGGTGTAGGTGCCGGCGCCGGCGAGCTGGCCGATGGCCACCGCGGTGGCGATCGTTGCGTGGCCGCAGAAGTCGACTTCGCCCTCGGGTGCGAAGTAGCGGATGGGGATCGCTCCTCCCGTGCCGTCGCCTTCGATGGGTCCGGTCACGAACGCGGTCTCGCTGTAGCCGACCTCGGCGGCAACCTGTTGCATCCGCTCCGCGGTCAGGTGCGAGGCGTCGAGGACCACCCCCGCCGGATTGCCGCCGGCCGGGTCATCGCTGAACGCCGCATAGCGCCGCACATCAGGGTGTCTGGTCATGAGATTCCTCCGAGGCAGGTCCGCGGGCGGCGTTGATCCTTGACGCGGGCGATCCGTCCGTTCGGCTCGCTGGGCCCTGTTCCAACAGCCCGGTGACGAAGCGCGGCGCCCGTACGGTCTCCACCGCCAGCGTGGTCTCGACCCGCTGGATTCCTGCGATGGGCCAGATGTGCTCGACCAGGAGTTGGCGCAGCTCGGTCAGGTCGGCGACGCGTGCCCGCACCAGCAGGTCGGTCGAACCGGTGACGATCGAGATCTCCTCCACCCGGTCGATGCTGCGCAGTTCGTCGACGATCTGCTCGATGTGACTCGTCTTGTCGGTCAGGAGCGAGATGTGGGCCAGCGTGGGCAGCCCCAGACTGGCCCAATCGATGTCCACCGTGAACCCGCGGATCACCCCTCGCTCGGTCAGCCGAGCGATCCGATCCGCGACCGAGGGCCCCGACAAGCCCACCGCTGCGCCCAGACTGCGCAGCGACATCCGAGCATCGGCAGCCAACAGCGCGAGCAACTGTGTGTCCACCACATCCAACGACCACGCGCCCACCGATGGATCCGAAGCAACCCCGTTCATGTTGCGATCTTACATTCAACGGTCACAGTGGCTTTCATGCACACATAATAGCGAACTAGATGGCCAGCCTAGTCACATTATGAAGGTTGATCTACGATCTAGCCATGACTCGAGAAGCCGTACACGCACTGTCCGCACCCGCGGCCGTCGGCCCCTACTCCCATGCGGTCCGGCACGGCGAATGGCTCTTCCTATCCGGGCAGGCGCCGCTGGACCCCGAGACCGGGACCGTTGTCGAGGGTGGCATCGAAGCGCAGACCCGTCAGGTGTTCTCCAACCTCCGCGCCGTTCTCAGCTCGGCAGGTGCGACCTTCGACGACGTTCTCAAGGCGAACATCTACCTCACCAATCTCGACGACTTCCCAGTGGTCAACGCCCTCTATGCCGAGAACTTCGCCGAGCCCTATCCGGCCCGGACCACCATCGGGGTCGCCGGGCTGCCCCTCGGGATCGCCGTCGAAATCGAGCTGGTCGCCCGCCTCCCCCACTGACTGACACGGCACGAGCACACACTCCACAGCAAGGACGACCCAGACATGGTTGAGCCCGGCAATACCGTGACCCAAGACCTCCGAACAACGCTCCAGTCAGCTGCCGCCGGCTCAGGTGATGGACTCCGCCGCGGCCTGTGGCTCAGCTTCCTGGACCCCTACGGTCTGGAGGTCGCCACAGACTGCGGCGCCGACTGGATCGGCGTCGACCTCCAGCACGGCAACTTCGAACCGCACGACCTCCCCGGACTCCTGCGCGTCGCCGAATCCGCAGGAATACCCCTGCTGGCCCGCACGCACTCCCACGACCCCGCATCACTCTGCCGGATCCTGGACGCAGGGGTGAGCGGCGTCATCGTCCCCATGGTGGAGTCGGCCGACCAAGCCCGAGCCATCGTCTCGGCATGCCGCACTCCACCGTTCGGTGCCCGCAGCACCGGCGGCTGCCGATCGACGCTCGGTGTGACTCGAGCGCCCGCCCAACAGCTCGTGCTGCCGATGGTGGAAACCGCAACAGGCCTCGACCACGCCGCCGACATCCTCGCCGTCCCCGGAGTCGACGGAGTCTTCTTCGGCCCCTACGACCTCTCAAGCTCCGCCGGCTACTCCGCCGCGAGCTCACCCCAAACCATCCACGCACTCCAAGACGTCATCAGCCTCGCCCGAGCAGCCAACAAGATCGCGGGGTTCATGGCAGGGAGACCTGAACTGCTCGCCGTAGCGCCCCAGGCCGATCTCGTCGCCGTCGACACCGACGTCTCAGCGCTGCGACTGGGGCTGGAACGGATCTTCGCGTAGCAGCTGGCAATCACGCGACGCGGTGTTGGCGCCCACACCCTGCACTGCTCTCGCCACTCGACAGGGTCACAACGCTCTCGGCGAATGCGGCCGAGCGCCGCGTTTTCGGCCAGGCCCGCTGGTCGTCCGCAAGCCGTACACCGCCAGCAAGACATCGTGGACCGCGGCACACGTCGAGCGCACCGAGCGACTCGACGCCGATGTTGCGCAGTGTCCAGCCCGTCAGTTTGCGGACCGAATGCGGACTGCGGCCTCCTCATTCGGCGAGGATCCTCAACAGTCACCAGCAATTGTCAACGGCGCTAGACGTTGAAGCGGAACTCCACCACGTCGCCGTCCTGCATGACGTAGTCCTTGCCCTCCATGCGCACCTTGCCGGCCTCCTTGGCCTTCTGCATGGAGCCGGCGTCCATCAGCTCGTCGAAGGAGACGATCTCGGCCTTGATGAACCCGCGCTGGAAGTCGGTGTGGATCACGCCGGCGGCCTCGGGGGCGGTGGCGCCCTGGGGGATCGTCCAGGCGCGGGTCTCCTTGGGACCGGCGGTCAGGTAGGTCTGCAGGCCGAGGGTGTCGAAGCCGACCCGGGCCAGCACCTCGAGGCCGGGCTCGGTGACGCCCATCTCGGCCAGCATCTCGCGGGCCTCCTCGTCGTCGTCGAGCTCGACCAGCTCGGCCTCGAACTTGGCGTCGAGGAAGATCGCCTCGGAGGGGGCGACCAGCGCGCGCATCTTCTCCTTGAGCGCCTCGTCGGCGAGCTCGTCGGCGTCGCAGTTGAAGACGTAGATGAAGGGCTTGGCGGTGAGCAGCGAGAGCTCGCGGACCAGCGAGCGGTCCACCGACGTCGCGATGATCGGCGTACCGGCCTCGAGGTGGCCGAGGGCCTCCTTCGCCGCGGCGGCGACCGGGGCCAGCTCCTTCTTCCCCTTCGCCTCCTTCTCCAGGCGCGGGATCGCCTTCTCGACCGTCTGCAGGTCGGCGAGGATCAGCTCGGTCTGGATGGTGGAGATGTCGTTGCCGGGGTTGACCTCGCCGTCGACGTGGGTGACGTCCTCGTCGCGGAAGACCCGGGTCACCTGGCAGATGGCCGCGGACTCGCGGATGTGGGAGAGGAACTTGTTGCCCAGCCCCTCACCCTGCGACGCGCCGGCCACGATCCCGGCGATGTCGACGAACTCGACGGTCGCGGGCAGGACCTTCGCCGATCCGAAGACCTCCGCGAGCTTCGGCAGCCGCTCGTCCGGGACGCCCACGACACCGACGTTCGGCTCGATGGTGGCGAACGGGTAGTTCGCCGCGAGGACGTCGTTCTTGGTCAGGGCGTTGAAGAGGGTCGACTTGCCCGCGTTGGGGAGTCCGACGATGCCGATGGTGAGAGCCACGGGCGGCGAGTCTACGAGGGCTGCGGCGCGGCTCCCAATCAGTGATCAGCGGCGGGCGGCGTCCTCCACGCAGAGCGTCGCCCACGGCAGCACCTCGAGGCGCCCCTCCCCGATCGGCCCGCCGCACTCGTCACAGGTGCCGTAGCTGCCCTCGTCGAGCTTGGCCAGCGCCCGCTCGACGTCGGCCATGATCACCTGCAGCTTGTCGTGCACCGCGACCTGGGAGAGGCGGTCCACCGCCATCGCGGTGCCCTCCCCCACCCGCTTGCCGAACGCGATCTCGCCGCGCTCGCCGGGGGGCGCCTCGAGCTGTCCGAGCTCGGCGAGCAGCTCGGCCCGCTTGGCGAGCAGGTTGTCGCGCACTGACTCCATGTCTCCAGCCTCGCCCACCGACCCAAGCGGGCGCAGGCCGCCGGGCCGTGCCACGGTCGTCGCTCCTCGCCACTGGCTACTGTCGCTCGGGTGGACATCACACGCATCCGTGCCCAGTTCCCCGCGCTCGACCTCGGCGTCGCCCACTTCGACGGGCCGGGCGGCTCGCAGACCCCGGAGTCGGTGGCGCGGGCCGTCGCCGACACCCTGACCGCCGGCCTGGCCAACCGGGGCACGGTCACCGAGGCCGAGCGTCGCGCCGAGGAGGTCACCCTCGCCGCCCGGGCCGCCATGGCCGACCTGCTGGGCGCCGAGCCCGGCGGCATCGTCTTCGGGCGCTCCATGACGCAGATCACCTTCGACGTCGCGCGCACCTTCGCCCGTGGCTGGGGTCCCGGTGACGAGGTGGTCGTCACCCGGCTCGACCACGACGCCAACATCCGCCCCTGGCTGATCGCGGCCGAGCGCGCCGGCGCCACCGTGCGCTGGCTCGACTTCGACCCCGCCACCGCCGAGCTCGACGACGTCGCGACCGTGCTGTCCGACCGCACCCGGCTGGTGGCGGTCACGGCCGCCTCCAACCTGCTGGGCACCCGCCCCGACGTCCCCGCGATCGCCCGGGCGGCCCACGACGCCGGCGCCCTGGTGTACGTCGACGCCGTGCACCTCGCCGCGCACTCCCCCGTCGACATCGACCTGCTCGGCGCCGACCTGCTGGCCTGCTCGCCGTACAAGTTCTTCGGCCCGCACCTCGGTGCCCTCGCCGCCTCCCCCGCGCTGCTGGAGACGCTGCGCCCCGACAAGCTGCTGCCGTCCTCCGACGCGGTTCCGGAGCGGTTCGAGCTGGGCACCCTGCCCTACGAGCTGCTCGCCGGCGTGACCGCCGCGGTCGACTTCATCGCCGGCCTCGACTCCGACGCGGCGGACCGTCGCACCCGCGTCCTGGAGTCGATGACCTCGGTCGAGAAGTACGAGGACGAGCTGTTCGGCCGGCTGCTGGACGGGCTCGCCGCGATGGCGGGCGTCACGGTGCACGGCAGCCCGGCCCGGCGGACGCCGACGGTGCTCTTCGACGTCGCCGGGCACACCGGACGGGAGGTCTACGAGCACCTCGCGACCGTGGGCGTGAACGCGCCCGCCAGCCACTTCTACGCGATCGAGGCGTCCCGGCACGCCGGCCTCGGCGACGAGGGCGCCGTGCGGGCCGGGATCGCGCCGTACACCTCGGTCGAGGACGTCGAGCGGCTGCTCGAGGGGATTAACGGACTCCTCAGGTCCAACGGTTAGTTTGTTCGCCGTGCGCATCGCCACCTGGAACGTCAACTCCCTCCGCTCCCGGATCGACCGGGTCGAGGCGTTCGTGCAGCGCCACGACGTCGACGTCCTCGCGATCCAGGAGACCAAGGCCCGCGAGGACCAGCTGCCGCTGATGGGGCTCCAGTCGCTCGGGTACGAGGTCGCGGCCGCCGGCACCAACCAGTGGAACGGGGTCGCGATCGTGAGCCGGGTCGGGCTCGACGACGTCCAGGTCGGCTTCGAGGGGATGCCCGGCTTCGGAGACCCGGCGGCCGCCGAGGCGCGGGCGATCGGCGCGCTGTGCGGCGGCGTCCGGATCTGGTCGCTCTACGTCCCCAACGGCCGCAAGGTCGACGACCCGCACTACGTCTACAAGCTCGACTGGCTCGACCGGCTGCGCGAGACCGCCAAGGGCTGGGTCGGCGAGGACACCGCACTCGTCGGCGACTGGAACATCGCCCCGCTCGACGAGGACGTCTTCGACATGGCGCAGTTCGCGAAGTCCACCCACGTGACGCCCCGCGAGCGCGCGGCCTTCCAGGCCTTCCTCGACGACGGGTACGTCGACGTGGTGCGGCCGCACACGCCGGGTCCGGAGGTCTACACCTACTGGGACTACTTCCGGCAGCGGTTCGAGCGGAACCGCGGCCTGCGCATCGACTTCGTGCTCGGCTCGCCGTCCCTGGCGGCCCGGGTCACGCACGCCTTCATCGACCGCGACGAGCGCGCCGGCACCGGCGCCTCCGACCACGCGCCCGTCGTCGTCGACGTCGCATGACCACCACCACGACCGCGCCCGACGAGGCGCCCGAGACCGGCTGGCGAGCCCGGCTGCGACTACCCGACCCGCTGATCTGGCTCACCTGCGCGACGGCGCTGGTGGTCTACCTGCTGCACGGCTTCGACGGCCGCCTCACCCGCGACCTCGGCGTCTACAGCTACGGCGGGCAGCAGGTGGCCGACGGCGTGGCGCCGTACGTCGCCATCGTCAACCGCGCCGGACCGCTTGGGCCACCTGATCCCCGGGATCGGCGTGATCGTCGGCCGGGCCGTCGGGGCCGACGACGTGCTCAGCATGCGAGTGCTGAACATGCTGCTCACGGTCGCGATCATCGGGCTCACCTACGTGTTCGGCCGGGACCTCTACCGCTCGCGCCTCGCCGGGCTCGCCGCCGCGGCGACGATGCTCTGCTTCCAGGGCGTCATCACCTACGCGACCTACGGCCCGCGCGAGAAGACCGCGATGGTGCTGTTCGTGCTGTGCGCGCTGCTGGCCATGCTCAAGCAGCGCTGGGGCACCACCGGCTTCTTCATCGCGCTCGCCACGCTCACCTGGCAACCGGTGTTCCTCGCCGCGATCGCGGGCGCGGCCGTCGCGGCACTCCTCGGCCAGCCGTCGGGCAGGTTCCGGGCGCTGGTCCGGCTCGGCGTGGGCGGGCTGATCCCCACCGCCGTCACGGTGGGCTTCTACGCGGCCATCGGCGAGCTGCAGACGTTCCTCGACGACTTCCTGCTGATCAACGCGCGCTACACCAAGCAGGTCTCCCTGCTCGACACCCCCGACTACCTGTGGCAGCTCATGCACGACGCCTACGGCTGGTCGCTGTGGGCGTTCATCGTCGGATCGCTCGCCCAGCTGGTCCTGACCGCGGTCGTGATCTCACGGCGTACGACGCGGCGCGGGCCCGAGGGCGCGGCCATGGTCGGCACCGGCGTCGTGTTCGTGGTCGGCGTGCTGTGGTCCCTCAAGGCCTTCAACGGCTGGCCGGACGCGTTCTTCCTGCTGCCCGGGGCGGCGCTCGGCATCGGCGGCCTGGCCTGGGCCCTGGCCAGGTACCTCCCGAGCAAGGTCGCGCTCGCCGCCGTCCTGGTCTGGGTCCTCGCGGCGACGGCCATGTCCGTCGACTTCTCCGTGAGCAACCGCGACGACACCCTGGTCGGCCAGCGCGCCGACGTCGAGGCCGTGATGAAGCTGCTCCCGGCGGACACGACCATGCTGGCGGTCGAGTCCCCCGAGCCGCTGGTGCTCGCCCACATGCGCAACATCTCGCGCTACCAGCTGCTGGGCAACGGGCTCCTCGACTACGTCGACGCCACCTACCCCGGCGGCAGCATGGGCTACGGGCGGTGGGTGGCCGAGCAGGCGCCGACGGTCATCTCGGTCGGCAGCGACCAGCCTCCCGCCGTGGCTGGCACCGACGCTGGAGAACTACCGGCGCGTGGGCCGCTCCGTCGGGTGGGCCTGGTACGTCCGCCGCGACCTCGGCGAACCCACCCTCGAGGCCCTCTCGGACGTGCTCCATGACCGAACCTGAGCTGTGGAAGGATGCGCCCATGACGTCGCCCGTCGGGGAGCCGCCACTCGATCGGCGCCAGTTCCGCTACTCCATCGTCATCCCCGTCTACAACAGCGAGCGGATCGTCGGCACCACCGTCGACCGGGTCTCGGAGGTCTTCACCGAGGCCGGGCTGGACCACGAGATCATCCTCGTCAACGACGGCAGCAGCGACGACAGCTGGGAGCTGATCTCCGAGAAGGCGCGCACCGTCCCGCACGTGATCGCGCTGGACATGCTGAAGAACTACGGGCAGCACCACGCCAACCTGGCCGGCCTGCGCGAGGCGACGGGTGACTACGTCATCACCATGGACGACGACATGCAGAACCCGCCCGACCAGGCGCTGCTGCTCATCGACGAGGCCATGACCGGCAAGGACCTCGTCTTCGGCCGCTTCGAGCGCAAGCAGGCCGCCGGCTACCGCCGGATCGGCAGCGGGATGATCAGCATGATGAACCGCCGGATCTTCGGGCAGCCGGCCGACCTCACGGTCTCCAACTTCCGGATCCTGCGGCGCGACGTGGTCGACCGGATCTGCGCCTCGCAGACCGCGTACCCCTACATCACCGGCCAGGCGCTGCTCTACTCCCGCAAGCGCGGCAACGTCACCGTCCGGCACGAGCCGCGTCCCGTCGGCAAGAGCAACTACAGCATGGTGCGGATCCTGCGCCTGGTGCTGACGATCCTGTTCAGCTACTCGTCGTACCCGCTGCGCGCCGCGGCCCTGGTCGGGTTCGCGATCTCCGGGCTCAGCCTGCTGCTCGGCGCCTTCTACCTGCTCCAGGGCATCTTCGGGGACACCCACGTCCAGGGCTGGACCACCACCGTCGTGCTGCTGTCGGTCTTCAACGGCTTCACGATCGCGCTGCTCTCGATGCTCGGGGAGTACGTCGTCCGCACCCTCAACGCGGTCAGCGCCCA
The DNA here is from genome assembly GCA_963817665.1 of uncultured Actinomycetota bacterium. GTDB lineage: Bacteria > Actinomycetota > Actinomycetes > Propionibacteriales > Nocardioidaceae > Nocardioides. The sequence goes on along the minus strand of CAWFPE010000009.1, from coordinate 53,107 downwards.
GGACAGCTACCACGTCACCGCGAGGGTGCCCGAGTGACTCGGCACCTGCTGGTCGTCGGGGCCCAGCGCTGCGGCACGACCTACCTGCACGACCTGCTCGCCGCGCACCCCCAGATCGCGATGGCCCGGCCGGCCCGGCCCGAGCCCAAGGTGTTCCTCTCCGCCGAGCTCGCCGACCGCGGGCTGGAGTGGTACCACCGCACCTACTTCGGCCACGCGGGTGACGAGGTGCTGCTCGGGGAGAAGAGCACCAGCTACCTGGAGTACGCCGAGGCGGCCGACCGCGCCGCCGCGGTGCTCGGGGACCCCCTGATCCTCGTCCAGCTCCGGGACCCGGTGCAGCGGGCGCTGTCGCACTGGGCCTTCAGCACCGACGCCGGCCTCGAGACCCGGCCCCTCGCCGAGGTGCTGGAGGCGAACCTCGAGGGCCCCTTGCCGTGGGACCCCGAGCGGACCTCGGTGTCGCCGTACGCCTATCTCGAGCGCGGCCGCTACATCGACTTCCTGCACCCCTGGCTGGACCGGTTCGGCGACGACGTGACCGTGCTCTTCCTCGACGAGCTGCGGGGCGATCCCGGCCGGGTCGGCGAGCTGTATGGCACTCTCGGAGTGGACCCGGGTTTCCGGCCCCCGGCGGCGGGCGCCGCGGTGAACGAGAGCCGGCAGCCCCGCCCCGACCTGGACGAGGACCTGCTCGACCGGCTCCGCGGCTACTACCACCGGAGCGACCGCGCGCTGGCCGGGCTGCTGGGCCGGGAGCTGCCGTGGCCCGGAACCGCTCGAACGACCTGAGACCGAGACCCCGAAGGACCGTCGTGACCGACAAGCCCGAGATCGCTTTCAACGTGGCCAGCGTGGAGGGCGCCGAGCTCGACCACATCCGGGCCTCCCTCGAGGGCGGCCACACCTCGTCCGGTGGTCCGTTCACGGCCCGCGTGTCGGAGCTGCTGCGCGCCGAGACCGGCGCCGCCGACGCCCTGCTGACCACCTCCTGCACCGCCGCGCTCGAGATGAGCGCGATCCTGCTGGACCTGCAGCCGGGCGACACCGTGATCGTGCCGTCGTTCACGTTCGTCAGCTCCGCGCTCGCCTACGTGCGCGAGGGCGCCCGGATCCTGTTCTGCGACATCGAGCCGGAGACCCTGGGCCTCGACCCCGACCACCTGGCCGAGCTGCTCGACGACTCGGTGCGCGCCGTCGTGGTCGTCCACTACGGCGGCATCGCGTGCGACATGGACCGCATCCGCGAGGTGCTGAAGGACCGCCCCGACGTCGCGGTCGTCGAGGACAACGCGCACGGCCTGTTCGGCCGCTGGCGCGGGCAGCCGCTCGGCAGCCTCGGCCGGTTCGCCAGCCAGAGCTTCCACGAGACCAAGAACTTCGTCTGCGGTGAGGGCGGCGCGCTGCTGCTCAACGACCCCGCGGACGTGGCGCGGGCCTGGGTCATCTACGACAAGGGCACCGACCGCAAGGCGTTCTTCCAGGGGTACGTCGACAAGTACACCTGGCGCGACACCGGCTCGTCGTTCGGGCTCTCCGACACCCTGGCCGCCTACCTGCTGGGCCAGCTGGAGCAGCGCGAGGCCATCCAGGGCAAGCGTCGCGGGGTCTTCGAGCGGTACGCCGAGGGGCTGGCGCCGTACGCCGAGGAGCTGGGCCTGCGGCTGCCCGTGGTGCCGGAGCACTGCGAGCCGGCGTACCACCTCTTCCACGTGCTGATGCCCGACCACGAGACGCGGACCCGGGTGATGAAGGAGCTGCGCGAGGAGGGCATCGCGACGACCTTCCACTACGTGCCGCTGCACGACTCGATCGGCGGCCAGCAGTTCGCGGCCCGGCCCACGGAGTGCCCGCCACCATCGACGTCAGCAGCCGGCTGGTGCGGCTGCCGTTCCACAACAACCTGACCGCCGACGACACCGATCGCGTGATCGAGGCGCTGGTGCGGATCTTGGCCGCACAATGAGTTCATGTCGCCCGTCGCGCAGTCGGGGTCGTCGTCGATCGAGCAGCCCGACTACTGGTGGTACCGGGCCCGCACCGACCTGCTGCGCGCCGCCCTGGGCGACCTCCTCGGGTCTCCGCGGCGGCTGCTCGACGTCGGCAGCGCCGACGGGCCGAGCGTGTCGTGGATGTACGGCGATCACGACCGGTACTCCATCGACGTCGACCCGCGCGGCCTGACCCCCGGCAGCGGAGTCTGCGCCTCGGCCCTGGCGCTGCCGTTCGCCGACGCGACGTTCGACGTGGTCGGCGCCTTCGACGTCATCGAGCACTGCGAGCCAGAGGCGCAGGCGGTCGCCGAGCTGGCCCGGGTCCTGACCCCCGGTGGGCGGCTGCTGGTGTCCGTGCCGGCCTACCAGTGGGCGTGGTCGGACCACGACGTGCGGGCCGGCCACCACCGCCGCTACACGCAGCCGCGCATCGTGGCAGCGGTCGAGGCGGCCGGGCTGACGGTGCGGCGGTCCACCTACGCGTTCACCGCGGTGTTCCCCCTCTTCGCCGCCGAGCGGGCGGGCCGCCGGCTGCGGCACCGCGGCCCGGCGGTGCCGGAGGGCCTCCCCCAGGTCCCGCCTGCGCTCGACCGGGTGCTCACCGGCCTCTGCGCTGCCGAGGCGCGCCTGCTCCGCCGGCACGACCTGCCGTTCGGCTCGTCGGTCTTCCTGGCCGCCGACAAGCCGGCGCACTGAGGGCGGGCTGGCCGGTCGTCGGACGGGTCGGACGGCTCGGTCAGGCGGACGCCGGGACCCGCTCGCGGGCCCCCTCGCGCAGCAGCAGCGCGAACGCCGCCACCTCGACCACGAGGAAGGCCCAGCAGGTGCGGTCCAGCGCCGACGCGTCGGCCGCGGCGAACAGGGCGGCACCCGGGACCAGCGCGACCGCCCACCAGCGCACCAGCGACAGCGCGCGGCCGTGGGCGAGCACCACGAGGGTCGCCACCAGGTTGGCCATCGCCACGGTGCTGCCGACGGCCAGCACCAGGGTCAGGGACGCCGGCAGGGACACGTCCCCACCGAAGACCAGCTTCAGCAGCCACGGGCCGGCCAGCGCGCCGACGGCCGCGGCACCGACCGCGCCCACGAGGGTGAGCAGCACCAGGCCGCGGCGGACCCGCCGCAGCTCGTCCGCACGCTCCGCCACCACCAGCCGGGTCAGCCAGCCGGTGAGCGTGGCGACCAGCCCCAGCGCCAGCGTGTACGGCGCGCGGAAGAGCGCCAGCCCGGCGAACAGGGCGGTGACCTCCGAGGCCGACCCGCCGGCCAGCACCAGGACGACCGGGCCACCGGTGAGCACCGCCTGCCCGAGGACCTGGGCTCCCCCGGCGCCGCCGAGGAACGCCAGCGGCGACTCGCCGTCGCCGGCGGACCCGGTCCGGGCCAGCCGGAAGGTGCCCGGCCACGCCGCTGCTCCGGCGTACCCCGCCAGCAGGCACACGCCGTAGGCGACCGGGTCGTCGACGCCGGCCACCATCAGCACCACCGCGCCGAGGCAGCGGATGCCGTTCTCGGCGACCAGGCCGGCCCCGACCGCGGCGAACCGGCGCCGGGCGGTGAGCACGCCACGGACCACGCCGGTCACGGCCGAGCCGAGCGTCACCGCGCCGACCAGCAGCGGGAACCACGACTGCCCGGAGTGGAAGAGCTGGTCGCGGGCGAACCAGGTCGCCGCGGTGGTGAACAGCGTGGCGCCCAGCGCCAGGCCGAGCACCCCGGGCAGCGCCTCGCGCACCGAGCGCTCGCCGCCGTGGGCGGAGACCGAACGGGCGATCCAGTGCTGGAGCGGGAAGGTCAGCGCCGCGGAGGCGAAGGACCAGTAGGTCCACAGCACCGCGACCGGAGCCGCGCCCTCGGAGCCGAGCGCGCGGGTGACCAGCGCGAAGAAGACGTAGGCCAGGAGGCCGCTCACGGCGGAGCCGAGCGCCAGCGCCGACGTGTGGCGGATCTTGGTCCTCATCGAGGGTGCATTGTGCCCTAGTGGACAGGCGCCGTCGGCGGCGCCTGTTGGCCCCTGTCCGTCGGCGGTGTCGGAGGTCTCGTCCATGCTGGGGCGCATGGAGATGATCGCGTGGTTCACCACCCTGCTGGTCGGGATCGCCCTCGGCTGCCTCCTCGGGCTGCTCTGGGCGCGCTCCCGCCCCGCGCACACCCAGGCGCTCGGCCAGGGCCTGATCGAGCAGGCCGAGGTCATGCAGGGGCTGGACCGGCTCAGCGACCAGATGCACGACCTGGACCGGCAGCGGGCGGCCTGGCAGGGCCAGTTCCACCAGCACGTCTCCGACCTGCGCCGCGAGACCCAGTCGCTGTCCACGGCGCTGCGCAAGCCGCAGGTGCGCGGCCGCTGGGGCGAGCTGCACCTGCGCCGCGCCGTGGAGCTGGCCGGGCTGGTGGACCGGTGCGACTTCTCCGAGCAGGTCCGGCTCGCCGACGGTGCGCTGCGTCCGGACCTGGTCGTGCACCTCGTGGGCCGCCGCCAGGTCGTGGTGGACTCGAAGGTGCCGCTGGACGCCTACCTCGACGCCACCTCGGTCGAGGACGAGGAGGAGCGCGAGGCGCACCTGGCCCGGCACGCGCGCCAGCTGCGCCAGCACGTCGACCAGCTCTCGTCCAAGGCCTACTGGCGCGCGATGGAGGAGACACCGGAGTTCGTGGTGCTGTTCGTGCCTGCGGAGTCCTTCCTCGCCTCGGCGCTGGAGACCGACCCGCAGCTGATCGAGTACGCCGCCGCGCGCCAGGTGGTGCTGGCGACCCCCACCACCCTGATCGCGCTGCTCCGCACCGTCGCCCACGGCTGGAGCCACGAGGCGCTGGCCGACCAGGCCCGCGAGATCCACCGGCTCGGCCGCGAGCTGCACGGGCGCATCGGCAGCCTCAGCGGCCACCTGGACCAGGTGGGGCGGTCCCTCAACGCCGCCGTCGGGCACTACAACCAGGCGATCGGGTCGCTGGAGTCGCGGGTGCTGGTGTCCGCCCGCCGCTTCCAGGACCTCTCCGTCACCGACGAGGAGCTGCCCGCGCCGCGGCAGGTCGAGACCACCACCCGGGCCGTGGGGGCGATCGAGGCGGACGCCGACCTCCCCCGGATCGACGGCCGTGGCGATCGGCGCGCCGCACCCGACACGCGGGACGGTGACCATACGGTGGCGCTGTGAACCACACGCGCACGCTGTGGGAGGAAGGCCGGGAGCCGGGCCGGCAGGTCGTGGCGCTCGGTGCCGCGCTCGCGCTCAGCGCGGTCGTGATCGACGTGGCCGTCGTCGGCCGGATCAGCCTCTTCTTCGACCTGTGCTTCGTCACCCTGTGCGTCGCCCTGGCGCTGGCCGTGCGGCCCATGGACTTCTTCACCGTCGGGGTGCTGCCGCCGCTGATCATGGTCGGCGTCTTCACGCTGCTCGGCCTCACCCGGCCCGGTGCCATCGCGGACCCGCGCGACGGCGTGGTCCAGGCGGTCGTCTCCGGGCTCTCCCACCACAGCGTGGCGCTCGTCGTGGGCTACGTGCTGTGCCTGGGCTGCCTGGCGATGCGCCAGAAGATGGGCGAGCGGTCCGGCCGGCCCCCGGGTGAGAGTCCGGTTGAGCGTCCGGGTCAGGCCGCGAACCGCTCCGGGTCGCCCGCGCCGCGGCGTACCACCTCCGGGTAGCCCTCCGACCAGTCCACGACGGTCGTCGGCTCGGCCGGGGTCTCCCCCGCCTCGATGACCAGGTCGACCTGGTGGTCGAGCTCCTCCTTGATCTCCCAGCCCAGGGTCCGCGGCTCCTCCTCCCCGGGCAGGATCAGGGTGCTGGTGAGCAGCGGCTCCCCGAGCACCCCGAGCAGCTCGTGGTCCAGCACGTGGTCCGGGATCCGCACCCCCACGGTCCGCTTCTTGGGGTGCATCAGCCGCCGGGGCACCTCCGGCGTGGCGGGCAGGATGAACGTGTAGGGCCCGGGGGTCGCCGCCTTGATCGCCCGGAAGGCGGCGTTCTCGACGTGCACGAACTGGCCGAGCTGGGAGAAGTCACGGCACATCAGCGTGAAGTGGTGCTTCTCGTCCAGCCCGCGGATCCGCAGGATCCGGTCACGGCCGTCCCGGTTGCCCAGCTGGCAGCCCAGGGCGTAGCCCGAGTCGGTCGGATAGGCGATCAGCGCCCCGTCCCGCAGCGCGTCGGCCACCTGCTCGAGCAGCCGCGGCTGCGGGTTGTCCGGATGGATGTCGACGAATCGGGCCACGGTCGTGAGTCTAGGTCCTGTCGACTTCACGTGCCCCGAGGTCGAGGTGCGTCAGGCGCCCCGCTGATCGGTGGTCGGTGGTCGGTGGTCGGTGGTCGGTGGTCGAGCTTGTCGAGACCACTCCGCAGCCGGCAGCCCGCAGCATCGCGGTGGTCGCGGTTCTTGGCGGCTACGGGGACGGGTCCGCCGTGGGTTCCGGTCGGCTCCCGGCTCGCGGCCGCCCCGGTGGTCGAGGTGCGAGGCGCGCCAGCGCCGAGACGCTTCTATAGCTTGTCAACGCCTGTTGCGAGGTGCCGATAGAGCTCGCGGGCGATGTAACGCTTGAGGCAGCGTCGGATGCGGGGCTTGCTGAGTGATTCGGCGGTGCGACGCGCGACGTAGTCGCGGGTGGTGGGGTCGAATTGCATGCGGGTCTTGGCGATGGAGTGCAGGGCGCGGTTGAGTTGTCGGTCGCCGGAGCGGTTGAGCCGGTGCTCGTGTCGGCGACCTGAAGAAACCTCGAGCGGGCAGACGCCGGCGAGCTTGGCGAAGCCTGCCTCGTCGCGGACCCGACCGGGGTGGGACCAGGCGGTGAGCACGATCGCAGCGTTGACGGGGCCGACGCCGAAAAGGTCGAGGAGGGTCGGCGCGGCGACTTTGACGACCTCGAGCAGGGCGCGTTCGTTGTCGTGGGCCTCGACGTCGAGGGCCAGGACCCGGGTCGCGAGCCGGATGGCCTCGGCACGCGCGGTGGCCTGCACCAGGGTGTCGTTCTTCCGGGTCCGCCAGGCGGCGATGGCCCGGACGGTGGTCCGGGTGACCTTGCGGCGGGCGTCAACGCCCAGGTCGTGGACCCGCAGCAGCGCGTTGAGGGCGTTGACCACTCGGGTGCGTTCTCCGGTTATCGAGTTCCGGGCGGTCAGCAGGACCTGCGAGGTCGCCGAGGTCTGACCAGCGCGGGCGTCGGCGAGCTGGTCGAGGCGCTTGTGCAGACTGCCGCGGGCGGCCACGACGGCGTCGATCTGGTCGTTCTTTCCGCTACCGCGCTCCCGTTTCGGCGAGGGCGCGTCGACCACCCGGTAGCCGGTCTGGGACAGCAGCATCGCGAGTTGGGCGCCGTAGCTGCGGGTGCCTTCGATGCTGACCAGCACCCGATCCAGATCTCCGCCGGTCGCCTCGCCGGTGCGTCGGATGACCCAGTCCGCCGCGCGGAGCAGACCCCTAGCTTGAGTGGGGAACTCCGCATCATCGACGAGGCCGCCGGTGCGGGCCTCGACAATGGCGTAGTGGTGGGTCGCGGCGTGGGTATCGACGCCCACGACGTAGGTATAGGCGTCTGCGACGATGGTCATGAGCGATGCGTTCCTCCTGCTAGGGGACTGTCGTTCGTACCGGCTGAACCGGCCGGACCGCCCCGGGGAGAAGTCACTACGCGGCACCACTGTGATGGGTCACGTACCTGCGCGAACAGGGACGGACAGGCTTCTGATCAGGCCAACGTGGTGGGCCGGGGGGGCCGGCCGGTTCACCACCGTGAACGGACAAGTCTCGGCAAGGACACCGACAACCGGGCGGTCGTCGGGTCAAGCCTCGAGAGGGTCACGAACACGGAGGAGAACCAGCCGGCTCACCCTGCCAGCCAGCCCCAGGCCAGCCGCCACCAACCTTCACAGCCTCGAGACCCCCGCCGGCGGCCCGCGGCATCGCGGGTGGACGCGGTCTTTCGCAGCTGCGGGGACGGGTACGCCGTGGGTTCCGGTCGGCTCCCGACTCACGGCCGCACCGGTGGTCGAGGTGCGAGGCGCGCCAGCGCCGAGCCTCGAGACCCCGCCGGCGGCCCGCGGCATCGCGGGTGGTCGCGGTCTTTCGCAGCTACGGGGACGGGTACGCCGTGGGTTCCGGCTCGGCTCCCGGCTCGCGGTCGCGCCCCGGTGGTCGAGGTGCGAGGCGGCCCCACCGATCGGTGGTCGAGCTTGTCGAGACCACGCCGCAGCCGGCGGCCCGCAGCATCGCGGTGGTTGCGGTCCTTGGCGGCTACGGGGACGGGTACGCCGTGGGTGCGGTTGCCTCCCGGCTCGCGGCCGACGGCTGGCGGCCGGCGATCGCGGCTCCCGACGAACGCCCCCGAAAGCTTTACCTTCGGCTTTCCCCAGACCCGCTCAACCACCCGGTTTTCGGGGCCTGAGTGTCGGTGGTCACTGGTTGACTTGTCCCATGCTCGAAGTGGACGCGATGGGACAGCCGGTGGTGGTCGAGGACCTCGACCCCGACCGGGTCCTCGCCCTGCTCGAGGAGAAGAAGTACGCCTCGCGCGCCGACGAGCGGGACAAGCTGCGGCTGGCCGCGCAGTGGTGCGTGCTGCACCCCGCCACCACCGACACCGGGGTGGCCACCTGGTCCGGCGACGCACTGCCCGGCGTCCTGAACGTCGACGAGTCGCTGGGTGGCGAGGGCACCCCGGCGGTCTCCGCGTTCACGCCCGAACCGGTCGCCGCCGCGCTCGGCGTCTCCACCCTGGCCGGGATGAAGCTGATCGCCGACGCCCTCGACCTCCAGCACCGGCTCCCGCGGATCTGGCGGCTCGTCGAGCAGCTCGCGGTGGAGCCGTGGAAGGCCCGCCAGGTCGCCCAGGCCACCCACCCCCTCTCCAAGACCGCCGCGGCCTACGTCGACGCCCAGCTCGCCCCCAGGCTCGCCTCCTGCGGGTTCGCCGCGATCCAGACCGCCGTCGCCCACGCCATCGCCAAGTACCACCCCGAGCTCCTCGACCAACGCGAGAAGCACGGCAAGCAGTCCTGGCACGTCACCCTCCAGCACCCCAGCCCCGGCGACTTCGACGGCACCTCCTACCTCGACATCGCCGGCGACACCCTCGACCTGACCGCCTTCCACGACCTCGTCTGCGACCAGGCCGCCACGTTGAAGGCGCTCGGCGACACCGACGACCTCGAGATCCGCAAGGCCAAAGCGCTCGGCGTGATCGCCGCCCAACAAGCCCAGCTCGACCTCACCGGCCTGATCGACGGACAACGAGTGACGACGGCCGGCAGCCGCCGCCACGGCCGCGGGCGGCCCGCGGCGGAAGCCGCGGACCAGCCTCTACCTGCACCTGACCCTCACCGACCTGCTCCACCTCGACCGCCGGACACCGACCGGCCGGCCGTCGGCCAGGTGGAGAGGCTCGGGCCGGCCACCCTCGCGAAGATCCGCGACTGGGTCGGCGGGTCGCAGGTGACCATCCGCCCGGTCCTCGACCCCGACCACTGCGCACCGATCGACGGGCACGACCCCACCGAGGCGATGCGCGAAATCGTCATCCTCCGCGACCGACACTGCGTCTTCCCCTGGTGCACCCGCGACGCCCGCGCCTGCGACCAGGACCACATCGACCCCTACGTGCCCGTCGACGAGGGCGGACCACCCGGCCAGACCCACCCCGACAAGCTCGCCGCCCTCTGCAGGCGCCACCACCGCTGCAAAACCTCTGGCCGCTGGCGCTACCGACGACGACCCGACCACACCTACGAATGGCACGGCCCCCACGGCCGCACCTACCTCGTCACCCCCACCGGCACCACCCAGCTCAACACCAACTAGCCAAACCGCGCTGGGCCAATCGCAACAGCAGGCTCCACCACCCGGACCCACCGGGCGCTGGAGCCTGCCGGCACGCCCTGCGGCGGGCTCGACGAACCGACGAGCTGCCCGTTCACGAACGGGGGGCAGTTCGCCTCGATCACGCGCCCGTCCCCTCGTGCCGACGAGAGGACCGGGTCGAACTGCCCGTCAGTGGCGCACAGGCCCGTCAACGGTCGGCCGTGCCTCCGCCGTCGCGGACCGGCTGACCCTCAGGAACCGCCGCCCCCGGCCTTGCGCCGGTGCACCTTCGGAGCGCCGCCCACGACCTCCGAGCCGTGGGCCTTCTCCTTCACCGGCCCGTCCTGTGGCACACCCTGGTCGTTCGACTTCTTGCGATCGAGGGCCTGCCGGTCAGTCGATGCACTGGGACCACTGCTGGGCGGTCCAGGTCCCGTCGTCGCGCTGCCACATGTCGAGCGACATGACCGTCCGGTGCCGGCGGTTGAGCAGGTTGACGTAGACCTTGTCCTCGTCCGGGTGCTTGTCGATGAACTTCAGGGATCTCACCCGCGGGTCCACGCGCTCGAGCAGCTCGTCCTTCAGGGCCGCCCTGGTCGGCGCGTCGGCGACGGCTTCGTAGTGGCTGGTGCAGTCACCGCCACTGGAGCTGCTCGCGCACCCGACCAAGAAGGGAAGCAACAGTGCGACGCAGGCCCCACGCATGATGTCCCCCTCCGGTTCCGTCAGTGGTCAGACGCTACGGCCCGCCGACCGGTTCCGGGAGCGTTCGGCGTGGCAGTCGGCTCATCCGCTGCTCTGAGGAGTTTCACAGGTTCACCGAAGCGTCGCTGCATACCAAGGGACCCATGAGTCCCGACCGCACCGTCGCCTACGTGCTCCCCGTCTTCAACGAGGCCGCCAACATCGCCGCCTTCCACCGCGCGCTGGTGACCGCCACCGAGGAGCGACCGGACCTGCGCTTCGAGTTCGTGTACGTCGACGACGGCTCCCGCGACGACTCCCTCGACCGGCTGCTGGAGCTCCGGCACGCCGACCCGCGGGTGAGCGTGCTGGCGCTGTCCCGGAACTTCGGGCACCAGGTGGCGGTGACGGCGGGGCTCGACGCGGCCACCGAGGCCGACGCGGTGATCGTGATGGACACCGACCTCCAGGACCCGCCCCGGGTCAGCCTCGAGCTGGTCCGGGTCTGGGAGAAGGGCGCCGACGTGGTCTACGCCCAGCGCCGGACCCGGCAGGACGGACTGTTCAAGCGCGCCACGGCGTACCTCTTCTACTGGCTGCTCGCCCGGCTCGCCTCGATCGACATCCCCCGCAACGTCGGGGACTTCCGGCTCATGGACGCCCGGGTCGTCGCCGAGGTGGTGCGCTACCGCGAGCACGACCGCTTCCTGCGCGGCATCGTGGCGCACGTCGGCTTCCGGCAGGAGGCCGTCCTCTTCGACCGCGACGCCCGGCACGCCGGCTCCACCGGCTACCCGCTGCGCCGGATGCTGGCGTTCGCGACCTCCGGCATCCTCGGCTTCTCGACGATCCCGCTGCGGCTGATCTCCCGCCTCGGCCTGGCCATCTCGGCGCTGAGCGTGCTCGGGGCCGGCTACGTGGTCTGGGTCCGGCTGTTCGTGCCGGAGCAGGCGGTGCCCGGCTGGGCATTCCTGGGCGTCGGCATGTTCCTGCTCAGCGGGCTGCAGCTGACCATGATGGGCGTGATCGGCGGCTACCTCGGGCGGGTGTACGTCGAGGCCCAGGACCGGCCGCTCTACTCGCTCGCACTCAGCGCCCGCGGCGAGTCCCCCGGCAGCGCGTGCTGACCCGGCGTACGACGGGCCGCTTCGCCGCGGTCGGCGTCGTGAACACGACGCTGGACCTGACCCTCTTCCTGCTGCTGCACCACCCGGTCGGCGTGGTCGCGGCGAACCTGCTGTCCACAGCGCCGGGATGGCGTTCAGCTTCGTCGCCAACGGGCGCTTCACCTTCGCCGGGCGGCTGACCCTCCGCAGCGCGGCGCTGTTCCTCGGCACCACCGGCGTGACCATGTGGGTCGTGCAGCCGGTCCTGATCGAGGCGGCGCTGTCGTCCAGGACTCGACGCGCTCGCCAAGCTGGCCGCGATCGCGGTCTCGGTGACCGCGAACTACGCGGCCTACCGCCACGTCGTGTGGCCTACGAGCGCCCCGCGGCCTTCAGGTCCCGCCGCAGCTCCTTCGGCAGCGAGAAGATGAGCGACTCCTCGGCGCTGTGCACGGCCTGCGCGTCCGGGTAGCCGCGCTCGGCGAGGAACGCGAGCACCCCCTCCACCAGCTCCTCGGGCACGCTCGCGCCGGAGGTGACGCTCACGGTGCGGACGCCCTCGAGCCAGGCCTCGTCGATCTCCGAGGCGTCGTCCACGCGGTACGCCGTGCTCGCGCCCGCCTCGAGCGCCACCTCGACCAGGCGCACCGAGTTGGACGAGTTGCCGGAGCCGACCACGATCACCAGGTCGGATCCCTTCGCGATCTCCTTGACGGCGAGCTGGCGGTTCTGGGTGGCGTAGCAGATGTCGTCGCTGGGCGGGTCGAGCAGCTGCGGGAACCGCTCCCGGATCGCCGCGACCGTCTCGAGCGTCTCGTCGACCGACAGCGTGGTCTGGGACAGCCAGGACACCCGGGCCGGGTCGCGCACCACGATGTTGGGCACGTCCTCGGGACCCTGCACCAGCTGGATGTGCTCGGGCGCCTCGCCCGCGGTGCCCTCGACCTCCTCGTGGCCGGCGTGGCCGATGAGCAGGATGTCGTAGTCCTCGTTCGCGAACCGCTTGGCCTCGTGGTGGACCTTCGTCACCAGCGGGCAGGTCGCGTCGATGGTCTTCAACGACCGCTCCTCGGCCTGGCGGTGCACCTCCGGGGAGACGCCGTGGGCGGAGAACACCACGGTCTCGCCGGCGGGGACCTCGGCGAGCTCCTCCACGAAGATCGCGCCGCGGGACTCCAGGTCGGCGACCACGTGCTTGTTGTGCACGATCTGCTTGCGGACGTAGACGGGAGCGCCGTACAGGTCGAGCGCCTTCTCGACGGTGACCACGGCCCGGTCGACGCCGGCGCAGTAGCCGCGAGGCGCCGCCAGCAGGACGGCACGCTCCGCCTCGTCCGGGGACAGGATCTGCGGGTTGCCCAGGTCGGTGCTCATGGCGCCGAGTCTACGGACGACTCGTCGGTCCAGCATTTCGAGACCCGTCGGCGACACCCTCTAGGGTCACGCCCATGGCCCTGGACACCTCCCCCCAGTCGCCGGCACCGGTCCGGCAGATCGCCAACGCGATCGCCGGCTGGGTCGACCGCCTCGGAGCGGTGTGGGTGGAGGGGCAGATCGCCCAGGTCAGCCGCCGGCCCGGGGTCAACACGGTCTTCATGACGCTGCGCGACGCGGTCGCCGACATCTCGGTCCCGGTGACCTGCTCGCGCACCCTCTTCGACGGCCTGAACCCGCCGCTGGTCGAGGGCGCCAGCGTCGTCATCCACGCCAAGCCCTCCTACTACGCCAACCGCGGCACCCTGTCGCTCTACGCCCGCGAGATCCGGATGGTCGGTCTCGGCGAGCTGCTCGCCCGGCTCGAGCGGCGCCGGCAGCTGCTGGCCGCCGAGGGGCTGTTCGCCGCCGAGCTCAAGCGCCGGCTGCCCTTCCTGCCCGGCAAGGTCGGCCTGGTCACCGCGCCGGGCTCCGCCGCCGAGCGCGACGTGCTGGAGAACGCCCGCCGCCGCTGGCCGGCGGTCGCCTTCGAGGTGGCGTACGCCGCCATGCAGGGCCAGCGCGCGGCCGCCGAGGTGATGGAGGCGCTGGACCGCCTGGACCGGGCTCCCGACATCGAGGTCATCATCATCGCCCGCGGTGGCGGCTCGGTGGAGGACCTGCTGCCGTTCTCCGACGAGGCACTGGTGCGGGCCGTGCACCGTGCCCGCACCCCGGTCGTCTCGGCGATCGGCCACGAGCCGGACTCGCCGCTGCTGGACCTGGTCGCCGACGTGCGCGCCTCGACGCCCACCGACGCGGCCAAGCTGGTCGTGCCCGACGTCGTCGAGGAGCTGCGCCTGGTCGCCGTGGCCCGCGACCGGATGCGCTCGGCCCTCGGCGGCTGGCTGGCCCGGGAGCAGGCCGGGCTCGACGCCCTGCGCTCACGTCCCGCCCTCGCCGATCCCCGGAGCCTGCTCGACGCCCGCTCCGACGAGGTGGCCGCGCTGCGGGACCGGGCCCGTCGCACCCTCGGCCACGCCCTGGACCGGGCGGCCGACGACATCGGACACCACCGCGCGCGGGCCCGGGCACTCTCGCCGCTGGCGACCCTGCAGCGCGGCTACTCGGTGCTCCAGGACGCCGACGGGCACGTCGTGACCTCGGTCGCGGCCGTCGCCGCCGGCGCCGGGGTCAGCGTCCGGGTGGCCGACGGCCGCATCCACGCCACCACGACCGCGGTCGAGCCCGACCCGCCGACCCAGACCACTGAGGCCGAGACCACTGAGGAGACCGATGGCTGACGAGACCCCCTCCTACGAGGCCGCCCGCGAGGAGCTGGTCGAGGTGGTGCGCCGCCTCGAGCAGGGCGGCACCACCCTCGAGGAGTCGCTGGCGCTGTGGGAGCGCGGCGAGAAGCTCGCCCGGACCTGCCAGGAGTGGCTCGACGGCGCCCGCAAGAAGCTGGACGCCGCGCTCGAGACCGACGACGACTGAACGGTCGTCAGCGCCGGGCGGTCGTGAGGTCGCCCGCGAGCGTGCGCAGGTCCTCGGTGCTGGCCGACCCGTAGACCAGGATCACGTCGTTGCCCATCTCGGTGGCGTAGGCGTGGTCGCCGCCGGAGTCGGAGAAGGACCGCCACGTCGCGCCGACCTCGCTGTCGATCCGCACCTTGTCGCCCTCGGTCGGGTTGTCGTCGACGTAGGTGTGCAGCAGGTCGTCCAGGGAGGCGTCCTCCTGGCGGACCCCCGCGAAGTGACCCTCGTCGGTCAGCATCCCGATCCCCCAGGCCGGCCGGTCCCCCGGCGTCAGGTGGACCGAGCTCGCGGTCCAGCCCGCCGGGAGCGAGGGCGGGTAGACGACGTCGAACCCACCCGCCTGGGCACCCTGCACGGCGGAGAGGTAGTCGACGGAGGTCGGCTCCAGGTCGGGGTTGTCACGGTTGATCGCGCGGAACGCGACGAAGGCGCCGATCGCGAGCAGCGTGATCAGCAGCGCGCCGACCAGGCCGTTGGTGGACCGCTGGTAGCGGCCCGACGGTCCGCGTGCGGGTCCGGCCGGAGCCTGCTGGCCGGGTGGGGACGCCTCACTCACGGGTCCATCCTCACAGGTCCCGTAGATTTCCCGGGTGCCACCCCTCGTCGGCGCCGGGCTCGTCGGCGTGCACCTCCTGGGCGTGCCCGCAGTCGACACGGTCCCGGTCCTCGCCCTAGTGGCGCTCCTGGCGACCCCGCTGGCACTGGTGGCCGCGGTGAGCACCCTCGCCCTGGTCACCTGAAGGCGGGCAGGTGCGGCCGATCCGTTCCGATCTGACCGCATCTGCGGCATGATGGCGGCGTGACGACGTACCGAGTTGCGGAAGCCGCTGACCTCCTGGGCGTCAGCGACGACACCGTCCGTCGCTGGGTCGAGGCCGGTCGGGTGGCCTCCGAGACCGCCGAGGGCCGCACGGTGATCCCGGGTGCGCAGCTCGCCGCGCTCGCCGAGTCGCTCGCCGACCATCCCGACCGCGAGCGCACCCGCGCCTCGGCCGTCAGCGCCCGCAACCGGATGACCGGGATCGTCACCCGGGTCGTCAAGGACACCGTGATGGCCCAGGTGGAGATGATCTGCGGCCCCTACCGGCTGGTCTCGCTGATGAGCACCGAGGCCGCCGAGGAGCTCGGCCTCGAGCCGGGGGTGCGGGCCATCGCCTCGGTCAAGTCCACCAACGTCGTCGTGGAGCGCCCGTGAGGTTCTCGGCGCGCCTGCTGCGCCGGCTGGTCGACCACCGGGTGGCGGTCACCGCGCTGGCCCTCGTCCTGCCGCTCGCCGCGTGCGGCGGCCACGACGCCGGTGGGTCGGACAGCATCACCGTCCTGGCCGCCGCCTCGCTGACCGGGACGTTCACCGAGCTCGCCGACCGGTTCGAGGCGGACCACCCGGGCGTGGACGTGAAGCTCGCCTTCGACTCCTCGGCGACGCTGGCCCAGCAGGCGGTGGACGGCGCCCCGGCCGACGTGCTGGCCACCGCCGACACCGCCACCATGGACAGCGCGAAGGACGCGCTGGCCACCGCCCCGCAGACCTTCGCGACGAACACGATGGTGCTGGTCACCCCGCAGGCCAACCCGGCCGGCATCACCGGCTTCGAGGACCTCGAGAACGGCGACGTCACCTACGTGGCCTGCGTCGAGACCGCGCCCTGCGGGAAGGTGGCGGCCGCGCTGTCCGCCGACAACCACCTCACCTCCCGCGCCGGCGAGCCTCGAGGTGGACGTGAAGTCGGTGCTGGCCAAGGTGACCAGCGGTGAGGCGGACGCCGGCTTCGTCTACGCCACCGACGCGGTGGCGGCGGGCAACCAGGTCGAGACCTTCGAGATCCCGCACGCCGCGGACGAGGTGACGACGTACCCCATCGCGCCGCTGACCCAGTCCAAGGACGCCGACCTGGCGCAGGAGTTCGTCGACCTGGTGCTCTCCGACCAGGGCCGGCAGGTCCTCCGGGACGCCGGCTTCGGCACGCCGTGACCGCCACCGAGGCGGCGCCACGAACCCTCGGCCGCGCTCCCCTCGTCCTCGTGGTGCCGGGCGCGCTGGCCGCGGCACTGCTCGTGGTGCCGCTGGTCTCGCTCGTCCTGGACACACCGTGGGGCAGCTTCTGGGACCAGCTCCGCACCGAGGCGGTGCGCGACGCCCTGTGGCTCACCGCGCTGGCCTCGGCGGTCACCGTCCTCGCCTGCCTCGTGCTCGGCACCCCGCTGGCGTGGCTGCTGGCACGGGTGGACTTCCCCGGGCGCAGCCTCGTGCGGGCCGCCGTCGCGGTGCCGCTGGTGCTGCCGCCGGTCGTCGCCGGCGTGGCGCTGGTGACCGCCCTCGGCCGCAACGGGCTGGTCGGCTCGCTGCTGCGCGAGACCACCGGCCTGACCATTCCGTACACCACGACCGCCGTGGTCATCGCGCACACCTTCGTCTCGATGCCCTTCTACGTGCTCAGCGTCGAGGGCGCGCTGCGCAGCTCCGGCGAGCGGTACGACGTCGTGGCCGCGACCCTGGGCGCCGACCGGTGGACGACGTTCCGCCGGGTGACCCTCCCGCTCGCGATGCCCGGCGTGCTGGCCGGGGCGGCGCTCGCCTGGGCCAGGTCCCTCGGCGAGTTCGGCGCCACGATCACCTTCGCCGGCAACTACCCCGGCACCACGCAGACGATGCCGTCGCTGATCTACCAGGTCCTCCAGTCGGATCCCGAGGTCGCGAGGACCCTGAGCATGATCCTGCTGGTGGCCTCCGTGGCCATCCTGGCGGGGCTGCGCAACCGATGGCTGACCGCGCCGTGAGCCGGCCCGGACTGCTCGCGGACGTGCGGGTCCCCGACCGCCTCGACGCCCACGTCGAGTCGGCCGCCGGGGAGGTCGTCGCGGTCATCGGCCCCAACGGCGCCGGCAAGACCACGCTGCTCCACGCCCTGGCCGGGCTGGTCCCGATGGAGGGCCGCGTCGAGGTGGCCGGACAGTCCTGGACCCGGCCGCAGCGGCTGGTGCGGGAGCGCAACGTCGGCTTCGTGTTCCAGGACCAGGCGCTGTTCCCGCACCTCAGCGCGCTCGACAACGTCGCCTTCGGGCTGCGCAGCCGTGGTGTCGGCCGCGCCGACGCCGAGGCGACCGCCCGCGGCTGGTTGGGCCGGTTCGGCGTCGAGGACCTGGCCGCGCGCCGGCCCCGCGAGCTCTCCGGCGGCCAGGCCCAGCGGGTCGCCATCGCCCGAGCCCTGGCCCCCGAGCCGGCGCTGCTGCTCCTCGACGAGCCCTTCGCCGGCCTCGACGTCGGCGTCGCGACCACCCTGCGGGTCGAGCTCGCCCAGCACCTCGCGTCGTACGACGGGAGCGCGCTGCTGGTGACCCACGACGCCCTGGACGCCCTCACCCTGGCCGACCAGGTGCTCGTCCTCGACGAGGGCCGGGTCGCGCAGACGGGAACCCCGCACGACGTGGCCGCACGTCCCCTCACCGACCACGTGGCCCGGCTCGTCGGGCTGAACGTGATCCGCGAGGAGGACGTGTTCCGCTCGTTCAGCCCGAGCGCCGTCACCGTGTCGCTGCGCCAGCCCGAGGGGTCGGCCCGGCACCGGTGGCACGGCACCGTGCTGAGCGCGGCGCCGCACGGGGACGCCGTACGACTCCTGGTGGCGGCCGACCGCGAGCTGATCGCCGACGTGACACCGGCGGCCACCCGGGAGCTCGGGCTGGTCCCGGGACGTGAAGTCTGGCTGTCGGTCAAGGAAACGGCCGTTCGGACCTACGCACGCTCCCCGGTCTGACCGTTACCATCGGCGCCATGACCCCGCTGAGCGTCGCCCCAGAGTCACCTGACCGCAACCTCGCCCTGGAGCTGGTGCGAGTCACCGAGGCCGCGGCGATGGCCGCCGGACGCTGGGTCGGGCGGGGCGACAAGAACGGCGCGGACGGCGTCGCGGTCAACGCGATGCGCGTGATGATCTCGACCATCGGGATGCGCGGAACCGTCGTCATCGGTGAGGGCGAGAAGGACAACGCGCCGATGCTCTTCAACGGCGAGGAGGTCGGCGACGGCACCGGACCCGAGTGCGACGTCGCGGTCGACCCCATCGACGGCACCACGCTGACCGCCAAGGGCATGACGAACGCCGTGTCCGTGCTCGCGGTGGCGCCGCGCGGTTCGATGTACGACCCCTCCGCGGTGTTCTACATGGAGAAGCTGGTCACCGGCCCCGAGGCCGCCGACGTGGTCGACATCCGCTACCCGGTCGCCGAGAACATCCACCAGGTGGCCAAGGCCAAGGGCTCGCGTCCCGAGGACGTGACGGTCGTCCTGCTCGACCGGCCGCGGCACGCGGCGCTCGTCGACGAGATCCGGGCGACCGGCGCGATGATCAAGTTCATCACCGACGGCGACGTGGCCGGTGCCATCATGGCGGCTCGCCCCGAGACCGGCATCGACCTGCTGCTCGGCGTCGGGGGCACCCCCGAGGGGATCATCACCGCGTGCGCGATGAAGAGCCTGGGCGGCGTCATCCAGGGCCGGCTGTGGCCGCAGGACGACGCCGAGCGGCAGAAGGCGATCGACGCCGGGCACAACCTGGACCGGGACCACGTGCTGGACACCGATGACCTGGTCACCGGCGACGACTGCTTCTTCGTCGCCACCGGCATCACCGACGGCGAGCTGCTGCGCGGCGTCCGCTACCGCGCCGGTGGCGCGACCACGCACTCCCTGGTGATGCGCTCGCGCAGCGGCACGATCCGGTCGATCACCTCCGAGCACAAGCTGCAGAAGCTACGCGCTTTCTCCGCGATCGACTTCGAGGGCTGACTCGGACCGGTGGCGGCGCAGCGCCGTCACCACCTGGTCGATGACCCGGGGGTCGAGCGCCATGCCGACATGGGTGGTGGTGACCTCCACCGGCACCGCCAGCGGGTCGACGCAGGCCCGCCAGTCGACGATCCCGTCGCGCTTGGAGTAGATGGCGGTGAACGAGACGCCGTCCGGGATCGGCTGGCGGCTCTCCTCGAAGCTCTGGCGGGCGCACTCCCCGGCCACGCACTGCTCGGCCATCAGCCCGGGGACGCCCGCCCGGCTGAGCCGCACCAGCAGCCCCACGCTCGCGGTCAGGGAGACGTGGTGCGCACCCGGCGCCAGCATCGGGCTGCCCATCGTGACGATCCCGGAGACCAGGTCGGGGCGGCGTACGGCGAGCCCCCGCGCGAGCATCCCGCCGAGGCTGTGCCCGACGATCTGCACCCGGCTGCCGCGGCGCAGGACGATCGACTCGAGCCGGCCCTCGAGCTGGGCGGCGGCGTTGAGGGTGCAGCCGACGTTGACGCGGATCTCCGAGCGGTAGGTCCGGAACCCCTCGTCGCGCAGGACCCGGGCCATCAGGCCGAGGGTGCCGTCGCCGGCGAGGAAGCCGGGCACCAGGATCACCGGCTCGTTGGACCGGGTGGCCGCGCGCGCGGTGTACGGCGTGGACATCCGAACCCGACGGTCCATCACGGTCCGGGCGGCGAAGCGACCCGCCTCGGAGAGGACGCGCCCCTCACGCAGGACCGCGGCTGCCCGAGGACGCTCGAACCCCTGGGGGCGGAGGAAGGAGCCTAGTGTGGAGCCGGTCACGTCTCGACGGTACGGCCAAAGGTCCCGAATGTCAGGGACCTCTGCCCAATTTTGGGCGATGACGGGCGGCCTGCCGTTCCCGGAGACTGCCCGGTGTAGTTGACTGGTAAACGTGTCGTCCCGGATGCCCGAAGTCGCCGTCTCCGAGGAGCTCTTCGCCCCGGTCTCCCCCGGGATCGAGCTGTGCTACCAGACCTTCGGTGACCCCGACGGGGACCCGCTCCTGCTCGTGATGGGCCTCGGTGGCCCGATGAACTGGTGGGACCCCGAGCTGTGCCGGATGCTCGCGGCGCGGGGCTTCTTCGTCATCCGCTACGACAACCGCGACACCGGCCGCTCCAGCCGCGCCGCCGGGCGGGTGAAGCGGTCGATGCTGGTCCGGGCCTTCGCCGGTCGCCGGGTGCGGGCGCCGTACAGCCTCTCCGACATGGCCGGGGACGCCTTCGGGCTGCTGGACCACCTCGGCCTCGAGTCGGCGCACGTCGCGGGCGTCTCGATGGGCGGGATGATCGTGCAGACGATGGCCATCGAACGGCCACGCCGGGTGCGGAGCCTGACCACCATCATGTCGACCACCGGGAAGCGGACGGTCGGGTGGCAGCACCCGTCGCTGCTGCCCATGCTGGTCTCGGCGCGCCGGCCCGGGCGCGAGGCCTACGTCCGCTCCAGCACCGAGATGTGGCGGCTGATCGGCTCGCCGGCGTACCCGCAGTCGCGCGAGGAGGTCGAGAAGCGTGCCGAGGAGACCTTCGACCGCGGGGTGAGCGCCAGCGGCGTGCTGCGCCAGATGCTCGCCATCCTCACCCAGCCCAACCGGAGCGCGCTGCTCCGCCGCGTCCAGGTGCCCACGCTGGTCGTGCACGGGCTCGCGGACCGGATGGTGCACGTCTCGGGTGGCCGCGCCACCGCGGCCGCGATCCCCGGGGCCGAGCTGCTGCTGGTGGACGGGATGGGTCACGACCTCCCGGCCGACCTCTACGAGAGCCTCACGCAGGCCATCCGGCGCACCGCCGACCGCGCCCCTCACTGAGCCCGGCTCGGCACACGGGGCCGGAACACGCGAGAATTGCCCTCACGCAGTCACTCGGATGGGGTCCAGACCCAGAAATCACGTGCGAATCGTCAGTTACACCCCGTTACCAGTGGACAGGTCGCCCTCCCAGCGAAAGAGTGAGTGTACACCACAGTAGGGAGGGGCTCAGATGAAGCATCCACCGCAACGTGTACCCCGCAACCGCCGCCGGCGGCGCAGGATCTGCGCGGCCGCCGCCGGGCTGTCAGTGGCAGCCGGGATGCTCACAGCATGTTCGAGCGGGTCGGGCAAGACCGAGCTGGTCTGGTACACCAACCCGGACGCCGGCGGCCAGGCCAAGGTCGCCGAGAACTGCAGCACCGACCAATACACCATCACCACGCAGGTGCTCCCCCAGGACGCGAGCCAGCAGCGGATCCAGCTCGCGCGGCGACTTGCCGCCCAGGACCCGGGCATCGACCTGATGAGCATCGACCCGCCCTACACCGCGGAGCTCGCCGAACGCCGGATTCCTGGCTCCGCTGCCGGACGACTTCCAGGCCACGCTGAAGGACCAGTCGTTCGACGGCGCGACCGCCTCGGCGACCTGGAACGACGAGCTGGTGGTGGCGCCGTTCTGGTCCAACACCCAGGTGCTCTGGTACCGCAAGTCCTTCGTCGAGAAGGCCGGCCTCGACATGGACAAGCCGGTCACCTGGGACCAGATCATCAACGCCGCAGACGAGAACGGCGGCAAGGTCGCGGTCCAGGCCAACAAGTACGAGGGCTACGTGGTCTGGATCAACGCCCTGATCTCCGGGCGCCGGCGGAGAGATCGCCAGCGACACCCAGAAGGGGTCGAATGACTCGAGATCGACTCAGCTCCGAGCCGGCGACAAGGCCGCGGGCGATCATCCAGGAGCTCGCCCCTCCAACGCCGCACCGGCCGACCTGTCGGTCCCCAACGAGGGCAGGCGGGCGCGACCTTCGGCGAGCCCCACACGGTGCGTTCATGGTCAACTGGACCTACATCTGGACAACTACGACGCCGACCGAGCCCGAGGTGAACAAGGACCTCGGCTACGCGACGTACCCGGAGACGGTCGAGGGCGAGGAGTCCCGACCGCCGTACGGCGGGATCAGCATCGGGGTGAGCAAGTACTCCAACCACGTCGACGAGGCGATGGAGGCCGCCCAGTGCATCACCAAGCCGGAGAACCAGGGCGTCAACGCCGAGCTGACCGGCAACATGCCCGCGAGCTCGGCCGGCTACGACTACACACGCGCTGGCCGAAGATCTATCCGCAGCCGCTGCTCGACCTCTTCCAGCACAGCCTGGACGCGGCCGCGCCGCGAACGGTGACGCCGTACTGGAGTGACATCTCCGAGCTCCCTGCAGAGCACCTGGCACCCGCCGTCGAGCGTCAACTCCGACACCCCCGCGAACTCGACGAGCTTCATCGAGGACGTGCTGCAGGGAAGGAGACTGCTGTGAGCACCGCAACCGCCAGCACCACGACAGAGGAAGCACCTCGGTCGAAGCGCCGAAGCGGGATGAGCGACCGTTCCGCCGCCGAGAACCGGCTCGGTCAGAAGCTCGTCGCACCTGCCGTCATCATCATGCTGCTGGTCACCGCCTACCCGATGCTCCAGGCGCTGTACCTCTCCATGTTCCGCTACCGGCTGACCGCTCCGGACGACAAGGAGTTCATCTGGTTCAGCAACTACGGCACGGTCCTGTCCGACAGCCTGTTCTGGAAGGACACGCTCAACACCATCATCATCATGGTGGTCACCGTGGGTGTGGAGCTCGTGATCGGCTTCGCCTTCGCGATGGTGATGCACCGCATCATCTTCGCCCGCGGCGCCGATGCGGACCTCCATCCTGATCCCCTACGGGATCATCACGGTGGTCTCGGCGTTCGCCTGGCAGTTCACCTTCAGCATCAACAACGGCTGGGTGAACAGCTGGTTCGCCTGGCTGCCGTGGATCGGTCCCGACACCAACTGGTTCGGCTCCCACTGGCCGGCCATGTTCGCGATCATGGTCTCCGAGATCTGGAAGACCACGCCGTTCATGTCGCTGCTGCTCCTCGCCGGCCTCTCCCAGGTCTCCGAGGACATGATCGAGGCCGCCCAGGTGGACGGGGCCACCTGGTGGCAACGGTTGTGGAAGGTGATCCTGCCGAACATGCGGGCAGCGATCATGGTGGCCGTGCTGTTCCGGGCGCTCGACGCGTTCCGGATCTTCGACAACATCTTCATCATGACGCAAGGGCGCGCAGGACACCGAGTCCTCCTCGTTCCTGACCTATCGCCAGGTCATCGAACAGCTCCAGCTGGGCCTCGGCTCCGCGCTCTCGGTCCTGCTGTTCCTGACGGTGCTGCTGCTCGCCTGGCTCATCGTCAGGCTGTTCCGGGTCGATCTCGCACAGGCAAGGGGTGAAGGGTGATGCGCAACAAGACTGCCGTCGGCACGTGGGTGGGCTTCGTGCTCATCCTGGTGTGGTGCCTGCTCCCGGTCGCCTGGATCATCTCGCTGTCGTTCAAGTCGGTGGAGGAGACCGGCGTCGGGAGCCCGCAGTTCCTGCCCAAGGACCCGACCTGGCAGAACTACAAGGACATCATCGACAACCCGGACTTCACCGCTGCGCTGCGCAACTCGTTCGGCATCGCGGCGATCTCCACCGTGCTGTCGGTGATCTTCGCGACGCTGGCGGCGTACGCCATCGCGCGGCTGGACTTCCGCGGCAAGCGGCTGGTGCTCTCGCTCGCGCTCGCGATCGCGATGTTCCCGGTCGTCGCGCTGGTCGGGCCGCTCTTCGACATGTGGCGGACGCTGCACCTGTTCAACACCTGGCCGGGACTGATCATCCCGTACATGTCGTTCACGCTCCCGCTGGCGATCTGGACGCTCTCGGCGTTCTTCCGGGAGATCCCGTGGGAGATGGAGCAGGCGGCGCAGGTCGACGGTGCCACGTCGTGGCAGGCATTCCGGAAGGTGATCGTCCCGCTGGCCGCGCCCGGCGTGTTCACGGCGGCGATCCTGACCTTCTTCTTCGCCTGGAACGAGTTCGTGCTCGCGATCTCGCTCACCTCGACGACGGCGTCGCGGACGGTGCCCGCGCAGCTGTCGTACTTCGTCGGGCCGGACCCGTTCAACCCGCCGTACGGCCAGCTGGCCACGGCGTCGGTCCTGGTCACGATCCCGATCATCGTCATCGTCCTGCTGTTCCAGCGCAAGATCGTCGCCGGCCTGACCTCCGGCGCAGTGAAGGGTTGATCTCATGGCTGCCATCGACATGAAGAACATCGTGAAGAAGTACGGCGACGGGTTCCCTGCAGTGAACGACGTCAGCATCGACGTCGCGGACGGCGAGTTCATGATCCTCGTCGGTCCCTCCGGGTGCGGGAAGTCCACGCTGCTGCGCATGATCGTGGGACTGGAGGACATCACCTCCGGCGACATGATGATCGACGACAAGCGGGTCAACGACCTGGCTCCGCGCGATCGCAACCTCGCCATGGTGTTCCAGAACTACGCGCTCTACCCGCACCTGTCGGTCTACGAGAACATCGCGTTCCCGTTGCGCCTGGCCCGCAACATCCCCGAGAAGGAGATCGACGAGAAGGTTCATGAGGCGAGCCGACTGCTCGAGCTCGACGAGCACCTGCAGCGCAAGCCGGGCAACCTGTCCGGTGGCCAGCGGCAGCGCGTGGCGATGGGCCGCGCGATCGTCCGTCAGGCCGACGCCTTCCTCTTCGACGAGCCGCTGTCGAACCTCGACGCCAAGCTCCGTGGCCAGATGCGCACCGAGATCTCCCGGCTGCAGAAGCGGCTGGGCATCACCACGGTCTACGTCACCCACGACCAGACCGAGGCGATGACGCTGGGTGACCGGGTCGCCGTGCTGAAGCGGGGCATCCTGCAGCAGCTGGCCACGCCGCGCGAGCTCTACACCAACCCGGGCAACCTGTTCGTGGCCGGCTTCATCGGCTCGCCACCGATGAACTTCATGCCCGCGCAGGTGGAGGGCACCTCGGTGCAGCTGCCGTTCGGCAAGGTGGAGCTGCCCCCCGAGAAGGCCGAGAAGGCGGCCGGCAAGGGGCTGCTGATCGCCGGTATCCGCCCCGAGCACTTCGAGGACGCCAGCGTGAAGATGGACACCACTTCGGGAGCCACCTTCCGGGCCACCGTCGACGTGGTGGAGTGGCTGGGCAACGAGGCCTACGCCTACATCCCCTTCGAGGCGCCCGACGAGGTGCGCCAGGAGCTCGCCCAGCTCGAGCGGGACCTGGACAGCGAGGCCCTGCACACCCAGCTGGTGGTCTCCCTCGACGGCAGCAGCAGGATCTCGGAGGGCGACGAGGCCGAGATCTGGATGGACACCTCCAAGATCCACCTGTTCGACCCGGACAGCGGGGAGAACCTCACCGTGGACCTCGACCACGCGGGCCGGATCCCGGGCATGGAGGCCGCGGCGGCGGCCGGCTGAGCCCAGCCGGGCCCCGGACGCAGACAGGGCGGCGACCGCCTGGTGGTCGCCGCCCTGTTGCGTGTCCGGTCAGTCGGAGAGGCGCTCCCCGGACTCGGTGTCGAACACGTGCACGCTCTTCGGGTCCGTGGTCACGTGGATCGTGTCCCCCTTGCGCACCGTGTCCCGGCCGGGGATCCGGACGATGATGTTGTTCGGCGTGCCCTCGACACCGCTGGTGCCGTAGACGAACGCGTCGGCGCCGAGCTCCTCGACGACGGTGACCCGGACGGGCAGTCCGCCCTCGTCCGCCGAGACGATCCGCCATGCCTCGGGGCGGACACCCACCGTGATCCTGCCCCGCATCCTCTTCGAGGCGGCGTCGTCGACCGGGACGAGGTACTCCCCGATCTTGGCCTGGCCGTCGACGGCGTCGGCCTCGATCAGGTTCATCTGCGGGGAACCGATGAAGCCGGCCACGAACAGGTTGACCGGCTTGTCGTACAGGGCCAGCGGGGTGTCGACCTGCTGGAGCACGCCGAGCTTCATCACCGCGACCCGGTCGCCCATCGTCATGGCCTCGACCTGGTCGTGGGTCACGTAGACGGTGGTGATCCCCAGGTCGGCCTGCAGCTTGGCGATGTCGGTGCGGGTCTGCACGCGCATCTTGGCGTCGAGGTTCGACAGCGGCTCGTCCATGCAGAAGACCTGGGGCTGGCGCACGATGGCGCGTCCCATGGCCACCCGCTGCCGCTGGCCGCCCGAGAGCGCCTTGGGCTTGCGCTCGAGGTAGTCGGTCAGCCCGAGGATCCTGGCGGCCTCGTCGACGCGCTTCGTGCGCTCCTCGGTCGGCACCTTGGCCATCTTCAGGGCGAAGGCCATGTTCTCGGCGACCGACATGTGCGGGTAGAGCGCGTAGTTCTGGAAGACCATCGCGATGTCGCGGTCCTTCGGCGCGACGTGGGTGACCTCACGGTCGCCGATGTAGATCCTGCCCTCGTTGACCTCCTCGAGGCCGGCGAGCATGCGCAGCGACGTGGACTTGCCGCACCCGGAGGGTCCGACGAGGACCATGAACTCCCCGTCGCGGATCTCCAGGTCGAGTCCCGGCACGGCCGGGGAGTCCGACCCCGGATACCAGCGCTGGGCCTTCTCGAACGTGACTGTGGCCATGGTTGAGCTCCTTCACCGGCAGGTACGTGCCGGACGATCCGTAGTGAAGTGACGGCGATCACAGTACGGGACGAGCGCTCTGGCCCACCATGCGACCTCGTCCGGCCCCGCGACCCCCGGGTCTCCCGCGGCGGTCAGGGACCGACGACCAGCACCGGCCTGGGCTCGACCTGGACCCGCACCCGGTCACCGACCCGCAGCTCGTGACCGGCGCTGCTGGTGAGCTGGGCGAGCACCTCGGTGCCGTCCGCCAGCGCCGCCGTGGCGCGGGAGACGGGGCCGAGGAACGAGATGCCGACGACCTGCGCGTCACCCCCCGCATCGGGTGCGAACGACACCGCCTCGGGCCGCACCAGGGCCAGGCCGGCACCGGTCGCGGAGCCGGCCAGCACCGGCATCCGGGTGCCGAGCACCTCGGCGGTCTCCCCCTCGACCCGGGCCGGGAGCCGGTTGCTGAGACCCACGAACTCGCCGACGAAGGAGGTGGCCGGCGCGGAGTAGAGCTCGGTCGGGGTCGCGATCTGGTCCAGCCGCCCGGCGTTCATCACCCCGACCCGGTCGGCCACCGCCAGCGCCTCCTCCTGGTCGTGGGTGACGAAGAGCGTCGTGGTGCCCACGTCGCGCTGGACCCGCCGGATCTCCTCGCGCAGCTGCACCCGCACCTTGGCGTCGAGGGCCGAGAGCGGCTCGTCGAGCAGCAGCACGGAGGGTTCGATCGCGAGCGCACGCGCCAGCGCCACCCGCTGCTGCTGGCCGCCGGACAGCTGGGTGGCGTACCGGTCCTTCTGGGCCCCGAGGCCCACCAGCTCGAGCATGTCGCCGGCCCGGGTCCGCCGCTCCGAGCGCGACCGTCCACGGAGCTTGAGCCCGAAGGCGACGTTGTCGAGCACCGTGAGGTGCGGGAACAGGCTGTAGGCCTGGAACACCATCCCCATGTCGCGCTTGTTGGCCGACACGTGCGACAGGTCCCGGCCCCCGACCCGGATCGTGCCCGCGTCCTGGGTCTCCAGCCCGGCGAGGATGCGCAGCGCCGTGGTCTTGCCGCAGCCCGAGGGGCCGAGCAGCACGACCAGCTCCCCCGGCTCGAGGTGGAGGTCGAGACCGTCCAGGGCGTGCACGTCGCCGTAGGAGCGGCGGAGCCCCGCTCATCTCGACGGCGACTCCCTCCGTGGAGCCGTGGAGCGGCCCGCTGGCTGCGTTGGTCATCTACTTCCCTTCGGACGTGCGACGGCGGCGGTCGAGGAACGACAGCGCCACCAGCAGGAGAGCGGCGAACAGGATCGACGCGAGGGCCGCGGCCATGGACTCCGGCGCGTTGCTCTTGCTGAGCAGCACGATGACCACCGGCAGCGTGTCGTAGTGCAGCAGCGAGGAGACGGTGTACTCCCCCAGCACCAGCGCCACCGAGACGAACGACGCCGCGAGGATCCCCGCCCAGATGTTCGGGACGATGACCCGCGTGATGACGGTGGCCCACCCGGCTCCCAGGGACCGGGCCGCCTCGGCCAGGGTCCGTACGTCGAGCCCGCCGAGCGCGGCGTCGATCGCGCGATAGGAGTAGGGCAGCACCAGCACGACGTACACGAACGCCAGCGTCAGCGGCGAGTCACCCACCAGGTAGTTGACCCATGCGTAGACGTTCTTGATGCCGACCACGATCACCAGCGGCGGGATGGTCAACGGCAGCAGGCAGAGGAACTCCACCAGGCGGGAGGCCAGGGGCACCCGCAGCCGCACCCAGATCATCGTCGGCACCAGCAGCACCACCATGCCGACCACGGTCAGCAGCGCGAGCTGGAGCGAGGTGGTGATCCCCTCGGTCATCGTCGGGTCCTGGGCCAGTGCCTGCCAGGCGTCCCCGGTGCGTTCGCCGGTGCCCGGCACCTTGGTGCTGAAGTCGAGCAGGGCGACCAGCGGCAGCAGGAAGAAGGCCGCGAACAGCAGCAGGAGCAACCACCGCAGCACCGCGCCAGGGCGCCGACCCGGTCACCGCAGCCACCTCGACGTACGCCGCAGCAGCCAGGCGTAGAGGGTCATCACGACCGCCACGACCACCACCATCTCCAGCGCGAGCGCGTAGC
Source organism: uncultured Actinomycetota bacterium (assembly GCA_963817665.1). Taxonomy (GTDB): domain Bacteria; phylum Actinomycetota; class Actinomycetes; order Propionibacteriales; family Nocardioidaceae; genus Nocardioides. The sequence goes on along the minus strand of CAWFPE010000009.1, from coordinate 24,255 downwards.
CGAAGTTGGCCTGGCCCAGCACCACCTCGCTGGTCAGGGCCGCCCGGATCAGCAGCGGCGTGATCGGCGCCCCCTGGCTGACCAGCGCGGCCGCGGTGGCGTACGCCGCGAACGCGTTGGCGAACAGCAGCAGGGCCGAGCCCAGGAACGCCGGGCGCAGCAGCGGGAAGGCGACCTGCAGCCAGTACTGGCGCGTCGAGGCGCCGAGGTTGACCGCCGCCTCCCGCCACTGCGGCCGGAGGCCCTCCAGCGCCGGCAGGAACACGATCACCATCAGCGGGATCTGGAAGTAGGTGTAGACGAGGATCAGGCCCGGGAGCTGGTAGAGCCAGCCGGAGCCGGTGGCGTCGACGCCGAAGGCGTCGGCGAGCAGGTTGGTCAGCAGCCCTCCGAAGCCGAGCGTCGCGATCCACGCGAACGCCAGCGTGACCCCGCCGAACTGCGCCAGCACGCCGCACACGGCGGTGATCGCCCGGCGCATGATGCTCTTCGGCGGCGCGACGACGACGAGGTAGGCCAGCAGGGCGCCGAGGACGGCCCCCACGGCGGCCGAGGCGAACGACAGCACCAGGCTCTGGCGCAGCGCGCGCAACGCGGTGTCGGACCAGAGCGCCTGGACCTTCTCCGTCGAGAAGCCGCCGCCGTCGCCCTGGAAGGCGCCGACCGCGACGGTGATCGTCGGGATCAGCAGGAAGACCAGGACGTAGACGAGGAACGGGAGCAGGCCGGCCGAGGGGCCGACGCGGAGGCGCCGGCCCTTCGGCTCGGGTGGTGTCGCCGTGGCAGCCGACACCGGTGCCAGCGTGGTCAGCCGACTGCCTTGGCCCAGTTGTCCGCCAGGTAGGCGGCCATCTTCTCGGTCTGCGCGTTGGTCGGGATGATCGGCTTGCCCGAGACCTCCGGCAGGGCGTCGTACTTCGCCTTGTCGATCGTCCCGGCCTCGACCATCGCGTCGGCACGCACCGGTCGGGCGCCGCCCGCGAGCCAGAGGTTCTGGCCCTCGTCGCTGTAGAGGAACTCCTCCCACAGGCGGGCCGCAGCCGGGTGCGGCGCGCCGTCGTTGATCGCCTGGAAGTAGTAGCCGGCGATCGGCGCCTCCTTCGGCACGTAGACCTTCCAGTTGTCGAGCTTCGCCGACTCGGCCGCGTTCAGGTAGTCCCAGTCGATGACCACCGGGGTCTGCCCGGACTCGATCGTCGCGGAGGTGGGGTCGACCGGGATGAAGTTGCCGGCGTCCTTGAGCTTCTTGAAGTAGTCGACGCCGGGCGCGATGTCGTCGGCGGACCCGCCGTTGGCGACCGAGGCCATCACGACACCGCTGAACGCGGCACCCGCCTGGGTCGGGTCACCGTTGAGGGCGACCTTGCCCTTGAAGTCGGAGCCGAGCAGGTCGTCCATCGACGTCACGTCCGGGACCTTGCTCGAGTCGTAGCCCACCGACATGAAGCCGCCGTAGTCGTTGACCCAGGTGCCGTCGGGGTCCTTGAAGTCGTCCGGGATCTCGGCCCAGGTGCTGACCTGGTACGGCGCGAACAGGCCGGTGTTCGCCAGGGCCACGGACTGGCCCAGGTCGAAGACGTCGGGAGCCCGGTCGGTGCCGTCGAGCTGCTTGGCGGCGTTGATCTCGTCCTGGCTGGCCGCGTCGGGCTGGTCGGAGTTGACCTTGATGTCGTACTTGTCCTCGAAGGCCTTGATGATGTTGCCGTAGTTGGCCCAGTCGGGCGGGAGCGCGATGACGTTGAGCTCCCCCTCGTCCTGGGCAGCCGAGACCAGGTCCTCCATGCTGCCGAAGTCCGCGAGCGAGGTCGCGGAAGCAGCATCGCTCTTGCTGGAGTTGTCGTTGGACGGGGGTGAGCATGCGGCCAGGGCGGCCGTCGTGGCCATGGCCACGACAGAGACGAACACGGTACGGACCTTCACGGAACCTCCTGCTTTCGGGCGCTCGGGGTGCTGCCGAGGCGGAACATCGCCGGATGGTGCTGCTGGGAACCTACTCCCAGATGGCCTCGAGGGGGACCACCGATGAACGCTGGGTGCGCTCCGGGGCAGCGGACGCGGTCACCGGCTATGCGCGGCAGGTCCCTTTCGCCATGGACAGGCGATCGCCCCGAACCGCATCCTGAGACCTGGAGGCGATGGGCGGCGAGACCCGGCAGTTCCGCGACCTCTGGCTCGCCGCCAGCACGCCGGAGGCCGGTGCCGGCCGGGACGCCCGCGAGCACGTCCCCCTCCTCGAGGCGATTCGGGAGGCGACGTCCCGGCCCGGCAGGTGAGCCGTCATCGGTCGGCGATGTCGACCCACCGGCGGTCGCGGTTGTCGCAGCCGGTCCTCACCGATGAGACCCAGGGCACTCCGACGTGGCGCGGGTCGATGGGTGGCGGGCAGCCGGTCTGCTCGGCGACGTCCTGCTGGGCGATCGTCTGCTCCGGACCGCCGCACACCGGCACGAAGCCGTCGTACGCGACGTTCCAGTGCGACTGGATGATGAAGCACGGTCGCCCCTCGCTCGCGGCGCTCGCGCCAGAGGGCCGGGACTGGATCTTGCGGTACTCGTCGTCGATGGTCGAGCTCGGACGGTCGTCCGTGCGGACCGTGTGAATGTCGGCGACCGGCTGCGGCCCGGCGATCGCTGCCGACGGGAAGCCGGCGATCCCGGCGACGACGGCGACGGTCGCCCAGCGACCGGCTCGGCTCTGGATGGTGGTGGTGTTCATGACGGTGTCCTTCGTTGGCGGGTGGGTGGAACACCTCCACGCTCGGGCCGCGCGCACCCCGGTTGACGGCAGCTGACAGAACTGGACAACCGACATCTCGATGGACAGCCCGGGTCGCTACCACGCATCCTGAGGACGCAGCGTCGTGCCTGGCGCGGGAGGTCACATGGGGGCACTGCCGAGACCGGACGTCCCGCCGGGAGGCCAGCGGGACCTGATCGACGCGCTCCACGACCTCCACCACCACGCCGGCTGGCCCAGCCTCCGGGCCCTCGCCCGTGAGGCCGGCTGCAGCCACACCACCGTCTCCGCCGTCTTCTCCTCGCCCAGGCTGCCGTCCTGGGGCACCCTCGAGCTGCTCGTCGAGGCCCTGCACGGCGACACCGACCACTTCCACGACCTGTGGCTCGCCGCCAGCACGCCGGACGGTCAGCGGCCCGCGTCGGTGGCCCGCATCGCCGGGCGCCGCGACGAGCTCGCCGCCGTACGTCACCACCTCGAGACCGGCACCGGACTTCTTCTCGTCACCGGCGAGGCCGGCATCGGCAAGACCGCGTTGGTCACCACCGCAGCCGACGCTGTCCGTGACCACGTGCTGGTCCCCACCGGGCACTGTCTTCCCCTGTCCAGCGAGGCGCCGATGCTGCCACTGGTGGAGGTGCTGAGCGCGATGCACGAGCACCGCGACGGCAGCTGGCTCGGCGAGGCCCTGGCGGATCTGCCCGCCTACGTGCCGGCGGCGCTCGCGGCCCTGCTCCCCGGTCTCGGCGCCGCCGTCCCCGGCCCCGTCGACGGGTTCGCCCGTCAACGCCTCTTCACTGCAGTGAAGGAGACCCTGACCGCTCTCGCACGGCTCCGTCCGTTCGGGATCCTGGTCGAGGACCTGCACTGGGCGGACACCAGCACGCTGGATCTCCTCGAGCACCTCACCGCCGGTCACATCTGCTTCCCGATTCTCGGAACCTGGCGCACGGACGATCCGACGATCCCCGAGTACAGGACCGAGTGGCTGCTGCGGGTGCGCCGACTCAGCAGCACCGCAGTGGTCACGCTCGGTGTCCTCGACCCTGAGGAGACAGCGGAGCAGCTCCGACTGCTCTTCGGCACCATGCCGGACCCGACGGCCGCCGCGCGCATCCATGCCCGGACCCACGGCCAACCGCTCTTCACCGAGCAGCTCGCGGCACACGAGGGCGAGGACCTGCCCGGGCCCCTCGCCCAGCTCCTCGATCGACGACTTCTCGGTCTCGACGGTCCGGCCCGGGACGCCGTGCGGGTGCTGGGGGTCGCAGGCCGCGCCCTCGACGAGCACCTCCTCGCAGCGGCGGGCGGGCTCGCCCCCGACGCGACCGCGAGTGCCTTGCGAACCCTCCGCGAGCGGCGGCTGCTGTCCGAACCCGCGACACACGGCTTCGAGCTGCGGCACCCGCTACTGGGCGAGGCGGTGCGCCGCGGCCTCCTGCCCTCGGAGGCCAGTGAGACGAGTCGACGTCTGGCTACGGCTCTCGCCGAGCGACCCGACTCGAATGCCGCCGAGGTCGCAGCGCACTGGCGCGCGGCCCAGTGCCCCGCGGAGGAGCTGGCGTGGCAGGTGCGCGCGGCGTCCACGGCCTCCGGCCGACTCGCGCATCGGGAAGCCGCTGACCACTGGATCCGGGCCTTGTCGCTGCTGTCGGCCGACACCACCCTGGTCGGCGATCCAGCGCCCACCCGCTCCGACGTGCGCACCGCAGCGCTGGAGTGCCTTGACCTGGCGGGAGCGACCGAGGTGGCGGTGGGGATCACCGAACGAGCCCTCGCGGAGGACGACCTGTCACCGATGGAACGGGCAGACCTGCTGCGCCGCTCCGCTCTCTACGCAGGTCGGTTCGACAATGCCGCGGACATCGCCCTGCTCGACGAGGCAACGGCCATCTACCGCGCGCTTCCCGTCAGCGACGGGCTGGTGCACACCCTCGATCTCAAGGCCACTGCCTTGGAGTGGCACGGTCGCCTGGACGAGGCAGCGTTGGTGCTGGCCGAGGCCGAGGCGGCTCTCGCCCTGCTGCCGGGGTCACCTTTGCGCCGCGGCCTCGAGGCCAGGCTCGGCTGGCTGGAGATCGTGACCGGTCATCCGGAGAAGGGACTTCAGCACCTGGCGAGCGCAACCGGACGCCGGCCGGACGGGCCGGAACCACAGCGTGACGTCTTCGTCGGGGTGATGCACAGTGACGCCCTGCTGATGCTGTGCAGACCGCCGGGGGAGGTAGCCGAAGCGGCACGCCCGGGACTGGAGTCGGCACGCACGTGGCACGTCCTGATTGGCATGCGCCACACCCTGGTGATCAACGTCTCAGCCGGCTGGCGGCGCGCGGGCCGACCCGCGACTGCCCTCGACGTGGTCACCGAGGAGGCGCAACTGCTGCCCGAGCACCTGACTGGACCGCTGGACCTGGAGAGGGCGGCTCTCGCGATGCTCGATGGCCGCTGCGACGAGGCGCGCGAACTGGTCCTCCAGCGCGCCGAAGACCCGGACTGCCGACCGCTCTCCTTCCACTTCCAAGACTGCCTGGCTGTGATCGAGCTCTGGCTGCAGCAGCCGGACAGAGCGCTGCGCCGGCTGCTCGCCATGGCAGGTGACGAGCCGTCCAAGGGGCCGGGCGAGCTCGGCTGCTTCGCTTGCCATCTCGCGAGGGCCGCGGCAGACCTCGCCGCGCGCGAACGCACCTCGTTGGAGGGACGTCGCATCCTCGAGCGCGATGTCCGGGCTGCGGTCTCGCGGCTCGCGCTGGACCCCTTCGCAGAGAACGCGGTGCCCTCCGATCGCGTTGCGAGGGCGACCTGGGAAGCAGAGCTGGCTCGTCTCGGCCTCAGCGAGACGGTCGAGCACTGGGTTGTCGCGGCCGCCGCGTGGCAGGCGGCCGGCCGGCCGCACGACGCGGCGTACTGCCGGTGGCGCGCGGCCCAGGTGGCGATGGACACCCGGCAAGCCGCTCTCGCGACGAAGCTGCTCCGCCGGGCGACCCGAGAGGCTCGCGAGCACGTCCCCCTTCTGCGCGCGATCGAGAAGACCGCGGCCGGAGCTCGCCGGGCGCTGGACTAATCTGGCCTCTCGTGAGCAACGAGCCTCCCCGCAATGAACCGCAGTTCCGCTACTCCGACCTCCTCCCGACCGGCAAGGACGACACGCCGTACCGCCTGGTCACGACCGAGGGGGTCTCCACCTTCGAGGCGGACGGGCAGACGTTCCTCAAGGTCTCCCCCGACGCGATCCAGCAGCTGACCGCGGAGGCGATGCACGACATCGCGCACTACCTGCGCCCCGCGCACCTTGCGCAGCTGCGCAAGATCATCGACGACCCCGAGTCGTCCGGCAACGACCGGTTCGTCGCCCCGACCTGCTCAAGAACGTGAACATCTCCGCCGGCGGAGTGCTGCCGATGTGCCAGGACACCGGCACCGCGATCGTGATGGGCAAGAAGTCCGAGGGCGTCCTCACCGGCACCGACGACGGCGAGGCGATCTCCCGCGGGGTCTACGACGCCTACACCAGGCTCAACCTGCGCTACTCCCAGCTCGCGCCGCTCACGACGTACGACGAGAAGAACACCGGCACCAACCTGCCGGCGCAGATCGAGATCTACTCGACCCCGCAGACGTCGGGACCAGATGGAAATTCTCGGCCGGAGTACAAGTTCCTCTTCATGGCCAAGGGCGGCGGCTCGGCCAACAAGTCGTTCCTGTTCCAGGAGACGAAGGCGATCCTGAACCCCAAGCGGATGCTGACGTTCCTCGACGAGAAGATCCGCTCGCTCGGCACCGCCGCGTGCCCGCCGTACCACCTCGCCGTCGTCATCGGCGGCACCTCGGCGGAGTACGCGCTGAAGACCGCGAAGTACGCCTCGGCGCACTACCTCGACAACCTGCCCACCGAGGGCTCCATGTCGGCCCACGGCTTCCGCGACCTCGAGCTGGAGGAGGAGGTCTTCAAGCTGACCCAGTCCTTCGGGATCGGGGCGCAGTTCGGCGGAAAGTACTTCTGCCACGACGTCCGGGTCGTGCGACTGCCTCGCCACGGCGCGTCCTGCCCGGTCGCGATCGCGGTCTCCTGCTCGGCCGACCGGCAGGCGCTGGGCAAGATCACGCCCGAGGGCGTCTTCCTCGAGCAGCTCGAGACCGACCCCGCGAAGTACCTGCCGGACACGACCGACGAGGCGCTGTCCGTCGAGGGCGACGACGGGGCGGTGAAGGTCGACCTGAACCGGCCGATGTCGGAGATCCTCGCGACGCTGTCGCAGTACCCCGTCAAGACCCGGCTCTCGCTGACCGGTCCGCTGGTCGTGGCCCGCGACATCGCGCACGCGAAGATCCAGGAACGGCTGGACGCGGGCGAGGAGATGCCGCAGTACCTCAAGGACCACGCGGTCTACTACGCCGGCCCGGCGAAGACCCCGTCCGGCTACGCGTCGGGCTCCTTCGGGCCGACCACGGCCGGGCGGATGGACTCCTACGTCGAGTCGTTCCAGGCCGCGGGCGGCTCGATGGTGATGCTCGCCAAGGGCAACCGCTCCAAGCAGGTCACCGAGGCGTGCGCGGCCCACGGCGGCTTCTACCTCGGCTCGATCGGCGGCCCCGCCGCCCGTCTCGCCCAGGACTGCATCAAGTCGGTCTCGGTGCTGGAGTACGAGGAGCTCGGCATGGAGGCGGTCTGGAAGATCGAGGTCGAGGACTTCCCCGCCTTCATCGTGGTCGACGACAAGGGCAACGACTTCTTCACCGACCCCTCCGGCGCCGTCACCGTCCCGATCTCAGGAATCCGGGTGCGCTCGGCGGAGTAGTCCTACCCGACCGCCCGGCCCGCGGAGCGGGCGGCGGCGTGGCGCGGACGGGTCGTCGCAGGTGCCGCGGCCAGGGCCACGACCGTGCCCAGCACGGCGTACACCGTGACGACGAGCACCTCCCGCCCGATGCCCGCCCCGGCGAAGTAGACGACGTCGCGCACCGCGGTGGTCCCCGCACCGTTGGGCAGCCACTGGCCCACGAGCTCGCCACAGCGTGGGCAGCAGCTGGCTCTGGTAGGCACCGCCGGCACTCGGGTTGCCGAGCACCACGAACAGCAGCACGGTGAGGCCCATGCCGAGGGTGCCGAAGAGCACCTGGAGGGCGACGGTCACGGTGGCAGCCGAGAGGACCACCAGCACGCCGAGACCCCACAGCGCCAGCAGGTGCCCGGGGAGCGCGTCGAGCACGGGACCGACGAGGAGCGCCCCGCCCAGGCCCGACAGCACGGCGTACGGGACGAGGGCGGCGAGGCGCACGAGCGCCCGGCGACGGGTGGCCGGGCGCGCGCCGCGGGCCACGCCCAGCATCGAGGCGACCAGGTAGCCGCCCACCAGCCAGCCGATGACGAGGTAGAAGCCGGTCAGGCCCCGGGCGTCGCCGTCCGCGAGCGGCACGAGGTCGGTGGTCGTCGCACTGCGACCTTGCGCAGCCTCGGCCTTGCCGACCACCTGCTCGACGGCCGTCGCGAGCGAGACACCGCCCCCGGACGCAACGTAGAGGGCATCCTGCTTCGAGGAACCGGAGACGACGAGCGCGGCGGTCACGTCGCCCCGCTCGACCTGCCGCCGGGCGGACGCCGGCGAGTCGGCCACGACCGGGTCGAGCGGCGAGCCGTCCAGGTCCGCGAGGCCCTCGGCGGCCCGGGCGGCGTGCGGTCCTGCCACGGCGAGCGAGATCGCGTGCGGTGACGGTTGGTGGAACGCGCCGACGTAGGAACCGATGAACGCCAGCTGCACCAGCAGCACCCCCGCCACCAGCGCGACCGTGCGCGCCGAGACGGCGTCCTTGAACTCTGCGGTGATGTCGGTGACGAACTGGCGTGCCATGGCCCCTCCTCCTGGCGGCGTGCCGCCATTAACGCTACTTCGAGTTTCGCTATCCATCGTAGCGTTATGCTGGGCCGCATGACACGTGACGTCGGACGCACCGGCCCGGGACGGCCACGACGCAGCGGCGTGAGCGCCCAGGTGCTCGCCGCGACGCGCGCCCTCATCAGGGACCGGGGGTACGCGGGCGCCAGCGTCGACCAGATCGCCGCCGCCGCTGGGGTCGCGAAGACCACGGTGTACCGACGGTGGCCGACCAAGACCGAGCTGGCCGCGGCCGCCCTGGTCGACGCACTCGGCGACCTCCCGGAACCGCGGTCACTGGAGGACGCCGTCCGTTGGCTCGCCGAGCAGGTACGCGACCCCCAGGTCCACCGGCTGCTGACCGGGCTCTACGCCGAGTGCGCCCACGACACCGAGCTACGAGCCGAGCTGCGCGCCCGCCTGCGAGACCCCTACGTGGCTGCCCTCGGCCGCCAGTGGGAGACCTCGACCGAGGCGGCCACGCTCGCCTTCGACCTGGTCGTGGGGACGTTGCTGCACCGTGCGACGATGACCGGCGCCGTCGACGCGAGGAGCGTCCGGCACGTGGCCGCGGTGGCCGCACAGGTGCTGGCCGAGTGAGAGTCGAGGATGGCATGGACGATCCGGTCGAGTACGTCGAGATCGCCCGCGCCGAGTCCGAGCGTGGCGAGCTCGTCCTGCGCGAGCGCCGCAGCGAGGGCGCCCCGGGCGTGCTGGAGCTGAGGGCCAACGGCGTGTTCGTGATGGACACCGTCGAGACCAGCACCGAGCGCGCGCTCGCGTCCGCGGCGCTCGACCTCGTGGACGACCCCAGCGCGGTCGTCGTGGCGGGGCTGGGGCTCGGCTACACGATGCACGAGGTGCTGGCGGACTCCCGGGTCGAGAAGTGCGCGGTCGTGGAGATCGAGCAGGCCCTGGTCGACTGGATGCGCGACGGCACCGTTCCGCACGGGCCCGCGCTGCTGGCCGACGAGCGGGTCACCGTGGTCGTGGCCGACGTCGCGGTCGCCCTCGCCGAGGCCCGCCCCGCGTCGTACGACCTGGTCCTGCTGGACGTCGACAACGGTCCCGGCTACCTCGTGCACGACACGAACGCCGATCTCTACCGGGAGCCGTTCCTGGGCACGGCATCCGCGGCCCTGCGCCCCGGCGGGCTGCTGGTGGTGTGGTCGGCCGCCGAGTCACCGGACCTCGCCCGGGCGATGACCGAGGTGTTCGGCACCTGCGAGGCGCGCCCGCACCCGGTGCGGCTGCAGGACCGCGACGAGACCTACTGGCTCTACGTCGCGCGGGTCTGACGGTCGGCGCGGCCGGCCTGCGTGACCGGCGCCGAGGGCGGGACCGGGTCGGCCGGCTTCATCGAGGCCCGGTCCTCGTGGTCCCGCTGCCGGACCGCGAGTCGGATCTGCTCGAGGTTGTTGCGCAGCAGGTCCGAGACCAGCTCGTCGGTCCGGGGGTCGCTGAGCATGTCGACGATGACCCGCAGCACCGTCTCGGAGATCTCGGAGACCGCGGTGTCGTACCCGGGCAGCCGGGAGACGAGCCGGACGTTCGGGTCCGCCCGCACCTTCTCCGCCACCAGCGACTTCAGCTCGTCGTGGTTCTCCAGCAGCGCGTCGGAGATGTTCTTCGTGTAGTGCCCGGTCCGGATCACCGCGGCCACCTCGTCCAGCACGACGATCGTCAGGGGCCGCTTGAGGAGCTCCAGGAGCCGCATCACCAGGAGGCTCGCACGGTGGACCACCCAGGGCCGCCGCATCCCCAGGCGCACGAGCACGGCGCCCACGATCGCGGCCAGCACCGAGCCCCCGAACAGCACTCCCACGACCAGCAGCAACAGCTGGGACGTGCTCAGCTCCTCTGGCCACGACATGGCCCGCAGCCTACGGACCCGGCATCGAGACCCCTCGGGCGACCCGGGATGCCGTTCCGCGAGGCACTGCGAGCCGTGAGGTGTCCCGGCGGCCGCGGCCCAGTAACGTCGAGGCCGTGAACGAGCACGAGGACGAGTACCGCATCGAGCACGACAGCATGGGCGAGGTCCGCGTCCCGAGGGACGCGCTGTGGCGGGCCCAGACCCAACGGGCGATCGAGAACTTCCCGATCAGCGGCGTGCCCCTCGAGCCGCGGCACATCCAGGCGCTGGCGCTGGTGAAGTCCGCCGCGGCGCGCGTGAACGGCGAGCTCGGGGTCCTGGAGGCCGAGCAGGCCGCGGCGATCGAGCAGGCCGCGGCGCAGGTGCGCGACGGTGAGGTCGGCGAGCACTTCCCGCTCGACGTGTTCCAGACCGGCTCCGGCACCAGCTCCAACATGAACATGAACGAGGTGCTGGCCAGCCTGGCCGCCCGCGCGGGGGTCGAGGTCCACCCCAACGACCACGTCAACGCCAGCCAGTCCAGCAACGACACCTTCCCCACCTCGATCCACGTCGCCGCGACGCTCGCCGTGGTCGAGGACCTGCAGCCGGCGCTGGCGACCCTCGAGCGGAGCCTGGCCGCCAAGGCGGACGAGTTCGGCGGGCTGGTGAAGTCCGGACGGACGCACCTGATGGACGCCACCCCGGTCATGCTCGGCCAGGAGTTCGGCGGCTACGCCGCCACCCTGCGGTACGCCGCGGAGCGGCTGGACGGCGTGCTCCCCCGCGTCCGCGAGCTGCCGCTGGGCGGCACCGCGGTCGGCACCGGCATCAACACGCCCCACGGCTTCGCCGCCCGGGTGATCTCGGTGCTCGGCGAGACGACCGGCCAGCCGTTCACCGAGGCCCGCGACCACTTCGAGGCCCAGGGCACCCGCGACTCGCTCGTCGAGCTCAGCGGGGTCCTCAAGACGATCGCGGTGGGTCTCACCAAGATCTGCAACGACCTGCGCTGGATGTCCTCCGGCCCGACGACCGGGCTGGCCGAGATCCACCTGCCCGACCTGCAGCCGGGGTCCAGCATCATGCCCGGCAAGGTCAACCCGGTCCTGCCCGAGGCGACGTTGATGGTCTGCGCGCAGGTGATCGGCAACGACGCCGCCGTGACCGTGGCGGGCGCCAGCGGCAGCTTCGAGCTCAACGTCGCGATGCCGGTGATGGCCCGCAACCTGCTGGAGTCGATCCGGCTGCTGTCCACCTCCACGGTGCTGCTCGCCGAACGGTGCGTGGCCGGCATCACCGCGGAGGCCGACCGGATGCACCAGTACGCCGCGTCGTCGCCGTCCGTGGTCACCCCGCTGAACAAGTACGTCGGCTACGAGAACGCCGCGAAGATCGCCAAGCAGGCCCTGTCCGACGGTGCGACCATCCGCGAGACCGTCATCGCGCTGGGCTTCGTCGAGCGCGGCGAGATCACCGAGCAGCAGCTCGACGAGGCCCTCGACCTGGAAGGCATGACCCACCCGTGACGATGAGCGACGGCGAGTCCGTCCGACAGCAGTACGCCGACGAGAGCAGGCTCGAGACCCGTCGCTCGGTGTGGCAGCCGACCGCGGACGGCCGGGACCCGGTCGAGGTGGCGGCCGCCGTGGCGCGGGCCACCGGCGCCCGGGCCGTCCTCGAGGTCGGCTGCGGCACCGGTGCCTTCGCGGAACGGCTGGCGGCGGACAGCCCGCAGGCCACCGTGATCGCGACCGACCAGTCCGCCCGGTTCGTCGAGCTCACCGCCGCGCGCGGGGTGGACGCCCGGCCGGCCGACGTGCAGGACCTGCCGTTCGCCGACGCGTCCTTCGACCTGGTCGCCGCGATGTGGATGCTCTACCACGTGCCCGACCTGGACCGCGGCCTCGCGGAGATCCGCCGGGTGCTGCGCCCGGGCGGGCGCCTGCTCGCGGTCACCAACGGCGAGGCGCACACCGCGGACCTGCGCCGCGACGCGGGTGGCGAGCCGCTGGTCACCCAGTTCAGCAGCGAGAACGGCGCGGACGCGCTGCTCCGGCACTTCGAGCACGTCAGCCGCGAGGACCTCGCGACCCGGGCGGTCTTCGCCGACCATGCCGCCGCGGTCGCCTACCTCGACACGCTGCCGGAGGACGGCGCGTGGCGGCTGCCGCACTTCGACGGCCCGCGGGAGTACGCCGGGCACGTCACGGTCTTCGTCGCGTCCTGAAATCACCTCGACCCGCCCCCGGGAGGGAGCGGGTCGAGGCCGAAGCGTGGTGGGTCGCTCAGTACCAGCCGTTGCCGGACTTGAAGCTCAGCGCGCCGCACGGCGAGCCGTAGCGGTCCTGGATGTAGCCGAGGCCCCACTTGATCTGCGTCGCGGGGTTGGTCTCCCAGTCCGGGCCGGCCGAGGCCATCTTGGAGCCAGGCAGCGCCTGCGGGATCCCGTAGGCCGAGGACGTCGGGTTGTCGGCGTCGGTCCGCCAGCCGCTCTCGCCCACCCAGAGCGAGTCCAGGCAGCTGAACTGGTCGGAGGAGAAGCCGAACTGCGGGAGCAGCGCCCGGGCGATGTCACGGGGGTCGTCGTCGGCGATGCTCTCGTGGCGCGTCATCGCGGGCCCCTTGTCGGCGGCCAGGGCGGCCGTCTTGGCGGGGTCGGTGGCCTCGCGGCGGTCCGCGGACCGGGAGACCTCCTGGTTGCGCTTGGCGATGTCCGCGGCGCTCAGCGGCTTGGCGGACGTGGCCGCCTGGCCGAGGTCCTGGGAGGCATTGCTGACGCTGCTGGTGGCGGACGTGTTCAGCATCCCACCGGACACGGCCACTCCCGTGGCCGCGACGGCGACCGAGGAGAACATGACGGTGTTGCGGAGCACCTTGCGCGGTGCGTCCTTGGCGATCGTGGTCGGCGGAGCCTGGCGGTGCTTCGGGACGTACTTCTCACGCTTCGGCACAGGGGTACTCACGGGGGGTAGACAACTCGGGGGTGATCTCTCGTGCCCGAGTCCCCGCGCAGCTCGCGCGAGGTCACGAAAAGATCACGAGCCACCATGCACGAGAGGACTACTCAGGGCAAACCGAATGGCCCAATTTGGGGGGACTTTTGGGGTAAACGTGGTCCAGGTCTCGTCACAAAAGTCACACAAGTCACACTTGCCCCACAGACAACACCGGCCCCGCGTCGGTTCGACGCGGAGCCGGTGTCGCGGGCCAGCCCGGACGGGCTAGCCCATCTGAGCCGTGGTCACAGCGTGACGTGCTCCAGCATCTCGGTCACCAGGGCCGCGATCGGCGACCGCTCGGACCGGGTCAGGGTGACGTGGGCGAACAGCGGGTGCCCCTTGAGCTTCTCGATCACCGCGACCACGCCGTCGTGACGTCCCACGCGCAGGTTGTCGCGCTGGGCGACGTCGTGGGTGAGGACCACCTTGGAGTTGGCCCCGATCCGCGACAGCACGGTGAGCAGCACGTTGCGCTCCAGCGACTGGGCCTCGTCGACGATCACGAAGGCGTCGTGCAGCGAGCGGCCGCGGATGTGGGTGAGCGGCAGTACCTCGAGCATCCCGCGGTCGAGGATCTCGTCGATGACGTCCGGCGAGGTGATCGCCCCGAGCGTGTCGAAGACGGCCTGGCCCCAGGGCGACATCTTCTCCTGCTCCGACCCGGGCAGGTAGCCGAGCTCCTGGCCACCGACCGCGAACAGCGGGCGGAACACCACGACCTTCTTGTGCTGGCGACGCTCCATCACCGCCTCCAGGCCCGCGCACAGCGCCATCGCCGACTTGCCGGTGCCGGCGCGGCCGCCCAGCGACACGATGCCGACCTCGGGGTCCAGCAGCATCTCCAGCGCGATCCGCTGCTCCGCGGACCGACCGTGGATGCCGAACGCCTCCCGGTCGCCGCGCACGAGGTGGACCTGCTTGTCCGGGCCGACCCGGCCCAGGGCGGTGCCCCGCTCGGAGAGCAGCACCAGGCCCTGGTGGCAGGGCAGGTCGCGGGCCTCGTCGAGGTCGAGCACGCCGTCGTCGTACAGCTCGTCGAGGTCGGCAGCGGCCACGTCCAGCTCGGCCATGCCCGAGTAGCCGGTGTCGGAGTCGGAGATCGCCTCGGCGCGGTACTCCTCGGCGTCCAGCCCGACGGCCGAGGCCTTGATCCTCAGCGGCAGGTCCTTGGACACCAGGGTGACCGCGTGGCCCTCGTTCGCGAGGTTGCGGGCCACCGCGAGGATCCGGGTGTCGTTGTCACCGAGCCGGAAGCCCGACGGCAGCGACTGCGGGTCGGTGTGGTTCAGCTCGACCCGGATGGTCCCGCCCTCCTCGCCGACCGGGACCGGCTCGTCGAGCCGGCCGTGGACGACCCGCAGCTCGTCGAGCATCCGCAGTGCGGTGCGGGCGAAGAAGCCCAGCTCGGGGTGGTGCCGCTTGCCCTCCAGCTCGGTGATCACGACCACCGGGAGGACGACCTCGTGCTCGGCGAACCTGCGCGGGGCCCCGGGGTCTGCCAGGAGGACGCTGGTGTCGAGGACGTAGGTGCGGACGGACGGTGCGCTGGAGGTGGCGCGCTGGGTGTTCTGGGTCTTCTTGGCCTGCGACGGCACGGTGTCACCCCTCACGGGACGGCGCGCGCACTCCTCGCTCCGGCCCTAGTTCATGCAGATGGACCGGTGTGGACCCCGAAGACCGGAGTGCCGGCCTCCGATCGCACGGCAGGGGTCATCCTGACGTGCGGTGCAGTCGTGAGTGATCACGATCGGGCCTCCCGGTACGACGAGCTTCCCCACTAGTCGTTACCTCGGAAAGTACGCCGCCAAGGGGGTGATTGGGAACGACACGCCCGAACGCGCGGGTGAACTCGATGTTGCGATCCGATGACGCCGACCCCGAGGTTGGCAGCCGAGTCCGGCCAGCCGGGGACCCCTGCGGGCGAGCTACGCGCCGTAGCGGCGCTCGCGGTGCGCGTAGGCGCGAATGGCACGCAGGAAGTCCACCCGGCGGAAGTCGGGCCAGTAGGCCTCGCAGAAGTAGAACTCGCTCTGGGTGCTCTGCCAGAGCAGGAAGCCGCCGAGGCGCTGCTCCCCCGACGTGCGGATCACCAGGTCGGGGTCGGGCTGGCCCTTGGTGTAGAGGTGCTCGGCGATGTGGTCGACGTCGATGACCTCGGCCAGCTCCTCGATGGTCATCCCCTTGTCGGCCTGCTCGTGCAGCAGCGAGCGCACGGCGTCCGCGATCTCGCGGCGGCCGCCGTACCCGACGGCGACGTTGACCATGATCCCGTCGACGTCCCGGGTGGCCTCCTCGGCGGCCTTGAGCCGCTCCGCGGTGGACGCCGGCAGCAGGTCGAGGGCGCCCACCGGGTGCAGCCGCCAGCGCTGCTCGTCGGCGAGCGAGTCGACGGCCTCCTCGATGATCTGCAGCAGCGGCTGGAGCTCGGCGGCCGGCCGGTTCAGGTTGTCGGTCGAGAGCAGCCACAGCGTGACGTGCTCGATCCCGGCCTCCTCGCACCAGCCGAGCAGCGGCTCGATGTTGGCGGCGCCGGCGCGGTGGCCGTGCGCGGTGTCCGCCCCCACCGCCTTGGCCCATCGGCGGTTCCCGTCGAGCATCACGCCCACGTGCTTGGGCAGTCGGTCGCTGGGCATCCGGCGCAGCATCCGGGCCTCGTACGCCGGGTAGAGCACTCTCCTGATGCCGCGCTTCCAGTCCGCCACGCCACGATGCTACCGGCGCCGCCCTCCCCCAGAGGACCCTCGGAGGGATCATGCCCAACCTGGCTCATTTGGGGGACGTCGGTGTGCGGTTCGACGGCGCGGCCGCTACCGTCGAAGCATGAGTCACTCGATGAACGAGGCGTTCCGGCACGGTCTGGACCACCTCGGCGACACCCTCGCCGAGGTCAAGCCCAGGCTGCGCGGATGGCTGCACCTCGGCATCGCGCCGCTCACCCTGGCCGCCGGCATCGTGCTCATCGCACTCTCCCCGGACACGACCACGCGGATCGGGTCGGCCGCCTTCACCGGGACCGCACTGATCCTCTTCACCGTCTCGGCGATCTACCACACCGGCACCTGGTCGCCGCGCGTCTGGGCGTTCCTGCGCCGCTTCGACCACGCCAACATCTTCCTGCTCATCGCCGGCTCCTACACGCCGTTCAGCCTGCTGCTCCTCGAGGGCACCGAGCGGGTGGCGCTGCTGACCACCGTGTGGATCGGCGCCGTGCTCGGCGTGCTCTTCCGGGTGTTCTGGACCGACGCGCCGCGCTGGCTCTACGTCCCGATCTACGTCGCCATGGGCTGGGCCGCGGTCTTCTTCATCCCCTCGTTCTTCGAGGGCGCCACCAGGCTCGGCATGGGCATCGGCATCGCCACCTTCACGATGATCGTCGTCGGCGGCGCGCTCTACACGATCGGCGGCGTGGTCTACGGCTTCCAGCGCCCCAACCCGTGGCCGCGCTGGTTCGGCTTCCACGAGGTGTTCCACACCTTCACGGTGCTGGCGTTCGTCTCGCACTACGTCGGCGTCTCGCTGGCCACCTACTCCCTGCGCTGACCGCGCGGCGCACGGCGGACCGGGGCCTCCTCCTCAACGCTCGGCCTCAGCGCTTGGGGATGGTGGTCCCCCGGCCGTGCAGCATGGTGACCATCTGCGCGAACTGCTGCTCCGCCTTGTCGGTGCGGGCGAAGGACATCAGGTTCAGCAGCGGCTTGAACCGCTGCCGGGCGATGGCCTTGGCGTAGGTGAACTCCTTGAGCCCGTCCGGGCCGTGGATGCGCCCGAAGCCGGAGTCGCCCACGCCCCCGAACGGCAGGCTCGGAACGCCCACGAAGGAGATGACTCCGTTGACCGCCGTCATGCCGGAGCGGATCCGGGCGGCGATCTCCATGCCGTGCTCCTTGCTGAACACCGTCGAGCCGAGGCCGTAGCGGGTCGCGTTGGTCCGCGCGATCGCCTCCTCCATGTCGCGCACCTTCGCCACGGTCACGGTGGGCCCGAACGTCTCCTCCTGCACCGCGAGGGAGTCCTCGGGCACGTCCACGAGGATCGTGGGCTGCACGAACCGCTCGCCCACCGCCTCCACCCCGCCGAGCACGGCCCGCCCGCCGCGGTCGAGGGCGTCCTGGATGTGGCTGCGGATCACGTCGAGCTGCCGGGGCATGGTGATCGGCCCGAGCTGCGCCTCGGGGCTGTCGTCGGCGCGCACGTCCTTCGCCTTCGCGAGCAGGGCGGCGAGGAACTCGTCGTACACGCGCTCGTGGACGTAGGCCCGCTCCACGCCGGTGCAGGTCTGTCCGGCGTTCGCGCAGGCGCCCCACAGGGTGGCGTCGGCGGCGGCGTCGACATCGGCGTCCGCGTCCACGATCACCGCGTCCTTGCCGCCGGCCTCGATGATGACCGGGGTCAGCGTCTCGGCGCAGGCCGCCATCACCCGCTTGCCGGTCGCGGTCGACCCGGTGAACGCGACCTTGTCGACCCCGGCACGGCACAGCGCGGCGCCGGTCGTGCCGTCGCCGGTCACCACCTGCAGGACCGGGTGCCCCACGGACTCGACGAAGGTGCGGGCCAGCCACTCGCCCACGCCGGGGGTGTACTCGCTGGGCTTGAAGACCACGGCGTTCCCGGCCGCGAGCGCGTAGGCGATCGACCCCATCGGCGTGAAGACCGGGTAGTTCCAGGGGCCGATGACCCCGACGACCCCGAGCGGGAGGTACTCGACCGTGGCGGCCTGGTTGGCCATCACCAGGCCCGACGACACCCGGCGCCGCTTGAGCACCTTGCCGGCGTGCCCGGCCGCCCAGGCGAGGTGGTCGATGCCGAGCGCCGCCTCGAGCATCGCGTCGGCGTGCGGCTTGCCGGTCTCCTGGTGCATCAGGTCGGCGAGCTGGGCGATCCGGCGGGTCAGCACCCCCTTCCACGCGCTCAGGTGCCGCTCGCGCTCGTCGTACGACAGGGCCGACCACCAGGCGGCGACGTCCCGGGCCCGGGCGACGGCCGCACCCACCTCCGCCTCGGTGTGCACCGGGTGGGTGCCGACGACGTCGCCGGTCGCGGGGTTCAGCGACTCGAAGGTGCGGGCCTCGGCGCGAGCTTCTGTCTGGGTCATCGCGACTTCCTGATCTCGTCGGCCGCCTTCTCGGCGACCATGATGGTGGGGGCGTTGGTGTTGCCGCGGGGCACGGCCGGCATGACCGAGGCATCGACGACGCGCAGGCCGTCGACGCCACGGACCCGGAGCCCGGCGTCGACCACGGCGTCCTCGCCGGAGCCCATCGCACAGGTGGCGACCGGGTGGTAGAGCGTCTGCGTCCAGGTCCGGATGTGCTCGACGAGGTCCTCGTCCGAGGGGTCGTCCGGCAGGTTCCAGGGCCGGTCGAGGTAGCGGCTGACCGCGCCCTGGGTGCAGATCTGCCAGGTACGCCGGGCCCCGGCCAGCAGCGCGTCGAGGTCGGCCTGGTCCTCGAGGTAGGCCGCGTCGATGGCCGGGTGCCAGGTCGGGTCGGCCGAGCGCAGCCGGAGCGAGCCGCGGCTGGCCACCGACACCAGCGTCGGCGCCGCGGTGAACATCCGGCTGGTCGGCTCGTGCAGGCCGTTGTCGTAGAAGCCGGACGGGGCGGAGTGGATCTGGATGTCGGGGGCGGCGAGCCCGTCGCGGCTGGCGAAGAAGGCGCCGGACTCCCCGACGTTCGAGGCCAGCGGGCCGGTGCCCCGGGCCTTCCAGCGCGCGAAGTTGCGGACGTTGTTGAGCTGGGCCAGGTCGGTGATCCCCCGGGTGTACCAGAGCATCGGGATCACCGGGTGGTCCTGGAGGTTCGCGCCGACGCCCGGCAGGTCGACCCTGCCGGTGACCCCGACCTCGGCGAGGTGGTTGGCCGGTCCGATGCCCGAGAGCATCAGCAGCTGGGGGCTGTTGACGGCGCCGCCGCACAGCAGCACCTCCCGGGCGGCGCGGACCGTGTGCTCGGAGCCGCCCTGGCGGAAGGTCAGCCCGGTGGCCCGCTCCCCCTCGAGCTCCACCCGGCACGCGAGCGCGCCGGTGGCCACGGTGAGGTTGGACCGGTTCCGCGCGGGCTTGAGGTAGGCCTCGTTGGTCGACCAGCGGCGGCCGCCCTTGCAGGTGACCTGGTAGAGGCCGGCGCCCTCCTGCTCGGCACCGTTGAAGTCGTCGGTCGGCTTCAGGCCGGCGCTGACCGCGCTGTCGACGAAGGCGTGGCTGAGGTCGTGGGTGTAGCGGCGGTCCTCGACGTGCAGCGGTCCGCCCTGCCCGTGGAACTCGCCGCCGAGCCGGGCGTTGTCCTCGGCCAGCTTGAAGTAGGGCAGCACGTCGTCGTAGCCCCAGCCGGCCGCGCCGTACTGGTCGCGCCAGGAGTCGTAGTCGGCGCGGTTGCCGCGGATGTAGATCATGGCGTTCATCGACGAGCAGCCGCCGAGCGCCTTCATCCGCGGCCAGTAGGCGCGACGGTTGTGCAGCTGCTTCTGCTCGGTGGTCGTGTAGTTCCAGTCCCAGCGGGTCTTGAACAGGGTGGGGAAGGCGGCCGGGATCATCACCTCGTCGGCGTCGGCCTCGCCGCCCGCCTCGAGCAGCAGCACGCTGGTCCCCGGGTCCTCGCTGAGCCGGGCCGCGAGCACCGCTCCCGCACTCCCGGCTCCGACGATCACGTAGTCATAGCTGTCCGCAGGCATGTGACGTCCTTCACTCGTGGGTGACCCCGAACGTACCGTCCGGTAGCCCGCCGCGAAATGGCTGAACGGGTCAGGAGAGCGCGGAGGGGTCGGTGACGGGGTGCTCGCAGACCTGGCCGCGGCAGACGTACGCCGCGGGGCGGCCGTCGACCTCGGTGCGCCCGGCCAGCAGCGGGATGTCCTCGCGCGGCCCGTCGGCCACGACCACCACCGCCCCCGGGACCCGCCGCGCGCGATGCTCGAGGGCGTCCCGGTCCGGGCCGGGCCGGCCCACCACGGCGATCTCCAGCGGGCCGTCGAGCATCGCCTCCGCGGCCGCCAGTGACCAGCCGGCGAACCGGGGGGCCCGCTCGGCCAGCACGTGCACGGTGGCGAGTGCCTCCTCGGCGGCCTGCCGGTGTCGTCCGGAGCCGGTCAGCGCGGCGTACTCGGCCAGCGCGTGCACGGTCGACGACAGCCCGGACGGACTGGCGTTGTCGGAGGGGTCGCGCGGCCGGGCGACCAGCGCCTCGGCGTCGTCGGCGGTGTCGAAGAAGCCGCCGTCGTCGGCGCGGAACCGGTCCAGCGCGTCGTCCAGCAGGACCCGGGCCCGCTCCAGCCAGACCGCGTCACCGGTCGCCTGCACCAGCGCGAGGTAGCCGGACGCCACGCAGCCGAGGTCCTCGAGCACCCCCGCGTGCCGGCCCACCACCCCGTCGCGGGAGACCCGCCGCAACCGGCCGTCGATGGTGTGCAGCGAGGCCAGCAGCTCACCCGCGGCGGCCGCCGCGTCGACGTAGGCCGGTTCACCGAGCTGCAGCCCGGCCGCGCACAGCCCGGAGATCGCCAGGCCGTTCCAGGCGGCGACCACCTTGTCGTCCCGCTCGGGCCGCACCCGGGTCTCGCGGCCGGCGAGCAGCACCGACCGGACGTCGGCGAGACGCTGTGCGCCGGGGCCCTCGGGATCGTGGAGCAGCTGCAGCGTGGACGCGCCGTGCTCGAAGGTGCCGCCCGGTGTCACCTCGAAGGCCTGGGCGGCCCAGGCGCCGTCGTCGGTGCCCAGCACCTCGGCGAGCTGGTCGGGCGTCCAGGCGTAGAACTTGCCCTCCACGCCCTCGCTGTCCGCGTCCAGCGCGGAGGCGAACCCGCCCTGGGCGGTGCGTAGCTCGCGGAGCAGGAAGTCGGCGGTCTCGCGGGCGACCCGCTCCCCCAGCGGCCCGCCCCAGCGGGCGTAGACGCCCAGCAGCTGGGCGTTGTCGTAGAGCATCTTCTCGAAGTGCGGGACCACCCAGCCCCGGTCCACCGAGTAGCGGGCGAAGCCGCCGCCCAGCTGGTCGTAGATGCCGCCGCGCGCCATCGCCTCGCAGGTGGCGTCCAGCATCGCGTGCGCGGCGTCGTCGTCGGTGCGCGCCGCGTGCCGCAGCAGGAGCTCGAGCACCATCGACGGCGGGAACTTCGGGGCATCGCCGAAGCCGCCGTGGCGGCCGTCGAACTCCCCCGACAGCGTGGTCACGGCGGCGGCCAGCGTGTCCGCGCCGATCTGCCCGGGGGCCAGCGCGGCCTGCTGGTTCAGGTGCTCGCGCAGGTTGCCGGCGACCCGTCGTACGTCGTCGCCGCGGGTCTGCCAGGCGTCCACCAGGGCCTGCAGGAGCTGGCCGAACGACGGCTGGCCGTGCCGCGGCTGGTCCGGGAAGTAGGTGCCCGCGAAGAACGGGCCACCGTCGTGGTCGAGGACGCACGTCATCGGCCAGCCGCCGTGCCCGGTCATCGCCGTGGTCGCCTGCATGTAGACCGCGTCGACGTCCGGCCGCTCCTCGCGGTCGACCTTGATGCTCACGAAGTGCTGGTTGAGGTACGCCGCGGTCGCCTCGTCCTCGAACGACTCGTGCGCCATCACGTGGCACCAGTGGCAGGCGGCGTAGCCGACGCTCAGCAGCACCGGCACGTTGCGCGCGCGGGCCTCCTCGAACGCGTCGCTGCCCCACTCCCACCAGTCCACGGGGTTGTCCTTGTGCTGGAGCAGGTAGGGGCTGGTCGCGTTGGCGAGGCGGTTGGCCATTCCTGTGACTCCTCACGAGTGCACGTGGATCATTTTCTGACGAGCGGCACGAAGCCGATTCTCTCGGGAGCCTGGCGCGACTCCCACCCGTCCAGCCTAGGAGGGACGTCGGTGGCACTCGAGAAGAAGCCCACGCTGCTCGCGCAGGGCACGGAGCGAACCGTGGGCGGGAGTGGGTCCCCTTCCCGAAAAGGTCGTGCACGAAGTCCCGAAAACATAGTCTGAGTGTTCCCGAAAAAGTAGTGTTCGAGACGTGAGCAGTCCCACCGGAACGCCCGTCCCCTACCAGCGCCGAATCGTCGACGACGAACTCGACGAGCTGCTGCCGGGATTGGCCGCCATCAGCATCGAAGGCCCCAAGGGGGTCGGCAAGACCGCTACCGCACTGACCCGCTCCGCCACCGTCCACCAGCTCGACGACGTCGGACAACGCCAGATCATCGAAGCTGACCCGGCGCGACTGGAGCGTGGGCCGACGCCGATCCTCATTGACGAGTGGCAGAAGTGGCAACCGAGTTGGGACGTCGTCCGGCGTTCGGTCGATGCCAATCCCACTCCGGGGCGGTTCCTGCTCACCGGGTCAGCCTCACCGGCCGGAGCCGAAACTCACACCGGCGCCGGACGCATCGTTCCGATCCGAATGCGACCGCTGTCGCTTGCCGAGCGGGGCTTCGCCACTTCGGTAAGCCTCGCGTCGCTGCTCAGCGGCGGCCGACCGGCCATCTCGGGAACCACGCCAGTGACCCTCGATGACTACGTCGCCGAGATTCTGGCCAGCGGCTTCCCCGGCCTGCGTGGCCTCACGGACCGTCAGTTGCGAGCCCAGCTCGACGGTTACCTCGCGCGCGTGATCGACCGCGAGTTCCCCGAACTTGGCTTGACACTCCGCCGCCCGGACACGCTGCGTGCATGGATGCGGGCCTATGCCGCCGCGACGTCGACCACTGCGAGCTTCGAAAAGATTCGAGACGCTGCCACCCCAGGAGTGGGCAACAAGCCGTCGGTGACGACGACGCTCCCCTGGCGCGACATCCTCACGCGGCTCTGGCTGTTGGACCCAGTCCCAGCATGGCTACCGTCCAACAACAAGCTCAAGGAGCTCGCGGCTGCCGAAAAACACCAACTCGTCGACCCCGCGCTCGCCGCACGCCTGCTGAACATCACCGCACAGAAACTCGTCAGCGGGGGCGACACTGAGCCGTCCCTCCCCAGAGACGGCACATTCCTCGGCGCACTGTTCGAAAGCCTCGTCGCCCTGAACCTTCGCGTCTACTCCCAGTCCGCTGAAGCAGACGTCCGGCACCTGCGAACGCAGCGCGGCGAGCACGAGGTCGACTTCATCGTCATCGGCCCTGACGACGGTGTCGTGGCCGTCGAGGTGAAGCTGTCAGCAACAGTCGCCGAGAACGACATCAAGCACTTCCGCTGGCTCCGCGGACGCATCGGCGACCAACTCCTCGATGCCGTGCTCATCACCACCGGAACCGAGGCATACCGACGCGACGACGGGATCGCCGTCGTCCCAGCAGCCCTGCTCGGACCATGACGCTGCTCCCGACTGATACACCAAGACCCGCTGCCAGTCGACAGGCAGGATTGACACCGTGAGCAATCTGCAAGCCGAGCTGGAGAGCCTGCGGCAGGAAAATGCTCGCCTGCGCAAACTCCTCACGTTGACCGACACGGAGGCTGCTCCGGCTCATGGCACTCAGACGGCATGGTTCGACAAGGCACCCGGTTCAGTGGACGCGCGGTCGTCCTCGCAGGCCAAGGTCGAGTTCTACGCCGCACTGTTCGGCGCGAGACGCGACGTTTACGCCGTGCGCTGGGAGAACGCCCGCACCAGCAAGTCGGGATGGATGCCCGCGGTCGAGGGCGGCTGGCGCAAGGGTCGGCCAGCCTCCGACATACGACACCTGCCGCTGACGCCCGAGGTCCTCGCCGCACATCTCACCGGCGATGTCCACATCGGTCTCTACCCGTTGCTCCCCGGTGACCAGACCTGCTGGCTCGCCGCCGACTTCGACGGACAGTCCGCCATGCTCGACGCACTCGCCTACCTCAAGGCAGCGCGAGCCGTGGCAC
>CAWFPE010000008.1:0-179192 GCA_963817665.1 uncultured Actinomycetota bacterium | reverse complement strand
GACGCACCACGTCGAGTGCGTGGCGCTGCTCGAGCGCGTGGAGTGAGCAGCACTCCCTGAAGTACGCGAGCGTCGAGCGCGCGCGGGCGGCCCGCCCGAGCCCGGTCGCAGGTTCCCTTGGCATCGTGTATCTTGACATCAAGACATATCTCCGGGTGCGTCCGGTCAAGGGAACCCTGCCTTCCCCCGTTCGCGCACCCGGCGGCAAGATGGGCCCGGACCCACGACGAGCACCCAACGAGGAGACGACTGATGGCCAGTCAGGACAGCTTCGGCGCCAAGAGCACCCTGGACGTGGACGGCAAGTCCTACGAGATCTTCCGGCTCGACGCCGTGACCGGCGACGGGTTGGACGTGGAGTCGCTCCCGTTCTCCCTCAAGGTCCTGCTGGAGAACCTGCTGCGCACCGAGGACGGTGCCGACATCACCGCGGACGACATCAAGGCGCTGGCCGGCTGGGACGAGGCCGCGGACCCCGACAAGGAGATCCAGTTCACGCCCGCCCGCGTGATCATGCAGGACTTCACCGGCGTCCCGTGCGTCGTCGACCTCGCCACGATGCGTGAGGCGATGGCCGACCTCGGTGGCGACCCGTCGAAGATCAACCCGCTCGCGCCGGCCGAGATGGTCATCGACCACTCCGTGATCGCCGACGTCTTCGGCACCCCCGAGGCCTTCGAGCGCAACGTCGAGATCGAGTACGAGCGCAACCGCGAGCGCTACCAGTTCCTGCGCTGGGGCCAGGGCGCCTTCGACGACTTCAAGGTCGTCCCGCCCGGCACCGGCATCGTGCACCAGGTGAACATCGAGCACCTCGCCCGCACCGTCTTCACCCGCGAGGTGGACGCCCCTGACGGTGGGAAGAGCCTGCAGGCCTACCCCGACACCTGCGTCGGCACCGACTCCCACACCACGATGGTCAACGGCATCGGCGTGGTCGGCTGGGGCGTCGGCGGCATCGAGGCCGAGGCGGCGATGCTCGGCCAGCCCGTCTCGATGCTGATCCCGCGCGTCGTCGGCTTCAAGCTCTCCGGCGACCTCCCCGAGGGCTCGACCGCCACCGACCTGGTGCTCACGATCACCGAGATGCTGCGCAAGCACGGCGTCGTCGGCAAGTTCGTCGAGTTCTACGGCCCCGGGGTCTCCGCGCTGCCCCTGGCCAACCGCGCCACCATCGGCAACATGAGCCCCGAGTTCGGCTCCACGATCGCCGTCTTCCCGATCGACGAGGAGACCGTGAAGTACCTCCAGCTCACCGGCCGCTCCGAGGAGCAGCTGAAGCTGGTCGAGGCCTACGCCAAGGAGCAGGGCCTCTGGCACGACCCGGCCGCGGAGCCGCGCTTCTCCGAGAAGCTCGAGCTCGACCTCTCCACCGTCGTCCCGTCGCTGGCCGGCCCGAAGCGTCCCCAGGACCGCGTGGAGGTCACCGACGCCAAGGAGGCCTTCCGTGGCGCGCTGACCGACTACGTCGACGAGGCCGGCGAGGAGAAGGGGTACGACGAGACCGTCGCCGAGTCCTTCCCCGCCTCCGACGCGCCGTCGCACACCGGCAACGGCTCGGCCCCGCCGAAGGACTACCACTCCTCGGCCCCGACCGACGGCGGCCGCCCGAGCAACCCGGCGATGGTGGAGCTCGCCGACGGCACCACGTTCGAGCTGGACCACGGCGCGGTCGCCATCGCGGCGATCACCTCGTGCACCAACACCTCGAACCCCTCGGTGATGATCGGTGCCGCCCTGCTTGCCAAGAAGGCCGTCGAGAAGGGGCTCCAGCGCAAGCCGTGGGTCAAGACCACCCTCGCGCCCGGCTCCAAGGTCGTCTCGGACTACTACGAGAAGGCCGGCCTGACGCCGTACCTCGACAAGCTCGGGTTCAACCTCGTCGGCTACGGCTGCACCACCTGCATCGGCAACTCGGGCCCGCTGATCCCCGAGGTGAGCCAGGCCGTCAACGACAACGACCTCGCGGTCGTCTCGGTGCTGTCGGGCAACCGCAACTTCGAGGGCCGGATCAACCCCGACGTGAAGATGAACTACCTCGCGTCCCCGCCGCTGGTCGTCGCCTACGCGCTGGCCGGTTCGATGGACGTCGACCTGTTCAACGCCCCGCTGGGCCAGGACACCGAGGGCAACGACGTCTTCCTCAAGGACATCTGGCCGGCGCCGTCGGAGGTCGAGGAGGTGATCGCCGAGGCGATCACGTCCGAGATGTTCGCCACCGACTACGCCGACGTGTTCGCCGGCGACGAGCAGTGGCGCTCGCTGCCCACGCCCGAGGGCAAGACCTTCGCCTGGGACGCGGACTCGACCTACGTGCGGAAGCCCCCGTACTTCGACGGGATGCCCGACGAGCCCGAGGCGGTCACGGACATCGAGGGTGCGCGCGTGCTGCTGAAGCTCGGCGACTCGGTCACCACCGACCACATCAGCCCGGCGGGCGCGATCAAGAAGGACTCGCCGGCGGGCAGGTACCTCGCCGAGCACGGCGTCGAGCAGCGGGACTTCAACTCCTACGGCTCGCGCCGCGGCAACCACGAGGTGATGATCCGCGGCACGTTCGCGAACATCCGCCTGCGCAACCAGCTCGCGCCGGGCACCGAGGGCGGCTTCACCCGCGACTTCACCGGCTCCGGGGACGTGACGACCGTCTTCGAGGCCTCGGAGAAGTACCTCGAGGCGGGCACCCCGCTGGTCGTGCTCGCGGGCAAGGAGTACGGCTCCGGCTCGTCGCGCGACTGGGCCGCGAAGGGTACGGCGCTGCTCGGGGTCAAGGCCGTCATCGCCGAGTCCTACGAGCGGATCCACCGTTCCAACCTGATCGGCATGGGTGTGCTGCCGCTGCAGTTCCCCCAGGGCGAGACCGCCGAGTCGCTGGGCCTGACCGGCGAGGAGGAGTTCTCCATCTCCGGGGTCACCGAGCTCAACGAGGGCCGCACGCCGAAGACCGTCAAGGTCACGGCAGGCGACAAGGAGTTCGACGCGGACGTCCGCATCGACACCCCCGGTGAGGCGAACTACTACCGCAACGGCGGCATCATGCAGTACGTCCTGCGCAGCCTGCGCAAGGCCTGAGCCTGGTCGTCGGCCGCCCCGGCGGTCGACCTGGTCGAGATCCGGCCCGCCGTTCCCCGTGAGCGGCGGGCCGGTCCCGTGGAAGGGGAAGTGACGTGGACGGGGTGCCCTGGGACGTCGTGCTGCTCATCGGGGCGGTGACGTGCGTGGGGGCGTTCGTCCAGTCGGTGGTCGGCCTCGGCCTCGGACTGCTGGTCGCGCCGGTGGTCGCGATGGTGGAGCCGAGCCTCGTGCCCGCGCTGCCCCTGTGGCTGGCGCTGATGATCTCCGGGTCGATGGTGCTGGGGGAGCGGCGGCACGTGGACTGGGGTGCGCTCGCCTGGGCGCTCCCGGCCCGGGTCCCCGGGACGGTGATCGGGGCATGGCTGGTGGTCACGTTCAGCGACCGGGCGATCGCGGTGTCGATCGGGGTGATGGTGCTGGTCGCGGTCGTCGTCACCCTGCGGACGGTGCACGTGCCGGTGAACCCGACGTCCCTGACCATCGCCGGTGTGGTCGCCGGCGCCAGCGGCACGGCCACCTCGATCGGCGGGCCGCCCATCGCGCTGCTCTTCCAGCGCCGGGAGCCGGAGGTCGTCCGCTCGACGCTGTCGGTGTTCTTCTTCCTCGGGGTGGTGGTCAGCCTCGTGGGCCTCGCCTGGTCCGGGGCCCTCACGTCCGCCTCCTGGCACCTCGGCCTGTTGATGGCCCCGCTGGTGGTGGTCGGGGCCCTCGTCGGCTCGGCCGTCCGGGACCGGCTGCCCCGCCACGCGTTCCGCACCGGTGTGCTGCTGGTCTGCAGCGCCTCCGCGCTCGCGCTGCTGGTGCAGTCGCTGCTCTGAGCGCCCGAGTGCCGCCTCGTGGACCGAGCAGGAATGGGGAGCCCGCCGAGTGGGCACACTCACCGACATGACGACCCTCCAGGAGCGTGCCGGGCAGCGATCCCGTCCCACCGCGCGTGGCACCGCGGTCGCGGCCGCCACCCTGCTGGTCGCCTGGGCGGCGATCCTCGGCGTCGTGGTCGGCTTCGGCTGGCTGATCACCCACACGCTGAAGAGCTCGGTCAACCCCTGGGACAACGACATCTCGCGCTGGTTCGCCGACCAGCGGACCGGCGCGCTGGCCCCGTTCGGGGACGTCGGCACGTTCTTCGGTGAGACCTACACGGGCGTGGGGGTGGCGGTCCTCGCCGCGATCGGCTTCTCGCTGTGGCGGCGCTCGTGGCGGCCGGCCCTCTTCTACGCCCTCGCCGAGGCGGGGATCGGGGGTTTCTACTTCGTCGCCACCCACGTCGACACCCGGCAGCGCCCCCCGGTCAAGATCCTGGACCCGGGCCTCGTGCCCGACCACAGCTTCCCGTCCGGCCACGTGGCCACCGCGGTGGTGGCGTACGGCGGCATCCTGGTGCTCACGTGGGTCTACGCGCGGGCCGCGGCGCGCTGGGTCTCCGTGGTGGCCCTGCTGCCGCTCTTCGTCCTCCTCGCGCGGCTCTACCAGGGCGCCCACCACCTCACCGACGTGCTGACCAGCGTGGTCTACGCGACCGTCTGGATGCTCGTGGTGGCGCGGATGGTGCTGCTGTCCGATCCCGGGCGGCAGGCGTCCCGGGACTCCTGAGGAAACGTTCGGCCGGCGACACTCACTCGGCGCTGGACGACGAGGACAGCCCGATCGCCCGGTGACGGACGGGCGCTGGCTACCGTGTGCCCCATGATCGTGGCCTTCAGCATCTCCCCGTCCGCCGG
Organism: uncultured Actinomycetota bacterium; assembly: GCA_963817665.1. Taxonomy (GTDB): domain Bacteria; phylum Actinomycetota; class Actinomycetes; order Propionibacteriales; family Nocardioidaceae; genus Nocardioides. The sequence continues at coordinate 174,396 of CAWFPE010000008.1, read as the reverse complement.
TGACGACACCGGTGGCGTCTCCGAGGCGGTCGCCGCCGCCGTACGCGTCGTGCGCGAGTCGGGACTCCCCAACGAGACGAACGCGATGTTCACCAACATCGAGGGGGAGTGGGACGAGGTGATGGCGGTGGTCAAGCGGGCCGTCGACGTCGTCGCGGCGGTCTCGCCCCGCGTCGGCCTGGTGCTCAAGGCCGACATCCGCCCGGGCTACGACGGCCAGCTGACCGCGAAGGTCGAGCGGGTCGAGCGCGCCCTGGAGGGCTGATGAGCCAGCCGGCGCCGCCGTCGTACGACGACGGGCCGCCCACACCTCCCGGCCCGGCGCCGCGTCCCCGACGAGGCGGCGTTGGTCCTCGCCGTCGTCGCGGCGGTCCTGGTGCCCGTCCTGTCGATCGCCGTCCCGGTGGCGGTCCAGCAGCTCCGCGACCGTGGGCAGGCGCCGGTCGCGGTGAACCTCGACGAGGTGGCGGTCTACGAGGACCTGCCCCGTGACCACACCGAGGACGACGTCGACTACGACCAGGTGCCACCGGCGGGCGGCAGGCACGACCCGGTCTGGCTGGACTGCGGCGCCTATGACCAGCCGGTGCGCGACGAGAACGCCGTGCACGACCTCGAGCACGGCTCGATCTGGATCTCCTACCGGCCCGACCTGGGCACCGACGACGTCGCGACCCTCACGAGCCAGCTGCCGCAGAACGGCATCCTCGCGCCGTACGACGGGCTGCCCGCCCCGGTGGTGGTGACCGCGTGGGGACGCCAGCTCCGGCTGACCGGAGCCGACGATCCGCGACTGCCGCTCTTCGTCGAGCGGTACGGCGACGGGCACACCGCCCCGGAGCCCTTCGCGTCCTGCGCGGGTGGGGTCCGCGAGACGGACGGCGGGACGAGCAGCACGAACGTCTGAGCCGACCAGGCGCCTCAAGGCCGCGTGGCGACCCAGAGCTCCTCGGCCGGCCACCGGCGCGCCCACCGGCTCGAGACGATCTCGTAGAAGCCGTGGTCGTCGCTGTCGGGCGGCGCGAAGAGCTCGTGCATGGCCTCGACCACGAATCCCGCCCCGCGCAGCAGTCGCAGCCAGTCCCCGTGGGAGGGGTGGAACTCGACGCCGCCGCCCGGCCAGCGCACCCGGTAGACATCGCGTTGGTCGCGGAGCAGCCGCTCCCCGGCGACCCCTTCCTCGGCCGGGACGCACAGGGCCGACAGGTGGCTGTTGGTGAGGAAGACCAGTCGTCCGCCCGGCCGCAGGAGGCGGGCCGCCTCCGGTAGCCAGCGCTCGGGATCGCACCAGGCTCCGGCTCCGTGCTCGCTCACCACGAGATCACAGCTGGCGCTCGCCAGCGGCACCCGCTCGGCGTTCGCCTGGACCAGCGGGAAGACGAGGCCGGTCTCGTCCTGCAGCCTGCGCGCGGTGCCGAGCTGCTCGGCGGAGAGGTCCAGCGCGACGGTGGTGGCGCCGGCGCGGGTCAGCCACGCCGAGAAGTAGGCGGTGCCGCACCCGAGCTCCACCACGTCGAGTCCCCGGACGACCCCGAGGACACCGAGGTCCTGCTCCGGGATCGCGAAGAGTCCCCACACGACCTCCGGCCGGGCCCACAGCTCCGCGGCGGCGGCGTCGGTGAAGCGTTCGTTCATGACCGCCCAGATCGCCCGGTTGAGGGAGATCTCCGAGGCCCGGGGGTCCGTCACCCGATCATGCTAGGCCGGTGGGGGAGCCCCGGTCAGGCCGTGGCGCGGCTCGCCCCCAGCTGGGTCTCGGTCACCTCGAAGCCCACGGAGCGGTAGACCCGGATCGCCAGGTAGTCGGGATCGGCGACGATCACGAGCGTCTCCGCGCCCAGCGCGTCGAGGGCGTGCCGGCCGGCTGCGTGCACCAGCGTCCCGGCCAGGCCTTGGCGTCGGGCGTCCGGGTGGGTCTTGACGTCCTGGAAGCGCGCCAGGGCGCCGGGGGCGGTGAAGATGCCCAGCGACGCCTGGAGCCGCCCCTCGAGGAACGCGCCGAACCACTGGCCGTGGCCGGCCTCGATGTTGCGGCGGTGCGCGGCCGCGCGTTGGCTCGCGAACTCCGGGCTGTAGTGCTCGGCCTCCCCGACGACGGACAGCTGCACCTGCTGGGACCAGTCGTCGTCGCTGGTGAGGGGGCGTACCTGCGCCGTCGGGTGTGGCCTGGCGGGCGGATGCACCCCGCCTGCCGTCATCACCGAGGACGCGTCGGTCTCGTAGCCCAGCTCGGCGAACGCCGCGAGCTCCTCGACGGACCCCGTGGTGCCGTCCACGCCGAAGGTCCGGTGCTGCGTCCCGGGGAACTCGCGCACGAAGGTCTCCGCCCAGTGCCCGGCCGAGCCCGGCTCGGGGGGCACCGCGAGCAGCAGGTAGTTGCCCCAGTGGAAGGTCGGGTTGGCCGGGGTCCGCACCACCAGGTGGGTGCCGCGGTCCTCGACCACGCTGCCGTCGAGCTGCAGCAGGGCGAGGTCGGTCCGGTAGCCGAGAGAGCGCACGTCCATGCGCAGTTTCTACAGGGAGGGCCTACAGGTCGGCCAAGGCAGTGCCCTCGTCGGCGAGCCGGTCGGGGTCGACCGGCCGACCGACCAGGCCGCGTACGACGTCGATCGCGTCCCAGTCGTTGGCGTGCATGCCGGCGACCACCCGGGTGCCGTCGAGCCACCACGCGGTGAACACCCGGCCCTCCACGTCGCCGCGCAGCACCACCCGGTCGTACCCGCCCGGGGGCGCGTGCCCGACGTACTCCATGCCGAAGTCGTACTGGTCGGTGAAGAAGTACGGCATCGCATCGGCGTCGACCTGCCCGCCCATCAGGTTGGCGGCCGCGACCTTGCCGTGCTTGATGGCGGTGTCCCAGTGCTCGACCCGCAGCGAGGTGCCGAGCACGGGATGGTCGGCGTTGGCGACGTCGCCGGCGGCGAAGACGCCCTCCTGCGAGGTGCGCAGGTGCCGGTCGGTGCGGATGCCGTTCTCGACGACGAGCCCGGCCGCGTCCGCCAGCTCGGTGTTGGGCTGGACCCCGACGCCCACCAGGAGATGGTCGACGGCGACCGTGCTGCCGTCGGCGAGCCGCACGTGCACCTCGTCGTCCGATCGGTCGATGCCGGTGATCTCGGCGTTGGTGCGCAGGTCGACGCCGTGCTCGCGGTGCAGCTCGGCCATCACGCCGGCGACCTCGGGGCCCAGCACGCGCAGAAGTGGGAGCTCCAGCGACTCCAGGACCGTGACCTCGGCGCCCGACGTGCGGGCCGCCGAGGCTGCCTCGAGCCCGATCCATCCGCCCCCGACCACGCCGAGTCGGAAGCCCTCGCCGAACCGCCGGCGCAGGTCGACGGCGTCCTCCATGGTGCGCAGGTAGCCGATCGATCCGCCGCTGTCGTCGGCCATGGCCAGCCGGCGGGGCCGGGAGCCCGTGGCGAGGAGGAGCCGGTCGTAGGGGATCGACTCGCCGCCGACGAGGACACGCCGGCCACTCAGGTCCAGGCTCTCGACGTGGCTGGACGTCCGCAGGTCGACCGCGTGGTCGGCGTACCAGCCGGCGTCCTCGAGGATCGCCGAGTCGGCCTCCTTCTCGCCGAGCAGCACCGACTTCGACAGCGGGGGGCGCTCGTACGGCGGGTGCACCTCGTCGGCGAGCACGGTGATCTCGCCGTCGAAGCCGCGATCGCGCAGCTCGACGACCGCCGTACCGGCGGCCAGGCCGCCTCCGACCACCACGATCCGGTCACTCATCGGCTGTCTCCTCGGGTCAGGGCCAGGAAATCGGCGCGGCTCGGCGGTTCCCCTTGCAGGGCGTCGCGCAGCGTCGAGGTCACGGTACTTGCTCGCGGGTCGCGCGGGGGCCGGTCGAAGGCCGCTGTCGCGCGCGGTCGCCGCGCCCGGGCGCCGCTTCTTGCCCGCGTGGCACCATTCGGCCGTGGACTCCGAGATGCGCAACTACCGCACGGGCGGACGAGAGACGGTCCGCGACATCACCCGCGACTGTGCCGACTTCGTCGAGCGGCGAGGCGACGGCCTGCTGCACGTCTTCGTGCCGCACGCCACCGCCGGCATCGCGATCATCGAGACCGGCGCCGGCAGCGACGAGGACCTGCTCGCGGCGCTGGGCGACCTGCTCCCGGGCGACGACCGGTGGGTGCACCGGCACGGCAGCCGCGGGCACGGTCGGTCGCACGTGATGCCCGCCCTGGTGCCGCCGTACGCCACGGTCCCGGTCATGGCGGGACGGCTCATGCTCGGCACCTGGCAGAGCGTGTGCCTGGTGGACCTGAACGTGGACAACGCCGAGCGCCAGGTCCGGCTGAGCTTCCTGGGCGCGGCGTGAGCACGTTCGAGATCAGGCCCGAGCAGACGGTCGACCGTCCCGCGGTGCGCGCGGTGGTCGAGGCCGCGTTCGGGGACAAGGGCTCCGTCGTGGCGGACATGGTCGACGCCCTCACCGCCTCACGGCGCGCGGAGCTGAGCCTGGTGGCCGAGCTGGACGGGGCGGTGGTCGGCCACGTCCAGCTCAACCACTCGTGGATCGACGCCCGCGAGCGCCTGGTGGACGTGCTGGTGCTCAGCCCGCTGTCGGTGACCCCGCAACGGCAGGCCGGCGGTGTCGGCACCGCTCTGGTGGCGGCTGCGCTGCAGGCCGCGGAGACCGCGCGCAGTCCCGCCGTCTTCCTGGAGGGCTCGCCGGCCTACTACGGCGCCCGCGGCTACACCCGCGCCAGCGAGCACGGCTTCGTCCGTCCCTCGGTCCGGATCCCCGACGCGGCCTTCCAGGTCGCGCTGCTCTCCGCCCACGAGCCGTGGATGACCGGGCAGCTCGTCTACTGCGACGCGTTCTGGGCGCTGGACTGCGTCGGCCTCCGGGACCCGTTGCTGTCCGAGCTCGAGGCGCGGTTCGCCGACGCCTGACGCGACAGGCGCAGCGCCGCCTGGAGGACGAGGCCGACCACGGCGAGCGTAGCCACGGCGGCCACGACGGTTCCGATCAGCGGGGCCCAGTCGGTGACCACGACGGCGGGATGGTCCACGCCGTAGTCGCAGCGGAAGGTGACCGGGTTGACCAGCTCGGGCCCGCGGTAGCCGCTCAGGTCGGCCGGCAGTCGACCCGGCTCGCCGCAGAAGTTCTCCCCGAGGTTCTTGGCGCCTTGTGCCCAGACGAGCAAGACCCCCGACACGACCACCAGGTTCACGAGGCAGGCGACCACCCAGATCGTCGACCTGAGCAGGAGCAGCCTCATGCGGTGAGTGTGGCAGTCGTGGCTGCAGGTGGAGTCTTCACTCGCGTCGGGGTCTGGCTGCGGATCCAGTCGGGTGGTGGTTGGCCGGGTTTGGGTGGTGGGAGGAACTCGGGTTGGCCGTCGTGGGGGTTGAGGCGGACTTCCCAGGGGGTGTGGTGGATGGTGCGGTGGTGCTGCCCGCACAGGAGCACGAGGTTGGTCAGCGTGGTGTGGCCGCCGTCGGCCCAGTGGATGATGTGGTGGGCGTGGCACATCACCGGGGGTCTGGTGCAGCCGGGGAAGGCGCAGTGGGCGTCGCGGCAGACCAGGGCCCGCCAGAGGGCGGGGGTGACCAGGCGTTGGGTGCGGCCGACGTCCAGGACTTCGCCGTGGGTGCCGAGGGCGATCGGGATCAGGTCGGCGTCGCAGGCCAGTCGGCGGACCACGGAGGGGGCGAGGTCGAGGCCGTCGTCGGTGGTGGAGACCGCGGCGCCGAGGGTGGCCCAGTCGATCTGGCCGCGGAGCACGTCCAGGCTGGTGGTGACCGCGAGGCGGGGTCGGGCGCCGTGGCAGTCCGGTGCCAGGTCGGTGGCCAGCACGTGCTCGCAGGCGGTGACCAGGGCGTCCCACATCCGGGCCCCGTGGTCCCGCGGATCGGTCACCTGCTCGCAGTCCGGGTCCACGGGATCGCGACCGGGCGGGGGCGGGCTTGGTCAGCGGGAGCAGGGCGGCCTTGATGGTGGCGGCGTCCTCCAGGGTGCCGCGGCCGCGGAGCCGGACCCCGCCGGCGCCGTCGTCGGTGATGGAGAGGAACCGGTGGTGGTGCGCGGCCCGGTCGGCGCGGTCGAGGTCCTTCTCGGCGTCGCGTTCGGCCTTGTCGGGGTCGGCGACCTCGGCCAGGTGCCTGGCGGCCTTGGCCAGCTCGGTGGCCGTCAGCTTCGCGGACTGGTCGAGCAGGAACGCCTCGCCCTGCTCCCGCACCGAACCGTCCAGGGGCAGCTCCTCGACGGCGGCCACGATCACCGCGGCCTGCTCCGGGGAGACCCGCCCGGCCGCCAGCGCGGCGTGCGTCGCGGTCCGCTCACCGACCAGGACCGGCGCCTGCCGCACCGTCCGGTGCCCCTCGCGGCGGGTGGTGCCGGCCAGGTGGGTGAACCACTCCGCGGTCGACCCCCAGGCCAGCTCCTGCTTGGCGATCCCGCGGGCCTGCACCTCGGCCAGGACCGAGGCCTCCAGCGCGGCCAGGTGGGCCCGGACCGTCTCCAGCTCGGCGACCGTGTCCGACGATCTCGCGGGCGTCCTTGGCGGCCCACAGGGTCTCGTCCAGGCGGGTGAGCAGCCCGTTCGCGCCCGCGACCACCCCGGCCGGGGTGGTGGGGAACTCGGTGGGCTGCTCCATGACCCGACTCAACCAGAGGGCACCGACATTGACGGGCCCCTGGCCTGTGCATATCTCACCTAGTGAGACGTTATCCGAAGAAAGTTTCGAGGACTCTTTCGGACCGGGCCGCGGTTCCGCTGGGCCGCGGTTCCGCAGGCGACCCGCCGGCCGGAGGGCAACGGTGCCCCGAAGCGGCCCGGTCCGGCGTAGCTGCCAGTGACCGCAACCACGAGCTGACCCGCAGGCCGGGAACAAGCGGCAACCCCAGGCAGGGCCGAACCCCGTAGCTGCCAAAGGCGGAAGCGCGCGGGGCTGGCCGCCCCGTAGGTCGCGCTCCGCCGGCGTGCCTGTGGGTCCAGTGCGTGCTGACGATGCCTCAGCCGCGGTAGACGAGGCTGGGCGCCCGGTAGAAGCCTGCCGCCACGGCGCGCCGGAGGTCCTCTCCGGTGATGGTCAGTCCGGTGATGACCTCGGCCATGGCCATCGCCACCGCGAGGTCGTCGGTCTCCGGGTAGTCGTCCTCGTCGGCCTCGGGATCCACCCACGCCCGGTCGAACAGTGGGCGGAGCTCGGTGGGCACCCGGGCGGGGTCATCGATGAAGGTGTACTCGTCGTCGTCGAAGATCAGTTCCCCGTCGCGGGCGCACCCGAAGCGGGTGTGGGCCTGGATGTTCGACCGCACCACCGCTGCTCGGCGCCCGTCGGCGGACAAGAGCCGGAGCGCTTCGCTGGAGGGGTCTGCGTAGCCGGTGGTCTCCAGTGCCACCACTCCGCCGCGCAGCTCGGTGAGTGCGTAGGCGGAGGCGTTCTCGTCGTCGACGGACCACGGGTCCTGGGGGCGGGTCAGGTCGATGCTCAACGCGGACGCGACGAACACCGCTGTGGCGTCGGTGACGATGACGTAGGTGACCGACTCGGAGTCGATCGGGGACTCCTCGAGGAGGGCCTCGTAATACTCGGGTGACGCGGTCACGGGCGCAGCCTAGGTCTCGCGGGCCAGGTGCGAGGTGCAGTTGTGAGGATCAGTCCGCGAGGAGCCTGCCCTCACCCGCACCTCGAGCAGCGGGCACCGGGGCAATCGGCCCTACCGACCGCACGGCACGCGGCGAAGCATGGCTCTTGTTCACATCTCGGTGACCCGGGGGACACCGGGGAGAGATGGAGGAAGCAATGTCGAAGGCATCGAGGACGACGGCCTCCGAGACCGTCGAGGTCGAGGGCTACGAGGGCCACTTCGAGAACATGGACGACGGCTACACGGTGGCGTTCGAGAAGTACACCGCCGACGCCGACCTCACGCCGTTCTTCAGTGGGCTGCCCGACGACCAGTGCCAGTGCGCGCACTGGGGCTACGTTGTCACCGGCAGGGTCACCTTCCACACCCGGCAGGGTGACGAGACGTTCGCGGCCGGCGACGCCTACTACGTGGGGCCTGGTCACACCCCGCAGCTCTTTGCCGGCACGGAGGTCGTGGAGTTCAGTCCGACCGACGAGCTGGCGCGGACGATGGAGGCAGTCTCGAGGAACATGGAGAAGGTGGCTACCTAGCCCAGGAGCCGACGCGCCAGGTCCACGTGGAACTCCACCGACAGGAGCAGGTCGTCGATGTGGACCCGCTCGTCGGCGTTGTGGAAGCCCGCGGTGAGCACCTCGGCCGAGGTGGACCGGAACGGGCTGAAGCCGTACGCCGTCGTGGTGCCGGCCGCGCGCAGGTAGATCGAGTCGGTGAAGCCGGTGCTCAGGACGGGCAGCGGCAGCGCATCGTCCCCGGACCGAGCCAGCACGTCGGCGATGGCCGTCATGAGCGGGGCGTCCGCGGCCGAGGCGCTGCCCGCGACCAGGGGCTCGGGCCACTCCAGGTCGTAGGCCAGGTCCGACCCGAGCCGGGCCCGGACCTCGCGCTCCACGTCGGCCGCGGTCGTGCCCGGCAGGATCCGGCAGTCCAGCTCCATCGAGGCGCGAGCCGGCATCACGTTGCGCTTGCTCGACCCGGCGAGCAGCGTCGGCGCCATGGTCGTCCCGACCAGCGCCGGCAACACGTCGGCCAGCACCGGGTGCAGGGCGGCGGCGCGGGTGATGGCGTCGTCGACGTCGGTGACCGGCTCGCCCAGCAGCATCTCGAGCATCCGGTCGACGAGCTCCGACGGGGTGCGCAGCGGCATGCCCCGGCCGACCCGTCGCAGCAGCTCGCCGAGCAGCGGCACGGCGTTGTCGCCGACGCTGGGCGTGGACGCGTGGCCGGCCTCGCCGACCGCCACGACCCGGACCGGGTAGGTGCCCTTCTCGCCCACGCAGACGGTCTGCACCGTGCGCCCGTCGGGCAGCGGCAGCCGTTCACCGCCACCCTCGTTGACGGCGAGGTCGGGGCGGATGTCCGGCCGGGACTCGAGCAGCCAGCGCATGCCGACGTCGGCCATGCCGTCCTCCTCGTCCGCCACCGCGAGCAGCCACAGGTCCCCCCGCGGGCGGAAGCCGGACCGCGCGAGCTCGGCCATCGCCACGGCGCGGGCCGCCACCTCGTTCTTCATGTCGATCGCGCCGCGTCCCCACAGGAAGCCGGCCTCGTCGACGACCGCGGCGAACGGCGGGTGGGTCCAGTCGCGGGGGTCGGCCGGCACCACGTCGGTGTGGCCGACGAACGCCAGCGACGGGGCCTCCCCGGTGCCCGGGATCCGTGCGACCAGGTTGGCCCGGTCGGGGTCGCGGGCCACCAGCTCGCAGTCGACGCCGGCGTCGGTGAGGTGGTCGAGCAGGTACGCCGCGGGGCCGGTCTCGTTGCCGGGCTTGCCGCCGAGCGCGGCCTCCGGTGCGTTGCTGGTGTCGAAGCGGACCAGCGCCCGGGTCAGCTCGACGACCTCCTCGTGCAACGGGTTCACGAGACCACGCCCTCCGGGCCGAGCCCCAGTCGGTCGAGCACCCACGCCAGCACCTCGGCCTCGTAGTCCAGGTGGCCGAACCGGCCGGACGGGCCGACGTGCGAGCCGGCTCCGAGCTCGCAGCGGAAGACGCAGCGCGGGGACCACTCCGCGTCGCTGGCCCGCAGGGCGGCCACCCACTTGGCCGGCTCACGGACCATGACCCGCGGATCGTGCACCGCGCCGGTGACCAGCAGGTCGGGACGGCCCCCGGCCGGGGGCAGGTTCTCGTAGGGCGAGTAGGCGAGCATCCAGTCGAAGTCCTCGCGCCGGCGCGGGTCGCCCCACTCCTCCCACTCGGTGGCGGTGAGCGGCGTCGACGAGTCGAACATCGTGGTCACGACGTCGACGAAGGGCACCTCGGCCACCACCGCCCGCCACCGGTCCGGCCGCTGGCCGAGCACCGCGCCCTGGAGCAGCCCGCCGGCGCTGAGTCCCCGGGTGGCGATGCGCGCGGGAGCGACCAGGCCGTCTCCGGCGAGACCGTCGGCGACGGCGATGTGGTCGTCGAACGTGTGCTGCTTGTGCGCCATCTTCCCGTCGAGGTACCACTGCCGCCCCATCTCGCCGCCGCCGCGCGGGTGGGTGAAGACGTAGACCACGCCGCGGTCCAGCAGGCTGGGCAGGGTCGGGTCCCACTCGGGCTCGAAGACCGCCTCGTAGGACCCGTAGCCGTAGAGGAGGGCCGGCGCGGTGCCGTCCAGCGGCGTCTCCCGGTGCCGCATCAGCGTGGCCGGTACGGCGGTCCCGTCCGCCGAGGGGAAGGTCCGGCGTTCCGTGACGTACTGCGCAGGGTCGAATCCCGGGGCCTCCTGCTGCCAGACGGTCTCCAGGGCCCCGCTGCTCAGCTCCCACGCACGGCCGACGGCCGGGTGCAGCCACGCGTCGTCGCGCACCGTCGCGACACCGCCGTCGTAGAGCGGGGAGCGGGCGAGCGACACGTCTCCGCCCGGCAGCTCGCTCTCCACGCGGTCGAAGCCCCGGGCCCCTGCGAGGTCGTCGTGGGGCACCAGCTCCAGCACCTGCGCGCCGTTGCTGCGAAGGGTCAGGACGACGCCCTCCGCGAACGCGTCCGCACGCAGCAGGCGCCGCGACCTCGACCCAGGGCGTGCCTCCCGCCACGCGGAGCTGTCCTGGTCCGCCCCGTCGGGGACCGGGGCCGTCATCAGCCGGAACTCGACCGCGTCGTCGTTGGTGACCACGAGCAGGTCCCCACTGCCGTCGGGCAGCCGGCGGTGCTCGGCGTGGTAGCGCACCCCTGGCCGGCGGCCACCGACCGACCAGGGTCCCTGGGTGACGTCGTGGGCGTCGACCACCCAGCACTCCGAGGTGGTGTTGCTTTCGCTCCACAGCACCACCAGGTCCCCGCTGCGCGTCGCCCGCACGAGGATCTCGAACCGCTCGTCGGGCTCGCCGAGCACCAGCACGTCGTCCTCGGCAGGCGTGCCGACCTGGTGGCGCCACACCTCGTGCGGCCGGTAGGCCTCGTCGTGGACGGTGTAGAAGAACCACGCCGAGTCCGCGCTCCAGGCGCCGCCGTAGTAGCTCCTCGGCACCACGTCGGTGAGGTCAGTGCCGGTGCGCAGGTCCCGGAAGCGCAGCGTGAACACTTCGTCGCCGGTGGTGTCCACCGAGTACGCCAGCAGGTTCTCGTCGGGGCTGACCACGGTCAACCCGAGGTCGAGGTAGCCGCTCTCGTCGGCCAGCGAGCCGATGTCGAGCAGCACCTCACCGGCGTCCGGTGACGTGCGGTTTTCGTGGCCCGAAGCCGCATCGGACGCCCGAAACGGTTTCGAATTGGCATCAAAACCGCGGATTTCCCTGACCAACTGACCGTAGTTACTTCCGGTCAGGTGCCGCGTGTAGTAGGAAAACCTCGAGCGCCGCCACGTGGGTGACACGTCGGCGTCCGGAACTCGGGACACCATCTCGGCCCGCAGGGTGGAGACAAGGGAGTGCAGATGCGCACAGGCAGAGTCGTAGAAGGATCTCTCGGCGGCCAGATGCTCCAGCAGGTCCGGCGTCGGGTGGCGCATCCAGTGGTAGGGGTCCGGGCGCGGAACGCCGTGCTCGCAGTGCTCGAACGACTCGCGCTTGGCCACCGGGGGTCGGGTCATGGCGGTCAACGTACTCCCGTGCGCCTGCTGGCGGCGGCCGGTCTGACGGCAGCCTTTCTGACGCCGGGCCTGGCCCTGGGCGGCTCGGTGGCACCCGCCGCGGCGGCCGACGACACGACCTTCGTGGTCGGCATGACCAACGAGGTCGACTCGTTCAACCCGTTCCTGGGCATCGAGGCCGAGTCCTACGAGATGTGGGCGCTGACCTACGACTACATGATCGGCTACTCGATGAAGGACATGTCGCCGCAGCCGGGGCTGGCGACGAAGTGGGAGACCTCGGACGACGGGCTGACCTGGACCTTCGACATCCGGACCGGGGTGAAGTGGTCGGACGGTCAGGACCTGACGGCCAAGGACATCGCCTACACGTACAACCGGATCATCGACGGCGGCCCCGAGGCGGCCTCCTGGATCTCCTACCTCAAGGGCGTCGACACGGTGACCGCGCCCGACGACACCCACGTGGTGCTGAAGCTGAAGAAGCCCAACGCCGTGCTCCCGCTGCTGCCGATCCCGATCGTGCCCGAGCACATCTGGAAGAACGTCAGCGAGGAGGACGTGAAGAGCTACTCGGCCGAGCCCAAGGGCGGCCAGCCGGTCGTCGGGTCCGGACCGTTCCGCCTGGTGGAGGGCACGGCGGGCGGCTCGACGTACCGCTTCGAGGCCAACCCGGACTACTGGCAGGGCGCGCCGCACATCGACAAGGTCGTCTTCCGGGTCTACAAGAGCGAGGACCCGATGGTCCAGGCGCTGGTCAAGGGTGAGATCGACTTCGCCGAGGACATCTCGCCGCTGCAGGTGAAGTCGCTCCAGGGCGAGCAGGGCATCACCGCCCAGAACGGCGACTCGCCGGGCTTCGACGAGATCGCGTTCAACACGGGCTCGATCGACACCGACACCGGCAAGCCCATCGGCGACCCGAACCCGGCGGTGCTGGACCCCAAGTTCCGGCACGCCCTCGGCTACGCGCTGGACCTCGAGCAGATCCACACCAAGGTCTACCAGGGGGCGGGACAGTTCGGCACCACGATCATCCCGCCGGCCTACCCCGACTACCAGTGGACGCCACCGTCGGACGAGCAGTTCACCTTCGACCTCGACAAGGCCGGCCAGCTGCTGGACGAGGCCGGCTACACGAAGGGCTCCGACGGGCTGCGCACGATGCCGGACGGCAAACCGATCGGCACCCTCCGGCTGGCCGCCCGGACCGAGTCGGCGATGGACGCCTCGCTCAACTCCATGAACTACCTCAAGGAGTGGCTCGACGAGCTCGGCATCAAGTCCGAGGTGGTGACCTACGAGTCGAGCAAGCTCACCGACGTGATCCTGCAGGGCAACTTCGACCTCTTCCAGTGGGGCTGGTACGTCGAGCCGGACCCGGACTCGGTCCTCAGCTACATGACCTGCGACCAGCGGGGCGGCTGGTCCGACTCCTGGTACTGCAACAAGGAGTACGACGCGCTCTACGACCAGCAGCACACGGAGACCGACCAGGCCAAGCGGGAGGACGAGGTCAAGCAGATGCAGCAGATCCTCTTCGAGGACTCGCCGTACCTGGTCACCGAGTACAGCAGCATCGGAGAGGCGTTCCGCAGCGACCGGTTCGCGTGCTTCCAGCCGCAGCCCGATCCCGGCGGCATCCTGCTGTTCCAGTACGGCGCGCACAACTACCTGTCGGTGCGTCCGGCGGACCAGGCCGGCGACTGCGACGGCGTCACCAGCGCTTTCGGCGCCACCAAGGCCGCCGACAGCAGCGGCGTCGGCACCGGCTTCTGGGTGGGGGCCGGGATCGCCGTGGTCGTGCTCATCGGGGTCGGCGGTGTCGTGATGGTGCGGCGTCGCTCGACGGTCGGCGAGCGCGAATGAACCACCCCACGAAGAGACTCGCTCTCCGAGGGGGCCCCCAATGAGCCTGGCCACCACCCCGACCGCGGTCGAGACGAGCCGGCCGAGACGTCGCAGCTACGGCCGGTACGTCGCCGGCAAGGTGGCCGGGTCCATCGGGAGCCTGGTCTTCGTGCTGGTCGTGAACTTCTTCCTGTTCCGGGTGCTGCCCGGCGACCCGGCCCGCACCCTGGGCCGGGGCCGGTTCACCACCGAGGCCCAGCTCGAGGAGTTCAACAAGACCTACGGGCTGGACCAGTCGCTGCCGCAGCAGTTCGTGACGTTCATGAAGAACACGCTGACCGGTGACCTCGGCATCTCGCTGAAGTACCGCGTGCCCGTCTCCGAGCTGCTCCTGGACCGGATGTGGCCCACGATCCTGCTGGTCGGCACCTCGACGATCCTGGCGGCGGTGATCGGGGTCTGGCTCGGCATCCGCGGCGCCTGGAAGCGGGGCGGCACCTTCGACAAGGTCTCCACCGGGTCGTCGCTGACGCTCTACTCGATGCCCGAGTGGTGGCTGGGGCTGCTGCTGATCGCGGTCTTCGCGGTCGGCTGGGGCCCGATCCCGGGCATCTTCCCGACCGGCGGCCTGCACTCGATCGACGCCGATCCGGGGACGCTCTCCGGCGTCCTCGACACCGCCTGGCACCTCACCCTGCCGGTGATCACGCTGACCCTGGCCTACCTCGCCGAGTACTCGCTGATCATGCGCAGCTCGCTGCTCGACGAGCTGGGCGAGGACTACCTGACCACCGCCCGGGCCAAGGGCCTGCGGGACATCACGGTCCGCAACCGGCACGCCGTCCCCAACGCGCTGCTGCCCACCACGACCGTCATCGCGCTCAGCATGGGCTACATCGTCGCGGGGGCGATCACCATCGAGACGGTCTTCTCGATCCCGGGCCTCGGCCTCCTCGGCGTCGAGGCGCTGGAGGTGCCGGACTACTGGGTCCTGCAGGGGACGTTCATGGTCGCCTCGGTCGGCGTCATCGCGGGCAACCTGGTCGCGAACCTGCTCTACGGCCTGCTCGACCCGCGGGTGCGCTCATGACGGCCTCCCAGAGCCCGGCCGACTACGGCGGGGCGAGCGAGCAGCCGGCGACGCTCTCCGCCCGGCAGCTGGCCCGCCGGCGCCGACGGGAGTCGTTCGGCCGGGGCTGGCGGCTCTTCCGGCGCAACCGCTCCGGGATGCTGGGCCTGGTCGTCCTCACGCTCTTCGCGCTCGTGGCCATCTCGGCGCCGCTGCTCGCCGCACCCGAGGGGCTCGAGGTGACCAAGGCGACGGGCGGCGTCCTGGAGCCGCCCTCCTCGGAGTACTGGCTCGGCACGGACGACCAGGGGCGTTCGGTGCTCACCCTGCTGATCTGGGGAGCGCGGATCTCGCTGTTCGTCGGGCTGGCGGCGACGGTGATCTCGATGGTCATCGGCACCCTGGTCGGGCTGGCCTCGGGCTTCTTCGGCGGCTGGGCCGGGCGGATCCTGTTCCGGCTCACCGAGTGGTTCCTGGTCATCCCGTTCCTGCCGCTGGCCATCGTGCTCGCCACCGTGCTGGGTCGTTCGCTGTTCAACATCGCCCTCGTCATCGGGGTGACGTCCTGGCCGGCCACGGCGCTGCTGATCCGCAGCCAGACCCTGTCGATCAAGGAGCGCGCCTACATCGAGCGCGCCCGCGTGCTGGGCGCGGGCCGCTGGCACCAGATCCGCAGGCACGTCCTGCCCAACGTGATGCCCATGGTGTTCGCCAACACCACCCTGACCGTCGCGGTGGCGATCCTGGCCGAGACCACGCTGAGCTTCCTCGGCCTGGGGGACCCCACCAGGGTCTCGTGGGGCTCGATGCTGGACGACGCCTTCCAGGTGGGTGCGATCACCACGGGTGCCTGGTGGTTCATCGTGCCGCCGGGCGTGTGCGTGGTGCTCGTCGTCCTGTCGTTCACACTGATCGGACAGGCGCTCGAAGAGGTCCTGAACCCCCGTCTGAAGGGACGTTGATGTCCGACCTGCTGAGGTTGCGCGACGTGTCCCTCACCTACCGCACCGAGGAGGGGGACGTGCCGGCGGTGCGCGAGGTGAACCTCGCCCTCGACCGCGGCGAGATCGTCGGCCTCGCGGGGGAGTCGGGCTGCGGCAAGTCCACGCTCGCCAGCACCATCCTCCGGCTCCAGCCGCCGACCGCGCGGGTGACCGGGGAGGTGCTGTTCGAGGGCGAGGACGTCCTCACCATGAGCTGGGGCGACCTCCGCACGCTGCGGTGGGCGGGCGCGTCCATCGTCTTCCAGGGCGCCCTGCACTCGCTCAACCCGGTGCGCCGCGTCGGCGACCAGATCGCGGAGCCGATCCGGCTGCACGAGCCCGACGTGTCCGACGCCGAGGTGAAGGCGAGGGTCGGCGAGCTCCTCGAGCAGGTCGGCATGCCGTCCGCGCGGGCGGGTGCCTACCCCCACCAGCTCTCCGGAGGGCAGAAGCAGCGGATCATGATCGCGATGGCCCTGGCCTGCCGGCCGCGGCTGATCGTCGCGGACGAGCCCACCACGGCGCTCGACGTGATGGTCCAGGCGCAGGTGCTCGACGTCCTCTCCGGCCTCGTGCACGAGCTGGGCGTCGGCATGCTGATGATCAGCCACGACCTGTCCGTGCTGGCGGACCTGTGCGACCGGATCGTGGTGATGTACGGCGGCCGGGTCGTCGAGTCCGGCCCGTCGAAGATGGTCTTCGGCGAGGCCCTGCACCCGTACGCCTCCGCCCTGTCCGCGGCGTTCCCCCGGGTGGGCGACCCCGCCGCCCGCTTCGCCCCGGCCGGGTTGCCCGGCGACCCGCCCGATCCGGCGGACCTGCCGCCGGGATGTTCGTTCGCGCCGCGATGCGCACGCGCGATCGACGAGTGCAGCACGGTGGTCCCCGCTCTGCGCTCGTTCGGCGACGAGCGTGAGGCGGCCTGCATCCGGGTGGAGGCGCGGTGACGGGCCGGCTGCTGGAGGCTCGGAGGGTCGCCGTCGAGTTCGTCACCCGGGGCGGCCAGGTCGCTCGCGCCCTCGATGGCGTCGACCTGGAGGTGGGCGCCGGCGAGATCGTGGCGCTGGTGGGGGAGTCGGGCTCCGGCAAGACCACCGTGGCGCGCACCATGCTCGGCCTGGAGCGGCCGGTCTCGGGCGAGGTGGTGTTCGAGGGTGAGCCCCTGAGCTACTCGCTACGCCGGTTGCGCGAGCTGCGGCGCCGGGTGCAGATGGTGCTCCAGGACCCTGCGGGTGCCCTCAACCCGCGCCAGACCGTCTACGAGTCCGTGGCCGAGGGGATGCGCCTGCACGACATCGTGGGCCGGGACCCGGAACGGCGCGGCGAGACCGAGCTGGTCGCCGCCGCGATGTCGAGTGCCGGGCTCCGTCCGCCGGAGCGGCTGTTCCTGCGCTACCCGCACGAGCTGTCCGGCGGCCAGCGCCAGCGCGTCCTGATCGCCGGTGCCCTCGCGCTCGGCCCGGAGCTGCTGATCGCGGACGAGCCCGTCTCCAGCCTCGACGCCTCGATCCGGGGCGAGATCCTGGCGCTGATCCTCAAGCTGCGCGACGAGCTCGGGCTCGGGGTGCTGGTCGTCACCCACGACCTCGGCCTGGCCTGGAACATCGCGGACCGGATCGCGGTGATGTACCTCGGCCGGATCGTCGAGACCGGCCCGACCGAGAAGGTGCTCCAGAATCCGCAGCATCCCTACACCCAGGCGCTGCTGTCGGTGGTGCCGGAGATCGAGGAGCTGCGCCCGGTCGTGCTGACCGGCGAGATCCCCGACCCCACCCGGATCCCGGGTGGCTGCCGGTTCCACCCCCGCTGCCCGGCGCTCGCCGACGGTTCGGCGGCGGCGGACGGCGTCGAGGAGGCGTGCCGCAACGAACCGCTCGAGATCCTGCCGCCCGACCCGCAGGGACACCACGTGGCCTGTCACCTGGCGGCACTGCGGTCCTCCACCGGCCCCAGGACGGGGAGCGCCGTGTGACTCGGCTGCAGGCCGCGCTGCCCCGGGAGATGTACGTCGACCGGGAGGCGTGGCTGCGCGAGCGCGACCGGGTGCTGTACGGCGAGTGGTTCTGCGTCGGACGCACGACGGACCTCGGACTCTCGGAGGGCGGCCGGATCGCCGTCGTCGACGTGGTGGGGGAGTCGGTGCTGCTGACCCGCGACGAGGGTGGCGTGCTGAACGCGGCGTACAACGTCTGCCGGCACCGGGGCTCCCAGCTCGTCCCGACGCCCCCGGGCGCCCCGCCGACCTGCGCGGCCGTCGGCGCGCTGCGCTGCCCCTACCACTCGTGGACCTACTCGTTGGCCGGTGAGCTCCTCCGGTCCCCGCACGCCGAGGACGTCGATCCCGCCGACTTCTCGCTGCACCCGGTGGGGGTGGAGGAGTGGGCGGGCTTCGTCTTCGTGCACCTGACGCCGGGCTCGGCGGCGCCGATCGCCGACGTGCTGGCGAGGGCGGGCGCCAACCTGCGCAACTACGCGATGGGCGACCTGGTCACCGGGCGCACCCTGAGCTACGAGGTCGACGCCAACTACAAGGTCGTCGCCGAGAACTACAACGAGTGCTACCACTGCGGCCCCGTGCACCCCGAGCTCACCCGGCTGGTGCCGGCCTTCGGCGGTGGCGGTGACGGGCTGGACTGGGAGGACGGGGTGCCCCACCGCGAGGGTGCCTGGACCTTCACGACCACCGGGACCAGCACCCGCGCCCCGCTGCCGGGGCTCTCCGAGGCCGAGCGGACCCGGCACAAGGGCGAGCTGGTGCACCCGAACCTGCTGCTGTCCTGCGCGGCGGACCACGTCGCCGCCTTCGTGCTCCTGCCCCAGGACGTCGGTCGCACCCGCATCGACTGCCACCTGCTCTTCGCGGCCGACGCGGTCGCCGATCCCGGCTTCGACCCCTCGGACGCCGCCGACCTCTGGGACCTGGTCAACCGGCAGGACTGGGCGATCTGCGAGTCGGTGCAGCGTGGCATGTCCTCGCGCAGCTACACGCACGGCTGGTTCGCTCCCATGGAGGACGACAGCGCGGACATCCGGCGCTGGCTGCTGCCACGCCTTGCGTCGCCCGGGGCCACCGATGGCTGAGACCTTCGACTACGCCGTGGTCGGACTGGGCGCGCTCGGCAGCGCGGCGGCCCACCAGCTGGCCCGGCGCGGGCACTCCGTGGTCGGGCTCGAGCGCTTCGAGCTGGGTCACCGCCGCGGCGCCAGCCACGACACCAGCCGGATCCTGCGGCACAGCTACCACACGCCGGAGTACGTCCGGCTGACCCAGGAGGCGTACGACGACTGGGCGCGGCTGTCCGCGCAGGCCGCGGACCTCGGCGCCGGCGAGGAGCTGGTCACCGTCGTCGGCGGGCTCGACCTCTTCCCGCCCGACCCGGCGATCCCGATGGCCGACTACGTCGACAGCCTGACCGAGGTCGGCATCGACTTCGAGCTGCTCGACGTCGGCAGCGTGCACGATCGCTGGCCCCAGTTCCGGCTGCCCGAGGGCACCGTGGGGCTCTTCCAGGAGCGCGGCGCGATCGTGCCCGCCGCGCGAGGCACCGAGGTGATGCAGCAGCTGGCGGCGCGGCACGGAGCGGTCCTGCGCGACCGGTCCCCGGTCACCGGGCTGCGTGACCTCGGCCCGGCGGGGGTCGAGGTCACGGCCGACGGCACGACGTACCGCTGCCGGGGCGTCGTCGTCTGCGTGGACGCCTGGACCAACGACGTGCTGGCGGGCCTCGGCCACCAGGTCCCGCTGACCGTGACCCTGGAGCAGGCGACGTACTTCCTCCCGGACCGGCCGGCGCTGTTCGAGGCCCGGCGGCTGCCGCTGTGGATCTGGATGGACGAGCCCTCCTTCTACGGCTTCCCCTGCTACGGCGAGCCGACCGTCAAGGCCGCCCAGGACTGCGGTGGCCCGGTCGTCGACCCGGACCGGCGCACCGACGACGAGGACCCGACGCGGCTGGGGCTGCTGGCCGAACACATGGCGCGGATCCTGCCCGGCTCCGGACCGCCCGTCCGGTCCCTGCGCTGCCAGTACACCCTCACCCCGGACCGGGACTTCGTCCTCGACCGGGTGCCGGGGCACGCGCAGGTCGTCGTCGGGCTGGGGGCGGCCCACGGCTTCAAGTTCGCGCCGACCCTCGGCCGGCTGCTGGCGGATCTCGTCACGGGGGAGCGGGACGTCGTCTCGCCCACCTTCGCGCTGGACCGCCCGGCACTCACCGACCCCGGCCACGCGGCACACTGGCTCGTATGACCGGGGACCTGGGCCGCCGCGGCGGTCACCTACGCGCCGACCCGATCTCGTAGGGCCTGATCGTGGACGAGGACCTGCCCTACATCGACGAGCACGCCCTTGTCATCGACGCACCGCGGGGACAGGTGTGGGCCGCGCTCCAGCGGTACACCGCCACGTCGCTGCGGTTCGGTGAGGGCAGTCCGCTCGCGAAGGTCCTCGGGGCCGAGCCGCCCGCCGGCTTCGAGGTCGCCGAGACGGTTCCGAACGAACGGCTGACCCTGATCGGCCGTCACCACTTCTCCCGGTACCGGCTCGCCTTCGACCTCACCGGCGCGCAGGACGGCCCCACGCGGCTGCGCGCCACCTCGTACGGCGCGTTCCCCGGCCTGCGTGGCCGGGTCTACCGGGCTCTGGTCATCGGCACCCGGGGGCACGTCGTGGCCACGACCCACATGCTGCGGTCTGTCCGGCGTCTCTGCACGGGGTAGGGAGGCGCATACTGCAGGTGATGACATCCTCATACGGTCCGCGGCGCCATCTGGCGAGCAGCCCTTTCAAGCCTGATCCCGAGCCGACGATCGAGCAGTTCGATCTCGACGACCTGGTCTCGCACGACGCGTACGGCGTGGGTCGCGTCGTCGGGGTGGAAGCGGGCGCAGTCTCGGTCGACTTCCGCACGAGAACGGTGCGCATCCCGAGCCCGTTCACCAAGATGTCGAGGCTGTAGCCCGGTCCTGGCGTGGCGGCCAGGCACGGTGCTGTCGAACGCAGGCCTACCCGGGCGCCTCTAGGGTGAGCGCATGAGCAATCCCGTGATCGTCGTGGTCGGTGCAGGTCCCGGTGTCAGCGGCTCGGTGGCTCGCCGGTTCGCGCGGGACGGGTACGACGTGGGGCTGCTCGGCATCGACCAGACCGAGCTCGACGGCCTCGCGGAGAACCTCCGCGACGGGGGAGTCGACGTCGACACGGCCGTGGTGGACATCACCGACGTCGAGGCGTGCACCGCGGCCGTCACGAAGCTGGGGGAGTACTTCGGCCGGATCGACGTGCTCCACTTCAACCCGAGCGCCTTCCGCCAGAAGGACCCGCTGCACCTGACCGTCCGCGAGCTGCTCGAGGACGTGGCGCTCGGCGTCGGTGCACTCCTCACCGCGGTGCAGGCCGCCCGTCCGTTCCTGGGGGTCGGCGGCCGCGTGACCGTGACCGGGAGCATGGCGGCCGACAAGCCGTGGAACGAGGCGGCCTCGCTGGGCGTGCAGAAGGCGGGGGTCCGCAACCTGGTGCGCAGCCTCGACACGACGCTGGAGCCGGACGGGATCCGCGCGGTGTCGGTGACCGTGCGCGGCACGCTCTCGCGGGATGGCGCCTTCACCCCGGACCGGGTCGCCGAGGCGATCCACGCTGCCGCCTTCCAGGACGAGGCGGACTGGAGCACCGAGGTGCCGTACGCGGGCTGAGCGCCGCCCCGGTGAGCCCTACGCGGTCAGCCTCGGCTCGTGCAGGTTCCAGCGCGGGAGCGATGCGGCCACTGCGCGGTCGCCGGTGACCACGATGCGGCCAGCGCGCAGCGCGCCCACCCAGGAGAGCCTGCCGCGGTGCCAGTCCAGGAACGCGGCGGACTCCGCGACGACGTGGACCGCAGGCTCGCCCCCCGGATCCGTGTAGCAGACCCGGGCGTCGTCGTGCTCGACGACCAGCCAGAAGCGGCGGTTGCCCGGCGGCTGGTCCGAGAACTCGAAGGAGACCACCACCCGGTCGGCGGGAAGCTGGGTGCGGTCGAGCTGGACCATGCACCAGGCCCAGAGTGCGAATCCGGGGTCGGTGTGCTCGGGGCCCAGCTCCACCCAGCGTTCTCCCCACGCGGCGAGCTGGTCCAGCACCCCGGCGAGGTCGTGGCCGGCGTCGGTCAACAGGTAGCGCGAGCCCCGGGCGCCCTCGCGCGGGACGCGGCGCACGATGCCGCTCCTCTCGAGCTCCGTGAGCCTGGTGACGAGCATGGAGCGCGACATGGCCGGCACCCCGTGGTGGATCCGTGAGAACGTGTCCGCGCCGAAGAGCAGGTTGCGCACGACGAGCGGCGTCCACCGCTCGGCGAGGATCTCGGAGGCACGGGCGATCGGGCAGTACTGGCCGTAGCTGCGCACAAGTCCATGGTGCCTCGCCGGCGCGGCCCGGTGAAGTTCGAATTCAGGGCTTCCGGCTGAGGTCACCCGGTCCGAGCCTTGTGCCATGGACAGGTTGACGACGGACCGGGCCGGCACCGGGCAGCTGAGCGCGGGCGCGGCAGAGCTCTACGAGGACTTCTTCATCCCCGCGCTGTTCGGCCAGTGGCCGCCGCGGCTGCTCGACCTCGCTGACGTCGGGGCCGGACAGACGGTGCTCGACATCGGCTGCGGGACGGGAGTCCTGGCTCGGGCGGCCCGGGCCAGGACGGGTGGGCGCGGCACGGTCATCGGCGTCGACCCGAACCCGGGAATGCTGACGGTGGCCGCGCGGGCGGTGCCGGACATCCGCTGGATCGACGGGAGGGCCGAGCGGCTCCCGTTGGACGAGGACAGCGTGGACCGCGTCCTGAGCCAGTTCGCCCTGATGTTCTTCACCGACCCGGAGCAGGCGGTGGCCGAGATGTCCCGGGTCCTTCGCCCGGGTGGTCGCCTGGTGGTGGCGACCTGGGCCGAGGTGGGCGCCAGTCCCGGGTACCGAGCGATGGTCGACCTGTTGCGACGAGTGGCCGGCGACGAGCCTGCGGACGCGCTCATGGCCCCGTTCGCCATCGGCACCGAGCAGGCGCTGCGGAAGATCCTGGAGCCCGGGTTCCCCGACCTGACGACGGGCACGTGGGACGGCGTCGCCCGCTACCCGTCGGTGGAGTCGTGGCTCCTGACGGACGTCAAGGCGTGGGCGCTGGAGGACCTCGTGTCCGACGCCCAGCTCCGGGAGCTGCTCGACCACGCGCCCCGCGCGCTGGCCGAGTTCTGCGGGCAGGACGGACGGGTCAGCTTCCCGGCGCCCGCGATCGTCGCGACCGCGTGTCAGAGGTGATCGGGCTCAGCCCCGGGCCAGACGCTCGTGCCAGGTGCGGTGCGAGACCTGCTCCTCGTCGAGCCGCGCCCACGTCTCGATGGCGACGTCGAGGCCGTCGCCGGTGACGGTCACGTCCATCACCGAGCGGACGTGCACCGCCACGCCGGGCCAGGAGAGCTCGAAGGTGGTCTGGGCGTGCGCGGTCTGCGCGAAGGTGCGCCGGTCGACGCCGACCTCGCCGAAGTAGTCCTCCCGCGCGTGGCCGTCGTACGGCGTGTCGTACTCGGAGACCGCGTGCGTGCGGGCGTGGGTGGTGCGTCGGAGCACGTCGTCGCGGATCTCCCAGGTGACGCCGTCGGGGCTCTCCGAGGAGTGCTCCGACGCCCGGGGCGAAGGCCGGCGCCGGGAAGTCGCCGGCGAGCAGCGGCAGCTCGATGGAGCCGCCGTGGACGGTGAGGGTGACCGGTGCCGGGGGAGCGACGGTGTTGGGCCAGTCGGAGCCGGCGAGGCTGAGCCGCAGCCGGTTCCCGGGGGTCCAGGCGTAGGCGCACGCGTCGAGGTCGAGCACCACGTCGTACTCCTCTCCCGGCACGAGTGGCGTGGGGGCGGCGTGGACCCCGTCCCGGAAGGTGAGGTCGAGGGTGCCGCGGGTGACGAGGGCCGACGTGCCGTCGGGGAAGACGTCGCAGAGCTTGACCGAGAGCGAGGCGGCGGGCGCGTCGGCGCTGACCCGCACCGTGGCGCGCGGCTGGCCGACGACCGGCTCGCGCGGGGGCTCGAGGTCCCAGGTCAGGGACCGCGCGTCGTCGAGGCGCTGGTCACCGGACAGCCCCCACGGCAGGTGCCCGGCGCAGTCGATCCACGCGGACGTGCCGACGTCCGCGACGACGGGGAGTGACCGTGGGCCGTCCAGCGTCCGGGCCGCCGTGGTGGTCGGTGGGACCGAGGGCAGCCGCAGCCACCAGCCCTCGTGCAGGTCGAGGTCCGGGGCGGGTCGGGTCGAGGAGCGGACGAAGACGTCGCAGTGGGAGTCGTAGGGCTCGACCCGCGGATCGGGGCGCAGCCAGCGGTCGAACCACGCCGCCATCTCGGTGTCCAGGTCGATCCGCGGACCGGGCATCGCGTGGGTCGGGTCGGCGTGCGCCCAGGGACCGGCGAGCAGCCGGTGCGGCACGGCGTTCGCCGCGAGCGCGGCCGCCGTGCGGAAGGAGTTGTTGCGGTAGCCGTCGGACCAGCCGGCCACCAGCATCGTCGGGCAGTCGATCCGTTCGTAGCCGGCGCCGTCGGCGTCCAGCCGCACCGAGCCGCGCCGCCAGTAGTCCCCGTGGACGGACTCCCGCAGCCAGGTGAGCACCCAGGGCTCGTTCACCTCGAGGCGGCGGCGCCACTCGTCTCGCCAGTCCTCGCCCCAGAGCGACGGCACGGGCGGCAGCACGCACATCGGCGTCATGTAGTGGCAGTAGTCGACCAGGTCGACCAGGCGGAGCGCCCCGCCACGCCAGTGCACGTCGTCGGTCCAGCGGTCGTCGGTGGCGTAGATCGCGCAGATCGCCTTCAGCGCCGGCGGCCGCTCGCAGGCGATCTGGAGGGAGTTGAAGCCGGAGTACGACGTGCCGAACATGCCGACGTCGCCCGTGCACCAGTCCTGCGCCGCCAGCCAGGCGACCACCTCGACCAGGTCGCGCTGCTCCTCGGGCGGGTACTCGTCGGTGGCGTCGCCCGAGGACGACCCGGTGCCGCGGACGTCGAGCCGGCACACGGCGTACCGGTGGGAGTCGCGCAGCACCTCGTAGCTCGTGGCGTAGGACGAGGTCAGGTCGTCCTTGCGGTAGGGCAGGGCCTCGAGCAGGCACGGCTGCCGACCGGCGGCAGGGTCGGGGAGGAAGAGCGTCGCGGCCAGGGTGACCCCGTCGCTCATCGGGATCTGGACCTCGCGCTGCGTGCCGGTCATCCGCGGACCCCGTCCAGCAGGGCGAGCACCTCGGGTGTGTGCAGCGACGCGCTGCTGTTGCCGCCCCGGCCGAGCGTGGTCGGTGCGGTGAACATCGAGTTGAGCACCGCCTCCTCGGCGGCCTCGACCACGGCGGCGAAGAGCGGGTCGAGGGCCCGCCCGGACACCACCGCGGGCCCGTCGGGGCGGCCGTCGCGGTCGATCCGCACCCCGGTCCCGAAGCCGAGGAAGATCTCGCCGCTCCCGTGGTGCGCCACCGAGCCGGCGCGGGCCAGGCCGAGCCCGATCCGACGGGCCAGCCGGGCGCAGGACGCACCGTCGACCGGTGCGTCGGTGACGACGAGGCCGAGGCAGGAGCCCGCCGGGACCGCCGGGGCCGACGGCGCGGGTGGCAGCAGGCTGCCCACCGGGACGCCGGCCACGACGAGCTGCTCGCGCACGCCGAAGTTGGTGAGCAGGAGCACGCCGACCGTGTGCCCCTCCGGCGTGACTCGCGACGACGTGCCGATGCCGCCCTTGAAGCCGAGGCAGGACATGCCGGTGCCGGCGCCGACCGCACCCTCCTCGGGAGGTACGCCGGAGCCGCGGCTGGCCAGCGCGGCCTGCCGGGCTGCCCGGACGTCGTCGCCGGTCACCTGCATGCGGCGGCAGTCGTTGAGGTGGGAGTCGTCGCACTCCCCGACGATCGGGATCACCACGTCGTCGGCGACCTCGGGGTGCTCCTCGAGCTCGATCTCGCAGGCCGCGTCGTAGACCCGGCCCAGCTGCATCGTCGAGGTCAGGTAGACCGGCGTCTCGGCCGAGCCCCACTCCTGCGCGGTGAGGAACCCGGTGCAGTCGCCGGCGCCGTTGAGCACCGCGCCACCGGCGGGGACGCGGCGGTGGTAGGCGTCCTCGGCCAGCACCACGGCGGTCACCCCCGTCCGGGCGAGGCCGCGACCCTGCGGCGGGGCGGGCTCGTCACGGTGGACGGTGGCATGTCCGACGCCGACGCCGGCCACGTCGAGGACCGAGTTGGTCGGCCCCGGCGGCAGTGCTCCGATCCGGATGCCGAGTTCTCTGGCTCGCGGCATGGGCTCATCCTGCCCGACCGCGCCTCCCCGGGTGGGATGCTGGCGCGGTGACGACCCCTGCAACACCGGGCGCGGTCCCGGTCGTCTGGTCCCCCGACACGCGTCTGCACGAGCCCCGGCACGAGATCTGGGTCGGGGCCGCCACCCCGGCCGTCGAGGTCCCCGCCCGGGTCGACGCCATCCTGGCCGCCCTCGCGGGGCAGCCGCGCCACGAGGCGACCCGGCACGACGACGGCGTGCTGGCGGCCGTGCACGAGGAGGGGCTCCTGGAGTTCCTCGCGGCCGCTGCCGACGGGTGGGCCGCGGGACCGTACGCGGAGCTGGTCGGCCAGGACCGGGTGGTGCCCTACTTCTTCCCGACGCCCGCGCTGACGCAGGGGATGACGCCGACGCCGGCGGTGGCACTGCACGCGCAGACCGGCCGTTGGTGCTACGACACGATGACGCTGGTCGGTCCGGGGACCTGGGCCGCAGCAAGGTCGGCCGTCGACGTCGCCCTGACCGCGGTGGACCTGGTCGCGGCGGGGGAGCGGACGGCGTACGCGCTGTGCCGGCCGCCGGGACACCACGCGACGCGGGCGGGGTACGGCGGCTCCTGCTACCTCAACAACGCCGCGGTGGCGGCCGAGGCGCTGCGCCGAGAAGGGCACGAGCGGGTCGCCGTGGTGGACGTGGACGCCCACCACGGCAACGGCACCCAGGCGGTCTTCTGGGAACGGGCCGACGTGCTCTACGCCTCGGTGCACGTCGACCCGGGCGCCGGGTGGTTCCCGCACCTGTTCGGCCACGCCGGCGAGACCGGCGCCGGCGACGGGACGGGGGCGACCCGCAACCTGCCGCTGCCGGAGGGCACCGGCGACGCGCGGTGGCTGGAGGCCGTCGGCGAGCTGGCCGCCTGGGTCGGCGCCGAGGGCTGCTCCGCGCTGGTGGTCTCGCTCGGCGTCGACGCCGCCGCGGACGACCCGGAGAGCCCGCTGCTCGTGACCGCGGACGGCTACCGGGGTGCGGGGCGGGCCCTGGGCGCGCTCGGGCTGGCGTCCGTGGTCGTCCAGGAGGGTGGCTACCACCTGCCCAGCCTCGGCGGCCTGGTGGCGGCGTACCTCGAGGGGCACGCGACGCCGTAGTTCGGTCGAACAGATGTTCGAGCACGGCGTACGATGGGTCCATGCCCACCTACGTCGCCCCGCCCGGCTGGCCGGCCCCGGTCCGGCCGCCCGACGCACCGGACTGGGAGCAGACCGCCCAGAACTGGCTGCTCGACATCTGCCCGCCGGAGTACCGCTCGTATCCCGCGCTGCGTCGCCACCTGGTGGTGCTGGCCCGGTTCGCGGTGCTGCACGTCGAGGCCAGCCAGGCCGCCGTGCGCCGCGGGTTGTCCGAGGCGCGCGCCGACCTGCGCGACGTGGCCGCCCTCGACGTCGTGGACGCCGCCGTGCAGACCTGGTTGGCCGAGGAGGCCAGGCTCTCCGGGCTGCGGCGCGCCGCCGGGCTGGTCGAGGAGGCGCTGCGGGGTCGGCGGTTCGTCGCCCGGCTGTGAACGCGCCGTGCGGACGCCGTCCGAGGTTTACGCTGGAGCATGGGGAAGCATCAGGGCGACAGCAGCAAGGCCGACCAGAAGTTGTCGGCCTCCGTCTACGAGGCCGAGCTGTTCCGGCTGCAGGCCGAGCTGGTCAAGGTCCAGGAGTGGGTCAAGGCCGAGAAGCGGCGCGTGGTCGTCGTCTTCGAGGGTCGCGACGCCGCCGGCAAGGGCGGCACGATCACCCGCATCACCCAGTACCTCAGCCCCCGCGTCGCGCGCATCGCGGCGCTGCCGGCCCCGACCGAGCGCGAGAAGGGGCAGTGGTACTTCCAGCGGTACGTCGAGCACCTGCCGGGTCCCGGTGAGATGGTGCTGCTGGACCGCTCCTGGTACAACCGCGCCGGCGTCGAGTGGGTGATGGGCTTCTGCACCCCGGACGAGTACCGCCGCTTCCTGCACCAGTGCCCGATCTTCGAGCGGCTGCTGGTCGAGGACGGGATCCTGCTGCGCAAGTACTGGTTCTCCGTCAGCGACAAGGAGCAGCAGAAGCGCTTCAAGTCCCGCCTCGAGGACCCGATGCGGCAGTGGAAGCTCTCGACGATGGACCTCGAGTCGATCAA
Source organism: uncultured Actinomycetota bacterium (assembly GCA_963817665.1). Taxonomy (GTDB): domain Bacteria; phylum Actinomycetota; class Actinomycetes; order Propionibacteriales; family Nocardioidaceae; genus Nocardioides. Next base: position 146,449 of record CAWFPE010000008.1, on the reverse strand, counting down.
GCACTGGGAGGACTACTCGCGCGCCAAGGACGAGATGATGGTGCACACCGACATCCCCGAAGCGCCCTGGTACGTCGTCGAGAGCGACGTGAAGAAGCGTGCCCGGCTCAACATGATGGCGCACCTCCTCTCGACGATTCCGTACACCGACGTCGCGAAGCCGGTCCTCGAGCTGCCGCCCCGCCCCAAGCCCAAGGGCTACGAGCGGCCGCCGCGCGAGCACACGACGTACGTGCCCGACCACTGCGCCACCCTCTGAGTCCCCGGTGACGTCAGCGCGCCGCGGCGCGTGACCGGGCCTCCCGGGCCGCCTGGCGGGCCCGTCGCAGGGGTTCGGGCGTCCGGCGGCGGGCGGCGTCGCTGACCACGTCGACGGCGGTGGCGAGGTCCACCCGCCAGCCGGGATGCACGACCAGGGGCCGGGTCCCGGGCCGGGTGCGCAGCCAGCACGCGACGACCTCGTCGCCGATGCGCAGCGGGCCGGTCGCACCTCGACGGTCCGGCGGCCACTCGCCCTCGGCGACCAGCGGGCGGTGCGTGATCCCCACGGTGGGCATCGCAAGCTCCGCGCCCAGCTGCAGCGCCAGGCCGGCGCCGCGGGGATGGTCGCGACCGGTCGCGTCCACGAGCAGCACCTCCGGCCGCACCCTCAGGGACCGAACCGCCTGCTCCGTCAGACGGCCGATCCGCAGCGCCAGCAGGCCCGGCAGGTACGCCGCCCCGGCCGCGCCGGCGCCGACTTCCTGGTCCACGACCCGGCCCCCACGCAGCACCACGGCCGCCGTCCAGGCCGGATCGCCGGCCTCGCCAGCGACGCCTCGTCGGTGGGCCACATGCCTCCATGGTGTCCCGCTGCCGTCGCGGCCCGGCACGCGGAGAGCCCCGGCTACTTGGCTGGGAGTGACCGTGCGAAGCCGAGCCCGTGGCCCACCCACGCTCGCAGCTCGTCGTCAGTCGCGACCCGCTCGGCGTCCACGCGCAGCCAGCCGTCCATCGCCCGGCCGCGCATCTCGAAGCGGCGCACGTGCGCGTGATCGACGAGCGACTCGGCCTGAGCCGGGTCGATGCGCAGCAGGAGGCCGCCCTGGTTGCTGGCGCTGACCGCCATGTGGCCGTTGGCAAGGAAGGCGAGCCCTCCGAACATGCGCTTCTCGCTGATGCCGGGCTCGTCCTGCAGGACTCCCCGGATGCGGTCCGCGAGCTCCACGTCGTACCCCATGTCGGCAGTATGCCGCGGCTGGCCGTGGGTAGGTTGTGGAGATGCTCGAGCTGGTGCTCCCTGACGTCGCCCGGCACGCGGCTTGGCTTGCGTCTCACAGGGAGTGGGGCCCCGGCTTCCACGAAGACGGCTTCGGCGTCGGTCCGGACGATGACGTCGAAGCTGCCGACGGATTCGCAGCGTGGGTCGGTCGGCTCCGGTCGCTGCCTGCCGCTCGAATGTGGTGGATCGTCGACAGCGAGGCGGTGCTGGGAGGCATTGCACTGCGCACGGTGACCAACGACAGGGTGCTGCGACTCGGTCATGTGGGCTTTGGCATCCGCCCGTCGGCCAGGGGACGGGGGATCGCTACGTGGGCTGTGGGTGAGGTGCTTCCACACGCGCGTGCCGCAGGCCTGGGCCGTGTGCTCCTGGTGTGCCTCGACGACAACGCGGGTTCGATCAAGACCATCGAGCGACACGGTGGGGTCCTGGAGACGATCAGCGACGACGGTCACGGAGTCGTGCGGCACTACTGGATCGACCTCTGACCACGGTGCATGCGAGCGCGTCGGACCGTTCCGGTGATGACGCGATCCGCGTTCAAGCGGCCACCCTGGCGGCGACTCCCCGGGGTGCGATCGGAAGCGTGGGCCACCGAGCCCGTGCGCGTCCCAGGCGGCCGATGCGGCCGAGCTCGAGCTCGCGGTGACGGCCGAGCGCCCGGGCAGCGGCCGCGGTGACGCCTCGACCCGTGGGGGGCGCGGCGGTCGTGGAGGGTGAACCCGCCGCGGCGACGCCCCGCGGGCCGAGTGGTGTCGCTGACCGGCATGACGGGGTCACGTCGGCTCGACCGTCCGCCTGGCGTGGGGTCGGTGGGGCCGCGTGCGGCACGGTCAGGGACCGCGCCCAGGGCGTGCCGGCAGGCTCCATCGCCCGGTGGGTTCGGGTGGTGGAGCCTGCTGTTGCAGTTGGCCCAGCGCGGTTTGGCTAGTTGGTGTCGAGCTGGGTGGTGCCGGTGGGGGTGACGAGGTAGGTGCGGCCGTGGGGGCCGTGCCATTCGTAGGTGTGGTCGGGTCGTCGTCGGTAGCGCCAGCGGCCAGTGGTTTTGCAGCGGTGGTGGCGTCTGCAGAGGGCGGCGAGCTTGTCGGGATGGGTCTGGCCGGGTGGTCCGCCCTCGTCGAGGGGCACGTAGGGGTCGATGTGGTCCTGGTCGCAGGCGCGGGCGTCGCGGGTGCACCAGGGGAAGACGCAGTGTCGGTCGCGGAGGATGACGATTTCGCGCATCGCCTCGGTGGGGTCGTGCCCGTCGATCGGTGCGCAGCGGTCGGGGTCGAGGACCGGGCGGATGGTCACCTGCGACCCGCCGGCCCAGTCGCGGATCTTCGCGAGGGTGGCCGGCCCGAGCTTCTCCACCTCGCCGACGGCCGGCCGGTCGGTGTCGGGGTTGAGGTGGAGCAGGTCGGTGAGGGTCAGGTGCAGGTAGAGGCTGGTCCGCGGCTTCCGCCGAACCGGCGTCCCCCGCGTTCCGCGGCGCTGCCGGCTCGTCGTCACCGGTGTCGTTGGTGTCGTCGATCAGGCCGGTGAGGTCGAGCTGGGCTTGGTGGGCGGCGATCACGCCGAGGGCTTTGGCCTTGCGGATCTCGAGGTCGTCGGTGTCGCCCAGCGCCTTGAGGGTGGCGGCCTGGTCGAGGACGAGGTCGTGGAAGGCGGTCAGGTCGAGGGTGTCGCCGGCGATGTCGAGGTGGCTGGTGCCGTCGAAGTCGCCGGGCTGGGGGTGCTGGAGGGTGACGTGCCAGGACTGCTTGCCGTGCTTCTCGCGTTGGTCGAGGAGCTCGGGGTGGTACTTGGCGATGGCGTGGGCGACGGCGGTCTGGATCGCGGCGAACCCGCACGAGGCGAGCCTGGGGGCGAGCTGGGCGTCGACGTAGGCCGCGGCGGTCTTGGAGAGGGGGTGGGTGGCCTGGGCGACCTGGCGGGCCTTCCACGGCTCCACGTCGAGCTGTTCGACGAGCCGCCAGATCTGCGGGAGCCGGTGCTGGAGGTCGAGGGCGTCGGCGATCAGCTTCATCCCGGCCAGGGTGGAGACGCCGAGCGCGGCGGCGACCGGTTCGGGCGTGAACGCGGAGACGGCCGGGGTCCCCTCGCCGCCGAGGGACTCGTCGACGTTCAGGACGCCGGGCAGTGCGTCGCCGGACCAGGTGGCCACCCCGGTGTCGGTGGTGGCGGGGTGCAGCACGCACCACTGGGCGGCCAGCCGCAGCTTGTCCCGCTCGTCGGCGCGCGAGGCGTACTTCTTCTCCTCGAGCAGGGCGAGGACCCGGTCGGGGTCGAGGTCCTCGACCACCACCGGTTGTCCCATCGCGTCCACTTCGAGCATGGGACAAGTCAACCAGTGACCACCGACAGTCCGGCCCCGAAAACCGGGTGGTTGAGCGGGTCTGGGGAAACTCGAAGGTAAAGCATTTCGGAGGGCGTCGTCGCGCAGGGAACTGCGACCGCCGGCGGCGAGCCGGAAGCCAGCCGGAACCACGGCATACCCGTCCCCGTAGCTGCGGAAGACCGCGACCACCCGCGGGCCGGGGGCCGCCGGCTGGGCGTGGTCTCGACAGCTCGACGCTGGCGCGCCTCGCACCTCGACCACCGGGGCGGCCGCGAGCCGGGAGGCGGCCGGAACCCATGGCGTACCGTCCCCGTAGCCGCCAAGGACCGCGACCACCGACATGCCGCGGGCCGCCGGCGGGGGTCTCGAGGCTCGGCGCTGGCGCGCCTCGCACCTCGACCACCGAGCCGACCGCCGGCGGGGGTCTCGAGGCTCGGCGCTGGCGCGCCTCACGGCTCGACCACCGAGGATCACGGCTCGACCACCGAGGATCACGCCTCGCACCTCGACCACCGGCTGCGCAGATGCGCTTCGCGCCCCGACCACTGCTGGCGGGTTGAGCACTGCGCCGACCCCGGTCGGCAGCCCGGCGTCCAAGTCGACGCCAAGTGGGCCCCAAGCGAGCCCGGCGAGCCTTCCGTCATCGACTCAGACCTCTGACGGGAGAACCACCGTGTCACGCATGCTCTACCGCCTCGGCCACGGCGCCGCGGCCCACCCCTGGCGCACGATCTCGGCCTGGCTGCTGCTCATCGGCCTCGCCGTGGCCGCCGCGACCACCCTCGGTGGCACACCGCGGGACGACTGGGACGTCCCCGGGGCCCGCGCCCAGGCGGGGATCGACCAGCTGCGCGACCACGTCCCGGGAGGGGGTGGCTCCAGCGCCCAGGTCGTGGTCCACGACCGGGCCGGCGCAGCGCTGGCCGTCAGCGACCTGGACGCGCTGGTCGGGCGCCTGCACGCGCTCCCTCACGTGTCGCACGTCAGCGAGCCGCGGCTCTCCGCCGACCGCGACACCGCGCTCCTCGACGTGGCGTACGACGTGCCGACGACCGACCCCGACCTGATGGGGGACGCCGGCACCGGCGCGCTCGACCGGGCGCTCGCGCCGGAGCGGGCCGCTGGGCTCCAGACGGAGCTCGGCGGAGAGCTGCCCGCCACGGCGGGCCAGGAGATGCGGGGGACCGGTGAGCTGGCCGGCGTCGTCGTGGCGCTGGTGCTCCTGGTGCTCGCCTTCGGCTCCGTCGTCGCTGCCGGGCTGCCCCTGGTCATCGCCCTCACCGGACTGGCCGTCGGCTCCGCCGGCGTCACGCTGCTCGCCGCGACGATGGACGTGAGCACCTCGGCGCCGACGGTCGCGACCATGGTCGGGCTCGGGGTGGGCATCGACTACGCGCTGCTGCTGGTGACCCGGCACGTCGAGTTCCTCGCCGAGGGGCACGACAAGCGGGTGGCCGCGGGACGCGCGGCGGCGACCGCGGGGCGCTCGGTCGTCTTCGCCTCGGCCACCGTGCTGGTGTCGCTGATGGGGCTCCGGCTGGCCGGCCTGCCCGTCTACTCGAGCTTCGGCTTCGCCACCGCGATCACCGTGCTCGCCGTCATGGCCACCGCGCTCACGCTGGTCCCGGCACTCTGCGGGCTCGCCGGCCACCGGCTGCTGCCCCGCCGCGTGCGCAGGGGCCGGGCGGCTCGCTCGAAGCGTCCGATGACCGCCCGCTGGGCCGCAGGCGTCGCCCGACGCCCGCTGTCGGCAGCGCTCGCGGCGCTGGTCGTGCTGCTCACCCTGGCCGCCCCGACGCTCGCGATGCGGACCTGGCCGCAGGACGGCAGCAGCAACAGCACCGACACCACGATTCGCCGGGCCTACGACCTCGTCGCGGACGAGTTCGGCGCCGGCGCCAACGGCCCGTTCACGGTGGTCGTCGACCGCAGCGAGGTGGGCGACGCCGGGGTGCGGGAGCTGGCCGCCCGGCTGGCCGAGGAGGACGGGGTCGTCGGGGTCACCGCGCCGCTGACGACACCCGATGGCGCCCTGAGCGTGATGACCGTCGAGCCGGCGTACGGCCCGACCGACGAGCGCACCACCGCCCTGGTCGAGAAGCTGCGCGGCGAGGTCCTCCCGAAGGGGGCCGAGGTCACCGGGACGACGCCGCTCTTCGCCGACATCTCCGTGCTGCTGACCGGCCGGATGCTGCTGGTGGTCGGCTTCGTCGTGGGTGTCTCGGTCCTGCTGCTGGCGATGATGTTCCGGTCGCTGGTGGTCCCGCTCAAGGCGGCCGCGATGAACCTGCTGTCGATCGGTGCGGCGTACGGCGTGCTGACCGCGGCGTTCCAGTGGGGCTGGGCCGGTGGGCTGCTCGGGATCGACCACCCGGTGCCGGTGTCGAGCTGGATCCCGATCCTGATGTTCGCGATCCTCTTCGGGCTCTCCATGGACTACGAGGTCTTCCTGCTCTCGCGGGTCCGTGAGGAGTGGCTGGCCACCGGCGACGCGCGCGGCAGCGTGGAGCGCGGCCTGGCCTCGACCGGCCGGGTCATCTCGTCGGCGGCCGCCATCATGGTGGCGGTGTTCCTCGGCTTCGCGACCGAGGCCGACGTCGTGGTCAAGATGCTCGGCTTCGGGATGGCGGTCGCGATCGTCCTCGACGCCACCGTGGTCCGGCTCGTCCTGGTCCCCGCGACCATGACGATGCTCGGTCGTTGGAACTGGTGGCTCCCGGCCTGGCTGGACCGCCTCCTCCCCAGCATCGAGGCGGAGGCCGCGGCCGACCCGTGGGAGGAGCTGGACGCGCTGTCGGCCACCCGCGAGGCGGACCGGGCCCTCTCCGAGGCCTGACCAGTCCCACGCGGCGCCCGTCGCCGGCACACCGGCCGGTGGCGGGCGCTCGGGGCGGCTAGGTTGGCGTTCGTGCAGAGATTCGCAGCCGTGATCCTCGTCGACCGTCGAGGCTGGGTGCTGCTCCAGGAGCGCGACGAGCACCCCGCCATCGACCCGGAGAAGTGGAGCCTGTGCGGCGGGCACCTCGAGCCCGGCGAGGACTACCACGTCGGTGCGCTGCGCGAGCTCGAGGAGGAGACCGGCATCCGGATGGGCCACGCGGAGATCGAGCTGTGGACCGAGATCGAGATCTTCCACGAGGCCTACGACTCGGTCGACACCATGCAGGTCTTCGTCGGCGCCACCGACCGGACCGACGGCGACATCGTGCTGGGCGAGGGCCGACAGATCGTGTTCGTCGATCCGGCCGTGGCACCCACCCTCGACCTGAGCGCCACCGTGGGCAGGATCCTGCCCGCGTTCCTCGAGTCCGAGCACTACCGGAGGCTGTGCCGATGACCCTGGACCTGACCGTCGTGCCCGTCCCGGGACCCGGCGCCGAGGACGTCGTCGTCGGCCTCCGGTGGCCCGGACGAGGGTGCCGTCTTCACCGGCACCGCCGACGGCAGCATCTTCCGGGTCAGCCACGACGCCCGGCGGATCGACCGGGTGGCCCACACCGGCGGCCGACCGCTCGGCATCGAGATCGACCCGGACGGCCGGCTGCTGGTCTGCGACGCGCACCGTGGGGTGCTGCGGGTCGACCCGCGCACCGGAGGCATCGAGCCCGTGGTCGAGACGGTCGGCGGCCGGGCCATGGTGTTCTGCAACAACGCCGCGATCGCGTCCACCGGCGACGTGTGGTTCTCCGACTCCTCCACGCGCTACGGCATCGAGCGCTGGAAGGACGACTTCGTCCAGGACACCCGCACCGGACGGCTGCTCCGGCTTCGCGAGGACGGGCAGGTCGAGGTCGCGATCGAGGGGCTCGCCTTCGCCAACGGCGTGGCGCTGAGCCGGGGCGAGGACTTCGTCGCCGTGGCCGAGTCGGCCGCGCGCACCGTCGTTCGCCTCTGGCTGGCGGGGGAGCGGGCAGGGGAGCGGGACCTGCTGGTCGGGGACCTCCCCGGCTACCCCGACAACATCGCCCGCGGCAGCGACGGGCTGATCTGGGTGACGATCGCCTCACCGCGCGACCCGGTCGTCGAGCGCCTCCAGCAGGGTCCGCCGTGGCTGCGCCGCCAGGTCACCCGGATCCCCGAACGACTCCAGCCGAAGCCGAAGCGGACCGTCCGGGTGCAGGCCTACGACGACGAGGGCACCCTCGTGCACGACTGCGACGTGCCGGCGGACGGCTACCACATGGTCACCGGCGTACGCGAGCACGAGGGCCGGGTCTGGCTGGGCAGCCTGGAGGAGCCGGCCGTCGCGGTTCTGACTCTGTGAGGCTCCCCGGATACAGTGAACGGTCGGCAGCGAACACACCTGAGAGAACCGGAGGACCCATGGGCTTGCTGGAGTCGATCGCGACCCCGGAGGACCTGAACGGCCTCTCGGAGGAACAGCTCGACACCCTGGCCACGGAGATCCGGGACTTCCTGGTCGAGACCTGCTCCCGCACCGGCGGGCACCTCGGGCCGAACCTCGGCGTCGTCGAGCTGACCATGGCGATCCACCGGGTCTTCGAGTCCCCGCGCGACCGGGTGGTCTTCGACACCGGGCACCAGGCCTACGTCCACAAGCTGCTGACCGGCCGCCGGGCCGGCTTCGACAAGCTTCGCCAGGAGGGCGGCGTCAGCGGCTACCCCAGCCAGGCCGAGTCCCCGCACGACATCGTCGAGAACTCCCACGCGTCCACCGCGCTGAGCTACGCCGACGGGCTCGCCAAGGCCTACGCGATCCGCGGCGAGGACCGCCACGTGGTGGCCGTCATCGGCGACGGGGCGCTCACCGGCGGGATGGCCTGGGAGGCGCTCAACAACATCGCGATCGCCAACTCCAGCAAGCTGGTCATCGTCGTCAACGACAACGGCCGCTCCTACACGCCGACCATCGGCGGCCTCGCGAACGCGCTCACCGGGCTGCGCACCAACCCGCGCTACGAGCACGTCCTCGACATGGTCAAGCGCCGCCTCACCGCGGTGAAGGGCGTCGGCCCCGCGGCGTACGACGCCCTGCACGCGATGAAGAAGGGCCTCAAGGACGCCCTCGCGCCCCAGGGCCTGTTCGAGGACCTCGGCCTGAAGTACGTCGGACCGGTCGACGGGCACGACCGTGCCGCGATGGAGCACGTGCTGGCCCAGGCCAAGCGGTTCGACGGCCCGGTGATCGTGCACGCCCTGACCCGCAAGGGCTTCGGGTACGACGCGGCGGAGCGCCACGAGGCCGACCAGTTCCACTCGCCCGGGCCCTTCGACGTCGACAGCGGCGAGGAGGTCCCCAAGGGGCGGATCTGGACCGACGTCTTCGCCGACGAGATCGTGCAGATCGGCCAGCGCCGCAAGGACGTCGTCGCGATCACCGCCGCGATGATGCACCCCGTGGGGCTGCACCACTTCCAGGCCCGCTTCCCCGAGCGCACCTTCGACGTCGGCATCGCCGAGCAGCACGCGGCCACCTCGGCGGCGGGCCTCGCGATCGGCGGCCTGCACCCGGTGGTGGCGGTCTACGCCACGTTCCTCAACCGCGCGTTCGACCAGGTGCTCATGGACGTGGCGCTGCACAAGTGCGGTGTCACCTTCGTGCTCGACCGGGCCGGGGTGACCGGCGACGACGGCGCCTCCCACAACGGCATGTGGGACATGTCGATCCTGCAGGTCGTGCCCGGCCTGCGGCTGGCCGCCCCGCGCGACGGCACCCGGCTGCGCGAGACGCTCAACGAGGCCGTCGAGGTCGACGACGCCCCGACCGTGGTCCGCTTCCCCAAGGGCCCGCCGCCCGAGGACGTGCCGGCGGTCGGCAGGGCCGGCGGCGCCGACGTGCTGGTCCGCACCGGCACCAAGGACGTGCTGGTCGTGGCGGTCGGCTCGATGGCCACCACCGCCGTCGACGTCGCCGACCGGCTGGTCGCGCAGGGCATCGGCGTCACCGTCGTCGACCCACGCTGGGTGATGCCGGTCGACCCCGCGATCGTGGACCTGGCCCGCGAGCACCGGCTCGTGGTCAGCGTGGAGGACAACGGCAAGGTGGGCGGCTGCGGCGCGGTGCTGCTCCAGACGCTCAACGAGGCCGGGGTCAGCACGCCGTACCGCCTCCACGGCATCCCGCAGCAGTTCCTCGACCACGCCAAGCGGGCCGTCATCCTCGAGCGGATCGGGCTCACGCCGCAGGCCCTGGCGCTCTCGATCGTCGAGGACATGACCGCGCTGGCCTCCGGGGAGTCGCTGGTCGACTCCGACCAGCCGCTCTAGGCCACGCCACGATGAGACGCCCGCGCGGGCAGCCCGGGCGTCTGCTGTCCGGAGTGCTGGTGCTGGCCGTCGTCGGCGGCTCGCTGTGCGCCTGCACCGGCGACGACGCCGACGGCGCGCCCGCCCCGGTGGCTCCGTCGAGCGCCGCGCCCGACGTGCTCCGCAGCCTCGAGCACGCGCTCGACCGGCGCGCCCGGGCGGTCCGCCGCGGCGACTCGCGGGGCTTCGAGGCGGGGCTCGCCCACCGGCGTCCGGCCTTCGTCCGTGCCCAGCGCACCTGGTTCACCAACGTGGCGCAGCTGCCGGTGGCCCGGTTCGGCTACACCCTGGACGGCACAACCCTGGTCCGGGAGGGCGCCGACTACTCGGTGGTGGTCGAGCGGACCCTGCAGCTCGAGGGGTACGACGACCGTCCCGTCACCACCCCGGACCGGTTCCGGTTCACCCCGGGCCGCCGCCCCGGCCGGTACCTCCTCGCCTCGGCGACCGACCCGGCCTGGGAGCGGGCGCACCACGTGCAGGCCCAGCCCTGGGACACCGGTCCGGTGGAGGTGCGCGAGGGGTACGGCGTGCTCGGCATCTTCGACCCGGGCAGCGTGCGATCCGCGCGGGCCGTGCTGTCCTCCACGGAGGACGCGATCGGCGCCGTCGCCGCGGCCGTGCCGTACTCCTGGCCGCACTCGGTGGTGATCTACGCGCCGTCCGGAACCGACTTCCTCACGTCGCTGGAGGACGTGCCCGGTGACGACCCCGCGAGCCTCGACGCCGTCGCCTACCCGGTCGCGTCGGAGCCCGGGGGTCAGGTGGCGGCCACCCGCGTCGTGCTGAACCCGCGGATGCTCGGCCGGAGCGCCGCCGAGCGCGACCGGCTGATCCGCCACGAGGTCACCCACGTCGCGATCGGGCAGCACGACGACCGCGCGCCGGTCTGGTTGAGCGAGGGGATCGCCGAGCTGGTCTCGGTCGAGCCCTTGGCGCCGGAGGACCGCGCGGTCCCCGAGGCGGCCGTCGAGCAGGCGAGGGCCGGCGTCGAGGACCTGCCCGCCGACGCGACCTTCAACGACTCGGAGTCCGGCGTCCACTACGCGGTGGCCTGGTGGGCGTGCGAGTACGTCACGGATGCCTTCGGGGACCGCGCCCTGTGGAGCCTGCTGGACGCGATGGACGAGCCCGGTGCCGATCCCGAGCGGATCCTCGAGGAACGACTGGGCCTGAGCTCGCGCGATCTCGCGGAGAAGGCGGGTCGGATGATCGAGGCCACCTTCTCGTCCCCGCGAGCTGGGGGTCGTCGGCAGCGCTCCTGAGCGACTACCGTCCCTTCATGGACGTGTTCCGCACGAAGACCGTCGAGTACTCCATCGCCGAGACCGAGGAGCCCGAGCACCGTCTGAAGAAGAGCCTGGGCGCGCTCGACCTCACCGTCTTCGGTGTCGGCGTGATCATCGGGGCCGGCATCTTCGTGCTCACCGGGACCGTGGCCGCCTCCAACGCCGGGCCCGCGGTCGCACTCTCCTTCGCGATCGCCGGCATCGCCTGCGCGTTCGCGGCGCTCTGCTACGCCGAGTTCGCCTCGACGGTGCCGGTCGCCGGCAGCGCCTACACGTTCAGCTACGCCACCTTCGGCGAGCTGATCGCCTGGATCATCGGCTGGGACCTGGCGCTGGAGTTCACGATCGGCGCCTCGGCCCTGGCGACCGGCTTCTCCGGCTACTACCAGCAGGTCGTCGACGGCACGCCGTTCGAGGTGCCCGCCAACCTCGCGTCCGCGGCGGACGGCACCGTGGACCTGCCCGCGATCGTGATCTCGCTCCTCGTGACCGCGGTCCTGGTCGGCGGGATCAAGCTGTCCAGCCGCCTCAACCAGGTCATCGTGGCGATCAAGCTCCTCGTCGTCGCGGCGGTGATCATCTTCGGCATCGGCTACATCGACACGGGCAACTACTCGCCGTTCGTGCCGCCCTCGCAGCCGTCGCCGGCGGGCGAGGGCGGTTTCCTGCAGTCCACCCTGATCAGCTCCCTGCTCGGCATCGACCCGGCGGTCTACGGGCTCGCCGGCGTCTGGTCCGGCGCGGCGATCGTGTTCTTCGCGTTCATCGGGTTCGACGTGGTGGCCACCACGGCCGAGGAGGCGAAGAACCCCCAGCGCGACGTGCCCCGCGGGATCCTCGGCTCCCTGGCCATCGTGACCGTGCTGTACATGGCGGTCAGCCTGGTCATCACGGGCATGCAGAGCTACACCGCGATCGACCCGACCGACGCCGCCCCGCTGGCCACGGCGTTCGAGTCGGTCGGGCTGGACTGGATGGACCGGTTCATCTCGGTCGGCGCCTGCATCGGGCTGATCGTCGTGGTGATGATCCTGATCCTCGGCCAGACCCGGGTCGGTTTCGCGATGGCGCGGGACGGTCTCCTGCCCCGAGGCCTGGCCAAGGTGCACCCGAGGTTCGGCACGCCGTACGTCTTCACGATCATCACCGGCACGGCCGTCGCGATCATCGGTGGGCTCGTCGACCTCGCCACCTTGGCGAACCTGGTCAGCATCGGCACGCTCTTCGCGTTCGTGCTGGTCAGCGTCGGGGTGCTGGTCCTGCGCCGCACCCGGCCCGACCTGCCGCGCGCGTTCCGGACGCCGGCGGCGCCGGTCGTGGCCGGGCTCGCGGTGCTGATGTGCGTCTACCTGATGCTCAACCTCACCGGCGAGACGTGGGTCCGGTTCGTGATCTGGATGGTCATCGGCTTCGTCGTGTACTTCGGCTACGGGTACCGGCACAGCCGGGTCGGCCAGCGGCAGCGGGAGGCCAGCCCCGGAGCCTGACCCGGATGGGGGACGACGCCCCCGCGCCGCGGGTGTCAGGCTGGTCCGGAGGGCCACCATGACACCGACACCCGACATCCCGCGTCCCGGCGGGCAGCCGTTCGTCACCGACGGCGGCCTCGAGACCGACCTGATCTTCCACCACGGCGCCGAGCTGCCGGAGTTCGCGGCGTTCCCCCTGGTCGACGACGAGCGCGGCCGGGGGTTGCTGCGCTCCTACTACGAGGGGTACGCCGGCATCGCCCGCAGCGCGGGGGCCGGCCTGATGCTGGAGACCCCGACCTGGCGGGCGAACCCCGACTGGGGCGAGCGGGTCGGTTACGACCGGCGGGCGCTGGACCGGGTGAACCGCGACTCGGTGGCCCTGCTGGCCGACCTGCGCGCCGGCCTGGACGACCTCCCCGCCGTGCTCGTCGGCGGTGTGGTCGGACCGCGTGGAGACGGGTACGTCGCGGGGGAACGGACCGACCCCGGCGAGGCGGAGGACTACCACTCCGGGCAGGTCGAGGCGTTCGCCGCGGCGGGCGTGGACCTGGTCTCGGCGTACACGCTGACCGGCCCGGAGGAGGCGATGGGGGTGGTCCGGGCCGCCCGCGCGGTAGGAGTGCCGGTCGCGATCTCGTTCACGGTCGAGACCGACGGCCGCCTGCCGGACGGGACCTCGCTGGGGGAGGCGGTCGACCGGGTGGACGCCGAGGGCGGCCCCGACTACTACCTGGTCAACTGTGCCCACCCCACGCACATCGAGCCGGGGGTGTCCGGCGGTGCCTGGCGCGAGCGCGTGCTCGGGCTGCTGCCCAACGCCTCGACGATGACGCACGCCGAGCTCGACGCGGCCGAGGAGCTGGACGACGGCGACCCCGCGGAGCTGGCGGTGGCGACCCTCCGGCTGCGCACGGACCTGCCGAACGTCGCGATCCTGGGAGGCTGCTGCGGCACGGACGCCCGCCACGTGGCCGCCATGTGGGGCGTGGGCGAGTCCCGGGCCTGAGGCCTAGCGGGCGTCCTGGACCACCCGCACCGTCGTCGACCCGCTGGTGAACTTCCAGACCTTCAACGACAGCGCGCGGCTCAGCCGGATGCATCCGTGCGACTCGCTCATGTTCGTGCCGAGGTACCAGTCGGGGTGGATCTGCTTGCCGCTGGACTTGTAGGTGGGGATCCGGTGGAAGCCGATGCCGCACGGCGCGAACCGCACGAAGTTCCAGAGCCAGACGTCGCCGCTGCTGGTCGAGTTGCGCTTGATCCGGGCGGTCCGGCCGCAGTACGAGCCCGTGCGGTGGATGCCCGTGTGCAGCACGGACGGGTTGTCGACCATCCCGCCCTGGGCGACGACGCCGCCCTTCGGGCCGACCAGCCAGACCCAGTTCTGGCGCTGGCTGATGACGATCCGCCGGCCCTTGCCCGACCTGGCCGGCACCGGGCGCCGGTCGCAGTGCGGCGCGGACCCGGCGTACAGGCGCTCGCGGGTCGCCGGGTCCAGCTTGCCGGTCTGCCGCTTGCCGGTGCGGGACTGGAACCTGAGCACCGCCGATCGGGTCCACGGCCCGAGCCGACCGTCGGCGGGTCCGGCCTGGCAGCCGAGGTGGTTGAGGCGGTGCTGGGCCTTCTCCACCCACGGCTTGCCGGCCGCGTCGGCCGGGCCGGCGCTCAGCACCAGTGCGAGTGCGGTGAGGAGGGCGAGGGGCCAGGCACACCGGGCCCGACCCGCGGCGAGACGGGGCAGCAGGCGGTTCATCGAGTCCTCCCGGACGGATCGGCGGTGCTGGTGGGCACGTCCTGTGACGGCCCATCCAACCGCGTGGTTGCCCCGGCGCAAAAGGTCACCCCGCGACGGGCCGTTCTGCCCTTCGCCGGAACCCCGGTGGGGGTCACCTTGAAGGTGTGGAGCCCGGCAGGTGGCTGGCCCAGACATCCCGGGCACCTGCGAGAGAAGGTGCATCATCATGCGGATCAGCTGGAGGGACGGCATCGCGACGCTGGCGGTCGCGGTCGCCACGGTCGGCTACCTGCTCTGGGTGACCGACACGGCCCTCACCTCGTGGTCGGCACGCGCGGTGGCGATCGTCGTGCTGGCCCTCGGCGTGGTCGCGGGCGCGAGTGCCGCGGAGCGACTGATGGCCGACCTCGGCCTCGAGGGTCACGACCGGGGCCCGATGGCGTACGTGGTGTGGATGGGACTGCTGGCCGCGCTCGCCATCGTGAGCGCCGTCGTCGCCATCGCCATGTCGAGCACGGCCTGGGTGGGGATCCTGACGCTGAGCGTCGTGGCCCTGTGGGCGTCCGCCACCTCGCGGGCGCTGATGCTGGGGGCGGGGCGCCCCCACCACGTCGGGCACTGAACGCCGGACAGGGAGACCCGAGGGCGGGACGGGGGTCAGTCGACCTCCATCTCGCCCAGCTCCGACCAGTCGTCCTGGTCGACGGCCTGGCTGACGATCCTCGGGGTCGCCGCCAGGTAGGCGGGCAGCTTCGCCTGCGCGGCCTTGAAGTGGTCGCTGGTGACGTGTGCGCCGCCGGCGTCGCCGTCGCGGAAGGCCTCGACGAGGACGTACTCGCATCCGTCGTCGAGGCTGCGGGACCAGTCGAACCACAGGCAGCCCTCCTCGGCACGGGTGGCCTCGGTGAAGTCGCGGCTGATCTCGGGCCACGCGTCGGCGTGCTCGGGCAGGACCTGGAACTTGGCGGTGATGAAGATCATCGGGCTCCTCCTGGGACGAATGAAACCGGCCGGCCCGATGCTACGGGCCGGCCGGTCGTCAGTTCGTCGGGCGGATCAGTGGAACTTCTTCCCGCTGACCTTCTCGCCGAGCCCCTCGCGGTCGAGCAGCATGGTCAGGCCGCCGTTCCAGAACGAGAACCCGGCACCCGTGATCATCGCGAGGTCGAGGTCCTCCGGGGCAGCGACCACGCCCTCGTCGAGCATCAGCCGCGCCTCCTCGGCGAGGCCGGCCAGCACGCGGGTGCGCACCTCGGCCGGCTCGAGGACGACGGGGTTCTCCGGCTGCTCCTGCAGCGCCTCCACCTCGGGGTCGATCCCGCCGTCGGGGCCGTAGTACGACGCCTTCTTCGCGGCCACCACCCGCTCGAGCGCGGGGGAGACGTGGAACCGGTCCGGGAACGCGCCGTGCAGCGTCTTGCTGTTGTGCAACGCGATCGCCGGGCCCACCAGGGAGAGCAGCATGAACGGCGGCATCGGGGCGACGCCGGCGAACGCGCCGTCGGCGACCGGCACCGGGGTTCCCTCGTCGACGATCTTGCCGACCTCGCCCATGAAGCGTCCGAGCAGCCGGTTGACGATGAACGAGGGGCTGTCCTTGACCAGGATCGTGGTCTTCTTCAGCGCCTTGCCGGTGGCGAACGCCGTGGCCAGGGTCGCGTCGTCGGTGCGCTCGCCGTGCACGATCTCCAGCAGCGGCATCACCGCGACCGGGTTGAAGAAGTGGAAGCCGACGACCCGCTCGGGGTGCTCGAGGTCGGCGGCCATCTCGGTGATCGACAGCGACGAGGTGTTGGTCGCGAGGATGCAGTCGGGCGAGACCACCTTCTCGACGTCGGCGAAGACGGACTTCTTGACCGACATCTCCTCGAAGACGGCCTCGATGACGAAGTCGGCGTCCGCGAAGACGTCGCCCTTGTCGATGGCGCCCGAGACGAGCGCCTTGTGCCGGTTGGCCTTGTCCTGGCCGATCCGCCCCTTGGCCAGCAGCTTGTCGATCTCGTCGTGGACGTAGGCCACGCCCTTGTCCACGCGCTCCTGGTCGAGGTCGGTGAGGACCACCGGCACCTCGAGGCGGCGCACGAACAGCAGCGCGAGCTGGCTGGCCATCAGGCCCGCACCGACGATGCCGACCTTGGTCACCGGCCGGGCCAGCGACTTGTCGGGCGCGCCGGCGGGCCGCTTGGCCCGCTTCTGGACCAGGTCGAACGCGTAGAGCGAGGCGATCAGCTCGGGCGTCCGCGACATCGCCTCGAGGGCGTCGTCCTCGGCGGCGAAGCCCTCGTCCCGGGTCGCGGTCTTCGCGCCGGCGATCAGCTCGACCGCCTTCTTCGCCGCGGGGCTGGCGCCGCCGGTCTTCGCCTCGGCGACCTGGGCCGCGTGGGCGACGGCGGCGTCCCACGCCTCGCCACGCTCACCGTCCCAGACTCCGGGGCGAGGCCGCTCGACCGTGACCGCGCCGGTCAGCACGTCGGCGGCCCACAGCAGCGACTGCTCGAGGTAGTCGGCGCCGGAGAAGCACGCGTCGGCGAGTCCGAGCTCGTAGGCAGCCTTGCCGCCGAGCGTCTTCCCGTTGTTGAGCGGGTTCTCCAGGATCACCTTCACGGCCTTCTCGGGGCCGACCAGGTTCGGCACCAGGTAGGCGCCGCCCCAGCCGGGGATCAGGCCGAGCATGACCTCGGGCAGCCCCAGCGCCGGTGCGCTGTCCATGACGGTGCGGTAGGTGCAGTGCAGCGCGACCTCCAGGCCGCCGCCGAGGGCGAGGCCGTTGATGAAGCCGAACGACGGCTTGCCGCCGTCCTGCAGCTTGCGCATCACCGCGTGGCCCAGCTGGGCGATCACGCGTACGCCGTCCGGGCCACCGCCCGCGATCGAGGTGAGGTCGGCCCCCGCGGCCAGGATGAACGGCTTGCCGGTGACGCCGAGGGAGGTGATCTCGTCGTCGGCGAGCGCCGCGTCGATGGCGGTGTTGAGCGAGATCAGGCCGCGGGGCCCGAACGTGTTGGGCCTGGTGTGGTCCTCGCCGTTGTCGAGGGTGATCAGGCCCATCACGCCGGCGCTGCCGGGCAGGGTCACCTTGCGGAGCCTGGCCTCGGTCACGCGCTCGGCGTCGGAGGAGATCTCCTCGGCCCGGGCGAGCAGGTTCGTGATGTCAGCAGTGCGGTTCATGGGTCAGGCCGCCTCTCCGGTCCAGTGGGGGTTCTCCCAGATCACGGTGCCGCCCATGCCGATGCCGATGCACATGGTGGTGAGGCCGTAGCGCACCTCGGGACGCTCCTCGAACGCGGCCGCGAGCTGGGTCATCAGGCGCACGCCGGAGGAGGCGAGCGGGTGTCCCATCGCGATGGCGCCGCCGTACGGGTTCACACGCGGGTCGTCGTCGGCGATGCCGAAGTGCTCGAGGAAGGCGAGCACCTGCACCGCGAAGGCCTCGTTGACCTCGAACGCCTCGATGTCGTCGATGGTCAGCCCGGCCTGCTTGAGGGCCTTCTCGGTCGCCGGGATCGGGCCGGCGCCCATCACCTCGGGCTCGACGCCCATGAACGAGTAGGCGACCAGCCGCATCTTGATCGGCAGGCCCAGCTCGCGGGCCGTCTCCTCGTCGGCGAGCAGGGCCGCGGTGGCGCCGTCGTTGATGCCGGCCGCGTTGCCGGCGGTGACCTTGCCGTGCGCGCGGAACGGCGTCTTCAGGGTGGCCAGCGACTCCATCGTGGTGCCGGGACGCATCGGCTCGTCGGTGCTCGCGAGACCCCAGCCGAGCTCCTGGGACCGGGTCGCGACCGGGACCAGGTCGGGCTGGATGTGCCCGGCCTCGTAGGCGGCCGCGGTCTTGTCCTGGGAGCGGACCGCGTAGGCGTCGACCCGCTCCTTGGTGATCGTGGGGTAGCGGTCGTGCAGGTTCTCCGCGGTCGTGCCCATCACGAGTGCGTCGGGGTTGACGATCCGTTCGGACATGATCCGCGGGTTCGGGTCGACGCCCTCGCCCATCGGGTGGCGGCCCATGTGCTCGACGCCGCCGGCGATGGCGACGTCGTAGGAGCCGAACGCGATGCCGGAGGCGGTCGTGGTGACCGCGGTCATCGCGCCGGCACACATGCGGTCGATCGCGAACCCGGGGACGCTCTGGGGGAGGCCCGCGAGCAGCGCCGCGGTGCGGCCGATGGTCAGGCCCTGGTCGCCGATCTGGGTGGTGGCGGCCACGGCCACCTCGTCCACCCGCTCGGGCGGGAGCGAGGGGTTGCGGCGCATGAGCTCGCGGATGCACTTGATGACGAGGTCGTCTGCGCGCGTCTCGGCGTACTGGCCCTTGGCCTTGCCGAACGGGGTGCGCACGCCGTCGACGAAGACGACCTCTCGCAGCTGTCGGGACACTCTCGTGGTCCTCTCACGGATGGGATGCAGGGGATGTTCCGCGCCAACGTTACCCTGCGGTAACAATGCTCGGCACCGGCTGGTGGGTGTGGGTGTCGTCACCACCACCACACCTGGGGAGCCGGGGGAATATCGTGGGGTCCGACGGTGCTGGCACCCCGCACCCTCCGCATCTCCCGCACCCGGAAAGGACGTCCCTCGTGTCGCAGGATCCCCGTCTCGTGCACATCGTCGACGACGTGCCCGAGCTCGACGCCGCCGTCGGCGCGCCCGGCCAGGAGCGCAACCTGGCCATGGTGCTCGTCCTCGACGGCTTCCTCGACGCGGGCAGCGCCGCCGCCCGGGCCGCCCAGCACCTCGTCGACCTCGGCGAGGGGCCGGTGGTGGCGACCTTCGACGTGGACCAGTTCCACGACTACCGCGCCCGGCGCCCGGCGATGTCCTTCGTGCGCGACCACTACGAGGCGTACGACGCTCCGCGGCTCGTCGTCCGGCTGCTGCGCGACGCCGGGGGCACGCCGTACCTGCTGCTGCAGGGCCCGGAGCCCGACAACCGCTGGGAGGCGTTCGCGAGGGCCGTCCGTGAGGTCGTCGAGCGGTTCGGGGTGACCCGGGTCGTCAGCATGGGCTCGGTGCCGATGGCGGTGCCGCACACCCGACCCATCGCGATCACCCACCACGCCAACGACCCGGGCCTGCTGGTCGGCCAGAGCGCGTGGCGCGGCGAGCTGCGGATCCCGAGCAGCGCCCAGGCGCTGCTCGAGGTCCGGCTCGGGGAGTGGGGTCACCCGGCCATGGGCTTCGTGGCGCACATCCCGCACTACCTGGCCCAGCTCGACTACCCGAAGGCGTCCGCGGCCCTCCTCGAGCACGTCGAGAAGGCCGCGCGGCTCACCGTCGACCTCTCGGACCTGCTGGTGGAGGCCGAGGAGCGTGAGGTCGAGATCTCCCGCTACCTCGCGGCCAACGAGGAGGTCAACGACGTCGTCATCGCCCTCGAGCAGCAGTACGACGCCTTCGAGCGGGCCGAGGAGAGCGGCTCCAGCCTGCTCGCCGACGACCAGCCGCTGCCGACCGGCGAGGAGATCGGCCAGCAGTTCGAGCAGTTCCTGGCCGGGCTGGACGGGCCCGACCCCGACCAGCCCTGACCCGCCCCCGCCCGAACAAGTCCGACCGACCGGCCGTCCGGCCGGCTCGACCCAGGAGCCGCGCGTGCCCGCATCCGCCGACGACCTCGTCGCCCTGCTCGACCTCGAGGAGCTCGACGTCGACCTCTTTCGCGGCCGGCAGCCGGAGACCTCCCTCCAGCGCGTCTTCGGCGGCCAGGTGGCCGCCCAGGCGCTGCTGGCCGCGGCGCGCACGACCGACCCGGAGTACGTCGCGCACTCGCTGCACTCCTACTTCCTGCTGCCCGGTGACACGGCGGTGCCGATCATCTACGACGTCGAGCGGCTGCGCGACGGCCGGTCGTTCGCCACCCGCCGGGTGGTGGCGCGCCAGCACGGCCGACCGATCTACTACCTCACCGGCAACTTCCAGAAGGCCGAGGAGGGCTTCGAGCACCAGGACGCCGTGCCCGACGTGGTCCCGCCGGAGGAGGGCATCGACCTCGCGGCGATGTTCCGGTCGCGGGGCGAGGGGAACACCGAGGAGTGGGAGCGCGAGTGGGCAGCGCTCGACGTCCGCTACGTCGGCAACTCCCGGCAGGGGATGCCCGAGGACCCGAGCCGTCCCGCGCGGGCGCGGCTGTGGATCCGGGTGAACGGCGACCTGGGCGACGACCCGCTCCAGCACCTGGCGGCCTTCACCTATGCCAGCGACATGACCCTGCTCGGCTCGACCCTGGTGCCGCACGGTGTGCACGTGGGGAGCCCCGGCATGCAGGTCGCCTCGCTCGACCACTCGGTGTGGTTCCACCGGCCGTTCCGTGCGGACCGTTGGTGGCTCTACGACCAGGAGAGCCCCTCGGCCTCCGGGGGACGCGGGCTGGCCGTGGCGCGGGTCTTCACCCAGGACGGCACCCTGGGCGCGACCGTCGCCCAGGAGGGGCTGATCCGCCGCCGTGGCTGACGTGCCGACCACCCGCCCGGACGAGCCGCCGGTGCCCGGCGCCGCCCGCGACCTCGTCGAGCTGCTCGACCTCGAGCAGCTCGACGTCGACCTGTTCCGCGGCCGGCAGGCCGACACCGACCGGCCGCGGGTGTACGGCGGCCAGGTGGCCGGCCAGGCGCTGATCGCCGGGGTGCGCACCGTCGAGCCGGCGTACGGAGCGCACTCGCTGCACTCCTACTTCCTGCTCCCCGGCGACACCCGGGTGCCGATCGTCTACGACGTGGAGCGGATCCGCGACGGCCGCTCGTTCGTCACCCGTCGGGTGGTGGCCCGCCAGCACGGCCGCCCGATCTACTACCTGACCGCGAGCTTCCAGCGCGCCGAGGAGGGCTTCGACCACGCGGACGTGATGCCCGAGGTGCCCGGCCCCGAGCACGGCGTGGACATGATCGGCCTGATGCGCACCGGCGGCGGACCGGAGGCCGACGCGCTGGCCCGCGAGTGGGCGTCCCTCGAGGCGCGTCACCTCGGCACCTCCCGGCGCGGCCTGCCCGACGACCCGGCGCACCCGTCCCGGTCGCAGATGTGGATCCGCGTCAACGAGCGGCTCCCCGACGACCCGGTCGTGCACCTCGCCGCCTTCACCTACGCCAGCGACATGAGCCTGCTGGGCGCGTCGCTGGCCGCCCACCCGGTCAGCCCGGCGAAGGTCCAGATGGCCTCGCTCGACCACACGCTGTGGTTCCACCGGCCGTTCCGGGCCGACGAGTGGTGGCTCTACGACCAGGTGTCGCCCTCGGCGACCGGGGCACGCGGGCTGTCCCTGGCTCGGGTGTTCACCCAGGACGGCAGGCTCGTGGCCAGCGCTGCCCAGGAGGGCCTGATCCGGCCGCGCCGGACCTGACGTGCCCGGCGCGGGTCAGGGCTCGCGGGTCAGGGCTCGCGGGTCCGCCCGGCGAGGTGCGGAGCGCCGGACGCCGGGCTGCTGAGCGAGAACGCGTAGCCCGGCCCGCCCTCGGCCTCGTCCAGCGGTCGGGACCCGAAGGCCACCGAGCCCGGCAGCAGGACCGGCTTCCTGAAGGCCACGTCCACGCCCACCGCGTCCGGCAGCCGGTTCTCCAGCGTCGCGACACAGCGGGCCTTGCTCCACATGCCGTGCGCGATCTGGCGGGGGAAGCCCAGCGCCTTCGCGGTCAACGGGTAGAGGTGGATCGGGTTGTGGTCGCCCGAGACCGCGGCGTACTGGCGCCCGAGGTCACCCGGCAGCAGCCAGACGGCACCGGTCGGGGGAGCCTCCGGGAACGCCGTGCCCGGCGGTGCGTCGTCGTCGCCCCGACCCCGGCGCAGGAACGTCGAGGTCTCCTCCCACACCAGCTCACCGGCCACGTGGACGGTGGTGAGCATGTCGAAGGCCCGCCCCTTGGCGTGCGGCCGCAGGTCCGCCGCCCGCGCGGTGACCTGCACGCTCTCGCTGAGGGTCAGCGGTCGGTGCTGGGTGATCGAGTTCTCCACGTGCACCGTCCCGATCGCCGGGAACGGGAAGGAGGTGTCGGTCATGATCGCCATGTGCAGGCCGAAGGCCAGCATGTGCGGGTAGGTCAGCGGCACCGTGTCCTTGTGCGGGAAGCCGCAGACGTCGGCGTACGCCGCCACGTGGCCGGCGTCGATCGACACGTCGTGCCGGGTCAGGGCCAGGTCGGGCAGGCCGGTGCCGCGCTTGCGGATCCCCGGCAGCGCGTTCACGCCGGGCACCGACGGCAGCGCTGCCCTCAGCAGCATCGGCAGCGCCCGCGGCGTGCCCTCCACGACCCGGGGAGCGCGGCCTTTGCTGGTCGAGCCTGTCGCGACCATCAGGCACCCAGCATCATCTGGCCGCAGACCCGGACCACGTTGCCGTTCACGGCGGTCGACCCGGGGTTGGCGTACCAGGCGATCGTCTCGGCGACGTCGACCGGCAGGCCGCCCTGCGACATGGCGTTCATCCGCTGCCCGACCTCGCGGGTGGCGAACGGCACGGCCGCGGTCATCTGGGTGACGATGAAGCCGGGCGCGACGGCGTTGATGGTGATGCCGTCCTTCAGCTCGTCGGCGAGGGAGTCCACCAGCCCGATGACACCGGCCTTGGAGGCCGCGTAGTTGGTCTGGCCGACGTTGCCGGCGATCCCGGCGATCGAGGCGACGCCCACGATCCGGCCGTTGTCGTTGACCACGCCCTGGTCGAGCAGCTCGCGGGTGATCCGCTCCGGGGCGATCAGGTTGACCGCCATGACGGAGTCCCACCGGTCCCCCGAGCGGGAGGGGGCCATGTTGGCGAGCTTCTTGTCCCGGGTGATGCCGGCGTTGTGGACCACGACGTCGACCCCGCCGTGCTTCTCCGCGAGGTGGTGGGCGATCCGTTGCGGCGCGTCCTTGCCGGTGATGTCGAGGGCCAGGTGGTCGCCGTCGAGCTCGGCCATCAGGGCCTGCAGCTCGCTGGCGGCCTGGGGCACGTCGACGCCGACGATGGTGGCGCCGTCGCGGTGCAGCACCCGGGCGATCTGCTCGCCGATCCCACGGCTCGCGCCGGTGACCAGGGCGACCTTGCCCTCCAGCGGCCGCTGCCAGTCGGTGACCTCGGCGGCCTTCGTGGTCCCGGTCGCGCCGATCCGGACCACCTGGCCGGAGACGTACGCCGACTTGGGCGAGAGCAGGAAGGCCAGCGTCGATGCGCTCGCGGCCTCGGCGCCCTCGGCGACGTAGACGAGCTGGACCGTGCCCCCGCGGCCGATCTCCTTGCCGAGGCTGCGCGTGAAGCCCTCGAGTGCGCGCTGGGCGACGCGCTCGCCGCCCTTGACGTCCTCGGGCGGCGTGCCGAGCACGACGACCCGCGGGCAGGTGTCGAGGCTGCGCAGGACCGGGGTGAAGAAGTCCCGCAGTGCGTGCAGGTCGGCCGCGCTGGTCAGTCCGGTCGCGTCGAAGACCAGGCCCTTGAGGCTCCCGTCACCGGACGAGGTGTCCGTGGAGGCGATGCCGAGCAGGTCGAGCAGGCCGGGCAGCGACTCCGCGAGGCGCCCGCGGCCGCCCACGAGCACGGTGCCGTCGACGAGGGGTGCCCCCTCGGCGTACCGCTCCAACGGGGTGGGGTTGGGCAGGCCGAGGTTCTTGACGAGCAGCTTGCCGACCGGCGACTGCACGAAGCCCTGGTACTTGTCGCTCATGGACGTCGAGTCCTCCTGGAGACGGGGCGGGAACGGCCTCATGTAACTAGACGTGTAACTGTGCGTCCACATTTCGTGACGTGGCCCTCATAACCTTCACTCCGCGGCCGCCTGGCGCAAGGATTGCGGCCATGAAGACCGAGACTCGCCGCGTCGCCGTGATCGGCGGCAACCGCATCCCGTTCGCCCGTTCCAACACCGTCTACGCGACCGCGTCCAACCAGGACATGCTGACCGCCGCCATCGACGGCCTGGTCACCCGGTTCGGACTCGAGGGTGAGCGGCTCGGCGAGGTCGTGGCGGGCGCGGTCCTCAAGCACTCGCGGGACTTCAACCTGGCCCGCGAGGCCGTGCTCGGCTCGAAGCTGTCCCCGGAGACGCCGGCCACCGACATCCAGCAGGCCTGCGGCACCGGGCTCCAGGCGGCGATCCAGGTCGCCAACAAGATCGCCCTCGGCCAGATCGAGGTCGGCATCGCCGGCGGCACCGACACCACCTCGGACGCCCCCATCGCGGTGGGGGAGAACCTCCGCCGGATCCTGCTCGAGCTCAACCGGGCCAAGGACCTCAAGGGCCGCCTTGCCGCGCTGGCCAAGGTCCGGCCGGGCGACATCGTCCCGGCCATCCCGCAGAACGGCGAGCCCCGCACCGGCCTGTCCATGGGTGACCACGCGGCGCTGACCGCGCTGGAGTGGCAGATCGGCCGCGAGGAGCAGGACGAGCTGGCGGCCGCCTCCCACCAGCACCTCGCCGCGGCGTACGACGAGGGGTTCCTCGATGACCAGGTCACGCCGTTCCGCGGCCTCGAGCGCGACCAGAACCTGCGCCCGGACTCCAGCGCCGAGAAGCTCGGCAAGCTCAAGCCGGTCTTCGGCAAGGGCGACGCGGCGACGATGACCGCCGGCAACTCGACACCGCTGACCGACGGGGCCTCGACCGTGCTGCTCGCCTCCGAGGAGTGGGCGAAGGAGCGGGGGCTGCCGGTGCTGGCCTACCTGACCGCCTACGAGACCGCCGCGGTCGACTACGTCCACGGCGGCGAGGGCCTGCTGATGGCGCCGGCGTACGCCGTCGCGCGGATGCTGCAGCGCGAGGGCCTCTCGCTGCAGGACTTCGACTACTACGAGATCCACGAGGCCTTCGCGTCGCAGGTGCTCTCGACCCTCAAGGCGTGGGAGGACCCGATCTTCTGCAAGGAGCGGCTCGGCCTGGACGCCCCCCTGGGCTCGATCGACAGATCGAAGCTCAACGTGAAGGGCTCCTCGCTGGCGGCCGGGCACCCGTTCGCCGCCACCGGTGGCCGGATCGTCAACGTGCTGGCCAAGCTGCTCGCCGAGAAGGCCGAGGCCGACGGCTCCGGTGGCCGCGGCCTGATCTCGGTCTGCGCCGCCGGCGGCCAGGGTGTCGTCGCCATCCTGGAGCGCTGAGGCCGTGTAGCGCGCCGTCCCCGGCATCACTCACCGCCAGACGGGTACGACCCCGCCATGGAGGAAGTCGTGGGTGACCTGGGATGCGGCCGCTACGAGCTCCAGGAGCTGGTCGGATCAGGCGGGACCGGGTCGGTCAGACGGGCCCACGACACGCTGCTCGACCGACCGGTGGCGGTGAAGATGCTGCGCGGTGGTGGCGCTGACGAGACGGTCCGCGCCCGGATGCGCGCCGAGGCGCAGCTCGCCGGCGCGCTGCACCACCCGGGCATCGCCCAGGTCTACGACTACGGCGAGGACACCTCCGGTGACGAGCCCGCGCCGTACATCGTCATGCAGTACGTCGAGGGCACCTCGCTGTGGCAGGTGCTGCGGGACCGGCGGACCTTGCCGGCCGCCGAGGTGATGGACATCGTCGCGCAGGTGGCGGCCGCGCTCGAGGTCGCGCACGACGCGGGCATCGTGCACCGCGACCTCAAGCCCGCCAACATGCTCCTCACCCCCGAGGGTCGGGTGGTGCTGGTCGACTTCGGCATCGCGCGCACCCGCGACGCAGACCCGCTCACCGTGACCGGGACCATCGTGGGCACCGTCGACTACATGAGCCCGGAGCAGACCGAGGGCCGGTCGGCGACCCACCGGTCGGACCTCTACTCGCTCGGGATGGTCGCCTACGAGTGCCTCACCGGGCACAAGCCCTTTCGCCGCGAGACCGACATCGCGACCGCGTTGGCCCAGCTCCGTGAGGAGGCCCCGGCGCTGGGGCCGGAGGTCCCGGCCGCGGTGCGCGAGCTGGTCGAGCAGCTGATCGCCAAGGACCCGGAGTCGCGGCCTTCCGGCGCGGCCGAGGTGGCGGCACGCGCCGCCGGGCTCGTCTCGCCGACCGTCGACGAGGAGCCGGCGTCGTCCGGCCCGCCGGCGGTGTCCCCGGCCGGCGTGCGGCGCCTGCTCCGGCGCCCCGCGCTCCGTGGCCGCGGGGTCTACGTGACGGCGGCCGTGCTGCTGGCCGCGGTCGCCAGCTCGATGTTCGTGGCAGCCCGCGAGCCGTCGGTGCGGGTGCCGGACCTTCGCGGCCAGCGGTACGCCGCGGCGGCGAAGAAGCTCGAGCAGCGGGGCCTGGACGTGCAGCGGAGCTGGGCCGACGTGCCGGGCCGGGAGCGCGGCACCGTCCTCGACCAGGACCCGGGGCCGGGGGCCCGGCCGGACGCCGGCACCGTGGTGACGCTGACCGTCGCCTCGGGGCGGACCGTCCTGAAGCCGCGGTCGGTGCTGGGGGAGTCCTACGACCAGGCGGCCCGCGACCTCGTGGCCCTCGGGCTGGTGCCGGTCCGCGCGGTGCGCACTCGGGACCACGACGCCGGCAAGGTCGTCGCGGTGGGCCCGCGCGGCCGGCTCCCCGTCGGCAGCACGGTGACCCTCACCGTCGCGGTCCCGCCGCTGGAGCCCACGGCACCGATGCGGACCGTGCGGCCGTCCTCCGGCGGGAAGCATCGGTCCCGCCATGGCCACGGGCACGCCCCGCCCAAGGGCCACGGGCACGGGAAGGCCAAGGGCCACGGCCACCACTGACCCGGGGCGCTCCCGAGCCGCCGTGCCGGCTCAGGCCGGGCGGGCTGCGAGCGCGAGCGCGGAGGCGACCAGGTAGTCCTTGACCTGCTCGGGCGAGATCGCCCCGACGGTGGGGACCCCCGGGGCGGCCTCCTTGACCAGGATGCCGACCCGCGCCAGCTGCAGGGCGCCGAGCCCGCTGGCGTAGAGCGTGTTGGCCAGCAGCGTCGGGTCGGCGACCGTGAAGTCACCGGAGGCCACCCCGTCCTCGAGGACGCCGCTGAGCGTGGCGAGGCAGGAGGAGATGCCGCGGCCGAGCCGGAAGAGCGCGCCCTCGGAGATCTCGTCCAGCAGCTCCGGGCCGCTGCGGCGCATCAGCGCCTGGGCGCAGTCGGTGAAGGCGGGGTGCGCGACCCCGTAGTCCACGAAGGCGCCGACGATCGCCTCGAGCCGCTTCCGGGCGTCCGCCTCGGACGAGGCCGCGTCACTGAGTGCGTCGCGCAGCTCGTCGAGGTAGGTCACCAGCGTGAGCGCGAAGAGCTCCTCCTTGCCGGTGAAGTGCCGGTAGACGATGGCGCGGTTGATGCCGACCGCCCGGGCGATGTCCTCGATCTGGGCGTCGCGCACGCCGCGCTCGTCGAAGAGGGCGCGGGTGGCGCCGAGGATCTCCTTCTCGCGCGCCCGGCGGCGGCTCGCGGCCGCGGAGCGCCGGCCGTCCACCACGGGCGGTTCCTGGGTCGACATGGCACTCATCGTAGGAGAAGTGCAACCCGGAGTTGCACGGCTGTGCCACACGCGTGACAGACGAACGGTGCTCGTGGTGGTCGGGCCGGCTCCCGCTACCGGCTCGACGCGATGAGGTCGTGCAGCTTCTGCAACGAGTCCGTCCAGCCGTCCCTGTGCAGCGCGAGCCGCCCCTCGGTCGCGAACTCTCCCTGCTCCAGCGAGAGCTCGGTGTCGTCCCCACTGGGGCGGAGGTCCAGGCTGACGACGGTCTCCCGGTCATCGGGGTCGGGCTCCTCCCAGCGGAAGCTGAGGACCAGCCGGTTCGGCGGGTCGATCTCCAGGAACTCGCCCGCCAGGTGGAACAGGTCACCGCTGGGTGGTTGCATCCCGAAGCGGTAGCCGCCGCCGACGCGCAGGTCGAGCTCGGCCTCCGGGGTCGTGAAACCGGCCGGTCCCCACCACTCCCTCAGGACGGAGGGCTCGGTCAGCGCCTCGAAGACCCGCCCTGGTGGAGCGTGCAGGACCCACCTCAGCTCCAGGACCAGCCGGTCCGGGGGACGGTTCATGCCTCCACTCTTGCACCGGATCGGGCAACCGTCGCCGGACGACCGGTCGATCAACCGAGAAAGGTCCGCACTGCGTCCACCGTGTCCGCGTCGGCGGCGGTCTTGTCGTCGCGGTAGCGCAGCACGCGGGCGAATCGGAGTGCGAGGCCACCGGGGTAGCGGCTGGATCGCTGGACCCCGTCGAAGGCGATCTCGACCACCTGCTCGGGCCGCACGTGCACGACGTGGGACGAGCGCGAGGTCTCCAGCTCCAGGAAGCGCTCGGTCTGCCAGCGCAGCGTCTCGTCGGTCATGCCCTTGAAGGTCTTGCCGAGCATCACGAACCCGCCGGTGGCCGGGTCGCGCGCGCCGAGGTGGATGTTGGACAGCCAGCCGTCCCGTCGGCCACTGCCCCACTCCACCGCGAGCACGACGAGGTCGAGGGTGTGCACCGGCTTGACCTTCACCCAGGCGGCGCCCCGCCTCCCGGCGTCGTACGGCGCGGCGAGGTTCTTCACGACCACGCCCTCGTGCCCGGCGCGCAGGGCGTCGTCGAGGAAGGCCTGTGCGGCAGAGGCGTCGGCGGTGACCAGCCGGGAGACCCGGTGCTCCGGTGGCACCAACCGGTCCAGGGCGGCGAGCCGGTCGGTGCCGGGCGCGTCGAGCAGGTCCTCGCCGTCGTGGTGCAGCACGTCGAAGAAGTACGGCGTCACCGCGACGCCGGCGTGCTGGGCCGTGCGTGACGCGGTCTCCTGGAACGGCCGCGGTCGACCGTCCCCGTCGAGCGCGAGCGCCTCGCCGTCGAGCACGAACCGGGACGCGGGCAGGGCCCGGGCCACCGCGACCACCTCCGGAAGCCGTGCCGTGATGTCCTCCAGGGTGCGGGTCGCGACCAGGACGTCCTCGCCGTCGCGGTGCACCTGGATCCGGATCCCGTCGAGCTTCACGTCCACCGACACCTGCCCGGAGCCGGTCGCGGCCGCCCTGGCGAGCGCGGAGGGGACGTCCGGGGCACTGGAGGCCAGCATGGGCAGCACCGGGCGCCCGACCTGCAGGCCGAAGCCCTCCAGCGCCTCCTCGCCCCCGGTCATCGCCGCCACGGTCACCCGCACGGTCGAGCCGGCCAGCATGGCGGCCCGCCGCACCGACGTGAGCGGCACGCCGGCGGCGAGGGCGACCGCCTCCTGCACCAGCGCGTCGAGGGCCCCCTGGCGGACGTCGCCGGTGACCACGCCCCGCAGCCAGGCCTGCTCGGCAGGTGTGGCCCGGCCGAAGAGGTCCGTGACCGCGGCCGCCCGGGCGGCCTGGGACCCGGCGCCGGCGAGTGCGGAGATGGAGTCGAAGGCCTCGTGCACCTCCAGCACCGTGAGCGTGGGTGCGCCGGCCGGCCCGGGGAGGCCGCTGAGGCCCCGCCACCCGAGACCCGTGCGGCGCTGCCGCAGCGCGCCGCCGAGGTAGGCCGTGACGGTCTCGATCTCCTCGGGCGCGGCGGCCGCCAGCAGCGTGGCGATCGCGGCGACCTTGGCCTTGCGGGACCGGGTCGCCGACACGGCGTTCGAGGTGGCGACGAGGTCGGAGAGCAGCACGCAGCCATTGTGACCGGGCCCTCCGACACCGGGCCCGGAACGAAGGGCCGGGACGAAGGGCAGAGGCGGGCTCCGATACCGTGCCCGGGTGACTTCGGAGGCGGGCGCGACGCGGGTGTGGCGCCCGGGGTGGCCGTGCCCGGTGGGGCGGCTGCTCCTGCACCGTCGCCGCGGCGCCGGGGACCCGACGTACCACCTCGACGACGCGGGCCGGCACTGGCGCGGCATCCGCACCCCGGAGGGTCCGGCGACACTGGTGGTCGGCGCCCGCACGGGGGACGGCGAGGTCCACGCCGAGGCGTGGGGTCCGGGTGCCGACTGGGCGCTGGAGTCGGTGCCGGGGCTGCTCGGCGCGGATGACGACCCGAGCGGGTTCGAGCCGCGGCACCCGGTCCTGGTGGAGGCGTGGCGACGCCACGGCGACGTGCGGATCGGCCGCAGCGGGCTGGTCATGGAGTCCCTGGTCCCGGCGATCCTGGAGCAGAAGGTCACCGGCCAGGAGGCGTTCGCCGGGTTCCGGATGCTGGTGCACAGGTACGGCGAGCGGGCTCCCGGACCCGGCCGCGAGCGGCGGCTGTGGGTGCAGCCCGCGGCCGAGCGGCTGCGCACCATCCCGTCCTGGGAGTGGCTGCGGATGCACGTCGACCCGGCCCGGTCCCGCACCCTGGTCCGCGCCGCGCAGGTGGCCGACTCCCTGGAGCGCACCACCGGCCTCCCGCACGACGAGGCAGACCGCCGGATGCGCAGCCTCCCCGGGATCGGGGTGTGGACCAGCGCGGAGGTCCGGCAGCGTGCGCACGGCGATCCCGACGCCGTCTCGTTCGGCGACTACCACGTGGCCAAGGACATCGGCTGGGCGCTGACCGGCACTCCCTTCGACGACGTGGAGCTCGAGGAGTTCCTCGAGCCGTGGCGGCCGCACCGGGGCCGGGTCCAGGCGCTGGTCGGCCTCGCCGGGCTGCACCGCCCGCGCCGCGGGGCCCGGATGGCGCCGCGCACCCATCTGCCGGCCACGGTCACCCGTCGGGCCGGCGGTTGAGGGCGGTCATGCAGCGAGCGGTGCCGCCGGCTGCCGCCGTACCGGCGGTACGGTGACCGGCGTGAGCCCCGATCTCGAGCACCTGCGCACCGCTTCCCGGGCCGACGCGGCCGCGTTCTTCGCCGACGTCGACCCCGAGGGCCTGGTCGCCGCCGTGCGGGCGACGTCGGACGAGGAGCTGCTCGGGCTGATCGCGCGCGAGGAGGTCCGGCCGGCAGCGGTCGAGGGCATCCTGGACCGGCTCCACGAGTACGCCGTGGCCGAGCGCCTCGCCGACCTGCGTGGCGTCGTCCGGTTCGACCTCGAACGCCGTGGCACCCTGCTGGAGCGGCACGGACTGGCCTTCGACGAGGACGGCATGACGCTGCTCCGGGGCCTGCCCGAGTCCCAGCCCGTCGACGTGGTGCTGCGCACCAGCCTGCTGCGCTTCGTGCGGATCGTCAGCGGCGAGCGCAACGCCGGACTGGAGTACCTCAGCGGCAGGCTCGACATCGAGGGCGACGCGCTGCTGGCGCTCGCGGTCGGCGGCATCTTCCGGGTGCCGGGCACCGGCGCGGTGGCCGTGGACCCGACGGCGCTCGACCCGGTCGACGTGGCCACGGCCCTGGGGGAGGTCCGCGCCGAGCACCTCCGGAAGGTGATGGCATCGGGGTTCCGCTCGATCGTGCTGGGGGAGATCTTCCGCCGGCTGCCGGACTACGTGAATCCCCGCAAGGCGGCCCGGGCGGAGCTGACCATCGGTTTCCGGCTGCTCGGGAACCCCAGCGGCGACATCGAGCGGTACGTCGTCCGGGTGGCCGGCGGGGTCGCCACCGTGCTCGCCGGTGACGCGGGCGAGGAACGGGACGCCACGGTGACCTGCGAGGGACACGACTACCTTCGGCTCGCCACCGGTCACCTCAACCCCGTGACCGGGGTGCTCAAGGGCCAGCTGAAGGTCCGCGGGGACAAGGCGAAGGCGCTCCAGCTGAGCTCGGTGATCGACATCCCCAGGCCGCGCTGAGCTCCGCTCCGACCGCCCCCTACCCGATGGTGGGGAACTGACCGGGGGATTGCGTCGATCCTGGTGCGGGAGCCCCTCCGCGGTGGTGTGATTTCTGGTGACGGCTGTCCCCGGGGCGGTCGGGAACGGGGTCGGAGGCAGCCGTGTCGAAGCTCGGGCGCCTGCTCAGGGTCGGACTGGTCGTCGCCGTCGTGCTGGTCCTGGTCTCGGCGGTGAACAGCCTCGGTGGGACGAGGGATCCGGGCCGGTCCCGGCAGCACCGCCACCAGCAGCTCGCGGGGCCGGAACCGCCACCGCCCAGCCAGCTCCCGGCCTCGGGCTCCTACGTGCACACCCGGGTCCTGGCCTCGGGTGTCCTCGACGTCGACCAGTGGGTCCGGACCCGCGTGCCGATCCGGCAGGTGACCCTGCAGGCGGACCCGATCATCGGGCCGGGCGGCCCCCCGGTGGCCACCTTCGTGAGGATCGCCGCGGGCGGCAGGGTCCTGGCGGCTCCGCCCGCCGTCGGGATCCAGCCGCAGACGGTCCGGCTCGGGCAGCGGGCGCGGCTGGTCCACGTCAGCTACCTGCTGACCGGCGTGGTGGTCCACGACGAATCGGGAGGATCGGTGGCCGCGATGACCTCGCTGGGGCTCGACCACACGG
Source organism: uncultured Actinomycetota bacterium (assembly GCA_963817665.1). Lineage (GTDB taxonomy): Bacteria > Actinomycetota > Actinomycetes > Propionibacteriales > Nocardioidaceae > Nocardioides. The sequence continues at coordinate 113,966 of CAWFPE010000008.1, read as the reverse complement.
CCCCGCCGGGGACGCTGCGCCAGTCGGTCTCCGGGGAGCGGGTCCGACAGCTGCTCTGCCGGCCGCGGTCGGCCGCCGTCGCCGAGGCGCGCCACTGCGGGCGCCGGCACGGCGGGGACTGGCGGGTGTGGGTGCCCGGAAGCCGGCACGACACCCAGGTGGAGGCGCGCCTCGCCCAGGACTGACGCCTCACCGCTCGTGGGGCACGGCCGCTCAGAGCAGGGGGCGCAGCGGGGCCAGCACGAACTCGGTGAACTTGCGGTGGAGGTCGCGGGCCTCCCACTCGCCGCTCGTGAGCTCGAGGCAGTTGGACTCGTCGACGGCGAAGATCTCCTCCATCGCCCCGGCCAGCGCCCGGTCGATCAGCTCCACGTTGATCTCGTAGTTGCCGGACAGGCTGAGCCGGTCGATGTTGGCGGTGCCGACCGTCGTCCAGGTGCCGTCGATGGTCGAGGTCTTCGAGTGCACCATCGCGTCCTTGTAGCGCAGGATCCGCACGCCCGCGTCGAGCAGCTGGCTGAAGTAGCCGCGGGAGATCCAGTCGGCGACGATGTGGTTGGACTTCAACGGGATCAGCAGTCGCACGTCCACCCCGCGCTGGGCCGCGGCCCGCATCGCGTCGACGAAGTCCTGGTCGGGGATGAAGTAGGCGTGGGTCATCCAGACGTTGCGGCTGGCCCGGTTGATCGCCTCGAGGTACATGCCGCGGATCGGGAACATCCACAGTCGCGGCACGTTGCGGTGGAGGCGGATCCGTGGCTCCCAGGTGGAGGCGGTCTCGAGCAGCAGTGGCCGCTCGCTGGTGCCGATCCGCCGGCGGCGGTTGAGGTTCCAGAAGTCGGCGAAGGCCCGCTTGAGGTCCCACACCCCGGGCCCGGTGATCCGCATGTGGGTGTCGCGCCACTCGGTCTCGTAGGCAGAGCCGATGTTGAAGCCGCCCACGAACCCCACCTCGTCGTCGACGACGAGGATCTTGCGGTGGTCCCGGCCGTAGCGACGCAGGTCGAAGACCCGCCACCCCGCGGCGTACACGGGGTACTTGAGGACCTTCATGGTCGGCGGGAACCGCTTGAAGCGCGGCGAGACGACCATGTTCGCGAACCCGTCGTAGATGCAGTAGACCTCGACGCCCCGCTCCGCGGCCGCCGCGAGCGCGGCCTTGAACCGCTCGCCGACCTCGTCGCCCTTCCAGATGTAGGTCTCGAACAGGATCTGCCGGGTCGCGCTCTCGATCGCCGCGATCATGTCCTCGAACAGGTCCTTGCCGAACGTGTACGTCGTGACCGTGCCGTCGCCGATCGGGACCGTGCGCGGGGGCGTGACGGGGAACGGCTTCGGCTTCTTGCCTCGCCGCCGGTAGGAGTCGACGAGGGACATCCCGATCGCGAGCGCGAGCTGGACCCCGATGACCGTGAGGATCGTCCTGCGCAGCATCCGCATCAGCCGGTCGGCGACGGATGGTGCGGATGTGGTCACGGGGACAATCTAGTCGGGCCCCCGAACCCTGTCGGGTCCTGCGCCGAGATGGCCCGCGTGAAGTGCGTCTCGGCCCACCCGGGCCGCCGCCGGAGGACCTTCGGTCCTGCTGCCACCGGCCGCCGAGCGGGTTCACTGACGTCGAGAGGGGTGGGGAGACATGCCACGAGTGAGGGGATCGATCGACATCGCACGACCGGTGGACGGCCGTGTTCGACACGGTGGCCGACCAGACCAACGAGCCGACGTACAACCGGGCGATGGTCCGGTGCGAACGGGTGACGCCGGGTCCGGTGGGCGAGGGGTGCCGTTTCCGGTCCGCGGTGAGCAGTGCCGGCCGGGAGGTGCCGATGACCAGCGAGCTGGTCGACTACGAGCGACCGGAGCGTCTGGGTGTGCTGACGTCGGTGGACGGGACGATCGTCGACGGGACCATCGACTTCGTCCCGACGGCGACGGGCACCCGGATGATCTGGGACTGGGACGTGCAGACCACCGGACGGCTGCGTCTGGTCGGCCCGGTGGTCGCGTTGCTGGGCCGTCGGCAGGAACGGCGCATCTGGAGCTCGCTGAAGGCGCACCTCGAGCAGCAGCAGGAGTCGCCGACCGGCGCCTGAGCCTGCGCGGGGTACCCGGCCCGGCGAGACGGCGGAATAGCACTGTCGGCGCCGACGTTTAGGCTCGTCGTATGCGACCAGTGACCGATCTCGAGCGCCGGGTGGCACCTTTCCAGGTGGTCTCCGACTACCAGCCGTCCGGCGACCAGCCGACGGCGATCGCCGAGATCTCGAAGCGGATCCAGGGCGGCGTCGAGGACGTCGTGCTGCTCGGCGCCACCGGCACCGGGAAGACCGCCACGGTCGCGTGGGTCGCCGAGAAGCTGCAGCGTCCGCTGCTGGTGATGCAGCCCAACAAGACCCTGGCCGCGCAGTTCGCCAACGAGCTGCGCCAGCTCTTCCCCGACAACGCGGTCGAGTACTTCGTCTCCTACTACGACTACTACCAGCCCGAGGCCTACGTCCCGCAGACGGACACCTACATCGAGAAGGACTCCTCCATCAACGAGGAGGTCGAGCGGCTCCGCCACTCGGCCACCAACTCGCTGCTCACCCGCCGCGACGTGATCGTGGTGAGCACCGTCTCCTGCATCTACGGCCTCGGCACCCCGCAGGAGTACGTCGACCGGATGCTCCGGCTGAAGGTGGGGGAGGAGCACGACCGCGACTCGATCCTGCGACGCCTGGTCGAGATCCAGTACACGCGCAACGACATGTCGTTCACCCGCGGCACCTTCCGGGTCCGCGGCGACACGCTCGAGATCTTCCCGGTCTACGAGGAGCACGCGGTCCGCATCGAGTTCTTCGGCGACGAGATCGAGCGGTTGATGACGCTGCACGCCGTCACCGGCGAGGTGCTGACGGAGGACGAGGAGCTCTACGTCTTCCCCGCCACCCACTACGTCGCCGGTCCCGAGCGGATGGAGCGCGCGATCAGCGGCATCGAGGTCGAGCTCGACGAGCAGCTGGCGAAGTTCGAGCGCGAGGGGAAGCTGCTCGAGGCGCAGCGCCTGCGGATGCGCACGACGTACGACATCGAGATGATGCGCCAGGTGGGCTCCTGCTCGGGCATCGAGAACTACTCGATGCACATCGACGGGCGCTCCCGCGGCTCGGCGCCGAACTGCCTCCTCGACTACTTCCCCGAGGACTTCGTGCTCGTCGTCGACGAGTCCCACGTCGCGGTGCCGCAGATCGGCGGCATGTACGAGGGCGACATGTCCCGCAAGCGCAACCTGGTCGACCACGGCTTCCGGCTCCCGAGCGCGATGGACAACCGGCCGCTGCGCTGGGAGGAGTTCCTCGACCGCATCGGCCAGACGATCTACCTCTCCGCCACCCCGGGCGACTACGAGCTGGACAAGGTCGGCGGGGACACCGTCGAGCAGATCATCCGGCCGACCGGGCTGGTGGACCCCGAGGTGGTGGTCAAGCCCACCAAGGGCCAGATCGACGACCTGATCCACGAGATCCGCACCCGCACCGACAAGCACGAGCGCGTCCTGGTCACGACGCTGACCAAGAAGATGTCCGAGGACCTCACCGACTACCTCCTCGACGCCGGCATCCGCACCCGCTACCTCCACTCCGAGGTCGACACCCTCAAGCGGATCGAGCTGCTGCGCGACCTGCGGCTCGGCGAGTACGACGTGCTCGTGGGCATCAACCTGCTCCGCGAGGGCCTCGACCTGCCGGAGGTGTCGCTCGTGGCGATCCTCGACGCCGACAAGGAGGGCTTCCTCCGCTCGGACAAGTCGCTGATCCAGACGATCGGGCGTGCGGCGCGCAACGTCTCCGGCCAGGTGCACATGTACGCCGACCGGATCACTCCGTCGATGGAGTCCGCGATCGACGAGACCAACCGGCGCCGGGCCAAGCAGGTCGCCTACAACACGGCCAACGGGGTCGACCCGCAGCCGTTGCGCAAGAAGATCGCCGACATCACCGAGATGCTCGCGCGCGAGGACGAGAGCACCCAGGCGCTGCTGGAGACCTGGGCGGGCACCGAGGCCAAGGGCCGTGCCGGTGGCGCGAAGGCCAAGCAGCCCGTGCCGGCACTCTCGGAGAAGTCGGCCGGCAAGCACGCCGCCGACCTCGCCGGGATGCCCAGCGCCGACCTCGCCCAGCTGATCCAGGACCTCACCGACCAGATGAAGGGTGCGGCCACCGAGCTGCAGTTCGAGGTCGCAGCCCGGCTCCGGGACGAGATCTCGGAGCTGAAGAAGGAGCTCCGCCAGATGATGGAAGCGACCAAGTGAGCGGCAGCGCCGAGCGAGGAACGAGCTCGAGTGCTGGCCGCGAGCGCGGGAGCTGCGGGAGCGAAGCGAGCGCCGGCGACCAAGTGAGCGCCCGGCAGGCACGATGGCTGCGTTCGCGTCGCTCGACGGCCAACCTGGCGATTGACCGGCGCGCCGCGTGACGGCGGACCTGCGCAGGGCCTACACCGTCTGGGTGGTCGGCCTGCTCGTCTACCTGCTGGCGGTGTTCCACCGCTCCTCGCTCGCGGTGGCGGGCCTCGCGGCCACGGAGCGCTTCGACATCTCGGCCTCCCAGCTGGCCACGTTCACGATGCTGCAGCTGCTGGTCTACGCCGCGATGCAGATCCCGGTCGGTCTGATGGTCGACCGGTTCGGGTCGCGCAGCGTGCTCCTCGGCGGGACCCTCCTCCTCACCGTCGCCCAGTCCGGGTTCGCCCTCGCCGACACCTACCCGCTGGCCCTGGTCGCCCGGGTGTTCGTGGGCATGGGCGACGCGATGACGTTCATCTGCGTCCTGCGGCTGGTGAGCAGCTGGTTCCCGACCCGTCGGATCCCGCTCGTCACCCAGCTGACCGGCACGCTGGGGCAGCTCGGCGCGGTGGCCGCCGCCGTGCCGATGACCTGGGCGCTGGGCACCCTGGGCTGGACCCGGGCCTACCTGATCGCGGCGTCGGTCGGGCTGGTGCTCGCGGTCGCGGTGCTCGCCGTTCTCCACGACGCCCCGGGCACCCGGCACGTGAGGGGTCCCAGCCTGTCGTGGGGTGCGGTGCGCCAGAGCCTGGTGGCGTCCTGGTCGCACCCCGGCACCCGGTTGGGCTTCTGGATGCACTTCTCCACCCAGTTCAGCGCGACGACCCTGAGCCTGTTGTGGGGCTATCCGTTCTTCGTGCGCGGCGAGGGTCTCAGCCCGGGAACCGCCGGCGCCCTGCTCACCGTGATCGTGGTCGCGATCATGATCTCCGGGCCGGTCCTGGGCTGGCTGATCGGCGCCCACCCCTGGCACCGGTCGACGATGGTGCTGACCATCGTGCTCACCATCGTGACGGCATGGACCGTGGTGCTGGCCTGGCCCGGCCACGCGCCGCTGTGGCTGCTGGTGGTGCTGGTCCTCGTCGTCGGCGTGGGTGGCCCCGCCTCGATGATCGGCTTCGACGTCGGCCGCACGTCCAACCCCTCGGAGCGCTTCGCCAGCGCCAGCGGGATCATCAACCAGGGCGGCTTCCTCGCCAGCCTCCTGCTGGTGGTGACGATCGGGCTGATCCTCGACTGGCGCACCCCCGGCGACAGCACGGCGTACACCCCGTCGGCCTTCCGGTGGGCGATGAGCGCCCAGTACGTCCTCTGGACGGTCGGGTTGGTCCAGGTGTGGCGCTACCGCCGGCTGGCCCGGGCCGTCATCAACCGTGACGAGCTCGAAGCCGTGCTGCCAGCAACGGTGTGAGCAGCAGGATCACCAGCAGCCGGAAGAGCTGGACGGCCATCACGTACGTCACGTCCGACCCGCTGTCGGCCGCCGTCGCAAGCACCGCGAACAGGCCACCGGGCGTGGTGGCGAGGTACGCCGTCAGCCCGTCGACCGGGGTCAGCCAGGCCAGGGCCGCCCCCATCGTCGCCGTCAGGGCGATCATGGCCACGAGGACGGTCACGACCACCGGCAGCATCCTGGCGATCGAGGCGAGGCTCGCACGGGTGAAGCGCAGGCCCACCTGGACGCCGATCAGCAGGTACGCCGTCCACTGGAGCGCCAGCGGTACCGCCGGCGTGCCGAGCCACCCGGTCGACGCGAGCGCGGCGGCGACCACCAGTGGGCCGAGCAGGACGGCGGTCGTGACCGGCACGATCTCAGCGACCAGCAGGCCGAGACCCACGGCGACGGCGACGTAGGCGAGGTCGCTGCCGAGCGGCGCGCCGCCGCGGCGGAAGGTCCCGAGCCGGTGTGCGGGGTGGAAGACGACAGCGGTGACCAGCGGCATCGCCATCAGCACGACCAGCACCCGCAGGTACTGCACCACCGTGACGACCCGGTCGTCCGCGCCGAGCTCGCGGGCGATCGCGACCACGCCCGACGCGCCGCCTGCGATCATCGCGAAGGCGCCGGTCACCGGGCTGACGTCGTCGCGGACGGCGAGCACCCGACCGGCGAGCAGGCTGATCACCACGGTGCCGAGGGTGACGATCAGGATCGGGAGCAGCTCGCTGCCCATGCTGGTGAGCGCCGAGAGGCTCACCAGCGAGCCGATCGTGACACCGATCAGGGCCTGGCCGACCCGGAACGTGAACGGCGGCACGCGCACGGCGGTGGGGGACGTCAGCGCATGGGCCATGCCGCCCAGCAGTGCCCCGAACAGCACCGGTGAGGGCAGCGCAAGCAGCGCGAAGCCCAGGCTCGCCACGGCTGTCACCGCCAGGATCAGCGCCCACGAGGCGACGGGGCTGCGATCCTCGGGCATCGCCGCCACCCTAGCCCTGTGGTCACCCGGCTAGGGTGCGGGACATGACGACCATCGACCTCGGCAGGCCCGTCTCCGGTGACGTGGTGGAGCTGATCCTCGCCGACCACCGCCTCTTCGAGTCCCTCCTGCGCGACCTGCGGGACAGCAGCTCCGACCGCGACGCGGTGCGCGAGGCCTTCGCCACCCTGCACGTCGCCCACGCGGAGGCCGAGGAGAAGCACGTCTATCCCAAGCTCCGCCGCAAGCGGGCCGTCGGTGAGCACGAGGCCGAGCACGGCAAGGAGGAGCACGCCGAGGGGAACGAGGCGCTGCTGGCCGTGCTGGAGCTCAAGGGCACCGACACCCAGGCCTTCGACGACGCCGTCGAGGAGCTGGCCCGGGTGGTCAACCACCACCTCACCGAGGAGGAGCTGACCATCCTCAATCCCGCCCGCGACGAGGTCGGGGAACGGGTCCGGGCCGATCTCGGCGAGGCCTTCGCGACCGAGCGCAACGAACAGATCAGCGCCGGCTGCGGGAGCCTCGAGAACGTCCGGCGGATCGTTGCCGAGGCTCGCCGGGAGGGCCTGCTGGACGACGACGAGGACTGAGCCGCCCGCTCGGTCGCCCAGGACCTTGAAGGGCCGGCCGCCGGAGGCTTGGCTGGGTCCATGACCCGGACCACTGGCTCGCCCGGCAGCCGAGCGCGTCGGCCGTGAACCGGATCGACTATCGCGAGGCGTTCTGGTTCGGCGTCGGGCCGGCCGAGCTGTGGGAGACCATCGAGAGGTTCGACCGGTTCGAGTCCTGGTGGGCGTGGCTGCGCGACTTCCGTGCCGACACCGACGGCCTGGTCGCCGGGAACGTCCTGCACGCCACGGTCCTCCCGCCGCTGCCGTACCGCCTGCGCCTCGACATCCGGCTCGAGAGGTGCGAGCCGCCACACACGGTCGAGGCGTCGGTCACCGGCGACGCGTGCGGGTCAGCGGTGCTGCGCCTGGAGCCGAGCGACGACGGGGCTCGGGTCTCGGTGGAGTGGTCCCTGGACATGGTGAGCAGGCCGTTGCGGCTGGCAGCGCTCGTCGCCTACCCGCTGATGCGCTGGGGGCACGACCGCGTGGTGGAGACGGCGGTCGCCGGCTTCCGGCAACGGGCGCTGGGCGGCGCGGCCCCGACCTGATCCCGGCCGGCGGTCGCGTCGCTTGGTCAACCGGAGTCCAGCGAGGCGGCCACCTGGGCGGCCAGGAGCACCGCCACCCGGCGCTGCTCCCGGGACGGGTAGGCGACGCGTGTGGCGGCGGTGACGAGGAAGTGGCCGACGACCCGCGATCCTCGGCGCACCGGGAGGGCGACGTACTCGTCGGAGGGCAGGCCCAGCCGGTCCACGTCCACCGTGTGACCACCCCGGGTGACCATCCCGTCGTGGTCCAGCGCAGCAACGCGCGCGTCGTGGACCGGGCCCGCGACGAAGCGGCAGCCGTCGACGCCGAGCACGTCCGAGATCTCGCGGGCGACGAGATCGACCAGTGCGGAGGCGGGCGTGTCTCCCTCGGACACGACCTTCGCGGCGCCGAGGACGCCTTCGAGGTATCCCGAACGTCGGGCGGCGCGGGCCTGCTGCCGATAGCCCCACAGGGCGATCTCCGTGACGCCCCAGCCGACCAGCACGAGCAGGATCGTGGCCTCGACGTCGTCAGCGTCGGCGATCGTGAACCGCTGGTAGGGCCTGGTGAGGAAGAAGTCGAACCAGACCCCGCCGGACACGGCGGCGAGCAGCCCGGCGACCCGGTCTCCGGTCGCGGCGGCGGCCGCCACCCACAGCACCAGGATCAGGACCGCGGTCGCCGCCGTGATGCTCTCCCGGGCCGGCGAGAGGATCGCGCAGGTGACGAGGGGCAGCACCAGAGCAGCGAGCCGGACCGCGGATCGCCACCGACTTCCGAGTGACCTGCTCCCGCCGTCCTCAGCCATCCGCCGGTGCTCCCGTCACGAAAGTGGGCCCTCTGGCCAGTGTGGCACTGCGCCCACAACGAGAGCGGGAGCGAGAATGGGCGGATGGACGTGGAGGCGATGCGGGCGTACTGCCTGGGCAAGCCCGGCGCCTGGCCGGACAACCCGTGGGAGCACGACCACCCGGTGATCAAGGTGGGCGAGGGAGTGGCGGGCAAGATCTTCGCGTTCCTGGGCGCCGACGGTGTCGGCATCAAGGGTGGCCCGAGCCGCGAGGCCGCCGACGAGTGGCTGGACCGCTTCCCGGGCGCGGCCACGGTGATGGCCTACATCGGCCGGTCCGGATGGAACGACCTGTCCTTCTCCGGGCAGATTCCCGACGAGGACCTGCTCGAGGCGGTGGACGAGTCCTACCGGCTCGTCGTCGCCAAGCTTCCGAAGAAGCACCGGCCCGCAGGCTGGGATGACTGACGCCCGCTAACGGTCGCCGTCCTCGTCCTCGCCGGGCTCCTCCTCGGGCTGCTTCTGCTCCAGCTCCCGGGACTGCCTCTTCTCCAGCCGGCGGCGGTTGCTCTCGATGATGTCCTGGCGCCTGACCAGGGTGCGCAGGAGATGGATGCCGGTGCCGGCGATGACGAACCCCGGCCAGAAGAAGCCGCCACCGCCGATCAGCAGCCAGATGACCACGCAGATGATGCTCGGCCCGAGGAACCCGAGCAGCGCCTCCCGCCGTTCGGAGTCGTACCCCGCGACCGCCCGTCGTTGCAGCTCGTCCGGGCGTACCTGCGCGGGAGCGAACGATCGGGGGACCCGCGCCACCAGGTCCGCGACCAGCGGAGGCAGCTCGCCCAGCGTCCGCGCGGCCGCCGCCGCGTCGCTCCGGTTGTCGAACTCCTCGCGGTCGAGGCGGCCGTCGGCGTACGCCTCGACGAGCACCTGCTGCACGACGTCCCGGTCAGCGTCGGAGGCCCGGAGGACGGCGTTGGCGGGTGGCCGCGGGTCGTGCGTGAACGACGACCAGATGTCCTCCGACCCGTTCACGGCTGCCTCGCTTCCTCAGTGCGGCCTCTCTCCCACTCTCGTGATCCTAGGTCGGGGAAACCCGGTACGGTCTCGACCAAGGCACTCTCCTGGGAGGCATTCGATTGAAGTGGCTCGCGACGGGTCCGGTGGCGACCCGGTGACGCCCGGCGGCCGCTCGCACGTCCGGCTCAACGTCACGCTCAGCGTGGTCGCGCTGCTGCTGGCCTGCGCCTGCGTGGCCGGCGCGTTGACCGTCTCCCGCACCCACGACCAACGGGCTGCGGCCGTCGTCGAGCAGGAGCGGTACGGCGACGTGCTGGCCGCGGCGACCGCGGAGGCGGAGGCCTTCGTGAACCTCCGGTACGACGACGCCGAGGGCAGCGTCGCCAAGGTGGCCGCGGGAGCCTCGGGCGCCTTCCGGAGGCAGTACGACTCCTCGGCGAACGGCGTGATCCGGGTCCTGAGGCAGAACCGGTCGGTCATGGACGGCAAGGTGGTCTGGGCCGGTGTCGTGGACGCGGACCCGGACGCCGCGACGGTCATCGCAGCCACGTCCGGCACCGTGGCCAATGTGCGCAGCGACGACCAGCCGGTGGCCCGGAACTACCGGCTGAAGCTGCAGCTGGTCCGCTCCGGTGGCGAGTGGCTCACCACCGGGCTCGAGTTCGTGGACTGATGACGATGCCATCCACGTCGCCCCGCCAGGACGGGCGGCACGCCGAGGCCGCGGGGCAGCGTCCCACCCGCCTGGGCAGTGGCCGCGCCACGGTCGTGCTGCTCGTGGTCCTCCTGCTGCTGGTCGCGGTGGCCGCGGGGGAGTCCTGGTACCTGTGGCTGCGCGACGAGCCCGCGGCGTCGGCGAGCCGGCCCGTGGTGACCGGCCGGCTGGCGCAGCAGGCCGCGGTCACCGCCGCCTCCTCGGCGACCGAGGAGATCCTGTCCAGGTCGTACAAGAACTTCGACGGCCAGGTCGACCGGGCGACCAGCAAGATGACCGACTCCTACGCCGAGGAGTACCGGGCCTCGGTCGACGGCCTCCGCGCCGACTTCGTCCGCGCGAAGACCGAGCTCCGGGTCGTCGTCCGGGCCTCGGGCGTCGTCCGGGCGTCCTCACAGGAGGTGCAGGCGCTGCTGTTCCTGGACCAGTACGTCCGCAAGGCCGGCAGCGCCCCGACCACCACGCCGTACCGGGCGCTCGTCACGGTCGTGCACACCGAGCACGGCTGGCTGGTCTCCGACATCGAGTCGCGGTAGCCCGGCGCCCGGCTGACATCCTGGAACGCGTTCCACCGAGTGTGAGAGGAGGAGGAGGATCGTGGCCATGCACGACACCGATCTCCTCGTCATCGGCGCGGGTCCCACCGGCCTGTTCGCCACCTACTACGCCGGCTTCCGTGGCCTGCGGGTCGCGGTGGTCGACTCGCTGCCCGAGCTGGGTGGCCAGATCACGGCGATGTACCCCGAGAAGCAGATCCTCGACGTGGCCGGGTTCCCGACCATCAAGGGCCGCGACCTGGTCGAGGGGCTGGTGGCCCAGGCAGCGACCGCACACCCGGAGTACTTCCTGGACCGGACCGCGACCAAGCTGAGCCATGACGAGGACGGCGTCACCATCGGGCTCGACGACGGCACCGAGATCCGGGCGGGTGCGGTGCTCATCACCGCCGGCATCGGCAAGTTCAGCCCGCGGCCGCTGCCCGCCGGCGAGGGATGGCTGGGCCGGGGCCTGGAGTTCTTCGTGCCCAGCTTCGCGCCGTACGCCGGCAAGGACGTCGTCATCGTCGGCGGCGGGGACAGCGCCTTCGACTGGGCACTGCACCTCGAGCCCGTCGCTCGCTCGGTGACGCTCGTGCACCGCCGAGACGCCTTCCGGGCGCACGCGCGGACGGTCGAGCAGGTGCGGTCCTCCGCGGTCCGCATCATCACCAAGGCCGAGGTCACCGCGTTCCGCGGTGACGGGGTCGTGGAGTCGGTCGAGGTCACCGCGGACGGCGAGTCGCTGACGCTGCCGGCCCAGGCGGTCGTCGCGGCCCTCGGTTTCCTCGCCGACCTCGGGCCGCTGCAGCAGTGGGGCATCGAGGTGGAGAAGCGGCACGTCGTGGTCGACTCGGCGATGCGGACCAGCATCGAGCGGGTCTTCGCCGCGGGCGACATCACCGAGTACCCCGGCAAGGTCCGGCTGATCGCCGTCGGCTTCGGTGAGGCCGCCACCGCCGTCAACAACGCCGCGGTCGCCATCGACCCCACCGCGCACGTCTTCCCCGGTCACTCGAGCGAGGGGTCCTAGGCGTGGGGGGACGCGATGCGGTGCGGATGGACGACCAGGAGGTCGCCGACCTGCTCGCGGACAACCTCAAGGTGCAGGTGGCCAGCATCGGCGGGGACGGCACGCCGCACCTGACCACCTTGTTCTACGTCGTTCTCGACGGGGGCCTCGCCTTCTGGACCTACCGCCGCAGCCAGAAGGTCCGCAACCTGGAGCGCGACCCTCGGGTCAGCTGCCTGGTCGAGGACGGCACCGACTACTTCGAGCTGCGCGGCGTGTCGATGACGGGTCGGGCCGAGATCGTGCGCGAGCCCGATCGGGTCCTCGAGATCGGGTCGGCAGTGGCGGTCCGGATGGTGGGCGCCACGAGCCTGGACGACCTCGGCGAGGTGGGCCGGGTCGCGGTCGAGAAGCAGGCGGCCAAGAGGGTGGCGGTGCTCGTGCGTCCCGACCACGTCGCTTCCTGGGACCACCGGAAGATGGCCTGAGGGCGGGCGCTCAGTCCCGCAGCAGCAGCCGGACGGCCACGTCCAGCTGTCGGGTGACGTCGCCTGCGGTGGCGCGGCCGGTGACCCAGCGGACCAGTGCGGAGAGCCAGACGTCGCCGATGACGCGGGCGATCGCCACGTCGTCGTCGCTGAGCTCGGCCTTGTCCGGGTGCATCGCCCGGGTGAGCATCGAGCCGAGCAGCATGCCCACGGTGTGCATCTCGTCCTGCACCGACGCGTCGGCGAACATGAACGCCCGGGTGAGCGCCTCGGTGAGGTGCGGGTCTCCCTGCAGGCCGCTGGTGGTCCGTTTCAGCAGGTACATGACCCGCTCGTGCGCAGTGTCGCCGGGGATCGACTTGTCCCGCGTGGCGGCCTCCGCGCGCGCGAACTCCCGGCCGAGCGCCGAGACCAGCAGGTGGATCTTGGAGGGGAAGTAGCGGTACAGCGTCCCGAGCGCCACGTCGGCACGCAGGGCCACCGCACGCATCTGCACGGCGTCGAAGCCGCCCTGGGAGGCGAGCTCGATGGTCGCGTCGAGGATCCGCTTGCGGCGGTCGCGCTGGGCGGCGGAGCCGAGCTCGTCGACCGACAGCGAGCCGGCGCTGCCCGCGGAGCCCGCCATGACGCCCCTCTCAGCGATCTGGTCCGCCGAACCGCTCGGTGGACCAGACATCTAGGCTAGCAATCGGTCGGCCATAATAGGAACACGTTTCACTTCGTCCGGCCCGGACGGTCCCGAGGAAAGGTCGTGGCGGATGCGGATCGCACTGCTGTCCTACCGGAGCAAGCCGCACTGCGGAGGGCAGGGCATCTACATCCGTCACCTGAGCCGCGAGCTCACCACCCTCGGCCACCAGGTCGAGGTCTTCTCCGGCCAGCCCTATCCGGAGCTCGATCCCGGCGTGGCGCTGACGAAGGTGCCGAGCCTGGACCTCTACCGGGAGCCCGACCCGTTCCGGATCCCGAAGCCGCGCGAGTTCCGCGACCTCGTGGACGTCGAGGAGTTCCTGACGATGTGCACGGCCGGGTTCCCCGAGCCGAAGACCTTCAGCACCCGGGTCGCCCGGCTGCTGAAGGACCGGGTCGACGACTTCGACATCGTCCACGACAACCAGGTCCTGGGCTACGGGATGCTCGAGATCGAGAAGATGGGGCTGCCGCTGATCACCACGCTGCACCACCCGATCACCTTCGACCGTCGGATCGACCTGGCAGCGGCGCCCTGGCGCAAGAAGCCGTCGGTACGCCGGTGGTACGGGTTCCTGCGCATGCAGGGCAAGGTGGCCCGTCGGGCCCGCAAGATCCTGACCCCCTCCCAGGCGTCCAAGCGCGACATCGTCAAGGACTTCGGGGTGGATCCCGCCCGGCTCCAGGTGATCCTGCTCGGCGTCGACGACGGCTTCGTGCCGCCGAGCGTGCCGAGGGTGCCCGGCCGGATCCTCGCGATGGCCAGCGCCGACGCCCCGATGAAGGGCATCGCCACCCTGCTCGAAGCCTTCGCCAAGCTGCGCACCGAGCGCGACGTCGAGCTGCTGCTGGTCACCAGGCCGCAGCCCGGCGGGCGGACCGAGCAGCTCATCGACCGTCTCTCGATCGCCGACTCCGTCCGGTTCGTGCACGGCGTGAGCGATGCGGAGCTGGTGGACCTGATGGGCTCCGCCGAGGTGGCCTGCGTGCCCTCGCTCTACGAGGGGTTCTCGCTTCCCACCGCGGAGCTGATGGCGTGCGCGACCCCGCTGGTGGTCTCCCGGGCCGGGGCCATCCCCGAGGTGGTGGGACCCGACGGCGAGTGCGCCGACCTGGTCGCCCCGGGTGACGTGGGCGAGCTGGAGACCGCGCTCGCCGCGCTGCTCGACGATCCGGAGCGACGGGAGCGGATGGGTGCTGCCGGTCGGCGACGGGTGCAGGAGCTGTTCAGCTGGCGGGCGGTCGCGGCCGCGACCGCTGCGGCGTACGAGGAAGTGATCACCGACTACCGCGGGTCCCGGCAGGCCCGACCGACGAAGGGGTAACAGTGCTGACCGTTGACTTCGACCGCCTCGGGCTGCGCCCGGGGGACCGGGTCCTCGACATGGGCTGCGGTGCCGGTCGGCACGCGTTCGAGATGTACCGCCGCGGCGGCGACGTGATCGCCTTCGACCAGGATGCTGACGAGCTTTCGGGCGTCCGCGAGCTGTTCGTCGCGATGAAGGAGGCCGACGAGGTCCCGGAGGGGGCGGAGGCCGACGTCAAGGAGGGCGACGCGCTCTCGCTGCCGTTCGCCGACGAGGAGTTCGACCGGGTGGTCGCGGCCGAGGTGCTCGAGCACATCCCGGCCGACATCCAGGCGATCGACGAGCTGGTCCGGGTGCTGCGCCCGGGCGGCACGATCGCGGTGTCGGTGCCGCGGTGGTTCCCCGAGATCGTGAACTGGAAGCTCTCCGACGACTACCACAACGTCCCGGGCGGGCACATCCGGATCTACTCCGACAAGGAGCTGATCGGGAAGCTCACCAACGCCGGGCTCGAGTTCGAGGGCAAGGACTACGCCCACGGCCTGCACTCGCCGTACTGGTGGATCAAGTGCGCGGTCGGCGTCAGGAACGACGACCACCCGCTCGCGAGGGCCTACCACCGGCTCCTGGTGTGGGAGATCATGAAGCAGCCCAGGGCCCTGCGGGTGGCCGCACGCGTGCTCGATCCCCTGATCGGCAAGAGCATGGTGCTCTACTTCCGCAAGCCGGCCGCCGGGCAGGGCGATGGCTGACCCGCTCGCCCGGATCCCGCACGTCGGGGGCATCCTGACGGCTGCGCAGGTCGCGGAGACCGCGGCCTCGATCGCACGGATGCAGGAGCCGTCCGGGGCGGTCCCGTGGACGATCGGCGAGCACACCGACGTCTGGAACCACGTCGAGGCCGCCATGGCGATGCTGGCCGGCGGCCAGGTCGAGGCCGCCGAGCGCGCGTACGAGTGGGTGCCGACCCTCCAGCGCGAGGACGGGTCCTGGCCGATGAAGATCGTGGGCGGCGAGGTCGAGGACCACCGCGGCGAGGTCAACATGTCGTCGTACCTCGCGGTGGGCATCTGGCACCACTGGCTGATCCGGCGCGACCTCGCGTTCGTGCACCGGTTCTGGCCGGTGATCCGGGCGGGCCTGGACTGGGTCGTGTCCATGCAGCTGCCCTTCGGCGGCATCGCCTGGTCCGAGGAGTGGGAGGACGGCCGGCCGGCCCGGCGCGACGAGGGGGCGCTGCTGGCGGGCTCCTCGAGCATCTACCAGTCGCTGCGGGCCGGTGTCGCGCTCGCCGACCTGGTCGACGACCCGCAGCCGGAGTGGGAGCTCGCGGGCGGTCGGCTCGGCCATGCGATCCGCGAGCACCGGGACCTGTTCCTGGACAAGTCGACCTACTCGATGGACTGGTACTACCCGGTGCTGGGCGGTGCG
This sequence comes from uncultured Actinomycetota bacterium, assembly GCA_963817665.1. GTDB lineage: Bacteria > Actinomycetota > Actinomycetes > Propionibacteriales > Nocardioidaceae > Nocardioides. The sequence continues at coordinate 98,088 of CAWFPE010000008.1, read as the reverse complement.
GTCCGCGGCGATCCGGCGCTCGCCCTGCTGGAGACCCGCTGGCACGAGTTCGTGGTCCCGGACCTCGGGATCCACTGCGTTGACACCAACCCCTGGGTGACCGGGGCCGAGACCTGCGAGCTGGCGATGGCGCTGGACGCCGTCGGCGACCAGCGGCGTGCGCTGCGGCTGCTGGAGGACATGCAGCACCTGCGCGCCGAGGACGGCAGGTACTGGACCGGCTGGGTCTACGGCGACGACGTGCACTGGCCCGTCGAGCACACGACGTACACCGCGGCTGCCGTGATCCTGGCCGTGGACGCGCTGGGGGAGACCCACGGGCACGCCACCGAGGGCTCCGGCATCATGCGCGGCACCTCCCTGGCCCCGCACTTCGCCGAGCTGGCGCTCGAGTGCGGCTGCCCCTCAGGTGACGGCGTCCCCGGCCTCTCCGCGCGCCCGCGCTAGCACCCGCATCGAGCCCAGCGCCTCCACCTCCACGAAGTCGCGGCTCTCCAGCGCGCGCAGGAAGACGTGGTACGGCGGCCGGCCGCCGTCGGCCGGGTCGGGGAAGACGTCGTGGATGACCAGGAGGCCTCCGGTCATCAGCCAGGGCGCCCAGCCGGTGTAGTCGTGCTGCGCGTGCACCTCGGCGTGGCCGCCGTCGATGAACAGCATCGACAGGGGAGTGCGCCACAGCGCCGAGACCGTGGTCGACTGCCCCACGACCGCGACCACCTGGTCCTCGAGCCCGGCGCGGGCCAGCGTCCTGCGGAACACCGGGAGCGTGTCCATCAGCCCGAGGTCCGGGTCGACCAGGCTGGCGTCGTGGTGCTCCCAGCCGGCCTGGTTCTCCTCCGAGCCGCGATGGTGGTCCACGGTGAGCACGGTGCCGCCCACCTCCCGTGCCGCCGCCCCGAGGTAGATCGCGGACTTGCCGCAGTAGGTGCCCACCTCGAGCGCGGGGCCGAGCGGCAGTCGCGCACGGGCGACCCGGTGGAGCAGCAGGCCCTCGTCCTCGGGCATGAAGCCCTTCGCCGCGCGGGCGTGGGTGAGCAGGTCGGCGGGCATCTCGGTGGTTTCCGGCACGGCGCCACCCTAGGGCCGTGGTTCGGGTCTCCGTGACCTCTCCACAGGTCCTCCAAGGTTCGCGAGGCCGCCCGCGGCACGGTCGGATCGTGCGGTGCAGCGGGCGCCGCCGAGCGAGGAGCAGGCGATGAGCATCGAGAGCGTGGACGTCCGGACGCGCCGGGCGTTGGGGTTCACCCCGATGGAGACGTCCCGGGAGGTGATCGTGGAGGCGGCCGTCCTGGCCGAGCAGTGTGGCTACGAAGCGGTCGTGGTCCCGGAGGGATGGGGGCTCGACGCGCCCTCGGTGCTCACCGAGATCGCCCTGCGCACCACGCGCCTGCGCCTGGTCACAGGTGTCCTCTCGGTGTGGGGCCGGACCCCGGCGACCATCGCCATGACGGCCGCCACGATCGACCAGATCTCGGGTGGGCGGTTCACCCTGGGCCTCGGCGCGAGCACACCACCGCTGGCGGAACGGTTCCACGGGGCGAGGTTCACGGCCCCCACCGATCGGCTGCAACGCGTGCTGCTCGACGTGCGCACGCTGCTCCGTGGCGGCCGGGTGACCGGCGTGGACGGCAACCCGGGGCTCCGGCTGGGGCAGCCCGCCCGGCCCGATCTCCCGATCTGGGTGGCTGGCCTGGGGCCGCGCTCGGAGCGGGTGGCGACCCGGCTCGCGGACGCATGGTTCCCGATGATGCTGCCGCGCGACGCGGTGGCGGCCCGGCGCAGGTCGGCGGCAGACGGCGCAGGAGCCGCGGCCTTCGTGACCGGCGTGGTCGCGCAAGCCGGTCCGCGGGCCTCGGCCCGTCGTCACGCTGCGCAGCTCGTGGGGTGGTACCTCCTCGGCATGGGCCCCTTCTACGGCGAGCTGGCGGCGGCGTCGGGCTTCGCGACCGAGGTGGCCGCACTGCGGGCCGCCAACCCGCGACCCGCTCCCGGCGCGGTCCGGTGGCCGGCGGCCTCCGAGCCGCTGCTCGACCAGCTGGCTGTCTGCGGGTCGCCGGAGGAGGTGGCCGCCGGGCTGGAGGCCTGGGACCGGCTGGCCGACCTGGTCGTCGTGGGCGTCGCCCCTGGTCCCCTCGAGAGCGTCGCGGCCACCGTCGAGGCGGCTGCGCCGAGGAACGACGGGGCGCTGCGCGAGGCGGGATGACAGCCGCCCTCGGCGCAGCGGTGCGAGACTGGACACGTGCCCGAGCTGTTCGGCGACTTCGAGCTCGATCGTGAAGCCTTCGAGCTGCGGCGTCGCGGAGTGCCGGTGCCGATGGAGCCGCAGGTCTTCGAGGTGCTGGCCCTCCTGGTCGCGAACGCCGGCCGACTGGTGCCGAAGGAGGAGCTCCTCGACGCCGTGTGGGGCGACCGGTTCGTCAGCGAGTCGGCGCTGACGAGCCGGGTGAAGGCGGCGCGCCGCGCGCTCGGCGACGACGGTCGGGCACAGCGCTTCGTGCGCACCGTGCACGGTCGCGGCTATCGCTTCGTGGCCGACGTGGAGCACCACGGACGCGAGCAGCCGGATGCGGTCGTGGAGCGTCCGGGGCCACCGGCGTACGACCTTCCTGCCGAGCGGACGCCGCTGGTCGGGCGGGACGGCGACATCGCCGCGGTCGTGGCCCTCGTGCGGGAGCACCGGCTGGTCACGTTGCTCGGGTTCGGCGGCGCGGGGAAGACCCGGCTGGCCACGGCGGTGGCACGGACCTCGCTCGACCAGTACCCCGACGGGACCTGGTTCGTCGACCTGGTCCCGACCTCCGACGAGCGCTCGATCGCCACCGGCATCGCGCGAAGTGCCGGACTGACGATGCCTCCGGGCGACCCGGTGCAGGCGCTCGCCGCCCTGCTGGGGGACCGGGCGGCACTGTTCGTGCTCGACAACTGCGAGCACGTCCGGACGCCGGTGGCGGCCGTGCTCGACCACCTGCTCGGGCGGAACGGGGCCTGTCACTTCCTGGCCACCAGTCGCGAGCCGATCGACCTGCCGGACGAGTACCGGTTCGTGGTGGGCACGCTGGCCGTGGAGGCCGACGCCGGTACACCGCCAGCGGTCGAGCTGCTCCTCTCCTCGGCCCAGCGGTTCGGGGTCCGGGTGGCAGACGTGGAACGGTCGGCGGCCCGCGCGCTGTGTGCGCGCGTCGACGGCCTGCCGCTCGCCATCGAGCTCGCCGCGGCCCAGCTGCGGATCTTCAGCTGCGAGGAGCTGGTCGCCCGGCTCGACGAGCGCTTCCAGCTGCTCGCGGGCGGGCCTGCCCCCGGCCGGTCCCGGCACGCGAGCCTGGTGTCGGTGCTGGAGGACACCTGGGCGTCAGCCGGGTCCGACGAGCTCGACCTGCTCACGACGCTCGCCACCCTGGCGGGACCCTTCGGCCTCGGGGACGTCGAGGAGCTGGCAGGAGACGGGTCCCGGGACCCACCGGCGGTGCTCCTGGGCCACCTGGTCGACAGGTCCCTGGTGGTGCGCGAGCCCTGCGAGCCGCCCCGCTACCGGCTGCTCGAGTCGGTGCGGCTGTTCGCGGTCCAGGAGTGCTCGGACCAGCGGCTCCGCGAGCTGGCCGACCGGCACGCCCGCTGGTGCCAGGAGAAGGTCGGTGACGACCTGTCGCGGCACCTCTACGACTTCCACCTGGCCGGCTGGTGCCTGGCGCACGAGCGCGAGCTGCGCGCGGCGGAGCGGCACCTGGTGGACACCGGGCGCCCGGGGCGGGCCGCGCACCTCACCACCGCCATGGGGCTCGCCCTGCACGTGGACATGGGCAGCTTCGCGGCCGAGATGCTCGACCGGGTCGAGGCCCACCTGTCCCGGGTCGAGGACCCGCGGCTGCGTGCGAGGCTCCACCTCACGGGAGTGATGGCGGGCATGGCGATGCGTGCCCCCGCGACGATCGCCGAGCACGGTGCGGCCGGACTGTCCGAGGCCCGCGCTTCGGGTGACCCTGCAGTGCTGGCCGCGGCGCTGGTCCTGGGGTCCTGGGCCACCGTGCTGAGGGACCCGGAGGAGGCGCTGCGGATGGTCGACCAGGCGCGCGACCTCGCGGAGGCTGCGGGGGACCGACGGGCCATCGACCTTGCCGAGAGCTACCGGTCGTTCCACCTGGCCCTGCTGCGTCGGTACGACGAGGCCGTGGCGCAGGCCGAGGCGGTGATCGCCCGGCTGCCCCGCGGCGGCCCCGAGGACCAGGCCGGCCAGGTCGCGGTCACCGCGTGGACCTCGTTCACGCTCCTGGCGGACCCCGCCGGGGCCACCCGGTGGCTGGAGCAGCTGGTGACCCTGCCCTCGCCGCGGTACGTCATGTGGGGCAACCAGGTCCTCGCCGCGTCGGTCCAGGCGGCCAACGGTCAGGCACGGTCGGCCTTGCAGCTGGTGCAGCGCGCGCAGGACCGGTTGACGAGAGCGGGCCGCGAGGGCCTGCCCGACCTGCTGGTCCCGGCGGCGGTGCTCGCCCACGAGCGCGGCCGGGACGAGCTCGCAGCGCGGTGGGTGCGGGCGGTCCGCGACGCCGGCCGTCCGACGCAGAGCTTCCACGTCACCTGCGTCTACCGGCGGCTGCGCGAGGCGGTCGGGATCTCCGGGCGGAGCCCGCTGGAGGGGCGGACCCTGGAGGAGATCGGAGCCGAGGCGCTGGGGTGGATGCGACAGCAGGCGGGGGCGGAGAACAGCTCCGGGCCGTCCGTCGCGGCCCAGGTGACCTAGGCAGCCCGGCTCCGGGCGGCGAGCCGGGCCTCGAGGTGGCTGCTGAGCTCGCGGGCATCGGCACCGACGCCGTCGACGAGCTCGAGCTCCGGCGGCGACCCACGGTCAGGCCCAGGCAGTACGCCCCCGGCGCCGACATGACGCCGCCGTCGTGACGGATCGTGCCCCGCCGGGTGAGCAGGCGCGGGTCCAGCCACGGGTACGTCGTGCGGTAGCCGGTCGCCCAGATGACGGTCCCCACCCCGGAGCGGTCGAGCGCCGTGGTGGTGGCGATCCTCGGCGTCGGAGGCTGCCTCTCGGCAGGGGGCAGGGCCTCGTCCAGGCCGCACGCCGTGGCGAAGTCGTCGATCCGGTCCAGCAGGCGGTTCAGCTTGAGGTCCGCTGCCGTGCAGGCCTGCGCGAGTGATCCCGAGAACGTGAACCCCTGCTCGTCGAGACCGACCAGCCGGCCGACCAGATCCGCCCCGGCGGCGTGCAGGGCCGGCAGGTCGACGTCCCTGCCGTCCGGGGTGCCGATCAGCTGGGGCGAGGGGAGGCGGCGCGCCCGTTCGAGATCGCCGATCGTGTCCCAGCGCTGGGCGAGGATCCCGAGGGCGTCCATCCACCAGTGGATGTCGCGCCCCCGGTAGCGGCGCGGGAGGCGCAGGTGCTCCCCGACGGCCAGGATCACACGTCGTCCGGCGCGCCTCAGCTCGTCCGCGATCTGCACCCCGGATGCAGAGGCGCCCACCACGAGCACCGGCCGGTCCCCGACCTGGTCGGGGCGTCGGTACTCGTCGGCGGTCAGCTGGGTGAGACCCCGGGGCATCGACTGGGCCAACGCCGGGACCCGCGGGGTGCCGGCGGCGCCGGTCGCCACGACCAGCGCCCGGCAGCTCCACCGGCCCTCGGTGGTCTCCACGACGTGTCCGGAGCCGGTCGGGGTCACCGCGAGGACCTCGGTGCCGGTGTGGACCGGTGCGTCGAACGAGTGACGGTAACCCTCGAGGTGATCCGCCATGTCTTGCGCCGTCATGTACCCGTCCGGGTGGTCATCACCCCGGTAGTGCCAGCCGGGGAGTCGGCTCATCCAGTTGGGGGTCAGGAGCCGGAGCGAGTCCCTGCGGCGGCCGCGCCAGGCCGACGCGACCTCGTCCCGCTCGAGGGCCGCTCAGGCCAGCTCGACGGTCACCTGGGTGGGGTTGGTGAGGATGTCGTAGACCGCGGACCGGTTCTGCGACTGCGCGACGATCGCCTCCAGGTCGGCCCGGGAGGCGTCAGCGTCGATGTCGTAGCGAACCCGGATCCCGCTGTACCCGTTGCGGACGTCGGGGTCGATGCCGAGGATCCCCTGCAGGTCCATGTCCCCCTCGAGCGTCGCCCGGACCCGACGGAGCTCGACGCCCCGGTTGGTGGCCACGGTCGCGACGCCCGCGGTGAGGCATCCCGCCAGCGCGGCCAGCACGATCTCCACCGGCGCCGGGCCGTTGTCTCGCGAGGCGAAGATCTCGGGGTGGTCGCTGTCGATCACGAACGGCTGCCGGTGCTGCTGCTCCTCGCCGAGGCCGTGGAACTGGTGGACGGTCGTGCTGGCGTGCGTCCCGTGGACCCACGTGCAGTCGGCACGCCATCGGAACCGGGCCGCCGCGGGAACCTCGGTGAGGGCGGCTCGGGCCTCCAAGACGGCGTCGACGTCGACCCCGTTGCCGGTTGCGTGGTTCTGAGTGGTGCTCATGCCGTTTCTCCTTGGTGTCGGGCCCCGGATGGACCTCCGTGTGCTTGCCCGCCCGACTCTGGTGGCACCGGCCAGCGAAGTCGTGGAGCCGGGTTGGAGATCTGACGGAGGCCCTCTCCACGGGTTCTCCACGGGAAGTCCATGGCCGCCGCGGGTGGACGCGCCAGCCTGAGGGCATGACCGAACCGAGCAGCCGCATGTGGGTCAGCCGTGCGACGAACAGCCGTAGGACGGGTGCCGCGGGCGACGAGATCGCCCGGCGGCCGGGACGATCAGGCGGACGCGCGTCCCTGCTCACGCCGGTAGAGGTTCCAGTGCCAGTGCAGGTAGCGGTCGATGGCGCGCACGATGTGGGCGCTGCGGATCGACGGGAAGACGTCGAAGGCGTGCTGGGCGCCCGGCAGCTCGGCGTACACGACCGAGCGCTTGGAGACGCTGCGGAGCCTCTCGACGAACAGCCGAGCCTGGTCGACCGCGACGAGCGTGTCGAGCGAGCCGTGCAGGACGAAGAAGTCCGGGGCGTCCCCGGTGATCCGCAGGATCGGGGAGGCGGCCTCGAACGCGTCCGGGTCGTCGTCCCAGCGCTTCTGGAGGATGCGCGGCCCGAGGAACCCGTCGCGCATCTGCTCGGCGCTGCGCAGCCCGGTGGAGCCGGCGAGGTCGTAGACCCCGTAGTGCGGGACCGCCACCTGCACGCTGGTGTCGGCGTCCTCGAATCCCGGCTGCAGCGAGCGGTCGTCGGCGGTGAGCGCGGTGAGCGCGGCCAGGTGACCGCCCGCGGAGCCGCCCGTGATCGCGACGTACGACGGGTCCCCGCCGAAGTCGGCGATGTTCTCGCGGATCCACGCGATCGCCCGCTTCACGTCGACGACCTGCGCGGGGAACGCGTCCCGGGGGGCGAGCCGGTAGTTGACGGCGACGCAGACCCATCCCTTCGCCGCCAGGTGCTGCATCAGCGGGATGCCCTGGTCCTCCTTGGTGCCCAGGGTCCAGCCGCCCCCGTGGACCTGCAGCAGCACCGGGGCGTCGCCCGGCCCACCCGCGGCCGGGTGGTAGACGTCGAGCAGTCCGCGCTTGCCGTGCTCCGGTGCGTAGGCGATGTCCTTCTCGACGGTCACGGCGACGTTCCGGACCCGGAACGGGTTCACCAGCTGCCGCCACGGGGTCGCCAGGTCGGCGGGGGTGGGCCGGGTCTCGAGCGCCTCGACGTAGTCGGCCCCGAGCGCCTCGGTGAGCGCGTCCTCCGCCGTCGTCCGGACGCGGCGGCCCTGGTCGACGAGGAATGCGAGCCCGGCCGCGCTGGCCCCGGCGAGCGCGAGTCCCAGCGTGTCCCGGCGTCTGCGCCCCACGTGCGCCGCCGCGTCGGCGGCCGTCACGGCGAGCAGGTGGGGGGCGAGCTCGCCGGTGAGCCAGCCGGCGACGAAGACCGGGATGCCGACCCGGAAGCCCGGCAGCGGGCGGATCGCGTTGGCAGTGAGGGCGGCCGTCACGATCTGTCGTCGCAGGAAGGACATGCGCCCGATGCTAACCGCGGACCAGAACGTGTCCCCCCAGCTCTCGACCGGTGGCCGGGCGAGTCGAGAGCGCCTCGTTCGGGCCGCCGTCAACGGCCGCAGCCAACGTCCGCCCCGCGCCGACCTTCCCCGGGGCATGACCCGGCGGGACGGCGCGGGGAAGGCCGGGGGAAGGCCGGCCGGAGAGCGTGTGGACATCCGGCTGATCCGAGGCCGGCACTCACCAGGAGGAACCAGATGAGCACCACCACCGAGAACCCCCGTCGCAACGGCGTCGACGTCGCCACCCTGTTCGCCACGCTGGACGCGGTGAAGGGCCAGCCCGAGATCGCCAAGTTCCAGTTCCGGGCCACCAACACCTGGCAGGGCGGCACCTACAGCCGGACGGAGATCTCCGGCTTCCACGGCGCCCTCCAGGAGATGGCCCACAAGCAGGTCACGGTCGTCGAGGCGGACCACCCCGAGGTACTGGTCGGGGCGGACCGCGCGCCGACGCCGGTCGAGTACCTCATGCACGCCCTGGCCGCGTGCCTGACCTCCGGCATCGGCAACATCGCCGCCGCCCGCGGGGTCGACCTGACCAGCGTCAGCTCGACCGTGGAGGGGGACATCGACCTGCTGGGCATCCTCGGGCTGTCCGACGGCTCGGTCCGCAACGGCTACGAGCAGATGCGGGTCACGTTCCACATCGAGGGTGACGCCGACGACGCGACGCTGCGGGAGATCGTCGAGCAGTCCCGCCGCCGCTCTGCCGTCTACGACGCCCTGACCAACCCCACCCCGGTGCACGTCGACGTGGTCGTCGGCGGCCGGTCTGAACGCAGCTGAGGCTGCGCATCCGAAGGATCGGTGTCCGCCCCGGTCGGCCCAGCACGTGGCTGAAGGCCGACCGGGCGGGCCCTGAGAAAGGTACCCCTGTCATGACCATCATCGACACCATCGTCATCGGTGCGGGCCACGCCGGCCTGGCGGTGAGCCGCCTGCTCACCGAGGCCGGCCGCGACCACGTCGTCCTGGACCGCGGCCGGATCGCGGAGCGGTGGCGGAGCGAGCGCTGGGACTCGCTGCACCTGCTCACCCCGCGGTGGATGACCCGCCTTCCCGGCTGGCGCTACCAGGGCACGGACCAGGAGGGCTTCATGCCGGCCGGTGAGCTGGTGGGCCACCTCGAGCGGTACGCCGTCGAAGGCGGGGCCCCGCTCGTCCTGGGGGACGAGGTCCAGCGCGTGACGCTGCACCGTGACCGCTACCGGGTCGAGACCGACGGACGCTCCTGGCAGGCGCGCCACGTGGTGATCGCCACCGGAGCGACCGGGCGGCCCAACCTGCCCGCGACGGTGGACCGCCTCGACCCGGGCATCGACATGGTGACGTCTTCCCAGTACCGGAACCCGGGCCAGCTGGCCGACGGCGGCGTCCTGGTCGTCGGGGCCTCGGCGTCCGGCACCCAGATCGCCGACGAGCTCGTCCGGGCCGGCCGCCGCGTCGTGCTGGCGGTGGGCCGGCACACCAGGCTGCCGCGGAGCTACCGGGGGATGGACATCTTCTGGTGGCTCGAGCAGACCGGGCGCCTGTCCCGCCGCAGGGACCCGGCCTCGACCGTCCACGAGCCGTCCCTGCAGCTGGTCGGGCGGAGGACCTCGGACCCGCGGGGCACCGACGTGGACCTCGCGACCCTGCAGGAGGCGGGTGTCGAGCTGGTCGGACACCTGGACCGGGTGGAGCACCGCCGGGTGACCTTCCGGCCCGACCTGGCCGCCACCACCAAGTCCGCGGACGACCAGATGTACGGATACCTCGACACCGTCGACCGGCACATCGAGGCCAGCCACCTGGCCGCCGAGGTGGAGCCGGCGACCCGACCGCGCCGGGTGGATCCGACCCGGCCGCCCACGCGGCTCGACCTCCGGTCCGCCGGGATCGGCACCGTCCTGCTGGCGACCGGCTTCCGGCCCCACCACCCGTGGCTGAGGATCCCGGTGGTCGGCCCGGGCGGCGCGATCCAGCAGGAGCGCGGTGTGACCCCGGCGCCCGGGCTGTACGTCGTCGGCCAGCGGTTCCAGGACCGGCGCGACTCGACGTTCGTCGACGGCGCCCGGTTCGGCGCCCGGGACGTGGTCTCGCACCTGTGCCACGGGCAGCCGGACGCGCCGGTGTTCGCCGCGGAAGGACTGGGGGAGGCGTCATGAAGACCTACGACGCCGTCGTGGTCGGGGGCCGGGTCGCCGGCGCTTCGACGGCCCTGCTGCTCGCCCGGGCGGGCGCCCGGGTGGCGCTGCTGGACAGGTCGCGGTATGCCAGCGACACGCTGTCCACGCACGGACTGATGCGCGCCGGGGTGCTGCAGCTGAGCCGTTGGGGCCTGCTGGACGAGGTGGTGGCCGCCGGCACCCCGCCGGTCAGGACCACCACGTTCGTGTACGGCGACGAGGACCCGGTGCACATCTCGATCCGCCCGAGCGCCGGGGTCGACGCGCTCTACGCCCCGCGGCGTACGGTGCTCGACCGGATCCTGGTCGATGCGGCCAGCGAGGCCGGTGTCGACGTCCGGCACGGGGCCCGGGTCACCGAGCTGCTGCGGGACCGTGCCGGCCGCGTGGCCGGGGTGCGTGCCGGCACCCCCGGCGCGACGCGCGACCTCGGGGCGCGGCTCGTGGTGGGTGCCGACGGGATCTCCTCCTTGGTCGCCCAACAGGTCGGTGCGCCGCTGCTGCGCGAGGGCCGCTGGGCAAGTGCCGTCCAGTACGCCTACTACGCCGGGATCGGCGGTTCCGGTTACGAGTGGGCCTACCGGGACGGGGTGGGGGCGGGCATCATCCCCACCAACGACGGGCTCAGCTGCGTCTTCGTGGCCACGTCACCGCTGCGGATGCGCACGCTGCGCACGGGGCGGTCGGCGGAGAGCACGTTCGACACGGTGTTCGGGATGGCTGCTCCCCGGCACGCGGAGCGGCTCGCGGCCGCGACCCGCGTCAGCCGTCAGTACGGCTGGGCCGGGCGCCGCGGCTTCGTCCGCAGGTCCTGGGGTCCGGGGTGGGCACTGGTCGGTGACGCCGGGCACTTCAAGGACCCCATCAGCACCCACGGCATCACCGACGCGCTGCGTGACGCCGAGCTGCTGGCCGGCGGGGTCGTCGACGCCCTCGGCGGCCAGCGGTCCGAGGCTGCCGCGCTCGACGGCTACCAGCGTCGGCGCGACCTGCTGTCCGCCCAGCTCTTCGCGGCCAGCGACGAGATCGCCGGCTACGAGTGGGACAGCAGCGAGGTGAAGCTCCTGCTGCGCCGGGTGAGCATGGGGATGGTCGACGAGGTCGAGATGCTGGAGTCGTTGCCCGCGGTCGGCGATCGACGGGCGCACAGCGAGCCGGTCCGGCGGTAACGTGGACCTTTCGCAGTGGACCCCATCCGGTCGAGGCAACCACATGGACGTCACCATCACGTTGCTCGGGAAGTTCTCGGTCGCCCTCGGGGGCGCCCCCGTGCCCGCAGACGCATGGAGTCGGCGCGGCGCTGCGTCACTGGTCAAGCTGCTGGCCGTCGCCGACGGGCGCCGGCTGCACCGGGAGCAGGTCATGGACCACCTGTGGCCGGACCTGCCGCTCGAGGCCGCGACGCCTCGGCTGCACAAGGCGGCGCACTACGCGCGGCGTGCCCTCGGCGGCGAGACCGCCGGCCTGGCGCTGCGCAACGAGCTGGTCATGCTCTTTCCCGACGACGACATCGGTGTCGACGCCGTCGAGTTCCGGCGTGCCGCGGAGGCGGCCGTCGCCGCCGGTTCGGTGGCCGAGGCGGAGCGGGCGCTGGGCATGTACGCCGGCCCGTTCCTGCCCGATGACCCCTACGAGCCCTGGGCGCAGACGTGGCGCGAGGCGCTGGACGTGCTGCACCAGGACCTGCTGCGGCTCGCGGGTCACTGGGAGGACCTGGTCCGGGCCAACCCCACCGACGAGGAGGCGCACCTGGCGCTGGCCCGCGAGCACGCCGACCGGGGCGACGTACGAGCCGCGCTGCGCCAGCTCGAGCGCATGGAGCAGGCGCTCCGGCGCGAGCTCGGCACCGCTCCCAGCGCGGCGGCGCTCGAGCTGCGCCGCCGGCTCTCCGGGGCGGTCGAGCAGCCCGGTCCGGACACCGCCGCCCGCGAGACCCGCCTGGTCGGCCGACGTGCCGTGGCGGACGCGATCCGGGACCGGATGGACCGGGCCGACGCGGGGAGCGGCAGCACGGTGGTGCTGACCGGCGTGGCCGGTGTCGGCAAGTCGGCGCTGCTGGACCTGTCCGCGGCGCTGGCCGCCAGGCGCGGCTGGCGGGTGGCCCGGGGCGGGGCCTCCGCGGTCGAGGGGTCGTGGCCCTACGCGCCGGTGCTGGAGGCGTTCGCGGACCTCTGCCGCCGCCATCCCACGCTCCTCGACGGCCTCGACGACATCTACGGCGAGGAGCTCGGGCGGGCGCTCGGTGGCCGGCAGATCTCGTGGGACGGGGAGACCGCGCACCAGCGACTCTTCGTGGCCGCCGCCGAGCTGCTGCGGCTCTCGGCCACGGGCCGCGGCCTGCTGCTGGTCGTGGACGACCTGCACGAGGCCGACGAGGCCTCGCTGCGGCTGCTCCACTACCTCGCCCGCTGTGCCGTCACCGAGACCGTCGTGATCCTGGCTGCCGCCCGTCCCGGTTCCGATCGTCCGCTGCGGGAGATGGAGGAGAGCCTGGTGACGCGCGGGATCGGCGGGGTCATCGACCTGACGCCGCTGGACCAGCGCGGGACGCGTCGACTGCTCGAGCTGCGGTTCCCGGATCTGGACGAGCATGCCGCCGAGGAGATCTGGGCCGTCTCGGCCGGACTGCCCTTCCGGGTCCTGGAGGCCGCGCGCGACGCCCGGGGCGGGGTGAGGGACATGGCGGTCGCAGGGCTGCCGCCCGAGGCGCTGGCGGTGTTCCGCCGGGTGGCGCTGCTGGGCTCGACCTTCACCACCGACGAGCTGCTCGCCGCCTCCGGGGCGGACGAGCCGGAGACGTACGCCGCGCTGGAGTCGGCCCTGGCCATCTCGGTCGTCGAGCCGGCGGAGGCGGGGTACCGGTTCCGCCACGCGCTGGTGCGGGACGCACTGCTGGCCGGGTTCTCGCCGCACGAACGCTCGCGGGCCGGGCGCGACGTCGCCGAGCGGCTCGCCGACCTGGACACGCCACCGACCCGGGTGGCCCGCCTCTTCGTCGCGTCAGGTCATCCGCGGCAGGCGGTCCCGTACGCCCGTCCCGCGATCGAGACCGCCGGTGCCCTCGGCGCCTACCGGGACGGGCTCGCGCTGCTCGACGCCGTGGTGGACCACGCCTCGGGTGTGGACCGGGGCCACCTGCTGGCCCGCCGGGGCGACCTGCTGCTCGCCCTGGCGGACCCGTCGGCAGTCGACGCCTACCGGGCCGCGCTGTCGGTCACCAGCGGGACCGAGCACCGACTGGTGCGGGCGAGGCTGGCTCGGGCGGCCACGTTCCAGGGTGACCTCGACACCGCGGAGTCAGCCCTGGGGAACCTCGGCGTCGAGGGGGACGCGGCGGACGGGCCGCTGCTGCTGGCCCGGGGGAGCCTGGCCTACTTCGCCGGCGACCTCGAGGCTGCGTGGGAGGCGGCGGACCTGGCCCGCAGGCTGCTGCATCCGGGCGACACGTGGCAGATCGTCGACCTGGTCGCGTTGCAGGGCCTGATCGCTCACCAGCGTGGCGAGTGGTTCCAGCGCTTCCTCCGCGAGCTGCGGCGTACCCGGGACAACCCCGAGCTGGCTGCCGCCGTGTTCGACGCGCACCTGTGCGTCGCGGAGTACCTGCTCTACGGCCCGACTCCCTATGACGAGGTGATCGAGCTCGCCGGTGGCCTCCGCGCCCAGGCCGAGCACCACGGGGCGCTGCGCGGCGTGGCTTTCGCGACGGCGCTGATCGGTGAGGCGGCGCTGCTGAAGGGCGACCTCGACCTGGCGGAGCGGGAGCTGCGAGAGGCCGTCGACCTGCACCGGGATGTCGATGCGTCGGCCGGGGAGGCACACTGCCTGCAGCGGCTCGCGGAGGTCCGGCTGGCTCGGGGTGACCGGGTCGAGGCGCTGGCGCTGCTGCAGCGGGCGCTGCCGCTGGCCCGCTGGTCGGTCATCAGCATGCACCTGCTGCAGCGGGTCTACGGCACGATGATCTCCGCGGCCACGAGCCCCGCCGAGGCGGTGACCGTCGTCGAGCGCGCGGAGGCGACACTCGGGGAGACCGACCGCTGCACGTTCTGCGACGTGATGTTCGCCGTCCCGGCCGCCATCGCCGAGGCGGACGCCGGCGACCTCGTGGCTGCCGGGCGGTACCTCGAGATGGCCGAGGTGTCCGAGGGCCGGTGGGAGGGCACGGCCTGGGACGCCGCCGTGGCCGAGGCGCGTGCCCACCTGAGCCTGGCGCGAGGCGAGCACGCCGAGGCCATGCGCTCGATCGACGCCGCGGTCGCACGTTTCAACGCGTCGGGGCAGCCGCTGGACGCCGCCCGGTGCGCAGAAACCGCGGGGGAGTGGGCGGCTCGGCCGGAGCCGGCGGTGTCGGGCAGCTCGTGACCCCGGTCAGCCGTGCAGCCGGCGGTCTCACAGCAGGTTGAGCCACACCGGGTTGCTGTTCACCTCACCGGGCCACACGAGCTTCAGGCAGTCGCGCAGTGCCGGGATGTCCCCCAGGAGGGCGGCCAGCCAGAAGGCTCCCATGGTCGGTTCCAGCAGGATCCGGTGGCTGAACCGTCGAAGACCGGAGAGTCCGCCCTCCTCGACGACCTTGTGGGTCACCTCGACCTCGAGGCTGGCGCGCGTCGGCGTGAGCACGAGCGCGGCAGCCTCCAGCTGGTCGTCCTCGCGGACGCGTGCTTCGGCCTCCTGCCAGCCGCGCGACCCCGGAGTGAGCGGGACCGTCACCTCGTACGCGTCCGCGCGTATACCCATGACTGCTCCCTCATTCGCTCCCCGTACGACGTTCGCCCGGACTGGGATCGAGCACCAGCCCCATCTGGGGTAAACCCAGGTAGGGCTCGGGCCCGCTCTTCCAGGGTCAGGGTCAGGTGGTGGGGGCCGGCGGGGTGTGCGGAGGCTGGACCGTGACCGTCTCCTCCGACGGCATCAGGATCCACAGGATCGGGTAGACCAGGATCTGGCTGCCCGGGATGACCATGAGCACCAGCACGAACAGGAGTCGCGCGGTCCACGGTCCGAGGCCGAATCGTCGGCCGAGCCCGGCGCACACGCCCCCCAGCAGGCGCCCCTCGCGGGGCCGGACCAGGCCCTGTCGGGCGAAGCTCTGGTGGATGTCGTTCATGGTGCTGCACTTCCTTCGGATCGTTGTGCCAGGGCGTCTCCCCGGCATCTCCACTCCACTGTGCGCCACCGTGACGGTCCGCCACATCGGGTGCCACCCTGCCCCGACCCTGAGTGCCCGGCCGCCGGCTCGGGGTGCGACCGCCGAGGAGGTCAGGGGTCGGACCCCGCAGCGACTGGCCGGAGGAGTCCGAGCGCTACGGCCTGGGGTTCCACCTCCACGCGACGGACGACGCCGTCTGGCTCGAGGGGTACGACGCAGGCGTGTCGTTCACCAGCCTGTACCAGCCCTCGTCATCGATCACCTGGACCGTCATCTCCAACTGGGCCCGAGGTGCGTGGCCGATCGTCGCGCTGGTCGGCGACCGGCTCGGCACCTGAAGCTCTGACTGGGGGTGCCCCGGTTGCCGGGCGACACGCGAGTACGGCGTCCAGTCCCCGGGGACTGAATCGCTCCCGGAGGCACTGTCGGCGCCCGCGCCTATCGTTCGAACCGAGGGGTCGATCGTTTCGCGGAAGGGATGAGCGATGGACCCTGTGATTGACCTGGCGGGGACGGACGACCATGACCTGTTGGCCGGTGGGGTGGTCGACGGGGTTGCCGAGGCGCGGGCGTCGGGCCGGCGGTGGGCGCGGTTGGTGGAGTTCCACCGGCGCCGGGAGTCGGACTTCCTGGTGCGGCATGCCGTCTCGCCCCACCACACGCTGACGCCGCGGCAGGAGACCGCGGTCGAGGTGGCCGAGCTGTGGGGGCTGCCCGAGCGTCGGGTCCGGCACGAGCTGAACGTCGCCCTGTTCCTGTCGGCGTCGTTCGGGCACGTGTGGGAGCTGTGCCAGGCCGGGCAGCTGGACTGCTACCGGGCCACGGTGATCGCTGACACGCTCCGGCACGCGGTCACCGATCCGGTGGACCTGGCCAGGTTGGCGGATCGGCTGGCCGCGTTCCTGGACAAGCACCTGACCGACCGGCACGGGCTGGCCGGGGTGCCGCCGGTGGTGGGGTGCACGATCAAGCAGCTGCGCAACAAGCTGACCTACGAGCTGACCCGGCTCCGGCCGGCGGACGCCGAGGAACGTCACCGCAAGGCGCACGCGGAACGGCGGGTCCGCGGGATCGAGCTCGAGGACGGGATGGCCCAGCTGGGGATCACCTCGACCGTCGACCAGGTCCGACTGGCCGAGCACCGGCTGACCCTGGCCGCCAGGCAGCTGCGCGCCGAGGGCGACGCGCGGACGCTCGAGCAGCTGAGGTCCGACCTGGCCATCGACCTCCTGGTCGGCCGGGAGGAGAGGGTACCCACGCCGGGCTACGCCCGGCCGATCATCATGGCCACCGTGCCGATCCAGGCGTTGATGGGTGTCTCGGACGGGTCAGGGACGCTGTCCGGAGGCACGGTGATCCCGGCATCGCTGTGCCGGGCGATCGCCTCGCAGCCGGACGCCACCTGGTACCGGATGCTCACCGACCCGGCCGGGCGGATGGTCGAGCTGTCCACGACGTCCTACCGGCCGACGGCGCCGATCTGGCGACACGTGGTCGCCGAGTGGGGGAGCTGCTTCCATCCGACCTGCTCCGTCCCGGCGACGGAGGCCGAGCTGGACCACCGCCGGCCGTGGCCGCTGGGGAAGACCAGCACCAGCGAGATGTGGCCCGCGTGCAAGACCGGGCACACCGCCAAGCACGCACCGGGGTTCGGGATCGAGCAGGACGAGACCGGGTCGTTCGTGTTCGTCACCGGCACCGGGTTCCGGCACCCGGTCACCACGGCCGCGCACCCGGCCAGCGAGGAATGGCCCGAGCTCCCGGAGATCCAGTGCAGCGGGACTGAACTCCTCCAGGCCGTCGCCGAGATCCGCGACCGCCGCGACATCGAGTGCCCCGGAGGCCGGGAGCTCGAGTGGGAGCACGGCACCAGGTTGGAGGACCTCACGGTGTGACCGGGCAGCTCCTCGGGCCAGGCGGCTGCCTGGTCGTGGGCAGGCTACGAGGCCGGCGGTGCCTCCACGACGGCGATGTTGTTGCCGTCCGGGTCGCGCAGCATGAACAGGAGGGGAGCTCCCGGCGTGCGCATCGGCTCGGGGTCGAGGTCGATGCCGCCGATGTCGCTGAGGCGCGCGTGCTCGGCCAGGACGTCCGAGGTCTCCACGCCGATGCCGCCGCCGCCGGGCTGGCCGCCCATCGGCGGGTTCAGGGCGAGCCGCGCCGGCGAACCGGGCGGGGCCACCTCCAGCCAGCGCATCTCGTCGTGCTCCCCGAAGCGGGTGTCGCTGCGCACCTCGAAGCCGAGCTTGTCGGTGTAGAAGGCAAGAGCCGCGTCCTGGTCGGCGACCGTGAACATGGCCACGCCGATGGTGGAGACGGTGGTGGGGCTGTGCTTGGTGTCGGTCATGAGTGTCCTGACCTGTCGAGCGGCCGGAACTCATCGCTCTGCCCGGCGTCGTTGCGCGAGACTGGCCGCATGCTCGCCGACAACGCGCCGCGGTTCCGCACCGGCACCGACCACGTCGAGTCCTGGTTCGTCCGCGCCAACGACCCGGCGCGGCCACGGGCGATCTGGCTCAAGGCGACGGTGCTCACCAGGTCGGACGGCACGGCGGTGAGCCAGGCGTGGTTCAGCGCCTTCGACGGCGACCGGACCGCAGCCTTCCGGCACGACGTACCGCTGCGGGACTCGAGCTTCGAGCACTCCGCGACGGACCTCGCGATCCGGGTCGGGCCGCTGAGCCTCGGCCTCGGCACCTTCGACGGCGCCTCGGCCGGCGCGCTGCAGTCCGACGCCGGACGGGTGACGTGGGAGCTGTCCCTCACCCGGTCGCCCGGGCCGTTGGGCGCCCCGATGTGCCTGCTGCCGTCACGGCGCCTCGTGGACGCGCGGTTCCCGCGCAACAAGCTGCTCACGCCGTTCCCGGCGGGAACGTTCGACGGTGAGGTCGAGTGGGACGGCGAGCGGTGGGACCTCGGGGGTTGGGTCGGCATGCAGGGCCACAACTGGGGTGCCTCGCACAGCCCGGAGTACGCCTGGGGCCAGTGCGTGTTCCTCGACGCGGCCGGCACGCCGTACGCCGTGGCGGAGGGGGCGTCCGGACGCGTCGAGCTGGGTCGCCGACTGTCCCCGTTGCTGTCGATGCTCGTGGTGCGCCGCGGGGACCGCGAGCTCCGCTTCGACCGGATCGTCGACCTGTGGCGCCAGCGGCCGACGCTGGACTTCCCGCGCTGGTCGCTCGGCTTGAGGGGACGTGACGGGGAGGCCACCCTCGAGATGGTCGGCTCGCCGGGGGCGATGGTGTGCCTGGGCTACGAGAACCCCGCCCGCGCGCTGAGCCACTGCCTGAACTCCAAGACCGCCGGGGTCCGGCTCCGGCTCGCGCCGAAGCAGGGGGAGCCGTTCGAGCTCCTCAGCGGTCACGGCGGTGCGCTCGAGTTCCTCCGGGCAGATCCGGTTCCCGAGGTGCAGCCCGTGGTGTGAGCAATACTCGGTGACGTGGCCCGCACCCGGTGTTACCGCAAGGGGGTCCTCACCGACGAGGACTTCCCGCTCGATGACGTCTCCGAGCACCTCGGGCATGACGCAGCCATGGTGTGGGTGGACCTGTGCGGCCCGGAGCTGGCCGACCTCGAGCACGTGGCCGAGGAGCTCGGTCTCCACTCGCTGGCCGTCGAGGACGCCACCAGCGGGCGGCAACGGCCCAAGTTCACCCGGTACCAGGGCCACGACTTCCTCGCGGCGTACGCCGTGCAGCTCGACTCCGCGACCGGCGAGCTGGTCACCGGCGAGGTCGCCGCGTTCATCACGTCCTCCGCGCTGGTCACAGTGCGGACCGACGACTCCTTCCCGATCGACGGCCTGATCAGGCGGTGGGACGACAATCCCGACCTGGCCCGGTTCGGGATCGGTGCCCTGGTCCACGGCCTCCTCGACTTCATCGTCGACACGCACTTCGACGCGGTGCAGTCCCTCGACGACGAGATCGAGCAGCTCGAGGACCTGCTCTTCGAGGACGTGCCGCGCGAGCGGGACGTCCAGCGCCGCAGCTTCGAGCTGCGCAAGAGCCTCGTCAAGCTGCGACGGGTCGTGCTCCCGATGCGCGAGGTGGTGAACACGCTGATGCGGCGGGACGTCGGGCTGGTGCCGCCCGAGATGACGGCGTACTACCAAGACGTCTACGACCACGTGCTGCGGGCCGCGGAGTGGACCGAGAGCCTCCGTGACCTGGTCGCCACCATCGTGGAGACGAACCTGACCATCCAGGGCAACCGGCTCAACGTGATCACCAAGAAGGTCACCAGCTGGGCGGCGATCGTCGCCGTGCCCACCGCGGTGACCGGCTTCTACGGCATGAACGTGCCCTACCCGGGCTTCGCCCGTGAGTCCGGCTACCTGAGCTCGACGGCCCTGATCGTGCTGCTCTCCGGCGGGCTGTACCTCGCGTTCAAGCGGTGGGACTGGCTCTGACCCGGGACGTCGGGCGGTGCGCCGTGCCAAGGTGACGCCATGGCATCTCGCGCATCCAACTTCTGCATCGACGCCGCCGACCCGTACGCCCAGACCATGTGGTGGGCCCAGGTCCTCGAGGACTTCGTCCTGCCCGACGAGGAGCAGCAGCCCGACGACGAGGAGTGCGGGCTGGTCGGGCCCGACGACCGCTACCTGCTGTTCCTGAAGGTCCCCGAGCCCAAGGCCGTGAAGAACCGCATGCACATCTGCCTGCGGCCGACCGACCGGAGTCGGGACGAGGAGGTCGACCGGGTCCTCGGGCTGGGCGCCACCCTGGTCGACGACCTGCGCAGGGGGGACAAGGGCTGGGCGGTCCTCGCCGACCCCGAGGGCAACGAGTTCTGCGTGCTCACGCCCTACCGACCGAAGGGCTGACGATGACGCTGCCCGATCCCAAGGACACCCTGGTCGACTACCTCCAGTCGGTGCGCGAGGCCGTGCTCTGGAAGCTCGAGGGGCTCTCGGAGTACGACGCCCGCCGGCCGCTGACTCCCACCGGCACGAACGTCCTGGGCCTGGTCAAGCACCTCGCGAGCGTGGAGCTCGGCTACTTCGGGGAGACGTTCGGACGGCCGCACGGCGAGTCGTTGCCCTGGCACGACGACGACGCCGACCCGAACGACGACCTCTGGCCGGCGGAGAGCCGGAGGACATCGGGGCTCTCACCGGGCGTGGCGCACGCGGCCGGGACGCTGCAGGCGTTCGACCTGGACGCCACCGGCGAGGTGCCGTGGGGCCCGCGGCACCGGACCGTGACGCTGCACCAGGTCCTCGTCCACCTGGTCGCCGAGACCAACCGGCACGCCGGCCACGCCGGCATCGTGCGCGAGCTCATCGACGGTGCGGCCGGCGCCGCGGCCGGGGACACGAACCTCCCCGAGGACGACTACGACTGGCGAGCCCACCGCGACCGGATCGAGGGGGCCGCCCGGCAGGCGGGCTCCTGATCTCGACGGGAGCAGGGCGCGCCGTCCCCGCCGTTGGTCGGGGCCGGACGAGCCACGGCCGCGGGCCGTGACTAAGTTGGGAGCATGAGCTCGGAGGCCGGTCGCGAGATCCCGGAGGGGATCGACCCCGACGCGCGTGAGCCCCAGCCGAGCCCGGACGTGATCAGCTCCTGGCTCGGCGACGCCGAGATGGACTTCGAGTTCCGGCCCGGCGAGGCCAGCCCCGTCCACACCGAGGACCCGCGGGCGACGGCGGCCGCGCGGCGGTTCCGGGACGTGTTGGGTCGCTTTGCCTCGGGGGTGACGGTGGTGACCGCCACCAGTGGCGGCCAGCCCGTGGGGATGACCTGTCAGTCGTTCTCGAGCGTCTCCCTCGACCCGCCGCTGGTGCTGTTCGTGCCGGCCAAGACGTCGCGGGCGTGGCCGCTGATCCAGCGGTCCGGACACTTCTGCGTCAACTTCCTCGGCGCCGACCAGGCCGAGGTCTCCAACATCATGGCCAGTCGCGGCGTCGACAAGTTCGCCGACATCAAGTGGCAGCCGTCGGGGGCGACCGGCTCGCCGATGCTCGACGGCATCCTGGGGTACGTCGACTGCACCATCCAGGCCGTCCACGAGGCCGGTGACCACCACGTCGTCATCGGGCGAGTGCTCGACCTCGCGATGACCGATGCCGCCGAGCCGCTGCTGTTCTTCCGGGGGGAGTACACCACCACCGACGGCTGAGCCCGGGTCAGCGGCGGTGCGGGAACGGCGGTTCGTCGACGTTGACGGTCGGGATGCCGTCACCCGCTCGGGCGATCACCACGACGGAGGTCGCGTCGGTGGGGTTGGACTCGCGGTGGATCGTGTGGGCGGGCACGTGGACGAAGTCGCCGGCGCGCGCCTCGACGTAGCCTTCCTGTCCCTCGAACTCCAGGCGCAGGACCCCCGAGACGACGTACAGGCTGGACTCGTTCACGTCGTGGTGGTGCCAGCCCGAGGTGGCGCCTGCCTGCGTCTCGACCTGGCCGGCCCACAGGCCGGGCGCCCGGAAGGCGATCCTGCGTTCCATGCCGGGTGTCGGGTCGGCGGGTGCCAGGGCGTCGCCCGGGACCACGCGAATCGGCTCGCTCATGTGACCAGTCTGCCCGGGTCACCAGTCCGCCGGGTCCGTCATCGGGTGCTGGTGGTCCAGGCAGCGCGCCGAGACCGGCGGCCACACCTCGGCCCACGGGCGGGCGGTCTCCAGCTGGGTGGCCAGCCGGAAGAGGGTCCCCTCGTCGCCCAGACGACCCATGAAGTTCACGCCGACGGGCAGGGCTTCGCTGCTCCAGCCGAGCGGCACGCTCATGGCCGGACGCCCGGTCAGGTTGGCGACGACCAGGGGGAAGGCGACGAACGCGGCGGCCCGTTCCTCGGCGACGGTCGGATCCTCCTGCGAGGCGGCGAGCTCGCCCAGCCGAGGCGGTGGCTCGGCGAGCGTGGGGGAGAGCCAGGCGTCGAACCCGTCCGGCCCGTCGTACGCCGCGGCGACCGCTCGGCCGAACGCCTGGATCGTGGTGATCGCCATCAGCAGCTCTCCGCCCCGGACCTCGCGGCCGCGGCCCCAGTAGAGCCGGGTCAGCGGCTCGAGCTCGCGCGGCTCCGGGAACCGGCCGGTCTCCTGCGCCCAGTAGCGCACCACCCAGTCGACCGCCGCTCCGTACATCCGGCCGATGGCGCTGCCGACCTCCGGCGTCAGCTCGGTGAGCTCGCGCTCGACGACCGTGTGGCCCAGCGAGGTGAGCAGGTCGACCGTCTCGTCGAGGACGGCGAGGCAGTCCGGGTGCACCCGCCTGCCGTCGGCGGCCCGTCGGCTGACGGCGATCCGCAGGCGTCCCGGTGGCCAGAAGGCCTCGGCGGTCCACGAGCCCTCGTGGGGCGGCGCGAAGTAGGGGTCTCCCGGTGCGGGTCCCGCCGTCACGTCCAGGAGGGCCACGCTGTCCCGCACCGTCCGGGTCAGCACGTGCTCGGCGACCATGCCGTCGAAGACGTCGCCGTACCGGGGCCCGAGCGGGTTGCGACCGCGCGTGGGCTTGAGGCCGAACAGGCCGCAGCAGGACGCGGGGATGCGGAGCGACCCTCCGGCGTCGTTGCCGTGCGCGACCGGCACCATCCCGCTCGCCACCGCGGCGGCCGACCCGCCACTCGAGCCGCCCGTCGTGCAGGTGGTGTCCCAGGGATTCGCGGTCGGCGGCCCGTCGAACGGCTCGACGGTCGGTGACATGCCGAACTCGGGGGTGCTGGTCTTGCCGAGGACCACGAACCCGGCGCGGCGCAACCGGGTGACGTACTCCTGGTCGTGCGTGGAGACCACGCTCCGCAGGTAGGCGGAGCCCTCCCGCATCGGCAGCCCCTCGACCTCGGCGCACAGGTCCTTGACCAGGATCGGCACCCCGGCGAAGGGCAGGTCGGGATCCAGCTTCCGGGCGCCGTCGACGGCGCGGTCGAAGTCGGTCGCGACGATCGCGTGCAGGAGCGGGTCGAGGCGTTCGATGCGGGTGATCGTGTCGAGGACGAGGTCGACCGGGCGCAGCTCGCCCGAGTGCACGAGCTCGGCCTGGGCGACCGCGTCGACGTAGCCGGTGACGAGGTGGGTCTCCTGTGTGGGCATCAGGGCTCCGGGCTGGTCGGTACGAAGTCGGAGCCGCCGGCCCTGGTCACCGGCACCGGGCCGAGAACCATCCGCGGAGCCAGGACGCACAGCAGCTTCACGGTCCCACCGTCGACCAGCGCGCAGGCCCTCGTCAGTGCCGAAGGTCCCGCACGCCACGGGCAGGAGGGCGAACGCGGGCCGCCACCTCCTTTTGCATGTTGATGCAGTGCAGAGTCCTGCACCGTGAATCCGTTGACCGGGTGCCTCGCGCGGCGCAAGAGTTCGCGCGGTTCTCGTTCTCGGGTGGAAGACCTCCAGCAGTGCCGGGCCTGAGCCGACCTTTCCCTCTCGGTGGGCTCCTGAAGGAGCCCGGACAAAGGAGTGTCGAGTGCACAAACTCGTCGCAGGGACTCCGCGCCAGCTGATCCTGGCCAGCGCAGCAGTCCTCATCTCGGCCGTCGCGGCCGTCTCGGTGCCAACAGGCAGCCAGGCCGCGACCCCCACGCACGCTGCCAGGCAGGGCGCCGACGCGCGGACCCAGGCGGCCCGGTCCGCCCACGCCCTCGTGGCGAGCAGGCCAGCCCGGCTGCACGCCAGCAAGCACGACGCGTTCCGGCCGCTGCCCGTGCAGTCGTCGTCGGGACTGCAGTACGTCCCCTACGAGCGCACCTACCAGGGGCTCCCGGTGGTCGGCGGTGACTTCGTCGTCGCCACCGACAGCGAGGGCAACGTCCTCGGCACCACGGTCGCCCAGGCCCACGCCACCCGGCTCGGGTCGGTCACCGCGACGGTCGGCAGGGCGGCCGCCCGCGCCACCTCGGCGCGACAGGTCGAGGAGGCCCGGCTCGAGGCCACCCGACTGGTGGTCCTCCAGCGCGCCGCGTCCACCCTGGCCTGGGAGACCACGGTCGACGGGGTCCGTGACGGCGGCCCGTCGCGGCTCACCGTCTACGTCGACGCCCACAACGGTCGTGTCCTCACGACCCGGGAGCACGTCGTCGAGGGGACGGGCAGCTCGGCCTACGCCGGCACCGTCTCGATCCCGACGACCCAGTCGGGCTCGACGTACTCGATGAAGGACTCCAACGCCGCCAGCCTGGTCTGCCAGGACGCGGCCACCAACGTGACGTTCTCCGGGTCGGACGACGCGTGGGGCAACGGCAACGCGACCAGCCGCGAGACGGGCTGCGTCGACTCGTTCTACAGCGCCGAGCAGGAGCGTCAGATGCTCTCCGCCTGGGACGGACGCAGTGGCATGAACGGCTCCGGCGGCTGGGTCCCGATCCGAGTCGGCCTCAACGACGTCAACGCCTACTACGACGGCACCCAGGTCCAGATCGGCCACACCCAGAGCGGCGGCAAGTGGATCGGCTCCATCGACGTCGTCGCCCACGAGATGGGCCACGGCGTCGACGACCACACGCCCGGTGGCATCTCCGGCCAGGGCACCCAGGAGTTCGTCGCCGACACGTTCGGCGCGGCCACCGAGTGGTACGCCAACAACGCCGTCGACAGGCCCGACTACACCGTGGGCGAGCAGGTCAACCTCGTGGGCAGCGGCCCGATCCGCTACATGTACAACCCGTCGCTCGCCGGGGACGCCAACTGCTACTCCTCGTCGATCCCGAACGCCGAGGTGCACGCCGCAGCCGGCCCCGGCAACCACTGGTTCTACCTGCTCGCGGAGGGCACCAGCCCGACCGACGGCCAGCCGAACAGCCCCACCTGCAACGGCTCCTCGATCACCGGCATCGGCATCCAGAAGGCCGAGAAGATCATGTACAACGCGATGCTGATGAAGACCTCCTCGTCGTCGTACCTGAAGTACCGGACCTGGACGCTGACCGCGGCGAAGAACCTGTACGGCACCAGCAGCTGCACCGAGTTCAACGCCGTCAAGGCAGCCTGGGACGCGGTGAGCGTGCCGGCGCAGGCCGGTGACCCGACCTGCTCCACGGGTGGTGGCGGAGGCGGAACCGGCTGCACCGGACAGAAGCTGGGCAACCCCGGCTTCGAGACCGGCACCGCCGCGCCCTGGTCGGCCTCCTCGGGCGTGGTGGACAGCTCGTCCGGCGAGCCCGCCCGCTCCGGCAGCTGGAAGGCCTGGCTGGACGGTTACGGCTCGACCCACACCGACACGCTGTCCCAGTCGGTGTCGATCCCAGCCGGGTGCACGGCGACGCTGTCGTTCTACCTGCACATCGACACGGCCGAGACCACCTCGTCCACGGCCTACGACAAGCTGACCGTGAAGGCGGGTTCGACGACGCTGGCGACGTACTCCAACCTGAACAAGAACACGGGGTACGCGTTGAAGTCCTTCAACGTCTCGTCGCTGGCCGGTCAGACGGTCACGATCAGCTTCAGTGGGTCCGAGGACAGCTCGCTCCAGACGAGCTTCGTGGTGGACGACACCGCGCTGACCCTGAGCTGACGCCCTGCCGCACCACGACGGCCGCCACCCTCGGGGGTGGCGGCCGTCGTGCGTGGCGATAACCGGTGGCGAGACGGGCGTCGTCGGCGGATCCTCGAAGGCATGGAGATCGTCGAGTTCGGCGCCGACGACCGCGAGGCGGTCCGCCGGTACGTCGCGGTCACCAACGCGGTCCGGGCCGTCGACTCGCCGTTCGAGCACCCGATGACCGAGCGGGAGGCCGAGGGGATCTTCCGCTACGGCTGGGACTGCGACCCCGCGGTGCCCTACCTGCTCCTCGCAGCCGGCGAGCCGGTGGCGGTGGGGGCGTACGACGTCAGCCGGTGGGACAACTTCCACCTGGCCTGGCTGAACGTCGAGGTGCACCCCGAGCACCGGCGCCGCGGCCACGGCACGGCCCTCCTCGAGGCGCTGATGGCGCGGGCGAGGGCCGAGGGTCGCAAGACGGTCGGCATCGACGGCTGGGAGTCCGCCGCGTCGTCCGGCTTCGCGGCCCGGCACGGGCTGGAGCGCAAGCAGGTCGAGGTCTGCCGGCGCCAGGTCCTGGCCGACCTGGACTGGTCGCTGCTGGAGCGGCTGCGCGACGACGCGCGACCCCACGCCGCGGCGTACGAGCTGGTGCGCAGCCGGGGCGCCACGCCGGCGGACGACCTGGAGGCGGTGGCCAGGATGGTCGCCGCCATCAACGACGCCCCCATGGGCGGTCTCGACGTCGAGGACGAGGTGTTCACGCCGGAGCGGGTGCAGGCCTACGACGAGGCGCAGCGTGGGCGGGGCCACCGGATCCACATCGTCTACGCCCGGCACCGGGAGACGGGGGAGCTCGCGGGCGAGACGACCGTGGCGGTGGACGGCGAGCGTCCGCACCTGGCCGAGCAGCACGACACGTCGGTGGTGCGCGCTCACCGCGGGCACCGGCTGGGCCTGCTGCTCAAGACCGAGATGCTGCGCTGGCTGGGTGAGGACGAGCCGCAGCTCGCGTCGATCGACACCTGGAACGCGGAGGAGAACGCGTTCATGATCGGGGTCAACGAGGCGCTGGGCTACCAGGTCCTCGGGCGCGCCCTGGCGTTCCAGCGCCCTGCCTGAGGCCGGGCTCGCTCAGCCGTGGTCGGCGGTGTCGCGACGGCGACCACGCAGCACGCGGTGCACGCCGAGCGCGACGCCGCGGACGACCGAGAGGGCGAGCAGGATCGCCTGTCCCGCGATGATCAGCAGTCCCACGACCGACACTGAGATGATCAGGCCGAAGGTCATCGCGGTCCGTACCGAGGGCTCGCCGGGCACGAGGCCCACGACCAGCCCGACGACCAGGCCCGCGACGACCCCCAGCACCGCCAGGCGACCCGTGACCGTGGTCTGCTGCACCGACCGCCGCAGGCGGGCACGCCACGAGACGCCGGCCAGGTCCTCGACGACCGAGGGGTGCGCCTCCTGCTGAGCCGGCATCAGCTCGGTCAGGTGCTGCTCCAGCTCGTCCAGCCAGGCGTCCACCTCGCCCATGTCGTAGCCCTGGCGCAGCCGCACCGGGGCGAACCGGACCGCGCGCACGTCCTCGGGCCGGAGCGTGGGCGCAGGGGAGTCGAGGGTCTGCGCGGCCCGGGAGACGAAGGCATCCACCTCCTCCTTCGCGTAGCCCTCGCTGAAGCGGACACTGGTGAAGGTGGGCGTGGGGTTCATCGCGGGGCAAGTCTCCAGCATCGACGACCCGGCGCCAACTCCGCCCTACGGCAGCACGAGGTCCAGGCCGAGCCAGTCGGCGAGGTCCTCCATCTCGCGCCGCACGGCGGCGGTCATGGTCGTGGTGAACGGCTCGTCCTCGTGGACCGCGTCGACCCGGAGGACGCCGGCGTCCCGCTCGGCGGTGGCGTCGAGCTTGCCGACGAGCCGGTCGCCGTACAGGACCGGCAGCGCCCAGTAGCCCCAGCGGCGCTTGGCCGCCGGCTTGTACATCTCGAGCTGGTAGTCGAACTCGAAGATGTCGACCATGCGCTTGCGGTCGTAGACCAGCCGGTCGAGCGGCGACAGCAGCGCCGCCCGCCCCTCGAACGGCTGGTCCAGCTGCGACGGGTCCACCCGCCAGGTGCCGCGCACTCCCTCGACCACGGCCGGCTCGCCGACCTCGCCGACGTGGTTCGGCTCGTTCGGTGTCTCCGTCGCCTTCGCCCGGGCGATGCCGAGGGCACGCAGCCGGCGCTCGCCCCGCAGTCGCAGCGCCTCGTCGTACGGCACCGCCGGGTCATCGGGATACACCCGCTCGGCGAGGTCCCACAGCCGTTCGCGGCCCTCGCGTCCGACGGTGGCGACCTGGCCTCGCTGGACCATGAAGTCGAGCATCTTCGTGACGTTCTGGTTGTTCGTCCATCCGCTCGACCGCCACGGCTCGACGCAGGAGTCCGGCAGCACCCGGGCGGGCAGCGGCCCGTCCATCCGGAGCTGCTCGAGGATGTCGCGCCGGCACTCCTCGTTGACCGCGAACCAGTCGCTGACGTCCTCCTGCCAGTCGCGCACTGGTCCCGGCCCGGGCCACGCGGCCATCTCCGCGGTGAAGAGCCGCAGGTCCTCGCGCGGCCGGAGCATCATGTTCAGCTCGATCAGCTGCTGCGTGTCCAGCGCCGAGGCCAGCTCGCCCGAGTCGTACGACGAGCCGAGGCGGCTCCAGAGCACCAGGTCCGCGCTCGGTGCGACCGCGGCGGTCTGGTCGTGCTGGAGCAGCGTCAGGTGCCGCACCACCTCGAGCAGGTCGGCCGGCCGCGGCTCGTGCAGCAGCTGGGCGCGCACGGCGATGCGCCGCGCGTCGGTGCGGGAGAGCCGGTGGACGGTCACGGTGCGAGGCTACGGGGCCGCGGCGTCGTACACCTCCAGCTCGGTCAGGTCTGTGCAGGCCGCTACGCCCGTTGCGTCAGCACGACCGGTCCGTCGTCGGTGACGGCGACGGTGTGCTCCATGTGGGCGCCTCGGGAGCGGTCCGCGCTGCGCAGCGTCCAGCCGTCGGCGTCGGTGTAGATCTCGTCGGTGGTGTGCAGGAACCACGGCTCGATGGCGATCACCAGCCCGGGGCGCAGCGGGAAGCCCCGGCCGGGGCGGCCGTCGTTGGGGATGTGCGGGTCCCCGTGCATGGTGCGCCCGACGCCGTGGCCACCGAACTGGGTGTTGATCCGCAGCCCCTCCTCGCGCGCCACGGTGGCGATCGCGTGGGAGATGTCGCCGACCCGGTTGCCGGCCCGGGCGGCGTCGATGCCGGCGGCCAGGGCGAGGTCGGTCACCTCGATCAGGCGCAGGTCCTCCGGGCGCGGCGTGCCCACGACCAGGCTGTACGCCGAGTCCGAGACCCAGCCGTCCACGCTGGCCGCGAAGTCGACGCTGAGCAGGTCGCCGTCGCGCAGCACGTAGTCGTGGGGGAGACCGTGCAGGACCGCGTCGTTGACCGACGTGCACAGCACCTTGCCGAAGGGTGAGGCACCGAAGGACGGGTGGTAGTCGAGGTAGCAGGACTCCGCGCCGCGCTCCCGGATCATCTCGTGGGCCAGCGCGTCGAGGTCGAGGAGGTTGACCCCCACGTCGGCGGCCTCGGCGAGCCGGGTGATGACGTCGGCGACGAAGCGTCCGGCGGGACGCATCTCCTCGATCTGGGCGGGGGTGCGGAGCTCGATCACGCTCGGGACCCTACGCTGGCGGCCGTGGACGAACTCCAGGACCTCGTGCTCGGCACCATGTACTTCGGGACGCGCACGGACGAGCGCACCTCCTTCGCCCTGCTGGACCGGTTCGTCGAGTCCGGCGGCAGCACGATCGACACCGCCAACTGCTACGCCTTCTGGGAGTCCGACACCGGCCACGGCGGCCAGAGCGAGAGCGTGCTCGGCCGCTGGCTCGCCGCCAACCCCGGCGTCCGGGAGCGGCTGGTGATCGCCACCAAGGTGGGTGTCGAGCCGACCGACGACGGCGGGGTCGAGGGGCTGTCCGCCGAGGTCATCCAGCGCGAGGCAGCCCGCAGCCTCGACCGGCTCGGTGTCGACCGGATCGACCTCTACTGGGCACACGGCGAGGACCGGTCGACCGACCTGGAGGAGACCGTGACGGCCTTCGGCGCGCTGGTCAAGAACGGCCTGGTCGACCGGCTGGGCGTCTCCAACCACGCCACGTGGCGGGTCGAGCGCGGCCGCCGGCTGGCGGCCGGCCTGGCCGTGGAGCCGTGGACGGCGCTGCAGCTGACCACGTCGTACGTCGAGCCCCGGCCGGGCGCGCCGGTGCCCGGCAAGGACCACCGGTTCGGGTTCGCCACCGAGGAGACCCGCGACTACCTCGAGAGCCACCCGGAGATCGAGCTGTGGGCCTACAGCCCGCTGCTCCAGGGCGCGTTCGACCGTGCGGACCGGGACCTGCCGGACGCCTACGAGCACCCGGGCACGACCGGCCGGCTCTCCGCGCTGGCTCGCGTGGCCGCCCGGCACGGCGCCGCCCCCGTCGCAGGTGGTGCTGGCCTGGATGCTCGCCGGCACCCCGCGGACGCGGCCGATCGCGGGAGTCAGCAGCCTCGAGCAGCTCGACTCGGCGCTGGCCGCCTGCCGGCTCGAGCTGTCTCCCGACGACCTGGCGGAGCTGGACGCGCCGCGCTGAGGCTCGTGGCGTACCGATCACCCGCCGGGAGCGCCCCGTCACGTGCCCGGGCGCAGCCACGCGGTCCAGCGCTCGATCGCCAGGTAGCCGAGCCGCTCGTAGACCGGGCGACCGTCGTCGCTCGCGACCAGGAGGGCAGGCAGGTCCGGCCGGCTGAGGGTCGCCGCCCAGGTCACCGCGCTGCCGGCGCCGCTGCCGCGGGCGGTGGCGAGCGTCGCGACGTACGCCACCAGCGTCGCGTGGGCGGTGGCGTGGGCGACGGCGACCGCGACCGGTGCGCCGTCGACGTGTGCGGTCCAGACCCGGGTGCCTGACGTCAGGAGTGCGGCCGGCAGGACGTCACCGGGCACGAGCGGCTCCATCTCCGGCATCGGGTAGCCGGTGACGAGGACCCGCTCGGCGGCGGCGAGGTCGTCGGGATCGCTGACCTCGCGCACGTCCTCACCGGGCCGCCCGGCCTGGGGACCCGGACCGGGCGGTCGCAGCATCAGCGGCGGGTGGCCCACCCGGGCCAGTCCGTGCCGCGAGAGGTCCGGGGTCGGGAACGGGCTCAGCAGCAGGTACGGCGACGACGCCGGGACCAGGTCCGCGGCCTCGCCGAGCACGTCCGCCCACCAGTCCGGACCGGTCGACGGTCGCAGCGGCATCACCGCGTTCGTGAGCTCGCCCCGGTCCCCGGCCCAGGCGCCCACCCACCGGTCGGTGCGCCGCCACGGACGGCCCTTGGCCTCGGCGGCCGAGACGACCCAGTCGGCGTGGACCGCCACGGCGGCCCGCACCCAGGTGTCGGAGTCCGGGGTGTCCGGGTCCCAGCCGTCGGGGAGGCGCTCCCCGGGGCCGGCGGCGATCGAGTCGTCCACACCACCATGGTGCACCCGCAGCCGCCTCCTCGACCCTGCGAGTATGGGCCCCATGAAGCTGGGTCTGCAGCTGGGGTACTGGGGCGCGCAGCCGCCCGCCGGGGTCGGTGAGCTGGTGCGGGCCGCCGAGCAGTCCGGGTTCGATGCGGTCTTCACCGCGGAGGCGTGGGGGTCGGACGCGTTCACCCCGCTGGCCTGGTGGGGACGCGAGACCTCCCGGCTCCGGCTCGGCACCTCGATCGTGCAGATGTCGGGTCGTACGCCGACCTCGATCGCCATGCATGCGCTGACGCTCGACCACCTCAGCGGCGGCCGGGTCGTCCTGGGCATGGGCGTGAGCGGCCCTCAGGTGGTGGAGGGCTGGTACGGCCAGCCCTTCGCCAAGCCGCTGGCCCGCACCCGGGAGGTGGTCGGCATCGTCCGGCAGGTGCTCGCCCGCGAGTCGCCGGTCACCAACGACGGGCCCCACTACCCGCTGCCCTACCGGGGTGAGGGGGCGGTCGGACTGGGCAAGCCGCTGAAGCCGATCGTGCACCCGCTGCGCCCGGACATCCCGATCTGGCTGGGTGCCGAGGGGCCCAGGAACGTCGCCCAGACCGCGGAGATCGCCGACGGCTGGTTGCCGATCTTCTACACGCCTCGGTCGGCCGGGATGTACCAGCCGTGGCTGGACGAGGGGTTCGCCCGGGAGGGTGCGCGGCGTACGCGCGCCGACTTCGAGATCGCCGCGACCTGCCACCTGCAGGTCACCGACGACAAGGCCGGTGTCCTCGCCACGCTCAAGCCCGTCGTCGCCCTCTACATGGGCGGGATGGGTGCGAAGGAGCAGAACTTCCACAAGCGGGTCTTCGAGCGGATGGGGTACGCCGACCTCGCCGACCGGGTGCAGGAGCTCTACCTCGCCGGCCGCAGGGACGAGGCGACCGCGCTGGTCCCCGACGAGCTGGTGGACGACATGCACATCGTCGGAAGCGCGGGCGAGGTCCGCGAGCGCGTGGCGCAGTGGGAGGAGACCGGGGTGACCACGCTGCTGCTGAGCTGCCGCACGCCGGAGGAGGTCCGCGAGGTGGCCGAGGTGCTGGCGTAGGGGTCGAGCCGGTCGGAGGCGCACCACCCCCGTGGCTTCCCGCGGCCTCGACCAGGGCAGCCTCTGGACCGGCGAGCGCGCCGTCGGGTGGTCGCCGGCTCAGGTCGGGCGGCCGGGCGACCGATGAATCATTCATGCGCCTGGTCATTGCTGCCGTGATGGTGGCCCTGCCGGCAGCGGCGTCGGCCGGCTGCGGGACCGCGACGGGGAGGGAGACGGGAGCGGCTGCGCCTGCGAGCCCCTCCGCCTGGGGGAGCTCCGACCTTTCCGCGACCCCGTCCCCCTCCGCCACAGCGTCCGGCCCGGTATCGGCCTCGCCGTCGGCGGCCCCGGCGTCCCCGCCGAGCCCGCGCCCGAGCAGGGTGCGGGCCTACAACCTGCTCGCGGGGGAGCTCGCCCGGTTCGTGGACGCCGCGCAGGTTGTCGAGAAGGCGCATCCGGACGCGCACCCCGAGACAGCCGAGGAGGCGCTCGCCCTGGTCGACTACACGTTCGCAGACGGCGTGACGCTGTCGGTCTTCGACTCGGACGGGCGCGTCTGCCTGACCGGCCCGGAGGAGACCTACCTGTCCCTGTCGGAGTCCACGGGAGGCGACCTGCGGCAGAACCTCGGCACGGGGCCGTGCGTCTACGACGACGGGGACGTCGTGCTGTCGATCGACTTCAAGGTGGCCGAGCTGCGCGTCAAGGGTCGTGTGCTCAAGGGACAGGAGATCGCCGAGCAGGTCCCGGCGCTCGAAGCCGTCGTCGACGTGCTCGACGAGACCTTGGCCCCCGCCCGGGCAGCCGAGGGAGACGGGACCACCGACGGGGCCGGGGGCTGACCGGAACAACCCGGGCGTGATCTTTCCCCGGCTGCGTCGTTGGGCAGGCATGGTCGTTCGAGAGATGCGCCGCGCCCCTGCCCTCCGACGCCTCGGCGTCGTGCTCGCGGCCCTGGCGGTGGGGCTGGCCGGGCTGACCCTGTCCGGAGTGATGTCGGCGACCGGGTCGTCGTTCCCGGCAGCCACGCCTGAGGCGACGTGTGGGCCGGGGGCCCGGCCGGAGACCACCATCCAGGGCCGAGTGCCACAGTCGGACTACGACTCGGGGCGCGCCGCGCGGGGCTACCGGTGCAACACCCGCCAGGTCTCCCACCAGGGCCGGACCGGCGGCTTCAAGGTGCTGCGCTACACCGATGCGAAGGGGCACACCTGCGCCTTCTACGACTCGACCCTGCTCTTCCCGAAGGACGCGCCGTTCCAGTTCACCTCCGGTGCGGGCCTCGGCGTGGTCGTGCTGGCCATGGACGACCCGGCGAACCCGCGGAGGACGGCCAACCTCCAGACGCCCGGCATGGACACCCCGCACGAGTCCGTGCTGCTGAACCAGCGGCGTGGCCTGCTCGGGGCGGTCTCCGGCAACCCGGCGACGGAGCCCGGCATCCTCGACCTCTACGACGTGAGGACGAGCTGCCGGCATCCCGAGCTGCTGTCCTCGACGCCCACGGCGGTGCTCGGTCACGAGAGCGGGTGGTCGCCGGACGGGCTGACGTTCTACGCGTCCAGCACCGGCGGGCAGACCCTGGTCGCGCTCGACCTGGCCGACCCCACCGCCCCGAAGCCGATCTTCGCGCAGTCGGGCGTGAACTACCACGGGATGCGGGTCTCGCCCGACGGACGCACCCTCTACGTCGCCAACATCGGCAGCTCCGGTGCCGGTGCCCGGATCTCCTCCGGCGGGCTGCGGATCCTCGACGTCAGCGAGATCCAGGACCGGAAGCCGAACCCGCAGGTACACGTCATCAAGGACCTCACCTGGCCCGAGCACTCGATCCCGCAGGTCCCGCAGCCCTTCACCCGCCACGGTCGCGACTACCTGCTCGAGGTCGACGAGTACGCCAACTACTCGCTCACGGCCGGCGTGGACCAGGCGAAGGCGCCGGTGGGTGCCGCGCGCATCATCGACGTCACGGACCCGGAGCAGCCGACGATCGTGTCCGACCTGCGGCTGCAGGTGCACCAGCCCTCGGCCCGCGCGGGGGCCGAGCAGAACGACCCCGGTGCCGCCATCCCGGTGCAGGGGTACGCCGCTCACTACTGCTCGGTGCCGTACGCGAAGAACCCCAAGATCGTCGCCTGCTCGATGATCCTGTCCGGGTTGCGGCTCTTCGACATCAGCCACCTGGCCAGGCCTCGCGAGGTCGGCTACTTCAACAGGCCGCTGACCGGCACCCGGCCGGACAACCCCACCGCCATGGGCGCCTTCGCGATGTCCCAGCCGGCGTGGGACGTCGAGCGCCGCTCCGTCTGGTACTCCGACGGCAACACCGGCTTCTACGACGTGCGGCTCACCAACGGCGTGGGCAGGCTCCTTCGCTCGCCGGTCGCTGCGAGGCAGGGAGGCTGAGGCGACCCACGGGGGCAGGCGGCGCGACCGACGGGAAGTGGTCTAGCCCATGCGCGGGGGAGGGCATGGCTCCGGCCGTTCCGGGAATGCTCCGGGGACGAGCACCTCACCCCCAGGAGCCGTCATGCTCGTCGCCGGACTCATCATCCTCAACGTGGCCGTCGTCGCCACCTGCGCTGCCGCCTACTGGGCGGTGGAGGCGGCACGGGCCGTGGGCCGGACCCCCCGTCGCGAGCTCGAGCGGCGGCGTGACCACGTGCGGGAGCACCCCGAGCAGGTGAACTCCCTCGACGTGCAGCTGCTGCTCGCGGAGTCGTTGCCCGTCGACCGCGCCGCGGACGTGTGCTGGCTGGCCCGCTCGCGCCGCATCCCGGCCCTGGTGCTCTGGGTCTGGATCGAGCTGTACGACGCCGAGCTGCTGGCGCTCGCCGTCGAGGCGGGGCTGACCCCGGCGGAGATGCTGCACCACGCCACGACCGGGACGCCCCCGGACCGGCGCTCGCTCGAGATCTTCGCGGCGTTCCACGGCTCGATCGCCTCGTAGGCGGGCCGCGTCCCGCCGACGGGTTCAGGGGAGCACCTTGTAGAGGTCGACGGTGGTCTCCTCGGGAGGTGTCGGGAACCCGCCCTCGATCCCCGCCTGCATGCGGGGCATCAGGATGTCGTCGCGGAAGCGCTCCCAGCTCTCCTGCGACTCGTGGACCGCCATGATCGTCCAGCCGCCCTCGGACGGGCCGGCCGCGTGGAAGATCTGTCCCTCCGGGAGGCGGCCCGGGCCCGGGTGCACGGCGGCGAGCGACGCCTCGTACTGCTCCTGGGTACCGCCGGGGAAGTGGTGAACGATGCCGTAGGCCATGGTCGTCTCCCATCGAGTCGCCTTCGCCCGAGCTGGGGTCGTGGTGGATGACCGGCTGGTCATCCACCATTCGACGCTAGACCCGCACCACCGGGCCCGCCATGACCCGTGGAGGGGATCGTCACCAGCCGCGGGCGCGCCACTCCGCGAGGTGAGGACGCTCGGCGCCGATCGTCGAGTCGTTGCCGTGGCCGGGGTAGAACCAGGTGTCGTCGGGCAGTCGCTGGAAGACCTTGGTCTCCACCTCGTCGATGAGCTGCAGGAAGGCTGCCTCGTCACCGAAGGTGTTGCCGACCCCACCGGGGAAGAGCGAGTCGCCGGTGAACAGGTGCGGGTGGCCGGAGGGGTCGGCGTAGAGGAGCGCGATGGAGCCGGGGGTGTGGCCGGCCAGCGCGATGACCTCGAGCCGGCAGTCGCCGACGTGCACGAGGTCGCCCTGCCGCAGCTCGCGGCTGACCGCGACGCCGGTCTGCTCGGTGATCGCCGCGGCGTCCGGCGCGCCGGCGAGGACCTCCGCGGAGGTCGCCGCCACGACGGCGTCGAGGGCCCGGTGGTGGTCCCAGTGCTGGTGGGTGGTGACCACGGCGACCAGACCCGCGTCCCCGACCAGGGCGCGCAGCCGCTCGGGCTCGGCGGCGGCGTCGACGAGCACCTGGTGGCCGGTCGCCCGGCACCGGAGCAGGTAGCAGTTGTTCGACATCTCCGGGTCGACCGCCAGCTTGGTGATGGTCAGTGCGCCCAGCTCACGGACGTCGGGGGAGCCCCCCGGCGTCACCTCGCCCGTGTAGGTCACCATGCCCCGATCCCCGGCAGCTCGCCGTCGTCGCTGGTCAGTCCTTCGCCGTCGCCCCGGCCGGTGAGCCACCAGGCGAGGTCGGCGCTGGTCCCGGAGACCGTGGGGCCGGTGCCCGAGCCGAACGTCCAGGTCCGGTCCACGTCGGTGGCCCGCGCGGTGAACGGGCTGTCCCAGGCCTCGCGCTTGCCCATCGAGTCCATGGCCATGCAGGCGAACTCGGGCGACCAGTCCGCCCGGGTGTAGCCCGCGGCCAGGTCGGCGTGGTGGATCTCCAGCTCGCGCAGCCGCATGTCGGGGACCGAGGAGGCCCGGAAGGTGCGGCCACCGGGCACCCGCTCGATCGGGGTGGACCAGGCATCCGGGGGGACAGCCGCGTGGGCGTCGGCGAAGTCGGTGGTCGCCGCGAGCAGCCGCGTGCGCAGCACCTCCGGTTCCGCCCGGGCGAGGTCCTCGATGTCGAGGTCGCGGGCCTCCTGCGACGGATACATCGGGATCGACTCGCCCGAGGCGATGCCGCCCAGCGCACCCGCCAGTCCCTCCGCGTTGAGGATCAGGTGGGACACCACGTGGGCCCGGGTCCAGCCGGGCAGGCCGCTGGGCTCGGCCCAGGCGGAGTCCTCCAGCCGGTCGACGGTGCGGACCAGGCGCTGGGAGGCCTCGGCCAGGAGCTCGGAATCGGCGTACGGGGCTGACATGTGACCCATCCTGTCGTGCGGCGTGCGTCACTTCCACCCGCCGCGCGCTCACCCTCGGGGGTGCTTGGTGGCCGGACTGTCGGTGCCGCGTGCCATTGTTGGGACCGTTCGATTCGATGCCGACCATTCCAGGGGATCGCCAGTGGCGGAGCAGCTGATCATCCGGGGGGCCCGGGAGCACAACCTCAAGGACGTGTCCCTCGACCTTCCCCGGGACTCCCTCATCGTCTTCACCGGCCTGTCCGGCTCCGGGAAGTCCTCGCTGGCGTTCGACACCATCTTCGCCGAGGGCCAGCGTCGGTACGTCGAGTCGCTCTCGGCGTACGCCCGCCAGTTCCTGGGGCAGATGGACAAGCCCGACGTGGACTTCATCGAGGGCCTCTCGCCCGCGGTCTCCATCGACCAGAAGTCCACGTCGAAGAACCCGCGCTCGACCGTCGGCACGATCACCGAGGTCTACGACTACCTCCGCCTGCTCTACGCCCGGGCCGGCCGCCCGCACTGCCCGACCTGCGGCGCGCCCATCGAGCGGCAGACGCCGCAGCAGATCGTCGACCGGGTCCTCGCGCTGGAGGAGGGCCGGCGGTTCCAGGTGCTGGCGCCGGTGATCCGCGGGCGCAAGGGCGAGTACGTCGAGCTGTTCCGGCAGCTGCAGACCCAGGGCTTCTCCCGAGCGCGGGTGGACGGCGAGACGCACACCCTCGACACGCTCTCGTCCGGGGGGCCCAAGCTCGAGAAGCAGAAGAAGCACACGATCGAGGTCGTCGTGGACCGGCTGGCGGTCAAGCAGTCGTCCAAGCGACGGCTGACGGACTCGGTCGAGACCGCCCTCAACCTCGCGGGCGGCCTGGTGCTGTTCGACTTCGTGGACCTCGACGCCAAGGACCCCGGTCGAGAGCTCCGGTTCAGCGAGAAGATGTCGTGCCCGAACGACCACGCGATCGACACCGACGAGCTCGAGCCCCGGTCGTTCTCCTTCAACTCTCCCTTCGGTGCCTGTCCCGTCTGCCACGGGCTGGGCACCCGCATGGAGGTGGACCCCGAGCTGGTCGTGCCCAACCCGCAGGCGACGCTCGGCGAGGGCGCCATCCAGCCCTGGAGCCAGGCGCACGTGGCCGACTACTTCCTGCGGCTGATGGGGGCGCTCGGCGAGGAGCTGGGCTTCGACCTCAACAC
Organism: uncultured Actinomycetota bacterium; assembly: GCA_963817665.1. Classification (GTDB taxonomy): domain Bacteria; phylum Actinomycetota; class Actinomycetes; order Propionibacteriales; family Nocardioidaceae; genus Nocardioides. The sequence goes on along the minus strand of CAWFPE010000008.1, from coordinate 59,840 downwards.
CCCGTGGGAGGACCTCGGGGCCAAGGCCCAGAAGTCCCTGCTCAACGGGCACCCGACCAAGGTCCACGTGGTCACCCGGAACCGGTACGGCCGCCAGCGCGCCTACTACGCCGAGTTCGAGGGCGTCCGCGGCTACATCGAGCGCCGGCACCGCGAGGCCGAGTCCGACACCAGCCGGGAGCGGTTCGAGGGCTTCATGCGCGAGGTCCCGTGCCCCGCGTGCAGCGGCAGCCGCCTCAAGCCGGTGTCGATGGCCGTCACGCTCGGGTCGCGGGAGACCGGCGGCAAGAACATCGCCGAGGTCTGCGCGCTGCCGATCAACGAGACGGCCGACTTCCTGCGCAGCCTCGACCTGACCGCCCGGGAGCGCCAGATCGGCGAGCGGGTGCTCAAGGAGATCCAGGAGCGCCTGAACTTCCTGCTCGACGTCGGGCTCGACTACCTCTCGCTGGACCGGCCGTCGGGCTCGCTCAGCGGCGGCGAGGCCCAGCGCATCCGGCTCGCGACGCAGATCGGTGCCGGCCTGGTCGGCGTGCTCTACGTGCTCGACGAGCCGTCCATCGGCCTGCACCAGCGCGACAACCACCGACTGATCGAGACCCTGGTCCGGCTCAAGGACCTCGGCAACACCCTGATCGTGGTGGAGCACGACGAGGACACGATCCGGGTGGCCGACTGGATCGTCGACATCGGACCGGGCGCCGGCGAGCACGGCGGCCAGGTGGTCCACAGCGGCAACGTCGAGGACCTGCTGACCCACCCCGACTCGATGACCGGCCAGTACCTCTCCGGTCGTCGCGAGATCCCGGTGCCGGAGGTCCGACGCCCCCGCACCCGGGGCCGCGACCTCACCGTCCACGGCGCCCGCGAGCACAACCTGCGCGACGTCGACGTCACGTTCCCGCTGGGCCTGTTCGTCGCGGTGACCGGCGTGTCCGGGTCCGGCAAGTCGACCCTGGTCAACGACATCCTGTACACCTCGCTGGCCAAGCAGATCTACAACGCCCGCGCGGTGCCGGGGCGGCACAAGAAGATCAGCGGCCTCGAGCACGTCGACAAGGTGATCCACGTCGACCAGTCGCCGATCGGGCGTACCCCGCGCTCGAACCCCGCGACGTACACCGGCGTGTTCGACCACATCCGCAAGCTGTTCGCGGCCACGCCCGAGGCGAAGATGCGGGGCTACCTGCAGGGACGCTTCTCGTTCAACGTCAAGGGTGGTCGGTGCGAGGCCTGTGCGGGCGACGGCACGATCAAGATCGAGATGAACTTCCTGCCGGACGTCTACGTCCCGTGCGAGGTCTGCCACGGCGCCCGGTACAACCGGGAGACCCTCGAGGTCCACTACAAGGGCAAGACCATCGCCGAGGTCCTCGACATGCCGATCGAGGAGGCCGTCGAGTTCTTCGCGGCGGTCCCGGCGATCGCACGGCACCTCAAGACCCTGGTGGAGGTGGGTCTCGGCTACGTCCGCCTCGGCCAGCCCGCGACGACCCTGTCCGGTGGCGAGGCGCAGCGGGTCAAGCTGTCCGCCGAGCTGCAGAAGCGGTCCACGGGCCGCACCGTCTACGTGCTCGACGAGCCCACCACCGGCCTGCACTTCGAGGACATCCGCAAGCTCCTGCTGGTGCTCGGCCGGCTCGTGGACGCCGGGAACACGGTGCTGGTCATCGAGCACAACCTGGACGTCATCAAGACCGCTGACTGGCTGGTCGACATGGGTCCCGAGGGTGGTTCGCGCGGTGGCATGGTCGTGGCCGAGGGCACCCCGGAGGAGGTGGTCGCCGTTCCCGAGAGCTTCACCGGCCAGTTCCTGGCGCCGCTGCTCGACGGTCGCGAGGCCAGGCAGCCGACCCGCAGGCTCGCGGCGGACTCCGCTCCCGCCGGGCGCCCGGCGGCGAAGAAGGCGCCGGCCACGAAGACTGCCGCCAAGAAGGCCGCCGCCAAGAAGGCGACAGTGACGAAGACGGCCGTGAAGAAGACGACCGCCAAGAAGGGGACCCGCTCGTGACCGACGACCGCGACAAGCTGACCGGCACCGAGGTCGGTCGCCGCCAGGCGCTCGCCGGCGCCGCGACCGTGGGCCTGGGACTGCCGCTCCTCGCCGCCTGCGGCGGGAGCGGCAGTGGCGCCGAGTCCTCGCCCCGGCCCGCGTCCGGGACGGACCTCGGGGCCACGGCCGACATCCCGGTCGGCGGTGGCACCGTCTTCGCGGACCGCAAGGTCGTCGTCACCCAGCCGACCAAGGGCGACTTCAAGGCGTTCTCTGCGGTCTGCACCCATCAGGGGTGCCTGGTCGCCAACGTGGCGCAGGGCACGATCAACTGCCCCTGCCACGGCAGCCAGTTCTCGATCGAGGACGGTGCGGTCGAGGCCGGTCCCGCGCCCTCGCCGCTCGGCGAGGTGAAGATCGTCGTCAAGGGCGGCGAGGTCAACCTGGCCTGACGGCCGGTCGGCAGGAATCGCGCCAGTGCTGGTCCCGGGGCGAGGGCCGACGGTCCAGCCTCTCGTCGAGCACCGTCCGCGCCTCGTCGAGCCGGCCGGCGCGCACGAGCGCGGCGATCCGGGTCTCCTCGACGATCTCCCGCTGGGCGTCGGAGCCGCCGAGGCGGGGGAGCACGGTCGTCAACGAGCCGAGCGCGTCCGCGGCGCGGGAGCAGTGGCCGGCCCGCATCAGGGCCAGCGACCGCGTCAGCGGGGCGACCACCTCGCGTTGCGTGGGCCGGGTGTGCGCCTCGGCCCAGTCGGCCAGCCGGGCCAGCCCGGCGCCGTCGTCGAGGGCCAGCAGGGTGATCGCCGCGTGCATCGCCAGGAACGGGGTCGGCGGGCGCTCCAGCACGTCGCGGCCGGCGACGGCCGCCACCGCCTCGAGTCCCGGCACCTCTGCCGCACCCGGGGTCAGCGCCCAGCGGAAGAGCAGTGAGCCGGTGTCCACCAGGGCGCGGCAGCCGAGCCCGTGCTCGGGTCGCAGCTGCGCGTCGTACCGCCGGCGGACCGCCTCGAGGTCACCCAGGGACAGCTCGTGCAGCGCCGCGTGCCACGAGAAGTGGCTCAGGCTCTCGGTCCCGGCTCCCGCGCCGGTCACCCAGCCGGCCATCCAGGCCAGCCCGGCCTCGTGGTCGCCGGTCTCGTAGTGCGCGTGCGCCCGCGCGTGCGCCGAGTGCCCGGCGTCGGGCTTCCTGTCCAGGGACCGGCAGGCCAGGGCCATGGCCTCGTCGAAGCGTCGCTGCTCCTGGCGCACGAAGGCCAGCAGGCCGGTGAACCACCAGTCGTCGCCGTACGCCGGGACGGCCCGCTCGACGAGGGCCCAGGCCTCGGCAGGCACCTCGGTGACGCCGGCGAACGCGATGGTCGGCACCGCCGTCGAGAGCAGCAGCGCGTCTCGCGGGTACGCCGCGAGGTGCCGGACCAGCGGCCCCGAGTCACCGCGCAGGTGGGAGGCGACCGCGTGGACGTGGCTGCGTTCGCGCTCGGTGCCCCGCGCCGCGTGGAGCACGGCGTCGCGCAGGCGAGCGCGCACGTCCACCGGGGCGCACATCTCGTGGCCGAGCAGTGCGAGGGCCGCATGGCCGAGGGCGAAGGTCGGGTCGTGGACCACGGAGGTCGCCACCGAGTCGACCGCGCCGGTCCGCAGCCGCAGCAGCCGGTCGATCCCGCGGTTGTACGCCGCCGCTGCCTCGCTGCTCGTGGTCAGGGGGTAGCCGTAGGGGTCACGACATCGCATGAAAGCAGAGTAAGTCAATGGACGATAATTTCTGGGCTGCGCGGGCCGATTGTGCCCTCATCGTGCCTTCCCGGTCGCCGGGTTCTCCCGTGCCGAACGTCCCCTCTCGCGGTCGGCACCCGCCGCGACCAGGCTGTCCCCGCCGGACCGTAGGGTTGGGGCGTGCCAGCCAGACCCTCGCGCTCCTCCCGGGGACCGCTGTCCTACCGGCCCGAGCCGGGGTCGATCCCGACCCAGCCGGGGGTCTACCGGTTCCGGGACGGCAAGGGCCGCGTGATCTACGTCGGCAAGGCGAAGAACCTGCGTGCCCGGCTGTCGTCGTACTTCCAGGACATCGGCAACCTCCACCAGCGCACCGCCACGATGGTGACCACGGCGGCCAGCGTCGAGTGGACCGTGGTCAACACCGAGGTCGAGGCGCTGCAGCTGGAGTACTCCTGGATCAAGGAGTACGACCCGCGCTTCAACGTGAAGTACCGCGACGACAAGTCCTACCCCTGGCTCGCGGTCACGGTCGGCGAGGAGTTCCCGCGGGTGATGGTCGGGCGCGGGGCCAAGCGCAAGGGGACCCGCTACTTCGGTCCGTACAGCCACGCGTGGGCGATCCGGGAGACCGTCGACATCCTGCTCCGGGTCTTCCCGATGCGCTCGTGCAGCAACGGCGTGTTCAAGCGGTCCGCCCAGATCGGCCGGCCGTGCCTGCTCGGCTACATCGACAAGTGCTCCGCGCCCTGCGTCGGGAAGGTCAGCGCCGAGGAGCACCGCGCGATCGTGGACGACTTCTGCGACTTCATGGGTGGTCAGACCCGGCCGTTCATCCGCCGGATCGAGAAGGAGATGTACGCCGCGTCCGAGGCGCTGGACTTCGAGAAGGCCGCCCGGCTGCGCGACGACCTCGGTGCCATGGAGCGGGCCCTGGAGAAGCAGGCCGTGGTGCTCGGCGACGGCGCCGACGCGGACGTCATCGCGCTGGCCGAGGACCCGCTCGAGGTGGCGGTCCAGATCTTCTACGTGCGCGGGGGACGCATCCGGGGCCAGCGGGGCTGGGTGGCCGACCGGGTCGACGAGGGCGGCACCCCCGAGCTGGTCGCGGACTTCCTGCTCCAGCTCTACGCCGGGGACGCGGACACGATCCCGCGCGAGATCCTGGTCCCGGCGCTGCCGTCCGACCTCGAGACCTTCGAGGAGCTGCTCGGCGACCTGCGGGGCAGCCGGGTCGCGATCCGGGTCCCGCAGCGCGGCGACAAGAAGACGCTGCAGGAGACGGTGGCCCGCAACGCGGGGCAGGCCCTCGCGCTGCACAAGACCAAGCGCGCCAGCGACCTGACCACCCGCAACCGGGCGCTGGAGGAGATCCAGACGGCGCTGGAGCTCGACGAGGTGCCGCTGCGCATCGAGTGCTACGACATCTCCAACCTCCAGGGCACCGAGGTCGTCGCCTCGATGGTGGTCTTCGAGGACGGGCTGGCGCGCAAGAGCGAGTACCGCCGCTTCGTGATCAAGGGCGCCCCGGGTGAGGAGGTCGGACAGAACGACGTCGCTCACATGCATCAGGTCATCACCCGGCGGTTCCGCCGCCTGCTCGACGAGCAGGCGCGGTCCCAGCAGGTGGAGGGCGACAACGGCCCGATGCTGGTCGACCCGGAGACCGGGCGGCCCCGCAAGTTCGCCTACGCCCCGGGTCTCGTCGTCGTCGACGGCGGACCGCCGCAGGTCGCAGCCGCGCAGCGCGCGCTCGACGAGCTCGGCATCGACGACATCCCGGTGTGCGGCCTGGCCAAGCGGCTCGAGGAGGTGTGGCTGCCCGACCAGGAGGACCCGGTCATCCTGGCCCGCTCCTCCGAGGGGCTCTACCTGCTCCAGCGGCTCCGCGACGAGGCGCACCGCTTCGCGATCACCCACCACCGGTCGCGCCGCTCCAAGACGATGGTCGAGAGCATGCTCGACGACGTCCCGGGGCTGGGGGAGGTGCGGCGCAAGACGCTGCTCAAGCACTTCGGGTCGCTCAAGAAGCTCCGGGAGGCGAGCGTGGAGGAGATCGCCACGGTCCCCGGGATCGGCGCCCGCACCGCGACCGCGATCAAGGAAGCGGTCGCCGCGACCGGCGCGAACGGCAAGACTGGCCCGCGCATCAGCGTCAACACCGCCACCGGCGAGATCGAGGAGTCCTGATGACGACGGTCGACACGCACCGCGGCGAGCTGGTGGTCGTCACCGGCATGACCGGTGCGGGCCGCAGCACCGCGGCCAAGGAGCTGGAGGACCTCGGCTTCTACGTGGTCGACAACATGCCGCCGAGCCTGCTGCGCGAGGTGGTCCGCCTGGTCGACGAGAGCCGCGGCACCGAGCAGCCGATCGCGGTCGTCGTCGACGTCCGCTCGGGATCGTTCTTCCAGTCCCTGCAGGCCAACCTCGCCCAGGGCGCCACCGGCCGCCGTACGACCCTGGTCTTCCTCGAGGCCACCGACGAGGTGCTGGTGCGCCGCCAGGAGGCCGCCCGGCGCCCGCACCCGCTGCAGGCCGGCGGACGGCTCCTCGACGGGCTCCAGCGCGAGCGCCGGGTGCTCGGCGACCTGCGCAGCGAGGCCGACCTGGTCATCGACACCACGTCCCTCAACGTGCACCAGCTCACCGACCGGATCGCGGAGGCGTTCGGCACGCCGGACTCCACCCGGCTCAGCGTGACCGTCACCAGCTTCGGGTTCAAGTACGGCATTCCGGTGGATGCCGACTTCGTCGCCGACATGCGCTTCCTGCCGAACCCGTTCTGGGTCCCGGAGCTGCGCGCCGGGACGGGGCGTGACCCCGAGGTCGCCGACTACGTCATGAGCCGGCCCGGGGCGGCGGAGTTCCTCGACGGGTACCTGCCGGTGCTGGTCGGCGTCGCCGAGGGCTACCTGCGGGAGGGCAAGCGGTTCATGACCATCGCCGTCGGCTGCACCGGCGGGAAGCACCGGAGCGTGGCGACCGCCGAGGAGATCGCCCGTCGGATGCGGGACTGCGGGTACGTCGCGAGTGCCACGCACCGCGATCTCGGGCGCGAGTGATGGCCGCTCGTGCCCAGTCCGCGGTTGCCCTGGGGGGTGGCCACGGCCTCTACGCCTCGCTCACCGCGCTCCGTCATCTCGTCGACGACCTGGTCGTCGACGACCTCACCGCCGTCGTGACGGTGGCCGACAACGGGGGATCCTCGGGGCGGCTCCGGGGGGAGTTCGGGGTGCTGCCCCCCGGCGACCTCCGGATGGCGCTGGCCGCGCTGTGCGGCGAGGACGACTGGGGCGCGACCTGGGCGCGGGTGCTGCAGCACCGGTTCGCCGGGGACGGTGAGATGCGCGGCCACGTGGTCGGCAACCTGCTGATCGTGAGCCTGTGGGAGCTGCTCGGTGACCACGTGAAGGCGCTGGACTGGGTGGGCCGGCTGCTCGGCGCTTCCGGGCAGGTGCTGCCGATGGCGCTGACGCCGCTGGACATCGCGGCGGAGGTGCGCGGGCTGGACCCGCACGATCCCGGGGCCCTGACCACCGTCCGCGGCCAGGTCCAGGTCGCGACCACGGACGGGGTGATCACGTCGGTGCGGCTGGAGCCCGAGCCGGTGGCCTGCCCCGAGGCGGTCAGGGCGATCCGCGCGGCCGACTGGGTGGTGCTGGGTCCGGGCTCGTGGTTCAGCTCCGTCATCCCGCACCTGGTCGTGCCCGACCTGCGGGAGGCGCTCGTCCAGACCGACGCCCGGCTCATCGTGGTGCTCAACCTGGCGGAGCAGGCGGGGGAGACGCACGGCTTCGGTCCCGAGGACCATCTCGCCGTGCTGGCCGAGCACGCCCCGGACCTCAAGATCCACACGGTGCTCGCTGACTCGACCCACGTCGGCGACAGCTCGCTCCTGGCACAGGCGGCGGCGTCGTACGGCGCGGCGCTGGTCGTCGAGGACCTGGCGATGGACGACGGCTCTCCGCGGCACGACGCCGCCAGGCTCGCGGCCGCCTACGAGCGGATCATGGCGCGCGGGTGACGTCGGGGCCGGCCCGGTGCTGTGGAGGGTGATTGACGCGCGTGTAAGGATTCCGCCATGGCGATGACGGCTCAGGTGAAGGCGGAGCTCTCGAGCACCCAGATCACGAAGACCTGCTGCCGCAAGGCGGAAGTGGCCTCCATGCTGCGGTTCGCGGGTGGGCTCCACATCGTGAGCAGCCGGATCGTGGTGGAGGCCGAGCTGGACACCGGTGCCGCCGCCCGGCGGCTCCGCAAGGACATCGCCGACGTCTACGGACACCAGTCCGACGTGGTGATGGTGCAGGGCAACGGGATCCGCAAGGGCAGCCGCTACATCGTCCGGATCGTGAAGGACGGCGAGGCGCTGGCCCGGCAGACCGGTCTGCTCGACCCGCGGGGTCGGCCGGTGCGGGGGTTGCCGCCCGGGGTGGTCTCCGGCGGCGGCTGCGACGCGGTGGCGGCCTGGCGCGGCGCCTTCCTGGCGCACGGCTCGCTGACCGAGCCCGGCCGCTCGTCGGCGCTCGAGGTGACCTGCCCCGGTCCCGAGGCGGCCCTCGCGCTGGTCGGCGTCTCGCGTCGGCTCGGCATCCAGGCGAAGGCCCGTGAGGTCCGCGGCGTCGACCGGGTCGTGATCCGCGACGGTGACGCGATCGGCCAGCTGCTGACGCGGCTGGGCGCCCACGAGTCGCTGATGGCCTGGGAGGAACGCCGGATGCGGCGCGAGGTCCGGGCCACGGCCAACCGGCTCGCGAACTTCGACGACGCCAACTTGCGGCGTTCCGCCCGCGCCGCGGTGGCCGCCGGCGCCCGGGTCGAGCGAGCACTGGAGATCCTCGGCGACGAGATCCCCGACCACCTGCGCCAGGCCGGACACCTGCGCCTGGAGCACAAGCAGGCCTCGCTCGAGGAGCTGGGCCAGCTGCACGACCCGGTGCTGACCAAGGACGCGATCGCCGGCCGGATCCGCCGGCTGCTGGCGATGGCCGACAAGCGTGCCGAGGAGCTCAGCATCCCCGACACGGAGTCCTCGCTGACCCCGGAGATGCTGGCCGAGGACGCCTGACCGGTCCGGGGGCGCGGGTTACCCGCACGTACCCCGGGACGAGGACGCAGGCCCGGCGCGCGTAGCGATAGGGTCGTCGGCGACGCGGGTCACCACCGCCACCCGCGGGGTGCCCGCCCCCATGCCACCGCAAGTGTCCGACCGAGAAGCAGGAGCCAGCAGTGACTGTTCGCGTAGGTATCAACGGATTCGGCCGGATCGGCCGCAACTTCTTCCGGGCCGTCCGGGCGTCGGGACTCGACATCGAGATCGTCGCCGTCAACGACCTGACCGACAACACCTCTCTCGCCCCGCTGCTCAAGTTCGACTCGATCCTCGGTCGTCTCGACGCCGACGTGACCGCGACCGCGGACGAGATCCGCGTCGGTGACCAGGTCATCAAGACCTTCGCCGAGCGCGACCCGGCCAACCTGAAGTGGGGCGACCTGGGCGTCGACGTCGTCGTCGAGTCCACCGGCTTCTTCACCGACGCCACCAAGGCGCGCGCCCACGTCGACGCGGGCGCCAAGAAGGTCATCATCTCGGCGCCGGCGTCCAACGAGGACATCACCGTCGTGATGGGTGTGAACCACACCGACTACGACGCCTCGCAACACACGGTGATCTCGAACGCGTCCTGCACGACGAACTGCCTCGCGCCGATGGCCAAGGCGCTCAACGACGAGTTCGGCATCGTCAAGGGCCTGATGACCACGGTGCACGCCTACACGGCCGACCAGAACCTCCAGGACAACATCCACAAGGACCTGCGTCGCGCGCGTGCCGCGGCGATCAACGTGGTGCCGACGTCCACCGGTGCCGCGAAGGCGATCGGCCTGGTGCTGCCCGAGCTCAAGGGCAAGCTCGACGGCTACGCCCTCCGGGTGCCCGTCCCGACCGGCTCGGCCACCGACCTCACCTTCGAGGCCGGTCGCGAGACCTCGGTCGAGGAGGTCAACGAGGCCGTGAAGAAGGCCGCCGACGGCCGCTTCCTGAGGTACTCCACCGACCCGCTGGTCTCCAGCGACATCGTCACCGACCCGGCCTCCTGCATCTTCGACGCGCCGCTGACCAAGGTGATCGGCAACCAGGTCAAGGTCGTCGGCTGGTACGACAACGAGTGGGGCTACTCCAACCGCCTCGCGGACCTGATCTCCTACATCGGCGAGACCCTCTGACGCATGAGTGGTATCGACACCCTGGGTGACCTGAGGGGCAAGCGGGTCCTGGTCCGCTCCGACCTCAACGTCCCGCTGGACGGAAGCACGATCACCGACGACGGCCGCATCCGCGCCAGCGTCCCGACGATCCGCTCGCTGGCCGAGGCCGGTGCGCGGGTGGTCGTGACCGCGCACCTCGGCCGGCCGAAGGGCGAGCCGGACCCGCGGTACTCGCTGCGGCCCGTGGCCGGTCGCCTCGGCGAGCTGCTCGGGGCCGAGGTCGCGTTCGCGTCCGACACCGTCGGGGACAGCGCCCAGACGACCGTCGAGGGGCTCGAGGACGGCCAGGTGGCGGTGCTGGAGAACGTCCGCTTCAACGCGGGGGAGACCAGCAAGGACGACGCCGAGCGCGGCGCCTTCGCCGACCGCCTCGCCGCGCTCGCGGACGCCTTCGTCTCCGACGGGTTCGGCGTCGTGCACCGCAAGCAGGCCTCGGTGTACGACGTGGCGCAGCGGCTGCCGCACGCGATGGGCGGGCTGGTGGCCACCGAGATCGACGTGCTGCGCCGGTTGACCGAGGACCCGGAACGGCCCTACGTGGTCGTGCTGGGTGGGTCCAAGGTCTCCGACAAGCTGGGCGTCATCGACAACCTGCTCGGGAAGGCCGACAAGCTGCTCATCGGGGGCGGCATGGTCTTCACGTTCCTCAAGGCCCAGGGTCACGAGGTCGGCAAGAGCCTGCTCGAGGACGACCAGCTCGACACCTGCCGGGCCTACCTGGACCGGGCGCGGGAGTCGGGCGTCGAGATCCTGCTGCCGACCGACATCGTGGTCGACACCGCCTTCCCCTCGGGCGACCGCGAGGCCCAGCCCCGCGTCGTACCCGCCTCGGGGATCCCGGCGGACAGCCTGGGTCTCGACATCGGTCCGGAGTCGGCCACGGCGTTCGCAGCGGCGCTTGCCGACGCCCGCACCGTGTTCTGGAACGGCCCGATGGGCGTCTTCGAGGTCGGCGCGTTCGCCGAGGGCACCCGCACCGTGGCCGAGGCGCTGACCAAGGTCGACGGGCTGTCCGTGGTCGGCGGCGGCGACTCGGCCGCGGCGGTCCGCACGCTCGGCTTCGACGAATCGGCCTTCGGGCACATCTCCACCGGTGGTGGCGCCAGCCTCGAGTACCTCGAGGGCAAGGTGCTGCCCGGTATCCAGGTCCTGGAGGACTGACCCCTCGTTGGTCGAGCTGACCCCCTCGTTGGTCGAGCCTGTCGACGCACCCCGAAAGGAACCACTGGCGTGGCAAAGCGCACCCCGCTGATGGCGGGGAACTGGAAGATGAACCTCAACCACCAGGAAGCGGTGGTGCTGGTCCAGAAGCTGGCGTGGACGCTGGCGGACAAGAAGCACGACTTCGGCCGGGTCGAGGTGGTGGTGGTCCCGCCCTTCACCGACCTGCGCTCCGTGCAGACGCTGGTGGACGGGGACCGCCTGTCGGTGAAGTACGCCGCCCAGGACGTCTCCACCCACGACTCCGGCGCCTACACGGGTGAGATCTCGGCCGGCATGCTCGCCAAGCTCGGCTGCAGCTACGTCGTGGTGGGCCACTCCGAGCGTCGCGAGTACCACGCCGAGACCGACGAGCTCGTCAACGCCAAGGCGCACAAGGCGCTCGCGGCGGGGATGACCCCGATCGTGTGCGTCGGCGAGGGCCTCGAGGTCCGCCAGGCGGGGGAGCACGTGCCCCACACGCTCGCCCAGGTCGACGGGTCGCTGGCCGGGTTCAGCGCCGAGCAGGTCGCGGAGCTGGTCGTGGCCTACGAGCCGGTGTGGGCCATCGGGACCGGCGAGGTCGCCACCCCGGATGACGCGCAGGAGGTCTGCGCGGCGATCCGCGGGCGGATCCGGGAGGTGCACGGCGACGCCGCGGCGGACGGCGTACGCATCCTGTACGGCGGCTCGGTCAAGGCCGCGAACGTCGCCGGGATCATGGCCAAGGACGACGTCGACGGCTGCCTGGTCGGCGGCGCGAGCCTGCAGGTCGACGAGTTCGGCGGCATCTGCCGCTTCTACGACATGCCGGTCCTCTGACCGCCGGGACGTGACGTAGGCTTTACGACTGTGACTCTCCTCTTCACCATCGTGCTCATCGCTGCGAGCGCCCTGATGATCCTCCTGGTCCTGCTCCACAAGGGTCGCGGTGGCGGGCTCTCGGACATGTTCGGCGGCGGCGTCTCCAGCTCGCTCGGCGGCTCCTCGGTGGCCGAGCGCAACCTCGACCGCCTGACGGTCGGCATCGGCGTCATCTGGTTTGCCTGTGTGATTGCCCTGGGCCTGCTCCTGGCCTACCAGAACTGAGAAAGGGAACCTTCCGTGGCTGGTGGAGGAAACGCTATTCGCGGTAGCCGGGTGGGGGCCGGCCCGATGGGTGAGGCGGAGCGGGGCGAGGCTGCGCCGCGCCAGGCCGTCGCCTACTTCTGCTCGCACGAGCACCACTCGGTGGTGACGTTCTCGGTCGAGGCCCAGGTGCCGGACTCGTGGGACTGCCCGAAGTGCGGGCTGCCCGCCGGGCGGGACGCCGAGAACGCGCCCCCGGCTCCCAAGATCGAGCCCTACAAGACCCACCTGGCCTACGTGAAGGAGCGCCGCTCCGACCAGGAGGCGGCCGACATCCTCGACGAGGCCATCCAGCTGCTCCGCACCCGCCGCAAGTCCGGGGACATCATCTTCTGAGCCGAACCACGCGCTGACCGGGCACTTGCAGGCACTCTGAGCGCGTCGACCGGGCACTTGGGGGAAGTCTCAACGCCCTGACCGGGCAGTGCGCACGGGCCTGTGGACAGTCTCGGCGACGATCGGCCTCGGCGAGGCATGCTGCCGGGCATGAACCGCCCACCCTCCTGGCTGCCGCCCGACCTCACCCTGCTCGACGATCGGTGTCCGCTACCGCTCGACCGTCCCTTCACAGCTGAGCAGGCAGTCAACCTCGGGGTTTCGCGCTGGTTCCTCCGGCTCCTGGTCGACCGTGCGCTGATCCGAACGGTCCTGCGAGGCACCTACGTCGCGGCGCAGGTCGTCGACTCCGTGGAGCTGCGCGCCGCTGCACTTCGCCTCGTGGTTCCCGAGACCGCGGTGGTGACCGACCGCACGGCCGCCTGGCTGCACGGCGTCGACGTCTTGCCCCGCTCGGCGGTCCACGAGCCGCCCCCGCTGTGCGTGTTCGGGCGCACGGGCTCCCGGCTGCGCCGGCCCGGGATCGCGAGCGGGATTCGCGAGCTTGCGGAGGACGACATCACGTCGGTGCGGGGGGTGCGAGTGACCACTCCGCTGCGCACGGCCCTCGATCTGGGCAGGAGCCTGTGGCGGTTCGACGCATTGGCGGCTCTTGACGGGTTCCTGCGGATCGGGGTGCCGCACGATCTCATCCTGCTGTCCGTGGAGCGCTTCCGCGGGGAGCGCGGAGTCGTGCAGCTGCGATGGCTCGCGCCCCTGGCGGACGGCCGTTCCGAGTCTCCGGGGGAGTCAGCGCTGCGCCTCCACTGGTACGACGCCGGGCTGCCGCGGCCCGAGCTCCAGTGGTGGGTGTGCGACGACGACGGGGTCGCCCGGTACCGGCTGGACATCGCGCTGCCCGACATCCGCTTCGCCGCCGAGTACGACGGGCAGCGCTTCCACGCCGGCGACGACCAGCGTGAGCACGACCGGCGTCGCCGGTCGTGGCTCGATGAGCAGCGGCGCTGGGTGGTCGCGGCGTTCGAGCAGGAGCACGTCTATGGCCAGCATGCCGATCCGGCTCCGCGCCTGCAGAACAGCGCCAGGCTGGCCCGCAGCAGGTTCGGACTCTGGGTGCCGGAGTCGGCGTACCGCCCGGGGCAGTAGTTCCCCCGAGTGCCCACTCACCAACCCGACACTGCCGAGAAGCGCCCGCTCACCGGCCCGACACTGCCGAGAAGTGCCCGCTCGGCGGGGTGGGAGTGCCGGGAAGTGCCCGGTCGGTCAGAGGGCGGAGGCGGAGGCGCGGTCGAGGAACCAGATGGTCTCCTCCTGGCCGCTGACGCCGGCGGCCGGGACCTCGTGGCGGTCGGCGCCGCCGACGGCGCGGGCGACCGCAGGGGCCTTGGCGTCCCCGCTCACCAGGAACCACACCGAGCGGGCGCGGTTCAGGGCCGGGAACGTCAGGCTCACGCGCTGCGGCGGCGGCTTGGGGGAGTCGGTCACCCCGACGGCGATCCGGTCGTGGACGTCGAGCGCCGGGCTGCCCGGGAACAGCGACGCGACGTGGCCGTCGGGACCGACGCCGAGCATCACCACCTCGAACTCGCCGCTCCCGTGCTCGCGGACCGCGTCGGAGTACGACGCGGCAGCCTCGTCGACCGTGGCCGCGTCGGCCGTGGACGGCATCTCGTGGACGTTGGCGGGGTCGACACCGACGGCGTCGAGGAAGGCCTGACGCGCCTGCCCGGCGTTGCGCTCGGGGTCGCCGGGGGCGACGAACCGCTCGTCGCCCCACCACACCACGACCCGCGACCAGTCGACCTCGGAGTCGCGGGTGCGACGGGCGACCTCGCGGTGCACTGCGTCGGCGATGGTTCCGCCGGTCAGCGCGATCTGCGGCACGTGCCCGGTCGCCTGGGCGTCGGCGAGCCGGCTGAGCAGCTCGCCCGCCACCGATGTCGCCAGGGCCGCGGCGTCCTCGTGGACCTCGATCCGGGGACTGGTCATGAGCGCACCTTCATCTTCACCAGCCGCCGCGCCGTTGCGGCGTACACGTCGTCCTCGTCGAGCCGGCGCAGCTCCTCGGCGAGGAGCTCCGGGAGGTCGCGCCGCTTCAGTGCGATCGGACGGTCCGGCCGATTCGGGGAGGTGAACGTCGCCAGCCTGCCGTCGGGCCGGGCGATCCGGATCGGCCCCTCCCGGGTCTCGAGCACCACCTCGGTGATGCCGGGACCGTCGGACGACGACCGCGCGACGTCGACCTTGAGGCGATCGCGGAGCCACGCGTCGAGCAGGTCCGCACTGGGGCTGATCCTCTCCGCGCTGATCGAGGCCGCGGTCACCTTGAGCGGGTGCTGGTCGAGTGCGGCCGCGAGCAGCGCGCGCCACGGCGTGAGGCGGGTCCACGCGAGATCCGTGTTTCCCTTGGCGTACGCCGCGCACTGCTGGTGGATCGCCTGCGCGCGCCCTCGCTTCGCTGCTGCCGCGTCCGTGATCCGGCGCCGGGCGAGGGCGCCGAGGGGGTCGGCGGCGGGGTCCGACGGCGGGTGGCACGGCCACCAGATGGCGACCGGGGAGTCGGGCAGCAGCAGCGGGAGCACCACCGACTCCGGGTGCTTGACGACCTCGCCCTTGAGCCGGATCACCGCGGTCTCGCCGGTCCAGCCGGCGCCGGTCCCGACCTGGGCATTGACCTGGGCGGCGCCGCGGGCGTCGCCGAGGACCACGCCGAGGACGCGCGCGGGGTGCTCGTGCGAGGCCTTCCGGGCCGCGAGCATGGCGTCCTCGGACTCCTCCTCGTCGACCACGATGATGAGGGTCATCACCATGCCCATCGCGGGACTGCCTGCGCGGGTCCGGGCCCGCACGAACTCCGCGGCGATCGCGGAGGAGTTGGTGTCGGTCAGCTCTATCAAGGTCGCCTCCACACGCGTCCGTCACGGGCCAGCATCTTGTCCGCGGACTCCGGGCCCCACGTGCCGGAGGCATAGGCCTCCGGCTTCCCCTTCCTGGCCCAGTGCTCGAGGATCGGGTCCAGGATCTTCCAGGACAGCTCGACCTCCTCGTGGCGTGGGAAGAGCGGCGGGTCGCCGAGCAGGACGTCGAGGATGAGGCGCTCGTAGGCCTCCGGGCTGGACTCCACGAACGAGCCGCCGTAGGCGAAGTCCATGTTGACGTCGCGGATCTCCATGGCCGTCCCGGGGACCTTCGAGCCGAACCTGATGGTCATGCCCTCGTCGGGCTGGACCCGGATCACCAGCGCGTTCTGGGTCAGCTCCTCGGTCGCGGTCTGGGTGAACGGCAGGTGCGGGGCCCGCTTGAAGACGATCGCCACTTCGGTGACCCGGCGGCCGAGCCGCTTTCCGGTGCGCAGGTAGAACGGCACCCCGGCCCACCGGCGCGTGTCGACGTGCAGCGTGACGGCGGCGAACGTCTCGGTGGTGGAGGACTTCTTGATGCCGTCCTCGTCGAGGAACCCGGCGACCTTCTCTCCGCCCGCCCAGCCCGGGGCGTACTGCCCGCGGGCCGTGGTGAGGTCCAGGCGGTGCGGCAGCACGATGCTGGAGAGCACCTTCTGCTTCTCGACGCGCAGGCTCTCGGCGTCGAAGGACGTCGGTTCCTCCATCGCCACCAGCGACATCAGCTGGAGGAGGTGGTTCTGGATCACGTCGCGGGCGGCACCGATGCCGTCGTAGTAGCCCGCTCGCCCGCCGATGCCGATGTCCTCGGCCATGGTGATCTGCACGTGGTCGACGTAGTTGGCGTTCCAGATGGGCTCGAACAGCTCGTTGGCGAAGCGCATCGCCAGGATGTTCTGGACCGTCTCCTTGCCGAGGTAGTGGTCGATCCGGAAGATCGAGCCCGACGGGAACACCGCGTCCAGGACGCTGTTGAGCTCCCGGGCGGACTCCAGGTCGTGGCCGAAGGGCTTCTCCACGACCACGCGGCGCCACGAGCCGTCGTGCTCCTCGGCCAGGCCGTGCTCCTTCAGCTGGCCCACGACGGTGCCGAAGAAGCCCGGGGGGATCGCCAGGTAGAAGGCGTGGTTGCCGCCGGTGCCCCGGACCTCGTCCAGCTCCTCGATCGTGCGGCGGAGCCGGTCGAAGGCGGCGTCGTCGTCGAAGTCGCCCTGCACGAAGCGGATGCCCTCGGCGAGCTGCTGCCAGACCTCCTCGCGGAACTCGGTGCGCGCGTGGGCCTTGACCGAGTCGTGGACGATCTGGGCGAAGTCCTGGTCGGCCCAGTCGCGCCGTGCGAAGCCGACCAGGCTGAAGCCGGGCGGCAGCAGCCCCCGGTTCGCCAGGTCGTAGATCGCCGGCATCACCTTCTTGCGCGACAGGTCGCCGGTGACACCGAAGAGCACCAGCCCGCAGGGGCCGGCGATACGGGGCAGGCGGCGGTCCTCGGGATCGCGCAGCGGGTTGGTGTAGGTCACGCGAGCGCCTCTCGTACGACGTCGAGGTCGGCAGGGCTGCTGACGTGCAGCCTCAGCACCGGCCGGCCCTTCCGGGCCAGCACCTGGCCGTCACCGACGGCCTGCGCGGTGAGGAACTCCTGGAAGGTGAACGGCCGGTCCGGCACGGCCAGGTCGGCCTCGGGCTGTCCGGTGACCTGGAGGTAGGCGCCGGTGGCCGGCCCGCCCTTGTGGTACTGCCCGGTCGAGTGCAGGAAACGGGGCCCCCAGCCGAAGGTCACCGGGCGGCCGGTGCGCACCGCGAGGGTGTCGCGGACCGAGGCGAGCGCGGCGTCGCGGTGCCGGTCCAGGTAGGCCTGCACCGACAGGTAGCCCTGCTCGCCGTCGAGTACGCCGAGCAGCGCGGTCACCGCGTCGGCCACGGTGGCCGTGCCCTCGGGGAGCCAGCCCTCCGTGGCGTAGACCGTGACCGGGCCCTCGACGAACACCGGGGTGGGGGAGGAGCCCCCACCATCGAGCATCTCCCGGGCGGCGGCCTTGGCGCTCTCGACGTCCGGCTGGTCGAAGGGGTTGATGCCGATGACCCGGCCGGCCACGGCGGTGGCGTACTCCCAGAGCAGCAGCTGCGCGCCCAGCGGCGCGTCGACCGACACGCCCCACCCGGAGGCTGGGCGGACCCTGTCGAACACGAAGTCCGGGCCGAACGTGGCGAGCACCTCGTCCGGGGTGCTGGGGGAGAAGTTCGGGGAGTCCAGGGCGTCGACGACGACGGGCAGGATGCCCTGGCCGTCCTTGCCCGTGGACTCCGCCACCAGCTGCTCGGCCCAGTCGCCGAGCCCGGCGAACCGGGATCCGGCGTTGGCGAGGACCAGCTTGTCCGCCCCGGCCCGGTTGGCGGCCCCGAGCAGGGCACCCAGCCGGAGGCCCGGGTTGTCGACGGAGTCGGCCTCCAGCGCCGGTCGGATCGCCTCGGCCTCCTCGAGGAGGGTCTCGATGTCCGCGCCGGCCAGCCCGCTCGGCACGAGGCCGAAGGCGGTCAGGGCGGAGTAGCGACCGCCCACCTGCGGGTCGGCCAGGAAGACCCGGTAGCCGGTCTCGCGTGCCGACTTCTCCAGCGGCGAGCCGGGATCGGTGACCACCACGATCCGCTCTGTCGGCTCGATCCCCGCATCCGTGAAGGCCTTCTCGAAGGCGCGCTTCTGGCTGTCGGTCTCGACGGTGCCGCCGGACTTGCTGGAGACCACGACGACGGTCTCGTCGAGGCGGTCCTCGAGCGCGGTGCGCACGAAGTCCGGGTCGGAGGAGTCGAGCACGTCGAGCTCCACGCCGTCCGCCGCGCAGATCACCTCGGGGGCGAGCGACGAGCCGCCCATGCCGCACAGCACGACCCTGGTCATGCCGCGCTCACGCAGCTCGACCGCGAGCGTGGCGATGTCGGGGACGAGCGTCCGCGAGGTCTCGGACAGGGAGACCCAGCCGAGCCGCTTGCCGGACTCGTCCTCGGCGTCGGGACCCCACAGCGTGGGGTCCTGGGCCGCGATGCCGCTGGCGACCCCGTCGGTCACCAGCCGGTCGACGGTGCCGGCGAAGGCCTGCTCGTCGGGGTAGCCGAAGAACAGCTCGAACGCCGCCCCGGTCCCCTCGCCGTTGACGGTGTTCCAAGCCGTCCCGCTCATGCCTGGCCCTGTCCTGCCTTCTCCATCTGGCCGGTCACGGTCTCGACCAGCTCGTGCCAGGACTTCTTGAACTTGTCGACGCCCTCGTGCTCCAGCACGACCAGCACGTCCTCGAAGTCGATCCCGACCGCGGCGAGGCGGTCGAAGACCTCCTGGGCCTCGGGTGCGGTCCCGGTGACGGCGTCGCCGCGGAGCTCGCCGTGGTCGGCGAAGGCCTCCATGGTCTTCTCCGGCATCGTGTTCACGGTGTCGGGGACGACGAGCTCGGTCACGTACAGCGTGTCGGAGTAGGCCTCGTTCTTCACCCCGGTGGAGGCCCACAGCGGCCGCTGCGGGTTGGCGCCCGCCTCGGCCAGCACCCGCCAGCGGTCGGACGCGACGACCTCCTCGAACGCCGCGTAGGCGAGCCGTGCGTTCGCGACGGCGGCCTTGCCCTCGAGGGCCCTGGCCTCGTCGGTGCCGATCGCCTCGAGGCGCTTGTCGACCTCGCTGTCCACGCGGGACACGAAGAAGGAGGCGACCGAGTGGATGCGGCCGAGGTCGAGACCGGCGTCCCGGGCCTGCTCGAGGCCGGTGAGGTAGGCGTCCATGACCTCCCGGTAGCGCTGCAGGCCGAAGATCAGGGTGACGTTGACGCTGATGCCCTCGGCGATCGCCGCGGTGATGGCCGGCAGGCCCTCCTTGGTGGCGGGGATCTTGATCAAGGCGTTCGGCCGGCCGACCGCGCTCCACAGCGCCCGGGCCGAGGCGATGGTGCCCTCGGTGTCGTTGGCCAGGTCGGGCTCCACCTCGATGGAGACCCGGCCGTCGGCGGGGTGCTCCTCGTGGACCGGCGCCATGATGTCGCAGGCGTTGCGGACGTCCTCGGTGGTCAGCTCGAAGACCACCCGGTCGACGGCCTCGTCCTGCTCGACCAGTCGGCGGACCTGGTCGTCGTACCGCTCGCCGTCGGCGATCGCGGCGGCGAAGATGGTCGGGTTCGTGGTCACGCCGACCACGGACCGGTTCTTCACCAGGTCGGCGAGGTTGCCGGTCTCGATCCGCTCCCGCGAGAGGTCGTCGAGCCAGATCGACACCCCTGCGTCGGAGAGAGCCTTCAAACGGTCACTCATCGTGTCCTCCCGGAGTTCAGTGGTCTGTGGTGCTCGGGTACCCGGCGGAGGTGGGCAGCAAGCCTGCGACCGCCGGGGTGGGTCATCCGCTGACGACCCGGATGCTGTCGCGGGCCGCATCGGCGACGGCCTCGCCGGTGATGCCGTACTCCTGGTAGATCCGTGCGTAGTCGGCGGAGGCGCCGTAGGTCTCGATCGACACGATCCGGCCGTGGTCACCGACGATCTCGCGCCACCCCTGGGCGACGCCGGCCTCGACCGAGACCCGCGCCTTCACGGTCGGCGGGATGACCGTCTCACGGTAGGCCTCGTCCTGCTCGTCGAACCACTCCCGGCACGGCATGGACACCACCCGGGCGCGGATGCCGTCGGCCGCGAGCAGCTCGCGGGCGGCGACGGCGACCTGGACCTCCGAGCCGGTGCCGATCAGCACGACGTCCGGCAGGCCGCCGCCCATGTCGGACGGGGTGTCGAGCAGCACGTAGCCGCCGCGGTGCACGTCCGAGGTGTCGGCGTAACCCTCCTCGCCGCGCGGGAAGACGGGGACGTTCTGGCGGGTGAGCGCGATGCCGGCGGGACGGTCGGTGTGCTCGAGGACTGCATGCCACGCGGCGGCGACCTCGTTGGCGTCCGCGGGGCGGACGACGTCGAGGCCGGGGATCGCACGCAGGGCCGCGAGGTGCTCGATGGGCTGGTGCGTCGGGCCGTCCTCGCCGAGGCCGATCGAGTCGTGCGTCCACACGTACGTCACGGGCAGGCCCATCAGGGCCGCCAGCCGGACCGCGCCGCGCATGTAGTCGGAGAAGGTGAGGAAGGTGCCGCCGAAGACGCGGGTGCCACCGTGCAGCGTGATCCCGTTCATGATCGCGCCCATGGCGTGCTCACGGATGCCGAAGTGGAGCACGCGGCCGGTGTACGGGTCGCCCTGCCACTCGTCGGTGGACCGGCTCTTCGGGATGAAGGACTTCGCGCCCTTGATGGTGGTGTTGTTGGACTCCGCGAGGTCGGCCGAGCCACCCCACAGCTCCGGCATGATCTCGGCGACCGCGTTGATCACCGCGCCGGAGGCCTTCCGCGTGGCCACGCCCTTCTCGTCCGCCGGGAAGGTGGGCAGCACCTTGGCGATGCCCTCGGGCAGCGCGCGGGTCTGGAGCCGCTGCCAGAGCTCGAGGTCGGCGGCCTTCTTGGTGGTCCACCGCTCGAAGTGCTTGTCCCACTCGGCCTGCCACTGCTGGCCCCGCTCGACCAGCGACCGGGTGTGGGCGAACACGTCGTCGGGCACGTCGAAGTGACGCGTGGGATCGAGGCCCAGGACCTCCTTGGTCGCGGCGACCTCGTCCTCCCCGAGCGCCGAGCCGTGCGAGGCACCGGTGCCCTGCGCGTGCGGCGCGGGCCAGGCGATGACCGTGCGCAGCACGATGAAGCTGGGCCGGTCGGTCACCTCCTCGGCCGCCCGGATCGCGGCGTACAGCGCCGGCACGTCCTCGGTGTAGCCGGTCCCGTCGTGGGTCCAGTCGACGGTCTGCACGTGCCAGCCGTAGGCCTCGTACCGCTTGGCGACGTCCTCGGTGAACGCGACGTCGGTGTCACCCTCGATCGAGATCCGGTTGGCGTCGTAGATCACCGTCAGGTTGCCGAGCTCCTGGGTGCCGGCGATCGAGGAGGCCTCGCCGCTGACGCCCTCCTCGAGGTCGCCGTCGCTGCAGATCGCGTAGATGTGGTGGTCGAACGGCGACGCGCCCTCGGCGGCGTCCGGGTCGAGCAGGCCCCGCTCGCGCCGGGCGGCCATCGCCATGCCCACCGCGTTGGCCACGCCCTGGCCGAGCGGGCCGGTCGTGGTCTCGACGCCGGCGGTGTGGCCGAACTCCGGGTGCCCGGGGGTCTTGCTGCCCCAGGTCCGCAGCGACTTGATGTCCTCGATCTCCAGGCCCCAGCCGCCCAGGAACAGCTGCAGGTAGAGGGTGATCGAGCTGTGGCCGGCGGAGAGCACGAAGCGGTCGCGACCCGGCCAGCCCGGGTCGGCCGGGTTGTGTCGCATCACCTTCTGGAAGAGCAGGTACGCCGCGGGCGCCAGGCTCATCGCGGTGCCCGGATGGCCGTTGCCGACCTTCTGGACCGCGTCCATGGCCAGCGCCCGGATCGTGTCCACCGCCTTCTGGTCGACGTCGGTCCAGTCCAGCTCAGCGGCTCTGCTCACGGGATTCCTCTCGGATCACTCGCCCGCGGACACCCCGGAGGGGCGAACGTCACAGGCGTGGGTACTCAGGCAGGGCCGAGCCTACTCATCCGGCGCGATACGATCGAACCCAGCAAGCACCCGCTGATGGTGACCCGCCCCACCTGAGGATCCCCGTGACCTACGTCGGCCAGTCGACCTCTGCTGCCCCTGCGCAGGACGTGGCCCCGGCGACGGCGAGGGACGTGGTCGCGGCGTACGTCGGCCTCACCAAGCCTCGCGTCATCGAGCTGTTGCTGCTGACCACCGTCCCGGTGATGTTCTTCGCCGCCCGCGGCATCCCGCCGCTCGGCCTGGTCGTGGCCACGGTGCTCGGCGGCACCTTCTCGGCCGGGTCGGCGTCGGTGTTCAACTGCGTCTACGACCGCGACATCGACGAGCAGATGCGGCGCACCCGCAGGCGGGCACTGCCGAGGCACATCGTGTCCGCGCGCTCGGCGTTGGTCTTCGGTGCCGTGCTCGGGGTGCTGTCCACCGTGATCCTGGCGGTGTGGGTCAACCCGCTCTCGGCCACGCTCTCGGTGCTCGCCAACGCGTTCTACGTCTTCGGCTACACCATGGTCCTCAAGCGCCGCACCACCCAGAACATCGTCTGGGGTGGGCTGGCCGGCTGCTTCCCGGCGCTGATCGGGTGGACCGCGGTCACCGGCGAGCTCTCGTGGGTGCCGGTCGTGCTGTTCGCCGTGGTGTTCTTCTGGACGCCGCCGCACACGTGGGCGCTGGCGCTGCGCTACCGCGAGGACTACGCCAACGTCGACGTGCCGATGCTCCCCGTCGTCGCCCCCGCCCACGTGGTGGGCCGGCAGATCGTCGTCTACAGCTGGGTCATGGTGGCGACGTCGCTGCTGCTCTGGCCGGTCGCCGGGACCGGCCCGTTCTACCCGGCCGCGGCCACGGTGCTGGGAGCGGTCTTCCTGGTCGAGGCGCACCGGATGTGGGGCCGCACCAGGGGCACCGAGGACCTGAGCAGCATCCAGCCGATGCGGCTGTTCCACTCCAGCAACCTCTACCTGTCGCTGCTGTTCGTCGCGGTCGCGCTGGACCCCCTGCTGAGCCGCTGACCGGTCCGTCCCGAAAAACTTCCGGGAGGCAGGCAACCAAACGCCGGCCCGTCGCGTCTCCACTTGTGACGGCGGTCGATCCTGTCCACGGGGGTGCAGGCGACCGCCGTCATTCTTCTTCTCCGGGGACGCTCCCTCGTGACCGGGCCGCGGGACAGGGCCCGGCCTCCGGGTCAGGCCGGCTCGCGCACCTGGAGGAGCACCCAGGTCGCGGCCGCCGAGATCAGGGCGGCGCCGAGCATGTGGAGCCCGACCAGCACGATGGGCAGGTCGGTGAAGTACTGCACGAAGCCGATCGCGCCCTGGGCCACCTCGAGGGCCAGCAGCACCAGGACGGCGCGCCGGGCCAGCGGGGCGGCGCCGGTCGCCAGCAAGGCGAAGAGCAGGCCCAGGGTCAGGCCCACGAACAGGAACACCACGTCGGCGTGCAGCTGGCTCAGCTGGAGCGGGTCGAGCCCGTTGCGCGGAGCGTCCGCGTCGCCCGCGTGCGGGCCCGACCCGGTGACGACGGTGCCGAGGTAGAGCACCACCCAGGCGGCGGCGAAGGTCGCCCACGCCAGCCCGGTGACGGGACCGCCGGCAACCGCGGGCGGCGCTGGGTGGTCGAGGCGCTGGAGGAACAGGACCGAGACGCCGATGATCGCCAGCGAGCACAGCAGGTGGAACGAGACGATCCACGGGTTGAGGTCGGTGAGCACCGTGATGCCCCCGATCACCGCCTGGGCGGGGATCCCCAGGGCCAGCACCAGCGCCAGCCGACGCAGGTCGCGACGACCGCTCTGCCAGGCGGCCACGAACGTCGCCACCGCGATCGCGACGAGTGCGAAGGTCAGCATGCGGTTGCCGAACTCGATGGCCGCGTGGACGTCGTACGCACCGTGGGGCGTGAACGACCTCCCGTTGCAGCGCGGCCACGTGGGGCAGCCCAGCCCGGAGCCGGTGAGGCGCACCGCGCCGCCGGTGACCACCAGCACGCAGTTGGCGACCAGCGTGGCCCAACCGAGCGGCCGCAGCCAGCGGTCCGTGCGGGGCAGTGCCCGGAGCGTCGTGTCGGTCACTCCCACGTGAAGGTCCTCGCAGTCAGGAAGGTGCCGAGCGCGGCCCAGGCCAGCAGCACGGTGAGTGCCAGCCAGTCTGTGCGTCCGTCGATGAGGGCATGGCGCATCGCGTCCCCCAGCGCCCCGGACGGGAGCCAGCGCACGACCGCGCCGAAGGCGCCGTACGCCGAGGCCGGCAGCACGACCGCGCCTCCGGCCATCAGCAGCAGGTAGACGAGGTTGGCCGCCGCGAGCGTGGCCTCGGCCCGCAGCACGCCCGCGACGAAGAGGCCGAGCGCGGCGAAGGCCGCGGTGCCGAGCACGATCGCGAGAGCGGCTCCGAGCAGGCCCGGGTCGGGGTCCCACCCCAGGGCGAGTGCGACCAGGGAGATCACGAGCACCTGCAGGACCTCGATGGCCAGGAGGCCGCCGATCTTGCCGGCGAGGAGCCCGGAGCGGGGGAGCGGGGAGGAGCCCAGCCGCTTGATCACTCCGTAGCGTCGCTCGAAGCCGGTGGCGATCGCCAGGGACGTGAACGCCGTCGACATCACCGCCAGTGCCAGGACGCCGGGGGTGAACACGTCGACAGCGGGGTGGGCGAAGGTGATGCCCATCCGGTGGGCGCCCTCGACCCCGCCGATGAGCACGATCACCGGGATCACGACGGCGAGCAGCAGCTGCTCGCCGTTGCGCAGCATCAGCCGTGCTTCCATGCGCGCCTGGGCGGCCACCATGCGGGGGAACGGGGCGGCGCCCGGCATCGGGCTGAAGCTGCCCGGCTCGCCGAGGCTCATGGGGTCGGCGCTC
Source organism: uncultured Actinomycetota bacterium (assembly GCA_963817665.1). GTDB lineage: Bacteria > Actinomycetota > Actinomycetes > Propionibacteriales > Nocardioidaceae > Nocardioides. Next base: position 34,875 of record CAWFPE010000008.1, on the reverse strand, counting down.
ATGGGGTCAGCTCCCGTCCGGTCAGCTCCAGGAAGACGTCCTCGAGGTTGCGCTGGCCCAGGCTCAGTGACTCCGGCAGCACGCCGTTGGCCTCGCACCAGCCCGAGACCTTGGCCAGCGTCGAGGCGTCGGCCGGCCCACTGAGCAACAGGCTGAGCTCGTCCAGCAGGGTCACCTCGGCGTCCGTGCCGAGGGTCGCGCGCAGCGACTCGGGGGAGCCGGGCGGGAACGGGCGGCTCACGACCAGTCGGATGGTGGCCGTGCGCGTGTCGGTCCCGCCGCGGGTGAGCTCCAGCGGTGTCCCGGACGCGATGAGCACGCCGTGGTCGATGATGTGGATCCGGTCCGCGAGCCGCTCGGCCTCGTCCATGTAGTGCGTGGTCAGCACGACGGTCACCCCGTCGCGGCGCAGCTCCTCGAGGAGCTCCCAGGTGGCCCGGCGGGCCTGTGGGTCCATGCCCGCGGTCGGCTCGTCGACGAAGACGATCTCGGGCCGCCCCACCACGGCCATCGCGAGGCCCAGGCGCTGCTGCTGGCCGCCGGAGAGCCGCCGGTACGGCGTGCGCCCGCAGTCCCCGAGCCCGAGCCGCTCGGCGAGGAGGTCGGTGTCGAGCGGGTTCGCGTGCAGGCGCGCCACGTGCCGCAGCATCTCCATCGCCCGCACGCCGCTCCAGGCGCCGCCGCCCTGGAGCATCACGCCGATCCGGGGCAGCAGGTCGGCCCGGTCGCGGACCGGGTCCAGGCCGAGGACCCGGACGGTGCCCTGCTGCGGCGCGCGGTATCCCTCGCAGGTCTCCAGGGTCGTCGTCTTGCCCGCACCGTTCGGGCCGAGCACGGCGGTGATGGTCTGCCGCTCCACGGTCAGCGAGAGCCCGTCGACGGCGACCTTCTCGCCGTACCTCATCACCAGGCCGTCGACGGCGACGGCCGGGTCGGCGGCAGAGGGGTTCGACACGGCGTCAGTCTAGGGAGCGACCCCGTACCGGCCCGGTCGCGGGCGGACCGCCCCGCTGCTGGTGTGGCCTGGGTCTCAACCGGTCCACGGCCTCAGATCTCCACCGCGTCCGGCGTCCCCGCGTCGTCGCCCCGAGGGAGCCGGGCGAAGGCGGCCGGTGGTTCGCGCCACAGCTCCTGCTCGGTGCCCGATGCGGCGTCGCGGAGCACCCTCCACACCCGCTCGGGCGTGCAGGGCATGTCGACGTGGCGGACCCCGAGGTGGCTCAGCGCGTCGACGACGGCGTTCTGCACGGCGGGGGTCGAGCCGATCGTGGCGGACTCGCCGATGCCCTTGGCGCCGAGCGGGTTGAGGGGGGTCGGCGTCTCGGTGTTGAACACCTCGAGGGCGATCGTGTCGGCGGCGGTGGGCATGGCGTAGTCGGCGAACGTCGAGGTCAGCGGCGTGCCGGAGTCGTCGTAGACGAACTGCTCCCACAGTGCCTGGGAGATGCCCTGGACGGCGCCGCCGTGCTGCTGGCCGGCGACCACGAGCGGGTTCAGCACCCTGCCGCAGTCGTCGACGGCGACATGGCGAAGCGGGGTGACCAGGCCCGTCTCGGTGTCCACCTCGACGATCGAGACGTGCGCGCCGAACGGGAAGGTCGCCCCGTCCTGGGTGAAGTCGGTGTCCGAGCCCAGCCCGCCGTCGTGCTCGTGGGCCCAGGCCGCGAGCTCCGGCCACCGGACCCCGGTCCCGGTGACGCCACGGACCGAGAAGACCCCGGCCTCGAGCACGATGTCGGCACGGTCTGCCTCGAGCATCCGGGCCGCGACGTCGAGGGCCCGCTCGTGCACCTCGTCGGCGGCCTGGGCCACGGCGTTGCCGCCCATCTGGAGCGACCGGGACCCGCCGGTGCCGCCGCCGGAGCGGACCAGGGCCGTGTCGGACTGCACGAAGGCGATGTCCTCCAGGGGGATCCCCAGTCGATCAGCCACGATCATCGAGAACGACGTGGCATGTCCCTGCCCGTGGCCGGACGTGCCGGCCATCACGGTCGCGGTGCCGTCGGCGTGGACGTGCAGCGCGCCGAACTCCGAGCCGCCGAAGCCGGTGATCTCGACGTAGACCGCGATCCCGACGCCGAGCAGGCGCACCTCGCCGGCCTCCCGGCGGCGCTGCTGCTCGGCCCGGGCCCCGTCGACATCGGCGATCCGGAGCGCCTCCCGCAGCGGCAGGTCGAAGTCGGCGACGTCGTAGGTCACCCCGGTGCGCGTGGCGTACGGGAAGGCGTCCGGGGGGATCAGGTTCCGTCGCCGGATCTCCTCGGGGGCCAGCCCGAGCTCGTCGGCGGCGACGTCGATCAGCCGCTCGAGGAGCGCGGCCGCCTCGGGCCGCCCGGCGCCACGGAAGGCGCCGACCGGAGCGGTGTTGGTCAGGGCCGCGATGGCGTCGTAGCGGATCTCGGGCACGGCGTACGGCCCCTGGATCATCAGGTACGTCGGGCCGAGGGCGAGCGAGCCACCGAAGCCGGCGTAGGCGCCGCAGTCGCCGACGACCCGGACCCGCAGCCCGACGATCCGGCCCTCGCCGGTGAGCCCGAGCTCGGCGTACTGCACCTGTCCGCGCCCGTGCATCGAGAGCATCGCCTCGCTGCGGGTCTCCGTCCACTTCACCGGGCAGCGCAGGCTGCGGGCCGCCGCGATCACGGCGGCGTGGTCGGCGCCGATGCCGGCCTTGCCGCCGAACGCCCCGCCCACGTGCGGCGCGATCACCCGCACGTCCTCCTTCGCCAGGCCGGTGTAGCGAGCGATCAGGTCCCGCGCCATGTGCGGCTGCTGGGTGGCCACCCAGACGGTCAGCCCCTCGGCACCGGGCTGGACCAGGATCGCGTGGCCCTCCAGGGGGGCGGTGGCGACGCGCTGGTTCTCGACCCGGAGCCGGACCACGTGGTCGGCGCCGGCGAACGGGTCGGTCGCGTCGCTGTCCGCGCGGCTCGCCGCGATGTTGCCCGCGACCTCCTCGAACTGCAGCGGCGCACCGTCGGCCAGGGCGGCCTCCATGTCCGCGACCACGGGCAGCTCGTCGTAGTCGACGTCCACCAGCTCCGCGGCGTCCACCGCCTGGGCCCGGGTCTCCGCCACGACCATGGCCACCGGGTCGCCGACGAACCTCACCCGGTCGGTGGCCAGCGCGGTCCGCGTGACGGCGGGGTTGACCTGCGCGAAGACGGGGGCCGCCCGGTCGCCGATGGTGGCGCCGGTGAGGACGGCGAGCACGCCGGGCGCCTTCTCCGCCTCGGCGGTGTCGATGCCGGTCACCCGGGCGTGGGCGAACGGGCTGCGGACGAAGACCGCGTGGGCGGTGCCCTCGAGCCGCTGGTTGTCGACGAAGGTGCTCAGCCCGCGGACCAGGTCCGGGTCCTCGACCCGCGGCACGATGTTCCCCAGCAGCGATCCCGGCATCGGCGTCTCCTTCTCGGGTCTGCGGCCCTCCGGGTCGAGACTAGCCGCGCACGTCGCGGATCACGCCCGTCGTGCCATCAGCTCGGTCAGCACGTCGGGCTCGTCGCTGATGATCCCGTTGGCTCCGACGCCGAGCGCGGTCTCCAGCGCGGACTCGTCGTTGACCGGCCAGGTCATCACGACCTCGACGTGGCGGAGCAGGCCGGCCACGACCTGCTCGTCGAGCAGCGAGAGGTGGACCGACGCGCCGTGGACGGCGGGCTCCTCGGCGACCCGTCGGCGCAGCCGGGCGAGCTCGACGCGGTTCCGGGCCGAGAGCACCGTACGGACGTAGGGCAGCTGTCCCACCAGCTCGACCGAGGGCCAGTAGCGTCCGCAGACCATCACCGGCCGGTTCCGGGCGACCTCGTGGAGCAGCTGCGCCACCGACCCGGCGGTGGTGCTGCGCCGGCCCTTGAGGTCGAGCATGAACGTCGTGCCGTGGCGGTCGGCCTCGAGCAGCTCCCGCAGCCCGAGCCGGGGTGCCGAGGCCGACGCCAGCTCCCACCGGTCCCACAGGAAGGGCAGCGGCCCGGCGGTCTTGAGGTGCCGCACCTCCAGCCGGCCCCGGTGCTCGTGCACGTCGCACTCGATGACGTCGACGTCGAGCACGTTCGCCGCGTGCAGCCCGGCCAGCGAGTTGCCGGCGCGGTGGGCGATGGCCAGCGGCGTCATGGTGGCTCCCTTCCCTCACGGACCCGCCGCCGCTCGAGGGCCAGGGCGACGACGTGACCGACGAGGACCAGGGCGATGCCGGCGAGGACGTCGACGACGTAGTGGTTCGCCGTCGCGATCACGGCGCCGGCCATCAGTACCGGCATCAGGCAGCCGATGATCCTCAGCGTGAGGGACGTCGCGGCGGTGTAGATGGCGATGCCGACCAGCAGGTCCCAGCCCGCGTGCAGGCTCGGCAGGGCGGCGTACTGGTTGACGAACGCGGGTGGCTGCAGCCACCGGTAGGCACGCGAGCTCTCGGTCACGGTGTCGACCAGCCCGAGGTTGGCGAGTCGTGGCGGTGCCACCGGATAGGTCACGAACACCACCATCCCGAGGGCGCCGGAGACCAACATCGCGTCCCGCAGGCGGAGGAACTCGGGACGGTGGCGCCACGCGAGCCAGACCATGGTCACGATGATGACCGGCCAGTGGCCCCAGATGTAGATCCAGTTGGCGACGGTCTCCACCGCCTCGGAGGCCTCCACGGGGCGCTGGAACGCCGACTCGAAGTGGAGCCCGGTGGCCTTCTCGAAGGTCACGATCTCCCGGGAGTGCTCCAGCGCCACGTCGCGCGCGGCGTCGGTCAGCCCGCGGATCCTGAAGTAGACGAACACCCCGAGCGCGACCAGTGCCGCCTGGCCGAGGATCCAGGAGAACCGTGAGCGGCGCACCGCACTCACCCGGGACACATCCATGCAGCTCCCCTGGGCACCCTCGCCGGCACGCTCGTCCCTCCATCCTGTGGGTGCAGGGCGCGACGGGTGATGGGCGAAGGTCCCGAGGTGCGGGAAGAACTGCCCGGTGGTCAGGCGGCGGCCGGGACCCCCGGGCCTGCGTGGCGTGCGGCGTGGCGGGCGGCGCGGCGGGTCAGGTACAGGCTGGCGCCGCCGAGGGCCAGGGCGGGCAGCCAGGCGACGGCGGCCTTGACCGCGACGGCGGCGGCGGCGGCCGTCCACGGCACGCCCAGGGCGGCGAGCGCGGCGACGAGCGCCCCGTCCCGGGGGCTCGCGCCGTTGGGGCCGGGGACCGCGCCGGCAATCTGGCTGGCGCCGAACGCCCCGAGCAGCGCCAGCGGGGAGAGCTCGTTGCCGGTCGCGGCCAGGGTGCCGAGCAGGAGAGCGGCGATGGAGAGCTGGTAGCCGGCCGACAGGACCAGGCCGTGGGCCAGCTGGCGCGGCGGGGGCAGCGGGCGGCGGGGGAGCAGGTCCGGCTTGATGCGGCGCACCACCAGCACGGCCAGGACCGCGGCGGCGGCGACGCCCACGGCCACCAGGATCATGCTGGTCGGCAGGGCGGCACCGGCGAAGCAGATGAAGACGCACAGGCCCAGTGCTCCCACCAGGCGGTCGGCCCCGACACTCATGAGCGCGTCGCCGCGGCCCAGGCCGGTCCGGGTCAGGCGGTGGAGGCGCCACACGTCGGCGCCGACGTGACCGGGGGTCATCAGGCCGAGGAGCTCGGACTCGGCGTACGCGCGCAGGTACCAACGCCGGCCGAGGTCCGCGTCGGTCAGCGCGCGCCAGCGCAGCGGGCAGAGGAGGTACTTGCCCACCACCCACGGCAGCAGGCCCAGGACGACGGGCCACGGGCTGACCGCGGGGAGGTTCGGCAGGGTGAGGGCGGGGACCAGGATGCTGACCACCACACCGAGGACCAGGACGATCCGAGAGTGCAGAAGGGTGCGCAGCAGCTGCATGGAGACCTTTCGGTGGACGCCGGAGGGGGATTGCCGGCTGTCAGGACACGTACCCAGAAATGAGTGAACCAGAACCTCCCAACGGATTACACAGTCCATGGCCCATATGGGGTATGGCCACTGGTCCTTTTGGGGTAAGGCCTTTGGTCGGCACGGTAAGGCTGCCCTTACTTGAATGGCCCCGACCATTAACGGCACACTGATGTTGTGGAATTCGAGGAGCAGCCCGCCAGGGCAGTGGACCAGCCGACGCGCCAGCGCGTCGTCCGGTCGATCCTCGTCGACGGTCCGTCCACGGCCGCGGCGCTCGCCGAGCGTCTCGACCTGACCCCGGCCGCGGTGCGCCGGCACCTCGACCAGCTGCTCGACGAGGGCGCGGTCGAGGCACGGGAGCCGCGGACCCTCGGTTCGCGGGGGCGTGGTCGCCCTGCGAAGGTCTTCGCGCTCACCGAGGCGGGCCGGGACGGCTTCGACCAGCAGTACGACGACCTCGCCGTGCAGGCGCTGCGCTTCCTCGCCGAGACCGGTGGGGACCAGGCGGTGCGGGAATTCGCGCACCGTCGGGTGGCGTTCGTCGAGAAGAGGTTCCACGACGTGCAGCGCGAGGAGCCTGCGCTGAGCCCGGCCGAGGTACTGGCCCGGGTCTTCAGCGACGAGGGCTACGCAGCCTCGGTTCGTGACGTGCCCGTGGGAGAGCAGCTGTGCCAGCAGCACTGCCCGGTCTCGCACGTCGCCCATGAGTTCCCGCAGCTGTGCGAGGCAGAGACCGCGGCCATCGGCCGCGTGCTCGGCAGCCACGTGCAGCGGCTGGCCACCATCGCCCACGGCGACGGTGTCTGCACCACATGCATTCCCGACATGACTCACGTGGTCTCGCCAGGCTCGACCACCGAGAAGAGCTCGACCTCCGACAAGACGAAGGAGCAGGTCACCACATGACCACCATCGATGAGCGCAACCCCGAGCTCGAGGGCATCGGCCGTTACGAATTCGGCTGGAGCGACCCGGACGTCGCCGGCGCCTCGGCGCAGCGCGGCCTCAACGAGGCCGTCGTCCGCGACATCTCGAGCAAGAAGAGCGAGCCGCAGTGGATGCTCGACCTGCGGCTCAAGGGGCTGAAGCTCTTCGGTCGCAAGCCGATGCCGACGTGGGGCTCGGACCTCTCGACGATCGACTTCGAGAACATCAAGTACTTCGTCCGCTCCAGCGAGAAGCAGGCCACCTCGTGGGAGGAGCTTCCCGAGGACATCAAGAACACCTACGACAAGCTGGGCATCCCCGAGGCGGAGAAGCAGCGTCTCGTCGCCGGTGTCGCGGCCCAGTACGAGTCCGAGGTCGTCTACCACTCGATCCGTGAGGACCTCGAGGAGCAGGGCGTCCTCTTCCTCGACACCGACACCGCGCTGCGCGAGCACGAGGACCTCTTCAAGGAGTACTTCGGCACGGTCATCCCGGTCGGGGACAACAAGTTCGCGGCGCTGAACACCTCGGTGTGGTCCGGCGGCTCGTTCATCTACGTCCCCAAGGGTGTCCACGTCGACATCCCGCTGCAGGCCTACTTCCGGATCAACACCGAGAACATGGGCCAGTTCGAGCGGACCCTGATCATCGTCGACGAGGGTGCCTACGTGCACTACGTCGAGGGCTGCACCGCGCCGATCTACTCCTCCGACTCGCTGCACTCCGCGGTGGTCGAGATCATCGTGAAGAAGGGCGGCCGCTGCCGCTACACGACCATCCAGAACTGGTCGAACAACGTCTACAACCTCGTCACCAAGCGCGCCACCTGCGAGGCCGGCGCGACGATGGAGTGGGTCGACGGCAACATCGGGTCCAAGGTGACCATGAAGTACCCGGCGGTCTACCTGATGGGTGAGCACGCGCGCGGCGAGACGCTCTCGATCGCGTTCGCGGGCGAGGGCCAGCACCAGGACGCCGGCGCGAAGATGGTGCACGCGGCTCCGCACACCTCGTCCTCGATCCTGTCCAAGTCGGTGGCGCGTGGTGGGGGCCGGACGTCGTACCGCGGTCTGATCCAGGTGAACGAGGGTGCCCACGGCTCGAAGTCCAACGTGCTGTGTGACGCGTTGCTGGTCGACCAGATCAGCCGCTCCGACACCTACCCCTACGTCGACATCCGCGAGGACGACGTGTCGATGGGCCACGAGGCGTCGGTCTCCAAGGTCTCCGACGACCAGCTGTTCTACCTGATGTCGCGAGGCATGGAGGAGGACGAGGCCATGGCGATGATCGTCCGCGGCTTCGTCGAGCCGATCGCGAAGGAGCTGCCGATGGAGTACGCCCTGGAGCTGAACCGGCTGATCGAGCTGCAGATGGAAGGCGCGGTCGGCTGACGCCGTACCCCTTCTGGACCCCTTCTGGACCCCTTCTGGACATCGCCGACGAGAAGAGAGCAGAACCTGTGACTGTGACCGATGCTGCGCGCGCGAGCGTGGAGTCCGCCCTCGAGCTCGACAAGGTCGACTCGCACCTGCACCCCGAGGGGTCGTTCGACGTGGCCGACCACCCGGTGCCCACCGGGCGGGAGGAGGTCTGGCGCTTCACGCCGCTGAAGCGGCTGCGTGACCTGCACGCGGACGCCGACCTGTCCGGTACCTCGGTGGGCGCCGAGGCCGACGCGCCGGAGGGCGTGCGGATCGAGAGCATCGAGGCGGGCAGCCCGCTGCTCGGCAGCAGCGGCTTCGTCCCGGTGGACCGGGTGAGCGCCCGCGTGTGGCACGAGGCGGGCCGTCGGTACGCCGTGACCGTGCCGCGCGAGACCGAGCTGGACGCACCCGTCTTCGTCGACGTGCGCGGCACCGGCATCGACGAGGCCTCGGCGACCCACGTCGTGGTGACCGCCGAGCCGCACAGCAAGGCGACCGTGGTCTTCCGGTTCATCGGCTCGGCGACGCTGGCCGACCTGACCGAGATCGTCGTCGGTGACGGGGCCCAGCTGACCGTGGTCAGCATCGACGACTGGGAGGACGACGCCGTCCACCTCGGCCACCGGCACGCGAAGGTCGGCCGGGACGCGACGTTCAAGCACGTGGACGTGTCGTTCGGCGGCAACGTCGTGCGTCACGACACCACGGCCGAGTACGCCGGACCCGGCGGCTCGGTGGAGATGCTCGGCATGTACTTCGCCGACGGGGACACCGACCACGGCGGCCAGCACATCGAGCACCGCCTGTTCGTCGACCACACGGCGCCGAACACCCGCAGCAACGTGGTCTACAAGGGCGCGCTGCAGGGCGAGGGTGCGCACACGGTCTGGATCGGCAACGTGCTGATCCGCAAGGTCGCCGAGGGCATCGAGACCTACGAGGAGAACCGCAACCTCGTGCTGACCGACGGCTGCCAGGCCGACTCGGTGCCGAACCTGGAGATCGAGACCGGCGAGATCGAGGGTGCGGGCCACGCGTCGGCGACCGGTCGCTTCGACGACGAGCAGCTGTTCTACCTGCGCTCGCGCGGGGTGGAGGAGGCCGAGGCGCGCCGGCTGGTCGTGCACGGCTTCTTCAACGACCTGATCCGCAAGATCGACGTCCCGGCCATCGAGGAGAAGCTCACCGAGACGGTCGAGGCCGAGCTGGCCAAGAACGTCCTCAAGGCGTTCCCGGGGAGTGTCGCCTGATGGCCTTCGAACGTGTCTGCGCCGCCGACGAGGTCCCGGCCGACGAGGCGCTCGGCGTCCGGGTCGGCGACCTCGACGTGGCGGTCGCCCGCGACGGCGAGGAGTTCTTCGCCGTCCAGGACCTCTGCTCCCACGCCGCGGTGGCGCTGAGCGAGGGCGACGTGGCCGAGTGCCAGATCGAGTGCTGGCTGCACGGCTCGCGCTTCGACCTGCGCACCGGCAAGCCCACCGGTCTGCCCGCGACCGACCCGGTGTCGGTGTTCCCGGTCGAGGTCCGCGACGACGGCGTGTACGTCGACGTGGCCGAGACCCTCAACGGCGTCCAGCCGTCCTGACCAACAGACTTCGAGCAAGGAAGAGACAACGATGAGCACGCTGGAGATCAAGGACCTGCACGTCACCGTCGACGCTGACAACACCGCGGACGGCACCGGCAAGAAGGAGATCCTCAAGGGCGTCACGCTGACCATCAAGGACGGCGAGACCCACGCGATCATGGGCCCGAACGGGTCCGGCAAGTCGACGCTGGCCTACTCGATCGCGGGCCACCCCAAGTACACCGTCACCGCCGGCACGGTGACCCTCGACGGCGAGGACGTGCTCGCGATGTCCGTCGACGAGCGGGCCCGGGCCGGCCTGTTCCTGGCCATGCAGTACCCCGTCGAGGTTCCCGGCGTCTCCGTCGCGAACTTCCTGCGGACCGCGAAGACCGCGATCGACGGCGAGGCGCCGAAGCTGCGCACCTGGGTCAAGGACGTCAACGGTGCGCTGGAGCGGCTCGACCTCGACGCGACCTTCTCGCAGCGCTCGGTCAACGAGGGCTTCTCCGGTGGCGAGAAGAAGCGCCACGAGATCGCCCAGCTCGAGCTGCTGAACCCCCAGGTCGCGGTCCTCGACGAGACCGACTCCGGGCTCGACATCGACGCGCTGAAGATCGTGTCGGAGGGCGTGAACCGGTTCCGTGAGCAGGAGGGCAAGGGCGTCCTGCTGATCACCCACTACACGCGGATCCTGCGCTACATCACGCCCGACTACGTGCACGTGTTCGTCAACGGCCGGATCGCGGAGCAGGGCGGGCCCGAGCTCGCCGAGCAGCTCGAGGCCGAGGGCTACGACAAGTACGTCAAGGCGGCGGTGTGAGATGAGCCAGCTCCCGGGCCTCCTGCCCGAGCTGGAGGTCATCCGCAAGGACTTCCCCATCCTCGAGCGCGTGCTCGCGGGTGGTCACCGCCTCGTCTACCTCGACAGCGCCAACACCTCGCAGAAGCCGCAGGTCGTCATCGACACGATGGTCGACCACCTCGAGCGGCACAACGCCAACGTCGCCCGCGCCATGCACCAGCTCGGTGCGGAGGCGTCCGAGGCGTTCGAGGACGCCCGGGACAAGGTGGCCGCGTTCATCAAGGCGCCCAGCCGCGATGAGGTGATCTTCACCAAGAACGCCTCGGAGGCGCTGAACCTCGCGGCGAACACCCTGGCGTGGGCCACCGGCGACCTGGCGATCGGGGCCGGTGACGAAGTGGTCATCACCGAGATGGAGCACCACTCCAACATCGTGCCCTGGCAGCTGCTCACCGAGCGCAAGGGCGCCACCCTGCGCTGGTTCGGGCTGACCGACGACGGCCGGCTCGACCTGTCGAACATCGACGAGCTGATCAACGAGCGCACCAAGGTCGTCTCGCTGACCTGGGTCTCGAACATGCTGGGCACCATCAACCCGGTCGCGGAGATCGCGAGGCGGGCCCACGAGGTGGGCGCGATCGTGGTCGTGGACGCGTCCCAGGCGGCACCGCAGCTGCCCGTCGACGTGGTGGCCTCGGGGGCGGACCTGCTCGCCTTCACCGGCCACAAGGTCGTCGGGCCGACCGGCATCGGCGTGCTCTGGGGCCGGCGCGAGGTCCTCGACCAGCTGCCGCCCTTCCTCGGCGGCGGGGAGATGATCGAGACGGTCCGGATGGACCGCTCGACGTTCGCCGCCATCCCGCACAAGTTCGAGGCCGGCACCCCGCCGATCGCCGAGGCCGTGGGCCTCGGCGCCGCGGTGGACTACCTCAGCGCGGTCGGGATGGAGGCGGTGCACACGCACGAGCAGGCCGTCACCGGCTACGCACTGCAGGGCCTGGCCACGGTGCCGGGGCTGAGCGTGCTCGGCCCGCTGGACGCGACCCAGCGCGGCGGGGCGATCTCCTTCGAGCTCGAGGGCGTGCATCCGCACGACGTCGCCCAGGTGCTGGACTCCCGCGGCATCGCCGTCCGGGCCGGCCACCACTGTGCCAAGCCCGCCCACGCGCGGTTCGGGGTCCAGAGCTCGACGCGGATGTCGTCGTACCTCTACACGACCCCGGCCGAGATCGACGCGCTGGTCGAGGGCCTCGAGTACACCCGAACCTATTTCAAGGTGGGCTGAGAGTGACGAACCAGGACCTGGATGCGCTCTACCAGGAGATCATCCTCGACCACTACAAGAACCCGCACCACAAGGGCCTGCGCGAGCCCTTCGAGGCGGAGGTCCACCACGTCAACCCCACCTGCGGTGACGAGGTGACGCTGCGCGTGCACCTCGACGGGAACGTCGTCGAGGACGTGTCCTACGACTCCGTGGGGTGCTCCATCTCGCAGGCCTCGACGTCGGTGATGACCGACCTGGTGATCGGCAAGTCGATCAGCGAGGCGCTCGCCATCCACGAGGAGTTCCTGACCCTGATGCAGGGCCGGGGCACGGTCGAGCCCGACGAGGACGTGCTGGAGGACGGCATCGCGTTCGCCGGTGTCGCCAAGTTCCCGGCGCGCGTGAAGTGCGCACTACTGTCGTGGATGGCCTGGAAGGACGCCACGGCGTCGGCCGCCTCGGCCGCCGAGACCAAGGAGAGCATCTGATGACCGAACAGTCTGTCGACCACGGCGACCTGCCCGAGGTCCCCGAGGCCACGTCGGGCGGCGCGACCTCCACCGTGACCGTCGAGGACGTCACCGAGGCCATGAAGGACGTCGTCGACCCCGAGCTGGGCATCAACGTCGTCGACCTCGGCCTGGTCTACGACGTGCACCTCGACGAGGGCTCCAACTGCGTCCTCGACATGACCCTGACGTCCGCGGCCTGCCCGCTGACCGACGTGATCCAGGACCAGACCAACAGCGCCCTCGAGGGCCTCGTCAACGACGTGGCGATCAACTGGGTCTGGATGCCGCCGTGGGGTCCGGACAAGATCACCGACGACGGCCGCGAGCAGCTGCGGGCGCTGGGCTTCAACGTCTGAGGCACTGCCGCGAGCTCGCTCGCGGCAGTGACCCGAAGAGGTCGAGGGAGCCCCGCGGCCGAGCTTGTGAGGGCGTGACGGGCGGCTCGAGACCTCGCCTAGAGTCAACGCCGTGCCCGTCGTCCTCGTCCCCGCCGCCCGCCTGGAGCGCTGGGTGCTCAACTTCAACGGCCGGCACGGGACGACCGGGCTGCAGGTGGCCGAGGGGGCGCTGACCGGGGCAGCCTCGGACGGCTCGTCGTTCACCGCGCGGCTCCCGTTCGAGGAGAGGTACGCCGGACTGCCCGACGCCGCGGGCTTCGCGGCCGCCGCCCGCGAGCTCCCCGGCGACTGGGGGGTCCTGCTGGTCCGCAAGGGGGGCTTCGCCGTCGCCCGGCTCACGGGGGAGCGGATCGTCGGGTCGAAGGTCGGCCAGCGGCACGTGCAGGGGCGGACCAAGGCCGGCGGCCAGAGCCAGCAGCGCTTCGCGCGCCGCCGGGACAACCAGGCGCGCCAGGCCTACGAGGCCGCCGCCGACCACGCGTCGCGGATCCTGGGCGGTCTCGGCGGGCCCGTGGTCACGGGTGGTGACCACGGGGCGGTCGGCGAGGTCCTGGCCGACGCCCGGCTCCGGGGGCTGCGCACGGTGGGGCCCTGGCTGCCCGTCCCCGACCCGCGCCGGTCGGTGCTGGAGGCCGCCGTCGCGGACGCCCGGGCGGTCCGGGTCGAGGTCCTCAACGCGGGAAGCGACACGTGACGCGATGCCCGCACGAGCGTCCGCGAGGCCGCGCGTGTGGGTAGCGTGACGGGTGTGGCACACCCGATCGAGATCCGCGGACTCGTCAAGGACTTCGGCAACACCCGTGCGCTGGACGGACTGGACCTCACGGTCGCGCGTGGCCAGATCCACGGGTTCCTCGGGCCCAACGGAGCCGGGAAGTCGACGACCATCCGTGTGCTGCTGGGCATGCTGCGCGCCAACGGCGGCGAGGTGCGGCTCTTCGGCGAGGACCCGTGGCGCGAGGCCGCCGAGCTGCACCGCCGGCTCGCCTACGTCCCCGGCGACGTGAACCTGTGGCCCAACCTGACCGGCGGCGAGGTGATCGACCTGCTGGGCCGGCTCCGCGGCGGGATCGACGAGAAGCGACGGGCCGAGCTGGTCGACCGGTTCGAGCTCGACCCGACGAAGAAGGGGCGCAGCTACTCGAAGGGCAACCGGCAGAAGGTCGCCCTGGTCGCCGCCCTGGCCTCCGACGTCGAGCTGCTCGTGCTCGACGAGCCGACCTCGGGCCTCGACCCGATCATGGAGTCCGCCTTCCAGGAGTACGTCGACGCCTTCCGCGACAGCGGCCACACCGTGCTCCTGTCCAGCCACATCCTGGCCGAGGTCGAGGAGCTGTGCGACCGGGTGAGCATCATCCGGGCCGGGCGCACCGTGGAGACGGGCACCCTGGCTGAGCTGCGGCACCTGACGCGGACCTCGGTCCACGCCGAGCTCGAGCAGGCCCCGGAGGGCCTCGACCGGCTGCCCGGGATCCACGACCTCGAGGTCGACAGCACCCGCGCCCGGTTCGAGGTCGACACCGCGGAGCTCGACCATGCGCTGGCCGCGCTGCTGCGGTACGGCGTCCGCTCCCTCACCAGCCAGCCGCCCACGCTCGAGGAGCTGTTCCTGCGCCACTACGGCGACGAGGTGCCGACCGGGGCCGAGGACGTCGAGCTGCGATGACCGGCGCGCGGATCTTCCTGTGGACCTTCCTGCGCCGGGACCGCTGGATGCTGCTCGCCTGGGCCGTGGGCTCGGTGCTGCTCTACTACAGCCAGGCCGTGAGCGTCGACGGGCTGTACGCGACCCAGGCCGAGTTCGACCGGGCCGCGGCCAGCATGGCGAACAACGCCGCCTTCATCGCCATGGCCGGCCCGCCGCGGGCGCTGAACACCCTCGGCGGGCAGGTCACGTGGCAGGCGTCCGCGTTCGGGGCGGTCGTCGCCGGGCTGATGAGCATGTTCCTCGTCGGCCGTCACACCCGTGCCGAGGAGGAGAGCGGCCGCGACGAGCTGCTGCGCGGCGCCGCCGTCGGGCGGTACGCGCCGATGACCGCCGCGCTCGTGACGGCGCTGCTGGCCAACCTGCTGCTGGGGGCCCTGGTCGCGCTGAGCCTCTGGTCCTACCCGCTCGCCCTCGCCGACTCCGTGGGCCTGGGGGTCGGGCTGACCCTGTGCGGCTGGTTGTTCACCGGCACCGCGCTGGTGGCCGCCCAGCTCACCGCCAGCACCCGGTCGATGTACGGGCTCTCGGGCGCCGTGCTGGGGCTGGCCTACGCACTGCGGGCGGTGGGCGACGTGGGCTACCCGGTGCTCACCTGGCTCTCCCCGATCGGCTGGTACCAGGCCATGCACCCCTTCTCCGGGCTGCGCTGGTGGCCGGGGCTGCTCCTCCTCGCGGGGGCGGCCGCGGTCACCGCGGCGGCGTACCTGCTCTTCGGCCGTCGAGACGTCGGCTCGGGCCTGCTGGCGGCGCGGCCCGGTCCGGCGCGGGCCGGGCGCGACCTGCAGACCGCCCTCGGGCTGGCCTGGCGCCTGCAGCGCGCCGCGGTGGCCGGCTGGGCGATCGGCGTCCTCTTCGTCGGCCTCGCGTACGGCGCGATCGGCAACGACGTGGGCGCGCTCGTCGGGGACTCCCAGGCCTCGCGCGACCTGTTCGCCCAGGGCGGCGTCGACCTCCTCGACGGGTTCTACGCCACGTCGTGCCTGATGCTCGCCCTGATCGGCTGCGGTTTCGCGATCTCCAGCGCCCTGCGTCCGCGGACCGAGGAGGACGACGGACGCGTCGAGAGCATGCTCGCCACGGCGCTGCCGCGGAGGCGCTGGCTGCTCGGGCACACGCTGGTCACGGTCGGCGGGACACTGACCGTGCTGGTGGGTGCTGCGGCCGGGCTCGCGCTGGGGTACCTCCTGGTGACCGGCGACGCCGGCAGGGCGGTGCAGTTCTCGGCGCCGACGCTCCAGTACGTCCCGCCCGTCCTGGTCCTCGCCGCGGTCGCGCAGGTGCTGTACGGCCTGTCCCCGCGGGCGGCGACCCTCGCCTGGCTGCCGCTCGTCGTGGCGGTGGTGGTGATGTTCTTCGGCGACCTGCTGAAGCTGCCGCAGTGGTTGCAGGACCTCTCGCCGTTCGAGCACCTCGCCCTGGTGCCTGCTGAGGACTTCCGGTGGGCGCCGTTCCTGGCCCTGTCGGCGCTCGCCCTCGCCCTGAGCGTGACTGGACAGGTTGCGTTCGCACGTCGCGACATCCACTGAATCCGCCCGGTGCGGTGTCAGGATGGCCGCATGTGGCAGCCCGAGCCCGGGTGGCACCCGTTGCCCGGCGGCACCGGCCCGTCGACCCTCGGGGTCTGGCGTGCGGTCCTCGGCGACCAGGCCGTGGTCGTCAAGCGCCTCGTCGCGCCGGGGGAGCAGGACCCGGCCGAGCTGCGGGACCCGCGCCACGTCGCGTACTGGCGTCGGGCGGCCGACGTCTCGATCTCCGGGATCGCCGACAACACCCCCGGGCTGCGCGCGCCGCTCACCGCTGTGGACGAGGACGAGGACGGCATCACGCTGACCCAGCAGTGGGTCGAGGACACCGCGAACAGTGGCCTGTTCGCGGCGCACGCGCTCGGGCGGTTCGCCGGTGCTGACGTGCGCTCGCAGCCGTGGCTGGCCCGGGGCCAGCTGCGTGACCGCATCCGGCGGGTCGAGCGTCGCGGTGGGTGGCCGACGCTCGCGCGCACCACCGTGGCGGACGTGGCCGAGCACCTCTGGCGGCACCGCGAGGCCTGGCTGGCGGCGGCGGAGATGCTGCCGCAGGTGCCGCAGCACGGGGACCCGGTTCCGGCGAACCTGCCCGGCCGTGAGGGGGACGACGTCCTCGCCGTCGACTGGGCCACGCTGGGTCACGGCCCGGTGGGCGCGGACCTCGGCTACTACCTGCTCTCGGCCCGGGAGGACCTCGAGCCGCTGCTCGACGCCTACCTGATGGGGCTCCCGGACGGCGTGGCGGACCCGGAGGAGGTCGCCCTGGGCGCGCGTGTCACCGCCGTCTACACCGTGCTCAGCCGCGCGGAGTGGGCGTTGTCGCGTGTCGCCGGCGGCGAGGGTGCGCTGGCCGGGAAGTACCGCCATCCCTCGGTCGCCCCGCACCTGCGCGCGCTCCAGCGCCAGTTCCCGCAGATCGAGGCGCTGCTCACGGGCTGAGCCGCCGGCCTAGAGGCTGGTGACGCGGAAGGTGTCGCAGGCGTCGAGCGAGCCGGAGGAGTAGCCGGTCCGGAACCACTTCACCCGCTGTGCGGCCGAACCGTGCGTCCACTGCTCCGGGTTCACCCGGCCGCCGCTCTCCTCCTGGATGCGGTCGTCGCCGACCGCGGTGGCGGCGGCGATCGCCTCCCGGATGTCGGCGTCGGTCAGCGAGTCGAAGAGCGGCTCCCCGGTCGCGTCGTCGGTGGTCGTGGCGCTCCTCGCCCACATCCCGGCGTAGCAGTCGGCCTGCAGCTCGAGGCGCACCGAGTCGCTCGAGGGGCCCTGTTGGGTCTTCACCTTGCCCATGGTGCCGAGCAGGTTCTGGATGTGGTGGCCGTACTCGTGCGCGATCACGTACGGCTCGACGAAGTCACCGCTCGGCCCGTTCAGCTGCCGCTGCAGCACGGCCTCGAAGAACGTGGTGTCGAGGTAGATCGTCCGGTCGACGGGACAGTAGAACGGGCCGACGTCCGAGGTGGCCCGGCCGCAGCCGGTCCCGGTCGCGTCGGTGAAGGTCTCGACCTGCTGCTCCGGTCGGAAGTCGGTGCGCGACTGGTCGGGCAGTGTCGCCGACCAGTAGTCGTAGAGGGAGTTCTCGACCGCGACCCGGGCGCAGTCGGCGCTGGCGTTGGCGTCCGCGCCGGTCCGGCACCCGTCGTAGCGGCCGGTGTCGCCCATCCGGCTGCTGTCGAGGCTGCCGTCGCCGGACGGCGACGCGCCTCCGTCGCCCAGGCACTGGGTGAGGACGAGGAAGAGCACGATGACGATCACGGCGCCGATGCCGCCCCCACCCACCATGCCGCCGGGGATGGGCATCGCCCCACCGCCCGAACCGCCACCCCGCCGACCGCGGCCGGCGTCGCCCATCCGACGGGTGTCGAGACGGGCCTTGGGGTTGAAGCGCATGCAGAACCTCCGGGTTCGTGGGTGGAGACACGCGGCGCCTAGACTAGCCAGCCTCATGATCACCGCTCACCAGCTCGAGGTCCGTGCCGGCGCGCGGCTCCTCATGGAGAACGTCAGCTTCCGGGTCGCCGCCGGCGACAAGGTCGGGCTGGTGGGCCGCAACGGCGCCGGCAAGACCACCCTCACCAAGATCCTGTCGGGCGAGGCTCTGCCCGCGTCCGGGTCGGTGCACGCCACCGGGGAGGTCGGCTACCTGCCCCAGGACCCCCGGATCGGCGATCCCGAGGTGCTGGCGCGCGACCGGATCCTGTCCGCGCGCGGCCTCGACGACGTCGTACGCCGGCTCCGCGAGGCCGAGGCGGAGATGGGCAGCGACGACCCCGACGTGCGTGAGCGGGCGATGAAGCGCTACTCCCGCGCCGACGCCGAGCTCCACGCAGGCGGCGGGTACGCCGCGGAGTCCGAGGCCGCGACCATCGCCCACAGCCTCGGGATCGAGGACCGGATCCTCGCCCAGCCGCTGAAGACCCTCTCCGGCGGCCAGCGGCGACGGGTCGAGCTGGCGCGCATCCTGTTCTCGGGGGCGGACACGCTGCTGCTCGACGAGCCGACCAACCACCTCGACGCCGACTCGATCGTCTGGCTGCGTGAGTTCCTCAGGGCCCACAGGGGTGGGCTGATCGTGATCAGCCACGACAACGGGCTGCTCGAGGCGACCGTGAACAAGGTGCTGCACCTCGACGCGAACCGGGCCGAGATCGACGTCTACAACATGGGCTGGAAGGCCTACCTGCTCCAGCGCGAGACCGACGAGAAGCGTCGCAAGCGGGAGCGGCAGAACGCCGAGAACAAGGCGAAGACCCTGACCGACCAGGCCAACAAGATGCGGGCCAAGGCCACCAAGGCACAGGCCGCGCAGTCCATGCTCAAGCGGGCCGAGAAGCTGATGGCCGGGGTCGAGGGGGAGCGGCGCGCGGACAAGGTCGCGCGGATCAAGTTCCCCTCGCCCGCCTCCTGCGGGAAGACGCCGCTCACCGCGGCCGAGCTCTCGAAGTCCTACGGGTCGCTGGAGGTCTTCACCGACGTGGACCTGGCCATCGACAAGGGGTCGCGGGTGGTGATCCTCGGGCTCAACGGGGCCGGCAAGACCACCATGCTGCGGATCCTGGCCGGCGTCGACCAGCCGGACACCGGGCGCGTGCTGCCCGGGCACGGCCTCAAGGTCGGCTACTACGCGCAGGAGCACGAGACTCTCGACACGAAGCGGACCGTGCTGGAGAACCTGCAGAGCTCGGCGCCCCAGCTCACCGACACCGAGGCCCGCAGCGTGCTGGGCTCGTTCCTGTTCTCCGGCGACGACGCGAACAAGGTCGCGGGCGTCCTGTCCGGCGGTGAGAAGACACGGTTGGCCCTGGCCAGCCTGGTGGTCTCCAGCGCCAACGTGCTGCTGCTCGACGAGCCCACCAACAACCTCGACCCGGCGTCCCGGGAGGAGGTGCTGGCGGCGATCCGGACCTACGAGGGCGCGATCGTGCTGGTCACCCACGACGAGGGCGCGGTGCACGCGCTCGAGCCGGACCGGGTGCTGCTGCTGCCGGACGGTGACGAGGACCTCTGGAACGCCGACTACGCGGACCTGGTGTCCCTGGCCTGACGCGGTGGGCCCTGACACGGCGGTGACCGGCCCTGTCGGTGGGCCGACCTAGACTCCGCCCATGACCCCCGAGGCCCTGGCCGCCGCCGGCCTGCTCGTCGAGCAGACCGGTCCCGTCGTCACCATCACCCTGGACCGTCCGCAGGTGCGCAACGCCCAGACGCCCGCCATGTGGCGCGCCCTGGCCGAGCTCGGCGCGGGGCTGCCCGACGAGACCCGGGTGGTGGTCCTCCGGGGCGCCGGGCACAGCTTCTCGGCGGGCCTGGACCGCAGCATGCTGGACCCGGGCGCCGCCCCCGTGGGGGTCGAGACCGTTGCCGACCTGCTCACCATGGGCGACGACCAGATGGCGGCGACCATCGACGACTACCAGCAGGGCTTCACGTTCCTGCGCGACCCGCGCTTCCTCTCCATCGCGGCCGTCCAGGGGTACGCCGTGGGCGCGGGCTTCCAGCTGGCGCTGGCGTGCGACCTGCGCGTCGTCAGCGAGGACGCGCAGTTCTGCATGAAGGAGTCCGCGCTCGGCCTGGTCCCGGACCTGACGGGAACAAAGCCGCTGGTCGACAGCGTTGGCTACGCCAGGGCGCTGGAGATCTGCGTCACGGCCCGGATGGTCGGGGCCGCCGAGGCCGTCGACATCGGACTGGCCCTGGCCGCCGTACCGTCCGGCGAGCTGGACGCCACGGTCGCGGACCTCGTCGGTGCCCTGACCGCGCCGATGGCGGGGGCGGTCACCGAGACCAAGGCGCTGCTGCTCGGAGCGGCGCAGCGAGACCTCGAGGAGCAGCGGCGCCTGGAGCGGGAGGCGCAGGTGCGCCGGTTCCGCGAGGTGGCCCGCGTGACGACGGGTCAGTGAGGAGGACACGTGTCGGGAATGCACGGGAGCGGCGCCGCGTGGCGCCACCTGCGGTCTGACCGCAGCGTCGTCAACAACCGGATCGAGCGCGGGACGGTGCGTCGCGTGTTCGGTTTCGCGCGCCCGCACCGCCGGCTGATCGCCGCGTTCCTGACCCTGACCGTCATCGACGCCGGGCTGGTCGTGGTGAACCCGCTGCTCGTGCAGCGCATCATCGACGACGGCATCCTGGGCAACGACCGCGGCCTGGTGACCATGCTGGCGCTCGCCATGGCCGGCGTGGCCCTGGTCAGTGCACTGCTCACCGTGGGGGAGGGGTGGTTCTCCTCGCGGATCGGTGAGGGGCTGATCTTCGACCTCCGCACCCGCGTGTTCGGCCACGTGCAGCGACAGTCGCTGGCGTTCTTCACCCGCACCCAGACCGGCGCGCTGGTCTCCCGGCTCAACAACGACGTGATCGGCGCGCAGCGCGCGTTCACCTCGACCCTGTCCAGCACGGTGGCCAACACCATCTCGGTCGTCGTGGTCGGCATAGCGATGCTGGCGCTCAGCTGGCAGGTCACCCTGCTCTGCCTGGCGCTGTTCCCGCTGCTGTTCCTGGTCTCCCGGCTGGTGAGCGCCCGGCTCGCCGGGCTCACCCGCGAGCAGATGGACGGCAACGCCGACCTGGGCAACGCGATGACCGAGCGGTTCAACGTGGGCGGCGCGATGCTGCTCAAGCTCTTCGGGCGGCGCTCGGAGGAGGACACGGTCTTCGCCACCAAGGCGGCGAAGGTCCGCGACCTCGGCATCCGGATCTCGCTGATCACCCGCATCTTCGCCGCCTCGATGATGGCGGTGCCCGCGCTGGCGACCGCGCTCGTCTACGGGGTCGGCGGCCAGCTCGCCGTCAGCAACACCCTCACCGTCGGCACGCTCACGGCGCTGGCGACGCTGCTGCTGCGGCTGCTCGGCCCGTTGCAGGGACTGTCCAACGTCCGTATCGACGTGATGACCGCGCTGGTCAGCTTCGAGCGGGTCTTCGAGGTCCTCGACCTGCCCTCGCTGATCCAGGAGAAGCCCGACGCCGCGGCCCTCCAGCACGGGGCCTCGCGGCTCGAGTTCGACCACGTCGCCTTCAGCTACCCCCGCGCGGACGCGATCTCGCTGGCCTCGCTGGAGGTCGTCGCTCGCCAGGACTCCCGCGACACCGGCCAGGTCCTGTCCGACATCGGGTTCGTCGCCGAGCCCGGCCAGATGGTCGCCCTGGTCGGGCCGTCCGGGGCCGGCAAGACCACCGTCACCCATCTCGTGGCGCGCCTCTACGACGTCGAGTCGGGCGCGGTCCGGGTGGGTGGCCACGACGTCCGCGACGTGACGCTGCAGTCCCTGGAGGACGCGGTCGGCTACGTCACCCAGGACGCCCACATGTTCCACGACACCATCCGGGCCAACCTGCTCTACGCCCGGCCCGGTGCCACCGACGAGGAGGTCTGGGCCGCCCTCGAGGCGGGCCAGATCGCCACCCTGGTCCGAGCCCTGCCGGACGGCCTCGACACGGTCGTCGGCGACCGTGGCTACCGGCTCTCCGGCGGAGAGCGGCAGCGCCTCGCGATCGCGCGGCTGCTGCTGAAGGCACCCGCGATCGTGGTCCTCGACGAGGCCACCGCCCATCTCGACAGCGAGTCGGAGGCCGCCGTCCAGCGCGCCCTCGACGCCGCCCTGGAGGGGCGCACGTCGCTGGTGATCGCGCACCGGCTCTCGACGGTCCGCAACGCCGACACCATCCTCGTGCTCGACGGCGGCCGGATCGTGCAGTCGGGCACCCACTCCGAGCTGCTGGCGCAGGGCGGGCTCTACGCCGACCTCTACCGGACCCAGTTCATCGAGGACCTCCCGGTCGCCTGAGACCGACTCCTCTAGGGTCGGCGCCATGGACCTGCAGCTGCGCGATCGCGTGTACGTCGTGACCGGTGGCGCCCGGGGCCTGGGGCGGGCCACCGCCGACTGCCTGGTGGCCGAGGGCGCCCGGGTCGTCCTGTCCGGTCGCAGCGAGAAGTCGCTGGCGGCCGCCGCACAGGCGCACGGCGACGCCGTGGTGACCGTGGCCGCCGACAATGCCGACCCCGCGACCCCCGGCCGTCTGCTGGCGGCGGCACGGGAACGCTGGGACCGGCTGGACGGCGCCCTGATCAGCGTCGGTGGTCCGCCCAGGGGGCCGGTGAGCGGCGTGGACGACGAGCAGTGGACCCGAGCCTTCGAGTCGGTCTTCCTCGGCGCGGTGCGGCTCAGCCGGGTGCTCGGTGGTGCGCTCGACCAGGGCGGTGCGCTGGCCCTGGTGCTGTCCTCGAGCGTCCGGGCCCCGCTGCCGGACATGGCGATCTCCAACGGGCTGCGCCCGGGGCTGGCGATGGTCGCCAAGACGCTCGCCGACGAGCTCGGCCCGCGCGGGGTCCGCGTGAACGGGCTGCTGCCCGGCAGGGTCGGCACCGAGCGGGTGGCCGAGCTGGACGCGGCCAGCGGCGACGCGGGGGAGGCGCGCTCAGCGGCCATCCGCAGCATCCCGCTGGGCCGCTACGGTGAGCCGGAGGAGTTCGGCCGGGTGGCGGCCTTCCTGCTCTCGCCGGCGGCGTCGTTCGTGTCCGGCGCCATGGTGCCCGTCGACGGCGGGATGTCGCGCTCCCTGTGAGCCGGGCGCCGGGGCGGCTTCTGGCGCTCCCTCTCGTAGGCCGCCCGGACCGCCTGCTTCTTCGACTGCCGCGCGGCCCGCTTCTGCTTGCGCTCCGCGAGCGCCTCGGCACGCACGGACACCTCGCCGCGCCGCTCCGAGCGCCACTCGTCGTACATCAGGTAGAAGAAGCCGAAGACCGCGAGCACGCCGAAGAACCACCACTGCAGCCCGTAGAAGAAGTGCGGGCCGTTGTTGAGCTCGGGCAGCTCGGCCGCCTCGAGCGACTGGGCCGGGGGCGGGTCCTCCGACTTCAGGTCCACGAAGCCGCCGTAGACCTCGCGGCCCAGGGCCCGGCCGATCTCGACGCTGGAGATCGCGCGAGTGGACTGGTCGGACACCTCGGCGCTGTCGGTGGCGTCGACCCGGACCCACCCCGTCACGGTGACCTCGCCGGAGGGTGGCGCCGGGACGTCCGAGGGGTCCGTGCCGCGGTTGTCCGAGGGCATCCAGCCCCGGTCCACCAGCAACGCCGTCCCGTCACCGGTGACCAGCGGGACCACCACGTCGGTCCCGGACTCGCCGTCGCGGGTCCGGTAGCGGACGACCACGGTGTCGGCGACGTCGTAGCTGCCGGTCGCCGTCACGACGCGCCACTCGTCGGCGTCGTCCACCGGCCGACCGGGGGCCAGGACGTCGGCGACGGGGGCGGGGTCGCGGGCCTCGTTGGTGCGGATGATCGCGTTGCTCTGCTTGCGCTCGGCGAGTCGGTGGAACTGCCACTGACCGAGCCACCACGTCGCGTACGCCAGGAGCACCACGACGAGTGTGAACAACAGCCAGCGTCGCGAGACCAGGAACCGCAGCGAGCGCACCCGTCGAGGCTATCCGGCGGGTGGTTCCGGCCGGGTCGTCGGGCCCGGTGTGAACGGCACGTAGACTCAGCAGGGTGACCGTACGCAAGCTCGAGGACCAATTCGGCCGGGTGGCGACGGACCTGCGCGTCTCCCTGACCGACAGGTGCAACCTGCGCTGCTCCTACTGCATGCCGGCGGAGGGCCTGGACTGGCTCCCCGACGACACGGTGCTGACCGACGACGAGGTGGTGCGGCTGATCCGCATCGGCGTCGAGCAGCTCGGGATCCGCGAGGTCAGGTTCACCGGTGGCGAGCCGCTGGTGCGCCGCGGACTCGTCGACATCGTGCGACGCACCCACGAGCTGGGCGTCGAGACCGCCCTGACCACGAACGCGCTCGGCCTGTCCCGCACCGCCGGGGCGCTGGCCGAGGCGGGTCTGGACCGCATCAACGTCAGCCTGGACACCGTCCGGCCGGAGAGCTTCCTCGAGATCACCCGCCGCGATCGGTTCGCCGACGTGATCGCCGGGCTGGAGGCCGCCCGAGCGGCCGGCCTCGGCCCGATCAAGATCAACGCCGTGCTGCTGCGCGGGATCAACGACGACCAGCCGGCCGAGCTGCTGCGCTGGGCGATCGCCCAGGGCTACGAGCTGCGGTTCATCGAGCAGATGCCGCTCGATGCCCAGCACGGCTGGAGTCGGGCCACGATGGTCAACGCCGAGGAGATCTTCGAGAAGCTCGAGCGGGAGTTCGTGCTCGAGCCGGCCGCCGAGCCGCGGGGAAGTGCGCCCGCCGAGCTCTTCCTCGTCGACGGCGGCCCCGCGACCGTGGGCGTCATCGCGTCGGTGACCCGGCCCTTCTGCGGCGACTGCGACCGGGTCCGGCTCACCGCCGACGGCCAGGTGCGCAACTGCCTGTTCGCCCGTGAGGAGTCCGACCTGCGCGCGGCGCTCCGCTCGGGTGCGACCGACGAGGAGCTCGCGGAGCGCTGGGTGGTCGCGATGCGCGGCAAGCTGCCGGGGCACGGGATCGATGACCCGTCCTTCCTGCAGCCCGACCGGCCGATGTCGGCCATCGGCGGCTGAGCCGAGACCGGGCCGAGACCTGGCCGAGACCGGGCGAGTCGCCTACTCCGTTCGCTCCGCCGACCGGGACGACGTCCCTGAGGAAGCCGCGCGCCCCGAGGAAGTCGCCCAGGGAGGTGCGGTGGTCCTCGCAGGCCAGCCAGGTCTTGCGCCGGTCGGGCGTGTGCAGCTTCGGGTTGTTCCAGAGCAGCGCCCACACGGCGGCGGCCTGGCAGCCCTTCGCGGAGCAGGTCGGCACCGGGGTGGCCTCGACGTCGCTCATGTCGTCCCTCCGGGGCCCGCCGACCGTGAAATGGGACGGTGCCGGACAGCCACGGGGGAAGCCGTCCGGCACCGCTGCGAGCTGAGACGGGGGAGACCCAGCTCGCGCCGTGATTCTGTCACGCGGGACGGCGAAGTCAAATATGGTCTTGTCCGGTGCGTCGCTCCGAATTCGATCCCGCGGGGAGTTCCGGGCGACCGTAACCGCGGTCGATGAGCTGGAAGCCATCGGATTTCGAAGCAGAATTGTTCGCCATCACGACGGCGACGTACGGCAGGATCAGTGCGGCGCCGATCAGGAACGGCCACAACCAGTTGATTCCGGCCATTCCGGCCACGACGGCGCCGATGAAACAGGCCGAGCGGATGCCCATCGACACCAGGTAGCGCTTCTGTCGGGCGGCGATGTCGTCGGCCCTGCTCGCGGGAGCCGTCGTGATGCGGACGGCTTCCTCGTGGTGTCGGATCAGGTCTCGCCCCATCCCCTCATCCTACGTCGGTAGCATCGGCCATCCACGTCCGACTGGAGGCCACCATGACCAACCGCACCTACCGAGTCAGCGAGATCGTCGGCACTTCCCCGGAGGGCATCGACCAGGCCATCCGGAACGCCATCGAGAGGGCGAGCAAGACGTTGCGCCATGTCGACTGGTTCGAGGTCACCCAGGTCCGTGGCCAGGTCAAGGACGGCGCCGTGGAGCACTTCCAGGTGGGGCTGAAGGTCGGCTTCCGCCTCGAGGACGAGTGAGGCGCCGAACCGGCGCGCCCGGGCGGGTGTTTAGGCCTACCCCGGGGTAATCGCTAGCGTCGGGGAGCGTGAGCGAAGCCAACAACGAACCCGCCGGCCGATCGGTGCTGGTGACCGGGGGCAACCGCGGCATCGGCCGTGCGATCGCCGAGGCCTTCGTGGCCAACGGTGACCTGGTCGCCGTGACCACGCGCAACGGAGGTGCGCCCGAGGGCACGCTCGACGTGCGTTGCGACATCACCGACCCTGCGGCCGTGGAGGCCGCCTTCGCCGAGATCGAGGCCGCGCACGGCCCGGTGGAGGTGCTCGTCGCCAACGCCGGGATCACCGCCGACACGCTGCTGCTGCGCATGTCCGAGGACGACTGGTCCTCGGTCATCGACACCAACCTCACCGGCTCCTTCCGGCTGGCCAAGCGGGCCGCCAAGGGCATGCTGCGGCTGCGCCGCGGCCGGATCGTCTTCATCTCCTCGGTCGTCGGCCTGCTCGGCTCGGCCGGTCAGGTCAACTACGCCGCGTCCAAGGCCGGCCTGGTCGGCATGGCGCGGTCGCTGGCCCGCGAGCTCGGCTCCCGGTCGATCACGGCGAACGTCGTGGCGCCCGGCTTCGTCGAGACCGACATGACCGCGGTCCTCACCGACGACCAGAAGGCCACCATCAAGACCCAGGTCCCGCTGGGCCGCTACGCCTCGCCGGCCGAGGTCGCCTCGGCGGTCACCTGGCTGGCCGGCGACGGCGCGGCGTACGTCACCGGTGCCGTCATCCCGGTCGACGGCGGCCTCGGCATGGGCCACTGACCGGCCCGAGAAGCTCGACCACCGCGGGCCGGCAGGCTCGATCACCGAGAGGAACGACATGGGCATTCTGGACGGCAAGCGGATCCTGGTCGCGGGCGTGACGATGGACTCCTCCATCGGCTTCGCCACGGCGAAGGTGGCGCAGGAGCAGGGCGCCACGGTGCTCATCTCCAACTTCGGCCGGGCGCTGGGGATCACCAAGCGGATCGCCAAGCGGTTGCCCGTCGAGCCGCCGGTGCTGGAGCTCGACGTGACCGACCCCGAGCACCTCGAGCGGCTGCCCGGGCTGGTGCGTGAGCACGTCGACGGCCTCGACGGGGTGGTCCACTCGATCGCCTACGGCAACCCGGAGACGCTCCTCGGCGGCAAGTTCCTGCAGGGGCCGTGGCCGGACGTGGCCCAGGCGGTGCAGGTCTCGGCGTACTCCCTGATGTCGCTCTCCCAGGCCTGCCGGCCGTTGATGGGCGAGGGTGGCTCGATCGTCGGGCTGACCTTCGATGCCACGGTGGCCTGGCCCGCCTACGACTGGATGGGCGTGGCGAAGGCCGGCCTCGAGTCCTGCTCCCGCTACCTGGCGCGCGACCTCGGGCCCGAGGGCATCCGGGTCAACCTCGTCTCCGCCGGCCCGCTGAAGACCCTGGCTGCCAAGGCGATCCCGGGCTTCGAGGAGCTCGAGACGATGTGGACCACGCGCGCCCCCCTCGGCTGGGACGAGAAGGACCAGACCCCCACCGCCCGCGCGGTGTGCGCGTTGCTGTCGGACTTCTTCCCGGCCACGACGGGCGAGATCGTGCACGTGGACGGCGGCTTCCACGCCATGGGGGCCTGACCGGCCCGTTCCGGCCGTCCGGTCCGTGCCGGCGAAGCCGCGCGCTGCGGCCCCGGTCCTCCCGGATACCGTTCGCGGGTGACCTCCTCCATGTCATCTGCGTCATCCGCGTCCCTGGTCGAGCTCCGGGTCCTCGAGGGCCCCAACCTCTACTTCCCCCGGGCGGCGATCAAGCTGACCCTCGACATCAGCGCCCTCGCCGCTGCCTCCGAGGAGAACGCCGCCCGGTTCGCCCGCCGGATCGGGCTGCGCAACGCCCGCCCCGGTGAGCCCGACTCCGGGTTCCGCCAGCGGTTCGCCGCACGCGCGGTGGCCCGCCTGGTGCGCGCGGTGGCCACGGAGGCGGGCACGGCGCGCCTCGCGGTCCGCGTCCGGACGACGAGCGACCCCCACCGGCTGGTGGTGGCGTACCCGTGGCGGCACCGCGAGCGGGCGCAGGTGCTGGGACGGGCGGTCGCCGAGGTGCTCGATGCCCTGCCGGGCAGCGCCATCGAGGACGCGGTGAGCCGTGCGGCGGAGCGGGTCGCGACCTCCGAGCCGGGCGCGGCACCGCACACCATCACGCCGCGGGTGCCGGTGGTCGCGGTCACCGGCACCAACGGCAAGACCACGACGTCGCGGATGATCGCCCACATCGGGCGCACCTGGGGCAAGCTGGTCGGCTGGTCGAACACCGACGGCATCTACGTCGACGGCGAGCTGGTCGAGGCCGGCGACTACTCCGGGCCCAGCGGCGCCGGCCGCGTGCTGGCCCACCAGCAGGTGGAGCTCGCGGTCACCGAGACCGCCCGCGGCGGCATCCTGCTCAAGGGCATCGGCCTGACCCGCAACGATGTCTCGGTCGTCACCAACGTCTCGGCCGACCACCTCGGGCTCCACGGGATCGACACGGTCGACCAGCTGGCCGAGGTGAAGTCCGTGGTCGCGCAGATCACGAAGAAGGACGGCTGGGCGGTCCTCAACGCCGACGACCCCCGGGTCCTCGCGATGCGCTCGGTCGTCAAGGCCCAGCCCTGGGTGTTCTCCCGAGACCCCGACAGCCCGGCGATCCGCGAGGTCCTCACCGCCGGTGGCCGGGCCACCACGGTCATCGACGGCTGGGTCGCCGTGCTGACGGCCCGGGCCGACCCGGACCCGCTGGTCGAGATCGTCGACGTGCCGATGACGTTGGCCGGGTTGTCGCGGTTCAACGTCGAGAACACGCTGGCGGCGGCCTCGGCCGCGCTGGCGGTCGGAATCCCGCGCGACGTGGTGGTCGAGGGGTTGCGCACCTTCCGCCCGGACGCCGAGCACAACCCGGGCCGGATGAACTTCTTCTCGGTCGGCGAGGTCTCCGTGGTCATCGACCTGGCCCACAACGAGGTCGGCCTCGAGGCGCTGCTGGAGATCATGAACGGCGTACGCCGGCCCGGCGCGCGCGTGCTTCTCGCCCTCGGCGCCGTGGGCGACCGCCAGGACGACCTGATCGAGAAGCTCGGCGAGATCGGGGCCCGCGACAGCGACGTGATGGCGATCGCGCACAAGGACCGCTACCTGCGCGGCCGCGCCGTCGAGGAGCTCGACGGCCTGCTGCGCGCGGGTGCCGAGCGGGTGGGCGTGACCGAGATCGTCTCCTACCCGACCGAGGTGTCCGGCCTCGCGGCGCTGGTCGGGCAGGCACAGCCGGGCGACGTCGTCGGCCTGATGTGCCATGCCGAGCGCGCGGCCGTCTACGAGTGGCTGGCCGCGAACGGCGGCGTCCCGGACTCGCCGGAGACGCTCGCCGCCAAGGTGCGTCAGGCCTCGGTGGGCGCCGGCGCGTAGTCGGGGTCGGCCGCGGGGGTCTGCGGGTTCACGCCCGCGCCCGCCTGGGCGACGTGGGACCAGGTCTCGAGCTCGGCCATCACGGCGGCGTGCTTGTCGACGCAGACCACGACCAGGTCACCGCGGTTGGCCCGGTTCATCACGTGCCGGACGGCGTCGATCTCCTCCAGGACCTCCTCGACCTGCTTGCAGCGCGCCCCCTCGGCCATCGCGGTCCGGACCCCGTCGAGCACCAGGCCGGCGGTCTCGCCGCGCTCCCGGCCGCGCAGGGCGACGTCCTCGCGGACCACGACGACGTCGAAGTGCTGGGCCGCGATGTGCCCGAGCTCGCGCATGTCCTCGTCGCGGCGGTCACCGGCGGTGGCGATGATCCCGATCCGCGAGGGCCGCGAGAGGTCGTGGGAGCTCAGGGTCTCTCCGACGCGGTCGACGAAGTCGCCGAGCATCCGCATGCCAGGGGCGTTGTGGCAGTAGTCGACGATGACGTTGACCCCGTTGACCTCGACCTCGTTGAGGCGGCCGGGGGAGAGGTAGTAGTTGGTCGAGAAGGTCCGCAGGCCCTGCCGGATGTCGTGCAGGGGCGCCCCGGCGGCGAAGGCCGCCGCCGCGCTCGCGAGCGTGTTCTGGACGTTCATGCGGGCACGGCCCCCGAAGGTCGCCGGCAGCAGGTGTGTCCACGCAAGCTGCATGTCGCGGCGGCCGTGCTTGACGACGATCATCTCGCCGCGGTCCGAGGGCTCGAGGACCAGGGCCTTCCCGCCTCGGCGGCAGTGGGCGTCGATCATGTCCCGGACCTCGGAGCCCGGCTCCTCCATCGAGAACCACACGACCTGGCCCGAGCACCGTCGGCGCATCTCGCGCACCAGCGGGTCGTCGGCGTTGAGCACGGCGTGCCCGTCGCGCGGCACCGCCTCCACCAGCACCGCCTTCACGTCGGCGAGCTGCTCGACGGTGTCGATGCCGCGCAGGCCGAGGTGGTCGGGCTGGACGTTGAGGACCACGGCCACGTCGTTGCGCTCGTAGCCCAGGCCCTCGCGCAGGATGCCGCCCCGGGCGACCTCGAACACCGCGAAGTCCACCCGGGGGTTCTGCAGCACCATCCGTGCCGACCGGGGGCCGGACGCGTCGGAGCGGATCACCAGGCGCTCGTCGATGACGACACCGTCGGTGGAGGTCATGCCGACCTTGCGGCCCATGCCCTTGAAGATGTGGGAGATCATCCGCGACGTGGTGGTCTTGCCGTTGGTGCCGGTCACGGCCACGATCGGGATCCGCGAGGTGGCCCCGGGCGGGAACAGCATGTCGACCACCGGCTTGGCGATGAACTGCGGCTCCCCGATGGTCGGGTGCGTGTGCATGCGGAACCCCGGTGCGGCGTTCACCTCGCAGATCGCGCCGCCGGTCTCGCGGACCGGTTCGGTGATGTCGGGGCAGATGAAGTCGATGCCGGCGATGTCCAGGCCGACCATGCGGGCGGCCTCCTCGGCGATCTCGACGTTCTCGGGGTGCGCCTCGAGGGTCCGGTCGATGGAGATGCCGCCGGTGGACATGTTCCCGGTGAGGGCGAGCTTGACCGTCGTGCCCTCCGGCGGGACGTCGTTCATCTGGAAGCCCTGCTCGTGCACGAGCGCGATGGCGGCGTCGTCGACCTTGATCCGGGTGAGCACCTTCTCGTGGCCGACGCCGCGGCGGGGGTCGGCGTTGGCGGTGTCGACGAGGTGCTCGACGGTGCTGGTGCCGTCACCGACGACCGACGCAGGCACGCGTTCGGCGATCGCCGCGACCTTGCCGTCGATGATCAGGCAGCGGTAGTCCTTGCCGGTGACGAAGGACTCGACGATCACGACGCCGCGACGGGACTGCTCCTTGGCGATCGGGAAGGACTCCCGGACCTCCTTCTCGTTCTGGAGGTCGAGGCAGACGCCGCGGCCGTGGTTGCCGTCCAGCGGCTTGACCACGACGGGGTAGCCGATCCGTTCCGCGACCCGGACCGCCTGGTCCTCGTTGCGCACCGACTCCTGCTTCGGCACCGGCAGGCCTGCGGCCCCCAGGAGCCGGGTGGTGAGGTCCTTGTCCGAGGCGATGTCGACCGCGATCGCGGAGGTCTCCGAGGTCATGGTGGCGCGGATCCGCTGGGCGTGCACGCCCTGGCCGAGCTGGACCAGCGAGTGCTGGTTGAGCCGGATCCAGGGGATGTCGCGGGAGACGGCCTCGTCGATGATCGCCTGGGTCGAGGGACCGAACGCGGTCCGCTCGGCGCGCAGGATGAACGTCTCGAGCTCGGCGTCCCAGTCGAACTCGGGGTCCGCGTCGACGAGGTGGTTGACCAGGCGTACGGCGAGGCGTGCGGCCGCGAGGCCGACCTGCTCGTCGGCGTAGCCGAACACCACGTTGTAGTGCCCCGGCATGCCCTTGACCTGGCGGGTCTTGCCGCGGCGGATGTCATGGCCGACGACCTGCTGCAGCGCCAGCGCGCAGTGCTCGGCGACGTGTCCCAGCCAGGTGCCCTCGTTGAGCCGCTCGACGAAGCCGCCCCGGCGCCCGCGCGAGCACGAGTGCTCTCGCAGGCCGGGCAGCATCTGCAGGATGTTGTCGGTGAACCCGGGGATGGTGTTGGTCGGGTAGCTCTCCAGCGACCCGAGGTCCACGACGAGGTGGATCGACTTGTCGTAGGACCAGACGTTGGCGCCGCGGTAGACCCGGGTCTCGACGATCGCGAGGTCGGGGGTGGGGCGTTCGCTCATCAGGAGTCTCCATCCTGCTCGTGGCGGGTCTGCGTGGCGATGTCCTGCGGCACCGGTCTCCTCCGGTTGCGTGCCAGCCGGCGCCGCAACGCCCCCGGGGAGGCGTCCGCGGCGGCGATGTCTCGGGCCAGGTCGCGCAGGTCCTCGCCGGCCTCGGCGAGGTCGGCGGCCTCGGCCGGGTCGGTGCCGGCCGGCTGCGACACCAGCGTGCGGGCGGTCAGGTCGAAGCGGGCCCCGTCGGGCAGGACGTGCAGCACCACCCCGCTGGCCAGCAGTGTGGACGAGCGCCGCGCCTCGTAGGCGTTGGTCACGATCCGGGACGGGTCGAACACCGTCACCGCTCCACGACCCACGACGCGGAGCACCTGGTGCTCGTCGACGTCGTGGACGACCGCCGCGGTGTCCTCGTCCACGCCGATCCCGAGGAGCTGGGGGGACTGGGCGACGATCATCAGCAACCGACCGTAGCGGTTGCGCTGGTCGAAGTGCTGGTCGATCACGGTGGACTCGAGCAGGCCGAGCCCGGCCGCCACCTGGGTCATCCGCTGCTTCGGGGTCGACCCCGGCCCGCCGAAGGCGACCATGTGGCTGGACTGGATGCTGGCGCCTGCGGAGGTGCCGGCCACGACCACCCCGCGCTCGTGCGCGTCCACGATCGCGTCGGCCAGCGGAGTGCCGCTGACCAGGGCCGACAGCTTGAGCTGGTTGCCGCCGGTCATGAAGATGCCGGTGGCGTCGGCGAGCCGGGCCACGAGCTCGGGGTCGTGGGC
Source organism: uncultured Actinomycetota bacterium (assembly GCA_963817665.1). Lineage (GTDB taxonomy): Bacteria > Actinomycetota > Actinomycetes > Propionibacteriales > Nocardioidaceae > Nocardioides. The sequence goes on along the minus strand of CAWFPE010000008.1, from coordinate 1,919 downwards.
GTCCTCGCGGCTCTCCGGGCGCACGGCCAGGACCTCGGCAGCGCCCAGCCGTCGGAACAACGCGTCGTACACCTCGACGACCTCGGGACCGAGCGACGACGCGGTGGGGATCACCGCGATCCGGGCGTCCTGCCCACCGCTGGCGGCGACGAAGTCCTTGAGGATCGTGCGCTTGTGCAGCTTGTCCTCGGCGCCGCCGATGATCATGAGGGGTCCCCTGGGCATGACAGGGAGGCTAGGGCATCGCCGGTCGAGCCCCCGCACCGCGGCGATAGAGTGCGCGCGTGCAGCAGCAGTCGCGCCGGATCGTCGTCGTCCGTCACGCCCGGGCCGAGCACTCCGCGGCCACCGACCAGGAGCGGGAGCTCCTCGAGCCGGGCCGCGAGGCCGCCGCCGAGGCCGGGTCCTGGCTGGCCGGGCGCGGCATCCGGCCGGACCACGCGCTGGTCTCCGCCGCGGCCCGGACCCGGCAGACCTGGGAGGCGCTCGCAGGCGCCGCAGGCTGGGCCCTCGAGGCGGTCGTCGACCGCGGGCTCTACTCAGCCGGCCCGGAGACGGCCCTGGACCTGATGCGGCTGACCCCCGAGGCGACGGGCACGCTGATCGTGGTCGGGCACAACCCGACCATCGCCTACCTCGCACAGCTGCTCGACGACGGCGAGGGAGATCCCGACGTCTCCAACGAGATGGCGATGGGCTACCCCGCCGGGGCCGTCACGGTGATGGAGTACGGCGGCGCGTGGGCGGACCTGGACGCCGGGACCGCACGGGTGACGGCCTTCCACGTCGGGGGCGGCGGGGACCGGTCCTAGACCGGCGGGGACGGGGTCACGATCCCGGCCTCGGCGTCGGCCGCCTCGATCTCCTCGCGGGAGATGCCGAGGAGGTACATGATGGCGTCGAGGTAGGGCACGTTCACGGCGGTGTCCGCGGCGTCCCGGACGAGGGGCTTGGCGTTGTAGGCGATGCCGAGCCCGGCAGCGTTCAGCATGTCGAGGTCGTTGGCCCCGTCGCCGATCGCGATGACCGACGCCTCGGCGACCCCGACCTCGGCGGCGAACTGCCGCAGGGCCGCGGCCTTGCCGGCACGGTCCACGACGTCGCCCAGGATCCGGCCGGTGAGCCGGCCGTCGACGATCTCGAGCTCGTTGGCGCGCGCGAAGTGGATGCCGAGGTCGGCCGCGAGTCGGTCGGTGATCTGGCTGAAGCCGCCGGAGACGATCGCGAAGCGGTAGCCGAGGCGGCGCAGGGTGCGCACCATGGTCCGGGCCCCCGGCGCGAGCACGATGGCGTCGTACACCTCGTCGAGGGCGGACTCCTCGACCCCGGCCAGCACCGAGACCCGGGCGCGCAGGGACTCCTCGAAGTCGATCTCCCCACGCATCGCTGCGTCGGTGACGGACGCGACCTCCTCCTCGCACCCGGCGTGGGCGGCGAGCATCTCGATCACCTCGCCCTGGATCAGGGTGGAGTCCACGTCCATGACGATCAGGCGCATCCCCCGGCGCAGCAGGTTGGCGGGCTGGACCGCGATGTCGATGCCCTGCCGCGCGGCCTCCGCGGCGAGCACGGTGCGCAGCGCCTCGGGGTCGGTGCCCGAGACGTGGAGGTCGATCGCCGTGACGGGGTAGCGCGCCATCCGCTCGATCCGGTCGATGTTCGCGCCGGAGTCGGCGATCCGGCCGGCCACGGCGGCCATCGACGACGCCTTGAGCGGGGTGCCGATGACGGTCACGTGGACCCGGCCGCCACCGCGTGCCCTGTTGTCGCCGACACCGCGCTCGATGTCGACGCTCATGCCCAGTGCCTCGGCGGTCCGCTCGACGGCCGTCCCCAGCTTCTTCCAGTCCCGCGGCGTCGTCACCAGGACGCCGAGGATGAGGCGGCCGCGGAGGACGATCTGCTCGATGTCGACGACC
>CAWFPE010000007.1:0-773183 GCA_963817665.1 uncultured Actinomycetota bacterium | reverse complement strand
ACCAGTGGCAGGCGGCGTAGCCGACGCTCAGCAGCACCGGCACGTTGCGCGCGCGGGCCTCCTCGAACGCGTCGCTGCCCCACTCCCACCAGTCCACGGGGTTGTCCTTGTGCTGGAGCAGGTAGGGGCTGGTCGCGTTGGCGAGGCGGTTGGCCATTCCTGTGACTCCTCACGAGTGCACGTGGATCATTTTCTGACGAGCGGCACGAAGCCGATTCTCTCGGGAGCCTGGCGCGACTCCCACCCGTCCAGCCTAGGAGGGACGTCGGTGGCACTCGAGAAGAAGCCCACGCTGCTCGCGCAGGGCACGGAGCGAACCGTGGGCGGGAGTGGGTCCCCTTCCCGAAAAGGTCGTGTACGAAGTCCCGAAAACATAGTCTGAGTGTTCCCGAAAAAGTAGTGTTCGAGACGTGAGCAGTCCCACCGGAACGCCCGTCCCCTACCAGCGCCGAATCGTCGACGACGAACTCGACGAGCTGCTGACGGGATTGGCCGCCATCAGCATCGAAGGCCCCAAGGGGGTCGGCAAGACCGCTACCGCACTGACCCGCTCCGCCACCGTCCACCAGCTCGACGACGTCGGACAACGCCAGATCATCGAAGCTGACCCGGCGCGACTGGAGCGTGGGCCGACGCCGATCCTCATTGACGAGTGGCAGAAGTGGCAACCGAGTTGGGACGTCGTCCGGCGTTCGGTCGATGCCAATCCCACTCCGGGGCGGTTCCTGCTCACCGGGTCAGCCTCACCGGCCGGAGCCGAAACTCACACCGGCGCCGGACGCATCGTTCCGATCCGAATGCGACCGCTGTCGCTTGCCGAGCGGGGCTTCGCCACATCGGTAAGCCTCGCGTCGCTGCTCAGCGGCGGCCGACCGGCCATCTCGGGAACCACGCCAGTGACCCTCGATGACTACGTCGCCGAGATTCTGGCCAGCGGCTTCCCCGGCCTGCGTGGCCTCACGGACCGTCAGTTGCGAGCCCAGCTCGACGGTTACCTCGCGCGCGTGATCGACCGCGAGTTCCCCGAACTTGGCTTGACACTCCGCCGCCCGGACACGCTGCGTGCATGGATGCGGGCCTATGCCGCCGCGACGTCGACCACTGCGAGCTTCGAAAAGATTCGAGACGCTGCCACCCCAGGAGTGGGCAACAAGCCGTCGGTGACGACGACGCTCCCCTGGCGCGACATCCTCACGCGGCTCTGGCTGTTGGACCCAGTCCCAGCATGGCTACCGTCCAACAACAAGCTCAAGGAGCTCGCGGCTGCCGAAAAACACCAACTCGTCGACCCCGCGCTCGCCGCACGCCTGCTGAACATCACCGCACAGAAACTCGTCAGCGGGGGCGACACTGAGCCGTCCCTCCCCAGAGACGGCACATTCCTCGGCGCACTGTTCGAAAGCCTCGTCGCCCTGAACCTTCGCGTCTACTCCCAGTCCGCTGAAGCAGACGTCCGGCACCTGCGAACGCAGCGCGGCGAGCACGAGGTCGACTTCATCGTCATCGGCCCTGACGACGGTGTCGTGGCCGTCGAGGTGAAGCTGTCAGCAACAGTCGCCGAGAACGACATCAAGCACTTCCGCTGGCTCCGCGGACGCATCGGCGACCAACTCCTCGATGCCGTGCTCATCACCACCGGAACCGAGGCATACCGACGCGACGACGGGATCGCCGTCGTCCCAGCAGCCCTGCTCGGACCATGACGCTGCTCCCGACTGATACACCAAGACCCGCTGCCAGTCGACAGGCAGGATTGACACCGTGAGCAATCTGCAAGCCGAGCTGGAGAGCCTGCGGCAGGAAAATGCTCGCCTGCGCAAACTCCTCACGTTGACCGACACGGAGGCTGCTCCGGCTCATGGCACTCAGACGGCATGGTTCGACAAGGCACCCGGTTCAGTGGACGCGCGGTCGTCCTCGCAGGCCAAGGTCGAGTTCTACGCCGCACTGTTCGGCGCGAGACGCGACGTTTACGCCGTGCGCTGGGAGAACGCCCGCACCAGCAAGTCGGGATGGATGCCCGCGGTCGAGGGCGGCTGGCGCAAGGGTCGGCCAGCCTCCGACATACGACACCTGCCGCTGACGCCCGAGGTCCTCGCCGCACATCTCACCGGCGATGTCCACATCGGTCTCTACCCGATGCTCCCCGGTGACCAGACCTGCTGGCTCGCCGCCGACTTCGACGGACAGTCCGCCATGCTCGACGCACTCGCCTACCTCAAGGCGGCGCGAGCCGTTGGCGCGCCTGCCGCGCTCGAGGTGTCCCGGTCCGGGATCGGCGCCCACGTGTGGGTCTTCTTCACCGACCCCGTTCCAGCAGCCACGGCGCGCCAGCTCGGGACCGCACTGGTCCGCGAAGCGATCGCCATCCGCGGCCGGATGGACCTGCACTGCTACGACCGACTCTTCCCCTCCCAGGACGTGCTTCCCGGGCAAGGACCCGGCAACCTGATCGCGGCCCCGCTCCACGGCAAGTCACGAAAGCTCGGCACCACGGTTTTTCTCGACCTGGCAACGCTGGAGCCGTTCGAGGACCAGTGGGAGTACCTCTCCACCTTGGAGCGCCTCACCCCGAAGCAGGTCGCGAAGCTCGCCTCGGCGGTCCGGGAGCCGACGGTCGGGGCACGCGTCGACCGTGCCCAGCCCGCCCGGTCGACCAAGACCCAGCCGAACCCGGCACCGATCGTTCATCTGAGCCTTGACGGCACCGTGCGGATCCCCGGCTCGGAGCTGAGCCCCTCGCTGTATGCGTCGTTGAAGCACGCGGCGTCCACGTACAACCCCGAGTTCTACGACCGCCAGCGCCGCCGCCAATCGACGTGGAACGTCCCGCGCATCATCACCTCCTACGACGAGACGCTCGACGACCACCTCGTGCTCCCGCGCGGGCTACGCGACACGGCGACGCGACTCATCGAGGGAGCCGGCAGCAAGGCCGAGGTCGACGATCAGCGAGTCGCCGGAGATCCTTTGGACCTCTCGCCGACCTTCGATCTCAGGCCACAGCAGCAGGAAGCAGTGGAGGCGGTGCTGCCGCACGAGTTGGGACTCTTGGTCGCTCCGCCTGGCTCTGGGAAGACCGTCATGGCCTGCGCCGTCATCGCCCGGCGAACCGTTTCCACGCTCGTGCTGGTCGACCGCAAGACGCTCGCCGACCAGTGGCGCCGCGAGATCACCGACCTCCTCGGCCTCAAACCGGGGCAGCTCGGCGGCGGCCGATCCAAGCTGACCGGCATCGTCGACATCGCCACCTTGCAGACACTCGCCCGCCGAACCGACCTCGCCGACAAGCTCGACACCTACGGCCAGGTCATCGTCGATGAGTGCCATCACGTTCCGGCAGCCGCGTTCGAGACCGCCGTCCGCGTCATCCCCGCCCGCTACTGGGTCGGGCTCACCGCCACGCCTTACCGGCGCGACGGCCTGGACGACCTGATCGGCTTCCAGCTCGGCCCGGTCCGCCACACCTTCACTCACGCCGACCCCGACACCCTCGAAGGCGCCGGCGCTGACCGGCCCCGCCCTGTGCTCGTTGTGCACGCCACCTCGTTCCGACTGGAGGACCCTGTCGATCTGTCCATCCCGGGCGCCATCGCAGGCGTCCACCGCGCGCTGGCCGAAGACGAGGGACGCAATGGGCAGATCCTCACCGATGTGGTGGAGGCACTCGGTCGCGGCCGCCACTGCCTTGTCCTCGCCCAGCGAACCGGCCACGTCGACCACCTCGCCGCAACACTCGCCGAGCGGGGCCCGGACCCGGTCGTTCTCAAGGGCGGCATGGGCGCCAAGCAGCGCGCCGCAGCCATCGGGCGGCTCAACCCATCCGAATCCGATTCGCCGCTGCTTGTGGTCGCGACGGGCCACTTCGTCGGCGAAGGCTTCGACTGTCCCGCACTCGACACGCTGTTCCTGGCGGGCCCGGTCTCGTTCAAGGGACGCCTCGTCCAGTACGCCGGCCGGGTCCTCCGAGCCCATCCGGGCAAGCAGACCGCCGAGGTGCACGACTACCACGACGTCGAGGTCCCAGTGCTCGCCGCCGCGCTCAGCAAGCGCGCACCCGGCTACACCAGCCTCGGATTCCCCGACCCCCGCAAGCTCGCCTGAGCGCTCCGCCACGTCTAGAGCAGTGCAATCTGCAACGTGTCAAGAACTCTCGCGATACCCCACAGTTGGCAGGCGGCGTACCCGACGCTCAGCAGCCAGGCGGCTCATCCCCACCACCCTGCCACCCGGACGGCCGCACCTCACGCCGACCGGGTGGCCGGGCTTCTCACCCGCCCGGGGTGAGGCCCCGACCACCGCACGTCGGCGACCGTGGACGTCCGGATGGCACCGAGGAAGGACAGCCCGTGACCACGAAGAGCGACTTCGACGAGGAGGAGTGGGCGCGCATCGTCCGTGCGCCGCTCATGGCCGGGCTGGCGATCACGCTGGCCGACCCGGGGGGCCCGATCGAGGCCGCGAAGGAGACGATGGCGACGATGCGGAGCGCCACCAGCCCTCCGAGCCGGGAGCAGCTGCTGTCCGAGGTGGCGCTGGACGTGCAGGAGCAGGTCCAGCACCGGCAGAACCCCCTCAAGGGCTACCGGCCGGCCAAGGAGTCGCCCGCGGGCGAGCAGGTGCTCGAGGAGCTGCGCGAGGTCCAGGGCATCGTCTCGGCCAAGGCCACGCCGGACGAGGCGGCGGCGTTCGGACGGTGGCTGGTCGCCTCCGCCCAGGCCTCGGCCGAGGCGGCCAAGGACGGCGGCTTCATGGGCTTCCACGCCCAGCGGGTCAGCGATCGGGAGCAGGCCATGCTGGACCGGGTGCGCGAGACCGTGACCGCCTGACGTCGCGGGACCTGCGGGCTCAGCTGAACGCCGAGGCCCCGCCGGTGAGCTGGTAGCCGGTCCGCGACGAGAACTCGGCGCTGACGGCGAACCGGTCGCCGCGGACCACCGTGTGCCGCCACTCGACGGGCTGCGCGCCACTGAAGGCGAGGCGCTCGATCGTGAGCGCGGCGACGCCGTCGGGCATCTCCAGGATCTGCCGCTCGGCCGGGGTCGGCACCACCGCACGCATGTGCTCCTCGCCGCCCGAGAGCCGGATCCCGCACCGGACCCGGAGCTGCTCGTAGAGGGCCGTCTCGCTGAAGTCGGCGTCCAGCAGCGGCCGGGCCACGTCCGCGGGCAGCCACACCCGGTCGAGGGCGAGCGGCCGGTCGCTGGCCAGCCGCAGCCGCTCGAGGTAGAGCAGCGGCGTCGACTCCTCCAGGGACAGCCGCCGCGCCACGACGCCGTCGGCGCGGATGTCGCGGGCGCGCACGACGCTGCGCTGGGTCTGGCCGGCCGCCTCGACGGAGGCGAACAGGCTGTACAGCGTGCCGAGCGGCTGGTCGATCTCGGCGGGGCCGGTGATCCGTGACGTGCGGCCGCGCTCGCCGGAGACGACCCCGTCCTCGCGCAGCCGCCGCAGCGCCTCGCGCACGGTGTGCCGGCTGACGCCGTAGGCGTCGACGAGGGCGAGCTCCCCGGGGAACTCGTCGGTGAACTCCCCGCCCCGGACCCGCCGCAGCAGGTCGTCGTGGACCTGCTGCCACAGCGGTACGCCGGCGTCCCGGTCCACCGGCTGCGCGCCGGGCCACCGGCTCCCCGGGCCGGCGCCGTGGCCGCCCGCCACGACGCTGCTCACGGCGACAGCGGCGCTTCGCGCAGCTTCAGGACGTCGATCAGGAACCGTGCGGCGGCACCGCCCTCCGCCACCGCGAGCTCGACGGCGCCGGGTACGTCGAGCTCGTCGACCAGCACCCGGAGGACCTCCTCGCGGGCGACGTCGTCCCCGGCCAGGGAGCCGGCCGCGGTGTAGAGCCGTTCGAGCTCGCCGGTGGCACGCTGGAACTCCGCGTCGGTGCAGTCCCAGGGGCGGTCCCACGGCCGGTCGAGCAGCGCCAGCCGCACGACCGGAGCGGGGTAGCGCTCCAGCAGGTCGCGCACGAGCACCAGGTTCCGGGTCGACTTCGCCATCTTCCGGCCCTCGAGCCGCACCTCCCCGACGTGCACCAGCGCCCGCGCGAACGGGGTCACGCCGGTGGCCGCCTCCGCCATCGCCACCTGGTAGGCGTGGTGCGGGAACGCGAGGTCGTGGCCGCCGAGGAGGATGTCCACGGAGCTGCTCAGGCACGTCATCGCCATGGCCGCGCACTCGGCGTGCCAGCCGGGCCGGCCCCAGCCCCACGGGCTCGGCCACGCGGGGTGCTCCTCGGGGGAGGGCCGCCAGACCGCCACGTCGAACGGGGACTCGCGTCCGGGCACGTCGGTCTGGTCCCCGTACTCGCGGGAGGCCGCGAGGGCCTCCTCCTCTCCGAGCCCGACCGTGCCGGGCACGTGCGCGCCACGGAAGTAGACGAAGCCCTCCCGCTCGTACGCCGCGCCGGCGTCGAGCAGGGCTGCGGCGAGCCGGAGGACCGACCTGATGTGGCTGCGGGCGTGCGGGCTCATGGTCGGCCGAGCCACCCCCAGGGCGCGCATCTCCTGGTCGAACAGGAACTCCTGGGTGAGCGCGAACTCGTCGTAGGGAGTGCCCCTGGTGCTCGCGGCCGCAGTCAGCACGTCGTCGACGTCGGTCACGTTGCGGGCCACCTGCGCGTCCACGCCCGTGGCGTGGGCCAGCGACGCGATCAGGTCGGCCCACACGAACGTGGAGGCGTGCCCCACGTGCGTCACGTCGTACGGGGTGATCCCGCAGGTGTAGAGGCGCAGCGGGCCCGGGGACAGCAGCCGGTGGCCGGCGATCGTGAGGGGCAGCGCCGGCGGGATCCTGACGGGGTAGCGGCCCGCCACCCCCACGACACCGGGCAGGTCCGGGGCGACCGGTCGGAATGCATGGACGGACACGTCTCGAGTGTGCCCCATCGGCCCGGCCGGGGCCATCGGCCTCACCCGGGTCCCGAGCCTCGCCGAGGCCGGCCGATCAGGCGCGATCGGCCCTTGTGAGGGGTACCGCCCCGTCGTACTGTGCGAAATGTCCGGTCATATCACGACATGAGGAGTCGGCATGATGCAGGTCGAGGTCATCGAAACCGGCGAGCTGGGCGACCGGAGCTACGTCGCCCACGACGGCAGCACCGCCATCGTCATCGACCCGCAGCGCGACCTCGACCGGGTCCAGTCGCTCCTCGACGACCACGGCCTCACCGTCGCCGCGGTCGCCGAGACCCACATCCACAACGACTACGTGACCGGCGGCTTCGAGCTCGCCCGCCAGGCCGGCGCCGACTACCTCGTCTGCGCCGACGACCCGGTCCGCTTCGAGCGGCGCCCGGTCTCGGACGGCGACACCCTCACCTACGGCTCGCTCACCCTGCGCACCGTGGCGACCCCGGGGCACACCCACACCCACCTCGCCTACGCGGTCTCCGCGGCCGGCGACCCGGACGGGCGGGTCGCGGTGTTCACCGGCGGATCGCTGCTCTACGGCAGCGTCGGACGCACCGACCTCCTCGGCAGCCAGCACACCGACGAGCTGACCCGCGCCCAGTTCCACTCGGCCCGCAGGCTCGTCTCCCTGTTCCCCGAGACGGCGGAGGTCTTCCCGACGCACGGCTTCGGGAGCTTCTGCTCGTCGGGCTCCGCGGCCGGCGGGGAGTCCTCCACCCTGGGCCAGGAGCAGGAGCGCAACGACGCCCTGACCGAGCACGACGAGGACACGTTCGTCGCCCGGCTGGTCGCGAACCTCACCGCCTACCCGGCCTACTACGCCCACATGGCCCCCCGGAACATCGCCGGCCCCGGCCCCGCCGACCTGAGCCCGCCGGAGCCGGTGGACACCGACCAGCTGCACAAGCGGATCGACGCCGGCGAGTGGGTGGTGGACCTGCGCAACCGCACCCTCTACTCCGCGGGGCACCTGCCGGGCACCATCGGCATCGAGCTCGGCCAGCAGTTCTCCACCTACCTCGGCTGGCTGATGCCCTGGGACACCCCGCTCACGCTCGTGGGCGAGTCGGCCGAGCAGGTGGCCGACGCGCAGCGCCAGCTGGTCCGCATCGGCATCGAGCGGCCCGACGGCGCCGCCGTCGGTGACGTCGCGTCGATGGCCGACGGCCACACCCTGGCGGCGTACCCCCGCAGGACGTTCGCGGACCTCGAGGCCCAGGTCCTCGCCAAGTCCGACGACCGGGCCACGACAGGGCCGACGACACGGCCGTCGTCCTCGACGTACGCCGTGACGACGAGCGCGCCGAGGGCGGCATCCCCGGCTCGACGCACATCCCGATGCACTCGCTGCTGGACCGCCTCGACGAGGTCCCCCCGGGGACCGCGTGGGTGCACTGCGCCAGCGGCTTCCGCGCCTCGATCGCCGCGAGCCTGCTGCAGCGCGCCGGCCGCGACGTCGTGCTCGTCGACGACGAGTACGAGCAGGCGCGCCGTCTCGGGCTGACCGACGACCACCGCCCCCACTGACCGAGACAACCAGACAGGAGTGCAGATGCCCACCAACACCCACCACAAGGTCCTGATCGTCGGCGGGGGCACTGCCGGCATCACCGTCGCCGCTCGTCTCCGCCGCCGGGGCGTGGAGGACGTCGGACTCGTCGACCCGGCGGACAAGCACTACTACCAGCCGCTCTGGACGCTGGTCGGCGGCGGTTGCGCACCGGCCGCGGAGAGCGAGCGGAACGAGTCGTCGGTGATGCCGAAGGGGGTCTCCTGGATCAAGTCGGCAGCCGAGAGCGTCGACCCCGAGGAGCGACTGGTGACGCTCGCCAACGGCGCGCGGCTGAGCTACGACTACCTGGTGATGTGCCCGGGCATCCAGCTCGACTGGGACAAGGTCGCGGGCATGAGCGAGGCCATGGACTCCCCCGCCGTGTCCAGCAACTACCGCTTCGACCTGGCGCCCAAGACCTGGGACCTGATCCGCGGGATGCGCTCCGGCACCGCCGTCTTCACGATGCCGTCCGGACCCATCAAGTGCGCCGGCGCTCCCCAGAAGATCGCCTACCTGGCCGCCGACTACTGGCGCCAGCAGGGAGTCCTCGACGACATCCGGGTGGTGCTCTCGCTCCCCACGCCGGGGATGTTCGGCGTCAAGGTGTTCTCCGACGAGCTCGAGCGGGTGGTCGAGCGCTACGGGATCGAGGTGCACAAGAGCTCCGAGCTCGTCGAGGTCGACCCCGGCGGCCGGCAGGCCGTCATCGCCGAGAACGACTCCAAGACCGTCCTCGACTACGACCTGCTGCACGTGGTGCCGCCGCAGTCCGCCCCGGACTGGGTCAAGGCCTCGGCGCTGGCCGACCCGGACAACGCCGGCGGCTACATCCAGATCGACCAGTACACGATGCAACACACCCGCTACCCGAACGTGTTCGCGCTCGGCGACGCCGGCTCGTCCCCGAACTCCAAGACGGGCGCCGCCATCCGCAAGCAGGCACCGGTCGTGGTCAAGAACCTGCTGTCGGTCATGAAGGGGACCCCTCCGACCGCCCGGTACGACGGTTACGCCAGCTGCCCGTTGACGACGGCGCGCGACAAGATGCTGCTCGCCGAGTTCGACTACACGATGGAGCCGCACCCGACGTTCCCGATCATCGACACGACCCGGGAACGCCGCGACATGTGGTACCTCAAGCGCTACGGCCTGCCGGCCATGTACTGGAACCTGATGCTGCGCGGGCTCGGCTAGACAGCGGGTCGCCGCGGCATCAGACGACCGACAGCGGGAGCGCGCGACCGACCAGGCTCCGGCGGACGACGGGGAGCTCGCCGGCGATGCGCCGGATCTCCGTCGCGGACGGGGCGGTCGGCGTCGCCACCATCACGGGCACCCCGACGTCTCCGGCCGTGCGCAATGGCAGGTCGAGCGGCACCTGGCCCAGGAGCGGCGCCGCGATCGCGTCCGCCAGCCGGGCGCCCCCGCCCTCGCCGAAGAGCGGCGTCTCGTGGGCGCAGGACGGGCAGACGAGGGTCGACATGTTCTCCACGACCCCGGCGACCGGCATCCGCGCGTCGCGCGCCATCCGGCCCACCCGGGCCGCGACCGTCTGGGCGGCCACCTGCGGGGTGGTGACGGCGAGCAGCTGGGCGTCGGGCAGCAGGTCGAGCAAGGTCAGCGTCACGTCGCCGGTCCCGGGCGGCAGGTCGATGAGCAGGGTGTCCAGCTGCCCCCAGTGCACGTCGGCGAGGAACTGCTCGATCGCCTTGTGGAGCATCGGGCCACGCCACACCACGGGCTCCTCGTCCTCCACGAAGAACCCCACCGACATCAGCGCGACGCCGTGCGCCTCGACCGGCAGCATGATCCCCTTGAGGGCGACCGGAGCCCGGCGTACGCCGAACAGCTGCGGGATCGAGTAGCCCCACACGTCCGCGTCGAGCACCCCCACCCGCTGCCCCTGCCGGGCCAGCGCGACCGCCAGGTTCGCGGTGAGCGAGGACTTCCCGACCCCACCCTTGCCGCTGGCAACGGCGTAGACCCTGGTCGACGAGCCGTCACCGAACGGGTGGACACCCTCGGGCCGTGACCCCCGCAGGCGCTCGGCCAGCCGCAGCCGCTCGCCGTCGCCCATGGCCGCGAGGTCGACCTCGACCCTCGACACGCCGGGGACCCGGCCGACGGCCTCGGTCACGTCCGCGACCAGCCGCTCCTTCATCGGGCACGTCGGCGTGGTCAGCCGGACGGTGACGTGGACGGCGCCTCGTCGTCCGAGCTCCACCGCGCCGACCATCCCGGCCTCGGGCAGCGACAGCCCGAGCTCGGGGTCCTCGACCCGCGCCAGGGCCGCGTGCACGGCGTCGAGGTGGACCTCGGGACCGGCGCGGCGCCGGGAGACCGGGTTCATCGGGCTGCCTCGCCGGCCGGGCGGCCACCGTCCGCGCGGAAGGCGCGACGCACCGGCTTGACCGGCCGCATCATGAACTCCGGCCGGCGCAGCCCGGAGCTGCTCGGACCGGGACGGGTGTTCTCCATCCAGGCACGGTAGACCTCCCGGGAGCGCCTGGTGTCGACGACGACGTCGCCGTACCTGTCGTCGTCCCCGGCCGGCTCGAGGCGCACCTTCTGGTGCCAGCAGTGCATGCCGGAGAGCGGGTCGGGGTGCACGGCGAACGCGAGGTTCTGGTGCACGCCGGGGTCGTCCCAGTGGATCCGCTCGCTGTCGGGGTCGTCGCTGGTGAACGGCTTGACCCCTTCCTTGTAGCGCAGCCTCCAGACCCCGTCGTCGCTCCTGCTCAGGTCGACCAGGCCCATCGCCCACCGTGAGCCCGCGTGCTCCGAGGTCCGCCAGCGCCCCATGTGGTGGGAGAGCCCGATGACCCCGGGGCGGATGGCCTCGGTGGACCAGGCGCGGGCCACGAAGTAGCCGATCTCGGTGTTCACCCGCACCAGGTCGCCGGTCGCGAACCCGAGGCGCGCGGCGTCGACGCTGTTCATCCACAGCGGGTGGGTGTTGCTGAGCTCGTTGAGGTACTTCGCGTTGCCGCTGCGGGTGTGGATCAGGGTGGGCAGCCGGAAGGTCGGCATCAGCACCATCTCGTTGTTCGACTCGTCGATGGCCCGACGGCTCACGTGCGACTCGATGTAGCCGGGGGCGGCGTACTCCGCCCACCCGAAGTCGACCATCGTGTCGCTGAAGAGCTCCAGCTTCCGCGACGGCGTCAGCCAGCCCGCGGTGCGGGTGCCGTCCTCGTGCACGACGCCGACCGAGCCGGCCTCCCCCACCAGCGGCGGCGTGGAGTCGAGGGTCACCGGCTTGCGCAGCACCCCGTGCTCGTCCGCGGTGGCCCCCTCGACCTCGGCGTCGGTCAGTGGGCGCTCGTCGAGCCGGTAGGAGTCCGTGGCCACCTCGAAGACGCCGTACTTGCGCATGTAGCCCAGCGGCGTGAGCCCCTGCGCTGCCGCCGCCTCGGGGAGCCCGGGCACGCTGTTCTCGAAGACCCAGCGGTAGTACTCGTCGACGGTCACCTTCTCGCCGGGGCGGTACGGCGACTCGAAGTGCTTGCGGATGCCGAGCGAGCCGTCGGGGTCGATCCGCCAGGAGAGCTCGAACCAGAACTCGTTCTCCTCCCACACCTCCCCGGGGTTCGACTCGCGGGTGTCCGAGACCGCCCGGCCCATCTTCTCCAGCGCCACCCGGGTCACCGGCTGGCGGAAGCCGAGCCACTTGCCGGCGTACTGCTCGTAGGACTGGGTGTCGTGCCGCTCGGTGCTGTGGCCCATCGGCAGCACGTAGTCGGCGAAGGTGGCGGTCTCCGACCAGGTCGGCGTCAGGGCCACGTGGCAGTCGACCAGGGACTCGTCGGTGAGCGCCTCGAGCCAGCTGAACCCGTCGGGGTTCGTCCACACGGGGTTGTAGACGCGCGAGAAGTACATCGCCAGCTTGCCCCGGCCGTCCTTGAGCAGGTGCGGCAGCAGGATCGACATCTCGTTGGTGGACATCGGGAACTCCGCCGGCCAGAGCAGCTCGTTCCAGGTGTCGTGGCCGCCGGGGACGTTCGGCCCGTGGGCGATGATCTTGTCCCAGCCGTTCGGGCTGGTGCCGCCCTTGGTGCCGACGCTGCCGGTGAGCACGTTGAGGAAGAACAGCGCGCGCGAGACCTGCCAGCCGCCGAGGTTGCCGGCGGTGGCCGCCCGCCACACGTGCGCGGACAGCGCGCTCCCGGCGGACGCGACGATGCGCGCCAGCTCGGCGACCTGCTCCTCGGGGATCTGCGCCTGCTCCGCCGCGTAGGCGAAGGTGTACGTCGCGTAGTCGTCGGCGAGGGCGCCCATGAAGGCGTCGAAGTCGTCGGCGGGGAGCTCGGGATGCAGGTGCTGGAGGTACGTCGACCAGTTGACCCAGCGGCGCAGGAAGGCCCGGTCCACCTGGTCGGTGCGCAGCAGGTACGACGCCACCGCCAGCAGGATCGCGGCCTCGCTGCCCGGCCACGGCGCCACCCACAGGTCGGCGTGCGAGGCGGTGTTGGAGAGCCGCGGGTCCAGCACCACGACCTTGGCGCCCCCGGAGACCTTGCCCTCCATGATCCGCTGGGCGTGGGGGTTGAAGTAGTGGCCGGCCTCGAGGTGGCTGGAGATCAGCAGGATGACCTTGGCGTTCGCGTAGTCGGGCGAGGGCCGGTCGTAGCCGCCCCACAGCGAGTAGCCGAGCCGGGCGCCGGCCGAGCAGATGTTGGTGTGGCTGTTGTGCCCGTCGACGCCCCAGGCGAGCAGGAAGCGCTCGGCGAACCCGTCCTCGCCCGGCCGGCCCACGTGGTAGACCACCTCGTTGGTGCGCTCCTCGACGATCGCCGCGCGGATCCGGGCGGCGATGTCGTCGAGGGCGTCGTCCCAGCTGACCCGCTCCCACTCCCCGCCGCCGCGCTTGCCGGAGCGACGCAGCGGGTGCAGGATCCGGTCCGGGTCGTTGACCTGGTTGATCGTCGCCGGCCCCTTGGCACAGTTGCGTCCCCGGGAGCCGGGGTGCGCGGGGTTTCCCTCGAGCTTCTTGATCGACAGGTCGGACTTGTCGACGTAGGCCAGCAGCCCGCACGCGGACTCGCAGTTGAAGCAGGTGGTCGGCACCAGCATGTACTCGTGGGGGACCTTGCGCGGGTGCGCCCTGGCGTCGTACTCGACGTGGTGGTCCCAGTTCTCCACGGGCGGGAAGTTCCGCAGCCGCTCGTGGGTGCGCTCACCGGGCAGCGCCGGGCGCGCGGCCTGCGGGTCGGTCTCAGCGGTCATGGCGGGCGATCCCTCCGGGTCGGCGGGCGACGGCGTACGGGTCATGAGAGCGGCACGTCCTGGCCGGCCCGGACGAAGACGCTCTCGTAGGCGAGCAGGGCCGGCTGCACGAGGAGTCCGGCCGCCACCAGGGCGCCCGTCGTGAGGTCGCCCCAGGTGAGCGCCCCCAGCACGACGGCCACCGCCACGGGGAGCACCGCGCCGAGCCAGAACGTCCGTGCGTAGCGACCGTGGGTGATGATGCGTGCGGCCACGGCCGCCTGCCGGCTGGCGTGCTTGCCGGCGTACTCCACCGCGAGGACCAGCAGGTGCAGGCCGGCCGCGAGCACGAAGGACACCGCCAGCAGGGTCCAGGCCCGGTCGGAGAGCCCGGCGAACGCACCGGCCACGGCGAGGGCGCCGGCGCCGACCATCACCGCCTGGACGAGCAGGTGCCAGAACAGCACCGGGGACTGCCACAGGTCGCGGCCCTCGGCCTGGCCGAACAGGAAGGCGGTGTAGCCGGCCATCAGGGCGCAGACGGGCAGCGCGAGCCACGCGAGCAGCGTCATCAGCCACCCGACGTCGAGGGCCGCCGCCAGCAGCCACAGCACCGCGCCACCCGAGAAGGCGGTCAGCACGTAGGCGCCGAGCACCAGCCAGGAGGTCCAGTTCGACTTCGAGAAGATGTAGAGGAACCGGTCGGGGCGCTTGAGGTCCCAGACCAGCAGCGCTCCGGTCGTGCCCGCGCCGAACAGGCCGAGGGTCGGAGCGACGTAGTCACCCACCCCACCGAGGCCGATCCCGAGCAGGTGCGCGAGCGCGGCCAGTGCGAGGGCACCCGCGCCGACCCCCTTGGTCCACAGGTACGTCGTGACCCGCCACCCCCACGGGCGCGGGTGCGCGGTGTTCAGGGTGGTGCGGGCGTTCGTCGTCGGGTCCGGGGTCAGGTCGCGCGCGTTGGTGAGGCGCTGCTCGTCGGGTCGCGCCCAGATGTAGGTGTCGTCGACGGGGGCCGCCAGCGGGTCGAGCACGGCCCGGTCCGCACCGAGGTAGAACACGTTGGGACCGGTGTTCTGCTCGGGGGCGCGGACGCTCGTCTCATGGGTGCTCACCAGCCGGGCGATGCCGCTCGAGGGGTCGTCGAGGTCCCCGACCCAGATCGAGTGCGTCGGGCACACCACGACGCACGCCGGCTCGAGGTCGGCGTCGACGCGGTGGGCACACAGGTTGCACTTCGCCGCGGTGTGGGTGTCCTCGTCGATGTAGATGGCGTCGTAGGGGCAGGCCTGCATGCAGCTCTTGCAGCCGATGCAGCGGTCCTGGTCGAAGTCGACGATGCCGTCGTCGCGCTTGAACAGGGCCTGGGTCGGACAGATCTTCACGCACGGGGCATCCGTGCAGTGGTTGCAGCGCATCACCCCGAAGGAGCGGGTCGTGTCCGGGAACGACCCGCTGTCGACGTACTTCACCCAGGTGCGGAACTGGCCGACCGGCACCTCGTGCTCGGTCTTGCACGCGACCGTGCACGCGTGGCACCCGATGCACGTCCGCTGGTCGATCGCGAACCCGTAGCGCACCCGGTCAGCTCTTCTTGATGACGTAGCGGAACACGCCGTCCTCGACCGAGCTGTCGAGGAGCTCGTTGCCGGTGTCCCTGGCCCACGAGGGGATGTCGCTGCGCGAGCCGCCGTCCGTCGCCTCGAGCAGCATCACCTGACCGGCACCGAGCTTCTTCATGCCCCGCGAGGCCAGCAGCACCGGCATCGGGCACTTCTGTCCCTTGGCGTCCACGGTGACGTCGATCTGGTGGTCCATGGCACTCCTGGTTTCTCCGGGACGAGCACCCGCGCCCGCCGCTGGTGGGTCAGATGAAGAGATTGATCTGGGACCGGCTCATCTCGGAGAGCGCCGTGGCCGCGCCGACCGGCTCCCCCGCCCCCTCGATGAGCTGGTCCCGGCGCAGCCCGAGCAGCTCCATGCTCATCTCGCAGGGCCACAGGTTGACCCCGAGCTCGGTGCACATGCCGAGCAGCTCCTTGGGGCTGGCGACCTTGTTGGTGCGCGCCAGCTTGCGCATCATCCAGGCGCCGGCGCCGCCCATGTGCAGCTTCGAGAGCTTCATGTTGCTCACGCCGGGACGGTTCATCCCGGCCAGTGCCTTGGTCATGGCGTTGGTGCCGGTGATCCGCACGTCGTCACGCACCAGCGGGAACAGCCCCCAGAAGGTGAAGAAGATCGTCGTCTGCATGCCGTAGGCCGCGCCGGTGGACCCGAGGATCAGCGTCGGCCACACCTTGTCCAGGTCGCCGCTCCACGCGACGATCGTCATCCGCTGGGCCGCGTCGGTCTCGTCTGCGGTGTCGGTCATCCTCGACCTCCTCGAACGGGCACTGTTGCCGTGTGTGCTGCGTCACACTACATTCGTTGTGACGCATACAACAACCCCTTGCGGGGCCTGTTGTACGGACATTCGCGAGGAGGAGCGGCATGGAAGCCCGGACCATCTCCGCCGAGGAGCTCTACGACGAGATCGCCCGCCGTGGGGTCCCCGAGATCCTCGACGTCCGCAACACCGACGAGTTCGCGGCGCACCGCATCGAGGGGCGCCGGCCGGTCCCGACCCGGAACGTGCCCGTCTACGAGCTGCTCGACGAGCCCGAGCGGTTCGCCCCCGACACCCTCGACGGCGCGGTGGTGGTGTGCGGCCACGGCAACGGCTCGGCCATGGTGGTCCTCGAGCTCGACGCCCTGGGAAAGCGGACCCGGTCACTGGTCGGCGGCATGCAGGCCTGGTCCCGGCTGTTCGTCCCGGCGCCGCTCGACGTCCTCCCCGGGCCCGCGCGGGCCTGGCAGCTGCAGCGACCGGCGAAGGGGTGCCTCTCGTACGTCGTCGGCGTCCCGGGCGAGAGCTGCCTCGTGGTCGACCCCGCCCGGCACCTCGAGCCGTACCTGCAGCTGGCCGCCGCGCACCGGATGCGCATCACCCACGTCGTCGACACCCACGTGCACGCCGACCACGTCAGCGGCGGACCGGACCTGGCCGCGCAGGTCGGCGCCGAGTACCACCTGCCACCCGAGGACAGCACCGCCGAGATCCCGTTCCCCCATCGCCCCCTGGTCGACGGCGAGGAGATCCCCCTCGGACCCGGGAGCGTCGTCCGGGCCATGACCATGCACCTGCCGGGGCACACGCCCGGGACCACCGCCCTGCTGGTGGCCGACCGGCTCCTCCTCGTCGGCGACACCGTGTTCGTCCGCGGCCTGGGCCGCCCCGACCTGACCGGTCAGGCAGACGACCTCGCACGCGACCTGTTCCGCAGCGTCCACGAGCGGCTCCGGCCGCTGGACGCCGCGACGCTCATCGCGCCCGCCCACTGGTCCAGCGCCGAGGAGATCAACGAGGCCGGCCAGGTCACGACGACCATCGGGACCGTCTTCGAGGCCACCCTGCTCAACCAGGAGGCCATCGAGCTGTTCGTCGAGGAGATCGTCGCGACGCTCCCGGAGGCCCCCGGGGCCTACGACACGATCAGACTGGTCAACACCGGGCAGGTGCGCCCCTCCGAGGACGACCTGGAGATACTCGAGGTGGGGCGGAACCAGTGCGCGGCGTCCACGACGCTGCAGTGACCGGACGCGGGGACGGGCCGGACGTGGGAAGGGCAGTGTGATGAGCGAGCCGAGGTCGTCGGGGCGAAGACCACGACTGCACGAGGTCGGCGAGAGCCCGGACTACCGCTTCACGCTCGCGAACGAGAGGACGTTCCTCGCGTGGGTGCGCACGGCCCTGGCGATGATGGCCGCCGGGGTGGCCGTGATCCGCTTCGTCCCCGGCCTGGCGGTGATCCGCCACGGACTGGGCTTCCTGCTGATCGGTATCGGCGGCCTCCTGGCGGCGGCGTCGTACCGCCACTGGGAGCGCAACGAACGCGCCATGCGCCTGGGGCGGGAGCTGCCGCAGTCCTTCATCCCCCGGCTGGTCGCGGGGTCCCTCGTCCTCGCCGCGCTCGTCGCGCTGGCGCTGGTGATCGCGGACCTGGCCGGCTGATGGTCTTCCGACGGCTGCTGGGCAACCCGGAGCGGTCCGGGCAGTCCCGCGACGCCGGTCTCCAGGCCGAGCGCACCGCCATGGCCTGGCAGCGCACCGCGCTGGGCGTCGGCGGTGTCTCCGCCCTGCTGCTCCACGAGACCGGAGGGCGGCTGCTCGCAGCCCTGCCGGGGCTCGTCGGGCTGCTCGTCGCCCTGGTCCTGCTGGTCCTGACCGAGGTGCGCTACGAGCAGACCCTGCGCAGGGTCGACGCCGGCGAGACCCCGAGCGACGCGCTCCCCATCCTGGTGCTCGCCTGCTCCGTGGCCGGGTTGGCCATGGCCGCCATCGCGCTCATCGCCCTGTCCGAGCTCGTCGGATGAGCGCCGGGAGGTGGTGATGGACGAAGCCGTCGAGACCGAGCTGCGCGAGCTGCACGCGCGGGTGTGCAAGGCGATCGCCGACCCGAAGCGGCTCCTGATCATCAACCTGCTCCGGGACGGCGAGCTCAGCGTCGGCGACATCTGCGAGGAGCTGCGCGTGAGCCAGTCCAACGCGAGCCAACACCTGGCGATGCTCCGCGAGCGGGACATCGTCACCTCGCGCCGGGCCGGCACGATGGTCTTCTACGCGCTGCGCAGCGACAAGATCCTGCAGGCGATCGACCTGATGCGTGAGTTCGTCGCCGAGACCGGACCGGCCGGTCCGGCACCGGGGGCGGACCCACGCCCGGACGCACGGACGGGCAGGGTCACCGGGCTCTTCCTCGGCTGAGCCGAGACCGGCTGCGTGGGGTCAGCGCAGCCCGAGCTTCCTCGAGCAGGCCGGCCAGGCACGCCAGCCCTGGTGGCGCTTGATCCGCTCGGCGACCTTGATCTGCTCGCGCTTGGTGGCCCGGTGCGGCAGCGGGGCGAACGTGCGGCCGCCGTACCCGTTCCAGGTGGCGCGGCTGATCTGCAGCCCGCCGTAGTAGCCGTTGCCGGTGTTGACGTGCCAGCGGCCGCTGGACTCGCACTGGGCCATTCGCTGCCAGGTGCGGGTGGTGGCCGCGTCGGCCGAGGTGCCGACCGTGGTGACTGCGGTCATCGCGGCGAGGGCGGCGACGACGGACGAGATGAGCATGCGAAAGCGCATGAGGATCCTCCACACGCCTTCGGAGTTAGCTGTCGGGTTCGGGCTGAGGTGCGCCCGGCCATCGCTGATGGCTTCACCCCGAGGGCCGCTGTCGCGACCCGGAAAACGGTGGGTTCCCCGCTCCTGCCCTCGGTGCTCGATGGACCTCCGGCCGGACAGGACTCGGCGTGACCGCGAGGTGGCCCCGGTTCGACGGGACACGCCACGGTAGGCAGCCCGCCACGAACCCGTCCAGCCTCCTCTCCCCCAGATCGGGTACGCCGGTGCCGGGACGTGACGAGCCTCTCGGCCGCCCCCGGCGCGACCTCAGCCGCCTGCGTCAGCCGCCGGAGGGAGTGGTCGGAGAACGGCCGGAGGCACACCAGCGTCACCGCGTGGTGGTCCACCTCGAGCACCTCGATGCTCCAGTCGCTCGAGCTGCACGACGTCGCCGGCGGCCTCGGGGATCCGGCCCAGCAGCTTGAGCACGATCCCCGCGACGGTGGCGTACTCACCGGTGTGCCGGGCGTCGATGTCCACCCCCAGGTCCACCAGGTCGTGGATGGGGAAGGTGCCGGGCAGCACGAAGGAGCCGTCCGCCCCGGCCTCGACCCCGACCACGTCGCGGTCGGTCTCGTCGTAGATCTCCCCCACGATCTCCTCGAGCAGGTCCTCCAGGGTGACGATCCCGTCGGCCGCGCCGTACTCGTCCACGACCACCGCCATCTGCTGGCGCGTCGCCTTGAGCTCGCGCAGCGCGTCGGAGATGCGCATCGTCTCCGGGAGCATCAGGGCGGGCGTCGTCAACGTCCCGATCGCGGTCCCGTCCGCCCGGACCAGCGAGGCCCAGTGCAGGATGCCCACCACGTCGTCGAGGCCGGTGCCGCGGGTGACCGGCACCCGGGAGTGGCCGGTGGCGGCCATCGCTGCGCGGGCCTCGCCCGCGGACACGTCGCTGTGCAGGCAGAGGACCGAGCCGCGCGGCACGAGCACCTCGCGCAGGATGCGGTCGTGCAGCTCGAGGGCGCCGCTGATGATCTCCCGCTGCTCGGCCTGGAGGCCCTGGTGGCTGATGACCAGGTCGCGCAGCTCCTCCGGGCTGAGCTCGTCGGCCGTCGCGTCGGGCCGGGCGCCGAAGAGGCGCACGACGACGTCGGTCGAGGCCCCCAGCAGGGCCACGGCGGGCCGTGAGATCCGGGAGACCACGTCGAGCGGCCTGACGACCTTCAACGCCCACGGCAGGGCCCGCTGCATCGCGATCCGCTTCGGCGCGAGCTCGCCGAGGACGAGGGTCACGAACGTCAGGACGACGGTGACGCCGGCGATCGCCACCGGCTTGGCCGCGGAGCCGAGGAACCCGAGCCGCGGCACCACCACCTCGGCCAGGGAGACCGCTGCGGTCGCCGAGGCCAGGAACCCGGCGAGCGTGATGCCGATCTGGATCGTCGCCAGGAACCGGTTCGGGTCCCGCGCCAGCCGTACCAGTCGCAGGGCGCGGGCGCCGCCGTCCCGCTCCAGCTTGCGCAGCTGCCCCTCGCGCAGCGAGACCAGTGCCATCTCGCTCCCCGCGAAGGCCGCGTTGACCAGCACCAGCACCCCGATGAGCGCCAGATCCACCAGGTAAGCGTTCACGATCGGTGCACCAACCCCTGTGCGCGGTCGCGGGGATCCGCCCCGGAACCCTTTCCACGAGCATGCCCGGACGGCCAAGGCGGCGGGCCGCCGGCGGCGCTTCACGCTTCCTTCATCCCTGCTGCGTAGCGTCCGGAGGGTTCGCACCGCCAGGGAGAGCCCCATGCACACGATGACCCTCGAAGCAGCCGGCCAGCTGCCGTTCGACCGGTCGTGGTTCCTGCAGGTGAACTCGTTCGCGCGGGCCACGCCGTGGCTGCACGCGCCGGCACGCGCCTACGCGGAGTACGGCGTGGTGCTGTTCGCCGGGCTGCTGGTCTGGACCTGGTGGACGGCCCGGGGGCGACGCGACCCGGCCGCGGTCGCCGCCTCCCTGTGGGCTCCGCTCGGGACGCTGCTCGCCGTCGGGCTCAACCAGCTGGTCGGGGCGAGGGTGGACGAGTCGCGTCCGTACGCGACGTTGCCGCACGTGCTCGTCCTGGTCTCGCGCACCAGCGACTTCTCGTTCCCCAGCGACCACGCCGTGATGTCCGGGGCCGTGGCCGCGGGGGTCTTCCTGGCCGACCGGCGGCTGGGCCTGGTCGCCGGCGTCGCCGCACTCGTGATGTGCCTGACCCGGGTCTACGTCGGTGCCCACTACCCGGGCGACGTGCTGGCCGGGGTGCTGCTCGGGGCGCTGGTCAGCGTCGCGGGCTGGTTCCTGCTCCGCCGGGTCCTGATCGGCCTCGTCGAGGCGCTGTCCGGCACCCCGTTGCGGGTCCTCGTCACCGCCGGCGGCCGCTCCCGGCATGCCGACGTCCGGTGATCGACGCGTGATCGACAGCGCCGCGGGCTGAGTCCGCCGGCGCGCTTCCCCGCCGCCGCACCGAGGCGAACACGTCCGACTGGGCACGTCCCGGCGGACCGGCCCTGCTCGACGTACCACTCGGTGCCGAAGGCGAGCGCGAACAGTGGCCGGGGCAGCCGCAGGATCCGGTCGAGCACCCTGACCTGCCCCTCCGCCCGGCGCTGGGAGCCGTGCGCCGCCATCGCGGCGCGCTTGGCGTCGAGGTGGCCGTGCACCCGCACCCGGTGGGTGATCCGGCTGCGCGGGCTGAACACCCGCTCGACGCCCAGCGGGGCCGAACGACCCAGCGCGCTCCCCAGCAGCCGGAGCAGCCGCAGGGCGCCGACGAACAGGGGCGCGGAGACGGTCGCCTCGAGGACTGTCGGGGTGCCGGCCAGCTCGGCGGCCCGGGTTCCGACGCGGTGCACCTGGACGTGGTCGGGATGGCCGTAGCCACCGTTGGGGTCGTAGATCGTGAGGACGTCGACGTCCTCCTCCAGCAGCAGGGCGGCGAGGCGGACGGCGGCCTCCTCGACGTCGGCGTGGGCGAAGGCGTCGGCGCGGGCGCCGTCCAGGCCCGAGTCGGCGTACCCCAGCACGACCACGCGGGCACATCCCAGGGCGGCCGCCGATTCCCGCAGCTCGGCGGCCCGGACCCGGCCCAGGCGCTCCCCCGCCCCGTCGACGGCGCCGGCCAGCCCCTGCTCCCCGCACGTGGCCGTGACCAGCACGACCCGGTGCCCCTCCGCGGCCGCCCGGGCCAGGGTGCCGCCCGTGAGCAGCGCCTCGTCGTCGGGGTGCGCGTGGAAGGCCAGCAGCGTGAAGGTGTCGGACGTCATCGGCGCCGGCTCCTCTCGAGGATCGGCCTGCGGGCGGCCGCGAGCCCGTAGGCGCGGTCGTGGTCCTCGAGCGCCCGAGCCCAGGTCAGCGGCGAGGGGTGGA
Organism: uncultured Actinomycetota bacterium; assembly: GCA_963817665.1. Lineage (GTDB taxonomy): Bacteria > Actinomycetota > Actinomycetes > Propionibacteriales > Nocardioidaceae > Nocardioides. Next base: position 750,966 of record CAWFPE010000007.1, on the reverse strand, counting down.
CGCGGTTGTGCTCGGCGACCCGGGTCCGGAGCACGTCGTCCTCCACCAGGGTGCGCAGCCGGTCGACCATCGCGGCGTCCGAGGCCTCCAGCCACCCCTCGACGCCGTCCCGCACGAACTCCCGCATGCCGCTGGCGGCGCGACCCACGACGGGGAGGCCGACGCAGCGGGCCTCGAGGGCGGCGAGCCCGAACGACTCCAGCGCCGCCGGCGCGACGTAGAGGTCCGCCTCGGCCAGGTGGCGCAGCACGTCGGCCGGCTCGAGCCGGCCCGTCAGGGTGACCGCGTCGGCCAGGCCGCGGCCCCGCAGCCGACGCTCGAGGCGCGGACGCAGCGGCCCGTCGCCCACGACGGTCAGGTGCACCGGCACCGGGGTCGACCGACGGAGCTCCTCGAAGACCCACAGCAGCGGCAGCGGCCGCTTCCGACGTGCGATGCGCATGGTGCTCACCAACCGGACCGGCGGGGCGGGCGGACCGACGGGCCGGGCGGCACGGGGCGCCACGTCGACGGCGTTGGGGAGCACGACCACCTCGGGAGTGCCCGGCAGCCGCTGGGCGAGCTGGTCGGCCGCCTCGCGGCTCACCGCGGTCCACAGGACCGGGGCGCTGCGCAGTCCGGCGAGCGCCGCGGCGAGGGCGGCCACGGGGCCCAGGCCGTTCCACAGGGAGTGCACGGTCACGATCGTGGGCACCCCGCGGTGCGCGGCCAGGGCGGCCATCCGGGACGTGAACGGCGCGAGGACGGAGACGTGTGCGTGGACGACGTCGTACGCCGTGAGGTCGACCGTCGCGGCGTCCACCACCGACCGGGCCCTGCGGACCGTCACCGGGCCCGAGTCGTCCCAGCGTCGGCCGTCGGCGGCGGCCGGCGTCGTGGTCAGGACGGACACCTCGTCGCCGCGGGCCGCCTGCCGGGCCGCCAGGGCGGACACGTGCGTCTCGATGCCGCCCAGCACCGGCTGGTAGTGGTCGGTCACGTGCAGGACCCTCATGCGCCGAGCCCCACTTCTCGCCGGCCTGCTTCATGGCGGTGCGCCCAGGCCCAGGCGCAGAGGAGGACCCCGCCCACGGGAATCTCCATGACGATCAGGAAGACGCGGTAGAGCAGCACCCCGGCCACCGCCGGCACGGGGTCGACGCCGGCGGCGACCAGCCAGGCGATCGTGCCGGCCTCGGCGATCCCGGTGCCGCCGGGCGTGAGCGGCACGAGGGTGCCCAGCCGCTCGATGGCGGCCGCGGTCAGGACGACGGTCACCGAGGCGGCGGCGCCGACCGCGTGCATCGCGAGGAAGAGCAGCACCACCTGGGCCGCGACGTAGCCGATGCTTCCCGACACGAGCCGCTGCCAGTGGCCGCTGAGCACCAGCCGGATGCGGCCGCCGGAGTCGCGCAGCAGCGCACGCAGGGACCCGAGCCAGCGACCGTCGGATCCGCCGGACGCAGCCGGGGACCGCCTCCGTCCGAGGGCCTGCCGCAGCAGGACACCGACCAGCAGCGCGCCGCCGCAGATGCCGGCGATCGCCCAGAGCACGGGGGGCACGTGTGCCGAGAGCGCGACCAGCGTGGCGACCGCGACCATCGGCAGCAGCAGCTTGGCCAGGACGTCGAGCACGTTCGTGAGCAGGCAGTAGGCGGCGAACGCGCCGTCGGAGTGCCCCCAGGTCCGCACCATCCGCCAGTTCATCGCGGTGGCCACGGCGCCGCCGAGGGGTACGACGTTCGCGACGGCGCTGCCGCTGAGGTTCAGCAGCAGGCTGCGCCGCACCCCCAGGCCGGGCATCGCGGCGGACAGCACCAGGGAGTAGATGCCGAGTCCACCCATCCAGACGACGGCGAGCAGGGCCAGCTGCCGGCCGGTGACTCCGCGGAGGACTGCGGCCACGTCGAGCCACCGCACCCCCGCGATCCCGTGGGTCGCCGTCCAGAGTCCGCCCGCCGCCACGCCGACCACCAGGGCCGCCTTCCCCAGGTGGGGAGCGAGGCGCCTCGTGGCGTCGTGCATCGAGCCGGACATGACGGTCGTTCCTTCCCGCACGGTCTGTCACTACGACTCTGCGTCGCGACCATGAAGGTCGGATGAAGGGCGACGGGCTCACGCCTCCGGGGTGGTGGGGCCGCTCCCTCGTCGTCGGACAGCATCGCCTCCTGCTTCGCCTCGCGGCCCCGGTGCCACACGACGATCCCGGCGATCACGAACAGCAGGAGCAGCACCGCGCCGAAGGCACCGAGGCTCGACTCCACCCGCTGGTAGGACTTGCCCGCCACGAACCCCAGGACGCACACGGCCGTCCCCCAGGCCAGGCCACCCGGCGGCGTTGAACAGCAGGAAGCGCCGGTAGGGCATCCGGCTCATCCCGCACAGGCCCGGCGTGACCGCGCGCAGCAGGGCGGTGAACCGGCCGGCGACGACCGTCACCGCGCCCTTGTCGCGCAGCCGGGTCCGGGCGACCTCGATCCGGGCCCGGTGCCGGCGCAGCGGCCGGGTCTCCAGCAGCCGCGGCCCGAACTGACGGCCGACCTCGTAGCCGACGCTGTCCCCCACGATGGCCGCGAGGACGACCACGACCACCAACGCGGTGAACGACAGGTGGCCGGCGGCGGCCAGCGCGCCACCGAACAGCACGGCGGTCTCCCCCGGCAGCACGAACCCGACGAAGAGGGCGGCCTCGGCGAAGACCAGCGCCCCGATGATCGTCAGCGCCAGCGGCGCCGGGAGCGAGGTCAGCAGCGAGGTCACGTGCCCGACCAGGTTGCCCACCGCGCACCTCCTGGGCACCGCTCGACCGCTCCTGCCCTCACGCTACGTCGGACGTGGGAGACCAGACCGGCGCGGAACGGGTCCGGACGGCCGGTCGTGCTTGAATCCGGAGCATGGACCCGATCCGGCACGTGGTGACGGTGGCCTGTGGCCCCGAGCGCGCGTTCGAGGTGTTCACCGCCGACATGGGCGCGTGGTGGGACCCGCTCTACTCCCCCGACCCCGCGTCGTACACCGGCATCCGGGTCGAGCCGCTGGTCGGCGGCCTCGTCTCGCTCGTCCACGGCGACGCGTCGTACCCCTTCGGCGAGGTGACCGCCTGGCAGCCGGGCGAGCGGTTCACGCAGACGTGGACGCTCGCCATGGACCCGTCCCACCCGTCCTCGCTGGACGTGCGGTTCGAGCCGGCCGCGGACGGCTGCCGGGTGGTGGTCGAGCACGGCGGCTGGAACGCCGGCAACGCCGGCTACCGGGACAAGTTCCGCGACTGGCCGCGACTGCTGGGGCGGTACGCCGAGGCCGCCGGGGACGACTCCTAGGCTTCGCCCATGACGACCGCGCGGACAGTGCCCGTGACCACGGAGATGGACGGGGACGAGCTGGACGCCGAGGACGCCTGGCGGCTCGTGCGCCGGTTCGGGCTGCGTCGGATCGCGATCGGCGCGTTCGTGCGGTTCCGGTACGGCGACGGCTTCACCAACAGCCGCGCGCTGGCCCTCCAGGCGTGCCTGGCGGTGGTGCCGTTCCTGCTCGCGCTGACCGGCCTGGCGGCCAACCTCGACCAGGAACGCCCGGCCCGGGTGGTCGCGGCGACGATCCAGAAGGTGTCGCCGGGCCAGGGCGGCGGCGACGCCCTCGCCAACGCGGTCAACGGCCCGAGCAGCAGCGAGACGGCGGGCGAGCTCGCGCTCGTCCTCGGGTTGCTCTTCGCGCTGATGTCGATGACCACCGCGATGGCCCAGGTGGAGCGGGGCGCCAACCGGATCTACGGCATCCGCCGGGACCGCCCCGCCCTGGCGAAGTACGGCCGGGCCGCGGTCCTGACCGGCATCCTCGCCGCCCCCGTGGGGGTGGGCTTCCTGATGCTGGTCGCCGGCGGCTCCTTCGGCGAGGCGATGAGCCAGAACTACGGCTGGTCGGACGGCACGCTGCTCGCCTGGCAGGTGCTGCACTGGCCGGCCGGCGTCGCGCTGCTGGTGCTGGCGATCGCGGTGCTGCTGGACCACGCGCCGCGCCGGCGGCAGCCGGCGCTCTCCTGGCTGGCGCTCGGCGCGGGGGTGGCGGTGCTGCTGACGCTCCTGGTCACCGCCGGGCTGGCGGCCTACGTGCACGTCAGCTCGTCGTTCGGCAGCACCTACGGCCCGCTCGCCGGCTTCGTGGCGCTGCTGCTGTGGTCGTTGCTGTCGGCGATGGCGTTCTTCTACGGCGTCGCCGTCTGCGCGCAGCTCGAGGCGCTGCGCGCCGGCCACCACGCCCCGGCGTACGACGACCCGGGCCGGCCGCGCGGGCACGTCGTCGAGGGCTGAGCGGGCCGCGGAGCGCGGGCGCGGTCAGTCCAGGCGGAGGACCTCCTCCACCGGCCGCCGGCGCGTCCGGGGCAGGTTCTCGCGGGTGATCTCCTGCCAGCCCAGCCGCACCAGCAGCTGGGGCCAGCCGTCACCGTCGAGCACGTCGCGGCGCAGCTCCTCGCGCGTCTGCGGCACCTCCGCCACCTGGCTGAGGGGCAGCAGGGACAGGCCCTGCTGGACGGTCGCGAGCCAGAGCGCGCTCAGCGTCTCGCCGGCCCGCAGCCAGGACGGCCGGTCGTCCTCGAGGGTGGCCAGCGCCACCAGGCCGTCGACGAACTCCGTCGGCTCACCGCGCGGATCCGCCAGCGCCCCCTGCTGGTAGCGCGACGGCATCGCCGGCCGGTGCGGATTGGGCTCGGGGATGCTCGACGCCGGGATCCCCTCGGGCCCCTGGGCGCCCACCCAGGGCGCGGCCTCGGCGACGTACTCCCGGTCGCCGCGCTGGATCTCGTCGGCGCGGCGGATGATCGGGTCGACACGCACCCGGCGGGCCGGGTCGACGACCGGGATGACCAGGGCACCCCACTCCGAGGCCCGCGCGGCAAGCCGCTCCAGCCGTTCGACCGGGAGCGGCCACGAGGTGAACCGGCGGCGGTCGGTGCTGCGGGACTGCAGCGCCTCCAGCAGCGCCTCGGCCGCGGGGACCACGCGCACCGGATCGAGGTGGAGCGTGGCGAGCAGGTCAGGGTCGTCCGGGTCCGGACAACGCTCCACCGTGGCCTGCCAGCCCAGGCCGGCCGCAGCCACCTGCGCGTGGTGCAGGGCCGCCCCGCAGCTGAGCACCAGGGTGCGCGCGTCCGGGTCGGCGTGGCGGAGCTGGCGACGCCGGTCGGCGTACAGCCTCACCCTGGTCCCCTCCGCTCGCCACAGCCACGGTTGGGTGTTGTGCACGCTGGGGGCACGGCAGGCCAGCTCGACGATCTCGCGGAACGGGATGACGGTCCGGGCCCGTCCCGACACGGCTGCCGGCCGGCTCATCGTCGAGCTCGTGGAGTGCTCATCTGCGCCCTTCCTCTGCTCTGCCGCCTGCAGCCTCGCCGCCGGCGCGGGGAGGGAGCAGGGCACTTGGTCCCGGGAGCCGGGACGAAAGGACGTTTGCCGGCTTCGGCGCCGCAGTAGCGTGACGCCATGGACGCGAGGGACTGGGACGCGAGGTACGCCGGGACCGAGCTGGTGTGGTCGGTGGCGCCCAACCAGTTCGTCGCCGAGGAGCTGGCCGACCTGCCCCCCGGTCGGGCCGTGGACCTCGCCGCCGGCGAGGGGCGCAACGCGATCTGGCTGGCCGCCCGCGGCTGGGACGTCACCGCGGTCGACTTCTCGCAGGTCGCGCTGGACAAGGGGCAGCGGCTCGCCGAGGGTGAGCGCCTCGCGGGCACGATCACGTGGGTGTGCGCGGACGCGACGGCCTGGGAGGCCGACGGGGCCTACGACCTGGCGGTGGTCGCCTACCTGCAGCTCGCGGCCACCGAGCGCCGGGCAGCGGTACGCCGCGCCTTCCACGCGCTGCGCCCCGGCGGCACGTTCCTGCTGGTGGCGCACGACTCGACCAACCTGCCCGAGGGCACCGGCGGGCCGCAGGACCCCGCCGTGCTGATGACGGCCGACGACGTGCTCGACGACCTCGAGGACGCGGACCTCGAGGCCCTGCGGGCCGAGCGGGTGGTCCGCCAGGTGCCGCAGCCGGACGGCACGACCGCCCCGGCGTACGACGCGCTGGTCCGGCTCGAGCGACTCGGATAGGCCGTGACACCCACCCAGCTCCGCGCCTTCGCCTGCGTGGTCCGGCTGGGTTCGGTCAAGGCCGCCGCGGGCGAGCTCGAGGTCAGCGAGGCCGCGGTCTCGATGCACGTCGCGCAGCTGCGCAAGGAGCTCGGCGACGTGCTCTTCACCCGCACCGCCTCCGGCCTCGCGTTCAGTCCCGGGGGGCTGCGGCTCGCCAGCCGGGCGGTCGAGATCCTCGGGCTCCAGGACCGCACGGTCCGGGAGGTGAGCCAGGCCGGCAGTGGCCGGAGGGTGCTGCGGATCGGCAGCTCCAGCCTCTTCGCCGAGCACGCCGCCCCCGGCCTCATCGAGCTGTTCGCGGGTCGGGCGAAGGACCTCGACGTCGAGCTGAGCGTGCGCCCGCTCGCCGAGTTCCCCGCTCTGCTGGCCGCACGCACGGTCGACGTGGCGATCGGGCCGGTGGCGACGACGACCCCCGTCGCGCTGGCCAGCCTGCAGTTCCTGCGCTACGAGGTCGTCACGGTGGCCCGTCCGGGCCATCCCCTGAGCGGCCACCCCGTCGGCGCCGAGCAGGCCCGACGGCAGAGCTGGTGCCTCGGCCCGGCCGCGGTGGAGCCCGACGGGATGGTGCCGGAGATGCTGCGCCGCCTCGCGGTGCCGGAGCGGAACCAGCAGATCTTCCAGAGCCACGCGGCCGCCCTGGAGGAGGTCAAGCGCACCGACGCCGTGGCCGTGGCGCTGCGGTTCGCGGTGGCCGGCGACCTCACGGCCGGCCGCCTGGTCACCCTCGAGGGTCCCGGGCTGCGGGCCCAGGGCCGGTGGGCGGCGATGGCGCTGTCCAGGGACCACCAGACCCCGGCCACCGCCGAGCTGCTCCGGTTCATCACCACGCCCCGCGCCACCCAGGCGATGGTGCGCGGGGCGGGCGTCCACGTGGGGCGCTTCAAGCCCGCCGTGCACGTCACGCTCTGGAGCTGACCGCGCCCGCCCGTCCGCTCAGGCGCCCGCGATGGCGTCGAAGACCGCGGGCAGGTCCCGCAGGGTGTGGGCGGGCAGGAACGCGTCGCAGTACGGCAGCGCCGCCGCCATCGAGCCGACGAGCGGCTCGTACCCGGCCGCGGCGAGGCGGGGGTTGAGCCACACCACCCGGCGGGCGCGCCGCGCGGCCCGGGCCATCACCGCTGCCAGCTCGGCCGGGTCGTCGCTGTCCCAGCCGTCCGAGGCGATGACCAGCACCCCGCCGCGTACGCCGTTGCCCTGCCGCGACGCCAGCAGCTCGTGCAGGCACCGCGCCAGGTGCGTGCCGCCGAAGCGGTCCACCACCTGCTCGCCGGCCTGCGCGATCGCCGCCTCGGCGGACCGGTGGGCGAGGGCGGGGGTGAGCCGGGTCAGCGACGTCGAGAAGGCGAACGCCTCGGCGCGCCGGGTCCGCGCGAAGGCGCGCATCAGGTGCAGGTACGCCGTCGAGCAGGCCTGCATCGACTGGCTCACGTCGCAGACCAGCGTCACGGTGAGCGGCCGCTTCACGTGGTGGTAGCGCTTGAGCTCCATCGGCTCCCAGCCGGTGCGCCGGGACGCGGCGATCGTCTCCCGCAGCGCCACCCGGCGTCCGGTGGGCCGCACCCGGAGCCGGCGGCTGCGGCGGGTCGGCCACCGGTGCGCCGAGGCCTCGAGCCAGCGCCCCAGGACGGCCAGCTCGTGCTCGTCGAGGCGCTCGAGGGGGGTGTCGGCGATCCGCGCGACGGCGCTCGGCAGCAGCTCCGGCAGCGCGTGCTCCTCCTCCGTCTCGTCCCCGGAGTCGGTCGTCGCGGGCAGCGTGTGCCACGGCAGGTCCGCGGCCGCCTCGGTGGGCGGGTGGCCGGCCACCGGGCTGAGCCGGTCCCCGGGGGTGGGGGCGGGCTCGATCCCGCTGCGCCGGGCCTGCGGGTCGACCTCGAGCAGCGCGTCGCTGAACGCGGCGTGGAAGACCCGGTCGAAGATCTCCAGGTCGTGCTCGCGGCTCACCAGGGTGAGCCGGGCCAGCCAGTAGAGCCGCTGCACGTGCGCCGGCGGCGCCGCCCCCAGTGCGTCGGCGAAGGCCTGCATCGAGGTCATCGTCACCGGGACGCCCTGGCTGCGCAGCCGCTCGGCCAGCGCCACCACCAGGACCGCACGGTCGGCCCCACCCAGCAGCGGCGGCGGCGAGGACACGGCGCTCTCCCCGATCAGCCGAGCGCGTAGGTGTCGAGCGACTCGAGGACCAGCTCGCGGTCGTCGGGGGTCTTGACCACCGCGCCCAGGCTGGCGACCACCACGCCCCGGACCAGCTCGGTGGCGCCGAGCGCGGACAGGGCCGCCACCCAGTTGATCGCCTCCGCCACCCCGGGCGGCTTCTCCAGGTCGAGCGAGCGGACGTGGCCGACGAAGGCAGCGGCCGACTCGATCAGCGCCACGTTCGCCGACGGCGCGGTCCGGCGCAGGATCGCCACCACCCGCTCCGGCTCGGGGAAGTCCAGCCAGTGGTAGAGGCAACGGCGGCGCAGCGCGTCGTGCAGCTCCCGGCTGCGGTTGGAGGTGAGCACCACGATCGGCGGTTGGCGGGCGGTGAAGGTGCCGATCTCGGGCACGGTCACCGACCCCTCGCCGAGGGCCTCCAGCAGCAGCGCCTCGAACTCGTCGTCGGCGCGGTCGACCTCGTCGATCAGCAGCACCGGCGGCCGCGGCCCGTCGTACCGGACGCAGCGCAGGATGGGCCGCTCGACGAGGAACTCCTCGCTGAAGAGGTCGGCCTCGGTGAGCTGCTGGTGCTGGGACTCGGCCAGCCGGATGGCGAGCAGCTGCCGCTGGTGGTTCCAGTCGTAGAGCGCCTCGTTGGCCGTCAGCCCCTCGTAGCACTGCAGCCGGACCAGCGGTGCGTCGAGGACCTCGGCCAGCACCTGGGCGGCCGCGGTCTTGCCGACGCCCGGCTCACCCTCGAGCAGCAGCGGGAGGCCGAGCTGCAGGGTCAGGAAGACCGCGGTGGCCATGCCCTCGTCGGCGAGGTAGTCGTGCTCGTCGAACCGTCGCCGCACGTCGTCGATCGACGACAGCTCGTCGCTCACTCCCCCACCTCGAGCCGGGCGGACTCGAGCAGGGCCTCGTAGTCCGCCGGGGTGTCGACGTCGAGGGGCACCGGCCCCGGCACCCGGACCCGCGCGACGTCGTCGCCGGTGTCGACGAGCTTCCAGACCGCCTTGTCCCCGTGCAGGCCGAGGAGGGCCCCGAACATCGCGCGGTCGAACCAGAGCGGGTGCCCGAGCCCGTCGTCGTACTCACAGACGCCCACCGCGTGACCCGCGGCGCCGACCAGCAGAGCCTCGATCGTCGAGACGGCCACGCCGGGCTGGTCGCCGAGGAGGAGCACGATGCCCGCGGCGTCGTCGCGCACCCGGTCCAGCGCCGTGCGGATCGAGGTGGCGCAGCCCTCCCCGAAGTCGGGGTTGAGCACCACGTCGGTGCCGGTGAGGTCGACCCGGTCCAGGATCTCGTCGGCGGCGCCGCCCAGCGCCACCACGACCTGGCCGAGCCCGGCCTGTCGGACGCCTGCGAGGGTGGCGTCGAGCAGCGTCGCCCCGCGGTAGTCGAGCAGCTGCTTGGGCCGGCCGAGCCGTCGGGACCCACCCGCTGCCAGCACCACGGCGGCGGCGGTCACGAGGCGTGCCCCGCGGTGGGACGCACGGTGGGGTGCACCGGAGCCTGCTCCGCAGCGTGCTCGGCCAGGAACCGGTCCCGGCAGCCCGGGTTGCAGAACCAGTGGTCCACCCCGTCGACCGTCGCGTGCGGGGTGTCGGGACCGATCGTCACGGTCATCCCGCAGACCGGGTCGACCGCCTCGGACGGACGGACCGCGGGCGGGGCGGTCGCCACCGCGAGTCCCTCCACCCGGATGCGGCGCACCAGCGCCGCCATGATCGACAGCGCCACCTCGGGGGCCGTCCGCGCGCCGATGTCGATGCCGACGTGGAGATGGACGCGACCGGCCTCCTCCGCGGACAGGGCGAGCTCCTCGCGCAGGGCCCGTCCCCGGGTCCGGCTGATCACCACGCCCACGAAGCCGGCCCCGGCGTCGAGGGCCTCCCGGACCGGTCCGGCCTCGTCGCCGCCGTGGCTGGACACGATCACCGCGGTGGCGCCGGTCGGGTCGGCACCCTCGGCCGCCCGCTCGACCACGAAGCCGAGCCCGGGCGCGAGCGATGCGAGCGCCTCGGTCGTCGGGGAGGCGCCGACGAGGTGCAGCACCGGCGACGGCAGCAGCGGCTCGAGGTAGATCTCCAGCGCGCCGCCGGACAGGCAGGGGTTGACCACGACGCTGGCGCCCGGCGAGTCGGGGAAGACCTCGTCACCGTCCGGCAGCACCCGCAGCAGCACCGACTCGCCCGAGTCCAGCGCCCGCAGCGCGGCGCTCCGCACCGAGCCGGCCGCGCAGTGCCCGCCGACGAAGCCCTCCATGGTCCCGTCGGCCAGCACGATCGCGCGGTCGCCCGGATGGGCGGAGGTCGGCTCCTGGGCGCGCACGACCGTGGCCTGGACGAACGGGACCCGCGTCGCGGTCAGCTCGTCGATCCGGTTCGAGATCGTGGTGGCGCCCACACCCATTCCTACCTCGGTGCCGGTCAGATCGGCGGGGTCGCGCGACCCTGCATGGCGTCCCACACCCGGGACGGGGTCAGCGGCATGTCCGCGTGCCGGACCCCGAACGGCTTGAGCGCGTCGACCACCGCGTTCACCACGGCCGGCGGCGAGCCGACGGTGGCGGACTCCCCGATCCCCTTGGCCCCGATCGGGTGGTGCGGCGACGGGGTCACCGTGTGGCCGGTCTCCCAGTGCGGCACCTCCAGCGAGGTCGGGATCAGGTAGTCCATCAGCGAGCCGCCCAGGCAGTTGCCGTCCTCGTCGAAGGCGAGCATCTCCATCAGCGCCATCCCGACGCCGTCGGTGAGGCCGCCGTGCACCTGCCCCTCGATGATCATCGGGTTGATGCGGGTGCCGCAGTCGTCCACCGCCACGAACCGGCGGACCTTGACCACCGCGGTGCCGGGGTCGACGTCCACCACGCAGATGTAGGCGCCGAACGGGTAGGTCAGGTTCGACGGGTTGTAGCAGACCTGCGCCTCCAGCCCGCCCTCGATGCCCTCGGGCAGGTCACCGGCGCCGTGGGCGCGCATGGCGATGTCCTGGATCGTGACCGACCGGCTCGGGTCGCCCTTCACGTGGAAGGAGCCCTTCTCCCACTCCAGGTCCGCGACCGACACCTCGAGCATCCCCGAGGCGATGATCTGGGCCTTGTCCCGGACCTTGCGCGAGACCATGGCGGCCGCGGCGCCGGAGACCGGGGTGGACCGGCTGCCGTAGGTGCCCAGCCCGAACGGGGTCTGGTCGGTGTCGCCGTTGACCACCGAGATGTCGGCCGGCGGGATGCCGATCTCCTCCGCGACGATCTGGGCGAACGTCGTCTCGTGGCCCTGGCCCTGGCTCATGCAGGACAGGCGTACGACGGCCTTGCCGGTGGGGTGCACGCGCAGCTCGCAGCCGTCGGCCATCCCGAGGCCCAGGATGTCCATGTCCTTGCGGGGGCCGGCGCCGACGGCCTCGGTGAAGAACGCGACGCCGATGCCCATCAGCTCGCCGCGGGCCCGCTTCTCCTCCTGCTCGCGCCGCAGGTCGTCGTACCCCGCCATCTCGAGCGCGACGCGCATGGCGCGCTCGTACTCGCCGGAGTCGTAGACCCAGCCGGTCTGCGTCGTGTAGGGGAACTGGTCGGGCTTGATGAAGTTCCGCAGCCGCAGCTCGACCGGGTCGATCGCCATCTCGTGCGCCAGGCAGTCCACGAGTCGCTCGACGAGGTAGACGGCCTCGGTGATCCGGAACGAGCAGGCGTAGGCGACGCCGCCGGGCGCCTTGTTGGTGTAGACCGCGGTCATCTTGCAGTAGGCCGCCTCGAGGTCGTAGCTGCCGGTGAAGACGCCGAAGAAGCCGGCGGGGTACTTGACCGGGGCGGCGGTCCCGTTGAAGGCGCCGTGGTCGGCGAGGACGTTGGTCCGGACCGCGAGGATCTTGCCGTCCTTGGTGGCCGCGATCTCGCCGCGCATCACGTAGTCGCGGGCGAAGCCGGTGCTGACGAGGTTCTCCGACCGGTCCTCCATCCACTTCACCGGCTTGCCGAGCACCAGCGAGGCCACGATCGCGCAGACGTAGCCGGGGTAGATCGGCACCTTGTTCCCGAAGCCACCGCCGATGTCGGGCGAGATCACGCGGATCTTGTGCTCGGGCAGCCCGGAGACCAGCGCGTAGACGGTGCGGTGCGCGTGCGGGGCCTGGCTGGTGGTCCACAGCGTGAGCTTCTCGCCGACCCGCTCGTAGTCGGCGACGCAGCCGCAGGTCTCCATCGGGGCGGGATGCACGCGCGGGTAGACGATGTCCTGCTGCACGACCACGTCGGCCTTGGCGAAGACCGCCTCGGTCGCCGCCTCGTCGCCGGTCTGCCAGTCGAAGCAGTGGTTGTCGCTCTTGCCCTCGAGGTCGTCGCGGATGACCGGGGCGTCGGGCGCCAGTGCACGGCGTACGTCGACCACCGGCGGCAGGAGGTCGTACTCGACGTCGATCAGCTCCAGCGCGTCCCGTGCCGAGTAGCGGTCCTCGGCCACGACGAAGGCGACCTCCTGGCCCTGGAACCGGACCTTGTCGGTCACCAGCACCGCCTGCACGTCGTTGGAGAGGGTCGGCATCCAGGCCAGGCCCTGCGCGGCGAGGTCGGCGCCGGTGATCACGGCCTTCACCTTGGGGTGGGCCAGGGCGGCGCTGGTGTCGATGCTGACGAGCCGGGCGTGGGCGACCGGCGCACGCAGGATCGCCAGGTGCAGCATCCCCGTGAGCTGGATGTCGTCGACGTACTTGCCCATGCCGCGGATGAACCGGGGGTCCTCCTTGCGCAGCATCCGGCCGTGGCCGAGGGGGTGCTGGTCGTTGTCGGCGTGCTCGAGGTCCTCGGTGGCCGCGGCGGCGCCCTCGGTGGTGCCGTGGACGGTGGTCATGACGCGCTCCCCACGTTCTCCTCGGCGGCCTGCTGCTTGCGGGCCGCCCACTGGACCGAGCGGACGATCGTGGTGTAGCCGGTGCACCGGCAGATCTGCCCGGAGATCGCCTCCCGGATCGTCTGCTCGCTCGGGTCCGGGTCGCGGTCCAGCAGCGCCCGGGCCGTCATCAGCATCCCCGGCGTGCAGAACCCGCACTGCAGGCCGTGGCACTGCATGAAGCCCTCCTGCACCGGGTCGAGGACGCCCTCCTGCTCCAGGCCCTCGACGGTGCGGACGTCGTGGCCGCCGGCCATCGCCGCGAGGACCGTGCACGACTTGACCGGCTCGCCGTCCAGCCAGGTCACGCAGGTGCCGCAGTTGCTGGTGTCGCAGCCCCAGTGGGTGCCGGTGAGCCCGAGCTCGTCGCGGAGGAAGTGCACGAGGAGCATCCGGCCCTCGATCTCGCGCGTCACGGTCTCGCCGTTGACGGTCATGGTCACCTGCATGTCAGCCGTTCCTTCCCTGGTCCCCTGCGATGCCCGCCCGGATCCGCCCGACCGAGGTCCGCAGCGTGCGGCGGGTGAGCTCGTCGGCGAGGTGGCGCTTGTAGTCCGCGGTGCCGCGGTTGTCGGTGGTCGGCGAACAGCTCTCGGCGGCGATCTCCCCGGCCCGGGCGTAGAGCTCCTCCGAGGGCTCCTGGCCGCGCAGCGCCTCGGAGACGGCGGGGATGCCGCTGGTGTTGGGGCCCACGGCCGCCAGGCCCACGCGGGCGTCGGTGATGACCGGCCCGTCCATCCAGACCGCGGCGCCGGCGGAGGTGACCGCCCAGTCCCCCGCGCGCCGCTCGACCTTGGCGTAGGCGCTGGAGCCGTTGGGCCGGACCGGGATCCGGATCTCGGTCAGGATCTCGCCGTGCTCGACGGCGGTCTCGTAGGGGCCCCGGTGGAACTCGGCCATCGTCACGACCCGCTCCCCGCCGGCGCCTCGGATCACGCAGCTGGCGTCGAGCGTGGTGCAGACCGCCGTGAGGTCCTCGGACGGGTCGGCCTGGCACAAGGAGCCGCCGAGCGTGCCGCGGTTGCGCACCACGGGATCGGCGATCACGTGCTCGGCGTCGGCGAAGATCGGGAACAGCGCGGCGAGCTCCGGTGACTCGAGCAGCTCGCGGTGCCGGGTCATCGCGCCGATCCGCACCTCGTCGGTGCCGACCCGGACGTAGCCCAGCTCGTCGTGGAGGTCGTTGATGTCGATGACGTACTCGAGGTTGGCCAGCCGCAGCTTCATCATCGGCAGGAGGCTGTGCCCCCCGGCGATCAGCCGGGCCTCGTCGCCGAGCCGGACCAGCAGGTCGATGGCCTGGTCGACGCTGGTGGCTCGCTCGTACTCGAACGGCGCGGGGACCTGCATGGGAGACCTCCTGTGACGGTGGTCACACGACTCTCGCCCCCGTCCCCGGAGCCGTCAACGGCCGCCTCAGCAAATCGTTGATTTGGGTCAGAGCATCAACACGAGCATGTAGCCCATCGCGCCGGCCATCACCACGTCGCAGCAGGCGTCCAGCCGGGCGGTGACCGGGCTGGCCGCGCGCAGCGAGCCGCGCAGGCGGACCACGAGCAGCACGCCGAGCGCCGCCAGCAGCAGGCCCAGGACCGCCGTCGGCGGGACCAGGCCGGGGTCCGCGAGGACGGCCGCGGACCCGTGGTGCATCGAGTGGCCCGCACCGGTCATGTCCATGCCGCCCATGCCCGTGCCGGCGGTCGTCGCCGAGGACGTGCCGGCGACCGCCGGTGCGGCCGAGGCGGTCGCCACCGGCAGCAGCATCGCCGCCATCGCCGCGCACCCGACCCCCAGGCGCAGGTACGCCGCGCGCCCGGCCCGTCGTACCGCGTGGGAGGCGGCCCAGCCGAGGCCGACCACGAAGACGGCCAGCCCCGCGACGGAGACCGGCTTCGTCCAGGAGAGGAGCAGCATCGCGGCCATCGCGACCGCCATCACCACGTGCCAGGCGTCGAGGTCCCGGCCGTGGTCGGTGGGACGCAGCGCCGGCAGCACCGCGCGCGCCAGGCAGTAGAGCAGCACGACCACCATCGAGGCAGCCAGCAGACCGGCCATGCGGTGAGCATCGGCGTCACCGCCGGTGCGGTCAACGGCAACCTCAGGATCTGCTGAGCTCGCAGCAGGTGAGGTCAGCCGGGTCGCCGACCCGCGTCAGGACTGCTGGTCGTGCCTCTCCGACTCGTCGTCGGCGGGCTCGGGCTTGCCGCCGTACACGCCGGCGTCCTCGGCGGCCTGGGCCTTGCGCAGCTGCTTGACCAGGCTGAAACCGAGGAAGACCACCGCCGCGGCGAGCAGCAGGAAGATCGCGAAGGCCGTCCAGCCCGCCTTGACGTCCTCGGGCTGCGGACTCTCGTCGGCGAGACGGAGGACGAAGGGCAGGACGGGGCCGCCGATGAGGAGCGCGTGGAACGGCATGGGACCAGTCTCTCAGGCGGGGTTGTCGATGCCCGCGAAGAGGTCGTCCTCGGGGGTGCTGGCGGAGACGTGACTCACCACCAGCTCGTAGTCCTCGGTGGGCCAGGTCTTCTCCTGGAGCTCCCGCGGGATCGCGAACCAGAAGCCGTCGGGGTCGATCTGGGTCGCGTGGGCGAGCAGCGCCTGGTCGCGGACGCCGAAGTACTCCCCGCACGGCACCCGGGTGGTGATCCGGGCGTCCCACTCGGGCTCGGGCTTCCACTCCTTGAGCCGCTCCTCCCACGGGGACTCGAGGCCGTGGGCGATCATCGCGTCGTGCAGCGCCTGCATCCGGGGGCGGTTGAAGGAGTGGTGGTAGTAGAGCTTCAGCGGCTGCCAGGGCTCGCCCAGCTCGGGGTAGCGCTCCGGGTCGCCGGCCGCCTCGAACGCCGCCACCGTGACCTTGTGGCACATCACGTGGTCGGGGTGCGGGTAGCCGCCGCGCTCGTCGTACGTCGTGACGACGTGCGGCCTGAACTCCCGGATCAGCCGCACCAGCGGCGCCGCCGCCTCCTCGACCGGGACCAGCGCGAAGCAGCCCTCGGGCAGCGGCGGCTTCGGGTCGCCATCGGGCCAGCCG
Source organism: uncultured Actinomycetota bacterium (assembly GCA_963817665.1). Taxonomy (GTDB): domain Bacteria; phylum Actinomycetota; class Actinomycetes; order Propionibacteriales; family Nocardioidaceae; genus Nocardioides. The sequence continues at coordinate 734,794 of CAWFPE010000007.1, read as the reverse complement.
GAGTCCACGAAGCCCAGCCAGTCCTGGCGGATGCCGAGGATGTCGCGGGCGCGGTCCATCTCCTCGCGCCGGATCTCGCTGATGTTCTCGAGGATGTCGGGGCGGTCCATCTTGGGGTTGAGGATCGAGCCCCGCTCGCCGCCGGTGCAGGTCGCGACGTGCACGTCGACCCCCTCGTCGACGTACTTCGCCGTGGTCGCCGCCCCCTTGCTCGACTCGTCGTCGGGGTGGGCGTGCACGTGCATCAGGCGGAGGCCGGCGCGGGGGCCGGTGCGGAGGGCGTGCGGCATGGGTCTCATCGTAGGGCGGGGGCCCACGGCCCGGTCCGCGGTGCCCACCCCGGGGGTGCGAGCATCTGGGGGTGACCTCGCAGGACCTCGCCGACCGGTACGGCGCGCCCGCGCCCTGGCGGCGACGCGCCGTGATCGCCGTGAGCGTCGTGGTCGCGCTGGCCTTCCTGGGCTGGCTGGGCTGGACCGCGTGGGCGCACTCCACACCGGCGGTCGACTCCGACCTGGTGACCTACTCGATCGACGGGGAGCACCGGGCGACCGCCAAGGTCGACGTACGCCTCAAGGACCAGGACGTGCAGGCGACCTGCCTGCTGCGCGCCTTCGCCGAGGACCACGCGGTGGTCGGCGAGCTCTCCTTCACCCCGGAGTACGGCGCCCGGCAGCCGCTCGTGGAGACGATCCGGACCGAGCGCCGGGCCACCTCGGTGGACCTGGTCGGCTGCACCGCCCCCGGGGAGCCGAGACCGCGCTGACCTGCGCGATCACGTCTGAGTTGTTAAACTCGTCCTTCTGATGCTGTCCCGCAGGGGTCCAGTCGCGGGACCCCTCGTCCGAGGCACGACCCGTGGTCGCCCGACGAGACAGCCGCACGACGTTCCGGCGGACCGTCCCGCCACACCCGAGTATTCCCAGGAGTACCCATGACGCAGTCGACCGAGCAGGGCACGATCTGGCTGACCCAGGAGGCCTACGACAAGCTCCAGACGGAGCTGGAGAACCTCAAGGGCCCCGTCCGCCAGGAGGTCATCGCCCGGATCAGCGCCGCCCGCGACGAGGGTGACCTGAAGGAGAACGGCGGCTACCACGCCGCCCGTGACGAGCAGGGCAAGGTCGAGGGCCGCATCCGTCAGCTCGAGGACATGCTGCGCCGCGCCGAGGTGGGCGAGACCCCCGAGGACGACGGCACCGTCTCCCCCGGCATGAAGGTCACCTACAAGTTCGTCGGCGACGACGACGACGAGGCCGAGACGTTCCTGCTCGGCGCCCGCGAGATCGAGGACTCGGTCGACGGGCTCAAGGTCTACTCGCCGCAGTCGCCGCTCGGCTCCGCGATCATCGGCGCCCGCACCGGCGACACCGTCTCCTACGAGGCCCCGAACGGCAAGGAGCTGCAGGTCGTCATCGTCGACGCGGTTCCCTACACCGGCTGACCGGGCAGTCCGGGGCACTCCCGGCGCCCTGACCGGGCTGTCCCCGGCACTCCCAGCCCCCTGACCGGGCGTTTCGTGCGACTACGAGGCGCCCGGTCAGTCGTGTGTTCTGCGAAGCGGCAGGGATCCCCGATCGGCAGCGCGGAAGGCAGCCAGGGAGGCCTCTCGGAGTGCCTCACGCGGCCGATCAGGGCACTCACTGGATGTCTCCCTGTCGCCGAAACGCGACGAGGCGACACCGTGCACCATGTGACCGAGGAGATGTGGCAGGCTCGCGGCGTCGACGTCGGATCAACGGGACGGCATGAATGCCCTCAATGCGACTGCTCGCCATGTCTCTCCTGCTCACCGGGGCTCTGTCCGGGTGCGGCGCCGGGATGGCGGCCCACCAGCCGGCAGGCACAGCTGTCCGGACCGAGGACGCCCCGTCGCGCGGCGCCTTCCACGCAGTGCCCTACCGACTCGAGAACTCGTTCCGGGGGTTGCGGTTGGCGGCCAGGGCCGGCCGCTGGATCGACATCGACTCCAACTACTGCTGGGACCCCGCCCGGCGACACCGCATCCCGATCGCTACCCACTGGCCGCACATCGGAGCCGACCAGTTCACCGACCCGGCGGGCCGCATCAACTCGGACACGGCCTTCGCCGACTTGACCTTGCCCGAGGTGCGGCGGCTCCGGTCGACCGATCCGGTTCCCTACCGGATCTCGACGATGAACGAGATGGTCCGAGAAGCCGCCGGACTCGGGGTGGCCGGCATCGAGTGGGAGGTCAAGGGCGGCACGGCGTTCGAGCGTCCTGCCATCTACCGCCAGGTCCTCGCCACTGCTGCCGAGGCGGGCATCGAGGTCAACGTGAAGACGTTGACCAACATCGGTGGCACGAGGGCGGCCCTGCGTCGCCTGAAGGCCGCCTCACGCGCCGGTGCCGCCACCATGCTGCTCAACCACACCGCCGTACCCGTCAGGATCACGGCCGCGGAGTCTCGCTACGTCGACTACGTCCGCGGCCCTTGGCGTGCCGGCTAGCAGCCGCCCAGGAGCGGCGTGCGCTCGGTCGGCAACCACGAACCACCGCCCCGTGAGGGGGCGGTGGTCAAGTGGAGCCGGTGAGTCCGAAGAGGGACACCCAGTCAGACCGCCTGGGAGTGCCCGGTCAGGGCGCTGAGACTGCCTGGGAGTGCCCGGTCAGGGTGCTGAGACTGCCTGGGAGTGCCCGGTCACGGGTAGATGCGGTAGCCACACTCGGTGAGGTGGGTGGTGACCTTCTCCGCGTGCGGCTCGCCGCGGGTCTCGAGCTGGAGGTGGACCTCGACCTCGTCGAGGTGCAGCGAGGGCGAGATGCGCTCGTGGACGACCTCGAGCACGTTGGCACCGACCGCGCTGACCTCGGTCAGCAGGGTGGCCAGCCCACCGGGCAGGTCGGGGATGCAGACGCGCAGGTTCAGGTAGCGGCCGGCCGCGGCCATGCCGTGCCGGATCACCTTGCCGAGCAGCAGCGGGTCGATGTTGCCGCCCGAGAGCAGCGCGACCGTGGGGGTCCGGAACGCCGAGGGCCGGTCCAGCATCGCGGCGACCGCGGCGGCGCCGGCGGGTTCGACCACCATCTTGGCCCGCTCCAGCAGCGCCAGCAGGGCGCGGGACAGCGAGTCCTCGGAGACCGTGAGGATCTCGTCGACGTGGTCCCGGACGGCCGCGAACGTGATGTCCCCGGGGCGCCCGACCGCGATCCCGTCGGCCATCGTCGTCATGGACTCCAGCGGCACCGGGTGCCCCTGCGCCAGCGATCCCGGGTACGCCGCGGCTCCCGCTGCCTGGACGCCGATGACGCGTACGTCGGGCCGCAGCGACTTCACCGCGATGGCGATGCCCGCGAGCAGCCCGCCGCCCCCGGTGGGGACCAGCACGGTCTCCACCTCGGGTGACTGCTCCAGGATCTCGAGACCCACGGTCCCCTGCCCCGCCACGATGTCGGTGTGGTCGAAGGGGTGGATCAGGACCGCGCCGGTCTCGGCGGCGAACTCGTGCGCCGCCTCGAGCGCGTTCTCCAGGTAGCGCCCGTGGAAGACCACGTCGGCGCCGTAGCCCCGGGTGGCCTTCTCCTTCGGGATCGGCGCCCCCTCGGGCATGAACACCGTCGACCTGATCCCGAGCAGCTGCGCGGCGAGCGCGACGCCCTGCGCATGGTTGCCGGCCGAGGCCGCGACCACGCCGTGGGCGCGCTCCTCCTCGGAGAGCCGGGAGATCCGGACGTAGGCGCCGCGGGCCTTGAACGAGCCGGTCCGCTGGAGGTTCTCGCACTTCAGGCTGACCGGGCCGCCGGCCAGCGCCGAGAGCCAACGGGACTCCTCCATCGGCGTCTGGATCGCCACCCCGCGCAACACCTCCCGCGCTGCCTCGATGTCCGCCAGGGTCACGGTCGGCACGTCACTCATCGTCCAGGGCCTCCTTCGTCGGGGGGCTCCTCGCCCAGCTCTCGGTAGTCCTCGTCCAGCTCCTCGTCCGGTTCGTCCCCGGGGTCGGTGAAGTTGGCGAGGTGCTGGACCACCGCGTTGACCGCGGCGGCCAGCGGGACGGCCACCAGGGCGCCGGGGATGCCGGCGACCAGGACGCCGCAGCCGATGGCGATGATGACACCCAGCGGGTGCACCGACACCCACCGGCCCATCAGGAACGGCTGCAGCACGTGGCCCTCGATCTGCTGGACGAGGATCACGCCGCCCAGCATGAACAGCGCCGTGATCGGCCCCTGGTCGACGAGCGCCACCAGCACCGCGACGGTGCCGGCCACGGTGGCACCGACCATCGGGATGAAGGCACCGAGGAAGACCAGCACACCGATCGCGAGCACGAACGGCACGCCCAGGACGGCCGCGACGATCATGATCCCGATCGCGTCGGTCCCCGCGACGATCACCGTGGCCCGGACGAACTGGGTCAGCGAGATCCAGGCGACCCGGCCCGAGCTGTCCACGTGCTTGCGGCCGGCCCGGGGCGCGAGCCGGACGACCCAGGCCCAGATCCGCTCGCCGTCGGCGAGGAAGAAGTACGTCGAGAACAGCACGATGAAGAAGGCGGCCAGGACGTGGCCCAGCGCGGTGCCGACCTCGGTGACCCGGCCGAGGATGGAGCCACCCTCGGTGGACGGCGTGATCGCCTTCTGGGTCCGGCTGATGTAGTCGTTGATCTGGGAGTCGCTGGCGTGCAGCGGGCCGGTCTTGAGCCAGTGCTTGATCTCGTCGAGGCCCTTGACGGTCTGGTCGGCGAGGTCGTTGGCCCCGTTGGCGACCTGCTGGCCGGCGAAGGCGAGCAGCGCGCCGACGAACGCGAGGCCCCCGAGCACCACGAGGATCGAGGCCAGCCCGCGGGGCAGGCCGACCCGCTGCAGGCCGTCCACGACGGGGATGACCAGGGCGGTGACCAGCAGCGCGACGACGACCGGCAGCACCACGACCGCGAAGAACCCGATGGCCCAGAACACGACGTACCCGGCCGCCACGATGACCAGGAACCGCCAGCCCCAGGCCGCGGCGAGGTCCAGCCCCCAGGGCACCTGGGCCCGCGTGAAGTTGGACGGCCCGGTCTGGATCGGCTCGGGCTCGGCCCGCCGCTCCTCGCGCAGCTGCGACCACTGGTGGGCCAGCCGCTGGGCGATGCCCTCGTCGTCCTCGGTGCGGCTGCGCAGCCCCATGATGGGCAGCCTGCGACGGCCTTCCGGCGCGCTGCCGCTCGCCGCCCCGTCCGGTCGTCGACCTGTCTGGTCCCCGCCGCCCTCGTCGCCCGGCCCGTCGGCCTCGTTGCTCACCGCGACAGGCTATCCACCGGGGGTGCGCAGGACGCGCAGCACCAGCCGGTACGCCGCCACCGGGTGCCGCTCGGCGAGCAGTCCGGCCGCGGCGAGCACGTAGTCGGTGTCCACGACGACGCGGGCCCGCTCCGGGAGCTGCCAGCCGCCCTCGAGGTTGCTGCCGACGCTGCCGCCGAGGACGCGGCCGGCGATGCCCGGGCGTCCGTTGCGCAGCACTCCCCCGGACCCGACCAGCAGGTCGACCTCCCGGAGGTCCTTGCCGGTGCGCTCGACGACCCGGCCCTCGGGGCTGACGACGACCCGGGACCGCCCGGCGTGGCGACGCAGCGCGAGCCCGACGGCGGCTCGCGCGATCGCCTCGTCGGCGTCGCGCTCCTCGTCGCTGTCGGGGAGGTACGCCGGGTCCTGCTGCCGGCGGGCGGCCGCCTCGGCCAGGTCGTCGGGACCCGCCTCGGCGACGGTGGTCACCGCCGACCAGCGCATCCCCAGGTCGCCCTCGACGGTGCGGGTCACCGGGGTGGTCGCGACGACCTCGCGGGCGAGACCCTCCCCGTCGATCGATCCGGTCTCCGGGTCGACCTCGACGACGCTGTGCACGTCGGTGGTGGCACCGCCGACGTCGACGACGACCACGTCGCCGGCCCCCGGGTGCTCCTCGTCGAGGCCGTGGGCGAGCAGCTCGACCCCGGTGAGCACGACGTCCGGGGTCGCGCCCCGGACCATCGCGGTGAAGTCGGCGCGGGCGCTGAGGTGCTTGCCGCCGATGACGTGGGCCAGGAACATCTCCCGGATCGCGGCCCGGGCCGAGTCCGGGACCAGCACCCCGATCCGTGGCACGACGTTGTCGGCGAGCACGTGCGGCACGGGTCCGAGGATCCCGGAGACCTCGTCGCGGGCCTCGACGTTCCCGGCCACCACGACCGGGCCCCGCCAGCCCCCGGCGACCAGCGCCCGGGCCGCGTCGAGGAGTGCCTCGGCGTTCCCGCCGTCGGTCCCGCCGGTCAGCAGCACCACGTCGGGGCGGGCGGCCGTCAGGTCGAGGGCCTCGCCCCGGCGGCCCGCGGTCGCGACGACGTCGACCACCTTGCCCCCGCTGGACAGGGCGACCCGGCGGCCGGCCTCCGCGGTGACCAGCTCCTCGTTGCCCACGACGGCGATCCGCAGGCCGCCACCGGCGCTCGAGCAGGCCAGCACCTCGGCGCTCGCTGCTCGCGGGTCGGTGCCGACGAGCGAGGCCAGGCACGCGTCGTACCCGTCCAGGACGTCGCCCGTCCCGTCGGCCGCGGGCAGCGTGGTGGGGTGCGAGGCCGACGCGACGATGCGTCCCTCGGCCAGGTCGACCAGCGCCGCCTTGGTGAACGTCGACCCGAAGTCGACGCAGACCGCGACGTCGGGCGAGGGGTCAGCCGAGGGCACGGTCGAGGTCGGCGATCAGGTCCTCGGCGGTCTCGATCCCCACGCTGAGCCGGACCAGGTCGGCGGGGACCTCGAGGTCGGTGCCGGCGACGCTGGCGTGCGTCATCCGGCCGGGGTGCTCGATGAGCGACTCCACGCCCCCGAGCGACTCGCCGAGGGTGAAGACCTCCGCCTTCTCGCACACGGCGAGCGCCTGCTCCTCGCCACCGGTGACGCGGAAGGAGACCATGCCGCCGAACCGCTTCATCTGCTTGGCGGCGGTCTGGTGTCCCGGGTGCTCCTCGAGGCCGGGGTAGATCACCTGGCCGACCGAGGGGTGCGCGGTGAGGAACTCCACGACCCGCTCGGCGTTGTCGCAGTGGCGATCCATCCGCACCCCGAGGGTCTTCAGGCCACGGTGGGTCAGGAACGCGTCGAACGGACCCGGCACCGCGCCCATGGCGTTCTGGTGGAAGGTGATCTTCTCGGCCAGCTCGAGGTCACGGACGACCATGGCGCCGCCCACGACGTCGGAGTGTCCGCCGCAGTACTTGGTCGTGGAGTGCAGCACCACGTCGGCGCCCAGCGTGAGCGGCTGCTGGAGGTACGGCGACGCGAAGGTGTTGTCCACGACCAGCAGCGCACCGGCCTCGTGGGCCACGGCCGCCAGCGCCTCGATGTCGCCGATGTTCAGCAGCGGGTTGGTCGGGGTCTCGACCCACACCAGCTTCGTGCGGCCCGGGCGGACCGCGGCCCGCACCGCGTCGACGTCGGAGACCGGCGCCGGGCTGTGGTCGAGCCCCCACACCTGCTCGACCTTGTCGAAGAGGCGGAACGTGCCGCCGTACGCGTCGTCGGGGATGACCGCGTGGTCGCCGGGCCGGCAGACCGCCCGGACCAGGGTGTCCTCGGCGGCCAGCCCGGACGCGAACGCGAAGCCCCGCTCGCCCTCCTCGAGCGCCGCCAGGGCGCCCTCGAGCGCGGTCCGGGTCGGGTTGGCCGAGCGGCTGTACTCGTAGCCGCCGCGCAGCCCGCCGACCCCGTCCTGCTTGTAGGTCGAGGTGGCGTAGATGGGCGGGATCACCGCCCCGGTCGTCGGGTCCGGTTCGTAGCCGGCGTGGATCGCTCGCGTCTCGAACCCGGACTTCTCTCGGTGCTGCTGCTCGGTCATGGGGCCACGCTATCCACCCGGTCCGGCGAAGCCTTACGAGGAGGTGACGTCACGGGCCGACGGGAACGAGTGGCGCTCCCCGGTTGTTGCAGACTGGTGAAAGCCCCCCGGCTCCCGTTAGGAGTGACCGTGTCCCTCTTCTCCCGTCACAAGTCCGAGCTCGTCTCCCCCGACCAGGCCCTGCCCGGTCGCAGCGAGCGGCCCTTCCACGTCGCCGAGAAGCACCTCGTGCTCGGCACCCCGCTGGTCACCGACGACGCGCCGGCCGGCTACGAGGTCGCGGTCTTCGGCCTCGGCTGCTTCTGGGGCGCCGAGGAGGTCTACTGGCAGGTGCCCGGCGTCTGGTCCACCTCGGTCGGGTACGCCGGCGGCACCACGCCCAACCCGTCGTACGAGGAGGTCTGCTCCGGCCGCACCAACCACACCGAGGCCGTCCGGGTCGTCTACGACCCCGCGAAGGTCTCCTACGCCGACCTGGTCAAGACGTTCTTCGAGGTGCACGACCCCACCCAGGGGATGCGCCAGGGCAACGACGTCGGCACGCAGTACCGCTCGGCGATCTACTACACGACGCCGGAGCAGGAGCAGACCGCGCGCGAGCTGACCAAGGTGTACGGCGAGGAGCTGCGCCGCCGCCGCCTCGGCGAGATCACCACCGAGATCCGCGAGGCGCCGACGTACTACTACGCCGAGGACCTGCACCAGCAGTACCTGGCCAAGCACCCGCACGGCTACCGCTGCCACGCCAACACGGGGGTCAAGTTCCCCGAGACCGCCTGATCTGGGGTTGTTAATCTCGTCCAGTGCCACGTGGGGAGCCGCGCACCGCGCCCGATGAGTTCACCGTCATCACGCTCTGCGGCTCCATGCGATTTCGTGAAGAGTTCGAGCGTCTTGACGCTGAGTTGACGCTGGCTGGACACGTGGTGCTGACCCCGACCGCCCTGGATCCGTCCACGGAGCTCAACGCGGAGGAACGCGCACGGCTCGGCCGGATACACCTTCAGAAGATCGCGATGGCAGATGAGGTCCTCATCGTCAACGTGGGCGACTACGTCGGGGAAAGCACCCGTCGGGAGATCGAGCACGCACGATTGCGTGGGCTTGCAGTGAACTTCCTGGAGCCCCACGCCAACACGGGGGTCAAGTTCCCCGCGGAAGCCTGACCGGAGTCGAGTCGGCTCGGCCCAGCGCTACGCCGGTCTCCGATCGGCTGTCGGGGGGACGCCCTCTTCGGCCCAGATCTCGACAAGCCTGGTGATCACGCCGTCGGACACGGTTGCGAACGAAGCGACCAAGTGCGACTCGGATCCGTCGGTGACCCGGACCACCGGCCCGCGTCACTACCCTGTCGCCCGCTCTCACCAGGTCGAGGGCGTCGGCGTGCCAACGGCCCGGGTACTCCGCGTTGAGCCGGACGAAGCCGGCTTTGTCGAAGCTTTCCCGAGTGGCTGGGTACTCGGCGGAGAAGTTCTCGTGGAGCAGGCCGGCCATGGCGTTCCAGTCGGCCTCGTCGATCGCCGACCAGTAGGCGCGCAGCACGTTCTCAACGGTCACGTCCAGATGGTCGCACGTGTCACCGACGACCGACGTCGGCACCGGCGCAGGCCTTGAGTGCGGCGGCCGACAGCGCGCCACCTCGGGACTACGCCGGTTCGTCGGCACCACCAGCAGTACCTCGCGAAGAACCCGCACGGCTACCGCTGCCACGCGAACACCGGCGTCAAGTTCCCGCGCGTCGACCCCCAGAGCTAGCGACCTCGCGCCGTGCCGGGACAGGTGTCGCACGCGACATCTGTTCCATGCGCGCGGCGCGCCGTGTGGTTGACTCTCGATTCATGGACTCGGACGGCACGGAAGACGACCCGGTCGCCGACGACGACCGCGGCGCCGAACTCGGTAGGCGTGAGGCAGCTCTGGACGCCCGGGAGGCGGCACTGGAGGCCCGGGAGGCGGCACTGGCCGAGCGCATGAAGGCCGCAGAGGAGATCCTGGTTGATGCTGACCAGCGTGATGCCATTTCTGATGCCCGGGATGTGGCGGCTGAGAAACGCGAGAGCGACCTCGACCGGGCGGAGTTCACGCAACCCGAAGCCGGGTATGGGGAACACTGGCCGGAGCGTCGCCACGCCGGCCTCGACCGCAAGCACGCGAAGGCTGACCGCGAAGCCTCACATGAGGACCGGGTCGCCCTGACGGAAGATCACGATGAGCCCCCGAGGGAGCAGAGCTAGGGCGTGCGAGGACCTGCACCAGCAGTACCTCGCGAAGAACACGGCTACCGCTGCCACGCCAACACGGGCGTGAAGTTCCCCGAGACCGCCTGACCCGACCGCTGGTTCCGCTCGCCGACACCGTGCCCGGACGGGGCCCGTCGTGGAACCTTCGGCCACCCGCGCGGAATGCCGCTCCGGGTGAGGTACGCCGACCAGGTTCGGCGCCCCTGACGTGGGAGACTCGGGCGTGACCTGGGTGGTGACGACGGAAGCCGCTCGGTTCCTGGCCGAGGCTGGGCCGTTCCTGATCTCGGATCCCGTGGCCAACAACGCACTGCTGACCGAAGCAGGGTTCTGGATGCGGCGATCCGACCCCGCGCCCGAGGCCCGCTTCGGGTGGTGGGTCGAAGGGCGCGGAGCGCACGGCGCCTTCGTGGACATCCCCGACCACCCGGTGGTGTGTTCGCCGTTGAGCGCCGGCTCCATCGCGGACCTGGCCGGAGAGCTGGCGAGTGCCACGCGCGTTGCCGTCCAGGCGGAGGACGCGGACGCGGTGGCGGCGGCCTGGCGGGCCCAGGGACGCACCTTGCGCACGGCCGCTCGGAGGAGCCTGCTCCGTCTCGGTGCCCTGTGTGCCCCCGCGCTGCCGGCGGGCAGCTCTCGAGTGGCCGACGCTGGTGACCTGCCGCTCCTGAGATCGTGGTTCAAGCTCTTCCAGGAGCGTCACCCCGACGATCCCAGCCACGTCGAGTTCGTCGTCGACCATCCCCTCAGCGAGGGTGGCGTCATCGTGTGGGAGGTGCACGGCGACCCCGTCGCGATGGCCTCGAGGACACCCACGGTGGCCGGCATGACGCGGATGGGGCTGGCCTTCCAGCCCACCGAGGGCACCGCGTACTCCGACGCCGCCTTCATCCGCGGTTGTGCCGAGGCGGCCCGAAGGGCTGACCACGTCCTCGTTCTCAGCGGAGACCCCGAATCCACCGCTGCCTACAGGTCGCTCGGTTTCGCTCCCGTCCTGGACCGAGCGCTGCTCGAGGTCCTGGACGTCCCGGCTCCAGGCTCCGAGGGTCAGCCGCTGTCCGCCACCTGAACCAGAGCGCGCTGCGAGCGCGGCCCGGCTTCGGGCACACGGTTGGCTGGAGGCTCTCAGAGTGCGGTCGATCCGATCTGCCTGATGCGCCGGATCAACCGCAGTTCCCGCGTCGACCGAACTGACTCGCCGCCGTCATTGGGCCGCGGGACAGTCAGTCGCACGGCAGCCGCTGGGGTGTGCTGCACGACGGTCGAGGCCCACCGGCGCTCGGCTCGTGCCGCCCGGCCCGTGCGCGGAGACGCATTCACCTGCCGCGATGACGCCGAAGTTCATCCGGACGATTGTCGGGCTCGCTCCAGGTTCGACTGGTGGGGGCCGGAGAGCCAGTCTTGCTCAAGCCGCGCGTCGACCGGTTCCTCTCCTCGCCGCAGCGCGTCGATGTACGCACGATCGGCGGCCAGCCGGGCCGCCACTTCGGGGCCCTCGGCAACAGCCCCGTGCCCGGGGACCATGACCTCGACGTGCCGGGCGGCCTGTCCCAGTCGGTCGAGCGCCGCCTCGTAGGCACCGACCTGATCGGGGCGGCGAGGGTCGAGGAGCGGAATCAGGACGTCGGAGAGCATGTCGCCGGCGAGCAGGACGCCACGGTCCGCGAGGAGGATCGCGGCGTGGCCGATCGCGTGCGCCTGGTGCTCGACGAGCTCACCCGGCACGGGTCCCCCGTCCGCGGGCAGCGGGGTGAGGAGCCCGATCAGCTCGAGCGGCACGCCCGACGCGCTCTGCGCCGCCATCGTCTGCGCCCGCTCTCGGGCTTCACCGGCAGCCTGGGCACCGCCAGGGGTGGCGTAGCGCGGCACGTCGCCGAACCGGGAATGCCAGAGCAGGTGGTCCCAATGGGGATGCGTGGAGAACCCGGCGACCACCGGAATGCCGAGCCGGTCCACGTCATCGGCGAGCTGGTCCAGATCGGAGCCGTCGATGCCGGGATCGACCAGGATCAACCCACTCTCCCCACGCACCACGACGGCGTTGCTCCAGACCCACTCGCTCTGGCGGACCCAGACGCCGTCGGCCACCTGATTCAGCATGGGCGCACTCTCCGGTCGAGACGTGATGGGCTGACACGATCTGCGCACGTGGCCGAGGCAATCGAGCGCTTCCGGCCCCATGAACCGGCCCCGGTGACAGGCACGCGGATCCAGCCAGCCACGATCAGCCGTCGCCCTCGATCGCCCCGGCCCGGCGGAGGATCTCGTCGACGACGTGGGCGAGCGGTGCGGTGGCGTCGATCGGGATGCCGTCCTCAGGGGTGTCCTCCTTGGTCCGATGCAGCCGCAGGACGAGCTCGCGCTCCGACGGCTGTGCGCCGAACTCGTCTCCTGGTCGCTGGTCGAGTCGCCGGTTCAAGGTGTCCAGGTCGATCTCCAGGACGAACACTGCGTCGAACAGCCCCTGGAACTTCGAGAAGTTCCGAGAGCCGCCGCAGAAGAAGGTGTAGCGCTCACTCCGGTCGGCGACCAGGGCTCGGACCCTGTCCACGTTCCAGATGTGATGCCAGTGCGACGGCACGTCGTCCGTCGGCTCACCCGTCTCCGGGTCCCCCTGGTAGGCCAGGTCGGTGTCACCGTTGATGGCGTTGAAGCCACGGCGGCGCAGCTCCTTGCAGACCGACGTCTTGCCGGTGCCCGAGACGCCCTCGATCAGGTAGTTCCACATGCCCACCGCTGGACGGTATCCGACCACCTGGCCCGGGATCATGCGCATTGTCCACCGCAGCCGACGCTAGGCGAGCTCGGCGGCCAGCTCCTGGTAGGCGGGGTGGAGCTCTTGCCAGCGCGCCCGCGCGTCGCAGCGTTCACGGCCGGCGAGATAGGCGGCGAGGTCCTCGACGTGGACCTGGTCCCCTGCCCCGTAGGCGGCGATCTGGTCCAGGGGCAAGCCGCGGTCCTCGATGACCAGGACGGTCTGGTCGCCGTCGGCGCTCAGGGTCGCCTCGATGACGCCGTCCGGTTCGTCCGGGGCGTTCGTCAGGAGCAGCAGCCGTCGTGGGGGATCGCACACCTCCACCCGGCAGGTGCCTTCCCATCCGCTGGCGAAGTAGCGCGCCCGGAACTCACCGCCCTGACGCAGGTCGCCTTCGACCTCGCCGAGCCAGCGGGCGAGACGGTCGGGATCGGTGAGGGCGGACCAGAGGTCGTCGATGTCGGTGTCGAACCGGTCCTGGAGGCGGACGACTCCCTTCCCGTCCGCTGCTCGCAGGGTGCCTACCGTGCGGACGCCGCCAGGCGTGTTGGTACTCATCGGACACTCCTTCGGTCACGCTTGCCGCGTGCGATCTCGGTGTGCAGGGCATCCAGTCGCTGTTCCCACAGCGCCAGGTATCGAGTCAGCCAGTCGTTGATCTCGGCCAGCGGTTCGGGGCTGAGGGAGTAGACCCGCCGCTGCGCTTCTCGGTGGACCTCGACCAGGCCCGCCTCCCGCAGCACCCGAAGGTGCCGCGAGACGCCCGGGCGCGCAATCGGCAGCAGCGCTGCCAGCTCCCCCGCGGTTGCCGGGCCGTCGGCCAGGGTCTCCAGCATCGTCCGCCGACTGTCGTCCGCGAGCGCCCTGATGACGGCTTCCATGGCTACTGTGTACCACATCGGTTACGTAACTGGAAAGGTACATAACCCATGGTCGACGCGCGGTCGGCGCGGCCGGGCTCGCGAGAGTCCCGCGCCACGGCCCCTGCCACGCGAAGCACGGACATGGAAATTTCCGGTGTGAACGTGTCGGATCCGCCGGTCGCCGTTCGTGGATAGGTTGAGGCGGACACCGGGTCCGCGACTGCAACGAGGGGCAGACATGACCGAGTACCTCATCTACTTCAACCAGCAGTGGGTCGGCGACCACAGCGAGGAGTGGTTCCGCGGGCGCGGGCCGCTCGCGATGGCGGTCCTGGACGAGATGAAGGCGGCCGGCGTCTACGTGTTCGCCGGGGGGCTGGAGGAGGAGGTCGACGAGGCCTTCACCGCTGACGCGACCAGCGGCACGCTGACGTTCACCGACGGGCCTTTCGTCGAGACCAAGGAGTTCCTGGGCGGGCTCACCGTGGTGGACGTGGCCGACGAGGAGGCCGCCAGGATGTGGGCCGGCAAGGTCGCGGAGGCGTGCGGCTGGCCGCAGGAGGTTCGTCGGTTCAAGCCGCAGCCCAAGAGCCGGTGACGAGGGCGCGACCCCTCGGCTGAGGCCGGGCCGGACGCTAGTTGGCGACGGCGTCCCCGACGATGATCGCCACCACCGCCACGACGCTCAGCGCGCTGAGCGCGAGGATGATCGTGGCGCGGGTGCGGTCGTCGCCTGCCTGCCGGGCGCGCCAGCCGATCAGGGCCGCCGCGGCGGCCAGAGGCAGGGTCACGCCCGCCCAGAAGGCCAGCACGCTGAGCAGGGCCACGACGCCGAGGACGAGGCCGGTCACGCTCCCGCCACCGGGGACGGCGAACCAGAAGACCAGCATGCCGACCACCAGCGAGAGGAGCAGCGTGCTGAGCCACTCCCCGGTCTGCAAGGACCCGTCCTCGCTGTAGCCGGGAATCAGCATCGCCATCTGGACCAGGGAGGCGACCACGGCCACCCCCAGGTAGCCCGCCCTCGACATGTGTGGGCTGGCGGACGGAACGGCAGTGGTCATGACGCACCTCCGGGACGCGCTCGAGGGGTGAACCCCGTTGTCCCCGGTCCGGCGACCCGGCTGTTCCCCCGTGCTGCTTCGGATTGTCGACGCCGAGACCGCCCCCGGCATCCCCCCGGTTGGGTGTTCGTGCTCGCGTGGGCGCCCGCAACGCGGGGCTGGGTAGCCTGCACGGCGTGATCACGTCGGGACTGGTGAACCTGTACACGCACGACATCGGCGCCGGGCTCGGGTTCTACCGCGACCTGCTCGGCCTGGAGGAGACCTTCCGGACCCCGACCGACGGGCCACCCGAGCACGTCGAGCTGGCCGCGGGCGGCTTCACGCTGGCGCTCGGCACCGTCGAGGCGGCACAGCGTGTGCACGGGGTCGACGCCCAGCCCGGCCGCGCCGCCATGGTCGTGGTGCTGTGGACCGACGACGTGGACGCGACGTACGCCGACGTGGTGGCCGCGGGCGCGCCGGGGGTGCAGCAGCCCCACGACGCCGGCAACGGCAATCGCAACGCCCTGGTCCGTGACCCGGACGGGAACCTCGTCGAGCTGGTCGCGAAGCTGCGATGAGCAGAACCGGTGCTTGCCGGGTGTTGCACACCCCGACAAGCACCGGTTTCACCGGCTGGCCGGGGAATCCTGCAGCCCCGTTTGCCCGCATCGAGGACAATGAGGCACGTGCCCGATCTCCCACGCAACGCGGCCCGACGTACGGCCCGCCTGGCCGCCCTGCCCCTGGGGTACGCCGGCCGCAACGCCCTCGGGCTCGGCAAGCGCCTCGGCGGCAAGCCCGCCGAGGCGGTGATGAGCGACATCCAGCAGCGCACCGCCGAGCAGCTCTTCCGGACCCTCGGCGAGCTCAAGGGCGGCGCGATGAAGTTCGGCCAGGCGCTCTCGGTGCTCGAGGCCGCGCTGCCCGACGAGGTGGCCGGCCCCTACCGCGACCAGCTCACCCGACTGCAGGACTCGGCCCCGCCGATGCCGACCCAGACCGTGCGTGAGGCGATCGAGCGGGACCTCGGGCCCGACTGGCGGGAGCAGCTGGTGTGGCTGGACGGCGGCCCCGCGGCGGCCGCGTCCATCGGGCAGGTGCACAAGGGCCGGTGGCACGACGGCCGCGAGGTCGCGGTCAAGGTGCAGTACCCCGGCGCGGGCGAGGCGCTGCGCTCCGACCTGCGCCAGCTGGCGAGGCTGGCCCGCACCGTCGGCTCGCTGGTGCCCGGGGTCGAGATCAAGCCGCTCGTCGAGGAGCTGCAGGCCCGCGCCGAGGACGAGCTGGACTACCACCTCGAGGCCGAGGCGCAGACCGCCTTCCACGACGCCTTCGCCGACGACCCCGACATCGTGGTGCCCGAGGTGGTGGCGGTCGGACCGACCGTGCTGGTCACCGAGTGGCTCGAGAGCCCGGCTTCGCTGGCCACCGT
The DNA here is from genome assembly GCA_963817665.1 of uncultured Actinomycetota bacterium. Classification (GTDB taxonomy): domain Bacteria; phylum Actinomycetota; class Actinomycetes; order Propionibacteriales; family Nocardioidaceae; genus Nocardioides. The sequence continues at coordinate 718,638 of CAWFPE010000007.1, read as the reverse complement.
CATCGCGGAGGGCAGCCAGGAGGAGCGCGACCACTACGGCGAGCTGCTGGTGCGGTTCCTCTTCTCCGGGCCGGCCCGGACCGGGATGCTGCACGCCGACCCGCACCCGGGGAACTTCCGGATCCTGCCCGGCCCGAACGGCGAGCCGGGGCAGCTCGGCGTCCTCGACTACGGCGCGGTCGCCCGGCTGCCCACCGCCGGGCTGCCCGAGGCGATGGGACGACTGATCCGCGTCGCCGCCACCGAGGAGAAGGACGAGCTGGTCGAGGGCCTGCGCGAGGAGGGCTTCATCAAGGAGGGCATGAAGGTCGACCCCGAAATGGTGCTGGAGTACCTCGGCCCGTTCATCGAGCCCACGAAGGTCGAGCGGTTCCGCTTCTCGCGGGCGTGGATGCGCACCCAGTTCGCCCGGATCAACGACCCCCGGGAACCGTCGTACACGGTGGCGATGCGGCTGAACCTGCCCCCGGCGTACCTGCTCATCCACCGCACCTGGCTCGGCGGCGTCGGGCTGCTCAGCCAGCTCGAGGCGGAGGCGCCGTTCCGGGCGATCCTCGAGGAGTACCTCCCCGGCTTCGCCGACCCGGCCCAGTCCGCGACCTGACCTGCTACACCTCGGCCAGCGCGGCGTCCCGGGGTGCGAACCGCCGTGAGGACAGCACCACCGACGCCGCCAGCAACGACACCACCCCGCAGGCGGGCCACAGCAGGCCGGGCGCCGCGGCGTACACGGCGGTGCCGATCGGCGCGGCGAGCATGGTGCCACTGGTCGCGGCGCCGGTGTAGAGACCCTGGTACTGCCCCACGAGGTGGTCGGGCGCCGCGTCGAGCACGTGCGCGGTCGCGGTGGTCTTGTAGAGGATCTCGCCGGCGGTGAGCACCACCATCGCCAGGACCGCGGTCGCCGCGGAGACCGGCAGCCCGAACAACGCGAAGCCGACGCCGACCAGCGCGTAGCCGGTGGCGATGATCGGGTACGACGAGAACCGGCGCAGCCGCAGGGCCACCGGGATCTCCAGCGCCAGGATCAGCCCGGACCCGAGGGCGATCAGCGCCGTGTAGAGCGCGACCGGCTGCCCCTGGTCGCGCAGGTGGATCGGCAGCGTCGTGTAGAGCTGTCGGTAGACGATGTCGACGAGCACCACGGCCGGCAGCAGCGTCATCAGGGCCCGGTCGGCCCGCAGCGCCCGCCACAGGCCGGGACCCTCGTGGCTTGCGCCGAGGTGCGGCTCGTCGCGGGGCAGCAGCGGCGCCACGGCGAAGCGCACCGCGAGCGTCATCAACCCGTCGATGACGAACAGCGCGTCGTAGCTCTGCGCCACGATCAGCGCACCGAGCGGCGGCCCGAGCACGAAGCCCGCGTTGGAGGCGGCCCGACTGATCGCCACCGACGTACGCCGGTCGCCGCGCGCCACCGCGAGCGCGACCAGCGCCCCGTTGGAGACCGAGGCCGTGGCGGCCAGGTAGGCGAGGACCGGCAGTGCCACGGCGAGGACCGCCACCGGCAGCCAGGGCACCGCCGCGACCCCCAGTCCGGCCACGGTCGAGCAGAGCACCAGCGTCCGCCGGTGCCCGAACCGGTCGCCCCAGCGTCCGCCGGTGAAGTTGCCGAGCAGCATCCCCACGCCGTACCCGCCGGCGATGAGGCCGGCCGTGGTGACCGGCAGGTCGCGCGGCCCGGTCAGGTAGAGGGTCAGGAACAGCATCAGGAACGAGCTCATCGAGCCGACGAACCGGCCCGCCGCCAGCACCCAGACCAGTCGTGGCACGTCCCGCACGCCGCCCCCTCGGAGTCAGTTTCCTTTGGAAACGCACTGTAGGGTATCCGCATGGTTCGGCGCACGCCCGACGACGACTGCGGTGTCGCCCACGCCGTGGGTGTCCTCGGCGACGCCTGGTCCGTGCTCGTGCTGCGCGACGTGGCCCGCGGGCACACGCGCTTCGAGCAGCTCCTCGCCGAGAGCGGCATCTCCCGCAAGGTGCTCACCCAACGGCTCACCGCCCTCGTCGGGGCCGACGTCCTGCGCCGCAGCGCCTACCAGGAGCGGCCGGAGCGGTTCGAGTACCTCCTCACCGCACGCGGCCGCGCCGCGCTGCCGGTGCTTGCCGCCCTGCAGGACTGGGGCGACACCTGGCTGCTGGGTGACGGCTCGACCAGCGCCACCACCGACCCCGAGACCGCGGAGGCCCACCGGGTCGCGGCCCTGGTCGGCACGACGGTGCCGCCGCTGGCCACCGACCCGCTCACGACCGCTACCCAACCGGCTCGCCGACCCGGCGTACACGGTCCTCTACTGCCACCCCGGCTCGGCGCTGAGCGGCATCGAGGACGTCCCCGGCGGCGCCGGCTGCACGCTGGAGTCCTGCACCTACCGCGACCGGCTCGACGAGTTCGCGGCGCTGGGTGCGCGGGTCGTCGGGGTCAGCACCCAGCGGCCGGACGAGCAGGCGGAGTTCGCCCGGCGCAACCGGATCCAGTTCCCGCTCGTCTCCGACGCCGACCTCGGGCTCGCGACCGCGCTGCGGCTGCCGACCTTCCGCCTGCACGGCACGCCGCGGCTCAAGCGGCTGACGCTGGTGGTCGACCGGCGGCGGGTGGTGCGGGGCACGCTCTTCCCGATCCGCGACGTGACCGGCAGCGTCGAGGACGCCCTCTCGCTGGTGCGCGCGGCCGCGGCCGAGGACTCAGGTGAGCGGCAGGAACATCACGTGCAGCCCGACGTACCCGTGCGCCGGTGAGCGGAAGGCTCCGGGGACGGTGCCGACGATCTCGAACCCGAGCGACTGCCAGAGCCGGACGGCGGCGGTGTTGGTCTCGACGACGGCGTTGAACTGGATGCCGCGGTAGCCGTGGTCGCGGTGCCACTGCACCACGTGCTCCCCCAGCGCCCGGCCGACCCCACGGCCGCGGGCCTGCGGCGCCACCATGAACGAGGCCGTGCCGATGTGGTCGCCGTGGCCCGGCCGGTTCGGGCCCATCTTGGCGCTGCCGAGGACGCTCGGCCCGACTCCGGGCAGGTCGTCCTCGAGCACGACGGTCTCCCCCGGCGGCCGTTCCATCCACCAGCCGCGCCCGGACTCGACGGTGAGGTCCGTCGGGAAGGCGTAGGTCTCGCCGGCTCGGACGGTGGCGTCGAAGAACGGCCAGATCCGCGGCCAGTCCTCGTCCGTCGCGGGTCGGATCACTCCCCGGTCTCGCCGTCGATCGACTCGCGGAGCAGGTCGGCGTGGCCGTTGTGGCGGGCGTACTCCTCGATCATGTGGGCGATGATCCAGCGCAGGCTGAACGGGATGCCCGTCCCGGCCGGTCGTTCCGCACCGACAGCGTGCCCCAGTCGTCGACCTGCTGCCGCGATCGCGGCCGACTCGGCGCAGGCCGCGTCGAACATCGCCCGCAGCTCCTCGGGGCTGTCGTCGACGGCGCTGTGCCAGTCCCAGTCGGCGTCGTGCCGCGCCAGTCCACCGACGCCCACGGCTCGGCGAACTCCTGGCCGAGGAAGACGCACGCGAACCACCAGTGCTCCACGAACGCGAGGTGCTTCAGCATGCCGCCCAGCGTCATCGTCGAGGGCGCGTGCGTGGCGTCGAGCTGCTCGGCGGTCAGCCCGGCGGCCTTCAACCGCAGCGTGTCGCGGTGGAAGTCGAGGAAGCCCAGCATGGTCGCCTTCTCGTCACCGGCGAGGGGCGGATCGACGCGTTCGATGGAGGTCATGGCGACACGCTAGGGGTCACCACCGGCGCGGGCCACCGAGTTGTCACGGCAGCAGGTCGGGCGCCCGGTCGGTGAGGCAGTACGCCGGTCCGGCAGGCGCGGCGAGCACGGTCCAGCCCCGGTCGTGGACGGCCAGCACCCTGGCGCCGAGCTCCGCGTGGCGGGCCGTCTCCGCGGCCCGGTCGGTCGTCGCGAGATCGAGGTGGGCGCGCACCGGCCCGTCCGCGTCGTCCAGCCGCTGCAGCAACAGCTTCACCGCCATCGGGTCCCCACCGACCAGCCGCGAGAACTCGTCGCTGCGGATCCGGTCGTGGATGCGCAGGCCGGTCACCTCGCTCCAGAACGCGCGCTCGCGCTCGTGCAGCGAGGACGGGACGTCGAGGCAGACCTGGTCGACCAGCGAGCCGTGCCCGCCGGGCCACGACGCCGCGGGCGGCCTCTGCGACGCCCGATGGTGCACGAAGCAGAAGACGAGACCGCCCGGCGACTCGAGCACGACGTACCCGTGCCCGGACCGCTCGACGACCCGGGCGCCGAGGGCCTCGGCACGCTCGGCCGAGGCGGCGGCATCGCCGACGTGCAGGTCGAGGTGGATCCGCGACGGCCCCTCGCCCAGCCGCTGCACCCGCAGGAAGTCGTCCCCGGTCGGCGGCACCAGCGTCGCGAGCTCGCCGCGCTCGCCGCGCGGCGCGGACAGCCCGTAGCCAGTCACGGCCTGCCAGAAGGCGACCCCGCGCTCGTGCTCGTCGGGCGCGAGGTCGAGGAACGCGCTGATCCAGAAGGGGGTCACGACACGGGGTGGCAGTCGTGCCCACAACCTCCCGGCGCGGGCGGACCGTCGGCATGCGCGGCCGGCCGGTGCAGGACGGCGCCGGACGGCGTCACCCGGACGTCGTCGCCGCGGACCTCGGCGGTGCCGTCGACCAGCAGCGTGAAGCCGCGCTGATCCAGGGGCGGGAAGAGCACGGTGACCGCCGGGTTGGCGGCGACGTTGGCGCACGAGCCCCGGCCGGGGCCGGCGACCAGCAGCGCGCCGTCGACCACCTCCGGCTCGACGGTCACCGCCTTGACCCGCCCCTCGGCCGTGGCCGTCAGCAGGTAACCCGCCCCGAAGTCGGTCAGCGCTCGGGCGAGGTCGGCGACGTCCACCGGGATGCTCATGGGGCCGAGAGTACGCCCGGGTACCCGTCAGGGACGGTCGACCCAGCGCTCCCCCGTCGGGACGGCCGCCACGGTTCCCCCGGTCAGCTCCGCGACCAACGCGTGCAGGCGGTCCGCCTCCGCGGCGGGTACGCCGAGCAGCAGCGTCACGTGGGCGGCGTACGCCGTGTCGAGCACCGTGACGCCGCGGGCCCGCAGCTCGCTCTCGACCCGGCCGGCGTCCGCGTGCCCGACCTCGAGGGTGAGCTCACGCACCAGGTCACGGCGCAGCGTGCCGGTGTTGTCGAGCCCGGCCCGCACCGCGTCGCCGTACGCCCGGACCAGACCACCGGCCCCCAGCAGGGTGCCGCCGAACCACCGGGTGACCACGGCCACCACGTCGCTGACCCCGCGGCCGCGCAGCACCTCCAGCATCGGCGCGCCGGCCGTCCCTGCCGGCTCGCCGTCGTCGCTGGAGCGCTCGACCGCGCCGTCGGGTCCGAGGACGAAGGCGGAGCAGTGGTGCCGCGCGTCCCAGTGCTGCCTGCGCAGCCGCTCGACCACGGCGCGCGCGGCCGCCTCGTCCTCGACGCGGGCGAGCGTGCAGAGGAAGCGCGACCGCTTGACCTCGATCTCGGCCCCGCCGTCGTGCGCGATCGTCAGGTAGGAGCCGGTCACCACAGTCCCAGGATGCCGCCGCCGATCCGCACGATGAACGCGGAGACGACCACGATGAAGAAGACCCGGACGAACCGGGTGCCGCGGGAGACCGCCGTCCGCGCCCCGAGGTAGCCGCCGGCGAGGTTGCAGGCACCCATCACCAGACCGGTCTTCCACAGCACCGCGCCGTGCGGCACGAACACGCAGAGGGCCGCCAGGTTGGTCGCCCAGTTGGCGAGGCGGGCCTTGGCGGACGCCTCGAGGAAGCTGTAGCCCAGCAGACCGACCAGGGTGAAGACGAAGAAGCTGCCGGTGCCCGGGCCCAGGGCCCCGTCGTAGAACCCGATCGCGAGCCCGGTGAACATCGCCGCGAGCGTGTGCCGGTGCCCGGAGAAGCGCAGCGCGGTCGCGCCCCCGAGGGCCGGCCGGAACAGCACGTAGGCCCCCACCACGACCAGCGCGACCAGCACGATCGGGTCGAACGCCTCGCTCGGGATCTGCGAGGCCACCAGCGCGCCGAGCACCGAGCCGACGAAGGCGAGCAGCATCAACGGGCCGAAGGTCTTCGGGTCCGGGCGCACCCGACGGTAGTACGTCGCGCTGCTCACCGTGGTGCCGCAGATCGAGGCCAGCTTGTTGGTGGCCAGCACCTGGACCGGCGCGGCGCCCGGCAGCCCGAGCAGGAGCGCGGGCAGCTGGATCAGGCCGCCCCCACCGACCACGGCGTCGACGAATCCCGCCGCGAGCGCCGCCAGCCCGAGAAGGACGGTCACGGTCAGGGTCGGATCGTCCACCGCGCGATCGTACGCACTCGGGTCGTGTGCCTGAGCACGCGCGATGGCGCGTTCTCGGGCACACGACCCTGCTGCCTAGGGTGGTGGGGTGCGGATCGTGTCCCTGCTCCCCTCGACCACCGAGATCCTGTTCGCCATCGGCGCGGGTCCCGACGTCGTGGGCGTGACGTTCGAGTGCGACTTCCCGGCACAGGCGCGCACCCGGCGGATCGTGTCCACCTCGGCGATGCCGGAGGGGCTGGCGCCGGCGGAGATCGACGCGTTCGTGACGTCGGCGATGGCCCGCGGCGAGGACCTCTACCACCTCGACGAGGACGCCCTCGCCGGCCTCGATGCCGACCTCGTGGTCACCCAGGACCTGTGCGCGGTCTGCGCGGTCGACGTGTCCGTGGTCGACGACGCGCTGGCCCACCTCGGCTGCACCGCCGAGGTGCTGACCATCGACCCGCACACGCTGGAGGAGGTGTTCGGCTCGATCCTGGCGCTGGGCGTGGCCACCGGTCACGTCGCCGAGGCGACGGGGCTGGTCGACTCGCTGCGCACCCGGCTGGACGCCGTGCGCGCCCGGGTCGCGGGACGCCCCCGGCCCCGGGTGATGCTGCTCGAGTGGACCGACCCCCCGTTCGCGCCCGGCCACTGGGTCCCGGAGATGATCGCCGCCGCCGGCGGCGCCCCGCTGCTCGGAAGGGCCGGCTCGAAGTCGGAGCGGGTGACCTGGGAGGCCGTGCACGCCGCCGCACCCGAGGTCGTGGTGGTCGCCCCCTGCGGCTACGACCTGGCGGGTGCCACGACCCTGGCCGACGAGCTGGTCGCCTCGGGAGTGCTGCCCGCCGGCGTGCCCGTGCACCCCGTCGACGCCAACGCCTCCTGGGCGCGCCCCGGCACCCGGCTGGTGGACGGCATCGAGGAGCTGGCGATGCTCCTGCACCCGGTGGGGCGGGACGCCGGTGTCGGTGGCCCGCGGTAGACCTCTTCTCGGGGTCGATGCCACGAGAGGAGGAGGTTCACCCATGCGGGACATGACCATCGTCGAGGAGCTCGAGTCGGAGCTGCGGGGCCTGGCCGAGGCGCGCACGCGGCCGGGGGCGACCGAGTGCCTGGCCTGTTACATCGCGCGGATGCTGGAGGCCTACGGCTGTGACCACACGCTGCGGTGGGCGCGACGATTCCGCGACCTGCGCTCACCGCGCGCGACGGGGCTCGAGCGCAGGCTCGGTGACCTGGGCGCCTACTGCGACTGCGAGCTCTTCATGAACGGGATCCAGCTCGCCCGCCACCTGCTCGTCCGCGACCTCGCCACCGACGAGCTCGAGCCACCGCCCGAGCTCCCCGACTGCGCGGGCGTGCGGACCACGTCGACGCGATGGTGCACGGACTGGGAGCGGCTCGTTCGCTGGTGACCGACGACCCGGGTCGGGCCCTACCGCACCACCACGGGCACCCGCTGGACGTGGTTGTTCGCCATCGCCTGGCGGTTCCACCGCTGCTCCACCGGCTGCACGTGGCCGGCGGCGTCGGTGGCCCGCGCGCACAGCTCGTACCGGCCCGGCGTCCCGGCCGACCAGGACCACGACCAGCTGCGCCACTCGTGCTCGTCACCGACCGGGCCGAGGTCGGCGTCGGCCCAGGTCGCGCCGCCGTCGACGCTGACCTCGACCCGCTCGACCGGCGCCAGTCCCGACCACGCGCGCCCCCGCAGCCGGTGGTCACCCACCTCGACCACCCGGGTGCGGGTCTGGAACTCCGGGAAGCCCGGCGGGCGGACCAGCGCACGGGGCCAGATCCGGTCCACCGGCACGCCCGGGTCGTCCTCCTCCTGGGTGATCCGGTACGCCGTGGCGTTCTGGAAGCCGTCGAAGGGACGGTCCAGGACGGTGATCCGCACCAGCCACTTCACGTGCGCCATGCCGTACCAGCCCGGCACCACCAGCCGCACCGGCGCACCGTGCTGCGGCGGCAGCGGCTGCCCGTTCATGGTGTGCGCGAGGAAGAGCCGGTCCGACTGCGCCTCCGCCAGCGAGATGCCGCGCTGGTAGTCCTGCTCCACGCCGCGCTCGACCCCGTGGTCGGCGCCGGCGAACATGACGTCCACGGCGCCGTCACGCACCCCGGCCTCCGCCAGCAGCGGGGCCAGCGGCACGCCGGTCCACTCCGCGGTGCCGACGGCCTCGTCCAGCCACGGCTGGCTGATCGGCCGGGGCGAGGTGCGCGCGCGGCCGTTGCCGGCGCACTCCATGGTCACCCGACGGGTGACGCTGGGCCGGGCGTGCAGCGCGGCGAGGTCCAGGCTCAGCGGTCGCTCGACGTGCCCGTCGATCTCCAGGCGCCAGACCCCGGGGTCGAGCAGCGGGATGTCGTAGTGCACCAGCACGTAGTGCAGGCCCGGCGGGGTGACGTCGAGGTCGAGCATCTCCAGCGGCATCCCGTGGTTGCGCGTGGCCAGCCGCAGCTCGTCGTACGAGATCGCCTCGTCGGGCTCCGCCAACCGGGCCGGCGGGCTGGTCTCCTCGTCGAACGTGGTCATGACCGCGCCTCCTCCTCAGTCGCCTACCCAGAACCCCCGGCCACCGAACCAGTCGCCGTACTGCCCACCCATCGCCGATCGCGGGTCCCGGGAGCCGAGGTAGGAGCCCACCACCGCGGCGCCGAGGTCGTCGAGCTCCGGGGCGATCACCCGACCGTCGACGCGGCGGGCCATCGAGTCGATGAAGCGGGCCAGCCCCGGGTCCTCGCCGAGCCGGAAGAACGTGGTCTGCGCACCGAGCCGGCCGGCGTTGTCGAGCTCGCGGACGGCGTAGGCCACCGTCAGCGGGTGCGGCGGGTAGGAGAAGAAGACCTCCCCGTCCGGCTCGAGGTGGGACGTCGGCTCGCCGTCGGTGACGATCAGCAGCACCGGCTGGGCGTTGGGGTGCTTGCGGAAGTGCCGGTTCGCCAGCAGCAGCGCGTGGTGCAGGTTGGTGCCCTTGTCCCACATCGCGTCCAGCGCGGTCAGCTGCTCGATCTCCATCACCTCGGCGTGCCTGCCGAAGCCGATCAGCTGCAGGTGGTCGCCGCGGAAGCGGGATCGGATCAGGGTGTGCAGCGCGAGTGCGGTGCGCTTCATCGGCACCCAGCGCCCGTCCATCGCCATCGAGAACGACGTGTCGACCAGCAGTGCGACCGCGGCCTGGGTGCGGGCCTCGGTCTCGGTCACCTCGACGTCGCCGATGTCCAGCCTCACCCCGCCCCGGGCGGAGCCGCCCTCGGAGACCGTGCGGATCACCGCGTTGGTGACCGTGCGGGTCACGTCCCACGGCTCGGTGTCGCCGAACGCCCACTCGCGGGTCGCCCCGGACAGCTCGCCGGCGGCGCCGGCCTGGCGGAGGTCGCGCTGGCCCTGCCGGCCCGACATCCGTTGCGCCACGTCCCGCAGCAGCGCCTTGCCGAGCTGCCGCATCGCTTTCGGGCTCAGCCGGAGCTGTCCGTCGGAGCCGCGCTTCATGTAGCCGGTGTCGCGCAGCGCCTTCTCCAGCTGCTGGAGGGTCTGCGCGTCGACCGCGGCCTGGCCCCCGAGCTGGCGGGACAGCTTGTCCAGGTCGAGGTCGTCCATCCGGGCCCCGCCGTAGGACTGCGAGAGCTGCTCGGAGAGGTCGTCGAGGTCCGCGAGGTCCTGGAGCACTCCGGTGCCGTCGCCGAGGCCCAGGCCCTGGCTCCGTCCCGGCTCTCCCTCGAAGCTCTCCGAGCCGCCCCAGTCCTCGCCCGGCCGCAACGCCTGCAGGGTGGCGTCGAGCTGGGCGAGCGACTGCATCAGCTCCGGCGACCCGAAGGCCTGCGTGGCCAGCGCGTCGAGCTCGTCGCGCTGCTCCTGGGTCATCGAGTTGCGCATCCGCTGGGCCGCCGCCGCCCGCTGTGCCAGCGCGTCGAGGAGCTCGTCGATGTCGTGCGGGTCCTCCGGGAAGAAGTCCCCGTGCTTGTCCATGAAGTCGCGGAACTGCTGGTCGGTGTCCTCGCCGCGCCGGTGCGCGTCGAGCAGCTCGTTGAGGTCCCGGAGCATCTCGTTGATCGCCGCACGGTCCTCGTCGGTGGCGTTCTCGAGCGCCTGCTTCATGCCGGCGAAGCGCTGGTCGAGCATCTCCCGGCCGAGCAGGTCCTTGATCTTCTCGTAGTCCTCGCGGGCCTGCCGGGAGGACCAGTCGTAGTCCGCGAGCTCGCTGACGGCCGCCGCGGTCGACGACGGGAGGTTCTCCAGCTGCATCTCGCGGAACGCGCGGTCGGCGTCGTCCATGTCCACGTCGCGGGCCAGCTGCTTGCGCTCCTCCAGCAGGGCGTGGTCCAGCAGCTCGCGCACCTCGGCCAGGGTGCCGTCGAGGTTGTGCCGCTGGAGCAGCTCCCGGCGGCGCTCGGCCACCCGCCGGGCGAGGTCGTCGAGCCCGGTCTGGTCGCGGCCGCCGCGGCGCAGGAACTCCCGCATCGCCCGCTCCGGCGAGTAGCCGGCCATCACCTCCTCGCCGATCGCGTCCAGCGCCTCGGCCAGGTCGACGGGCGGAGCGAGCGGGTCCGGGCCGCCGGCGTAGCGGCCGTAGCGGGAGCGGTGGCCTCTCATCGGGGATCGCACCTGTCGAGATCAGCCATAGACGGTCTCGCCGCCTCCGGTCTCCTTGCTGATCTTGCGGGCCAGGTAGAGCCCCTCCAGCGCCAGCTCGATCGCGCCGGCCCGCTCGCCGTCGTTGGTGGCGCCTCCCCGGGACGCATACAGCCGGTCGCACACGTCGTCGTAGAGCTCCGACTCCCCGAGCACCGGCAGCCCGGTGAGGAAGTCGCGGGCGGTCACCTGCTCGCCGGTGGTGACCATGGAGCCGTTCTCGATGGCGTTGATGAGCACCGCGAAGTCGATGCCCCGGAAGTGGCCCCGCACGGTCTCGGCGGTCGCGGTGCGCAGCAGGTGGTCCAGGATCTCGCGCTCCCGACCCTCCTCCCCGGTCTCGAACTCGATCTTCCCGCCGAGCACGTCTACCGCGGTCTCGAGGTCGACCGGACGGGCGACGGCATCGTCCTCGCCCTGGGCGGTGGCCCGGTGCAGGGCCGCTGCGGCGATGGTCTCGGCCCCGGCGATGGCGAACCGGGCGGAGACCCCGGATCGCTGGTCGACCGCGCTGGACTCCCGCAGCGCCCGGGTGAACCGGGCCAGGATCTCCACGAGGTGGTCGGGCACCTCCGCGGCCAGCGTGGCCTCCTGCCGGATCACCGCGACCTCGTCGTCGAGCTCGGTCGGGTAGTGGGTGCGGATCTCGGCGCCGAAGCGGTCCTTGAGGGGGGTGATGATCCGGCCACGGTTGGTGTAGTCCTCGGGGTTCGCGCTGGCGACCACCAGCACGTCGAGGGGCAGCCGCAGCACGTAGCCGCGGATCTGGATGTCGCGCTCCTCCATCACGTTGAGCATCGCCACCTGGATCCGCTCGGCCAGGTCCGGCAGCTCGTTGATCGCGACGATGCCGCGGTGGCTGCGCGGGATCAGCCCGAAGTGGATCGTCTCCGGGTCGCCCAGCGAGCGCCCCTCGGCCACCTTCATCGGGTCCACGTCGCCGATCAGGTCGGCGACGGACGTGTCCGGGGTGGCCAGCTTCTCGGCGTACCTCTCCTCGCGGGGCTTCCACGCCACGGGGAGGCGGTCGCCGAGCTCGGCCGCGCGGCGTCGCGAGGCGTGCGTGATGGGCTCGTAGGGATGCTCACCGAGCTCGCTGCCCTCGATCACCGGGCTCCACTCGTCGAGGAGTCCGGCGAGGGTGCGCAGCAGCCGGGTCTTGCCCTGGCCGCGCTCGCCGAGGAGCACGACGTCGTGCCCGGCGATCAGCGCGCGTTCGAGCTGTGGGATGACGGTGTCCTCGAATCCGTGCAGGCCCGGCCACGGGTCGCGTCCCTCGCGGAGCGCCGCGAGCAGGTTGTCGCGGAGCTCGTGGCGCAGCGTCTTCTGCTGGTGCCTGGAAGCCTTGAGTTCGCCGACGGTGGTGATCGTGGGAGCTGAGGTCACGACTTCGACGCTACTCAGGCAGGCAACCGCGCGGGTGACGGCCGCGTTACGGTGCGCAGATGGTCGCCCCGCTCCAGCAGCCCTGCCCGTGCCGCGCCGGCGGCCGGGACCGCACCGGCACGGCGTACGATGCGTGCTGCGGTCGCCTGCACCGCGGCGCCGCGCAGGCCACCACCGCCGAGGAGCTGATGCGCTCCCGCTACGCGGCGTACGCCGTCGGGGACCTCGACCACGTCTTCCGCACCTGGCACCCGCGCACCCGCCCCGAGCACCTCACCGACGACCCGGACCTCACGTGGACCGGTCTCGACATCCTCGACACCGCGGAAGGCGGCCCGCAGGACCAGGTGGGAGAGGTCGAGTTCGCGGCCCACTACGAGACCCCGGCGGGCCGGGGCGTCCTCCACGAGCGAAGCCGCTTCGAACGGCGCGCGGGTCGCTGGGTCTACGTCGACGGGGAGGTCCCCGGCGGGCGGACCGCAGGGGACACCGGCCGGAGGTGACCTTCTCCTCTGACGGAGCGCTGATCTGCCACCCACGCTGTGCCTGTGGTCCAGCAGCTGCACGACCAGGCCGAGCCGGAGACGACCGAGACCCGCGTCGCGGACATCATGTCGCGCCGCATCGTGGCCATCCGCTCCGACGCCGACCTCTCGGTCGCGCTCGACACGTTCCTGCGGACCGCGCTGCGCCACCTCGTCGTGGTGGACCCCGACCGCACCTGCCGCGGGCTGCTGTCCGCCGAGGACGTCCTGGCCTCGCTCGGCACCACCCGCAGGCGCCGACACGTTGCCGACCACGTCCCCGCAAGCCAGCCGCGGGTGCACCAGGCTGCGCCGGTGCGGAAGGCCGCCGAGGCGATGATCGTCGAGCTGGTGGACGCGCTGCCGGTCGTCGACGACGACGGACGGGTGGTCGGCGTGGTGACCTGGTCCGACATCGTCGCGATGGTGGCCGGCCAGCACCTCCGCGGTCCCGGCGGGCGGCCCTGACCGGCGGCTACCGCGACTGCGGCACGGGCTCGGGGACCACGGCCACGATGCAGGCGGCGTGCTCGAGCACGGTCGAGGCGACCGACCCGTAGACCAGTCCCGACACCGGGCCCGCGCGGTGGAAGCCCACCACGACCAGGTCCATCTGCCCGGAGTCGCGCACCAGGCAGTCGTCGGCCAACCCGCGGGCCAGCTCCGTGCGCACGTGCACGTCGGGGAACTTCTCGGTCATGCCGCTCACCGACTCGGCGAGCAGCAGCCTCTGGTCGTCGAAGCCCTCGGCATCGTCGGGGATCGCGTGTGCACCGGTGGTCGCTCCCTGGGCGTCCCAGAAGCAGTGCATGACCGTGAGCGGCAGCCGGCGCAGCGACGCCTGCCGGTAGGCGAACTCCAGCGTCGCCAGGGAGCGCTCGGTGCCGTCGGCGCCCACCAGGACCCCGCGTCGTACGACGCCCGCCTTGCGCGGGCGCAGGATGACGACCGGACAGGCGGCGTGCCGAGACACCCCGACACTGACCGACCCGAGCACCAGGCTGCGGACCGGGCCCCGGCCCCGCGACCCCAGCACGACCATCGCGGCGTCGCCGGACAGGTCCAGCAGCGCCTCCCGCGGGTCGACGAGGCGCAGCACCTCGTGGACGACCAGCTGCGGGGCCTTGCCGAGTGCGCGGTCCCGGGCGGCGTCGAGGAGCGCCTGCCCGTCGTGGCGCATGGCGTCCAGGATGTCGCGCTGGTTCACGCCTGCCTGGTCGAGCCAGGCGGTCCCGCTCGTGCCGAGGGGGCCCAGGGCGTGCACCAGCGTCAGCGGCCGATGCTCCAGCTCTGCCTCCTCGATCGCCCAGTCCAGGGCCTGCTCGGCGGACCTGGAACCGTCGACTCCGACGACCACGGTCCCGGCCGGGACCCCGGCGTCGTGGGTGGTGCCTTCCATGGACCTCACGCTCCGTCTCCGTCTGCCCCCTTCCCGGGGGCGCACTGCGCAGGACCGGCCCTCCGGCCGCCTCCACGGTGTCTCGGGAGCGTTGCCGCGGGCAGGGCGCAACGGGCCGCGACCAGAGGACCATCGACCCTGACCCCTCCCCCGGCCCGGCCGGACGATTGCGGGACAAGACAAGGGGAACGGACGGAAGGAGCTCTCCGTGCACGACGTCATCGATCTCGACCGCGAGGAGTGCGCGAAGCTCCTGCGCGCGGGCGTGGCCGGCCGGATCGCGATCTCCACGCCCACCGGCCCGCACATCATCCCGGTGAACTACTCGGTGGTGGACGAGTCGATCGTCGTGCGCACCACGCCGTACAGCCTGCTCGGCAGCTACGGCCGCGACACGACACTGGCCTTCGAGGTGGACCAGTTCGACTACGAGAACCAGCGCGGGTGGAGCGTCGTGGCACGCGGCCGCGGCGAGTTCGTCACGGAGGTCGACGAGCTGGACCACATCCGCGAGGTCTGGGCGCCCCGGCCGTGGGCGGGCGGCTCGCGAACCCTCTACCTGCGGCTGCGCTGGAACGAGCTGTCCGGCCGCCAGGTCGGCACCGGGTGGGACGCGCTGAGCGCCATGCCGGCCCGTCGGACCATCTGAGCCCGGACCATCTGAGCAGGGCACCCGGGAGTCGGGCAGGGCACCCGGGAGTCGGGGCAGGGAATCGTCTTCAGGAGCGCGGCGCCGGCCGCCGGCCGTAACGGATCCCGACCACGCCCTGCACGGTGCTGACCAGCACGCGCGCCATCTCCTGCTGGTGCGGCTCGTCCGGACCGTCGAGCACGACGACGCCGTCGAGGACCTCGACTCCCGCCTCGACGCCCGCGCTCCGCAGCAGCTCGTCGACCTCGGCCTCGATGCGCTGGTCGCTGCGGGCCAGCACCGCGACGATGTCGCGACGGCTGATCACGCCCACGACGGTGCCGCCCTCGACCACCGGCAGGCTCTTGACCGCGGAACCGCTCATCAGCTCGGCCGCGGCGGCCAGGTCGGCGTCGCTGCGGACGCTCAGCGGGAAGTGGCTCATCACGTCGGAGACCTCGGTGCCGAACGCCCCGACGCTCAGGTGGACGGGCAGCTCGTGGGCACGCTGGTCCGGCAGCAGGGTGTCCCGGATCAGGTCGGCCTCGCTCACCACGCCGATCAGGGCACCCCGCGCGTCGACGACCGGCAGCGCGGTGATGCCGTGCTCGGTGAGCAGCCGGGCGGCCTCCTTGACGGTGGCGTGGGGACGCACGGTCACGGCGGGACTGGTCATCAGCTCGCGCACCAACATCGGTCCTCCAGGGTCGGTCCTGCGCCTGGCTCCAGAACACTCCGCGGCCCGCGGCCCGGGCAGGGCCCGACGGCCTTGGGCCCGGGGCACAACGGCCCTGTGGACGGTCCACACCGTCACGGATGGTGGGCCGCATGATCGCGACTCCTGCGTCCTCCGAGACGCGCGCGCGTGCGGGCCTGCCCGCGGCCGACGTGCTGCTCGCCGACGGCACGGTCGCGGTCATCCGGGAGATGCGCCCCGACGACCGGGCGGGGCTCGAGGCGCTGCACGAGTCGGTCTCGGACGCCAGCCTGCGGCTGCGGTTCTTCGCGACCAGCAGGCGGGCGGGCCACGACTACGTCGCCCATCTCTTCGAGGTCGACAGCGCGACCACCATGGCGAGCCTGGTGGCCACGGTCCACGGCGAGATCGTGGCCCTCGCGACCGCCGAGCGGCTGGGACCGGACGTGGCCGAGGTGGCGTTCCTGGTGGCCGACTCACTGCGCGGCCGGGGGGTCGGCAGCCTGCTGCTGGAGCACCTCGCGGCCGCCGCGCGCGACCAGGGCGTGGGCCGCTTCGTGGCCGAGGTCCTCGCCGAGAACGGCCCGATGCTGCACGTCTTCCTCGACGCCGGGTTCGAGATCGCCCGGCACACCGAGGAGGGCACGGTCCACGTCGAGATGGGCACCACCGCGTCGGCCCGCGCGGTCGCCGCCGCCGACGAGCGCGAGTTCCACTCGGAGGCCCGCTCGCTGGCCCCCCTGCTGTATCCCCGCAGCGTCGCCGTGACCGGCGCGCGCCGCAACGGCACCGGCGTCGGTGCTGCGGTCCTCGACTCCATCCGCAGCGGCGGTTTCACCGGGGAGCTGTGCGCGGTGCACCCGCAGGCGGACGCGATCGAGGGGGTCACGGCGTACCGCCGGCTGGTGGAGGTGCCCTGGCACATCGACGTCGTGGTCGTCGCCGTCCCTGCCGGGCGGGTGCTGGACACGATCCGGGACGCCGCGGCAGCCGGCGCGTCGTCGGCGGTGGTGATCTCGTCGGGCTTCGAGGAGCTGGGCGGTGCGGGCCACGAGATGCAGCGCGAGATGCTCCGGGTCGCCCGCGACGCCAGCATGCGGCTGGTGGGTCCCAACTGCCTGGGCATGATGTCCAACCACCCGGACGTGCGCCTCAACGCGACCTTCAGCCCCTCGGTGCCGCCGTCCGGTGGACTCGCGATCGCCTCCCAGTCCGGCGGGGTCGGGATCGCGCTGATCGACGTCGCCCGCGAGCTGGGACTGGGTGTCGGCTGCTTCCTGTCGCTGGGCAACAAGGCCGACGTCTCGGGCAACGACCTGCTCGCCGCGTGGCGTGACGACCCTCGGGTCAGCGCGGCGGCGCTGTACCTGGAGTCGTTCGGCAACGCCCCGAAGTTCGCCCGGGTCGCGCGCAGGTTCGCCGAGCGCAAGCCGCTGCTGGCGGTCGTGGGCGGCCGCTCCTCGGGCGGGCAACGGGCGGGCGCCTCGCACACGGCCGCGGCCACGACACCCGGGGTGGGCGTCGACGCACTGTTCGCGCAGGCCGGCGTGATCGGGTGCCGCAGCGCCGAGGAGATGGCCGACACGGCGCTGCTGCTCACCGAGCAGGTGCTGCCCCACGGGCCGCGGATCGCGATCCTGACCAATGCCGGCGGCTTCGGGGTGCTGACCGCGGACGAGGCGGACACCGAGGGGCTGGTGGTCCCCGAGCTGTCACCGGACCTGCGGGACCGGATCTCCCGGCACGTCACCGGCACCGCGGGCACGAGCAACCCCGTGGACGCGGGTGCGGGTGCCACCGCCGAGGACATCGAGGCGATCACCGAGGCACTGCTGTCCTCCGACGAGGTCGACGCGCTGGTCGTGGTCCTGGTCCGCACCAACGTCACCGACCCGGGGCCGGCCCTCGAGGGGCTGGCCCGCTGCCGGGCGTCGCGCCCGGGCAAGCCCATGGTGCTGGTCCCGATGGGTGGCGTGGACGCCCGGCGTTCCGAGCTGCCCGGCATCACGGTGCTGCGTTCGGCGGGGGCCGCGGTCCGCGCGCTCGGACGCGCGAGCAGGTACGCCGCGTGGCTGGGCGTCCCGCACGACGAACCACCCACGACCGACGAGGAGGTCGCGGTCCGGGCCCGGCGGCTGGCGCAGGAGCTGGTGGTCAGGACCGAGCCCGACGGCGGCTGGCTGGACGTGGAGCAGGTCTCGGACCTGTTCGGCCCCTACGGGCTGCTGCCGCTCGGCACCGTCGTGCACAGCCCGCTGGCGGCCTCCTCGGCCGCCACTCGGCTGGGCTTCCCGGTGGCGGTCAAGGTCGCCGACCCGCGCGTGGTCCACAAGACCGATCGTGGCCTGGTCCGGGTCGGGCTGCAGTCCGGCATGGAGGTCCTCACCACCGCCCGTGCCTTCGAGGAGGAGCTCGGCCACGACGACGTGCCGGTGCTGGTGCAGCCCGTCGTCCCCGGAGTCGAGCTGGCCCTCGGGGTGGTGCGGGACCCGGGCTTCGGCCCGATGGTGATGGTCGCCGCCGGAGGCATCGCGACCGACCTGTGGGACGACCGTGCGTTCCTGGTCCCACCGGTGAGCCGCGCCGACGCGGCTCGCGCGCTCCGGTCGCTGCGCATCTGGCCGCTGCTGGAGGGCTACCGGGGCGCACCCCGCGGAGACGTCGACGCGCTGGCCCGCCTCGTCGAGTCGCTCGGCGCGCTGGCGACCGACGTACCCCAGCTGGCCGAGCTCGACCTCAACCCGGTCGTGGTCACCCCGGACGGCTGCGTGCTCGTCGACATCAAGGCCCGCCTGGCCTCCGGACCTCCCCTCAACGCCGGCATCCCCCGGCAGCTGAGGAGCCCACGATGAACGCCCACATCGCCATGGCCGGGGCCGCGTGGGTGCCCGACGAGTCCGCAGCGAGCGCCCCGGAGCCGGCACTCCCGGAGCCGGCGCTCCCGGGGCCGGCGCAGGCCCTGCTCGAGGCCGTGATGGCGATCTCCTCCGACCTCGACCTGCACGCGGTGCTCACCCGGATCGTCGAGTCCGCCACCGAGCTCACCGGCGCGACGTACGGCGCCCTGGGGGTGATCGGCCCCGACGGGAAGAACCTGGTGGAGTTCGTGACCACCGGGATCGGACACCGCCAGCGCGCGATGATCGGTGACCTGCCCCGCGGCCGCGGCATCCTGGGCCTGCTCATCGAGCATCCCGAGCCGATCCGCCTCGACGACCTGTCGGCCCATCCCAGCTCCTACGGGTTCCCGGCCAACCACCCGCCGATGACCACCTTCCTCGGGGTCCCGGTCCGGATCCGGGGCACCGTCTTCGGCAACCTGTACCTGACCGAGAAGGCCGGCGGCATGGCGTTCACCGAGCAGGACGAGCTGCTGGTCCGGGGCCTGGCCACCGCCGCCGGTTTCGTGATCGAGAACGCGCGTGCCTACGGGCTCAGCGAGCGGCGGCGCCAGTGGCTCGAGGCATCGGCGGACCTCGCGGACGCCCTGCAGCCACCGATCGCGGTCAACCGGGCGCTGCGGCTGATCACCCAGATCGTCCGGACGGTCTCCGGGGCCGTCGCGACGGCCGTGGTCAGTGCCGGCGCGGCCCGCGAACGGATCGTCGCGGCCGTCCCCAAGGACTCCCAGCGCGTGACCCGCGCGCTGGACCAGGTGGCCGCGAGCATGAGCAGCACCGGCCCCGAGGAGCCCTTCGAGCTGCCGACGGGCGGCCTGAACGCCGTCGCGATCCCGCTGCGCGCCCATCTGGCGGAGCCGGGCTTCCTGGTGGCGCTGTTCGAGCGCGACCTGGCCCCCCGCGACTTCGAGGAGCGCGAGCTGCTCGTCTCCTTCGCCGACCAGGCGGCGCTGGCCCTGGACCGGGTGGCGGCGTTCGCGGACCGGGAGGAGCTCGCCGTCATCTCCGACCGGGAACGCATTGCCCGCGACCTGCACGACACCGTCATCCAGCGGCTCTTCGCCACCGGGCTGCAGCTGCAGGCCACCGCGATGCTCTCCTCGTCCCCCGAGGTGGTCGGCCGGCTGGAGCAGGCGGTGGCCGACCTGGACCTCACCATCCGCGACATCCGGGGCACCATCTTCGAGCTCCAGCACCGGCCCGCAGGCTCACTCCGCACGGAGGTCCATGCGATCGTGCGCGAGTACGTCGCGATGCTGGGCTTCACCCCCGCGGTGCGGATGAGCGGCCCGGTCGACACCCGGGTCTCGTCCGCCGTCCGCGACCAGCTGCTGCCGGTCCTGCGGGAGGCCGTCTCCAACATCGCCCGTCACGCGATGGCGCAGCACGCGGCGATCGAGCTCTACGCCCTCGACGACGAGCTCCGGCTGGTCGTGAGCGACGACGGGATCGGCGTGCCCGACCACGCCGTCGAGAGCGGGGTCGACAACGCCCGCCGGCGGGCCGCGGCGCTCCGCGGCTCGCTCGACCTCGGCCCGCACGAGCCGCGCGGCACCCGGTTCGACTGGCGCGTCCCGCTGCGCTGACGCCCGGGAGTGCCGGCCGCGCGGGCGTCCGGCACGCGGGAGGTCCCCGGGCAGCCGACGGCCACCCGCGTCCGCGTGCGGGTGGCCGTGGCTGTCCGGGAGGGCAGGTCACTGCAGGACCGGATACCTCCGCACCACGGAGGTGGAGGTCCACCAGCGGCCCAGGCCCCAGGCGTTCCCGGCGTTGAGAAGGGCCAGCGTGACGAGCGCGATGGCGCCCAGGATGTGGTCGTCGATGATCGGGTTGTTCTCCGGGGGCAGGACCACGCTCCACATGAGCAGGTACATCAGCGCACCGGCGGCGGCGCCGATCCGCATGCCGGCGCCGAGGGTCATCGTGACGCCGACGCCGAGCAACCCCAGCATGAACAGCCAGTCGGCCCAGGCGTCACCGGCGATGGAGTGGTAGAAGCTGTCGAACGGCCCGTCGGCCCCGAACTTCAAGAAGCCCTCGGTGGGGCTGCCGCCGTGGATCCAGGCAGCGTCGCCGAACCGGTCGACGCTGCCGTCGGGGCCGACCCCCGTGCTGTAGCCGAGCGCGAGCAGCTTGTCGAAGAACGCCCACAGGAACGTGAAGCCGAAGGCGATCCGCAGCGTCGCCACCGCGCGGCGCGCGGCGGCGGCCTGTCGACGACCGGTGGCCTCGACCGCCGGCGTGGGGGGCTGCTGGCCGGACGCCCCCTTGCTGGCGCGCTCCCGGCGGTGGTGGATGACACTCATGCTCGCGGCCTCCCCGGTGGTGGACGACTTCCACCCCGAGGGTGCCCCTCGGCCGAGGGCGGCGGGCAGGGCGCTTGGTCACCGGCTCCGCCGACGATGGTCACCGGCTCCGGGGACCTCGGACCGGGACGCGAGTGACTAGTGGGAGGAGTCCCCCGTCGGGTCCAGCAGCTTCGCGGCGAGGACGGCGGCCTGGGTACGCCGCTCCAGGCCCAGCTTGGCCAGGATGCTGGAGACGTAGTTCTTGACGGTCTTCTCGGCGAGGTACATCCGCTCGCCGATCTGCCGGTTGGTGAGGCCTTCGGCGATGTAGCCGAGCAGCTTGAGCTCCTGGTCGGTGAGCTCGGCGAGCTCGGGCGCGGTGGCCGGCCCGTTGCGCACCCGCTCCAGGACCCGGGAGGTCAGCGTCGGGTCGATGAGCGAGTGGCCGCCAGCGACGTGCCGCACCGCGCTGATCAGGTCGGAGGCCTTGATCTCCTTCAGCACGTAGCCCGCGGCGCCGGCCATGATCGCGGCGAAGAGCGCCTCGTCGTCGTCGTACGACGTCAGGATCAGCGCGTTGATGGACGGGTCGACCGCACGGACCGACCGGCACACCTCGATGCCCGAACCGTCAGGCAGCCTGGCGTCGAGGACCGCCACGTGGGGGCGCAGTGCGGGGATGCGGTGGGTGGCGTCCTCGGCGGAGCCGGACTCACCGACCACCTCGATGTCGCCGGCAGCCTCGAGCAGGAAGCGCAGCCCCTGCCGGACGACCTCGTGGTCGTCGAGGAGGTACACGCGGATGGGGCCGGTCTCGGTCATGTCGCCATTGTCTACGTCCATGGGCCACCTGTCCTCAGTCTTCCGGGGAGAGCCCACGGCGAGCCGCCGCACTCCGTGATGTCCAGGACCCTGTCGACCAGGTCCAGCCCGACAGTGCCATGAGTCACCCACAACACGCTACGGGTGTGCCGGTGCGACTCGAGGAGAACCTCGCGGGCGATCTGCTCGGCCGTCGCGTGGTCGAGGTGCGCGGTGGGCTCGTCGAGCACCAGCACCGGCTGGTCGGCCAGCAGCGAGCGGGCCAGCCCGATCCGGGCACGCTCCCCGCCGGAGACCTGCGCGTTCCCGTCCCCCAGCCAGGTGTCGAGCCCCTCGGGCAGCCCGTCCAGCCAGTCGCCCAGGCGTGCCTGCCGCAGCGCGGCCTCCACCTCGTCGTCGCGGGCGTCGGGACGGGCCAGCCGGACGTTCTCGACGAGGGTGGTCGCGAAGACGTGCGGGTCGTCGTCCACCAGCCCGACCAGTCGTCGTACGTCGTCCAGCGCGAGGCTGCGCACCGGCACCCCGCCCAGTGCCACCCGGCCCCGCCACGGGTCGACGAAGCGGAGCATCAACGCCGCCAGCGTGCTCTTGCCCGACCCCGACGGGCCCACCACCGCGACCCGCTCCCCCTCGGCCAGCGCGAGCGAGAGGTCCCGCAGCGCCACGGTGTCGCCCCAGCCGGCCACCACACCGGTCACGTGGACGGCGTGCCCGGCCATCGCCGGCAGCGGCTCGGCGGGGTCGGTGACCGCGGGGGTCTTCGACTCGAGCTCGCGCAGCCGCCGCTCGGCGGCCGCGGTGCGGGCCGCGAGCGCGCCGGCGTCGGCCAGCGGCAGTGCCACGTCGCCGAGAGCGAGGGGCAGCAGCACGAGCAGGGCCAGCACCGGGCCGGTGACCGCGCCGCTCGCGGCCGCCGGCGCGGCCAGCAACGCCGTCAGCGCCACTCCCCCGCCGACCGCGAGCAGGGCGCCCGCCCGGGCGGCGGCCAGCCAGGCGGCCGCCCGGGCCGCGGAGTCGGTCAGCCGCTCGCTCTCGCCGACCACGACCTCGGTGGCGGCCTGCTCCGCCTGCCACATGGCCAGCTCCGGCGCGACCTGGGCGACCTCGACGACCCGCTCGCTGAGGGCCCCGCGGCTGGCGACGGCGGCGCGCTCGGCCCGGCCCGCGCCCGCCCGCGCGACGAGGTACGCCGCCCCGCCGGCCACCAGGCAGGTGCCGGCGACGACCGCGCCCGCGACCGGGAGCAGCAGCCCCGCGACGACCGCGGCGGCGCCGGCCACGAGCGCGAAGGCACGGACCGGCATCCGCACCCGCAGCTCGCGGTCGACCACGCTGTCGACGTCGTCGACCACCGAGGCCAGCAGGTCGCCGCGCCGGCGGCCCAGCCGGCCCGGGGTCAGCGGGACGAGGGCCTCGTAGACCTGGACCCGGCGCTCGGCGAGCAGCCGCAGCGCGACGTCGTGGGAACGGATCCGCTCGAGGTAGCGCAGCACCGGCCGGGCGAGGCCGAAGGTGCGCACGGCCACCACGGCCACCAGCAGGGTCAGCACGGGTGGTCTGGTCGAGGCCTGGACGATGAGCCAGCCCGCGGTGGCGGTCAACGCGACCCCGGCGGCCGAGGCCAGGGCGCCGACCAGCGTGCTGGCGAGCAGCCCGTGCCGGGAGGCGGCCGGCTTCGAGGCGGTGGCCGGGGGCACGGGTCGGACGACCTCGGCGCGCTGGGGGACGACGACCGGGGCGGCCTCCCGGCGCGCCCGCGTCGCCGCCATCACCAGGACCTGGTCGGCGAGCTCGACCATGGCGGGGCGGTGCGACACCACGACGACGCCACTGGTCTCGCCGAGGTCGACGACCGTGTCGGCGATGATCTGCTCGGTGAGCTCGTCGAGGTGGGCGGTCGGCTCGTCCAGCAGCACCCACGGCCGCTCGGCCAGCAGCACGCGGGCGAGCGCGAGTCGCGCCCGCTCCCCCGCCGACAGGGTGGCGCCGTCCTCGCCGACCGGCTCGTCGAGGCCGCGCGGCAAGGCCCGGACCCGCTCCTCGAGGGCCACCCTGCGGAGCACCGCCCACAGCCGCTCGTCGGGCGCGTCCGGGGCGGCCAGCCGGAGGTTGTCCGCGATGCTGCCCGCCACGAACACCGGCCGTTGCGGCAGCCACGCCACCCGGCTGCGCCAGGCCGGACCTCCCACCGGCTTCCCCCCGGCGGTGAGCCTGCCGCTCGTCGGTGGCACCAGGCCGGCGAGGACCGAGAGCAACGTGGTCTTCCCGCAGCCGGATGCCCCGGTCAGCAGCGTGATGCCTCGGTCCGGGAAGGTCGCGCTGAAGCCGGACAGCGCGGGCAGGGCGCGGCCGGGGTGGACCACCGTCACGCCGGAGACCTCGAGGTCCCCGGGCGCGGCGGAGCCCGGCTCGGAGGGCGCCTCCTCGACCAGGGCGCTGACGGCCTCGAAGGTGGCGACTCCTTCCGCCGAGGCGTGGAACTCCGCGCCGACGCGGCGCAGCGGCCAGTAGGCCTCGGGGGCGAGCAGGAGGACCAGCAGGGCGGTGTCGAGCTGGAGCCCGCCGGCGGCGAGCCGCAGCCCCACCGTCACGGCGACCAGGGCCACGGACAGGGTCGCGACCAGCTCGAGGACGGCCGAGGAGGCGAAGGCCAGCCGGAGGGTCTGCAGCGTGGCCCGGCGGTAACGGTCCGTGACCTCGCGGATCGTCGACGACTGCGCCCGCCCGCGCCGGAACGCGACCAGCGTCGGCAACCCGCGGACCACATCGACGAAGTGCCCCGAGAGCGAGGACATCGCCCGCCACTGCGAGGCGGCGCGGTCCCGGGTGGCGAGGCCGACGAGGGCGCCGAAGAGCGGCACCAGGGGCAGCGTGCACGCCACGATGAGGGCGCTCAGCAGGTCCTGGGTCGCGATCGCGACCACGGTCAGCGCCGGCAGGAAGCAGGCCAGCACCAGCGCCGGCAGGTAGCGGGTCAGGTAGGGCTCAGCGGCACTCACGCCCCGGGTCGCGAGCACGGCCACCTCACCGGACGAGCGGGCCCCTCCCGACCCGGCGAGCACCGCGCGGACCAGCCGGCGCCGCAGGTCGGTCGCGACCACGGCGGAGGCTCGGGCCGCCAGCACGTCCACGGCCCAGCCGGTGGCCGCCCGCGCGGCGAGCACCACCACCACGGCGCCGGCCCAGCGACCCACGCGGGCGTCGTCGAGCGGATCGGCCAGGGCGGCCACGACGAGCCCGGTGACCACCCAGGCCTGGGCGATCACCAGCAGGCTGCCGACGGCACCGCCGGCCACGACGCCGGCCAGCGGGCGGCGGGCAGGCCGCAGCTGCCGGCGTACCCGCGGGTCGGCGGGCCTCACGAGCCCGACAGCCGGGCGGGCTGCTCCGGGATGTGGTGCGGGGCGATGCGCCGGCGGAAGACCCAGTAGGTCCAGCCCTGGTAGGCCAGCACGATCGGCGTGAACACCACCGCGACGACCGTCATGATCGTCAAGGTGTACGACGTCGCCGCGGCGTTGGTGGTCGTCAGGCTGGTGCCGTCGGACAGCGAGGTCGGCATCACGTCGGGGAAGAGGGCGACGAAGAGGCCCGCGACCGCGAGCGCGATGGTGACGAACGTGCCGAGGAAGGCCCACCCCTCCCGGCCCGCGCCGATCGCCGCCAGGCCGCCGACCAGCGCGGCCGCGGCGGCCACGAAGAGCAGGGCGGAGCCGATGTTGCCGGTGTCGACCTGGGTCCAGAACAGGAACGCCACCGCGACCGCGGCGGCGGCCACCCCGAAGCGGGCGGCCAGGCTGCGGGCCTCGTGCCGGACCCGGCCGTCGGTCTTGAGCGCGAGGAACATCGCACCGTGGGTGAGGAACAGCAGCAGCGTGGTGAGCCCGCCGAGCAGCGCGTAGGGGTTGAGCAGGTCGAAGAAGCCGCCGGCGTACTCGAGGTCGGCGTCGATCGGCACCCCGCGCACGATGTTGGCGAACGCCACGCCCCACAGCACCGCCGGCACGTAGGAGCCGACGATGATCGCGAGGTCCCAGCGGGCCCGCCAGCGCAGGTCGTCGCGCTTGGCGCGGTACTCGAAGGCGACGCCCCGCACGATCAGGGCGAGCAGGATCAGCAGCAGCGGCAGGTAGAACCCGCTGAACAGGGTGGCGTACCACTCCGGGAACGCCGCGAACGTCGCGCCACCGGCGACCAGGAGCCACACCTCGTTGCCGTCCCACACCGGGCCGATCGTGTTGATCAGCACCCGGCGCTCCCGGTCGTCGGAGGCCAGGATCGGCAGCAGCATGCCGACGCCGAAGTCGAAGCCCTCGAGGCAGAAGTAGCCGATCCACAGCACGGCGATGAGGCAGAACCAGACGGTGGTGAGCTCCATGCGTGGCCTCCCTCAGTACGCGAACGCCATCGGGCGGTCGGGGGTGTCGGTGGGCCCGGTCTGGTCGGGAGCCGGGTCGGCACCGGCGCGGACGTACTTGAGGATCAGTCCGACCTCGACGACCGCCAGCACGGCGTAGACGAGCGTGAACGCGAGCAGCGACGTGAGCACCGTGCCGGCGCCGACCCCCGGCGAGACACCGTTCGCGGTCGTCATCAGGCCGAAGACCACCCAGGGTTGTCGGCCCATCTCGGTGAAGATCCAGCCGAACGAGTTGCCCGCCACCGGGAGCAGCGGCATCGCGACGGCCAGCCACACCCACCCGCGGCCGGTGGGCGCCCGGTCCCTGCGGGTCACCCACAGGATGAGTGCGGCCCCGGCGGCCGCCAGCAGCCCGAGCCCGATCATCAGCCGGAACGACCAGTAGGTGACCGGGATGATCGGCGTGTAGTCGCCCGGCGAGTAGTACGTCGCGCCGGGGTCCTGGCCGTACTCCTGCTCGTACTCCGCGCGCAGCTGGTTGATGCCCTCGACGGTGCCGTCGGTGTGGCCGGTGGCCAGGAACGAGAGCAGGCCGGGCACCTTGATGGAGAACTTCTCCTCGTTGCCGCTGAGGCTGCCGATGGTGAAGATCGAGAAGCCGGCCGAGGACTCGGTGTCGTAGAGCGCCTCCGCGGCGGCCATCTTCATCGGCTGGACGTCGGTCATGACCTTGCCCTGCACGTCGCCCGTGAACGCGATCCCCAGGCCTGCCACGAGGGCCAGGGCCGAGCCGGTCCGGACGGCCCTGCGGTACATCACCCGGTCGTCGTCGCTGACGCCGCGGCGGACCATCGACCAGAAGGCCACGCCCACCACGAACGCCGCGCCGGTGAGGTAGGCCGACAGCACCACGTGCGGGAAGGTCACCAGCTGCACCTTGTTGAACAGCACCGCGGCGAAGTCGTGCAGCTCGGCGCGGCCGGTGTCCGGGTTGTACTCGTAGCCGACCGGGTGCTGCATCCACGAGTTGGCGGCCAGGATGAAGTACGCCGACATCAGCGTGCCGACGTGCACGATCCAGATGCACGCGTTGTGCAGCCGTGGCGAGAGCCGGTCCCAGCCGAAGATCCACAGCCCCAGGAACGTGGACTCGAGGAAGAACGCGAGCAGCCCCTCGACCGCCAGCGGGGCGCCGAAGATGTCGCCGACGAACCGTGAGTAGTCGCTCCAGTTCATGCCGAACTGGAACTCCTGCACGATGCCGGTCACGACCCCGATCGCGAAGTTGATCAGGAAGAGCTTGCCGAAGAACCTGGTCAGCCGGAGCCAGTGCGGGTTCCGGGTGCGCACCCAGGCGGTCTCGTAGGCCGCGACCACCGCCGAGAGCCCGATCGTGATCGGCACGAAGAGGAAGTGGTAGACCGTGACGATGCCGAACTGCCATCTCGCCAGATCGAGTGGATCCACGGGTGCTCCTGCTCCGGACGCGCGGGTGCGACGCAGCCGAGGCTAGGGAGGGTCCGGGGCGCGCCGGGACTGCCGGAAGCAACCGGTCGGGGGGACCAAGGTCCCCGTGCGCCCGTCCGCGTCACCGGCCGGGCAGCACCGTGGATCGTGCTCGGTCGATCGTCAGTCGATGAAGCCCTCGTCCTGGAGCCAGTCGTGCGCGACGTCGGCAGGCTCCCGGCCGTCGACGTCGATCTCGGCGTTCAGCCGGAGCAGCACCTTGTTGGTCAGCTTCTCGCTGACCGGGCCGATCAGGTCCTTGATCTGCGGGTAGTCGTCGAGGACGCCCTGACGCACCACGAGCGCGACGTTGTAGTTGGGGAAGTACTGCCGGTCGTCCTCGAGCACCTTCAGGTCCAGCGCCTGGATGCGCCCGTCGGTGGTGAAGACCTCGCCGAAGGCGCAGTCGCCCTTCGCGGTCGCGTCGTAGATGGCGCCGGTCTGGTAGCGCTGGATGTTGCCCCCGGGGGTGCCGCCGGACTTCCCCAGCGGGACGTCGTAGGTGTCGAGCATGCCCTTGAGACCGTCGGGACGGTTGGCGAACTCGGACTCCACGCAGAACGTGCGGTCCTTCGTCGGGACCTTCTCGAGGTCGGACAGCTTGTCGAGGTGGTACTTCGCGTCGGTCTTCTTGGTGATCGCGAAGCCGTAGGTGTTGTTCATCGGCGCCGGCGGGAGCCACACCAGGTCGTTGGTGGCCAGGTCCTCCTTGCGGACCGCCTCGTACTGCTGCTGCTCGTCCTTGATCGGCTTGTCGTGGCCCAGGTAGTTGATCCAGCCGGTGCCGGTGTACTCCCACATGGCGTCGATCGCGCCGTCGAGGTGGGCCTGCCGCGCCGAGGAGCTCCCCGGGATGTTGGTCAGGTCGGTGACGGTCGCGCCGTCGGACTTCAGCAGGATCAGCGCCATCTTGCCCAGCAGGACGTTCTCGGAGAAGTTCTTCGACCCGATCGCGATCGTGGCGCCGTCCATCGGCTTGACGTCCGACAGCGGGCCGGCCAGCGTGCCGCCGGGGACGAATCCCCCGGCGGTGCCGAGGCCGCAGCCGGCCAGCGTCAGCGCCAGCACGGAGCCGGCAGCCGCGGCGATGAGTGTTCGACAGGTCGTGCGGAGACGCACCTCAGAGCCCCTTCGGTCGGGTCAGCAGCTCGAGCAGGCGGCCGACCCACTCGACGAGCAGGGCGAGCAGCGCGATCAGCACGGCGCCCGAGATCAGGATGGAGAACCGGTAGTTGGTGATCCCGGCATCGATCAGTGCACCGAGTCCACCGGCGTTGATGAACGTGGCGAGCGCGGCGGTACCGACGATCAGCACCAGCGCCGTGCGGACACCGGCCATGATCACCGGGATCGCCAGCGGCAGCTCGATGCGCAGGAGCACCGACGCCGCTGACATGCCCACGCCGCGACCGGCCTCCACGAGGGTGCGATCCACCCCCTGGAGCCCGGTGATGGTGTTGCGGAGCACGGGCAGCACGCCGTACAGCGTGAGCGCGAGGATCGCGGTCCAGAAGCCGAAGCCGATCCACAGCGCGAGGAGCACGATCAGCCCGACCGACGGAGCCGCCTGGCCGCCGTTGGCCACCGCCACCACCATCGGCGCGAACCGGCGCGCGCGCCCGCGGGTCAGCAGGATCCCCAGCGGCACGGCCACCAGCACGACGGCCACCGCCGCGACGACGGTGATCTGGACGTGCTCCCAGATCAGCCGCCACACGACCGGCCACGCCAGCTGGCTCTGCTCGACGGAGTCGAGGTCGGCGGTCTGGCGCCACAGCGCGTAGCCGCCGAAGACGACGAGCACGACGATCGGCGGGACCACGAGCATCAGCAGCGTCTCGCTGTCGATCCGGCGCTTCCTCGTGGGCGCGGGAGCCTGGTCGAACTCGTCCGCGACCGACTGGTCCTCCCCGGGCGTTGCTGGGGTCGTGGTGGCGGGCTCAGACATCCGCGGCCTCCGGGCCGACGGTCGGAGCGGGGCCGGCGGTGGGATCCGAGTCGTGGTCGGCGGCCTGCCGCTCGAGGTCCTGGATGTGCTCGGTGACGCTGCCGAAGTCGATGGTGCCGAGGTACTGGTCCCGGTGGCCGGTCACGATCGCGGCCCCGTGGCTGGAGCTGAGCATCGTGTCCAGCGCGTCGTTGAGGGTGGCCCGGCTGTCGAGGGTGTTGAGCTGCTCGGGGTCGTAGGCCGGGATCGTGCCGCCGCCACGCAGCTGCCGCAGCCACGGCCAGCCGACGGGGCGTCCGCGGTCGTCGAGGACGACGACGGCGTCGTGCCCGGCCTGCTGGGCCCGCGCGACGGCCTCGGCGACCGGCTCGCCGACCCGGGCGGTGGTGCGCTCGCCCAGCTCGATCTCGGAGACCCGCGCGAGCGAGAGCTGCTTGAGCGTCGAGCCCGAGCCGACGAAGTCGCCCACGAAGTCGTCGGCGGGGCTGGCGAGGACGGTCTCGGGGGTGTCGTACTGGGCCACCTGGGCGCCCTCACGCAGGATCAGGATCCGGTCCCCCAGCTTGATCGCCTCGTCGATGTCGTGCGTGACGCACACGATCGTCTTGCGCAGCTCCCGCTGGATGCTGAGCAGCTCGTCCTGCAGCCGCTGGCGGGTGATCGGGTCGACGGCACCGAAGGGCTCGTCCATCAGGATCACCGGCGGGTCGGCGGCCAGGCCCCGGGCGACGCCCACCCGCTGCTGCTGGCCGCCGGAGAGCTCGCGGGGGTAGCGGCCGCGGTACTTCGCCGGGTCGAGGCCGACCAGGTCGAGCAGCTCGGCCACCCGGTCGGAGATGCGCTGGCTGGACCAGCCCATCAGCTTCGGCACGATGGCGATGTTCTTCTCCACCGTCATGTGCGGGAAGAGGCTGCCGCCCTGGATGACGTAGCCGACATGGCGGCGCAGCTCGTCCGGGCTCTGCTTGCGCACGTCCTTGCCGGCGATGGAGATCGAGCCCGACGTGGGCTCGATCAGCCGGTTGATCATCTTCAGGCTGGTCGTCTTGCCGCAGCCGGACGGGCCGACGAACATGACGATCTCGCCCGCGGGGATGGTCAGGGAGAGCTCGTCGACGGCGGGGGCCTTCTGGCCGGGGTAGCGCTTCGTCACGCCCTCGAGGGTGATCTCGGCGCCGCTGATCTCGGTCTGCTCGGCGCCGGCCGGGCTGGTCTCGGTGGTGGCGGTCATGTCAGGCACGGATTCCCTTCGAGATGGTGAGGCGGCCGAGCAGGAGCAGCAACGCGTCGGCGATCAGCGCGACGATGACGATGCCGACGGTCCCGACCACCGCGTAGTTGACCGCGTTGGCGCCGCCGATCTGGGCGAGGCCGGTGAAGATGTAGCCGCCGAGCCCGGGACCCAGCACGTAGGCGGCGATCGCCGCCACGCCCATCGACATCTGCATCGAGACCCGCACCCCGGCGAGGATCACCGGCCAGGCCAGCGGGAGCCGCACCCGCCACAGCGAGGCGAACTCGCTCATGCCCAGGCCGCGCGAGGACTCCAGCAGGGTCTCGTCGACCCCCTGGAGACCGACGACGGCGTTGCGCAGGATGGGCAGCACGGCGTAGAAGGTGACGGCCACGAAGGCCGTCACCGCGCCGATCCCCGCCAACGGGAGCAGCAGGCCGACCAGCGCGAACGACGGGATGGTCAGCCCGATGGCGCTCAGCGCGTTGGCGACGCCCTCGAGGGCCTGCAGCTTGGTGATCAGCACCGCGAGCAGGATCGCGATGACCGTGGCGACCAGGACCGCCTGGATCACCAGGTTGGCGTGCTGGAAGGTGTTGTAGGCGATCTGTTCTCGCCGCTCGACGATGAAGTCCCACACGGTCGGTCGATCACTCCAGAAGGTCGGGGACGGCACCGGCCGGCGCCTCGTCACCCCCTCCTACCCAGTTCGACGCGGCCCAATCACGACCGGACCGGACCTCGCCGCTCAGCCCTTCGCGAGGAAGGCCAGCAGGTCCTGCCGGGTCAGCACGCCGACCGGCTTGCCGTCCTCGTGGACCAGGATCGCGTCGGCGGCCTCCAGCAGCTTGACCGCGGCGCGGGCCGGCTCGGTGGAGCCGATCGTCGGCAGCGCCGGCGACATGTGCTGCTCGACCGGGTCGGTGAGGCGGGCCGTGCCGGCGAACAGCGCGTCGAGGAGCGTGCGCTCCGAGACCGAGCCGGCGACCTCCGCCGCCACCAGCGGCGGCTCCGCGCGGACCACGGGCATCTGGGACACGCCGTACTCCTGGAGGATGTGCACGGCCTCGGCGATGGTCTCGGCCGGGTGCGTGTGCACGAGGTCGGGGAGCCGGCCGTCCTTGCCCCGCAGCACGTCGCCGACGGTCTGGCTGTCCTGCTCGGCGCCCTCGACCGGGAAGCCGTACTGGGCCAGCCACTCGTCGTTGAAGACCTTGGTCAGGTAGCCACGCCCGGAGTCGGGCAGCAGCACCACGATCACGGCGTTCTCGCCCTCGGGGGTGCCGGCCAGCTCCAGGGCCAGCTGCTTGGCGGCGTAGGCCGCCATCCCCGAGGAGCCACCGACCAGCAGCGCCTCCTCACGGGCCAGCCGCCGGGTGAACGCGAACGAGTCGGCGTCGGAGACCTCGATGATCCGGTCCGCCACGTCGCGGTCGTAGCACTCGGGCCAGAAGTCCTCACCCACGCCCTCGACGAGGTACGGGCGCCCGGTGCCTCCGGAGTAGACCGAGCCGGCCGGGTCGGCGCCGATCACCTGGACGTCCGGCCCTCCTCGTTCAGCAGCGCGTTCCTTGAGGTAGCGCCCGATGCCGCTGATGGTGCCGCCGGTGCCGACCCCGCAGACGAAGTGGGTGATCCGCCCCTCCGTCTGCGCCCAGATCTCCGGGCCGGTGGTCTCGTAGTGCGACCGGGGGTTGTTCGGGTTGGAGTACTGGTCCGGCTTCCAGGCGCCCGGCTGCGAGGCGAGCCGGTCGGAGACGTTGTAGTAGGAGTCCGGGTGCTCGGGGGCGACCGCGGTCGGGCACACCACGACCTCGGCGCCGTACGCCTTGAGCACGTTGCGCTTGTCCTCGCTGACCTTGTCGGGGCACACGAAGACGCACCGGTAGCCCTTGGCCTGCGCGACCATGGCCAGGCCGACGCCGGTGTTGCCGGAGGTCGGCTCGACGATCGTGCCGCCGGGCTGCAGCTCCCCCGAGGCCTCCGCGGCCTCGATCATCCGGGTCGCGATCCGGTCCTTCACCGAGCCGCCCGGGTTGAGGTACTCGACCTTCGCGAGCACCAGCGGGCCGGCGCCGGGCGCGTCGGAGGAGCTGTCGAACGAGGGCCCGTCGGGGGTGGCGAGGGACCGCGAGAGCCTCAGCAGCGGGGTGTTGCCGATGAGGTCGAGGAGAGAGGTCACGTACTGCATCCCGCCAATGTAGAGGCCCACGTGCCCAACGCCACAACCAGCGCGCTGCGCTCCGTCCTGCCACCGCGAGGGGGCTCCTCCGTAGAGTGAACGCGTGGGGAAAGCCGGTGCCGCTCGCAAGCTCGCGTCCGCCGCCGCCCTGGGTGGCGGCGGCCTCTCTGCGCTGGGCGCGGGGCTCTACGGCGTGCTCACGCTGGAGGCCAGGCTCGCGCGGCGCACCATCGGCGTGATCCGCGACGACCCGCCGCCGGACGCCTCCGGCTGGTACGGCCGCGGGCGTCCCGGCCCCGCGATCAAGGTCGCGCTGCTCGGCGACTCCAGTGCCGCGGGGTACGGCGTGGACCGGGTCGAGGAGACCCCCGGTGCGCTGCTGGCCAGTGGCCTGGCCGAGCGTGCCGACCGCCGGGTGCACCTGCGTGAGTTCGCGGTCGTCGGGGCACAGACCTCGGACCTCAGCTCCCAGATCGGCCGGGCGCTGCCGGTCGAGCCCGACGTCGCGGTGATCCTCATCGGCGCCAACGACGTCACCCACACCGTGCTGCCCTCGCACTCGGTGCGCCAGCTCTCCGAGGGAGTCCGCCGCCTGCGCGAGTCCGGCGTCGCCGTGGTCGTCGGCACCTGCCCCGACCTCGGCACGATCAAGCCGATCGCTCCCCCGCTCAAGCAGGTCGCCCGCGCCTGGTCACGGCGGCTCGCGGCCGCCCAGACCATCGCGGTCCTCGAGGAGGGCGGCCGGACCGTCTCGCTCGGCTCGATCCTCGGCCCCGAGTTCGCGGCCGCCCCGGCCATCCTGTTCGGGCCCGACCAGTTCCACCCGTCCGCGGACGGCTACCGCTCGCTGGTCACCGTGCTGCTGCCCTCGGCGCTGGCCGCGCTCGGCCTGATCCCCGAGGACGAGGCGCGGCCCGAGGCGTTCCGCGGAGAGGGCGTGCTGCCGATCGTCACCGCCGCCGTGCAGGCGGTGAACAACCCCGGCACCGAGCTCGAGAGCACCGAGGTCGCCGGCACCCGGCGCGGCGTACGCGGCCTGTGGGTGGAGCTGCGGCACCGCCGACGCCACCCCCAGACCGAGGGCGAGGCCCCGGACGCCGCCCAGGACGAGGATTCGCCCGCGGTCGACCCGGCATGACGAACGGCCCCCACCTTCGGAAGGTGGGGGCCGTTCGGACGGGCGTGCCGTGCCAGGTCAACCAGGACGCGACACGCGCGGCCGCGATCAGTCCTGGCTGAAGATCGCCAGCAGGCGCAGCAGGTTGGTGTAGATCCAGACCAGGCTGACGGTCATCGCGAACGCCGCTCGCCACGACTCGCGCTCGGGGATCCGGTTGGCGATGCCCTGCTCGACGAAGTCGAAGTCCATCACCAGCATGAACACACCGAGCACCAGGCCGGCGATCGCCGTCAGCAGGCCGAGGCCGCCGAAGCCGAAGAGGCCGAGCCCGGCTCCGAACATGCTCAGCACCAGCTCCATCAGGCTCAGGCCGATCATGCCGAAGACGGCGGCCATCACGAACATGCGGAACTTGTTGCCGACCTTGATGTTGAACACCTTGTACGCCGCGAGCGTGCCGGCGAACGCGGCGAAGGTGCCGATCACGGCACCGGACACGACGCCGTCACCGAACTGGGCGTCGAAGACCTTGCTCAGGCCGCCGAGGGCAACGCCCTCCAGCGCAGCGAACGCCAGCACCAGCGCGGGGCTGATCACGCGCTTGAAGGAGTTGACCATCGACAGCGCGAAGGCACCCAGGCTGCCGATCATCACGGCGCTGTAGAGCCCGCTCAGGTCGGCCGCGTTGGTGTTCGCGTCGATGGCAGGCGTGAGGATCCACGTCGCCAGCGCGAAGACGATGACGGTGCCGAGCGCGAACGCGGTCTTCTGCACGACCGAGTCGATCGTCATCGGTCCCGCGGACACGGTGGTGGGCGTGCCCGGCGTACCGGTGCCCCACGTGGAGGGGTCGGTGCTGCCCGGCTGCTGGCCGTAGCCCGGGTGGGCGGCACCGTTACCGGTGTACGTCTGGTTCCCGTAGGCGTTGGGGCTGGGCCGGTTGAACTCCTCCGAGCGTCGGAACACCGGGTTGTTGCTCTGCATGGTCTCCTCCTTGGAGGCCGGGGGCGTCCGTCTCCCTGACGGCTCGTCTCACAGAACCCAGTCTAGAAGGGTTCACCGGATCCAACGCCCCATCGGCCCCAGACGTTCCCGGCACTGGGGACCTACGGCCCTGAACCAACGGGCCGGCCGGCCGCCACACTCCGCGCATGAGTGGTGTCGACTACGTCTTCGTCGCCGTCGTCGGCGCCCGCTTCCTGCTCCCGCTGCTGATCCCGCGCTACCCCCTGCCGGCGGTGATCGGGTGCCTGGTCCTGGACGGGATCGACCAGTCGGTCTTCCAGTGGTTCGGCTACGACCCGCCCGGCTACCAGAGCTACGACAAGGCGATGGACGTCTACTACCTCGCCATCGCCTACCTCGCCACGCTGCGCAACTGGAGCACGCTGCCGGCGTACGCCGTGGGGCGCTTCCTCTACTTCTACCGGCTGGTGGGCGTGGTGGTCTTCGAGCTCACCCACCTGCGCGCCATGCTGCTGGTCTTCCCCAACACCTTCGAGTACTTCTTCATCGCCTACGAGGCGGTGCGGAGCCGCTGGCGGACCGGGCGCATCACCCTGCGCCACTGGGTGATGACCGCGGCGCTCATCTGGATCTTCGTCAAGCTGCCGCAGGAGTACTGGCTGCACGTCGCCCAGCTCGACGTGACCGACACCCTGGCGGAGTACGACTGGGCGTGGCCGCTGCTGATCGCGCTGATCGCGCTGCTCGCGGCGATCCTCTGGTTCGTCGTACGCCCGCGCCTGCCCGAACCGGACTGGCACCTGCGACTGGCGGCCGACCCGCTTCCCGAGGGGATCGACACCGCCGCCGCGCAGGCCGCCTGGCGCGCGTCGTCGGAGTCGGTGCTCTCGTGGGTCACGTTCGAGAAGGTCGCGCTCCTCGGCCTCCTCTCGGTCATCTATGCCCAGACACTTCCCGGGATCCACGCCAGCAACCTCGAGCTGTTCGTCGGGGTCGGCGCCTTCGTGGTCCTGAACGCCGCGATCACGCTCGTCGTCGCCCGACGGGGCCGGTCCGTCGAGTCCATGGGAATGGCCTTCGCCGTGCGGCTGCTGGTGAGCATCGCGATCGTCGGCGTGGGGCGGTGGCTGGCCGGATCGGACAGCAGCGCGTGGAACGTGGTCTTCTTCCTGGCGCTGATCAGCCTGATCACCACGCTGCACGACCGCTGGCAGCCGGTGC
Organism: uncultured Actinomycetota bacterium; assembly: GCA_963817665.1. GTDB lineage: Bacteria > Actinomycetota > Actinomycetes > Propionibacteriales > Nocardioidaceae > Nocardioides. The sequence continues at coordinate 682,527 of CAWFPE010000007.1, read as the reverse complement.
TGGCCTACCGCCGTCGGATGGCGGGACCCGCTGCGAGTGGGGTCCCCGCGACCGAGGCCGGCGTATAGGCCCCGGCGCTCGCCCCCGTCGGAGCCTCACTCGCGTCGGGGTCTGCTGCGGATCCAGTCGGGTGGTGGTTGGCCGGGTTTGGGTGGTGGGAGGAACTCGGGTCGGCCGTCGTCGGGGTTGAGGCGCACTTGCCAGGGGGTGTGGTGGATGGTGCGGTGGTGCTGCCCGCACAGCAGCACCAGGTTCGACAGCGTGGTGTGGCCGCCGTCGGCCCAGTGGATGATGTGGTGGGCGTGGCACATCACCGGGGGTCTGGTGCAGCCGGGGAAGGCGCAGTGGGCGTCGCGGCAGACCAGGGCCCGCCACAGGGCGGGGGTGACGAGGCGTTGGGTGCGGCCGACGTCGAGGACTTCGCCGTGGGTGCCGAGGGCGATCGGGATCAGGTCGGCGTCGCAGGCCAGCCGCCGGACCACGGAGGGGGCGAGGTCGAGGCCGTCGTCGGTGGTGGAGACCGCGGCGCCGAGGGTGGCCCAGTCGATCTGGCCGCGCAGCACGTCCAGGCTGGTGGTGACCGCGAGGCGGGGGCGGGCGCCGTGGCAGTCCGGCGCCAGGTCGGTGGCCAGCACGTGCTCGCAGCGCGGTGACCAGGGCGTCCCACATCCGGGCCCCGTGGTCCCGCGGATCGGTGAGCTGCCGCGCAGTCCGGGTCGGCGGGATCCACGGCGGGGGCGGGCTTGGTCAGCGGGAGCAGGGCGGCCTTGATGGTGGCGGCGTCCTCGAGGGTGCCGCGGCCGCGGAGCCTCACCCCGCCGGCGCCGTCGTCGGTGATCGAGAGGAACCGGTGGTGGTGCGCGGCCCGGTCGGCGCGGTCGAGGTCCTTCTCGGCGTCGCGTTCGGCCTTGTCGGGGTCGGCGACCTCGGCCAGGTGCCTGGCGGCCTTGGCCAGCTCGGTCGCGTCCAGCCGGGCCGCGGACGTCGAGCAGGAACGCCTCGCCCTGCTCCCGCACCCCGGTGTCGTCAGCGGGCAGCTCCTCGACGGCGGCCACGATCACCGCGGCCTGCTCCGGGGAGACCCGCCCGGCCGCCAGGGCGGCGTGCGTCGCGGTCCGCTCACCGACCAGGACCGGGTGCCTGCCGCACCGTCCGGTGCCCCTCGCGGCGGGTGGTGCCGGCCAGGTGGGTGAACCACTCCGCGGTCGACCCCCAGGCCAGCTCCTGCTTGGCGATCCCGCGGGCCTGACCTCGGCCAGCACCGAGGCCTCCAGCGCGGCCAGGTGGGCCCGGACCGTCTCCAGCTCGGCGACCGTGTCCACCATCTCGCGAGGCGTCCTTGGCGGCCCACAGGGTCTCGTCCAGGCGGGTGAGCAGCCCGTTCGCGCCCGCGACCACCCCGGCCGGGGTGGTGGGGAACTCGGTGGGCTGCTCCATGACCCGACTCAACCAGAGGGCACCGACATTGACGGGCCGCTGGCCTGTGCATATCTCACCCAGTGAGACGTTATCCGAAGAAAGTTTCGAAATATTTCCGGCCTCGCTCCGGCTCGGCCCCGACCTGAGCGCGAGCCCGCCGGCCGGGAAGCAGCGCCGACCCGAGACAGGCTTTCCGGCGTAGCTGCCAGAGACCAGCAACCCGAGCGGACCCACCGGCCCGGCCCCAAGAACTACTCCCGTGCGGGCCTGCGGGCCCTCACTGCGGCCTTCGCCGTGGAGACACCGCGTCAGACGGCGAGCGTGAGAAGCAGCGCGGCCAGGGCCCACAGGAACACCCGGATGCCTGTTTCGAGTTCGTCCGTCGCCCACCACAGCGGTATGGCCGCGAGCGGGACCGGAGGTCCGGACACAGGCCGCAAAGCATGCCCGCTCGGCATCGGCGCCGCCTAACCTTTCTCCCGGCCGACGAGGCACGGAAAGGACCACTCATGAGCGAGCGCGTTGACCAGCCCACCCCGACGGATCACGCCGCGCAGGCCGGCTCGCATCGGCGCCGGCCGGGAGCTGCACCGGCGCACGCGGACCATCGCCCTGACCGCCTCGGCGTTGACCCTGACCGCCGTGTGGGTGGGGTACTCCTGGACCCAGGCACACCGGGAAGGACTCCTCTTCCAGACCGCGGACGTCGCCGAGGAGCTGCTCTCGGCCGTCCTCGTCTTCGCGGCCGGCGCGGTGCTCGGCGGCGCGGCGCGGCCGGTGCGCCGCCGCTTGCCGAGACTGGCTGCCTACCTCACCCTGGTCGTCCCCGTGCTGATGCTCGCGGCGAGAGCTGTCCAGGAGGCCACCGACACCCAGGTCGGGGGCTCGGGCCCGGGCGTGGACGTGCTGGGCGTCGGCTGCGCCATCTTGGTCGCGGCGATGTTCCGCGTCCGCCTGACGAGGGCCCTGCCGGCGGGCGCGCAACGAGGCGGCTGGTCCCGGGGACCGTGGCCGGCTTGGCTCGCGGGCATCGCCATCACCGTGCCGGTCGTCCTCGTCGGGGGCACGGCCGGGCTCGCCGCGCACCAGGCGATGATCGTGAACGAGTACGACTTCACGCCCCTCGTCCACGGCCCGCCCAGCGCGTCCCACGATGCTCGACGGACGTTCGCTCCTGCCCAGTACGACCTCGAGCACCGCTACCCAGCGGTGGCCGCGGCGGTGGACGACTCCGCGGCCGACATGGCCGAGATCGCCGCCCAGCTGCAGTCCCGGGCCGGCTCCGAGCGCAGCCCTGACGACTGGACCGACTTGTTCAGTTCCTGGTCTGTCCACCAGCGGTGCATGGCGGCGAAGGCCCAGGTGTGGCTGCCGGTCTTGCACACTGAGATGTCTCGGCACTGCGACACATTCGGCCGACTCGCGCAGCGCGACCCGGCCGAGACGGTCTACCGGGACGTCCTCGGGTACGCGATCCGGCGCTGCAGGCAGCTCGCCGGGGACACCAGGGCCGAGCCGACCTTCTGGCTCCGCCAGGCGCTACCGGCCCACACACCCGTCGCGGACGCGACCGCTCGAATCGATGCGCGAGTCGAGAAGGCCGTGACCGACGAGACCTGCGACCGCCCTCCTGCCCGCTAGGAGACCACCCCATGAATCTCACCAGGCGTTCCCTGACGCTGGCTCCGGTGCCCGCCGACAGGTGTCGACCTCGATCGACATCAGTCGGCCGTCAGGGCTTCCACCGGGACGCAAAGTCCTCCACGGACTCGGCGACCCGCCGTACGACGTCGAGCTCGGTTCGCCAGTCGCCGGTCTCCCACCCGTGATCCGCGCCCGGGATGAGCTCGACCTGCTTGCCCGTGCGCTGTGCGGCGTCGTCGTCCCAGGTGTGGTCCCGGGACCCCGCGAGCAACAGAGCGGGAGAGCTGGCCCGCGTGATGTTCTCGACGCACTCCGTGTCGACGAGAAGCGGTGTCGTCCACACGGTGGGCACCTCGTGGTCAGCCACCCAACCCGCGGCCAACGTGCCGACGGACTTGGCGAGCACCAGCTCGGGCTCCCCTCCCACCTGGTCGACGAAGGACCTGATGGCCCGATCCACGACCGCCTGCGCGTGCGCACGCGGTTGAGCCATCGGCATCTCCCAGACCGCGCACCACACCTGCCACCCCTGCATGGCCAGCGCTCTCAGCGGCCAGGCGAGCCCGGGTCGTCGGCTGCTGTACCGCGACCCCGGCAGGACGAGGACCCGGCTACCTGGATCAGCATCAGTTCGCATTTCCGTCCCAGGGCTCAACGAGCGGCTCGCGCGTCATGTCGGGAGGCTACGAGAATCTTCGCGGTCACGAGGGCCGACCAGCCCAAGGACACAGTGCCCCCGGTGGGACTCGAACCCACACTCGATCGCTTTTAAGGCGACTTCCTCTGCCGATTGGGATACGAGGGCCTGTCGGGGATTCTCGCAGCGTCCGCGGCGCGGCCGAGCACCTCGTCCAGCATCGGCTCGGTGAGCCTGCCGGTGAAGGTGTTCTGCTGGCTGGGGTGGTAGCTGCCGAGCAGTGACACCTCGTGGTCCGGGCCGGCGAGGACGGCCTCGGCGCCGTGGCCGAAACGTGGCCTGGGACGGGGCACCGTCCAGCCGATCCGGCCGAAGGCGCCGAGTGCCGCGGCCCATCCGAAGGAGCCGAGCGCGACGACCACCCGGACCGACCCGACCACCAGCCGGAGCTCGGCGTCCAGCCAGGGCGCGCAGGTGTCCCGCTCCTCGGTGGTCGGCTTGTTCAGCGGGGGCGCGCAGCGCACGGTCGCCACCATCCTGGTGTCGACGAGCCGCTGGCCGTCGGCCGCGTGCGTGCTGGTGGGCAGCGTCGCCAGCCCGACCCGGTGCAGCGAGGCGAAGAGCCAGTCGCCCGACCGGTCCCCGGTGAAGATCCGCCCGGTGCGGTTGCCGCCGTGGGCCGCGGGCGCCAGGCCGACGATCAGCACCCGCGGGTCCGGCGCTCCCCAGCCCGCGATCGGCCGCCCCCAGTAGGGCTCGCCCGCGAACGACGCGCGCTTGTCCCGTGCCACCTCCTCGCGCCAGGTGACCAGGCGCGGACACGCGGCACACACCGACACTCGCGCCCCGAGCTCGTCGAGGCCGACGCCGGCGGCGAGACGGCGTACCTGCTCGGCGGATCGGGCGACCGGGGTGTCCGCAGCGGCGGGGTCGTCAGGCCAGCCGGTGCCGGGCGGCACCGGCGAGCCGAACAGGTCCCCGGTGGCGGGGTGAGGGAGGAGGGGGCTCACCGGCCCATCGTGCCCCGCCACCGGAGATGTCCCTCAGGAGGCCGGCGGTGCCGCCGTGTCGGCGGGCCAGGCCCGGTCCGACCCACCATGGTCGGCGCTGTGCGCACCGCCGTCGCCGCGGCGGACCTTGTCCGCTGCCGCGGCTGCGGCCGTCGAGGCCGTCTCCCTGGCCTTCTCGCCCACCACCGACCGGGCCGTTGCGACCTGTTCGGCCACCGCGTCCTGGGCCTGCTGTCGGGCAGACTGGACCCGCGGGTTGCGCATCACCCGGCGCGCTCCGTCGGCGATCTGTTCGTAGCGCTCGCGCCCCGCCCGGGAGCCGAGGACGTAGCCGGCGGCACCGGCAGCGAGGATGGTCAGCTTGCTCATGGATGTGCTCCTGTCGGTCGGATCAGCGGGTACGGCGCCACACGAGGAGGCCGAGGACGGCCGCGACCGCGACCGCAGCCCCGATCACCTCGGCGCGGGGCCGGCCGGACTCGGTGCTCGCGCGGTCACGCAGCACCGCGGCCCGGTGCCGGACGCGCGCCTTGACGTCCAGCCTCGACTGCAGCTCCGTCACGGTCGCGGCCAGCTCTTCGCGCTGGCGCTCGATGTCGGCCTCGATGTCGTCGGGTGACGTGCCGTTGCTGCTCATGCGTGGCGCCCCTTCACAGTCTCGACGTCCTCGCGGACGCTGGCGATGGTCCTCTCCGGTGCGGGTGGGGTGGCCTGCTCGACCTCCTTCTTGCCGGCCAGCGCGACCACGCCGGCCGCGGCCAGCAGCAGCACGGCCACGATGAGGCCGGCCGCCCAGGCCGGTAGCACCAGCGCGAGGGCCAGGATCGCGGTCGCGACCAGCGTCGCGCCCGCGAAGAACCCGAGCAGTCCGGCAGCGCTGAACATGCCGACGCCGATGCCGGCCCTCCTGCCCTTCTCGGTGAGCTCGGCCTGGGCCAGTCGCAGCTCGCTGCGGACCAGCCCGGGGATCTGCTCGGACAGGCGGTGCACCAGGGCGCCGATCGGCTCGTCCGATGGCCGGGTCACGGGTTCGTCCATGCGCCCTCCGTGCCCAGTAGGCGCGGGTACCTAACCCTCGGCGTCCACCATCGACCAGGCGATGCCGTCGAGGATGTCCGCCTCGGAGGCCACGAGGGAGTCCACGTGCGCACGGGCCAGCACCCGGGAGAGGATCAGCGCACCGGCGTCGATGACGTCGGCCCGGCCGGGGTGCATGGAGCCGATCGCCCGGCGTTCGGCCACCGTCATGGCGACCAGGTGGTCGACGACCTGCTGGAGCACGACGAACGGGATCACCGCCTGGTCGGTCGCGTCGGCGTCGTACGCCGGCAGGTCCAGCGCCGCGGCCACCACCGTGAGCACCGTCCCCGCCACCCCGACCACCGTCGCCGCGCGGGACACGTCCACGGGGCAGGCGTCGAGGTGGGCGTCGATGTCGGCGACACAGGCGGCGACCTGGTCGGCGGTCGGCGGGTCGGCGTGCAGGTGGCGCTCGTGCAGGCGTACCGAGCCGATGTCCATGGAGTGCGCGAGGTCCGGGGATCCCGACGAGCCCAGGATCAGCTCGGTGGAGCCGCCCCCGATGTCGATGACCAGCACCGGCTCCGCGGGCGGCGTGCGCAGGTTGCGGATCGCACCGTCGAAGGCGAGCGCGGCTTCCTCGGCCCCGGTGATCACCTCCGGCGACACCCCGAGCCGCTCCCTCACGCCGGCGGCGAACTCGTCGCCGTTGGCGGCGTCCCGGGTGGCAGAGGTGGCGCAGAAGCGGATCCGGGACACGTCGTGCTCGCGGATCAGCACGGCGTACTCGTCGATGGCCGCGAACGCCCGGGCCAGTGCCTCGTCGGCCAGCCGGCCGGTCCGGTCGACGCCCTGGCCGAGGCGGACCATCCGGGTCTCGCGCACCGCGACCTCGGGCAGGCCGTGTCCGACGACCGGGGCGATGAGCAGCTTGATCGTGTTGGTCCCGCAGTCGATCGCGGCGACGACGCTCACGAGGTCGGATCCACCGCCGTGACGCAGGGACCCGCGGACCACCAGTCCCCGAGCGTGTCGAGGACCTCGTCGCCGAGCGGGTTGGCCCCCCGCCCCTGCGCCAGTGCCTGCCCGGCGAGCACGTGGAGGCACTTCACGCGATCGGGCATCCCGCCGGCCGAGATCCCCTCGATCTCGGGCACGCTCTGCCCGACTTCCCGGGCCAGCTCGCCCCGGGCCTCGAGGTAGCGCTGGTGCGCCGCGGCGTACTCCTTGGCCAGCTCGGGGTCGGTGCCGAGCCGCGCCTCCATCTCCTTCATCACGCCGGACCCCTCGAGGGTGCCGATGCGCGAGGCCGCCCGCGGGCAGGTCAGGTAGTAGGTCGTGGGGAACGGGGTGCCGTTCGGCAGGCGCGGCTCGGTCGTCACGACGTCGGGGTTGCCGCACGGGCAGCGGTGCCCGATCTCGTGGATCCCCCGCGGCTCCCGTCCGAGCTGGGCGGCGATCGCCGCCTTGGCGCGCGCGGTCACGGGTTCGCTCACTGCTTCTTCTCCTTGGACCCGTCGATCTCGGTGGCCGGCGGCGCCTCGGGCTTGGGCGGGATGCCGGCGAGCTGCACCGACCTCCACTCGGCGGTCCACCAGGCGGTGGGGTGGTGCTGGTTGACCGTGGCGGGGTCGGTGAGCGTGCTCTGGCTCTCGAGCGGCTGGCCGTCCTCGCCGAGCACGACGTACGACGTCTCCCCCGGCATCAGGTAGCCGAACCGCTCGCGGGCCTGCGCCTGGACGAACGCCGGGTCGTGCCAGCGGCGCTTCTCCCGCTCCAGCTCGTCGATGTTCGACTCCCGCTGCGCGATCTGGGTCTTGAGGTCCTGGATGTGGGAGCGCTGCTGGAGGTAGGCCCGCATCGACGAGGCGTACGAGACGGCGAGGACCGCCAGCACCAGCACCAGGATCGCGGCCCGGCCGGTCAGCCGCGGCCGACGTGGCCTGCTCCCGCCGGCGGCCTGTCCGGCCGGCGGCTGGGGCGGCCGGCCGGCCCGCCCGGAGCCGGTCGTGCGACCGGGCCCGGTGCGACCCCGGGGAGTGCCCTTGACGGCAGAGCCCCGGGATGGCGTACGGCGACGGTTGTCCCCCATGACGACGATCCTGCCCCGGTCAGCCCTGGAAACGCGGGAAGGCGGCCGCGCCGGCGTAGCGCGCGGCGTCGCCGAGCTCGTCCTCGATGCGCAGCAGCTGGTTGTACTTCGCCACCCGCTCGGACCGCGCGGGCGCACCGGTCTTGATCTGGCCGCAGTTCGTCGCGACGGCGAGGTCGGCGATGGTGGTGTCCTCGGTCTCGCCCGAGCGGTGGCTCATCATGCAGCGGAAGCCGTTGCGGTGCGCGAGGTCGACCGAGTCGAGGGTCTCGGTCAGCGAACCGATCTGGTTCACCTTCACCAGGAGCGCGTTGGCCTGGCCGCCGCTGATGCCTCGCTGGAGCCGCTCGACGTTGGTGACGAACAGGTCGTCGCCGACGATCTGGATCTTGTCGCCGAGCTGGTCGGTCATCGCCTTCCAGCCCTCCCAGTCGTCCTCGTCGAGGGGGTCCTCGACGGAGACGATCGGGTACGCCGAGACCAGCTCGCCGTAGTAGGCGGCCATCTCGTCGGCCGACTTCGAGGCACCCTCGAAGGTGTAGGTGTTGTCGTTGCAGAACTCGCTGGCGGCCACGTCCAGGGCCAGCACCACGTCGCGCCCGAGCGTCAGGCCGGCCGCGGAGACGGCCTCGGCGATCAGGTCCAGCGCCGCCCGGTTGGAGTCGAGGTCCGGCGCGAAGCCGCCCTCGTCGCCGAGCCCGGTGGCCAGCCCCTTCTTCTTCAGCACCGACTTCAGGGCGTGGTAGACCTCCGCACCGCTGCGCAGGGCCTCGCGGAAGCTGGGCGCGCCGATCGGCGCGATCATGAACTCCTGGATGTCCACGTTGGAGTCGGCGTGCGAGCCGCCGTTGAGGATGTTCATCATCGGCACCGGCAGCACGTGCGCGTTGGGCCCGCCGACGTAGCGGTAGAGCGGGAGACCGGCGGAGTCGGCGGCGGCGCGGGCCACCGCGAGCGAGACGCCGAGGATCGCGTTGGCCCCGAGCTTCGCCTTGTTCGGCGTCGCGTCGAGCTCGAGCATGGTCTGGTCGACGAGGCGCTGGTCGTCCGCGGCGAGGCCCTCGATGGCCGGGGCGATGGTCTGGATCACCCCGGCGACGGCCTTGTGGACGCCCTTCCCGCCGTAGCGGTCGCCGCCGTCGCGAAGCTCGACCGCCTCGAAGGCGCCGGTCGAGGCGCCGCTGGGTACGTCGGCCCGGGCGAACGAGCCGTCATCGAGGAGCACCTCGACCTCGACGGTGGGGTTGCCTCGCGAGTCGAGGATCTCGCGGGCGCCGACAGCTTCGATGGATGCCACGGTTGCTCCTGGTGATGGGGGTACGGCACGGCCGCACCTCAGCCTAGTCCCGCCCCGTCCCCGATCCCGGGAGCACCCGCGGCAGCGGACGTCAACGAGCGACGGGTCGGCGTGCTCAGAGGAGGCGGCGGACGGCGTCGCGCAGGGCCTGCTCGGGGTCGACGCCCGCGAGGTGGGCCTCGGCCACCAGGGCGAGGAGCCGGTCGCCGAGGTCGTCGGAGCGGGGCTCGGCGAGCTGGGCGGCCGGGGACTCCGCGTCGCCGGCCGCGTGCGGGCCCTCGCGGCTGAGCCGGTCGAGGACCTTGTCCGCGTGGAGCAGCGCGGGGAGGGTGGGTGGCAGGCCCTCGGTGACGGACTCCCGGGGCTTCTCCTGCGCCTTGATCGCCTGCCAGGCCTCGTTGACCGCGGCGGCGTCGCCGCCCGGCGCGCGCGGCTCACCGGCGGGGGCGAAGACGTGCGGGTTGCGGCGGTACATCTTCTCGGTGATCCCGCGGGCCACGTCGTCGAGGGTGAAGCTGCCGGACTCCTCGGCGATCACCGCGTGGAAGTAGACCTGCAGCAGGACGTCGCCCAGCTCCTCGCACAGGTGCTCGCCGTCGCCGGTGGCCTCCCAGGTGTCGAGCGCCTCGAGCGTCTCGTGCAGCTCCTCCTGCAGGTAGCGGGCCAGGGACCGGTGGGTCTGCTCGCGCTTCCAGCCGCACTCCGCCCGGAGCCTCCTCATCACCGCGAGGAACTCCAGCAGCGGCTCCCCGGACGCGGGCTCGGTCATGGCACGCTCAGCCGCAGCGGTGCGAGTCGGGGAGCGAGCCGGCGTACTCCTGGTCGGGGGTCTTCGCGTTCGGCCTTGGTCGCGGTCTCGCCGAGCGGGAAGGAGACGCTGGTGTCGACGGGGACGGCCTGGCCGTTCTTGATCGCCACCCCGAACTGCGGGTCGATCGAGACGTCCTGGTCGTCCAGCCAGGCGACGAAGGCCTGCTGGCCGGCGGCGAGGCTGTCGGAGGGCTGCGGCTTCCGGACCCCCTGGCCGCGCAGGACCTCCTCCCCGACCGCCTGCTGGACACCGGAGATGTAGGTCGCCGACGACTCGACCTCGACCACGGCGTCCTGCTGCCCCTGGGGCAGCGTGGCCACGGCCGACTGGAGCTCCGCGACCTTCTGCTCGTACTGGCGCCCGGCGTCCACGCCCTTCTCGGCCGCGAACTGCCGCGCGGCGCTCAACAGCGCCAGCTGCCCGGCGATGCCGCCGCGCAGGTAGCGCAACGGCACCACCTGGTTGTCGCCCTGGAGCTGGCTCTCGATCGCGCTGCAGTAGTCGCTGGCCGCCGTGTCCACCTCGGAGACGCTGATCGTGTCGTCGCCGACCTGCGCCGCCACGCCGGGATGGAAGTCGGTGCCGGCCACCCCGCACCCGGACAGGCCGCCGACGAGCAGCAGGGACACGGCGACCAGGCCGATCATCGGGCGGGGCTTGCTCACGAGCTCTCCTCGGGTGACGGGCGCGCTCTACGCGGTGCCCGGTGGCGTCTTCTGGGACTTGTCGTCGCGAGGATCGATGATGGCGTCGATCACACCGCGGGCCCATTCAAGCAAAGCCACCCCCGTGATCGGGTGACCCCCGACCACTGCGGTCTGCGGGCGCGGCACGAGGATCGTGTCGACCGGCGCCTTCACGATCGACCGGGGGTACATCCGGTTGAGGCGTACGACGCGCGAGTCCGGCAGCGAGACCGGGGCGAACCGCACGTTCTTGCCCGCGATCGTGACCTCGCCGACCCCCGCCTGGCGGGCGCGGGCCCGGAACCGTGCGACCAGCAGCAGCGACGAGACCTCCTGCGGCGGCTCGCCGTACCGGTCCACCATCTCCTCGTTCAGCAGGTCGACGTCGTCGTCGGAGCGCACCTCGGCCAGCCGCTTGTACATCTCCAGCCGCAACCGCTCGCTGGGGATGTAGTCGTGCGGCAGGTGCGCGTCGATCGGCAGCTCGATCCGGACCTCGTTGAGCTCGGGCTCCTTGTCGCCACGGAACTCGTTGACAGCCTCGCCGACCAACCGGACGTAGAGGTCGAAGCCGACGTCGGCGATGTGGCCGGACTGCTCGCCGCCGAGCAGGTTGCCCGCACCCCGGATCTCGAGGTCCTTCATCGCGATCGCCATGCCGCCACCGAGGTCGGAGTGCTGCGCCAGCGTCGCGAGACGCTCGTGGGCGGTCTCGGTGAGCGGCTTCTCGGCCGGGTACAGGAAGTAGGCGTAGGCGCGCTCCCGCGACCGGCCGACCCGGCCGCGCAGCTGGTGCAGCTGGGAGAGGCCGAGCGCGTCCGAGCGTTCGATGATCATCGTGTTGGCGTTGGACACGTCGAGCCCGGACTCGACCAGCGTCGTGCAGACGAGCACGTCGAAGCGCTTCTCCCAGAAGTCCAGCATCACCTGCTCGAGCTGGCGCTCGTTCATCTGGCCGTGCGCGGTGGCCACCCGGGCCTCCGGCACGAGCTCCCGGATCCGGGCGGCGGCCTTCTCGATCGAGTTGACCCGGTTGTGGATGAAGAAGACCTGGCCCTCGCGCAGCAGCTCGCGCCGGATCGCCGCGATCACCTGGCGGTCCTCGTAGGCGCCGACGTAGGTGAGCACCGGGTGCCGCTCCTCCGGCGGGGTGGTGATCGTCGACATCTCGCGGATGCCGGTGATCGCCATCTCCAGGGTGCGCGGGATCGGGGTCGCCGACATCGACAGCACGTCGACCGACGTGCGCAGCCGCTTCATCTGCTCCTTGTGCTCGACGCCGAAGCGCTGCTCCTCGTCGACGATGATCAGCCCGAGGTCCTTCATCCGGATGTCGGGGTTGAGCAGCCTGTGGGTGCCGACCACGACGTCGATGCTGCCGTCGGCCAGGCCGGCGATGACCTCGCGGGCCTCCTTGTCGGTCTGGAACCGCGAGAGGCCCTTGAGCACGACCGGGAAGCCGCTCATCCGCTCGGCGAAGGTGGAGAGGTGCTGGGTCACCAGCAGCGTCGTCGGCACGAGCACGGCGACCTGCTTGCCCTCCTGCACCGCCTTGAACGCCGCCCGCACGGCGATCTCGGTCTTGCCGTAGCCCACGTCCCCGCAGATCAGCCGGTCCATCGGGACGGTGCGCCGCATGTCGGCCTTGACCTCGTCGACGGTGCTGAGCTGGTCGGGCGTCTCGGTGAAGGGGAAGGCGTCCTCGAGCTCGCGCTGCCAGGGGCTGTCGGGGCCGAAGGCGTAGCCCTGGGTCGCCTGCCGCGCGGCGTACAGCTTGATCAGCTCGGCGGCGATCTCGCGGACCGCCTTGCGAGCCCTGCCCTTCCGCTTGGCCCAGTCCGCGCCGCCGAGCCGGTCCAGCGAGGGCTGCTCGCCGCCGACGTAGCGGGTCACCTGGTCCAGCGCGTCGGCCGGGACGTAGAGCCGGTCGGGCGGCCCACCGCGCTTGGAGGCGCCGTACTCGAGGACGAGGTACTCGCGCACCGCGCCACCGACCTCGCGCTGCTTCATCTCCACGAACCTGCCGACGCCGTGCTGCTCGTGCACGACGTGGTCCCCGGCCTTGAGCTCCAGCGGGTCGATCTGGCGCTTGCGCCGGGCCGGCATCTTGCGCATGTCGCGGGTCGAGGACTTCTGTCCCGACAGGTCCTCGCCGGTGAGCACGACCAGCAGGTTGGTGTCGTCGACGAAGCCCTGGGAGAGCGCGCCACAGGTCACGGTGACCACGTGCTGGTCCAGCGCGACGTCGCCGGGCTCGACGAGGCGGGCGGCGACGTCCCGCTCGGCCAGCACCTCGACCATCCGCTGTGCGGGCCCGTGACCGGGGTGGACGACGGCGATCCGGTGGCCCTCGTCGACCCACCGCTTGATGTCGCCGAGCGCGCGGTCCACGTCGCCGCGGTAGGTGTCGACCGGGTGGGCCGGCAGCATCCGGCTCGGCACCGCGCCGGCGAGGACGTCGACGTCGACACTGACGATCTCGCCCAGCGAGTCCCGCAACGGCTGCCCCTCGGTGGTCGAGCCCGTCGAGCCCTCGTCACCGATGCCGAACGGACTCATCGTCCACCACGGCTTGTGCTGGTCCAGGCTGTGCTCGCGGACGTCGGAGAGCGAGCGGTACGACGCCGCGCCGAGGTCGATCGGGGCGGTGCCCCCACCGGCGGCCGCGGCCCAGCTGGCGCCGAGGAACTCCTCGCTGGTCGCGACCAGGTCGTGGGCGCGGCTGCGCGCGCGCTCGGGGTCGAGCACCAGCACGTGGGTGTCGTCGGGCATCAGGTCGACCAGCAGCTCCATCTCGTCGACGAGCACGGGCGCCAGCGACTCCATGCCCTCGACGGCGATGCCCGCGGCGATCTTGTCGGTGAGCTCGACCAGCTGCGGGTGCGCCTCGCCCAGCTCGGCCGCGCGACGACGCACCTCGTCGGTCAGCAGCAGCTCGCGGCACGGGGGCGCCCACAGCCGCTCCACCTTGTCGAGCGTGCGCTGGTCGGCGACCGAGAAGCTGCGGATCTCCTCGACGTCGTCGCCCCAGAGCTCCACCCGCAGCGGGTGCTCCTCGGTCGGCGGGAAGACGTCGATGATGCCGCCACGCACGGCGAACTCGCCCCGCTTCTCGACCAGGTCGACCCGGGAGTACGCCGCGTCCGCGAGCCGGCGTACGACGTCCTCGAGCGGTGCCGTGTCACCGGGCGCCAGCTCGACCGGCTCCAGGTCACCGAGGCCCTTCACCTGCGGCTGGAGCACCGACCGGACCGGCGCCACCACCACCTGCAGGGGGCCGTTGGAGACGTCGGTGCCGGGGTGCCGGAGCCTCCGCAGCACGGCCAGGCGCCGGCCGACCGTGTCGCTGCGCGGGCTCAGCCGCTCGTGCGGCAGCGTCTCCCAGCTCGGGTAGTAGCCGATGCCGGCCGGGTCGAGCAGGTCACCCAGCGAGGTCACCAGGTCCTCGGCCTCGCGCGCGGTGGCCGTCACCGCCAGCACGGTCCGCCCGGCGCGCACCAGCCCGGCGACCACGAACGGCCGCAGCGCCTCGGGGCCGGTGAGGTCGAGGGCACGCAGCGCACCACCCCGGGCATCGGTCATCGCCCCGGCCAGCACGGGCTCGGCGAGGACGGCGTCGGCGAGACCGGTGAGCGGCACAGGGGGCTCCTGACGACAGGGACAACACGACAGCCCCCTGCCGAGGCGGGCGAGGGGGTCGGGGCAATGGTACGCGCGGGCACGGACGGCGCCCGGCGAGGCCGGACCCGTCCGCCGAAGCCGTCGGCCGGACCCCAGCGGTCGGACCTCAGCGGCCGGTGTGTTCGCTCGCCCGCTCCAGCAGGCCGGCGCCGGCGAGGTCGGACGCCGCGCGGCACACCTGGGCGAAGTCCAGGTCCGCCCGATCGGCGATGTCCAGCAGCGTGGCCCGACCGTCGGAGTAGCCGAGCGTCCACAGCATGGCCATCACGGCGTCCGAGGCGGACTTCCCGCCGGTCGTGGGGTAGAGCCCGCGCTTGCCCAGCTGCGGCTCGCCGTGCGGGCTGAGGTTGAGGTAGGCCGCGTCGTGCTCGAGGATCTCGACGATCCGCATCAACGCGGCGTGGGCATCCAGCAGCTCCTCGTCCTTGACGAAGCCGAGGTCGTCCGCGGACGTGTGGTACTCCGGGAACTCGCCGTGCGGGGTGCGCGAGAGCCGGCCGACCGGCAGGTCGAACCCGATCGCGTTGAACTGTCGCTCGTCGTAGCCGTAGGGCGAGTAGTCCCGGACCTCGCCGCCGCGGCGGCTCACCACGTGGGACGCCGCCCGGTCGATCGTCCGCTCCCCGCGCCGGGTCCGCTTGTAGACCAGCGCTCCCGGGCCACCGAGGCCGGTGAGCACCAGCCCGTGCCGGATGCGGTCGAGCTGCGCGCGGTTGCGGCTCAGCCAGGTGATGGAGCCGATCGTCCCCGGCGCGAACAGGAACCGGTAGGAGAACCGCCGCTGCGGGAGGGCCGCCAGCTCGCGGGCCAGCTCGAGGGCCACGACGATGCCGGAGAGGTTGTCGTTCGCCAGCGACGGGTGGCACACGTGGGAGGTGAACAGCACCTCCTCGGCGGTCTCGCCGGGGATCACGAGCTCGCCGTAGGTCAGCTCACCGGGCTCCAGGGTGGTGTCGACCACCACGTCGTACGGCCCCTCCCCCATCGCGTCGAGCTGCCGCTGGGTGAGGCAGAAGCCCCACGTGCGGCTGTAGTACGTCGTCCGGTAGGGGATCCAGTCCGGGTGCTCGGGCAGCGTGTGGAGGTGCGGCCGCAGCTCGTCCATCGACATCCGGGCGCGCACCGGGACGCTGTAGCTGACCAGGTGGAGGTTGTGCTCCCCGAAGTCCACCACCCGCCGGCCGGTGGCGTCGGCGATCCAGGCGTCGCGGACGTTCCACTCGTCGTTGACGGTCCAGTCGTAGGCCGTCGTCCCCGAGGGCACGCCGACCCGCGCCAGCGTCAGCTCGGGGGCGAGGGCCTCGCCGATGACGTCCAGCGTCCGGCGCACGCCGTCCCCGGTGATGCTGCGGCAGATCGGGTAGAGCGCCTCCATCCGCGCGCGCATGCGCGCCGCGCGGGCGGTCTCGTCCGCGCCCATCGGCATCAATGCCCCGGGATCATGGCCGCATGAAGAGGAGGTCGTCGAGCAGGCCCTCGTCCCGCAGCTGGTTGATCCGCTCGAGGCGGACGAACCGCCGCCCCTCGAAGTCGGCGGCGTCGAGCCCGATGCGCTCCATGTCCGCGCCCAGCTCGTCGATGCCGGCCGGGACCGTCCAGCTGGGCCGGAACCCGGGGAGGCGCGACGTCACCTTGCCGAAGTCGACGCGGTAGTCCCGCTTGTCGGGAGCCGCCCCCTCGGCGAAGGTGACCGGCACGTCGAAGCGCTCCGCCACCGCCGTGGCGATGTCGCGGATCTGCACCACGTCCTCGTCACGGCCGATGTTGAACGCCTGGTCGTGGACGACGTCCCGCTCGGCGTCGAGCACCGCGATGAAGGCGTTCGAGATGTCGCGGACGTGGACCAGCGGACGCCACGGCGACCCGTCGCTCTGCAACCGCACCTCGCCCCGGGTGAAGGCGGTGCCGGTGAGGTTGTTGACGACGATGTCGGCGCGCAGCCGCGGCGAGGATCCGTACGCCGTGGCGTTGCGCAGGTAGGTCGGGCTGAAGCCGTCGTCGGCCAGACGCGAGATGAGCTGCTCGGCCATCACCTTGCTCTCGCCGTACGGCGTCACCGGGTTGAACGCGCTCTCCTCCGTCACGGGCGCGTCGCCGGCGGCGCCGTAGAGCGAGCACGACGAGGAGAACAGGAAGCGCGGCACCCCGGCGGCCTTGGCGACCTCGGCCATGTGCGCCGCACCGTGGGCGTTCACCGAGTAGGTCGCCTCCGGGTTGAGGTGGCCGACCGGGTCGTTGGAGATCGCGGCGAGATGCACGACCGCGTCGAAACCGGCCAGGTCCTCCGGCTTCTGGTCGCGGATGTCCCCGGTGCGCGACTCGTAGTCGTCGGGCACCGACCCGAAGTCACATCCGTCATACCAGCCGGCGTCGAGGCCGACGACCTCGTGGCCCGCCTCCTGGAGCATCGGCACCATCACCGCGCCGACGTAACCGCGGTCGCCCGTCACGAGCACCTTCATCAGGACACCCCTCAGCTCGAGTAGACGGCGTACTGGAGGAGCTCCTCGGGTACGCCCTGGTCGTAGGGCTCGATCGTCTCGTCGGGAAGACGGGTCAGGTCGGACACGCGGAGGTAGTCACGCATCGTGGTCCCGGTGCAGGCCGAGTCGACGTTCGGCGCACCCTGGCCGTTCTCGACGTCGAGCCGGTTCACGGTCCGGAAGTCGACGCTGATCCGGGTCCGGCCCGAGGTGTTGGGCACCGACGAGTGCAGCTGCGCCCCGGAGAACACCATCATCCCGCCGACCGGCGGCACGGGACGGATCTGCGGGTCGAGGTCGATGTCCTCCTCCGGCTTGGGCTGCTCGCGGGTGTCCACACCGATCTGGGACGCGGCCAGCGCCCGGCTGTCCCGGTTCCACTTGTAGTAGTTGTAGCGCTCGCTGCCGTTCTTCACGCCCCGGTCGAAGTACGCCGGGTGGAAGGCGACGACGTTGTCGGGGGCCACGTCGTAGATCGGCAGCCACCAGTTCACCTGCATCATCGGCGCGGAGTACCACGTGTCGCGGTGCGGGTGGAACGCGTAGGCGATGCCGGTGGTGAGGTAGTCGTCCGAGGTGGAGGTGCGCAGCCGCGGCACGTCGAAGTAGGTCTGCTCGGGGTCGCAACCGTGCTCGACCAGGATCGCGCGCAGGTGCCGCTTGGAGTCCGGGTGGTGGATGAAGGCCGGCTTCAGCGCTGCGAGCACCCCGGCGTACGACTCGACGTCCATGTCGTACTGGGCGCTCTCGGGGTCGCGGCCGCCGAAGGCGTCCTCCACCATGCCGCGCGTGAACTCGACGAAGTCCCGGATGGCGGAGGAGTCGGTGTGGACGAAGATGTCCCCGGAGTAGAGGCTGTGGCGACGTTCCTCGTCATGTGACGCGGGTCGACGATGATGCTGGTCATGGCTCTGTGTGTTCCTTTCCGGTGGTCGGCCCGGCGGGCCGGGCCAGCTGTCGGGGAGCGGAGTGTTCCCGCAACGCGGGTGCCACCGGTCGCCCCGTGAAGAGCCCTGAGGCGTCACCACGCTCGAGGGCCTCGCGGTAGACCGGCAGGGCCTGCCTCACCGCGTCGATCGTGAGTCGGAGGTCGTCGTCGGTGTGCGCAGCCGAGACGACGAAGGACTGGCCGAGGACGCCGCGGCGGAGCAGCTCCTGCAGGAACAGGGTGCGGAACTCCTGCGAAGGCTGTCCGTCGGGTCCCCGCGTGGTGAACACCAGACAGGACGGGCGCCCGACCACTGCGATGTGGTCCTCGAGAGCCGGCCGCCCGGATCTCGCCGGACACCGCCTCGGCGAGGGTCGTCCCGCTCCGCTCCATCTCGCCCACCACGTCGCGCTCGCGGTAGCACTGCTCCACGGCCAGGTAGGCGGCCAGGCCCGACGACTCGGGGCCGTGCGTGGTCGACAGCAGGAAGACCCGGGGCGCGTCGGTGCGGAGCCCCCCGAGCTCCATCAGCTCACGGCGCCCGGCCAGCGCCGAGATGGGGAACCCGTTGCCGAGGGCCTTGCCCCACGTCGACAGGTCGGGGGTCACGCCGTACACGTGCTGGGCACCGTGGAGCGACCAGCGCATCCCCGTGATCATCTCGTCGAAGACCAGCACGAAGCCGTCCTCGTCGGCCAGCCGGCGCAGCCCCTCCAGGAAGCCGGGCGCGGGCTCCGACAGGGCCGTCGCCGCCTCGAGGATCAGGCACGCGATCTCGCCGGGGTACCCGGCGAGCAGGGACCGGACCGAGTCGAGGTCGTTGTAGTCGAAGCCGACCGTGAGTCGGGACTCCTCCTCCAGGGTCCCGGCCCGCATCGGGGTCGTGCCGATGAACCAGTCGTCGGTCGAGAAGAAGGGGTGGCTCCGGCAGACCGCGACGCGCTTGCGCCCGGTCGCGGCCCGGGCCAGCTTCACGGCCGCGGTGGTGGCGTCCGACCCGTTCTTCGCGAACTTCACCATGTCGGCACCCGGGACCTGCCGGAGGAAGGTCTCCGCGGCGCGCAGCTCCAGCGCGCTGGGCCGGGTGAAGCTGGTGCCCTCCGAGATCGCCCGGGCGACGGCAGACGTCACCGGCTCGTAGCCGTGCCCGAGGGTCACCGCCCGCAGGCCCATGCCGTACTCGACGAAGACGTTGCCATCGAGGTCCTCGACCCGCGCGCCGAACCCCCGCGCGATCACGGGAGCCATGTCCTCCGGGTACTGGTCCGCGCCGCGGGCGTAGGTGTGCGCACCGCCGGGGACCAGGTCGTGGAGCCGCTCCTGGGCGGCCGTCGACCTGTCGAACACCGGAGCCGGGGCCGAGACGCCTCGCGCCGGAGGGACGGCTGGCGGCCGAGCGGCGGCACGGGTAGCGGCGGCGTGGAGCCCGCGGGAGAAGATCGGAACCGCGACCGCGGCATCGATGAGCGCGCGCGTGGCCTCGGCGACGACCCGGACGCCGATCACGGCGCAGCACCTGTCTCGGTGAGGTCGAGCACGACCTTCGAGGAGAAGAATCCCTCGGCGTAGGGGCTCCTGCACTCCACCCCGCGGATCCGCATCAGGCCGAGGAAGAACTCCTCGTCCCACCAGTCGCGCCCCGCCTGGCTGGGGAAGCACTCGTCGAGCAGCTCGACCTTCCGGTGCGCCTGCTGCGCGCTCAGTGGCACGAAGTGGGTGGGCGCACCGAGATCCCCGTCCCACTTGGGGATCTCGTAGTGCAGGATCAACGAGTCACGCCACACGGTGCTCGCGAGCCTTCCCACGAGCCGGTGGTCCTGGTGGGCGTCGTCGACACGCGGCGCGAACACGAGGTCCGGAGCGCAGCTCGCGGCCACGTCCTCGAGGACCTGCTTCACCTCTCCCCACTGGGTGGGCAGCCGCCCGTCGGGCAGCCCGCAGGTCTCGACCTTCGCGCTGGGGACGAAGCGCGGCAGCGCGTTCGTGCCCTCCTCGACCCGTGCCCCCTCGCCCGTCAGCACCACTCCCCGGACCCGGACCTCGGACCTCCGTGAGAGCTCCAGCAGCGTGCCGCCGCAGCCGATCTCGATGTCATCGGGGTGCGCACCGAGGCACAGCACCTCGAGCTGCCGGTCTCCGAACGCAAGTCCGAGCACCACGCGCCTCCTCGCCGGGAGAGCCCCTCCCTCACCGGAATGTCGATCGTGTCCGAGCCCGGGGCCGCGGTGGCGACGGCATGGGGAAGGGATCACCAATATTGGGGCCCGCGGCAGCGGTGCCTTGCCGCTGTCCACCCCCCGCGGTTACGTTCGACGAGGCCTCGGGGTACCTCATCGTCCATGGGCCCCGCTCGGGGCGAGGAGCCACATGTCCCTCCGATCATCTCTCGGCTTGACTGCTGCCGCGGTCCTCGCCGTCGCGCTCGGTGGGTGCGCCCTCGGTGGCGGCGACGACGACGGCTCGCCGGGCTCGAAGGTCGCGGCGGGCAGCGCCTCCGCCGACCCCCAGGCCGTCGTCCGATCGGCGCCGACCACCCCGCCCGCACGGGTGTGCGGCTCGGACGGGCTCGACGGTCCGGACACGCCTCCGGCCGGCGCGCGGACCGTGACCCTCGCCCAGAGGCTGGACCAGGTGGTCGGTGACGCCCCCGCAGGCGCGACCTTCTGGCTCACCCCAGGAGTCCATCGGCTCGACCGCGGGCGGTACTCCCAGATCGAGCCCAAGGACGGCCAGACGTTCATCGGGGCACCGGGAGCCGTCCTCGACGGGCAGCACCTCAACCAGTACGCCTTCACCGGCGACGCCACGCACGTGACGATCGAGCACCTGACGATCCAGAACTTCGGCAGGCCGGGCGAGAACAACAACGAGGGCGTCGTCAACCACGACGCGGGGCACGACTGGCAGGTGCTGCACAACACCGTTCGCGACAACGCCGGGGCCGGTGTCTTCCTCGGCAGCGGCAACGTGGTCGCCGACAACTGCCTGAAGGACAACGGGCAGTACGGATTCAGCGTCTACGAGCCCGGCGGCGTCCACGCGGTGACCCTTCGGCACAACGAGATCGCCGGCAACAACACCGACGACTGGGAGAAGCGCAGCCCGGGCTGCGGCTGCACCGGTGGCGGCAAGTTCTGGGAGACCGACGGCGCAGTGGTCGTCGACAACTGGATCCACGACAACCACAGCGTGGGCCTGTGGGCCGACACCAACAACACGGGGTTCCTGGTCCGGGGCAACTACATCTCCGACAACCGCGCCGAGGGCCTCATCTACGAGACCAGCTACAACGCCGAGATCACCAGCAACACGTTCGCCCGGAACGCTCTCGTCTCGGGTCCGGAGAACGAGGGCTTCCCGACGCCGGCGCTGTACATCTCCGAGTCCGGCAGCGACCCACGGGCCGGCGAGAAGTTCGGCGCCACCTTCGAGGTCGCCCACAACCGGTTCATCGACAACTGGGCGGGGCTGATGGCGTGGGAGAACGCCGACCGGTTCGCGGGATCCCCGGCGAACACGAGCTCCGGCTACACCACCCTGGTCAACCCGAAGGTGGCCACGCTCGCGGCCTGCAGTGACCCCCAGAAGGTCGAGCGAGCCCCCTACGTCGACGACTGCCGGTGGAAGACCCAGAAGCTGCGCGTGCACGACAACACGTTCTCGTTCACCCCGTCCCACCTCGGACCGGCGTGCACGGAGAAGGCCCTGTGCGGGTACGTCGGGCTGGCATCCAACTACGGCACCTTCCCGAAGTGGTCGCCCTACAAGGGGGACGTCGTCGAGGACGCCATCACGTTCGACCAGGACAACCGGTGGTACGACAACCAGTACACCGGTCCCTGGCGCTTCGAGGCCCACGAGCTGGGCACCACGGTGGACTGGGACACGTGGCGGAGCGCGCCGTACCAGCAGGACGGGTCCAGCAGCCTGGACTGACGCGGACCCGCGTGCTCAGCCGTAGAGCGACTCGGGCGCGTCCACGGGCAGGATCGGCCGGCCCTTCTGCACGGGATGTCCGCGCCACAGCGCCCACGGGCTGATGCCCTGCTTGTACTGGCTCTCGAGCTTCGACCGCTCCTTGAGGGTGTCCATCGGCGCCCAGAAGCCGTCGTAGCGGTGGGCAAGCATCTTGCCGTCGCGCGCGGCCCGGACACAGCCGTCCATGACCAGGTCGTCGCCCTCGTCGAGGTAGTCGAAGATCGCCTGCCGGAGGATGAAGTAGCCCCCGTTGATGCACATGGCCATGTCGGCGACCGGGGTCAGCCCGGTCACCCGCCCCTCGTCGGTGAGGTCCACGACGTGGAAGGAGTCCTGGGGCTTCACCGCCAGGAACTGGCCCACCGCGTCGGTCTCGAGGAAGTCGTCGATGAGGTCGTTCATCGGCGCGTCCGTCAGCACGTCCCCGTAGTTGGCGAGGAACACCGAGTCGTCCTCGAGGTACGGGCGCACCCGCCGCAGGCGCTCGCCGATCGCGGTGTCGATGCCGGTGTCGATGAAGGTGATCGTCCAGTCACTGATGTCGGTGCCGAGCATCTCCACGTGCCCCCCGCCCTTGGTCAGGACGAAGTCGTTGGACGTGGCCTCGTGGTAGTTCAGGAAGTAGTCCTTCACCGCCTGGGCGCCGTGTCCCAGGCAGAGGATGAACTCCGTGTGCCCGAAGTGCGCGTAGTAGCGCATCACGTGCCACAGGACCGGACGGCTTCCGATCGGCATCATGGGCTTGGGGAGGGACTGGTTGTCGGCACGCATGCGCATGCCCAGTCCCCCGCAGAACAGCACTACCTTCATCTCAAAGCTCCCGTACGGTTTCAGAAGATCTCGAGCTCGGGCAGGGCGACGACGAGCTTGCCGCCCCACTCGCGGACGTACTCCAGCTGGGCGCTGATCTCCTTGCGCAGGTTCCAAGGCATGACCAGGACGTAGTCGGGCCGGGCCTCGGCCAGTGCCTCGACCGGATGGATGGGGATGTGGGTCCCTGGCAGGAACTTCCCGTGCTTGTGCGGGTTGCGGTCCACGCTGAACTCCACGAGGTCGCTGCGGATGCCGCAGTGGTTCAGCAGCGTGTTCCCCTTGCCGGGAGCGCCGTAGGCGACGACCTTCTTGCCCTCCCGGGCGCAGCCGATGAGGAACTCCAGGAGATCGTTGCGCACCTTCGCCACCGCGGTCGCGAAGCCGTCGTGGCCCGCCACCGTGTGGAGGCCGCTCGCGGCCTCGTCGGCGAGCACCGCCGCGACCGCGGGGGTGGCCGGGCCGGCCGACTCGGTCGGCATCGACCAGGTGCGCAGCGACCCGCCGTGCGTCGGGAGCTCCTCCACGTCCACCACGGTCAGTCCTGCGGCAGCCAGCACGCGTTGGGTCGTCAGGAGCGAGAGGTACGAGAAGTGCTCGTGGTAGATCGTGTCGTACTCGTTGCCGCGGATCAGGCGGAGCAGGTGCGGGATCTCGATGCTGACGTAGCCGTCGTCGGCGACGAGCGCCCGCAGCCCCTTGCTGAAGTCGACGATGTCCGGGACGTGGGCGAACACGTTGTTCGCGACCACCAGGTCGGCCTTCCCGTGCTTCTCGGCGACCTTCGACCCGGTCTCCTCCCCCAGGAACATCACCTCGGTCGGCACGCCCCTGGCCACGGCGGCCTCGGCGACGTTGCCCGCCGGCTCGATCCCCAGCGACCGGATGCCCCGGGCCACGCTGTGCTGGAGCAGGTACCCGTCGTTGCTCGCGACCTCCACGATGAAGGACTCGCCGTCGAGCCCCAGGCGGTCCACGGCCAGGTCGACGAACTTCCCGGCGTGCCGCACCCACGAGTCGGAGTACGACGAGAAGTAGGCGTAGTCGGTGAAGATGTCCTCGGCGGGGATGTAGGCGGGCAGCTGGACCAGCAGGCACTGGGAGCAGATCCGCACGTGCAGGGGGTAGAACGTCTCCCCCTGGTCGAGCTGATCCGCTGACAGGTAGCTCTCGCAGGGCGGCGACATCCCGAGGTCGACGAACGTGTGCGTGAGATCGGCCCAGCACAACCGGCAACGAGGACTGCTCATAGAGGGTATTTCCTTTGTCGAGACGCGGTCACACGGCGGACGCGTGTGATATTCGAGTCTCGAATCCGACCGCGGAGGATGTGCCGATGGAGTTCGCAAATACCGCAATCCGGGGACTGGTCCGCTTCACGGGACCGGTGCACCGGGACACCCGGGGCTTCTTCAGCCGCACGTTCGACGCGGCGATCGCCCGGGAGGCGGGGATCGACCCGGACGCCTTCGTCCAGGACAGCCTCTCGCGCTCCGAGCGGGGCGTCATCCGCGGCCTGCACCTGCGGGTGGGGCTCGGCGAGGGCAAGCTGGTCCGGTGCTCCAGCGGCGCGGTGTTCGACGTCGTCGTCGACCTGCGGCCGACCTCACCGACGTACCGCACCTGGCTCTCGTTCGACCTCGACGGCGAGGCCCAGACCTCCCTCTACATCCCGCCCGGGTGCGCGCACGGGTTCCAGGCCCTCACCCAGCCCGCCGACACCTCGTACCGGATCAACCGTCCCCATGACCCGTCGGAGGACCTGACGATCGCTCACGACGACCCCGAGCTCGCCATTCCGTGGCCGCTACCCGTGACGCTGATGTCGGACGCGGACCGCACAGCCAAGCCCCTCTCGCGGCTCGGCGACCGGCTCGGCGAGGTCCTGGCCGCGCCGTGACCTCGCCCGGAGCGGACCGGTCGCGCGGCCCCTTCCTGCTGGCGGCCGCCTCGGCAGTCGCCTTCCTCGTGCTCACCGTCCTGGTGGCCACGCACGCCACCCAGCACCTCGATGTCGCGGCCCGCGACCGGTTCCGCCCCGACGACGTGTGGGGAACCACCCAGATGCGGGTCGACCTGATCGTGGAGGGGCTCAAGCCACGCAACCTGCTCCCGGTCTTCGCGTTGGTCGTCGCGGTCTGCTGCCTGCGACGGAGGTCGTGGCGACCGGCGGTGCACGCCGCCGTGCTCGCCTGCGTGGCGGGCGCCCTGACGATGCTCACCAAGGTGCTCCTGGAGCGGCCGGACCCCCACCACGAGATGAGCGCGGTCGGCGGCAGCTTCCCCTCCGGACACATGGTGAGCGTGCTCATCTTCCTCGGCGGGGCGCTGCTGGTCCTCCAGCGACGTCCACCGTGGTGGGAATGGCTGCTCGTGGGCCTCGTCGACCTGGCGATGGGTCTCTCGCTGCTCCTCCAGGCCGCCCACTGGCTCACCGACGTGGTCGGCGGTGCCCTGCTCGGTGTGGCTGTGCTCGCCACGGCCGTCGCACTGAGAGGGACCACTTCGGCCGGCCCCGTCGACGATGGGTGGGGACGAGGTAGTCGGCGGAGAGCCGCCGGAACTGGTCCTGGAGGTCCTGGTCGAACCGACTGAGCGCACGCGCCATGACGGGCTCGACGGAGGATCCCCTGCGGCGCACCTCCGCCAGCTGGCCGGCGAGCAGCTCTGCGTCGAACGACTCCATGGGCTGGTCGAACCCCTCGAGACCGAACTCGGCGAGGAGGCGTGCGTTCTTCCCGGCGTAGGCGAGGGAGACGGTGGGCCTGCGCATCTTCAGGGCACCGATGACGTTGTGGAACCGTGAGGCCACGACCACCTCGGCCTCGGCCATCTCCGTCATGACGGCCTCCTGGCTGTCGGCCTTGCTGACCGAAACCTCCGCCCCGGGCCGGGTGGCCACGACCAGCCCGCCGATCTCCTCGGCGAGATCGAAGTCGGCGATGTCCCCGACCACGAGCGTGACGGTCTGCCCGTCGTCGACCAACCGGACGAGGAGCTGCGCCATCTTGTGCACGTAGGTGCGGCGCACCGCGGGTCCCCGGTTCGGGTCGTCCGGTGGCCCCTCGAACGCCATCACCCCGACCACGACGTGACCCGGCCGCTCCGGAGCCGCCTCGGGTACCGCCAGGGAGAAGGCCAGGTCGGGGAAGACCTCCCCGGCCTCACCGGGGACGCCCATCCGGCGCGCCGCCTCGCGCGACGCCTCGTCGCGGTACGAGCAGTAGTCCGAGAGCCGCACGGTCCAGCGGTAGAACCAGCGGGTGAGCGGATGGGCGGCGTACTCGGCACCCACGCTGACCAGGGCCACGCGGCGGCCCCGCAGCCGGCAGCACAGGGCGGCCAGGAACAACCAGTAGGGCAGCCCCCAGGGTTGGGAGATGAGCCGCGTCTCCAGCACACCGGTGCCGGGGACCACCAGCACGTCGACGTCACCCATCATCCGGAACGTGCGAGGGACGTCCCACAGCCGGCTCAGCTGCCTTCGACGCCTTGACCAGCAGGCCCCCACCGGGTCCGGGCCGGTAGGCCATCAGCCGCGTCGACGGCACGCCGAGGTCGCGGCGGACGGCGACGGGGTCGGCCGCGAAGCAGCTCACGACCGCCTCCGGATGGCGCTCACGCAGGTAGGCCACGAACGCCGCCAGCGAGGCGTCGTTGCCGAGGTTGCCCATGCCGAAGTAGCCGTACGTCGCCACCCGCAAGGTCGTCGCCCCCATGTCGCTAGATCCGTGCCGGCCCGGCGCCGGGGCCCTGTCCGTCCGCCGCCGGCCCGACGGCCGCGGGCCTGCGGGACCGGCCCGGCGGCAGGCAGCTCCAGAACCACAGGCCGACCTCCGCCAGGCACCGGTTCCGCTCGGCCGACGTCAGCGGTGCCCGCCGGATCGCCTGGACGAAGCCGTGGACGTACTCGACGTACATGCGCACCATCGGGTGGCGCCACCGGTCCGCACGGCCCGGGGCCAGGGCGGCCGCCACGGCACGGTGGCCACCCCGTGAGGCCCGGTGCTCGTGGTCGCGGCGCCAGTAGAGCACCTCGGGCACCTGGAGGAACGGCCCCTGCAGGCACAGCGACGAGACGATCGTGCGGTCGGCGTTGTAGTAGGTGCCGTGCGGCCCCACCCGGCGAAGCGTGTCGGTGCGGATGACCCCGTAGAAGTCGTTGCCACCGCGGGTGTAGAGCAGGCTGCGCAGCCGTGCCGACGGACTCGGGTTCGCGGTGTCCAGCGCGTAGGGAGCGGCCTGCAGGACCCTGCCGCCCTCGTCGATGAGGGCGTCCCAGCAGTGGGCCAGCACTGCGTCCGGCCGGGACTCCAGCACCTGGACGCACTTCTCGAGCAGCTCGGGGGCGTAGAGGTCGTCGTGCGAGGCCCACTTGAAGTACCTGCCGCGGGCCTGGCCCACCAGGAAGTTGTGGTTGGGCGCTGCGCCGATGTTGACCGGCTGGCGGATGTAGCTGATCCGCTCGTCGCGCTGCGCGTAGTCCCGGCAGATGTCCGCGGTCTCGTCGGACGACGCGTTGTCGGAGATGACCAGCTCGAAGTCCTTGTAGGTCTGCGCCAGCAAGGCGTCCAGCGACTGGGAGAGGTACTCGGCGCCGTTGTAGACGGGCAGTCCCACGGTCAGCGTCGGCACGGTCCCGGCTCCGTGCTCGCCTTCCTGCTCGCCTTCGTGCTCGCGTGGTGCACTGTTCATGACGGAATCCCTTCTGGCTGTCCCGACAGGCTGGTGAGGCCGGGTGACTGGTTCGCGAGCTCCTCGAGGTGGTCGGCGATCCCGCAGCGCAGCTCGTACCACCACACCACCGCTGCCAGGGTCGTGGCGACGGCGACGCCCCAGCACGAGCCCCGGGCCCCGTCGACGTACGCGCCGGCGCAGCCGCCGACGAGGTACATCCCGGCCGTGGCCAGCTGGGCCACCAGGCTGCGCGGCGCCGCCCCCAACGCCCGCACACCGGCAGCGGCACCGATCTCCAGGCCACCGGCGGCGAATCCGAGCATGACCACGGGCAGCAGCGAGCTGGCCGGTTGCCAGATCGGACCGAGGAGCGCGTCTCCGAGCCCGGTCGGCAGCAGCACCAGGATCGTCACGCCCCAGGCCACCGCCGTGGCCGCCACGACGAGGCCGAGGAGGAAGCAGAAGCGGCCGAGTCGGCGCGGTGCCCGGCTCAGCACGTGCGCGGCCTCGGGCACCGCGAGCTGGCTGACCCCCATCAGCATCACGAGGAACGGTCCCATCAGGATCTCGGCGGCCCGCACCTCTCCGATCGGAGGCCAGGCCGGCCACCGCGCCCAGGGCCACCATCCGGATCTGGCGGGCACCCGCACTGCTGACGTTCTCGATCAGGTAGCGACCGCCCAGTGCCAGATGGTCGACGACCCAGGCCCGGATCCACCTCGGTCGGGGCAGGATCCGGCACTGGAGCACCCCGAACCCGGCCGCGACGGTCGCCGTGCCGCCGAACGCCAGGAAGCAGGTCACCTCGGTCGCGCGGTCGGTCAGCACCAGCCCCACCAGCACCCCGAACTGGAGCACCGTCCACACCACGTCGTTGACGAGCGCCTTCTGGGGCCTGCCGACCGAGAAGAACGCGAAGCGCAGGCTGTCCTGCAGCATCAGGCCGGGCAGACCCACCCCCAGCGCGATGAAGCCTCCGCCGACCTGCGGCGGCAGCGCCAGCCCGACGAGGATGCAGAGCACTCCCATCACGATCCCGGACAGCGTCGCCGTCGCGCTCGAGGCAGCCACCGCCCGGCGCCAGGCCGGGGTCGCCGGACCGCTGAACCTGACCAGGAGCGGGTCGGTGGCGAGCCCTCGGGTGGCGCTGACGGCCAGCCCGTAGGTGACGTACGCCAGGCCGAAGGCTCCGAAGCTGGCGGCGTCCAGCGTGCGTGCCACCACGACGCCGAGAATGAAGTTGCTGATGCTGGAGACGCCCTGGTCCGCGACCCCCCAGCCCAGACGGCGGGCGACCGCCTGCGGGCTACGAGACGACGACACGACGACCGCCGATCGGGTTGGTCACGGCAAACCGGTAGATGTCCAGGAGCTGGGCCACGTTCGCGCCGGTGCGGAACCGCTCCTCGTACGTCGCTCGCGCGCGTCGGCCCAGCCCGACGTACCGCTCGGGATCCATGTCGACGTCACGGAGCACGCCTGCCAGCGCCAGCGGGTCCTCCGGCGCGAAGAGGGCGCCGTCGACCCCGTCGGAGACGAGCTCGGGGAACGATCCTCGCGCCGGCGCGAGCGGCGCGACGCCGGCGGCCATCGCCTCGACGGCCACGAGCCCGAAGGTCTCCTCCCACTGCGACGGGACCACGGCCACCAGCGCCCGCCGCAGCAGTCGTTCCGCCTCCTCGGCAGGCAGCAGTCCGACGACGTCGACGGAGGCATGCCGCCTGCCCCAGGCCCTGACCTCGTCCTCGAGCGGGCCGCCGCCGGCCACGGCGAGCCGGAGCGGCGACTCGGGGTGGCGTTCCCGGAAGGCATCCCAGGCACGCATGAGGAACGGCGCCCCCTTGGCCGCGTCGAGCCGACCGAGATGGACGACGAGGTGCTCGGGCCGGCCGCGCTCCTCCGCCGCCACCGTGCGCACGAAGTTGTGCTTGACGAACACCCGGTCCGGCGGAAGCTGCAGGCCGTGCATCAGGTCACGCTGGGAGGCCGAGATGAAGATGAACGCCGAGACCAGCCCCTGCCACGCCGACCGGTGCAGGGCGAGCCCCGCGACCACCGGCGCGGTGGCCATGCGCGAACCCCGGTAGCAGCCGTGGGCCATGGCGGCCGCGCCGGAGCCGCCCGCGCAGTCGTGGCACGGGCTGCCCTCGCGGAAGAAGTCACCGCTCGCGCAGATCAGCTTGTAGTTGTGCAGGGTCGCGACGACCGGCACCCTCGCGTCCCGGCAGGCGTAGAGCACGGAGGGACTGATCAACGGGAAGGTGTTGTGGACGTGCACCACGTCGGGCCGGCTCAGCTCGAGCCGGCGGGCCAGCTCCCTGCGGACCTGCCCGTTCCACAAGCTGCGCCCGGGGAGGGCGGCCTTGCGGGCCAGGGACCAGCCGGCGATGTCGTCGCTGTGCCGTTCGAACAGCTCGACGCTGTGGCCGGCCTCGGTGAGGGCGGCGGCCTCCTGGTCGACCACGTGGTTCTCACCGCTCGGAGCCACCGAGCGGTAACGGCCATGGACGAGGAGGATCTTCATCGGTCCCGGACCCGGGGTGCGGGGATCAGCAGCGACGCCGCGACGCTGAGGTCGAGCAGGTACGGCGAGGGCGTGCCGAGCCCGGTCTCGGTGAACGAGGCGGTCAGGCAGTACATGACGAGGAACAGCGCGACGGCCCGCTGCGGACTCCTCTCCCGTGTCGCCGCCACCAGGAGGAGCAGCAGCAGGACGCTCGCCTGGACCACCACGCCGAACCAGCCCTGGTCGAGGTAGCTGGCCACCCAGTTGTTGTCGATCGGCAGCCCGTTGAAGGACTGGTTGGAGAGCCCGGAGCCGAACAGGTCGTTGATCTTCGGTCGCGGTGCACTGAAGACGGCGGACCACACGTCGGTGCGCCCGGTGAGCTTGCTGGCCTCCTGGGTCGTCTGCCCCCGCATCATCCAGGTCATCAGCTCGGAGGCGAAGAAGGTCGCCACGAACACCGCGCCCACGGCTCCCACCGCGGAGATGCGACGGACCCGGACGTGACCGAGGAACAGGCTGGCGCCGGCGACCACCAGACCGACGACCACAGCGAGCAGCGCCGTCCTCGTGTGGGTGGCGATGAGTACCGGGCCGGCTGCCACGACGGTGAGGAGCATGTTCCGGCCCGGGAGCACCCTGCACATCCAGAGCACGGTGGTGGTGCCGAGCAGGATCGCCGCGTAGTGGGCGACCTGCGTGGGAGGTATCGGCCACAGCACTCCGGAGAGGCGCCCCTCGAACTGGAACGCCATGCCGGGCGCGATCGCCGTCCCGACGAAGACCGCTCCCAGCACGGCCCACAGGCACCATCGGTAGCAGCGCAGCAGCAGCATGTCCGCGCGTCCCCACCAGGGGGTGAGCAGCCAGAGGACCAGGACGAACCCGAGGAACCTGCTCGCGCGGAAGACCGAGCCGAACATGAACTCGTTGTGGACGCTGACCATCAGGGCCACGGTGCCCATGAGCGTCAGCAGGATGAGGAACAGGTTGGGCCTGACCACGGCTCGCCTGTTCACGGCCAGGGCCAGCAGCAGGGCGAGCCCGAGGGCGGCCTGCGTCATCATCTGGCCGACGGGCCGTGGGATCGGCACCACGGTCGGGTACGCGGCGAAGGCGAGCGCGTTGAAGAACAGTGCGCCCCACACGGCGACCAGGCGCCGGGGGACGCGGCTGCCCCGGCCTCCCCCGGTGCCGGACGGCCGGCGGGCGAGTGAGGCGACACTCGCAGCGGGACTCACCACGACCCCTTGCCTCCCGACGAGTCCGCCCCCGCCGTGCTGGGCAGCCCGGAGCTGTCGTCGGTCCGGTCCGCGCCGACCATCATGGCGAACGACAGCTGGAGGCCGGCCGCACGCACCAGCTCACCGGTGGTGCGGAGTCGCTCCGCGCTCGACCGCCCCGACGCCACCAGGAGCACCACGCGGTCGACCCAGGTCGTGAGGTTGTCGACGTCCACCGCCGGGTCCACCTCCGCCAGGGCCAGGACGACGTCGGCCCGGTTCCACGCCGGACGCAACGGGTCACCCTTGGACAGCTCGGTCTGCGCGCTCGCGGGAGCTCCGACCGGCCCGCGAGCGAGCAGCGGCGGACCCTCGGGCCGGTGGACCACGGGCTCGGCGCGGCCTTCCGGTCCCTCCGGCTCCTTCTCGAGCGCCTTCGAGACGGCCGCCTCCAGCCGCCCGGACTCGCTGAGGTCCACGAGGAACACGGACTTGCCGCCGGCGGCCAGGTGGGCGGCGAACGTCGCGGTGACCAGCGCCGCCTCCTCGACGTCGTCGACGGCCAGCAGCGCCAACCGGGCCGGCCGGCCCCGGGGTGCTCCCGAGATCGCCGACTCGAGCCCCTGGGCCAGGAGGCGCAGGCTCTGCTCGGGCGAGGACCTTCTCCGGCCGGGCCTCCACCAGGGCGCTCGTCCGCTCACCCGTCCGGCGCTGAAGCGCACCGGAGCCGCGAGCGCCAGCGCGACCTCCTCGCGGCGTCGCAGGCGGTCGGAGGTCAGTGCCAGGAAGAGCACCAGCCCGATACCGACCGCCAGGCCGCCGATCATGCCCGAGCCCGTGTTGAGGACGACGCGCTTGAGGGGTGACCGGGGGACGACGGCGGCCGGATCCATGACGTGGCTGGCGGCGACGATGGCGCTCGAGCTCAGGTTGATGTCACCGATCTGCTGCTGGAGCTGGCTGATCTCGGCGCCGGCCTGGGTCCGCTGGGTCAGGAGCTTGGTGGCCCGGTCCTGGGCTTCGGCGCTGTTGTCCTTGCTGATCAGCGAGCTGTACTGGGCATTGAGGGCGTCGAGGCGCTGATTCAGGTCATCCACCCGCTGCTGGTAGCCCGCGACCAGGGCCCGCGACTGCGACTCGAGCTGGTCCTGCCGGAACTTCAGGTACGTCGAGGCGAGCGAGGCAGCGCGCGCGACAGCCGTCCGGTCGTCGGCCGCGACGACGTCCACCGTGAGCACGGTGGGCGTGACGGCGGTCGCCACCGTGGACGCTTGGAACGCCTCGGGCGTCATCTCCAGGCCGAGGTCGTCGATGACCCCGGCCGCGACCGTCCTGGTGCGCAGCAGGCTGAGGTCGGTCGACATCGCCACCACCGGGTCCGTCGACTGGTCGTGGGCCAGCAGGATCGTGACGCTGGCATGGGACTTGCTCGGCAGGGCCACGGTCCAGGCGACACCCAGCATCATCCCGACGACGGCCGCCGCGACCCACACCCGCCAGCGCCGGCGGAGGGCCGAGCGGAGGAAGTGCCAGCTGACGAACCCGGAGGCCGCACGTGTGGGCGCCTCCTCCGGGTCAGACCCCTCGTAGTTCCACGTAGGGTCGATCATCGCGGCCTCCGGATGCCTGAGACGTTGGTGCCACCGCTGGCTCCGGGCATGCCGGTGAGCCGGGTGGGCAGGGGGACCTGCTGGGACCGCTCGTGCTGGAGCAGCCGCCCCGTCGTGCGGTCCAGGTTGTCGGGATCGGCGACGACGATGCCCCCGATCCGGTGGCCGGCGTCGTCGGCGCGCACCGCGGTGAGCGCGAGCTCCTCGGCGGTGGCCGTGCCGGACGAGACCGCCAGGACCGTGACCGACGAATCCGGCAGCCCGGCGAGCTGGGGGTCCTGCCGGTCGACGACAGCCATGACCACGGTCAGCTCCGCGCCGAGGCTCTTCCTCGGGCTCTCGTCGACCAGGAGCCCGGGGCGGACCTCGTCGGTGACCTGCGCGCAGGCGGCCCAGAGCGCGGCCGCGGACTCGTGCCGCCCCTGGCCCGTCACCAGCAGGGTGCGCACGCCGGAAGCGGCGGCGTACGCCGCGATCTGCGGTCCCATGGCCAGGCCCGCGAAGGTCGTCGGACAGCGACACCACGGTGACGGACAGCGGGTGGCGCGCCGTCCCGTCGCCACGCTGGCGCGGCCCCCCGGCGGGACCCTCGAGGGCCAGCTGCCGCAGGGCCTGCCGCAGCGCCCAGGCATCGACCGTCCCGGGCGTGTAGGTCTCCAGCAGCTCGGTCCAACCGGCCACCGACCGGGGCGCCTGGCTGGGGAGCGAGGCGACCACGGGGCTCCCGAGTGCGTCGGCGATGTCGTCGCGGTAGCGCAGCTTCCGGTCCCGCCTGGCCCGCAGGACCAGCACGAAGGAGGCGATCGCCAGCGCGATGACGAGACCGAGCAGCGAGAAGATGACCGACCGGACGGTCAGTCCTGGACGCTTGCCGGGTGAGGCCGCCTGGATGATCGAGGCGCTCGCGTCGGGGTTGCCGGTCGCGGCCCGTTCCTTCAGCTGGTCGATCTGGAGGACCAGGTTGGCCTGCTGGGCGGTCAGCGAGCCCATCGTGGCCCCGTCGGCCCTGCCCTGCTGCGAGGTCGGGTCCTCGTCCTGCTGGCGGGCGTCGGTCTTCTTGATCTCGTCGTTCACCGTTGCCAAGCTGGTCTCCAGCTCGCTCTGACGCTGCTCGAGGGCGCTCTGCTCGGCGTTCGTCAGGGAGCTGGTCGCCCCCTGGACGTACTCCACCTCGGCGTTCGCCACCGCCTGGGAGAGGGCCTCCGCGCGTTCCGGCGTGTCGGCGCGCGCGTCGATCACGAGCACGTCGGGCGTCGCGGCGCTGACGTGCACGCGGCGGCCCAGCGCCCGCGCCGAGATCGTGGGCGTGACGGCCTGCCCGGCGACGTAGAGGACCTTCTCGCTGGTGGCGATCCGGATCTCGGTGTCCACGTTCCGCGGGACCGCCTGGCCGTCCGACTGCTGCTGCGTGGGCGGCAGCAGCACCTGGCTGGTGCTCGAGTACATGGGCGGCCGGAGCAGGGCGAACCCGAACCCGGCCGCGAGGCCGATCGCCGCGGCGATCGCCAGGGTGCGACGCCGCCGGCGCAGGATCGAGAGCGCCGAGCGCAGGTCAACGGACTGTTCAGCCATCGGTGGGCACTCCGTTCTGGTGCTCGGGGAGGGGCGTGAAGTCGAGGGCGGTGCACAGCTCGACCGACCTCGCGAGCGGGCCGGACCCGATCAGGGTGGTGGTCGGGACGCGTTCGCCGAACCGGGGTGAGTACCACCCCAGGACCGGGTCCGTCTCGCCGCGGTGCGAGCTCCAGGTCAGCTGCTCCGGCAGGTGCAGCACCGCCGAGCAGGCACCGTCCTCGCTGGGCCAGCCCAGCTCGGCCGTGCTTCCCGTCAGCCGGACCTCGACCTCGGGCCCGAGGTGGAAGGCGAGCCGCAGCGTGTGCGCGTGCTCACCGGTCACGGTGTCGAGGATCGTCAACCGGCGCGAGCGACGGTCCAGGCCCACCGTTCGGGCGTGGCACAGTCCGGGGTCGAGCCGCGCGTAGCCGGTGTGGTGCGCGGTCCAGGTCTGCACGTCCCGGACGTCGAGATCGGCGTGCGTGACGTGGCCCGGGGCCTGCGTGCTCCAGAGGAACGGCCCGGACTCGACCGACTGGCTGGTCCGGTCGATCTCGATCGTGTTGTGGGCCAGCGTGGACCGGAAGTAGCTCCGCCACTCCGGGTCGCCGTGGTAGCAGTACGTGCCCGGGTCGACCAGCACGTCGACCCCGCCGTGGCGTACCTCCACCGACAGCGCGTCGGCGTGGGCATGGGCCGCGATCGAGAGGAACCCGTGCGGCCCCCCGTCGCACCGGCACCAGATCTCCGGCCCGTCCTCGCGGGGCGTCCGGAGCAGGCACATCCCTGCGTCGGGGAAGAGTCGCGGCGCGCGCCGGGGTCGATCAGCGACCTCGGGGCGGGCCGGCACCAGGGCTGCCACGGCGACCGCTCCCACCCCGGTCGACCGGGCGGGCCACCACGGCATCGCGCCGACGAGCGTCTCCCCCAGGCCCAGCATCAGGCTCCAGGGGTCCGTCTCGGGATCGTCGAGGACGAGCGCGCGCCCTTCGTCACCGTCGCCCTGTCGCGGCGGTCGCCCGGTCTCGTCGACCATGGCGGCGGCTGCGTCCACGGACGAGGCCAGCAGGCCCCAGGTGTCGGCGGACAACGGATGACCGGCGGCGCAACCCTCGGCGGCGGCGACCAGGCCGAGCTCGGTGACGAACCGGTGGTAGTCGGTGGCCAGCTCGCGGTTCACCCCGCTCGCGAAGGTGTTGGCGCGCAGCTCGCGCTGGAGCTGCCGGGCCGCGTCCTCTCGCCAGGTGTCGCTCTCGGCGTACCAGGGGAAGGCGCAGGCGGCGGCGAAGCGGCCGGCCGCCTCGGCGACGACGTGGTTGTTGGCCGACGATCCGCGGCTGCGGAAGGCGGCGAGGTAGTGCTGGTGCCACCAGATCTGGCGCAGTGCACCCTCGTTGGTGTCGAAGAGGTCCTCGACCTTCGACCAGTCGTCGAGCAGCCTGCGGACCCAGACCCAGCTCGTCAGGCGCACCCCGAGCTCGATGCCGCTGGTCCAGTGCACCCCCGACAGGAACGGGTTCTCCGACCACCAGGACCGGAGCTGTTCGTCGACGATCTGCGCATAACCGTCGTCACCGGTCAGCCACCAGGCGCTCGCGAGGACCGTCAGGTGGTGGTGGCGGGAGAGCTCCCACACCGACTTCACGTTGCCGGTCTGGGCCTCGTCACGGTGGTCGATGCGGAACGCGAGCCGGTCCTGCGGAGCATGCCGGCCGGTCACCGGGTCCCAGAACCAGTCCGGGTGGACGATGTCCCCGCGTGCGGCACCGAGCAACGACCAGTCGCCGGACACGAGCCGGTCAGCGGCGTCGATGACCGCCCGACGTGCCGCGGCGGGCACCTGCTCCCGCGTGCCCGTGGGCAGCGGGGTGGCGAACCGCCGGTAGTCGCGCAGGCCGTCGGGCAGGCCGGCGGCAGACCCCGGAGTCACCTGGCGACGAGCCCACGCGGTGCGCCGGGCCTGGTCCATGCCCCGGCCGGCGACCTCGGCGGGGGACATCTGGCGCAGCCGCTGGGCGTACCAGCCCACCCGCCGGCTCACAGCGACACCCGCTGACCCGACAGGAGACTCTGCTCCGCGGCGATGGTCGCCCGGGTGGTGGCCACCAGGGACGCGGCGTCGATCGGCATCGGCGATCCGCCACCGACGGCCTCGACGAACGCGGCCAGCTGGGCACGCTGGCCCTTGTCCTGGCCGGCGAGGGACCTCTTGACGTCCTTGCCGTCGCGGCTCCACACCGTGGCCCGGGTGAAGTTGTCCAGCCGCGCGTTCCGGCCACCTCCGGAGACGTCGAAGGTCTCCTTCGGGAACCGGTGGTCACCGCCGGTGACGTAGGTGATGGTCCCGAGGGAGCCGTCCGCGAATCGCAGGCTCACGTGGAGATCGGCTCCCCCGGGCGTCTGCAGGGCCTCCACCTCGACCGGCGGGCGACCGATCCACGCCGACAGGGTGTCGATGAAGTGGCCTCCCTCGCCGAGGAACCTCGATCCCTCGAGCCCCTCGTTCAGGTACCAGCTGCCGGCGTCGAGACGCCCCGCGTTGACCAGGTAGCGGGCGGTCACCGGCCCCTCGATCGCGCCGAAGCGGCTCCGCATCTGGGTGAAGAGCGGTGCGAAGCGACGGTTGAACCCCACCATCAGCCGGTCGTTCCCCGTGCGCTCGACGGTCTCGATGACCTGCTCGAGCTGCACCTGCGACAGGGCGAGCGGCTTCTCGACGAAGACGGCCTTGCCGCGCTCGAGCGCCCGGCACACGAAGTCGGCATGCGAGTGGTGCCGGGTCGCGACGACCACGGCGTCGATCGTCGGGTCGTCCAGGACGACCGCGGTGTCGGTCGTCGCCGCCTCGAAGCCGAACTTCCGCTGCGCGTTGACCGCGGACAGCGACCGGGTGGTCGCGACGGTGGCCAGCGCGGCACCGGGGTCCTTCGCCAGGTGGGGCAGCAACATCGACGACGCATAGTTGCCGGCTCCGATGACGCCCACGCGAACCGTCGGACCGCTCACCGGGTGCGGCCGGGACCCGGTTCCCGGTGCACGGGAGATCGTCCGGGTGGCGGGTACGTCCTCCGCGCCGGACGGAGTGGGCACGGGGTACTCGAGCAGGAACCCGACCCCGTGCAGGGCGCCGGTGCGGAGCTGCTCGTAGACCTCGGTCGCCTCGGTGACCGGGTTCACCCCGGACACCAGGGCCGACACGTCGAGCGACTCGCCGGCGATCAGGTCGAGGAAGCACTCGAGGTTGCGTCGCTCGGTCCACCGCACGTACCCCGCGGGGTAGTCGATCCCCTCGAGCTCGTAGCGGTCGTCGTACCGCCCGGGCCCGTAGGACCGGGAGAAGCGGACGTCGAGCTCCTTCTCGTAGTAGTCGTTCCACGGCAGGTCGAGCCGGGTCTTGCCGATGTCCACGACCCGGGCCCGGTCCCTGGCGACCCGCGCCGCCAGCTCGACCGGCCCGTTCGAGCTGCCCCCGGCCGCGAGGAAGACGTGGTCGGCCCCTCGACCGCCGGTCGTTGCGTGGAGGACCTGCTCGATGTGCGCCTCGCCCTCGGCGTCGGGTCCGGCGGCGGCGATCGCTCCCGCCTTCACGGCCAGCTGGCAGCGGTCGTCGACGGTGTCGACACCGACGACCCGCACCCCGGCCGCGACCAGCAACCGGACGACCAGCTGGCCGACCAGCCCGAGGCCCACGACGCACGCAGTCTCGCCCAGCTGCACCTCGGCGCGCCGGACACCCTGCATGGCGATGGCCCCGACCGTCGCGAACGCCGCGTGCTGCGGGTCGACGCCGTCGGGGACCCGGACGCACAGGTTGGTCGGCACCCAGTTGACCTCGGCGTGCAGCGCGAACTCGTTCCCGGCAGCCGCGACCACGTCCCCGACCGAGAACTCCTCCGCGCCGGCACCGACCTCGACCACGACCCCGCACAACGAGTAGCCGAGCGGGGTGAAGCTGTCCAGGCGGTTCAGGGCCTTCTTGTACGCCGCGGCCGGCCCCTGCTGCGCGACCGAGTCCATCAGCTTGCGCACCTGGTCGGGCCGCGCGCGCGCCTTGCCCAGGAGGGACATCCGCGCCTCGCTCACCTTCATGAGCTCGGTCCCGGTGGAGATCAGCGAGTACGACGTGCGGACGAGCACGCCGCCCGGTCGGCAGGCCGGCTCGGGCGCGTCGAGCACCAGCAGCTCCCCCGAGCGATAGTTCTGGGCCACCTGCTTCATGTCACCTTCCGTCTCTTGCGAATGCGTCTGGTCATCGGGGCGATCAGGCAGCGCCGACGCCCGCGGCGCGGGCGTTGCGGTACCACAGCTCGAGGCTGAGGAGCTGCCAGATCTGCTTGGACTGGTCACGGCGGCCGCTGCGCTGGTCGGCGATGAGGCGCAGCAGCGGGTCACGCCGCAGGAAGCCGGAGGACACCAGCTCGCCACCCACGAGCGCGTCGTCGACGAGCTCCCGCAGGTCGTTGCTCACCCAGGCGCGCAGCGGCGCCCCGAAGGACGCCTTGGGGCGGTCGATGATCTCGTCGGGGATCCAGGCCCGCGCCGCTTCCTTCAGCGCGGCCTTCTGGACCCGGCCGTGGATCTTCGCCGACCCGGGCAGCGAGAACGCCGCGCCGAAGACCACCGGGTCCACGAACGGCACCCGCACCTCCGTCGACGCGGCCATGCTCGCGCGGTCGGTGTAGGTGAGGTTGAGCCCCGGCATGAACAGCCGCGAGTCCGCCAGGCACATCCGGCTGGTCTGGTCGTGCAGCTCGTTGTCCTCGTAGAGGGCTCGGTGGTGCTCGAGCACCCCGTCGACGTGCACCGTCAGGCCCGGGTCGAGCAGGTCGGCCAGCTCGTCGCGCCCGTACATGGTGTAGCTGCGCCGGAACGCCTCCTCCTCACCGAGCTCGGCGAAGGTGAGGAACCGCTGGGCCCACCGCACCGAACGGATGCCACGGCCGGCGACAACCACCGGGAGCCGTCCGACGACCGGTGCGATCACGCCCGCCCGCAGCGGCCGCGGGACTCGCCGGTAGCGCTCGCCCAGCAGACAGGCCAGGTGCTTCCGGTAGCCGCCGAAGAGCTCGTCGGCGCCCATCCCGGACAGCAGGACCTTCACCCCGGCGTCGCGCGCGGCGTCGCACATGAGCAGGGTGTTGATCGCCGCCGGGTCGCCGATCGGCTCGTCGAGGATGTCGACCATCCGTGGCAGCAGGTCCACCACGTCGGGCTGGATCTCGATCTCGTGCAACCGGATCCCCAGGTGTGCCGCCATCTTGCGTGCGTAGTGCGCGTCGTCGGGCATCGCCTCGAGCCGCTGGTCCTCGGCCCGGAAGGCGATCGTGTAGGCCTCGATCGAGGGGTCGTGGCGGTGCGCCAGCGCGGTCACGATGCTGGAGTCGAGGCCGCCGCTGAGGAAGGAGGCGACCGGCACGTCGGCCACCAGGTGCGCGGCCACCGACGACTCGATGGTCTCCCGCAGGTCCATCCGGGGTCCGCCGGCGGCCTCGGTGGCCACGTCGGACGGGTTCCAGTACTCCCCCGAGACCGACGAGCCGTCCCGGCGGTACTCCGTCCACGAACCCGCCGGCAGCTTCTGGACACCGCGGACCGCGTCGTACTGCGGAGGCAGCCAGTAGTAGAGCGCCGAGGCGACCATCGCCGCCGGGTCGACGCTGAGCTCGGTGCCCAGGGCCGAGACGATCGCCTTCAGCTCCGAGGCGAACACGACGCCCCGGCCACGCCGCATCGTGTAGAGCGGCTTGATGCCGAGCGGGTCGCGGGCCACGGTCAGGCTGCCGGTGCGGGCGTCGTGGACGGCGAGGGCGAACATGCCGCGGAAGCGCGGCAGCGCGGCCGTCCCCCAGGCCCGCCAGGCCTCGAGCACGACCTCGGTGTCGGAGCTGGTCGTGAAGACCACGCCCCTGCCCTCGAGCTCGTGCCGGATCTCGCGGTAGTTGTAGACCTCGCCGTTGTAGGAGAGCGTCAGCCCGCCCTTGACCAGCGGCTGGTCCGCCGCCGTGGACAGGTCGATGATGGACAGGCGCCGGTGCGCCAGCACGACCGCCGTGTCCGGGTCGACCAGCTCGAGGACGCCGCAGGCGTCCGGGCCGCGGTGACCCAGGCGGTCGATCATCGCGTTGACGATGACCTTGCCGTCGGCCTGCTGGTAGCTGCCCGCCACTCCGCACATGGTCAGGACCCCGTCCCGGCCTCGACGTCGCGCCGCGCGTCCGCAGGGGTCTGCTCGACCACCTCGGGGGACGTCGGTGCTCGATGGGTCAGCTCGTCGAACACCGCCACGTAGGCCC
Organism: uncultured Actinomycetota bacterium; assembly: GCA_963817665.1. Classification (GTDB taxonomy): domain Bacteria; phylum Actinomycetota; class Actinomycetes; order Propionibacteriales; family Nocardioidaceae; genus Nocardioides. The sequence goes on along the minus strand of CAWFPE010000007.1, from coordinate 642,168 downwards.
CCGACTGGTGGCGCCACGCCAGCACCTGCTCCACGCGCTCGCGGCCACGCCGCCCCATCTCGGCGCGCCGCTCGGGCTGGTCGACGAGCTCCACGATCGCGTTCGCGTACGCCTCGACACGGTTCGGCTCCACGTAGACCGCGGCGTCCTGCGCGGACACCCGGGTCTCGCGCAGGTCGAACGCGACCACGGGCAGCCCGAAGGCCATGTACTCCATGGTCTTGTTCATCGTGGACACGTCGTTGAGCGGGTTCCTCGGATCCGGGCACAGCCCGACGTCAGCGGTCGAGAGCACGGCCGACACGGTCTCGTCCGGCACCCGGCCGGGAAGCTCCACGTACTCCTGGAGCCCGAGCTCGTCACGCTGGGCGACCAGGTCGTCGTAGGAGTCCCCCGCACCCATCAGCGTGAACGAGATGTCCGTGCGTCCCAGGCCGTGCACGACCCGGTCGGCCGCGGCCAGCGCGAGGTCGACGCCGTCCTGGGGACCCATCACGCCGAGGTAGGCGACGAGGTGCTCACGGCCCCTTCGTCGGGCCGGGTCCTCGGGGCCCTTGCGGAGCCGCTCGGGGTCGGGACCGGTCCGTACGACGGTGACGTGCTCGGCACTCTTGCCGCCGCGCTGACGGCGACCCTCGCGTAGGACTCGTTCGTCGAGGTCACCCGGTCCGCGGTCCGGAAGGTGGCCCTCTCGAGGGCGAGCAGGCCCCGCAGCGGCAGCCGCGCGCCGCTCGGGAAGCGCGACTCGTAGAGCTCCGGGCAGAGGTCGTGGTGGTCGAACACGAACCGGCTGCCGTCCCGCAGCCGCAGCCAGCGGGCGAGCGGCCAGAAGACGTCGGGCGGGTTGCAGGCCTGGACCACGTCGAACCGGCCCCGGCGACGCCGGGCCCGGAGCGCCAGGCGGGCGGTGGCCAGGAACGAGTAGGCGTACTCCACGACGAAGCCGAGGGCGCTGCCCCCGGGAGCGTAGGGCGGGTAGGTGTAGATCTCCACCCGCTCGAGGACCTCGTGCTTCTTCGAGGTCTTGCCACGCGGGCAGATCACGGTGACGTCGTAGCCGGCGCCGACGAGGGACTGGCACTCCAGCCACACTCGCCGGTCGAAGGGAACGTGCAGGTTCTGCACGATGATCAGGACCCGGGATGCCGCAGACCGTGCGTCGCGGCGGCGCCGCATGTTCACCAGCCGAGCCCCTCGTACCCCACGAGCTGCTCGACGTCGCTGCCGAGACGCCCGTGGAGGTCGAGGACCAGGGCGGGCGACGCTGCGACCAGCGCGGCGCGCACGGCAGGTTCGGACGACGAGACGACCGCGACCGACGCGCCCGCCAGGGCCTCCTCGGGGGAGCGGGCGAGCAGCCGGCTCAGGTGCGGCAGCTTCGCCTCGACGTGCCGGCGGTTGGCCCCCACCAGGCGGTCGGGGTTGATGATCGGGTCGTAGATGCGGACCTCGAAGCCCTTGCCGACCAGGCGCTCGGCGAGCTCGACGTTGGGGCTCTCCCGCAGGTCGTCGGTGTCCATCTTGAAGCTGAGCCCGAGCAGGCAGACCGACCGGCTGTTCGAGGCGATGATCCGCTCGACCGCGTCGCGGACCACCAGCTCGTTGGTCAGCGTGGTCCCGGCCAGCAGGGGGGCGTCGACGCCGCTCATCCGGGCCATGTGCTGGAGGGAGCGCAGGTCCTTGGGAAGGCACGAGCCGCCGAAGGCGAAGCCGGGACGGAGGTAGGTGGGCGCGACGTTGAGCTTGTGGTCCTCGCAGAAGATGCGCATCACGTCGCGGGAGTCGACGCCGTGGAACCGGAAGATCCGGGCCATCTCGTTCGCGAAGGACACCTTCGTGGCGTGGAAGGCGTTGCACGCGTACTTGAGCGCCTCCGCGGTCCCGACACCGACCTCGTGGATCTCCATGCCCAGGAACGCGAAGAGCTCGCTCAGGCCCTGCCTGGTGCTCTCGTGCGCCGTCCCGACCACCACGAAAGGCGGGGCGAAGAAGTCCTCCACGCCACAGCCCTCGCGCAGGAACTCCGGACACATGGCCGTGCCCACGGACCAGCCGTGCGGGAGCTCGGAGGGGGCGAAGACGGGGGCCACGACCATCTCCCCCGTGCCCGGGGGGACGGTGCTCCTGATCACGACGGAGTGGAAGCCCGAGGCCGGGGGTGCGACCACGGACATGGCTTCGCGAAGGTCGGCGAGGGCACGCACGATGTAGGCGAGGTCGGTCTCCCCGTGAGGCCCCGACGGGGTGCCGACGCAGACCAGGGAGACATCGGCCCGCTCGAGGGCCACGTTCATGTCGGTCGTCGCGCGCAACCTGCCCGACGCCACCCCGTCGGCCACCAGGTCGTCGACCCCGGGCTCGACGACCGGGCTCCGTCCATGGCTGATCGCGTCGACCTTGGCCTCGTCGACGTCGACGCCGACGACCTCGTGCCCGCGTGATGCCAGGCCCGCAGCGGTGACGGTTCCCACGTACCCAAGCCCCAGGACAGCGACCTTCATGTGATCCCCCTGTGAAAGATCCTGTGCGCAAGATCCTCGGAGTCCGATCGGGCTCGTCTCCCGAGGGCGCCCGGTACCCGCTCGTTGCGGTTACGCAGTCGAAGTTCTCCCGGGCAAGGGGGGCACTGGGGGGCATCGCTGCCTCATTCACCTAAATTAGGAACGGCCGCGAGCCTCCCGTGACGGGTGGGCCGACGTCGTCTCCCCCAGGCAGGGGATGCGCCCGGACGGAGGGAGTGCGGGCCGTCCGGTCCCCGTCAGCGGGCCCGGGAGGCGTACAAAGTGGCCGCCGCATAGACCGCGTCGGCGTACTCACCGGAGTGGTTGTAGGCCAGCACGGCCTTCTCCCAGCCGACTCCGGTCTGCAGGTCATCACCGGCGGCGCACAGGTAGCGCGCAGCCGTGGCCGCGGCGTCGTCGAGGTCGAGGGCGTCGGCGTGCCCGTCGCCGTCACCGTCTGCGGCGTACCGGCCCCAGGTCTCGGGCAGGAACTGCATCGGGCCCACCGCGTGCTCCCACACGTCGTCACCGTGCATCGCCCGGGAGGCCGGGGTGGACCGGATGGCCGCGAAGTCACCACGGCCGTCCAGGGCCGGCCCGACGATCGGCGAGGAGGAGCGCCCGTCGGCCAGCAGCGACCGGCCGCCGAGCGTGCCGTGGTGGGACTCGACGTACCCGATGCCGGCCAGCGTGGTCCAGCCGACGTGGCAGCTGCGGGGCGCCCCGAGCTGGGCGCGCGCGTAGGCACGCACCGCCGGCGCGGGGATGCCCTCCCTGCGGGCGGTCCGCTGCACCCAGCGGACGCCGACCCGCGCCGGCACCGGGGCGTCGAGCCGGGAGACGACGTAGCGCTGCATGGTCAGGTCGGCATCGGCGAGGCGGCCGTTCCGGTCGTGCGCCTGGAGCGCGAAGGCGCCGCCGATCAGGACCCCCAGGGCGACCGCGAGCGCGACGATCAGGCGGACGGGCGGGAGCACGCGCAGCAGTATCCCCCGCTGGGTCCCACCAGTCCCCACTGCCCCAGCGGACCCTCAGCGGTCTGGCAAGCGAAACCTCAGTGACCCAGGGCGTGTCGCGCGGGACGGCGGAGCCGGCTCCGCCGCGCGACCGCCACCGGGCGGACGTACCGGTGCGCCCAGGGCTCCAGGCCGCAGCCGGCGCGTTGCCAGCCCTCCTCCTCGATCCAGCACCGCAGGTGGACGAGGCTCAGCTCCCAGCCGGGACTCCAGGCGTCGTCCGGCGAGAGCTCGTCGGGATCGACGAACCGGGGGAATGCCTCGCCCCGGATCACCGCCGTCTCGCGACCGTCGGGACCCCACACCCGACCGACGAACCTCATGAACGCGTTGTCTGAACGGCGGTCGAGGGGAGCCATCAGGCTCGACCACCACGAACAGTCCCCTGCTTCCTCGAGCTCGATCTCGAGGGTCTCCCACCTGTCGACGTGACGCATCGTTCCTCCCCGTTTGCGACGGGCACCCGCGCCCGCCGCGCCTGGCGTCCAGCCTCGGGGTGACTACGCCCCCGTGCGGCAGGGTCCAATGTCGTCGGGGTCCCGGGACATCGGACCCTGACCTTCGACGGTGGGTCAGGAGATCATGACGCCGTGCCCGGAGAGACGGTCACGCAGGGCGTCGATGCCGTCGTCGAGGTGCCAGTGCTCGGCGGCCAGGCCGCACTCCCGGGCGGCGACGACGTTGGGCTCGTTGTCGTCGACGAAGAGCACCTCGGGCGCAGCCGCACCCAGGGTGTCGAGCACCGCCGCGAAGAACGCCGGCTCGGGCTTGGCGGCGCCGAGCTCGCAGGAGTAGAACGACCGGTCGAACAGGTCGTCGTAGCCCAGCTCCCGTCGCATGTACGCCGCCCGCCGCTCGTGCTGGTTGGTCCCCAGGTGCACCCCGAGGCCGGCGTCGCGCAGCTCGTGGACCAGCTCGAGGGTGGTCGACACGGTCTCGATCCGGTGCCAGACCTCGACGTAGAGCTCCTCGACCGGGACCTGCGGAGCGTTCTCCGCGAGCTCCGCGGTGAGCAGCGGGAGGAAGTCGACCTGCCCCCTCAGGCAGGTCTGCTCCAGCTCGGTGACGGTCCGGAAGAAGTCGGCCCCGCCCTCGCCCAGGAACCCCTCGGTCGCCGCCGTCCAGCCGACGGGGTGCCGCTGCAGCACCCCGTCTGCGTCGAGGAGGACGTGCCGGATCACGCCGGTGGCCTCAGTCGGTGCCGTGCCGCTTGACGAACTCCACGATCTGCTCGGCGAGCTCGGGGCGGCACACGATGAGATCGGGCAGGGAGACGTTCTCCTGGTTGTAGGCCAGCGGGGTGCCGTCGACCCGCGAGGTGAACAGGCCCGCGGCCCGGGCCACCGCCACCGGTGCGGCGGAGTCCCACTCGTACTGGCCGCCAGCGTGCACGTAGGCGTCGGTCACGTCGCGGGTCACCGAGATCACCTTCACGCCCGCGGAGCCCATCGGCACCAGCTCGGCGTCGATCTCGGCGGCCAGCGCCTGCACGAAGGCCGGCGGGCGGGTGCGGGAGACGGCGATGCGGGGGCGCTGCGACGTCCGCGCCGGCACGACCGGGGGCCGGCCGGTGTTGAAGGTCTCCCCCAGCGCCGGCTGCGCCACGGCACCGGCGGTCAGCGTGCCGTCCTCCCACAGGGCGACGTGCACGGCCCAGTCCTCACGCGGCGGCTCGGAGAACTCCCGGGTGCCGTCCAGCGGGTCGATGATCCACACGCGCCTGGCCGTCGATCTGTCGACCTTGTCGGCCCTCTCGTCGGGGCCCTCCTCGGAGAGGACCGCGTCGTCGGGGCGGTGCTCCGCGAGCAGGTCCATCAGCAGCTCGTGCGCGGCGCGGTCGCCGGCGTCCTTGAGCTCCTTGCCCTCCAGGCCCTCCGCCCGGACCTCCAGCAGCCGCTCACCGGCGACGGTGGCGAGCCAGGTGGCGAGGACGTGGTCGTCGGTGGCTGCTTCAGCGGGCGGGGCGCCTGGTTCGAAAGTCACCCCGACACACTAGCGACGCGCTCGTCAGGAATTGAATCGCTGCTGGGTCCGCTCGAGGCCCTCGGCGAGGAGGGTCTCGACGGCGTCGGCGGCGTGGTCCACCTGGAACGGCAGCTCCTTGCGCTCCACCGACGAGTAGTTGGACAGCACGAAGTCGGCGACGTCCTGACGGCCCGGTGGCCTGCCGATCCCGCAGCGAATCCGGTAGAAGTCGCCCGTGCCCAGCGAGGAGCGCATCGAGCGCAGCCCGTTGTGACCGTTGTCGCCGCCGCCCAGCTTGGTCCGCAGCGTGCCGAACCCGATGTCGAGCTCGTCGTGGATCGCGACGACCCGTTCCGGAGGCACCTTGTAGAACGTGGCGAGCGCCTTCACCGGGCCGCCGGTCTCGTTCATGTAGCACCGCGGCCGCGCCAGGACGACCCTCGGCCCCGCCGTGCCCGGCCCACCGAGCCGGCCCTCGACCACGTCGGCCCGCCCGGTCTTGTGGGCCCGCCAGGAGGAGCCCATCCGGCGTGCCAGCTCGTCGGCCACGAGGTAGCCGACGTTGTGCCGGTGGCCGGCGTAGGAAGGGCCGGGATTCCCCAGTCCCACGACGAGCCACACCTCGGTGTCTGTCATGGCAGCGGAATCCCGGCCCTTTCTACGGTCTCGACGGGCTCGACCAGCAAGCCCGGAGGATCACTCCTCGGTGGCGGCCTCGTCGGACTCGCCCTCGGCGGCCTCGGCCTCCTCGTCGGACTCCTCGCGCTCGATGCCGGCCTCGGCCTCGGCCTCCTCCAGCTCCGCCTCCATCATCTCGACGGTCGGGGCCTCGGTGATGTTGACGATCAGCGCGTCCGCGTCGAGCAGCAGCGTCGAGCCCGAGGGCAGCTTGAGGTCGGAGGCGTGGATCTGGGTACCGGCCTCGGCGCCCTCGATGTCGATCTCGATGTACTCGGGGATGTGCGTGGCCTCGGCCTCGACCCCGACGGTGGCGGTCTCGGTCACGACCAGCGTGTCCCGCGCGGCCTCGCCGTTCAGGTGGATCGGGATCTCGACGGTGACCTTCTCGCCGCGGCGGACGGCGACGAAGTCGACGTGCTCGAGGTGGCGGGTGATGGGGTCGATCTGGACCTGCTTGGTCAGCGCCAGGTGGGTCTTGCCCTCCACGTCGAGCTCGAGCAGCGCGTTCGCGCCACCGTGCTTGAGCGCCATCATGGTCTCGTGGCCCGGCAGGGTGATGTGCATCGGCTCGTTGCCGTGGCCGTAGACGACTGCGGGAACCTTGTCCGCACGGCGGATGCGGCGCGCGGCACCCTTGCCGAACTCGTTGCGCGACTCGGCGGGGATCTTCTCGGCGGACATACGACTTCTCCTCGTGACCTTCGACATCTGTGGTGGATCTGAAGCTGTTGGCCGCCCCGGGCGCCACGCTCAACCTGGCCGCAGCTCTCGCTGGCCGGTCATGCAAAACGCCGCGCACTCGTCTCGAGCAGCGCGGCGCACCAGTGGTCCTGCCAGCCCTGTCGATCACGGAACACCCGGGCCACGGGCGTTCCCTCGCCGAGGCAACCTGACGATCCTAGCCATCGCGGGCCCCAGAGGCGAATCCGCGACGACAGGCGCGTGCCCACGTCGTTAGGGTCGGCCGGGTGTCCCTGACTCTCGCCGAAGCCCGCGCCCGCGCCGCCGTCGTCTCCGACGTCGCCTACGACATCGAGCTCGACCTCACCGGTCCCGACCTCGACAGCTACGGGTGTCGTACGACGGTCCGCTTCCGGGCCGCCGGTCCCGAGACGTTCCTGGAGCTGACGAACGCCACCGACCTGCGCCTGGTCGTGGACGGCACGCCCGTCGCGGACCCGGCGTACGACGGCCGCCGGATCACGCTGACCGGGCTGTCCGGTCCCACCGTGGTGGTGGTCGAGGCCCGGGTCCCCTACGTCACCGACGGCGACGGCATGCACACCACGACCGACCCCGCCGACGGCGAGCGCTACGTGTCGGCGTACCTCTCCCTCGACATCGCGCAACGGGTCTTCCCCTGCTTCGACCAGGTCGACCTCAAGGCGCCGATCACGCTCGCGGTGACCGCCGACCCCCGGTGGAGCGTCATCGCCAACGGGCGGGTGACCTCACGCGAGGGCGGCCGGTGGACGTTCGCGACCACCCCGCGGATCTGCCCGTCGCTGTTCGTGGTGTGCGCGGGCCCGTGGCACTCGGTGACCTGGGAGCACCCCCACGGTGACCGCCTGCTGCCGTTCGGCTGGCACGCGCGGAAGTCCCTGGCGGCCGAGCTCGAGCGCGACGCCGAGGAGCTGGCCCGCACCACCAACGACTGCTTCGACCACTACGCCCAGCTCTTCGACGAGCCCTACCCGTTCGACTCCTACGACCAGCTGTTCGGTCCCGGCCACAACTGGGGCGCGATGGAGACGCCCGGGTGCGTGACCTATCGCGACGAGCTGCTGCCGCGCGGGCGGATCACCGACGACCAGCGGATGAAGCGGGCCACCGTGATCGCCCACGAGATGGCGCACATGTGGTTCGGCAACCTCGTGACGATGCGGTGGTGGGAGGACACCTGGCTCAACGAGAGCTTCGCCGACTACATGGGCTACCGGGTGGCCCGGGCCGGGGCGGGCTTCGCGGGCACCCTCGTCGCGCACGAGTCGGTGCGCAAGCCCGCGGCGTACGTCGCCGACGAACGCCGCTCGACCCATCCCGTGGCGCCGCGACCCGAGGACGTGCCCGACGTCGACAGCGCCTTCACGAACTTCGACTCGATCTCCTACGCCAAGGGAAACTCGTGCCTGCGTCAGCTGGTGACCTGGCTCGGCGACGAGGACTTCCTGGCCGGCGTGAACGCCCACCTCACGGCGCACCGCTTCGGCAACGCCACCCTGGATGACCTGGTGGGCGCCCTCGACGCCGCCTCCGATCGCGACGTGCGCGAGTGGGCAGAGCTGTGGCTGCGCCGGTCCGGCTTCGACACCATCGCCGTCGAGCGCGGCGACGACGGGGTGCCGGTGCTGGTCCGCGACGGGGTGCGTCCCCACCGGTTCCACGTCAACGCCTACCGCGCCGACGGCACCGCGGCCGGCAGCGCGCTGGTCGACCTCGCGGACGAGCCCCTGCCGCTGCCCGAGTGGGCCGGCCTCGCCGTGGTGCCCAACAGCCAGGGCGAGACCTTCGCCCGGCTGCGGCTCGACCCGGCCACGACCGCGTTCGTGCGCGAGCACCTGTCCCGCCTCGACGACGACCTGGTGCGCACCGTCTTGTGGGCCCACGCCTTCGACGAGGTGCGGACCGGCGCGCTGCCGCTGCCGGCGTACGTCGACCTGGTGGCGCGGCACCTGCCCGCCGAGCGGAACCCGACGCTGGTCGGCGCCGTCCTCGACCGGACGCTCGGGCCGGTGCTGAGCCGCTCGGCGTCCGCGGCCGAGGTGCCGGGCGTGGTCGATGCGGTGGCGGCCGCGTGCGCCTCCGGCCTGGCCGGCACCGACGACGCGCAGCGGGCGATCGCGCTGACCCGCGGCCTGGCCGCGACCACCCGCGACACCGACCTGCTGGCCTCCTGGCTGGCCGAGGGGCGCACCGGCTCCGGCGTGGAGCTCGACCCCGGGCTCCGGTGGGCGGTCGTGACGAGGTCGTGCACCCTGGACGCGATGGACGCCGGGCAGGTGGAGGCCGAGCGGGCGCGCGACGGCTCGCTGGCCGGCGACCTCGGCGCCGCCCGGGCGCTCGCCGCCCGGCCGACCGCAGCGGCCAAGGCCGCCGCCTGGGCGGCCCTCCTCGAGCCGGACGTGTCCAACCGGATGTTCGAGGCGCACGCCCACGGACTGTGGGACCCCGAGCGCCTCGACCTGTGCGCGCCGTACGTCGACGCCTACCTCGAGCAGGCCCCGGCCGCGGCGGAGCGTCGCGGCCAGGGCTTCTCACTGGTGGTGGGCCGGGCGTTCCCGGCGGTCGAGATCACCCCGGCGCAGCGCGACCGGCTCGCCGCGGCACTCGCCTCCGGCTCGGTCCCCACCGTGCTCGCCCGGCTCTGGAACGACCACCTCGACGATCTTTAGGGGCCAGCCGCGACCGAGGTACGAGGTCGTGGCGTGGGGCCGCTAGGTCGAGCGAGCGCGCCGCCGAGCCTGCGAGGCGGCGACCGCGTGTCGAGACCCAGTCGTCCCTCCGGGACGGGAGTCTGCGACAGAGGCAGGCGCGTCAAGAGCCGTTGGTCAAGGCCCTGCGGATCTCACCGGGTCTCGACACGCTCCGTCACGGCCTCGCAAGCTCGGCCGTGGTCGCTGCTCGACCACCGACGATCAGCGTCGGCCGGGGCGGGCGATGGCAAGGCGGAGGAGGGAAGGCGGCCTTTGAGCGAAGCGGGCCGTCGACCGACGACAACGCGGCCAGCGTGCGTCCCGGGCGGCGCTGATCAGGCGTGGCCGTCGAACATGGAGGTAACGGAGCCGTCCTCGAAGACCTCGCGGATCGCCCGCGAGACCAGCGGCGCGATCGACAGCGTGGTGAGCTTGTCGAACTCCCGCTCGGCCGGGATCGGCAGCGTGTTGGTCACGATGACCTCGCTGGCGGGGCTGTTCTTGAGCCGGTCCACGGCGGGGTCGGAGAGGATCGCGTGGGTCGCGGCGATGACCACCCCGGCGGCGCCGTCGGCCATCAGGGCCTCGGCTGCCTTCACGATCGTGCCGCCGGTGTCGATCATGTCGTCCACCAGCACGCAGATCCGGCCCTCGACGTGGCCGACCACCCGGTTGGCCATGGTCTCGTTGGGCCGGTCGATGTTGCGGGTCTTGTGGATGAAGGCCAGCGGGGCGCCACCGAGGCGGGCCGACCAGCGCTCGGCGACCTTGATCCGGCCGGCGTCCGGGGAGACCACGGCGAGCCGCTGGTCGCCGTACTTCTCCTTGACGTGGTCGGCCAGGATCGGCAGCGCCATCAGGTGGTCGACCGGGCCGTCGAAGAAGCCCTGGATCTGGTCGGCGTGCAGGTCGACCGTGATCAGCCGGTCGGCGCCGGCGGTCTTGAACAGGTCGGCCATCAGACGGGCCGAGATCGGCTCGCGGCCGCGGTGCTTCTTGTCCTGGCGCGCGTAGCCGTAGAAGGGCATGACCACGGTGATCCGCTTGGCGCTCGCCCGCTTCAGGGCGTCGACCATGATCAGGTGCTCCATGATCCACTCGTTGATCGGAGCCGTGTGGCTCTGGATCACGAAGGCGTCACACCCGCGGACGGACTCCTCGTAGCGGACGTAGATCTCGGAGTTCGCGAACTCGTACGCCGACTGCGGCACGAGGTCGGTCCCCAGCAGGCTGGCGACCTCCTGGGCGAGCCCTGGGTGAGCCCGTCCGCTGAAGACCATGAGGTTCTTCTCGGTGGTCCGCTTCATTCCGGTCACGGGGGGTCAGCTCCTGAGTCGCCGAACTGGTGCGTTCAGGATTGTTCCTCACCGGAGCCGGTCTGCCCAACTCCGGACCGCTCGTCGTGAGACACGTCTCGTTCACCCTCCGGTCCCTGCGCGGTCGCCGCGGCCGCCGCCTCGGCCTGGGGGGTGCCGGGGCGCTTGCGCTGGGCCCAGCCCTCGAGGTTGCGCTGGGGCCCGCTGGACACCGCGAGGGCCCCCGGCGGCACGTCCTCGCGTACGACGGTGCCGCCTGCGGTCCCGGCCCCGTCCCCGATCTCCACGGGGGCGACGAAGGTGTTGTTGGAGCCCGTCTTGGCGTGCCGCCCGACCTTGGTGCGGTGCTTCTTGACGCCGTCGTAGTTGGCGACGATGGTGCCGGCACCGATGTTGGCACCCTCACCGATCTCCGCGTCGCCGACGTAGGAGAGGTGCGGCACCTTCGCCCCCTCGCCGATCACGGAGTTCTTGGTCTCGACGAAGGCGCCGATCTTGCCGCGGGCGCGGACCTCGCTGCCGGGTCGCAGGTAGGAGAACGGGCCGACGTTGGCTCCCTCACCGATCACGGCCAGCTCCGCGTGCGCACGCACCACGCGCGCCCCGGATCCGATCTCGCAGTCCTTGAGGGTGCAGTCGGGACCGATCACGGCGTCCTCGGCCACGACCGTCGCGCCGAGCAGCTGGGTGCCGGGCAGGATCGTGACGTCCGGGGCGAGGACCACGTCGGCGTCGATCCAGGTGGTGGCGGGGTCCATCACGGTCACGCCGTCCTGCATCCAGCGGGTGACGATGCGACGGTTCAGCTCCCGACCGAGATCGGCCAGCTGGGCCCGGTCGTTGGCGCCCTCGGTCTGCATCACGTCGTCGATGGCGTGGGCGCCGACGGTGAGGCCCGCGTCGCGCGCCAGCTGGACGGTGTCGGTGAGGTAGTACTCGCCCTTGGCGTTGTCGTTGCCGATCTTCGGCAGCGCCTCGAGCAGGAACTCCGCGTCGAAGGCGAGGATCCCCGAGTTGATCTCGCGGATCTCGCGCTGGGCGGTCGTGGCGTCCTTCTCCTCGACGATCCCCTCGACGTCACCCTCGTCGTTGCGGACGATCCGGCCGTAGCCGAAGGGCTCCGGCACCAGGCCGCTCAGGATGCTGACCGCCCGCTGGGCAGCCTCGTGCTCCTCGGCGAAGGCGCGCAGGCTGTCCCCGCGGAGCAGCGGGGTGTCGCCGGTGACCACGAGCACGGTGCCGCTGGTCGTGCCCGCGGCCTCGACCGCCACCCGTACGGCGTGCCCGGTGCCGTCCTGCGTCTCCTGGACCGCCAGCACGGCGTCCGGCACCAGCTCCTGGATGTGCGGGCCGACCTGCTCGCGCTGGTGCCCGACGACGGCCACGATGCGCTCGGGCTCGATCTCGCGGACCGCGGTCAGGACGTGACCGATCATGCTGCGCCCACCGACGGGGTGGAGCACCTTCATGGTCTTCGACTTCATCCGGGTGCCCCCGCCGGCGGCGAGGACGATGACGGTCAGGTTGTGGGGTCGAGCGTTGGCCATGCTCCCCGGGTAGGAGTCGAACCTACGTCGCTAGTCCTGATTCAAAGTCAGGCGGGCCCTGCCGGCAGACCAACCGGGGATTGCACCCCCACCGGGGATGACGGCCACAGGCTACTTGTCACCACCGGGTGTCATACGAACTGGCCGCGCCGGCGGCCCACTCGTACGACGTCCCGGCGGCCGGACAGCGCGAAGGAGGGCCGGGCATCAAGCCCGACCCTCCTTCGTCCCTGCCAGGACCAGCGGTGGTTACCCGAGGGTGGCGCAGATCGCCCAGGCGCTCACCATCACGTGGCCCTCACCCGTGTAGTAGCCCTCGACCTCCCAGGCGTTGGCGGTTCTGCCGTCGGCCTCGTCCTCGCCGCCCGTCGCGTTCACGAAGATCGGGTCGGAGGTGACGATGTCGATCTGCCCCGCCGCAGTCGGATCGCTGGAGAAGCCTCCGCCGAGCGCGATCTGTCCGGGAGCGCACTGCGCGCGGATCGACTGGCGACCATTGGAGTCCCAGCCGACCGCGGTGCGGGTCTTCTTCACCACGATGCTGGCGATGCCGGGCGTACCCGCCGGACCCGCCGGGCCTGTCGCGCCGGTGTCGCCCTTCGGGCCGGCCGGACCAGCCGCGCCGGTGGCACCCTTCTCGCCCTGCGGGCCCGTCGCGCCCGTGTCCCCCTTCGGACCCGCCGGACCCGCCGGGCCCGCCGGACCCGCCGGACCTGCCGCGCCGGTGGCACCGGTCGGTCGCCCTTCTCGCCCTTCTCACCCTGCGCACCCGCCGGGCCCTGCGGACCCTGCGGCCCCTGCGGGCCGGGCTGGCCGACGTGGTTGCGCGTCCAGTTGTTCATGTCGCGCAGACCGAGCGTGCCGTCCCGGACCTCGTCGGACCCCACGGCGCCGGTACCGATGTCGCGCTTCTTGATGGTCTCGTCCTTGATGTCCTTCGAAGTGATCTGGGTGGCCGCGAAGGCGCCGCCCACACCACCCAGCGTCACCAGGACCATCGCCGCGCCGATCACCGCTCCGGCTCGGCTGTTCATCACTTCTCTGACAGTCATGCAACTTCCCCCTCGTAGTTGTTCGCTCGTGCCACCGACTGCGGCGGGGACGTGAGCCAAGACATCGGCGAAGGTAGTTCTTCCTGGGGGGTGCCATGGGGTGGCCGAGCGTGCGGTCTCCCCGATACTGGGGACGGATCACCAGTCCGGCTCGGGGGTGCCGGGGCTAGGGTCTCCCCGTGGACCTGCCCGTGATGCCGCCCGTGCAGCCGATGCTCGCGAAGTCCGTCGCGGGCATCCCGGACCCCGCGAAGGTCGGCGGGCTGAGCTTCGAGCCCAAGTGGGACGGCTTTCGCTGCCTCGTCTTCAAGGACGGCGACGAGGTCGAGCTCACCAGCCGCAACACCAAGCCGCTGACCCGCTACTTCCCCGAGGTCGTGGCCGCCGTCCGCGAGCAGCTGCCGGAGCGCTGCGTGCTCGACGGCGAGCTCTTCGTCGCGCTGCCCAGCGAGCACGGCGACCGGCTCGAGTTCGAGACCCTGCAGGAGCGCATCCATCCGGCGAAGTCGCGCGTCGACATGCTGGCCGAGAAGACGCCGGCCGCGTTCGTCGCCTTCGACCTGCTGGCGCTGGGCGACACGTCGTACGTCGACCGCCCGTTCGCCGAGCGCCGGCAGGTGATGGAGGAGGCGCTGGGTGGCCTCACCGGCCCCTGCTACCTGACCCGCACCACCACCGACCCGTCCGTGGCCGAGGACTGGTTCCACCACTTCGAGGGCGCCGGGCTCGACGGCGTGGTCGCCAAGCCGCTGGACGCGACGTACCAGCCGAACGCCCGCACCATGCTGAAGATCAAGCACGAGCGCACCGCCGACGTCGTGGTCGCCGGCTACCGCGAGCACAAGACCTCGACGCCCGAGCGGCCGCTGCTCGGCAGCCTGCTGCTCGGGCCTGTACGCCGACGGCAAGCTGCAGCACGTGGGCGTCAGCGCGAGCTTCACCGAGAAGCGTCGCGCCGAGCTGATCGCCGAGCTCCAGCCGCTGGTCTGCCCGATCGCGGAGCACCCGTGGGGCGAGTGGGAGGAGTGGGCGATCGCCAACCCCGACCGGGTGCCGGGCACCCAGAGCCGCTGGAGCGCGGGGAAGGACCTCTCCTTCACGCCGCTGCGCCCGGACCTGGTGCTCGAGGTGAAGTACGACCACATGGAGGGCCGCCGCTTCCGGCACACCGCCCAGTTCAAGCGCTGGCGCCCCGACCGCGACCCGGAATCGTGCGGATACGACCAGTTGGAGGAGCCGGTGGGCTACGACCTCGCTAGGATTTTGGGTGTCAACGAGCTGCCGGGAGGCAATGGCGATGAGTGAGATCAACACCGAGACCTACCACGTCGTGCTTCTCGTCGAGCAACCGCTCTCGGCCGCCGACGCCGCCCAGGTCCGTTCGCTGCACGAGGGACTCGACGAGACCGTCTTCTACCACGTGCTGCTGCCCCTGGAGGACGCCGCGGCGCGCATCGAGTCCGCGATGGGCTCGCTCTCGGCCGGCGAGGTGCTGACCTCCCCCGCCATGGCGATGAACGACGTCGACCTCGAGGCCGTCCGCAAGGACTGCCAGGAGCGGTCCAGCGAGGACCTCACCACGACCCTGGCCGCGTTGCGGGCCACCGGCGCGACCGCCGAGGGCCGGGTCTGCGGCGAGCCGCCGATCGAGGCGCTGACCGCGGAGGTCAAGCGGGTCGACGGGCGCGAGGCGATCATCCTCACCCGACCGCACGTGGTCGCCGAGTTCTTCCACGTCGACTGGACGTCCCGGGCTCGCCGCAAGATCGGCGTCCCGGTCCTGCACCTGCTCGAGCACGAGAACTTCGACGAGCAGGCCGAGGGCTACGGCAGCGAGGGCATCACCGGCCTCTGACCGGTCACTCGCCGACGTGACCGCCCGCCAGCTCGACGGCGATGTCGAGGTGGCCGGCGTGCCGTGCGTACTCCGCCAGCACGTGGAAGCAGATCCACTCCAGCGTCGGCGGGTCCGCCGCGAACCTTCCGCCGGGTGACGCCTTCGCCGACAGGTCGAAGTCGCGCAGGACCTCCCGGGTCCGCTCCCCGATCCGGCGCAGCCGCTCGACGAGCTCCTCGGCCGTGGTCCCGAGCGGGACGTACCAGCGTCCCTCGGCGTCCTCGTCCCACGGCTCGTCGACCGTCCAGTCGCCCCAGGGCTCGTCGACCTGCTCGCCGAGGAAGCCCCACACGAACCACCGCTGCTCCATGTGCAGCACGTGCGACAGCAGCTCGAGGGGCGTCCAGCCGGAAGCCAGCCGCGTCGCGCGCCGCTCCTCGGGGCCCAGGGCCAGCACGCCGTCGACGATCTCCTCACGGACCCAGTCGAGGTACGCCGCCCACCGGGCCGCGCCGGGCTCCCCCGCCTTCGCCGGCTCCCCCGGGTTGCGGGCGGCACGCTGGTCCTCGGTCACGACTCGATCCGGTTGCCGTCGACGTCCCAGTGCGACTCGACCTTCTTGCTCGGCTGCACCCGGGGCGGCTCGCCGGGCATCTTCGGATAGTCCGGCGGGTAGTTCATCTCGCCGCCCTCGGAGCTCTCCCACAGCTCCAGCAGCGGGGTCAGGTCGTGGTGCACGTCGTCGATCGACGCCCACGGGTCGCCTCCCGAGGCCAGCCGGTCGGGGACGGTGAAGAGGTTGAAGCCGGAGGGGTCCTCGACCTCGGCCAGCTCCTCCCACGTCATCGGCGTGGAGACCGGGGCACCCGCGATCGGGCGCAGGGAGTACGCCGACGCGATGGTCCGGTCGCGGCAGTTCTGGTTGAAGTCGACGAAGACCCGCTCGCCGCGCTCCTCCTTCCACCACTGGGTGGTCACCCCGTCGTCGCGCTTCTCCAGCTCCCGGCCGAAGCCGATCGCGGCGTGGCGGAGGTCGGTGAACTCCCAGCGCGGCTCGATCCGCACGAAGACGTGCACCCCGCGGTTGCCGGAGGTCTTCGGGTAGCCCCGGATGCCGAGCTCCTCGAGCAGCTCACGGGCCACCCCGGCGACCCGCACCGCGTCGCGGAACGAGGTGCCCGGCTGCGGGTCGAGGTCGATGCGCAGCTCGTCGGGCCGGTCCACGTCGCTGCGTCGCACCGGCCAGGGGTGGAAGGTGAGCGTGCCCATCTGCGCGGCCCACACCGGCACCGCGATCTCGGTCGGGCAGACCTCGTCGGCGGTCCGCCCGGACGGGAACGTCACCTCCACGCTCTCCAGGTAGTCGGGTGCTCCCTTGGGCACCCGCTTCTGGTAGAACGCGTCGGCCTTCTCCCCCGGCCGTCCGGTGGCGAGCTTGATGCCCGGCAGCACGCCGGCCGGCCACCGCTCCAGCGCCGTGGGCCGGTCGCGCAGCGCCCGCATCAGCCCGTCGCCGACGCTCGCGAAGTACTCCGCCACCATCAGCTTGGTGACCTCGGGCGTCGACTCGGTCGCCGGGTAGATCACCCGGTCCGGGCTCGAGACGCGGACGGCGCGCCCCCCGGCGTCGACCTCGGCAGCGGCTGGCTTGGGCATGGCCCCAACCTAGTCGGGTCGGGTCAGCCGGCGACGCTTTCGTGGAGGATCGAGGGCTGGAACGTCGGGCGTCGGTCGAGCAGCGAAGGCCGCCAAGGCCTGACCGTCGTCGAGACCCGTAGCCCCCGTAGGTCGAGCAGCGAGCGCCAGCGAGCGTCGTCGAGACCCGTAGCCCCCGTAGGTCGAGCAGCGAGCGCCAGCGAGCGTCGTCGAGACCCGGTGAGCCGATGCACACACCCGTCACACACTGCCCTCCTGCTCAGTGTCCGGCGCGAGAGGGCGTCGACACCGTCCTCTCGCCAGCCCGGGGAGAGCGTCCAGCCGCCCGTCGATGAGCGCTTCCCGCTTCGCCCTGCCCCAGGCCTGGATCTGCTTCTCGTACCGATACGCGTCGTCCACGCGGTCGAACTGTCGCGCCCAGACGAGCGTCACCGGGCGACGGCGCCGTGGGCTGGTGTAGGCAGCGCCCATCCCCGCGTCGTGCTGGGCCACCCGACGTTCCAGGTCGGTGGTACTGCCGACGTAGTAGGAGCCGTCGGCGCACCTGAAGGATGTAGGTCCAAGCAGTCATGTGGCACGACTGCCCGTGCGGGCGAGCCTGAAAACAACGGCGAGGCTTGCTGTGGACAGTCCTCTGCTCACCGGGTCTCGACGACGCTCGCTGGCGCTCGCTGCTCGACCACCGGACACCACCGATCTCGACGACGCTCGACCACCGGGCGGGTTGGTCAGCCGGCGAGGAGGGCGTGCGGCTGGAAGGTCGGGCGCCGGTCCAGGTCCTCGCTGGCCGCGCGGACGTACTCGAAGGCGGCCGTGGTGACCAGCACCCACGAGCTCACCGGCTCGTCCTGGCCGAGCACCGGCAGGGTGCTGCCGGCCAAGGACGCGAGCAGCGACTCCGCGCACTCGACGTGGGCCGGCGGGAAGTGGAAGGCGTTGCGGTCGGCCTCCTGCTGGCTGCCGAGGAACGCGATCGGCCGGCCGAGGCCGGCCCCGCACACCCCGCAGACCCGCGACAGCGCGCACTGGGTCACCCGGCGGCCGTCCAGTGCCCGGACGGTGGGTGCGCCGCCGTGCCGCGGCCCGCCGTACCCGCTGGTGCCGCAGGCGAACGGCACCGGCAGCCCCAGCTCGGGGTCGCGCGGCAGCTCGGAGAAGGCTCGTGGTGCCGGGTCCATCAGCCGTGCCTCCGCTCCTGCGGGCTGCGGGTCCACGCCCCCAGCTCGGTGCGCCGCGGCGGACGCTCGTCGTCCGACTTGCGCCTGCGGTCCAGCGCGGGCTCGTTCGCGGTGTCCGGACGCTCCGGCGGGGCCGGGTCGTTGCTGGTGGTCCAGCCGTTCGGGACCGAGAGCTTGATGATCGTCCGCAGCGCCTGGCCGTACTGCTGGTGCAGCGGGCCGGTGGTGTACGGCAGGTCGTACTTCTCGCAGAGCGCGCGCACCTTCTCCGAGATCTCGGCGTACCGGTTGCTCGGCAGGTCCGGGAACAGGTGGTGCTCGATCTGGAAGCCGAGGTTGCCCGCGAGGATGTGCAGCAGCGGTCCGCCGTCGAAGTTGGCCGAGCCCAGCATCTGGCGCAGGTACCACTCCGCGCGGGTCTCGTCCTCGATCTCCTCCTCGGTGAAGTGCATCGCACCGTCCGGGAAGTGGCCGCAGAAGATGATCACGTAGGACCACAGGTTGCGCGCCAGGTTGGCGGTCATGTTGGCCGTCAGCGTCGACTTCCACTGCTTGCCCGACAGGGCCGGGTAGACGACGTAGTCCTTGAGGATCTGGTTGCGGCCCTTGCGCCCGATCTGGCGCAGCTGCCGCTTCATCTCCTTCGGGTCCTTCTCGCCCTTGCGGATCCGTTCGAGGTCGAGGTCGTGCAGCGCCACGCCCCACTGGAAGAGCGTCGCCAGCAGCGCGTTGTAGACGGGCTGGCCGAGGTTGGCCGGGTGCCACTTCTGCTCGCGGGCCATCCGGAGGATGCCGTACCCGATGTCGTTGTCGTAGCCGAGCACGTTGGTGAACTGGTGGTGCACGTAGTTGTGGGAGTGCTTCCACTGCTCGGCCGGCTGCGCGGTGTCCCACTCCCAGTTGCTGGAGTGGATCTCGGGGTCGTTCATCCAGTCCCACTGGCCGTGCATGACGTTGTGGCCGATCTCCATGTTCTCGAGGATCTTGGCCACCCCGAGCAGCGCGGCGCCCGCGACCAGGGCGGGCTTGCGGGTCCGCCTGGACTGCGTCCCGGCCATCAGCGTGACCCGGCCCGCCGCGGCAAGGCCGCGCTGCACCTTGATCAGCCGGTTGATGTACGCCGCGTCCGAGGCGCCCCGGGACTCCTCGATCTCGGCGCGGATGGCGTCGAGCTCTCGGCCGAGCTGCTCGACCTCCTCGACGGTGAGGTGGGTGTACTCCTTGACGTCCGAGATGGCCATCGGTTCCTCCGTTGGTTGAGGTGCGAAGTTGGTCAGATGTCGAGCGTGCAGTCGCCCACGGCCGCGGTGACGCAGGTCTGCACCTGCTCGTTCGGCTGGTCGAACGCGGTCCCGTTGCGCAGGTCGCGCACGGTCCCGGAGACCAGCGTCAGCGTGCAGGTGTGGCAGATGCCCATCCGGCAGCCGTACGGCATCCCGACACCGGCCTGCTCGCCGGCCTCGAGCACCGTGGTCGCGCCGTCGGCGTCGATGCTCTTGCCGGAGTTGCGGAAGGTGATCGTGCCGCCCTCGCCGCCGTCACCGCCGAGCTCGAGGGAGAAGCGCTCGAGGTGCAGCCGGTCCGCGAGGTCCGCGCCCTCGAAGTGCTCGCTGATCGCGTCGAGCATCGGGCCCGGCCCGCAGGCCCAGGTCTCGCGCTCCCGCCAGTCGGGGCAGAGCCCGTCGAAGGTGGTGAGGTCGAGCATCCCGTCGACGTCGGTGTGCAGCCGGTGGATCGTGAGCGAGTCGTGGCGCTCCTCCAGCGCGGCCAGCTCGTCGCGGAAGATCATCCGATCGGGCGTCGGCGAGGAGTAGTGGAGGACGACGTCGGGCATGGCTCTGCCGTTTTCTCGGGAGCGCCGGTCCAGGGTCCGCAGCATCGCCATCACCGGGGTGATGCCGCTGCCGCCGACCAGGAACAGCATCCTCGCCGGCGGCGGGTCCGGGAGGACGAAGTCGCCCTCCGGCAGCGCCAGCCGCACGATCGTGCCGGGCGCCAGCCCCTTGACCAGGTGTGCCGAGAGGAGCCCCTCGGGCATCGCCCGCACGGTGATCGAGATGGTCCGGCCCCGGCGCCGCGGCGGCGAGCTGACCGAGTAGGACCGCCACTGGAACTTCCCGTCGACCTGCACGCCGATCCCGACGTACTGCCCGGGGCGGTGGTCGTAGTGCCAGCCCCAGCCCGGCCTGATCACCAGGGTCGCGGCGTCGTCGGTCTCCGGGATGACCTCCTCGACCCGGCCGCGCAGCTCGCGGGCACTCCACAGCGGGTTGAGCAGCCGCAGGTAGTCGTCGGGGTGCAGCGGGGTGGTGAGCTTCGAGCCTGCCTCGCGGACGCGGTCCCACGAGATGGTGCTGCCGGACGCCATGCATCCCCCTTGGTTCGGAGCCTGTCGAGACTTCAGTGAACATTTGTTCTCTGAATACGTCAACCGGCTCCCAGCCCGGGGGTCACGGTGGCGTACGCCACACTTCTTGCCCGCCCGCCTACGGTTGTATGCATGGCCTACCAGGTGGACAAGACCGACGAGCAGTGGCGCGAGGAGCTCTCGCCCGAGGAGTACGCCGTGCTGCGTCAGGCGGGCACCGAGCCGGCGTTCCGCGGCGAGTACACCGACACCGAGACGACGGGCGTCTACCGCTGCAAGGCCTGCCAGGCCAAGCTGTTCGAGTCCGACACCAAGTTCCACTCCGGCTGCGGCTGGCCGTCGTTCTACCAACCGATCAGCGACACGATCGAGTACCTCGAGGACAAGTCCCACGGCATGAACCGGGTGGAGGTCCGGTGCGCCAACTGCGGGTCGCACCTCGGCCACGTCTTCCCCGACGGCTACGGCACCCCCACCGGCGACCGCTACTGCATCAACTCGATCAGCCTGACCCTCGAGCCCAAGGACTGACCGGGCGTGCGGCTCAGTCGTTGACGGGCACCAGCATCGAGCGGACCGCGACGACACCGGACCCGTACGCCGCGTCGGCCTGCTCCTGGAGCGACCCGTCGTCGTGGATGACCTCGGCGACGATCCCGCCGGGCGTGGCGTAGACGCTGAGCGTCCCGGCGAACGGGTGCGCCTCGACCTTGCGCTGGATCTCCTGCTGCTGGGGTCCGGCGAGACCGGCGTCACCGGTCGGGCCGGGCTCGCCGGGCGGGCCTGCGGGGTCGTAGGCCGCCGCTGGGACCGCGCCGGTCACGGTCATCGTGGTGCCGTCGAAGGTGCCGGTGACGGCGAAGAGCCCCCAGCGCACGTCGCCGGACCTCTCGAACTGGTGCTCGTGCTCGGCCCAGTCCCAGCCCCGCAACGGGATCCCGCTGCACTGCGGCGGGTAGGACTCCGCGACCGGGCCCAGGCACAGCTCGGGGCGTCCGGTGTCCATCACGGTCGCGAGCATCCGCGTGGTGACCTCTCCGTGCACCGCCGGCGGGATGCGGCTGGTGGCGCCCCCACCGGGAGTGCCGGTGCTGGAGGGCGTGCCTGCGGGGTCGAGGGCCGTGTCTGCAGTGTCGGTGCCGCACGCGGTGGCGAGCACCAGGAGGAACAGGACGAGCGCGAGCTTCATGCGGGTCGGACGTCGCACCGACCCGAGCGGTTCCACCGTGGTCAGGGCAGCCGCTCGACGAGGTCGGCGACCCCGACTCGGGAACCGGTGTAGAACGGCACCTCCTCGCGCACGTGCCGGCGGGCGTCGGAGGCGCGCAGGTGACGCATCAGGTCCACGATCCGGTAGAGCTCGTCGGCCTCGAAGGCGAGCATCCACTCGTAGTCGCCGAGGGCGAAGCTGGCGACGGTGTTCGCGCGGACGTCGGGGTAGCCGCGGGCCATCTTGCCGTGCTCGGCGAGCATCCGGCGGCGCTCCTCGTCGTCGAGGAGGTACCACTCGTAGGACCGCACGAAGGGGTAGACGCAGAGGTGGTCCTTGGGCTCCTCGTCATCGAGGAACGCCGGCACGTGGCTCTTGTTGAACTCCGCGGGCCGGTGCAGCGCCATCTGCGACCAGACCGGCGCGAGGCGGCGACCGAACGCCGTACGACGGAAGCGGTGGTAGGCCGCCTGGAGCTCCTCGGAGGTGGCCGCGTGCCACCAGACCATCACGTCGGCGTCGGCTCGCAGCCCACTGACGTCGTACACGCCGCGCACGACCACGTCGTTCTCGGCGAGCTCGGCGAAGAGCTTCTCGACCTCGGCACCCTCGGCCGCACGGTCGGCCTCGTCGCCGAGGACGTCGGCGAGCCGGAAGACCGACCACATCGTGTAGCGGATGGACTCGTTGATCTCGCGGACCCGGGCGGCCTTGGACGTGGGCTTCGTGCTCATGCCCCCATTGTGACGCGCGCTCAAGACCGGCCGAGGCCGGCCTCCCGTGCCTTGCTGATGGCCGCGGCCCGGTCCGGCGCGTGCAGCTTGGTGTAGATCGAGGAGACGACGTTGCGCACCGTCTTGGAGGAGACGTGGATCTCCCGCGCGATCGCGTCGTTGGACCGCCCCGCGGCGATCAGGTCGAGCACCGTGCGCTCGCGATCGGTGAGCTCGGGGAAGGGCGCGTCGGCCTTCGCGGCGCGCCCCGTGAACAGGTCGGCCACCCGGCTCGCCAGCGCGGCGCCGAAGACCATGCCGCCGGCGTGCGCGGCTCGCACGGCGTTGAGCACCGAGACCACCGCGGTGCCGAGGAGCCCGGCGAACGCGAGGGTCGGTCCGATGCTGTCCGGCATCGCCGTGCGCAGCCGGCGGAACAGCCCGGCCGCGAAGACGACCATCAGCATCGCGCCCGTCATGGCGAGGGAGTGGTAGGCGAACATCACCGGCGCCTTGTCCTGCAGGTCGGCGGCGATCCCGTCCGTGGTGCCCTCGAACTTCTCCAGGTAGACGGAGTCGACCATCGAGGTGGTGACGATGCTGCCGGCCCCCAGCAGCGCCGAGCCGATGCCGGCGAGCGCCCAGGTGCGGGAGGGGCGCGTCCGCGGGCTGGTCCGGATCTCGGGGCTCGCGGTGTCGTGCACGTCGGCGCGCACGGGGTTGTGGGTGGTGACGTGGGTGGTCATCGGGTTTCCCTTCGCGAGGGCGGTTGTCGATGACCTGACCGTGCCGGGCCGGTTGTCCCGGCGGACAGGGACAAACCGGCAGACCTGGTCTATCCGGCCACCCGTGCGCTCGTGCGCCGAGTCGGCCTCTCGGGCGGCGCGATGGGCGGAGGCGATGACGGCCGGGATGCCGACCCCGTCGTACGCCGCGCCGCAGACCGCGAGACCGGGAACCTGCGCGACGGCGGCCCGGACCCGCGCGACGCGGTCGAGGTGGCCGAGGGCGTACTGCGGCAGACCGCCGCCCCAGCGCTGCACGTGGGAGTCGACCGGGCGGGCCGTCAGCCCGATCGCCTCACCCAGGTCGGCCAGCGACGAGACGACCAGCTCCTCGTCGGACGCCTGCAGGGCGGTCTCCTCGCGGTGCCGTCCCAGCGAGGTGCGCAGGTGGACCACGTCGTCGCCTCCGAGTGCGCCGCGGCCCGCCCTGCGGACCCATCCCCACTTCGCGAAGGAGAAGGTCGAGGCCTTGATCCGGCGCCCCTCGTTCGGGGGCACCAGGAAGCCGGAGCCCGGGGTCTCCCCGCCGAGCGCGCCGGTCGAGAGCAGCTCCCCGGCCCGGAACGCCAGCGTCACCACCGCCACCGACGCGGACTCCACCGCCGCCAGCTCGGCCGCCGCGGTGGGCGCGACCTCCCCGAGCAGCCGGGAGGTCGGCGCGGCCGGGGTGGCGAGCACGACGGCGTCGGCCGCGACCACCGCCTCGGCGTTCGTCGGGCCGACGACCAGCACGAAGCCCTCGGCGGCCCGTCGCAGCGCTCGCACGGTCACCCCGGTGCGCACCTCGAAGCGACCGGACGCCAGCGCTTCGGGGAGCCGGCCCATGCCGCCGGGGATCCCCGCGAAGACCGGCAGGTCGTAGCTCGGCGGGATCGCGGAGGCCTGCTCGAGCAGGGAGCCGCGCTCGGCGTAGGCGACCAGCTGCGGCACGGCGGCGCGCGCGGAGATCTCGCGGGCCCGGCCGGCGTACACCCCCCCGAGCAGCGGCTCGACCAGGACGTCGGTGACCTCGTCGCCGAAGCGCCGCGCCACCAGGTCGCCCACCGACACGTCGCCGTCGATCGCCTCGGGCGGCAGCTCCGGCTCCCGCCGGGCCCGCGCGAGGCCGGCCTCGGAGAGCACCCCGGAGGCGGCCAGCTGGCCCAGGTCGAGCGGCACCCCCATCAGCGACCGCGGCAGCGGCCGGAGCGCGCCGCGGGTCCAGATCCGCGACGAGACCACCGCCGGGTGCTCGACCTCCAGGCCGGCCGAGACGGCCAGCTCGACGCCCTCGGGACGCCGGTTCAGCATCGCCTCGGCCCCGACGTCGACCAGGACCCCGGCGACCGGGTGGCGGCGCAGCTTGCCGCCGACCTGCGGCGACGCCTCCAGCAGGAGTACGTCGTGCCCCGCGGTCGCGAGGTCGTGCGCAGCGGTGAGACCGGCGATGCCGCCCCCGACCACGACCACGCGGCGCTGCTCAGGACTCACCGGGCAAGCGTAGGACCCACGTGGAACCGACCCGGCCGGGCCCACGTCCCAGAACACATGACTCCCACGTCACGCCCCCGCCGGGCGACCGTTGCGCTGGTCGCGACCGGCTGTCTCCTCACGGGCTCCTTGCTCTCCGGCTGCTCCGGCACCGGCTCGTCCGACACGGGTTCGTCCGACACCGGCTCGTCCGACATCGGCGCGACGAACGGCGCCGCGGACCGTTCGGCCGCCGGCGCCGATGCACCGGCTCCGGCAGGCGCCAAGGCGGAGGCAGTCGCTTCGGAGGGCAACGACGCGGGCTCGCAGGTCCAGCAGCGCGCGGAGATCTCCCACGGCAGCGTCGTCCTGCGCGCACCCGACGTCGCCGACGCCCGGATCGACGTACGCCGCCTGGTCGACCGGTACGACGGCGAGGTCACCGCCGACCGGACCGACTCCGACGACGACGGTCGGGTCGTCAGCGCGAACCTCGTCGTGCGCGTCCCGTCCGCGGACTTCGTCGACGCGATGGACGCGCTGCGCGGCGTCGCCGAGCTCGCCTACGCCAGCTCCGACACCAAGGACGTGACGACCAAGGTCATCGACACCCGGGTCCGGCTACGCGCACAGCGCCACAGCGTGCGCCGGGTCGAGAAGCTGCTGAGCCGCGCCCAGGACCTGCGCGACATCGTCCTCATCGAGAACGAGCTGGCGCAGCGCCAGGCCGCGCTGGACTCCCTGGAGCAGCAGTCGGCCTACCTCGCCGACCAGACCTCGCTGGCCACGATCACCGTGGAGATCGACAAGGCGCACCACGCGGCGCCCCGGAAGCACGAGGACCGCACCGGCTTCCTCGCCGGCCTGTCCGCCGGCTGGCACGGCCTGACCGCGGTGGCGGTCGGGCTGGCGACCGCCCTCGGTGCCTTGCTGCCGTTCGCGGTCGTGCTGCTGGCCCTGGCCGCCCTGGCCCGGCCGGCGCTGTGGGCCGTCCGCCGCCGGCACCGGCCCGCGACGCCGTCCACGCCGGCAGGTTGAGCACGCCGCGCCGGGGTCGTC
Organism: uncultured Actinomycetota bacterium; assembly: GCA_963817665.1. Classification (GTDB taxonomy): domain Bacteria; phylum Actinomycetota; class Actinomycetes; order Propionibacteriales; family Nocardioidaceae; genus Nocardioides. The sequence goes on along the minus strand of CAWFPE010000007.1, from coordinate 616,422 downwards.
GCTCGAGCGAGGGCGATGTACGCGAAGCGGGATCCGGGGTCACGGGCTGCGAGGCGGACACGCGGATCGATGGGTTCACTGGCAGCCAGAGAACGGGAGCGTGCACCCGAGCCTCTGGGCAGAAGTGTCACCACCAGTACCACCAGAACCGTCACCGCACGTCCTGATGCAGAACTGTCACCGATGTCCTGAGAGATGACATGGAGAAGTGTGGAAAGAGCCTTGTCTATTCGAACATGTATTCGATAGAATGAGGTATGGACCTGGCCACCACCGAGCTCGACGCGCTGCCGGCCGACGCCGCGCTCGATGCGACGCAGACGCTGGCGTTCGCCGAGCGGCTGGTGGTGCGGCGGCGTGGGGTGGAGCTGGACGAGCTGCGGGTCGCGGCGCACTGGGCGGCCCTGCACTCGACGGACCCGCGGGAGGACCCGGGGTGGGTGCGGGGTCGGCCGGGTGGGGACCGGCTGGTCGCGGTCGGGCGGGGAGGGCACCCCGAAGGTCCGCGAGCTGTGCTTCGTCGAGCTGGGCATCGCCCGGCAGACCCACGCCCTGTCCGCCCGGGCGCTGGTGGCCGACGTGCTGGACCTGCAGCACCGGCTGCCGCGGACCTGGGCCCGCCTGGAGGCGCTGGCCGGGGACGCGTTCGTGGCCCGCAAGGTCGCCGCCAAGACCCGGGACCTGCCGCTGACGGCGGTCGGGCTGGTCGACGTCGCGGTCGCCGCGGTGCTCGGCAAGGTCTCGCCGGGCCGGGTGCTGGCGATCGCCGAGGCCGCGATCATCGAGGCCGATGCCGCCGGGCACGCCGAGAGGGTCGCGGCCGAGCACCGGCGCCGCTACGTCGGCCTCTCGCGCACCGACGAGCACGGGCTGCGCACCGTGATCGCCCGGGTCGCCGCCGGGGACGCGGTCTGGATCGACGCCACCGTGGACCGGGTCGCCGACCTCCTCGCGGACCGGCCCGACCTGCGCCCCGAGGCCCCCGGCGACGACCTCACCCGCGACGAGCTCCGCGCCCTGGCGTTCGGGTGGCTGGCCCGCCCCGCCGAGCTCCTCCAGCTCCTCCTCGAGGCCGCCCACGAAGCCGAACAGGGCGCGAGCGAAGCCGATCCCGAGCAGCCCGGTCCCGAGCAGCCTGGTCCCGAGGAGCGCCCGCGCCAGGAACCCGAGGACCCGATCGACCCGCTGTGCCGACGGCTCGCGGAGTCCCGGTCGACCGGGTTGTCGCAGCGGGCGCTGGACCTGTTCCGCAGCGTGGACCTGACCCGGCTGGCGCCGAGCGTGCAGCTGTTCGTGCACCTGCACCAGACCGTCCTGGACGGCACCCCCGGCGTCGCGCGGGTCGAGGGCATCGGCCCGCACCTGCTCGAACAGGTCACCGCGCTGCTCGCCCACACCCGGGTCACCGTCACCCCCGTGGTCGACCTGGCCGACCGGCACGCCGTGGACGGCTACGAATACCCCCAATCGATCCGGCACCGCACCCGACTCCGAACCCCCGCCGAGGCCGCACCCCACGCCACCCGGATCACCGGAATGGCCCAACGCATCGACCTGGACCACCCCACCCCCTACCGGCCCACCGGCCCCCCGAAACAGACCGGCGACCACAACGCCGCACCCCTGACCCGCACCAGCCACCGCGCCAAGACCCACCTCGGCTACCGAGTCGCCCAGATCGGCACCGACGCCTGGGTCTGGCGCACCCCCCACGGACTGCTCCGCATCGTCGACGCCCACGGCACCCACCTCGCCGACCCCGCCGACATCGACGCCCTCACCAGCCCCGACCCCCTCGAACGCAGCATCGCCCGACTCTGGTGGCAACACTGCGCCAGCAAAGCCGCCTGAGCCGAGGCGACCAGGGGAAACCCTGCGCCCCCGCGCCGCAGGTGCGAGGCTGTCCGGGTGCCAGCCAACACGCGACTCGCCGTCCTCATCGACGCCGACAACACCTCGGCCAGCCACATGAGCGCACTGCTCGAGGAGCTCGCCAAGTACGGCGTGCCGACGGTCAAGCGCGCCTACGGCGACTGGACGACCCAGCAGCTGGCCCCGTGGAAGGAGGAGCTGCACCGCCACGCGGTCCAGCCCGTCCAGCAGTTCTCCTACACCTCGGGCAAGAACTCCACCGACTCCGCACTGATCATCGACGCGATGGACCTGCTCTACTCCGGCAACCTCGACGCGTTCGCGATCGTGTCGAGCGACAGCGACTTCACCCGGCTCGCGACCCGGCTGCGGGAGTCCGGCAAGACCGTCATCGGCCTCGGCCGCCGGCGTACCCCGGCCTCCCTGGTGGCCGCCTGCGACCGCTTCATCTACCTCGAGGTCCTGGGCAACGCGAACGAGGCCGCACCGGCCGGGACCGAGGGGGAGGACGAGGACGCGACGCCGCTCCCCGACCTCACCAGGATCCTGATGACCGCCCTCAACTCCACGTCCCAGGAGGACGGCTGGTCGGCGCTGTCGGCGGTCGGCAGCCACATCAACCGGAACGACCCGTCGTTCGACCCCCGGAACTACGGCTACCCGAAGCTCGTCGAGCTGGTCCGGGCCCAGAACTTCGTGGACGTCGAGCAGCAGCCGGGCCGGCCGGTCCGGGTGAGGCTGCGGTCCGCGCGACCGACGAAGAAGGCGCCGGCGGCCAAGAAGTCCGTGGCCAAGAAGGCGACGCGCAAGAAGTCCTAGGACCCCAGCGGGTAGCCCTGCACGAACTCCGTCAGCCGCTTGAGCTGGTCCGGGTCGGTGGAGGGGATGACGCCGTGGCCGAGGTTGAAGACGTGCCCCTTGGCGGCGCGGCCGGCCTCGATCACCTCGGCGGCCCGGGTCGTCATCACGTCGGTGGGCGCGAACACCAGCGTCGGGTCGAGGTTGCCCTGCACCGCGCGGTCACCGACCAGCGGGATCGCGTTGCCGAGCGGCGTCCGCCAGTCGACCCCGACCACGTCGGCGCCGGCCTCGCCCATCAGCGTGAGCAGGTTGGAGGTGCCGACCCCGAAGTGGATCCGCGGCACGCCCAGCGCGCCCGCCCGCTCCAGCACCGCCGCGGAGTGCGGCATCACCTGGGCGCGGTAGTCGTCGGGCGTCAGCGCGCCGGCCCAGGAGTCGAACAGCTGCACCGCGCTCGCGCCGGCGGCGACCTGCACCTCGAGGTACGTCGCGGCGATGCCCGCGATCTTGCGCATCAGCGCGTCCCACACGTCCGGGGCGCCGAACATCATCGCCTTGGTCCTGGCGTGCTCCTTCGACGGACCGCCCTCGACGAGGTACGACGCGACCGTGAACGGCGCGCCGGCGAAACCGATGAGCGGGGTGCCCCCGAGCTCGCCCACCAGGCCGCGGACGGCCTCGGTGATGAACGGCACGTGCTCGGCCGTGAGGTCCGGGATCGCCTCCACGTCGGCCAGGGTGCGGACCGGCTCGGCGACCACGGGACCGATGCCGGGCTTGATGTCGAGGTCGACGCCCACCGCCTTGAGCGGCAGCACGATGTCGGAGAAGAAGATCGCGGCGTCCACGCCGTACCGACGCACCGGCTGCATGGTGATCTCCACGACCAGCTCGGGGTCCATGCACGACTCGAGCATCCCGATGCCCTCGCGGACGCGGAGGTACTCGGGCAGCGAGCGGCCCGCCTGCCGCATGTACCAGACCGGCGTGTGCGGCACCGGCTCGCCACGCGCGGCCTTCAGGAAGGCGCTCTCGGAGAGGTCGGGACGGCTGCTCACGACACGAAGCCTCGCAGGTCACCCGGCGTGTTCGCACATCGAGACGGGGTCGCCGACCTACTGTGAACCCATGGTCGTCCGTCAGGAGACGCACCCCGGAACGGGTGCGGGCGCTGTTCCCCCCGAGTTCAGGGACGCGGTGAGCAGCATGCATGCCGCGCGCCTGCGCCCGGAGGTCTTCTGCGAGGAGATGCCGGCGCCGCAGCGGATCGCCCCGTACGCCGCCGCGCTGTCGGCGGACGTGACCGTCGACGACATCGACGTCGGGACCGGCCGGATCATCCTGCTCCACGACCCCGCCGGCAACGACGCGTGGGAAGGCACGTTCCGGCTCGTGGCCTACAGCCGGGCCGAGATCGACCTGGAGCTGATCACCGACCCGCTGCTCGCCGCCGTCGGCTGGAGCTGGCTGACCGAGGCCCTCGAGGCCCACGGCGCGGTGTACGCCGCCGTGTCCGGCACCGTCACGCGGGTCGCCACCGAGAGCTTCGGAGGCATGTCCGAGGACGGCGGCACCGCCCAGATCGAGATCCGCGCCTCGTGGTCCCCGCGGCCCGCCGCGTCGGCCGCGGCCGGAGCGCCGCTCGACCTCGCGCCGCACGTCGAGGCCTGGGGCGAGCTCCTCTGCACCGCGGTCGGCCTGCCGCCGGTCCCCGAGGGCGTGACGGTGATGCCGAGTCGCCGCGGCCAGCGAGGTCCGGGACACTGACCTCCATGGCCCCTCATGCCGACAGCTCCGCCGCCGCGCCCGACGACGACCCACGGCAGCCGGCGGAGACGCCGGCGGAGACGTCGGACGAGACGCCGGTCGAGAAGCCGCTGCTGACCCTGCGTGACGGCCTGCCGCCCGTGGTCGAGACCGAGGCCGCGCTGCAGGAGGTCTGCCGCGCACTGCTCGCCGGATCCGGTCCGGTGGCGATCGACGCCGAGCGCGCGTCCGGCTACCGCTACTCCTCCCGGGCCTACCTGATCCAGCTGCGGCGCGACGGCGCCGGCACCGCGTTGGTCGACCCGATCGCGTTCGACTCGCTGGCCCCGCTGCAGGACGCGCTCGAAGGCACCGAGTGGATCCTGCACGCCGCCACCCAGGACCTGCCCTGCCTCAACGAGGTGGGGCTCCGGCCGACGTCGCTGTTCGACACCGAGCTGGCCGGACGGCTGCTGGGCTACCCCCGCGTCGGGCTGGCCACCCTGGTCGAGACGCTGCTCGGCTACCGGCTCGCCAAGGAGCACTCGGCCGTGGACTGGTCCACGCGCCCGCTCCCGGAGCCGTGGCTGGAGTACGCCGCCCTCGACGTCGAGGTGCTGGTGGAGCTGCGCGACGCCCTGGCCGCCGAGCTGGCCGCGGCGGGCAAGGACGACTGGGCGCGCCAGGAGTTCGACTACCTCCGCACCTTCGAGCAGCCCGCCCGGGTGGACGCCTGGCGGCGCACCTCCGGCCTGCACCGGGTCCGGGGCCGCCGCGGGCTGGGCGCGGTCCGCGCCCTGTGGGAGACCCGGGACCAGATCGCCGAGCAGCGCGACGTGACGCCGGGCCGGATCATCCCGGACGCGGCGATCGTGGCCGCCGCCCAGGCCATGCCCAGCGAGCGGGGCGCGCTGCTCAAGACGCGCGGCTTCCACGGCCGGGGCGCCGAGCGGTACGTCGGCCGATGGCTGGCCGCGCTCCGCGAGGCCCAGGAGATGCCCGAGGAGCAGCTCCCGACCCGCTCCCCCCGCGGCGACGGGCCGCCGCTCCCCCGCGCCTGGGCCGAGAAGGACCCGGTCGCGGCCAGGCGGCTCCAGCTGGCCCGCGAGGAGATGGCGCGACGCGCCGAGCAGCACGGCATGCCGGTGGAGAACCTGCTGACCCCGGACTACCTGCGACGCACCCTGTGGGCGCCGCCGCGGACCCGCGAGCCCGGGACGCTGCTCGACGAGATCGCCGCCCAGCTGGCGGCGTACGGCGCCCGGAGCTGGCAGATCGCGCTCACCGCGCCGATCCTGACCACGGCCGTCCTCGAGGCCGAGGCGCCGGCCCCGCAGGAGCAGTCCTCCGACGGACGGTCCTCGGAGGACTGAGGACCGCGACCTACTGGGGGCTCTCGGTGGCGCTCCCGGGGTCCAGCACCGGCTGGGACTCCTCGTCGATCTTGTCGGTGACCGCCTCGAGGTCGAGGACCGGCACGTTGAGCAGGTCGTCGAGGCTGCCGGAGACGGCCTGCTCGAGCTCGGGCATCGAGTCGATGAGCGGCGGCACCCGCAGCGTCCGCACGCTGCTGCTGAAGACCACCGAGTGGTCGGGCAGCCGGCCCGGCTGCCGGAAGTCGTCGGAGGCGGCGACCTCGAGGTTGGCCGGCATCAGGTAGCCCGACCGGACCACCCGGCTCACCGCCTCGGTCGAGAGCGCGTGGACCAGGAAGTCGGCGGCCTCCGGGCTGCTCGCGGTGTCGGCCGACATGCACAGCCCGGTGATGTCACCGACCGTGGCCCCGCCGTCGAGCGACGGCATCGGGATCACGTCGAAGTCCAGCCCCTGCACCTGGCGCAGCTCGGGCACCAGCGACCGGAAACCGGCGATCATCCCGAGCCGGCCGCGCTCGAACCACGTCAGCGCCGGAGCCTTCGCGAGCTGCTTCTCGGTCAGCGTCACGTGCGGGTCGCGGAGCAGCTGCAGGGTGCGCTCGAGGGCGCTGCGCGTCCCGTCGGAGGAGAAGGCCAGCGACGTGGGCTGCTCCTCGTCGTCGAAGACCTGCCCGCCACCGGAGTAGATGAACGGCGCCAGCCCGGTCAGGGTCGGCTCGATGTAGACCCCGCGGGTGCCCTTGCGCGGCCGGGTGGCGAACTTGCGCCGCAGCGGTGAACTGGTCGAAGTTCCAGCGGGGGTTCTCGCTCTCGGGGTCCGGGGCGGAGATGTCGTGGTTCTGCATCCGCGCGAAGTCGACCAGCCGCTTGTTGTAGTAGATGACCATCGGCGAGACGGCGTACGGCATGCACTGGAGCCGGTTGTCCTCGCTGAAGGCCTCGAGGGCGTCGCGGGAGTAGCCGTCGCCGAAGTCGACGCCGCGCTCGTCGAGCAGCTCGTCGACCGGCTGGTTGAGACCGTCCTCCTGCAGCCAGGCCAGGTCGGCGCGGGACACCATGAAGACATCGGGCAGCTTCGCGGTCGATCCGTCCGACTGCAGGTCGGTCATCATGGCGTCGTGGCTGGACCACGAGCGGAGCCGGACCTCGCTGTCCTGCGAGCTCGCGTTGAAGTTGTCGACCACGCCCTGGAAGGCGGAGACCTCCTCCTCCGGACCGAAGACGCCGAAGGTGAGCGGGGTCTTCGGCTCGGGCTTGGCGGAGCCGCTGCGCAGGATCGGTCCGGGCTCGGCGCCGCCGGAGTCGCAGCCCGCGAGCAGCAGCACCACGGCGGTGGCCACCGCGGTCGCGGCGACGGGCAGCCGACGTACACCGCCGCTCCGCCGCCTACGTCCGGTCCTCACCGCGGACCCGCGCCGCACCCTCACCTGCACCCCTCTCGCCCCGCCTGCCACGTGTTGCGCCGGCCCCTCCCGGAGGCGGCCGCTGCCGGCCCACCCTACCGACCCACGAGTAACCCCCGGGCCGCATGTCGTACCACGATCCCGAGGCCCCGCCTCCCTACGATGCGACACGTGCCCCGCCTCCCCCTGCTGACCCTGGTGGCGCTCGCCCTCGCCGCCAGCGGCTGCGGCTCCTCGAGCCAGCCCCTGTCCTCCGCCCCGGTCCACCACCCCGGCAAGCACGAGGGCCCCACCGGGCAGCCACGACCGACCGCCGCCGCGAGCTCGGCCACCCCGACCGCGGACCCGGCCGGCACCGCGTCCGCAGCCGGGAAGCCCGCTCCCCACCGGCGGCACAAGCTCATCCCGGTGCCGGTGCCGGGGGGCCAGTCGGCGCGCCGCACACCCCTCGAGGCCCACCTGCTCGCGGCCGAGCAGGTTCCCGCCCTGGCCCGGCGTGCGGGCTGGACGGTCGCGGCCACCGGGACGGAGGACTCGGTCAGCGTCGGCGCCTGCCAGAAGACCTCGCTGGAGACCATCGGTGCCGTGAGCGCGGTCCGCCGCACCTACGCGCCCGCCGACGACGCCCGCGGCCGGGCCACCCAGGTGGTTGCGCGGTTCGCCGACGACAAGTCCGCGTGGCGTGCCCACGAGGTGCTCCGCTCGTGGCACGAGGAGTGCGAGGCCGAGGTCGGACCGCTGCGCGAGGTCACGGTGGACGCGGGCACGGGCGAGAACTACCGGGTCCGGTACGCCCCCTCGGAGGTACGTCGGGCCAGGGTGGCCGCCTTCGGCATCGTCGCGAACGGCCCCTACCTCAGCGTCGTGGAGATCAAGGCGCTGCGGCGTGACTTCCCCACCCACCGGGCCCCGGCGCGGGCCGCCGTGCGCCGGATCGCCCGCTCCTTCACCTGATCACGTCAGGGCTGGATCACTTCAGGGCCCCCAGCCCGCGGGCAGCGCTGACGACCCGGTCGAAGGTGGCGCGGTCCAGCGCCGCGCCCTCGCGACGGATGGTGCCCGGATCCAGGACGATCAGCCGGTCCAGCCGCACCTCGCTCGGCCGGCGCTCCCGGTCCCAGGCGCCGGTCCCGACGTCCATCCACTGCCGCCCCCAGCGCGCCTCGTCGGCGGCGTCGCGGTCGTGGTCCTTGCTGGTGAGCATCAGGCCCAGCCACTGCGCGCCCCGGGCCGACCGGCGCCGCCCGACCAGCAGCACGGGGCGGTCCTTGCCCCGACCGTCGTTCTCCTCGTAGGGCACCCAGGCCCAGACCACCTCGCCGAGATCGGGCTCGCCGTCGGCCCGCGGGGCGTAGCCGACGGTGTCCCGCCCGCGGGCGGTCGGGCGGGTCCCGCCCATGCGCAGCAGGGACCGGAGCGTGCGGCGGAGTCTCACCATGGCGGCGAGCCTAGAGGGCGGCGGGCCTGCCAGCGGCAAGGCGCCGGCGGCCGCGAAGAAGGAGTACGCCGGACCGGGAGCGCCTCACGGCGCGTGGCCGCTCGTAGCGGCTTATTTTGGGACCCGGGGCTGCCGCGGCCCGACGTACTCCGAGGACCAACCATACGACGCCGAGCCGGCCGCTCAAGGCATTGCGCTGAGACTCGGCGCACACCCGCTGGTCAGGCCAGGCCGTGGTCCAGCTCCGCGTGCCCCGCAGCCTCGAGCTGCTCGGCCAGCACCAGCATCCGGCGCACCTCGGCCTCCGACGGTCCCGTCAGCGTCGCCCGCCCGGTCGCCACCACCCGCGCGAACGCCGCCGCCCGCAGCAGCACGTCCGCGAAGTCGCTGCCGGCGATGCCGCGCAGCACCTGGTCCACCATCGCCTTGAGCTCGTCGGGCCCGGGCGGGTCGGCGACGCCGGCGACCACCCGCGCCACCTGCGCCCGCACCCGGCCCGCCTCGAACTCGCGCGCCACGGCGACCGGGTCGGCGTACACCCACGAGCGCAGCAGGTAGAGCCGCCACAGGCAGCCGGCCAGGGAGTCGGCGGGCGAACCGGACCAGACCTCCGCGATCGCCTCGATCCCCTCGGTGTCGGCGAGGTGGAGCAGCCGCTCGGCGATCTGGCCGTCCTCGGCCTCCCGCGCGCCCCGCACGAGCAGGGTCGCGGCCCGGTCGGCGGCCTCGCTGACCAGCGCCGGGTCGACGCCGCCGGTGATGGCCTCGAAGAAGTTCGACCCGGGCGTCATCGGTCGGTGATGGGGTCGGCTGGTCACCGGGTCAGGCTACGACGCGACCCGGTCCCCCGCGTGCAGCGCCTTGCGGATCCGCTGGTCGCTCACGGAGTACGGCGTGCCGAGGTGCTGGGCCCACAGCGAGATGCGGTACTCCTCGAGCATCCACCGGACCTGCCGCAGGTGCGCCCCCGGCGGGCGTCCCTCGGGGAGCGCCTCGACCTGGTGCAGCCAGGCGTCCTGGAGGTCACCGATCTGGTCCATCAGCTGGCGGTCGCGGTTGACCTGCTCGGGGAGCCGCTCTCGCCGGTGCCGCAGCGCGGTGAGGTACGCCGGGTAGCGGCGCAGCTGCGTCGCGCCGGCCTCGCCGACGAAGCCCCGGTGCACCAGCCGGCCGAGCTGGGCCTTCATGTCCGCGAGGGCGGGCAGCATGGTCATGTCGGCGCGGCCGCTGAGCGCCTTCTCCGCCTGTCGCCAGGCGTCCAGCACGCCGATCACGTCGGCCAGCACGGCCCGAAGGTGGCTCTCCTGCTCCTGGGCGGCCGCCGCGCGCAGGGTGGCGAACCCGGCCTCGTCGCGCACCACCGGCCGCGAGTCGACGAGGGTGCCGAGCACCGCGGCCCGGCAGTCCTCGAGCAGCTCGGCGACCGAGGGGTACGGCGACCCGGCCAGGCCGAGCTTCTGGGCGTTGTCGAGCCCGTCGAGGACGGCCCTGACCGGGGACGCCGTCGTCAGCAGGAGCAGGCGCCGGACCCCGAGCCGGTGCTGGGCCTCCTGCTCGACCTCCGAGCCGTGGACCCGGAGCCCCACCGTCTCGCCCTCGTCGACCAGGCCGGGGAAGCCCCGCACCTCGTGGCCGGCGCGCTTCTGGATGAACGAGGACTCGATGGTGCCGAAGGACCAGTCGGTCTCGCCGGTCCGGGCGATCCCGCTGTCGGCGGCCACCTCGGCGATGGCCTGCGCGAACGTCGGCCGCAGCGGCTCCTTGAGCGCCTCGAGGTCCTTGCCCCGGGCCTGCTCGCGGCCGGCGTCGTCGACCACCCGGTAGGTCGGGCGCAGGTGGTCGGGGACCTTGCTCCAGTCCCACGCCTCGCGCGGCACGACCACCCCGGTGGTGGACCGGAAGTACCGCTCCAGCGCGTCGAGCAGCGACTCCTCACCGGGCGGCACCGCCGCGAGGAACTCCCGCGCCTTGTTCGGGGCGGGCACGAAGTTGACCCGGAGGTTCTTCGGCAGGCTGCGGATCAGGCTGGTGACCAGCTCCTCGCGCAGCCCGGGGACGTTCCAGGAGAAGTCGTCGGCGGCGACCCGGTTGAGCGTGGCGACCGGGACGTCGATGGTGAGCCCGTCGTCGTCGGCGCCCGGCTCGAAGTGGTAGCTGATCGGGAAGGTCAGGCCCTCGCCGGCCCAGGTCTCGGGGTAGTCCGAGGCCCGGACCTCCTCGGCGCTGTCGTGGGTCAGCATGGCCGGATCGAAGGTGAGCAGCTCCGGCTGCTGCTGCCGCGCCCGCTTCCACCACTGGTCGAAGTGCGCCCCGCTGACCACCTCGGCGCCCACCCGGGCGTCGTAGAAGTCGAAGAGCGTGTGCTCGTCGACGACGATGTCGCGCCGCCGGGCCCGGTGCTCCAGCTCCTCGGCCTGCTCGAGCAGGGCCAGGTTCTTGGCATAGAACTTGTGTCGGGTGTGCCACTCGCCGTAGACCAGCGCGTGCCGGATGAAGAGCTCACGGGCCAGCGCCGGGTCGATGCTGCCGTAGCTGACCAGCCGGTCGGCGACCAGCGGCACGCCGTACAGCATGACCCGCTCGTGGGCCATCACCGCGGCCCGCTTCTTCGACCAGTGCGGCTCGCTGTAGGTCCGCTTGACCAGGTGCTGCCCGAGCCGCTCGGCCCACTCCGGCTTGATCGCGGCGTTCTGCCGGGCCCACAGCCGGCTGGTCTCGACGAGCTCACCGGCCATCAGGAACTGCGGGTTCTTCCGGTGCAGTCCGCTGCCGGGGAAGATCGCGAACCGGGTGCCCCGGGCCCCGAGGTACTCCCGCGGACCGCGCACGTCGCGCTCGCGCTCCTGGAGCAGGCCGATGTGGGACAGCAGGCCCGACAGCAGCGCCTGGTGGATCCCGTCGGCGTCGGGGTCGTCGGCCGGTTGCCCCACCGAGATGTCCATCTCCTTGCAGACCTGGCGCAGCTGGGACTCGAAGTCCTGCCACTCCCGGACCCGCAGGTAGTTGAGGAACTCCCGCTTGCACATCCGCCGGAACGCACTGCTGGACAGCTCCCGCTGCTGCTGCTTGAGGTAGCGCCACACGTTGAGCCAGGTCAGGAAGTCGCTGCCCTCGGTCTTGAACCGCGCGTGCTGCTGGTCGGCCTGCGCCTGCATCTCGGCCGGTCGCTCCCGCGGGTCCTGCAGCGACAGCGCGGCCGCGATCACGATCACCTCGCGCACGCAGCCCAGCCGCTCGGCCTCCAGGATCATCCGTGCCAGCCGCGGGTCGATCGGCAGCCGGGCCAGCCGCCTGCCGACCCGGGTGAGGTCGTGGCCGGAGCCGCGGGGTTTCGAGGCTCGCTTCGCTCGCACCTCAACCTCCGGGGCCGGCCCCGTGCGCAGGGCGCCGAGCTCCTCGAGCAGCTGCACGCCGGCGCTCACGTTGCGCTTGTCGGGCGGCTCCACGAACGGGAACCGGCCGACGTCACCGAGCCCCAGGGACGTCATCTGGAGGATGACCGAGGCCAGGTTCGTGCGCAGGATCTCGGGGTCGGTGAACTCCGGGCGGGACTCGAAGTCCTCCTCGGAGTAGAGCCGGATCGCGATGCCGGCCTCGACGCGGCCGCAGCGGCCGGACCGCTGGTTGGCCGACGCCTGGCTGATCGGCTCGATGGGCAGCCGCTGCACCTTCGTGCGCGCCGAGTAGCGGCTGATCCGCGCGACGCCGCTGTCCACGACGTACCGGATGCCCGGCACGGTCAGCGACGTCTCGGCGACGTTGGTGGCGAGCACGACCCGGCGGCCGGTGTGTCGCTGGAAGACGCGGTGCTGCTCGGCCGCCGAGAGCCGGGAGTAGAGCGGCACGACCTCGAGGCCGCCCACCCTCCGGCCCCGGTGGTCGAGCTTGTCGAGACCCAGGTCGGAGAGCGCGTCGGCGGTGTCGCGGATCTCCCGCTCGCCGGGCAGGAAGACCAGGATGTCGCCGGGCCCCTCGGCCGAGAGCTCCTGGACCGCGTCGACGATCGCCTCGGTCTGGTCCCGGACGACCGTCTCGCCCTCCTCGTCGGACTCGGGCAGCGCGACCAGCGGGCGGTAGCGCACCTCCACCGGGTAGGTGCGCCCCGAGACCTCGATGATCGGCGCCGGCCTGCCACCACGGTCGGCGAAGTGGCGTGCGAACCGCTCGGGGTCGATCGTGGCGGAGGTGATGATGAGCTTGAGGTCGGGCCGCTTCGGCAGCAGCCGCCGCAGGTAGCCGAGCAGGAAGTCGATGTTGAGGCTGCGCTCGTGGGCCTCGTCGATGATGATCGTGTCGTACTTGCGCAGCATCCGGTCCCGCTGCAGCTCGGCGAGCAGGATGCCGTCCGTCATCAGCTTGACCCGGCTCGAGCGCGAGGTGCGGTCGGTGAACCGGACCTGGTAGCCGACCAGGTCGCCGAGCTCGGTCCCGAGCTCCTCGGCGATCCGCTCGGCCACCGACCGGGCCGCGATCCGTCGTGGCTGGGTGTGCCCGATCAGGCCGCCGCCCTTCGCGCCCCGGCGACCGCGACCCAGCTCCAGGCAGATCTTCGGGATCTGGGTGGTCTTCCCCGACCCGGTCTCGCCGGCGACGATCACGACCTGGTGGTCGCGGATCGCGGCGGCGATGTCGTCGCGGCGCTGGGTGACCGGCAGCTCGGGCGGATAGGCGATCACCAGCTCCTGGGGCTGGGGATCGGGGCCGGACATGATGGGCGCCATTGTGCCTGCGCGGCGGGCGCCCGCGCGAACGGGTTGTGGCGGTCAGGTGTTGGACCCGCTCCCCCGGCCGTCCTGCTGGCCGCGGGAGTTCTGCATCATCTGGCCCGGTCCGCCGAAGCCGCCCGGGCCTCCGGGGTTGCCGGGGCCCCGGCTGTCGCCGCCGGCGCCCACGGCACCGAGGACGGCACCGCCGGCGCCACCGAGGATCACGCTGGCCAGGGCCACACCGGCGACGCCTCGCCAGCCGAGCACCCGGTCCCGGAGCGGGGGGCGGGCGGGCAGTGTCGTCGTGGTCGCCGTGGTCGCCGTGGTCGCCGTGGCGGCGGGGGGCTGGGGGGTCTGTTCGCTCATGTCGGCGACTCTCACCGGCGGTCCTGTGCGGATCCTGTGGTGGCTCCGTGAGGCCGCCGAGTTCCGGTCGGGCGACAGAGACACAGGATCCGCACAGGGAACGCACAGTCATTCGCGGCACCTCTGCAGGCACAGTGGACCCATGGAGCTGACCAGGGCCGACGGGTCCCCCCTGCGCGTGCTCGTCGTGGACGACGAGGTCAACATCGCCGAGCTGATCTCGATGGCGCTGCGCTACGAGGGCTGGGACGTGACCGCTGCACACACCGGCTCGAAGGCCGTCTCCGCGGCCAAGGAGTTCAAGCCGGACGCCGTCGTGCTGGACATGATGCTCCCGGACTTCGACGGCCTCGAGGTGCTGCGCCGGATGCGCAGCACCGACCCCGACGTACCCGTCGTCTTCCTCACCGCCCGCGACGCGGTCGAGGACCGGGTGGCCGGCCTGACCGCGGGCGGGGACGACTACGTCACCAAGCCGTTCTCGCTGGAGGAGGTCGTGGCCCGGCTGCGCGGACTGATGCGCCGGGCCGGCGCCCAGCAGGCCGCCACGTCCTCGGTGCTCACCGTCGGCGACCTGACCCTCGACGAGGACAGCCACGAGGTGTTCCGGGCCGGCGAGGAGATCTCGTTGACCGCGACCGAGTTCGAGCTGCTCCGGTTCCTGATGCGCAACCCGCGCCGGGTGCTGTCGAAGGCACAGATCCTGGACCGGGTCTGGAACTACGACTTCGGCGGCCAGGCCAACGTGGTCGAGCTCTACATCTCCTACCTGCGCAAGAAGGTCGACGCCGGCCGGGAGCCGATGATCCACACCATGCGCGGCGCGGGCTACGTGCTGAAGCCGGTCACGTGAAGTCCCGCTTCGCCTCGCTCACCTCGCGCCTCGTCCTCACCGCCGTGGCGCTGGTGGCGGTGGTGTGCATCGCCATTGCGACGGTGACGACCCTGGCGATGCGCTCCTCGCTGATGGACCGCCTGGACCGCGACGTGAAGTCGTCGGTGGGCCGGGCCAGCGACCACGACGCGGACGCCGACGAGAGCGGCGCGCCCACGCCCACCCCTGGACCCGCGCTACCAGGGACCGGGCACCCTCATCGCGTCCTTCGGCGGCACCACCAAAGACCAGGGGTGCGTGCTCAGCGAGGAGCACCGCGGGTGCAACACGCTGTCGACGACCGCGCTGAAGGAGCTCGCCACGGTGCCGACGGATGCGGGCGTGCACGAAGTGAGCCTGCCCGGGTTCGGCTCCTACCGGGTGACCGTCCTGCAGACGCCCGACGGCGACCGGCTGGTGACGGGGCTGCCCACCAGCGACGTGCAGGCCACGGTGAACTCGCTGATCTGGTGGGAGGTGCTGCTCACGCTGCTGGGCGTGGCGGCCGCCGCCGGCGCCGGCCTGGTCGTCGTACGACGTCAGCTGCGGCCGCTGCGGGAGGTCGCGCAGACCGCGCACACCGTGGCCGAGATGCCGCTGGCGTCCGGAGAGATCGACCTGACCGAGCGGGTGCCCGAGCACCTCACCGACGAGCGGACCGAGGTCGGCCAGGTGGGCTCCGCGCTGAACACGCTGCTCGCGCACGTGGAGTCCTCGCTGGAGGCCCGGCAGCGCAGCGAGCAACAGGTGCGGCAGTTCGTGGCCGACGCCTCGCACGAGCTGCGGACCCCGCTGACCACGATCGCCGGCTACACCGAGCTCGCCCGCCGGCGTCCCGACGACGCCGGCGCCATCGGCACCGCCCTCGGCAAGGTGCAGGAGGAGTCGGGGCGGATGACGGCGCTGGTCGAGGACCTGCTGCTGCTCGCCCGCCTGGACGCCGGGCGCCCGCTGGAACGCGAGCCGGTGGACCTGACCCGGCTGCTGCTGGAAGCGGTCTCCGACGCGCGGGTGGTCGCCCCCGACCACCAGTGGCGGCTGGACCTGCCGGACGACGCCGTCGAGGTCCTCGGCGACGCGCACCGGCTGCACCAGGTGGTCACGAACCTGCTGGCCAACGCCCGCAAGTACACCCCCGCCGGCACCACGGTCACGGTGTCGGCCCGGCCCACCCCGGACGGCGGCAGCTTCGCCGTGCACGACGACGGCCCCGGCTTCCCGCCCGACCTCGTCGACCACGCGTTCGAGCGGTTCGCGCGCGGCGACGTGGCCCGCACCCGCGTCTCCGGGAACGGTGAACACCCGGCCGGCGGCGCCGGCCTGGGCCTGTCCCTGGTCGAGGCGATCGTCCACGCCCACGGCGGCCAGGTCTCCCTGAGCACCCACCCCGGCAGCACGACGATCACGGTGACGCTGCCCGGGTAGCCCTGCCGCGACAGCTCCCACAGGCACCCCACAGCCCGGACCGACCGAGGTGCCAGCCCGGCCCGGCAGGCTCCCCCGCATGACGACGCAGACGCTGCCCGCCCCCTCGCCCGCCGCCCCGCCGGACTTGCCCGGTCCCCGACCTTCGCCCTGGCCGTGGGAACGGCTGGCGCTCGCCGGGCTGCTGGCCGGCACGGCGGCGCTCTACCTGTGGGGGCTGGGCAGCTCCGGCTGGGCCAACTCCTTCTACGCCGCGGCCGCCCAGGCGGGCTCGGAGTCGTGGAAGGCGTTCTTCTTCGGCTCCTCCGACGCCGCCAACGCGATCACCGTCGACAAGACCCCGCTCTCGCTGTGGCCGATGGCGCTCTCGGTGCGGGTCTTCGGGCTCTCCTCGTGGAGCATCCTGGTGCCGCAGGCGCTCGAGGGGGTCGCCGCGGTCGCGCTGCTGCACGCCGCGGTGCGTCGTACGACGGGCTCGGCGGCGGCCGGGCTGCTCGCCGGGGCGACGCTGGCGCTGACGCCGGTGGCGGTGCTGATGTTCCGCTTCGACAACCCCGACGCGCTGCTGGTGCTGCTGCTGGTCGGGGCGGCCTACGCCACCCAGCGCGCGATCGAGGCGACCACGCCGGAGAGCCCCGGGCGACCGGTGCGGTGGCTGGCCCTGGGCGGCGCACTGGTCGGGCTGGCCTTCCTCACCAAGATGCTGCAGGCGTTCCTGGTGCTGCCGGCCTTCGCGGTGGCGTACGCCGTGTTCGCCGTGCTGCCGTGGCGCCGGCGGATCGGCCACCTGCTCGTCGCCTTCGGCGCGATGCTGCTGGCGGGGGGCTGGTGGGTCGCCGTCGTCCAGCTCTGGCCGGCCTCCTCGCGCCCCTACATCGGCGGCAGCCAGGACAACTCGATCCTCGAGCTCACGCTCGGCTACAACGGCTTCGGCCGACTGACCGGCGACGAGACCGGCTCGATCGGCGGTAACGGCGGCTGGGGCGAGACCGGGCTCCTACGCATGTTCAACAGCGAGATCGGCGGGCAGATCGCCTGGTTGCTGCCCGCGGCCCTGGTCCTCGGGGTGGCGGGGCTGTGGCTCGCCCGCCCGGGGCTCGTCGGCGACCGCGTGCCGGCAGGTCGCCGGGTGCAGGCGGGGCTGACGATCTGGCTCGGGTGGTTGCTGGTCACCGGCCTGACCTTCAGCCTGATGGCCGGGATCTTCCACGCCTACTACACGGTGGCGCTCGCGCCCGCGGTCGCGGCGCTGGTCGCGATCGGCGGACACACGCTGTGGCGGCACCGCGACTCCCTGCTCGCGTCCGGGCTGCTGGCCCTTGCGGCCGCGTCCACGACGGGGCTCGCGTTCGTGCTGCTCGACCGGGCCGGCGACTGGCACCCGTGGCTGAAGTACGTCGTCGCGACGCTCGGCTTCGCGGCCGCCCTGATGCTCGCGGGTGTCCGGCACCTGCCCCGGCGGGCCGGACAGGTCGTCGCCGCCTCCGCGCTCGTGGCCGCGCTGGCCGGCCCCACGGCGTACTCCCTCGCCACCGCGGCCACCCCGCACACCGGCTCCATCCCCACGGCCGGGCCGACCGGCCAGGGCGGGTTCGGCGGCCTGCTCGAGGGCAGCACGCCCGGCGCGGCGGTGACCGCGCTGCTCCGCGAGGACGCCGGCTCGTTCACCTGGGCCGCGGCCGCGGTGGGCTCGAACTCGGCGGCGGGCTACCAGCTCGCCGGCCAGGAGCCGGTGATGGCGATCGGCGGCTTCAACGGCAGCGACCCGAGCCCGACGCTGGCACAGTTCCAGGGCTACGTCGCCGACGGCGAGATCCACTACTTCATCGCCGGCGGCCAGATGGGCGGCGGCATGGGCGGACCGAGCGCGACCGGCAGCTCCTCCTCGGCGATCGCGACCTGGGTGGCCGCGAACTTCGAGGCGCAGACCGTGGACGGCGTGACGGTCTACGACCTGTCCGCCGGGATCCAGTAGCGAGGCACTCCGCCGGGGCTCAGTAGCCGCGCCCGCGACCGCTGACCACCGGGTGCGGCCAGTGGATGCCGCCCACCCGGCGGCCGGTGAGCTCGCGCCAGGGCAGCCGCAGCCACAGCGGGCGGACCCCGCCCGCCCAGGGCTCGGGCCCGGGCCCTTCGTGGTGCCAGCTGCCGGAGTGCGGCTGCTCGATCCGCTCGCAGGCACCGTGCGCGACCACGCTCCAGCCACGTCGCCGCTCGCTGTCGAGCTGGTCGATCTCGAAGGCGATCTCGTGCTCGGGGCCGTAGACGGCGAGCTCGCTGTACGACGTCGTACGCATCTCGATCGTCTCGCCGTGCAGCGCGTAGTTCACCGGCACGATGCGGGGGCCGGCCGGGGTCACGAACGCGACCCGTCCGACCGTGTCGGTCTCCATCAGGTCCCGGCACTCCGCCTCCGACAGCACGACGACCTCGTCCATGCCCCCAGTCTCCCCCGGCGATCCCAGAGTGTCCGCAGGTCGAGCGGTTCGATCCCCCGCTCAGGCGGACGACGCGGCCACCAGGGCCGGCAGCGAGGTGGCGAGCACGGTGAGCAGCTGCTCCCGCGTCACCCCCGCCGGGTCGCGGACCCAGGTGAGCACGAGCTCCTCGGTCATCGCCGCCCAGCCGCGGACGACCAGCCGGCTCACCGGGGTGTCCGGGACGATCACGCCCTGGGCGTCCTCGCGGAACACCCGGTCGGTGAGCGCGGACCGGGCCTCCTCGTAGATCTCCCGGAGCGTGTCGTTGCCACCGGCCGCCCCCTTGACCAGCGACAGGTATCCCTCGTGGTTGGCCTCCACGTAGTCGAGGTACGCCGTCACCGAGGTCAGCAACCGCTCCAGGGGTTCGCCGTCGACCGGCGGCGCGGTCTGGGCGATCAGGTCGTCGGCGGCCCGGCGTACGACGGCCTCGTGGAAGGCGTGCTTGTTGCCGAAGTAGTGGTAGAGCAGCCCGCGCGAGATCCCGGCCTCCTCGGCGAGCAGGTCGATGGACAGCTCGTCCACCGACCGGGTCGCCAGCAGGCGCACGCCGAGGTCGAGCAGCTGGGAGCGCCGCTGCTCGGGGCTGAGCCGGGTGCGGCCACTGCCGGCACGAGGGTCGGCGGATGTGTCGTCGGTCACGGACCCCATTCTATTGACACTTGTTCAATAACGCCAATACGGTCGGCCCATGACCACCACCGGGCACGTGAAGCACCTCGTCGTCGGGGCCGGGTTCGCCGGTCTCTGCGCGGCGATCAAGCTGCAGGAGGACGGCGAGACCGACTTCCTGGTCATCGAGAAGGGTGGCGACGTCGGCGGCACCTGGCGCGACAACACCTACCCCGGCGCCGCCTGCGACGTGCCCAGCCAGCTCTACTCGTTCTCGTTCGCACCCAACCCGGACTGGTCGATGTCCTTCTCCCCCCAGCCGGAGATCCAGGCCTACCTCCGCCGGGTCGCCCGGGAGTCGGGGACCCTGGACCGGTTCCGGTTCCACACCGCGCTGGAGTCGGCCGCCTGGGACGACGAGGCCCAGGTGTGGCGGGTGGAGGTCTCCGACGCCTCCGGCCGCAGCACGATCACCTCGACCACGCTGGTGGTCGGCGCCGGCGGACTCTCCGAGCCGAGGCTGCCCGACATCGACGGCATCGAGGGGTTCGGCGGCGAGCTGTTCCACTCGGCGCGCTGGAACCACGACGTCGACCTCACCGGCAAGCGGGTCGCGGTCATCGGCACCGGCGCGTCGGCGATCCAGATCATCCCCGAGCTCCAGAAGGTCGCCGGCCACCTCGACGTCTACCAGCGCACCGCGCCGTACGTCCTGCCCCGCAACGACCGTCGCTACGGCCGCCTGGAGCGACTCGCCCTGCGCCACGTGCCGGGGCTGCAGAAGCTCTACCGGACCGCGATCTACTGGGGCCGGGAGACCTACGTCCCCGGGTTCACCCTCCAGCCGAAGCTGGCCCTCCCGGCCAAGCGGCTGGCCCTGCGCAACCTCGAGAAGGGCGTCTCGGACCCCGAGCTGCGCGAGCGGCTGACCCCGACCTTCGAGATCGGCTGCAAGCGGATCCTGATCTCCAACACCTACTACCCCGCGCTGGACTCCGACAACGTCGAGGTCGTCACCGACCCCATCGCGAAGGTCACCGCGGACGCCGTGGTCACCGAGGACGGGGTCGAGCGGCCGGTCGACGTGCTGGTCGTGGCCACCGGCTTCTTCACCACCGAGCTGCCGATCACCGGCCACATCACCGGGCGCCGCGGCCGGACCCTGGCCGAGCAGTGGCGCGACGGCGGCATGGCCGCCTACAAGGGCACGACGGTGCCGGACTTCCCGAACCTGTTCCTGCTCGTCGGCCCCAACACCGGCCTGGGCCACTCGAGCATGGTGTTCATCATCGAGTCGCAGGTGGAGTACCTCCGCGAGGCGATCCGCACCATGGACCTCCACCGCTACGCCACCGTCGAGCCCACCCCCGCCGCGACCGCGGACTGGAATGCCGACCTGCAGCGCCGGATGCGGCGCACGGTGTGGAACACGGGGGGATGCTCGAGCTGGTACCTCGACGAGCACGGCCGCAACACCATCTTGTGGCCGCGCTCCACGTTCGCCTTCCGCGGGCTGCTCTCGCAGTTCGACGTGGCGGCGTACGACGTGGCCGCGCCCCGCACCGCCCGCACCCCCGACGCTGAGGAAGTGACCGCATGAAGACCCTCGACGACAAGGTGGTCGTGATCACCGGAGCCGGCTCCGGCATCGGCCGCGCGCTCGCCGTCAACCTGGCCCGCCGCGGCGCACTGCTCGCGCTCTCCGACGTGGACGAGACCGGGCTCGCCGAGACGGTCGAGCTGGCGGCCACGGCCGGCGCGCGTGAGGTGCGCAGCGACCGCCTCGACGTGGCCGACCGCGCCGCGTTCACGGCGTACGCCGCCGCCGTGGCCGAGCAGTTCGGCCGGGTCAACGTGGTCGTCAACAACGCAGGCGTCGCGCTCGCCGGCGACCTCGTGGACCTGACGTACGAGGACATGGACTGGATCGTCGGGGTGAACTTCTGGGGCGTCGTGCACGGCACCAAGGAGTTCCTGCCGCACCTGATCGCCTCCGGCGACGGCCACGTCGTGAACCTCTCCTCGCTGTTCGGGCTGATCTCGATGCCCGGCCAGAGCGCCTACAACGCGACCAAGTACGCGGTCCGCGGCCTGACCGAGGCGCTGCGCGAGGAGATGCTGATCGCCGGCCACCCGGTGGGCGTCACGGCCGTGCACCCCGGCGGCATCAAGACCGCGATCGCCCGCAACGCCCGGGTCTCGCACCGCGAGGACAAGGACGCCACGGCCAGGCTCTTCGACGAGAAGCTCGCGCGGATGACCCCGGAGCGGGCCGCCGAGATCATCGTCAAGGGCATCCTCGGCAACAAGGCGCGGGTGCTGGTCGGCCTGGACGCCCACGCGCTGCACCACTTCGCCCGGCTCACCGGCTCGCGCTACCAGGACGTGATCGCCAAGGCGTCGAAGAAGGTCGTGCCACCGAAGACAACCGTCGTCTGAGTGGTAGAACCGCGGTGTGACGCTTCGAGCGGGGGCCGCGGTCCGGACCGTGATGACCAAGTGGGGTGACCGCCCCCACTGGGAGTTCGACGCGGTGCTGCTCGGCTCCGACGAGCACGGCGACTGGCTCGGCATCCCCGGCGGCACGCACATGTCCCGGCCCGGGGCGTCGTACGTCGCACCCGTGGACCAGGTCGGCCTGGTGCCGCCCGCCGGGCCGGACGAGCGGCGCGGCTGGCTGGCCACGTTCCACGCCGTCGGCGGCCCGGTGCAGGTCTACGTGGACATGACCACCCCTCCGGTGTGGGACGGGACGGTGCTGCGTGCGGTCGACCTCGACCTCGACGTGGTGCGCGGGCCGACCGGACGGGTGTGGGTCGACGACGAGGACGAGTTCGCCGAGCACCGGATCGCGTTCGGCTACCCCGAGGACGTCGCGCGGCTGGCGGTCACGTCGTGCGACCGGGTCCGGGCCGCGGTCGCCGCCCGGCACGCGCCGTACGACGGCAGCGCCGCCTCGTGGCTGGCGCTGCTCGCCGACCGCTGACCCCTCACTCGTCCACCGTGACGGGCTGGGCCACCGGGTCCTGCTCGCGCCGGCGCTCGCGGCGGGCCATGCGACCGGTGCGCACCCGCAGCGGACCCACCAGTCGCGGACCGGAGAGGCGGTTCTCGAGCTTCTGCGCCTCGCGCTTGAGCGGCTGGGCGACGTACTCCCCGAGGATCACGCCGGAGGCCAGCGCCGTCGCCACCGACGCCGCGGTCACCATGGCCAGCAGCCCGTCGGAGGTCGAGGTGTCGCCCTCGGCCAGCAGCGACAGGCCCCGGTAGATCGAGAGGCCGGGCAGCATCGGCACGACCGCGGACACCACGACCACGAGCGGCGGGACCCGCAGCCGGCCGGCGACCGAGTAGCTGACCAGACCGACGAAGAAGGCCGCCAGCCCGGTCGGCCAGGTGCGCCCGGCGTCCTGCAGGGCCAGGGTCTGGGCGATCACCATCGCGAGCGCCGCGATCCCGGCGATCGGGACGATGATGCGGGCGGGGGCGTAGGAGGCGAACGCGAAGGCCGCGGCACAGATCGCGCCACCGAGGGCCATCAACGAGACCGCCTTGACGCTGCCCGCCGCGCCGGGGTCGAGGTGCCCCACCTCCACGCCCACCAGCTTGGCCAGGGTGAGGCCACCGCTGACCCCGGCGATGATGCCGGAGGTGGCGAGCAGCGCCTCGGTGAGGCGGGCCCCTCCGGTGACGTAGAAGCCGGACAGGGCGTCCTGGAGCGCACCCATGAAGCCGATCCCGGCGAGCAGCATGATGATGTTCGCGGTGACGACCAGCGAGGGATTCGCGACCAGCCCGGTGGCGGCCGCGCCGGTGGCCAGCAGCGTGGCGATCCCGCCGCCGGCGACCTGCTGGTAGAAGAACGGCAGCCGGCGCCGCGACATCATCAGCTGGGACCGGTCGATGCAGACCGCGGCCGCGAACGCGATCACGATCACCGTCGCCGAGCCGCCCAGCTGCAGGCCGACGCCGGCGCACATCACGCCCCAGCCGAGGGTGACCGCCCAGCGCGGGGTGCTGTGTCCCGAGGAGACGATGCGGGCCAGGGTGGCGCGCGCCTCCATCAGGTCGACCCGGTCCGAGAGGACGTCGCGGACCAGGTGGTCGACCTGGGTCAGGTCCTCGTAGTCGATGTCGCGCTGCTTGACCTGCCGGATCTGGATCAGCGGCGGGTCCTCCGGGCTGGGCTGGAAGCTCATCGACAGCGACGTGAAGGTGACGTCGATGTCGGGGTGCCGCACGCCGAGGTGCCAGGACAGCGACTTCATGGTGGCCGTGACGTCGGCGGCACCGGCGCCCGAGGAGAGCAGCATCTCGCCGACCCGGAGGCAGAAGTCCAGCGTCAGGTTCAGCGCACGTGCCTCCAGCATGAGCACCATGCTGACAGGGCGCGGATGTGCTTCGCTTGCGGGGTGCGCATCGACTTCCACGGCTCTCCCGAGCCCACGATCGGCGTCGAGTGGGAGCTCGCGCTCGTCGACAAGTCGAGCCGTGACCTGGCCAACACCGCCGCCGACCTGTTCGCCGCGGCCGGCCCCCGGCTGCCCGATCCGGGGCGGCTGCACAAGGAGCTGCTGCGCAACACCGTCGAGGTGGTGACCGGGGTCTGCCACACCGTCGGCGAGGCCCTCGCCGACCTGCGCCGCACCCTCGAGCTGGTGGTCCCGGTCGCCGACGACCTGGGGGTCGACCTGTACGGCGGGGGCACCCACCCGTTCGCGTCCTGGACCCGGCAGCAGCTCACCGAGGGGCACCGCTACGAGGAGCTGATCAACCGGACCCAGTGGTGGGGCCGGCAGATGCTGATCTGGGGCGTGCACGTGCACGTCGGGCTGCCGGACGCAGGAGCGGGTGATGCCGGTGCTGTCCTCGCTGCTCAACCACTACCCGCACCTGCTCGCCCTCTCGGGGTCCTCGCCGATCTGGGCAGGCGTGGACACCGGCTACGCCTCCAACCGGGCGCTGATGTTCCAGCAGCTGCCGACGGCGGGGCTGCCGTTCCAGTTCGAGCGGTGGTCGGAGTTCGAGGCCTTCGCCGCCGACCAGCTCGTGACCGGGGTGATCGAGGAGCTCTCCGAGATCCGCTGGGACGTGCGCCCCTCCACCCACCTCGGCACCCTGGAGAACCGGATCTGCGACGGGGTCTCCGACTTCGACGACCTGGCCTCCCTGGTCGCGCTGATGCACTGCCTGGTCGTCGACCTCGACGGCCGCGCCGCCAACGGCGAGAAGCTGCCGACGATGCCTCCGTGGCACGTGCAGGAGAACAAGTGGCGGGCAGCGCGCTACGGGCTGGACGCGATCGTGGTGCTCGACGCCGAGTCCGACGAGCGGCTGGTCACCGAGGACCTCGCCGACCTGCTGCCCCGGCTCGCCCCGGTCGCAGACCGGCTGGGCTGCTCCGCCGAGCTGGCCGCGGTCGCCGACATCCCGCGGCGGGGCGCGTCGTACCAGCGGCAGCGGGCGGTGGCCGACCGCACCGGCGGGGACCTGGTCGCCGTCGTCGACTCGGTCGTCCGCGAGCTGCGCGCCGGGTTGGGCTAGGTGTCAGTACCCGCCCTCCGGCTCGGCCATCTCCAGTCGCACGCCCAGCAGCCGCACCGGCCGCTCGTGGTCGACCCGGTCGAGCAGCGAGGCCGCCGCCTCGGCCAGCACGTCGGGGTCGTTGGTCGGCTGCGGCAGCGTGAGGCTGCGGGTGACCGTGGTGAACGGCTTGAAGCGCACCTTGATCCCCACCCGCGTCGCCGGCCGGCCCTCGCGGTCGATGTCGGCGACCACCCGCCGGGTCAGGGACCGGACCTCGGCGACGACCTGCGCCCAGTCCTCGAGGTCGACCTGGTAGGTCTCCTCGCGCCCGTGCGCCCGCGGCACCCAGGGGGTGGCGTCGACGGGGCTGGTGTCCACGCCGCGGCCGAGCCGGTGGTACCACGGGCCCATGGTCGGACCCAGCTCCGCGGCCAGCACCCGGACGTCGGAGGCGGCGAGCTGCGCGACCGTGTCGATGCCGAGCGCCGCCAGCTTGCGGGCGGTCTTGCGGCCGATCCCCCACAGCGCGTCCGTGGGCCGCTCCCCCATCACCTCGAACCAGGTCTCCCCCGTCAGCCGGGCCACGCCGCGGGGCTTGCCGAGCTCGGTGGCGATCTTGGCGCGCAGCTTGTTGTCGCCGATCCCGACCGAGCAGTGCAGCCCGGTCGCCTCGAGGACCCGGGCCCGGATCTCCTCGGCGAAGTCGCGGGGGTCGCCGATCCGGGGGGACCCGGCCACCCGCTCCCCGGCCGCCACGAACGCCTCGTCCCAGCCCAGGACCTCGACGACCACCGGCAGCCCGCCCCAGGTCAGCGAGCGCAGCGTGTCCATCACCGCGTGGGAGGCGGCGTCGTACGCCACCCGGTCGGCCGGCAGGAACACCGCGTCCGGGCACTTGCGCGCGGCGACCCGCAGCGGCATGCCGGATCCGACGCCGTACTCCCGCGCCTCGTACGACGCGGTCGCCACCACGCCGCGCTCGGTGGGGTCCCCGCGCCCACCGACCACCACGGGGCGGCCGGCGAGCTCCGGACGGCGCAGCACCTCGACGGCCGCGATGAACTGGTCGAGGTCCACGTGCAGCACCCAGCGCGGCCCGGGTCGCGGCTCGGGTCGCGGCTCGGATCGCGGCTCGGTCATCGCGGTGGCGGGGGCAGCGCGTCGGTCGACTCCATCTGGCCCAGGCCCGTCAGCATCAACAGGTCCACGACCACGGAGCGGATCTGGGCCAGCACCACCTCGGCCGCCAGCTCGTCGGTGCGCTCGACCAGACCGGTGGCGTTCCCGATCTCCAGCAGGGCGGGCTGGGCGCCGACCGCCATCCGGTCGGCGGACAGCTCGTCGGCCACCTGGTCGGCGGCGTCGGCGAGGTCCAGCGCGAGCAGCGAGTAGGAGCTCGGCACCGGCCGACGGTGGTAGGCGGCCACCGCCGTCTGCCGGACCAGCACGCGGGTGCTGCGCAACGTGCGGTCGAGCGGGTCGACCAGCTCGACCATCCGGCGCAGGTTGCCCTTGTGCCGCACCCGGAACGGGGAGGACGCGACCACCGACAGCCCCTCGTCGGCAGCGTCCTGCAGCTCCCGGATCAGGTGGTCGGTCGAGCGGGCGTCCGCGAGCAGCGCCAGGGCCCGGTCCACCTCGCCGTCCACCATCACCTCGCCCGCCGCCCGCAGCAGCGCGGAGATCTTGCGCATCACCACCGCAGCCTGCTCGCGCGGCCGCCGCAGCGGCGCCGCCGGCACCGCCGTGGCGGCGACCAGCGCCACCGCGCCGCCCACCAGCGCGTCGGTCCACCGGGTGAACGCCGCCCCGGTGTCGGGGATCAGCGTGCTGACCACGATCGACTGCACCGCCGCCTGGGTGACGAAGAGCTGTCCCCCGTCGAGCAGGAACGCCATCGACATCGCCAGCGCCACGATCAGGCTCAGCTGCCACCAGCCGGTCCCGAGCCAGGCCACCAGGAGGTCGCCGACGAAGACGCCGGTCGCGACTCCGATCGCGACCTCGACGACCCGGCGCAGGCGCTGGCCGTAGGAGGTGCCGAGGCTGACCACCGCGGCGATCGGCGCGAAGAACGGGGTCTGGTGGTGCAGCAGGTCCGAGGCGATCAGCCAGGCCGCGCCCGCGGCGAGCGCGCACTGGCCGATCTGCCACCACTTGGACTGCCAGCGCCTGATGCGGGCCCTCAGGGAGGTGCGGCCCTGGCTCCACACGCGGTCGAGCGGTCCGGCCTCCATGCCGGAGATCCTAGTGAGCGCGCTCCCTCCGGCCGCGCTGTTGTCCCGGGGACGGACACCTCACGCCGCGTTCGCGTAGTTCAGCGCCGTCTTCATCCGCTTCAGGTCGCGGTACCAGACGATCACCTCGGTCCGGCAGCGCACCCGGTTCACCCGGTTGCCGTACTCGTCGCACTCCGCCTTCGCCTCCGAGATCGTCGGTGGGTAGCGGACCGAGCCGTCGTAGTGCTCGATGGTGAAGCCGTGGTACTTGTCGCCGCTCACGTCGATGATCGTGCCGTCCGGGGGCGGGTCGCCGGCGGACGCCCAGGCGGCGCCTCCGGTGCTGAGGACGCCGACCGTGGCGGCGAGGACGAGGGCCTTCTTCATCTGCAACTCCTGTGTCGATGCGCCGGCGAGTTCCGACGTACGCAGGACGCTAGGAGCCGACGTGGACCGTCCGCGGCGTCCACGGGAGGTGCTGGGGACAACCGCTGCCGGGGCGGCACCTGTGCGAGAGAAGTGGCCCGGTGGTCACCGAGAAGGATGGCCGGGGGCGGCATGGTGCGGAACACACCGGGGCCGACCCTCGGACCCTTGTGGCGACCGGCGGCACCGGCAAGGATCGGGTGCCACGACCAGAAACGGGGTAAGCGTGGTCTCACCGATCGATCCGACCTCGGCCGGCTTCCTGCTCGCCGAGAGCCGCAGCCAGCCCATGCACGTGGGTGGTCTCCAGCTCTTCGAGAAGCCCGAGGGCGCGGGCCGCGGCTACGTGCGCCAGATGTACGAGCAGATGCGTGACGTCGAGGAGATCGCACCCCTGTTCCTCAAGCACCCGAAGCGCTCGGTGAGGACCGCCGGCCAGCTGGTGTGGGAGAACGACGACGAGTTCGACATCGAGCACCACGTGCGGCACAGCGCGCTGCCGCGACCCGGCCGGGTGCGCGAGCTGCTGGAGCTGTGTGGCCGGCTGCACGGCACCCGCCTGGCGTGGGAGCGGCCGCTGTGGGAGGCCCACGTCATCGAGGGCCTGCGCGACGGCCGGGTCGCGATGTACACCAAGACCCACCACGCCCTCGTCGACGGCATCTCCGCGATGCGCCTGATCCAGAGCGTGCTCAGCACCGACCCGGACGAGCGCGGGATGCCGGCGCCGTGGGGGATGCGCCAGGCACGAGCGGGCCGGGCCGAGGAGAAGGCCGAGCGGGACCTGGCCGCGGTGCCGATGTCGGCGCTGCGCACCGCCTTCGGGATCACCGCGGAGGCCGCCGGCATGCCCGCAGCCCTGGTGAAGACGCTCAACAAGGGCCTCCGCAACGAGACCTCGGCGCTGTCGCTCTACGCCCCGCGCACGATGTTCAACCGGAGCATCACCGGGTCGCGACGCTTCGCCGCCCAGGACTGGCCGATCGAACGCCTCCGCGCCATCGGCAAGGCCGGCGGGGCCACCCTGAACGACGTCGTCCTGGCCCTGTGCAGCGGCGCGGTCCGCACCTACCTGCTCGAGCTGGACGCGCTCCCCGACTCGTCGTTGGTCGCGATGGTGCCGGTCGGCCTCAACGCCAAGCAGTCGCAGATCGCCTCGGCGGAGGGCGGCAACGCGGTGGGCGCGGTGATGTGCAGGCTCGGCACCGACCTGGCCGACCCCGGCGACCGGCTGTCGGCGATCCACCGCTCGATGATCGAGGGCAAGGAGGCCCTGTCGAGCATGACCCCGATCCAGATCCTGGCGATGAGCGCGCTCGGCCAGGCGCCGGCGATCCTCCCGCCGATGCTGCGGATGCAGGGCATCGTGCGGCCGCCGTACAACCTGATCATCAGCAACGTGCCCGGCCCACGGACCACGCACTACTGGAACGGCGCCAAGCTGGTCGGCCAGTACCCGCTGTCCATCCCGATCAACGGGATGGCGCTCAACATCACCTGCACGTCGTACGACGGGCAGATGGCGTTCGGCCTGACCGGGTGCCGGCGGACGGTCCCGCACCTGCAGCGACTGCTGGGCCACCTCGACGACGAGGTGCAGGCGCTGGAGAAGGCGGCCGGGATCTGAGCTACGGCAGGTACATCCGCGTGACGATCGCGTCGAAGGCACGGTCCGGGAGCAGCCGCCGGGCGCGCAGGATCGTGCCGGCGTTCCGGCCGACCGGGTAGCGGGCGCGGGGGTTCCCGGTCGTCGCGGCCTTGACGATCTTCTTCGCGACCACCGCGGGCGGGCTCGACATCAGCCTGCTCGTGTCGGCGCGCTCGAGGACCTGCCGGACGTTGCCGGCCATCTCCTCGTAGGCGCCACCCCGGCTGGTCTCGGTGAGGCTCTCGCGGGAGATCTCGTTCCACTCGGTGCGGATCGGTCCCGGCTCGATGAGGACCACCTCGATGCCGAACGGCGCCAGCTCGACGCGCAGGCTGTCGCTGAAGCCCTCGACCGCGAACTTGGTGGCGTGGTACCACGCACCGAGGGGCTCGTAGAACTTCCCGCCGATCGAGGAGATGTTGATGATCCGGCCGCTGCCCCGGGCACGCATGTGCGGCGTGACCAGCTGGGTGAGCCGGGCCAGGCCGAAGACGTTGACCTCGAACTGGCGGCGCGCCTCGTCGATCGGCACGTCCTCGACGGCGCCGTAGGAGCCGTACCCGGCGTTGTTGACCAGTACGTCGAGGCGCCCGCGCTCGGCGATGATCCGGTCCACGCCCGCCACCATCGAGGCGTCGTCGGTGACGTCCATGGCGAACGTCGTCACGCCCTCGCGCTCGAGGGCTGTCATCCGATCCACCCGGCGGGCCACGGCGTACACCTCGAAGCCGGCGTTGCGCAGCCGCAGCGCGGTCTGCTCCCCGATGCCGCTGGATCCACCGGTGACGAGTGCGACGCGGGCGCTGCTGGGCTGTTGAGTCATGGGCGTCAGTGTGGCGGGTCCTCCACGAGCCCACCACCGACGGTCTCAGCAACGGCCCGCAGCCGGGCCCGGGTGATGTCGGCGACCGTCAGCAGCCCGGCGTTGCGGGCGTTGGACCCCGCACGGGTCGGCTCGGCGGAGTTGATGCTGAGGCAGCGGCGGGTGCCCTGGTCCTCGGCGTTCTGCAGCGCGACGGCGTGCCCCGTCGTACCGCTGCCGGCGAAGAAGTCCAGCACCAGCACGTCGTCCGGCATCGTCGCGAGGATGCGGCGGATCAGCCCGGTCGGCTTGGGCGACTCGAAGACGTGCCCGACGATCGACTTCAGCTCCGCGACCGCGGTGTCGGTCGACCCGATCTCCTCCGCGAGCCAGATGGTGCGCAGCTTCTTGCGCCGGCCGACGTGCAGCCAGTCCTTCTGGAACACGTCGACGCGCTCGCCGTTGCGGCCCTTGATCCGGCGGCAGACCAGGTCGTCGGGACGCCGGTCGATCAGCGGCCGGGACCAGCGCCACACCGCCGGGCGGCCGTCGCCGAAGACCGGCCCGATCTCCACGGCGCCCTCGAACGGGAGCGTCGCCACCCGCCCCGACTCCGGGTCGCCCCAGACCGTGAAGTGCAGGGTGCGCGCGGTCACGGGGTTGAACTTCTTGTTGGTGTTGCGCAGCGGCAGGTGGCGGTAGCGCCGGCCGTCGGGCGTCGTCAGCGGGAAGTCCCGCTCGTCCACGGCCTCGGCGCTGCTCGCGTCGAGCACGGTCAGCCGGGCGTCCCTGGCGTAGACGAGGAGGTACTCGTGGCTGGTCGCGAAGCCCTTCCCCAGCTGGCGTCCCTTGGCGTTGAGGTTGACCACGACCTGGGCCAGGAAGTTGGCCTCGCCGAACACCTCGTCCATCAGCAGCCGCAGGTGGGCGATCTCGTTGTCGTCGATGCTGACGAAGATGGCGCCCTCGTCCTTCAGCAGCGCGCGCGCCGCCTCGAGCCGCGGCCGCATCATCGCCACCCAGGCCTGGTGCCGGGTGCTGCGGGCGTCGCCGTGCCGGAAGTCGTCGTGGTAGGCGAAGTCGTTGCCGGTGTTGTACGGCGGGTCGATGTAGACCAGGTCCACGGGCTCGCGCAGCCGGCCCAGCACCTCGAGGTTGTCCCCCTCGATGAAGGTGTTCCAGGGGTGCCCGGACTGCTGCTCCACGTGCGGCACCCTAGTGCCGGAGGCGCTGCCGCCCGGGGACCTCGAGCCGGATCTGGCGAAACCGGGGACATCACGACCCCGGCACCGGAACCATGTCCGCGTGTTCCGTGGACTCTCGGACCGGGCGGCCCGGCGGCGGGCGGCCCGGGAGATGCGTCGCCGCCTCGCCGAGCTGGACCGGCTCGACCTCAGGTACGGGCTGGGCACGATGCCCACCCGCAGCAACCGGCGTCGCCCGGCCCGCAGCCATGGAGCGTTCTGGCCGTCGATGCTGGTCACCCTGGTGGTCCTGGTCGGCGTGCTGGCCTTCACGCCGGGTGTCTCGGGCCACCGGATCCGGGCCCTGGTCGGGCTCGGCGACGACCGGCTCCACGACGTGGTGGTGACGCCCCACGGCCAGGGCCGGTTCCGGTTCGCCCGGACCCAGCCCGGGAGCCGCGAACCGGTGAGCTACAACCCGTGCCGACCGATCCACTACGTCGTGAACCCGGTCGGCGCGCCTCCCGACTACCGCGACCTCGTGCAGCAGGCGGTGGCGGAGGTCGCCCGGGCCACCGGCTTCGAGTTCGAGTACGACGGCACCACCGACGACCGTGACTTCGAGCACCGCGGCGGCCTGTCCCACTCCCCCACCCCGGTGCTGATCGGGTGGGCCACCGCCGACGAGGTCCCGGGCCTCGCGGGCGACATCGCCGGGCTGGGTGGCAGCGCCTCCGTGGAGCGCACGCCCGACCACGACACCTACGTGACCGGCATGGTGGCACTGGACGCCGAGGTCTTCAGCCGGGTCGACCGGCAGCCGGGCGGCTTCGAGCAGCTCCGCGCGATCGTCATGCACGAGCTCGGCCACGTGGTCGGCCTCGCCCACGTCCACGATCCCTCGGAGCTGATGTACGACGACAACCTCGGGCGCACCTCGTTCGGCCCGGGCGACCTCGAAGGGCTCGCCCGCCTCGGCGCCGTCGACTGCCTGTGAGCTCGACCGATCGAGGAGCGCGGAGTCCGAGACGTGCCTGGTACGTCCCGGACTCCGCTGTCAGTGGTAGCCGACCAGGACCGGTGTCGCGGTCCGCACGTCCAGCTGCACCGGCGAGCCCGGGATCGTCACGGTCCCGTCGACGTCGCGCCAGGGCCCGCCGTTGACGCTGAACTGGGCCGAGTACGTCGTGTCCACCCGCGGGCTCACCCCGCCCTTGGCCCGGTAGTCGTGGGTGATCAGCAGGTCCGGGTACGGCGCCCCCGCGCTCTCGCTCGCCAGCGACGCCCCGTCGCCGAACACCCACTGGTACCGGCTCGGCCGGATCTTCAGGTCCACCCGCTGCCCCAGCAGGCGCACCCGGCGGGTGAACGACCCCTGCTCGGTGTAGAAGTTCGTGTCGAAGTTGACCAGGGTCTCGCCGCCGGGTGGTTGCACCACCAGCTCGGATGCGGGTAGCCCGATTCGTCGCAGCGCCCGGAGCACAGCGCTCGACGTGCACCTGTGGAGTGGCGATCGCGCTGGATCGCACCGGGCACGCGTAGTACCTCGCCGAGCGTTCGACCGCCAGTCGCTCAGTACAGACCAGCAGGCTCGAGCGGCACGACGATCCGTCATGTCGCCGAGCCGGAAGTCGCAGGCGATTGCGGATGCCGACGCATCAGCAGGGCGTTCACTGCACTACGCAGCGATATTCAGCCGCTGAGGCAAGCGTTGCCAGTCGACTGCGAACGCCGCCACCGCAGCATTAACCTCGGGATCCGTGCTGACCCGTCGAAGACGCTCTTCGGCCGACGTCGATCGGCACGGACACGACGACGGCGACCGACGCAGCATCAAGCAGCAGAGCACTCGGGACAGCTCATGATCATGCGACATCCCATACGCGACACGGCCAACGCCGTCGACCGTTCACGACGAACTGGGCACGACCGTTGCGGCTGGATAGACCTCATCTGCTGGTCTGCTCAGGACAGTCGATCGTCTGCGCGTGTTGCGACGTCGAACGTGACGGCAGCGCTGTGCCTACCGGCTCGCGACTCGAGCCGCGTCGGCCTTCGCAGAGCTTCGTCTCGCCACCTTGATGTCCCGCCCCTTCGATAGACGCCTGTCAGAAGTTCGACCGGCCTCGCACGCCTACGCATGCGTCAACTCGAGAGCGATCTCAAGGCGCGTCATGTCACCAGTCTGACTGCGCGTAATCGGCGACCTCGCAGTAAAACTTCACGAACGCCTCAGCACCCGCCGCGGTGTGCTTCTTCGCAGCAGCCGGCATGGTGGGCTCAACCGGACCCGAGGGCGTCGGCGACTCACTCACCGACGGCGCCGGTGACTCGCGTGGCGCAACCTTCGGCACGGGGTCTTCGGAGCACCCACCGAGTACAAGAACAGGCACGAGACTCCCAGAACGACCGCCGACCGAGAGCGATTCACACGCCGTTCCTTCCCGAGTCCCCCGCCGCCCGAAACGCGGCTCCGCTCGCACGTTACCCAAGGTCCAACGACCGGAGAAGCCCCTGGTGACGGGCCTGTGGATGACCAGGACGGCCCTGCTCCCGTTTCCCATGACGTGGTGCGCAGCCCGACCAGACCACCGTTTGAAGAGCATTCACGGACGGAACGTTCGGTGCACGACCGTGACCCGAGGGCCCGGCAGCAGTTGGAACGTGTACCACTACGCAGCGAGGTCACATGAAGATCGCCCTGGCGCTGGCCGCCGCACTCACCGCCGCCGGCCTGTCCACCGTCCCGGCGCACACCGCCGCGCAGGCGGCCAGCGCCGCCAGCAGCACGGACAAGGTCAGGGTGACCAACGGCTGCCTGACCAGCGTGCCGGATCCGGGCAGCACCGAGCAGGTGAAGATCTGCTACACGATCTTCAAGCCCGCGACGGCGAGCCGGCACCACCAGGTGCCGTTCGTGATGCACAGCCACGGCTGGGGCGGCTCCCGCACCACCGACCCGCAGGGCTTCTCGCGCTTCCTCGACGCCGGGTACGGCGTGCTCTCCTTCGACCAGCGCGGCTTCGGCGAGAGCGGCGGCCACGCCTACGTCGAGAACCCCGACGTCGAGGGCCACGACGTCCGCAAGCTCGTCGCCCTGGTCAGCCACCTGCCGTGGGTGAGGAAGGACGGCCGGGGCGACCCGCGGATGGGCGCGATCGGCGGCAGCTACGGCGGCGGCTACCAGTTCCTGGGCGCCTTCGAGGAGCTGCGACGCAAGGGCAAGCCGGTCTTCGACGCGCTCGCCCCCGAGATCACCTGGTACGACCTCAACCAGAGCCTCGCCCCCGAGGAGGTCGTCCGCACCGCCTGGGCCTCCGCGCTCTCCGCCGCCTCGACCGCGTCCGACGCGCTGCCGCCGAACGTGTACGCCGCGCTCGCCGAGGGCGCCGCCACGGGCATGTGGCCGGACGGCTCGGTCCCCGGAGAGGAGGACATGCACACGTTCTTCGCGAAGAACGGCCCGAAGTGGCACGTCGACCACGGCCGCCGTCTCGACATCCCGGTCCTCTTCGGGCAGGGCACCACCGACTCGCTCTTCCCCCTCCAGCAGGGCCTCGCGAACTGGCAGCACTCGATCACCAAGAGGGCCCGGCAGCACAGCATCTTCGTCGGCTACAACGGCGGCCACGTGCTCCCGGCGGTCGTGCCCCCGGGCATCGACGTCACCTCCGACCCGTGCAGCAAGCAGCTCGCGGGCGGCGACTTCGAGCGCCTCTCGATCCGCTTCTTCGACGAGCAGCTCAAGGGCCGGCACACCGGCCTGCACGGCTACGGCCGCTACCACCTGGCCACCCCGGACAGCACCTGCACGACCGTCCGCTCGGTCCGGGCCGACACGGCGTACGACGTCGGCACCGTGGCCACCCCCGAGACCGGCGGCGCACCGCTGTCCTACGAGATCGCCCAGGGACCGATCCGGGTCGCCGGCACGCCGTACCTCACCGGCACGCTGACCGCGCTCGGCGTCAACAACCGGGCCTTCTACGGCCTCGCGGTCGGGACGTCGCCGGCGGACGCCCACCTGGTCCAGAACAACGTGCTGCCGCTCAACGAGCTCGCCCCGGTCACCGGTGAGAAGCGCCGGGTCGCCCTGCCGTCGGTGGCCGTGGACGTGCCCGCGGGGCAGTCGCTGTTCGTGCTGGCCAGCCCGGTCAGCGACACGTTCGTCGGCATGGGCAGCCGTACGCCGGGCGCGGTCGTGCTCGACAACACGGTCGTCCACCTCCCCGTTGTGGGGCGCTGATCTGCTTAACCTGTCGGGCGTGTCCGCTCGATTCTCGGTGACCGCGGCCCTGGTGGCGTGTGCCCTCGCCGGCACCGCCCCCGCCCTGGCCGGCCCTGCCACGCATCGTCCCGACGCTCCTCGGGTCTCCCAGGAGGTCAACGCCCGCCAGCACCACCCGACGCACAGCAGCGACGGGGAGCCCGGCGAGGTGGCGGTGCCCTACCCGTCGTTCCTGCGCCGGAGCACCACCACGACCAACCGGATCATCCGGCGGCAGGTGGCCCCGGGCGTGCAGTTCACGCGGTGGGACCAGCGGGACGCACGCGGCCCGATCCGGGCCTACCTGCTGGCGGTCGACCCGACGCAGCCCGGCGTACGCCTCGACCTCGCCACCCAGGGTCGGGTCAGCGAGACCGCACCGGTCCGGACGCTCATCGGGCACGACCACGCGGTCGCCGGCGTGAACGGCGACTTCTACGACATCGGCGACACCGGCGCCCCGCTGGGCGTGGGGCGGGACCGGCAGCGCGGCCTGCTCAACGCCCGGCAGGTGGGCTGGAACTCCGCCTTCTACCTCGACTCCAAGGGCCGACCGCAGATGGGCGAGCTCGCCCTGCGGGCCCGGGTGGCCGAGCACCCCGACCTGCCGATCACCAACCTCAACTCCCCGTTCGTGAAGCCGGGCGGCATCGGGATCTACACCTCCCGCTGGGGGCGTACGGCGGGCTACCGGGTCACCGACGGCCAGCGGCGGCACGTGCGGGCGGTGACGGTGCGCGACGGCCGGGTGCGCAGCTCGGGCACCCGGCTCAAGGCCGGCAAGCACATCAACGGCACCCTGCTCATCGGCCGCGGGGACGGCGCCGAGGCGCTGCGCCGGCTCAAGGTCGGGAAGCGGGCCACCGTCGGCTACAGCCTCCCCGAGCGGCCGCAGGTCGCGATCACCGGCAGCAGGTTCCTGGTCAAGGACGGGCTGATCAACGTGGTCGACGACCGGGAGATGCACCCGCGCACGGCCGTCGGCATCGACCGCGACACCGGCGAGGTGCTGCTGCTCGTGGTCGACGGCCGGCAGTCCTTCAGCCGCGGCTACACGATGGTCGAGATGGCCGACATGATGATCGACCTCGGCGCCGACGAGGCGCTCAACCTCGACGGCGGCGGCTCCTCGACGATGGTGGCGAAGAAGTCCAACGGCACGACCGGGGTGGTCAACAGGCCGTCGGACGGCTTCCAGCGGTCGGTGGCCAACGCCCTCGAGGTGACCTACACCAAGCCCCGCTGAGCAGCGCTCAGACCGCGTCGGAGTCGACCGCCACCAGCGCGACGGTGGTGACCGCGACGAGGCACTCCTGCATCGGGCTCTCCACCTTCATGGGCGTGATCGTCACCCGGCCGTCCGCCACCTCGACGTCGACGCCCGGCGGCACGTCGCAGCCGATCGAGACCACGGCGCCCATGACCGTCTGGTCGGCCGGCACGTCGGCCTGACGGATCTCCGACTCGATCCGGTGCGCCACCGCGTCGGTGCGGAACTGCCGCGAGAACGCGGTGATCGCCGCGCTGTCGTCGAGGACGGTCGCCCGCTCGTCGACCCGGCCGCCGGCACCGGACTGGCCGATCAGGGCGATCTGGTCGGACCCGGCGGCGTCCGTCCCCGACCCGCTCGGGGTCGTGCCGGTCGTCGTGCCGGACTGGTCGCTGACCGTGCCGGAGTCGTCGCTGCCGCAGCCGGCCAGGCTCGTGGTCAGCAGTGCGGTGAGGAGCAGGGGTCCGAGAGTTCGTCGCATGACCATGGGACGGTACCGCTCCCCCGACGGTTCCCGTCGCCCGCGGACGACCGCGTGGCAGCATGCCTCCGTGCCCCGTTTCACCCGCGCCGAGCTGGATTCCTTCCGCGGCACCGAGGTGCCCGACCTGCTGGGACCCGACGTCCGGCTGCTGTTCGTCGGCATCAACCCCGGCCTGTGGACCGCCGCCACCCAGACCCACTTCGCGCACCCGGTCAACCGGTTCTACCCGGCCCTGCTGCGCGCCGGCATCCTCGAGCACCCGATCGACCCGTCCGCCGGGATGACCGAGGCGGACCGCGACCTGCTGCGCTCCCGCGGCATCGGGATCACCAACCTGGTGCGCCGGGCCACCGCCCGCGCCGACGAGCTGACCCGCGAGGAGCTGCGCGAGGGCGGGCTCACGTCTGGAGGAGCTGGTCCGACGCACCGCGCCGCGGGTCGTCGCGGTCGCCGGGATCACGGCGTACCGCCACGCCTTCGGCCACCCGCGGGCGACGCTGGGCCGCCAGCCCGAGCCGTTCGCCGGCGCGGAGCTGTGGGTGGTTCCGAACCCGAGCGGGCTCAACGCCCACGAGACGGTCGCGTCCCTGGCCGAGGCGTACGCCGAGCCGGCCCGGGCCGCCGGCGTCATCTGAGCCCGGTCGCCCGTGGGTCCTCAGCCCCCGAACACCTGGTCCTTCCCGAGCACCGTCAGCCCCTCCTCGAGCACGAACCCGCGCGCCAGGTCGGCATCCTTGTCGACCCCGATCTGGGCACCGGGAGCGACCACGACGTTCTTGTCGAGGATCGCGTTGCGCACGACGGCACCGGCGCCGATCCGGACGCCGTTCGTCACC
This sequence comes from uncultured Actinomycetota bacterium, assembly GCA_963817665.1. Taxonomy (GTDB): domain Bacteria; phylum Actinomycetota; class Actinomycetes; order Propionibacteriales; family Nocardioidaceae; genus Nocardioides. The sequence continues at coordinate 578,661 of CAWFPE010000007.1, read as the reverse complement.
ACCGAGTCGGTCACCTCCGCGCCGGACCCGACGTACGCGGCGGGCGAGAGCACCGACCGCGACACCGCGCCGCCGCTGACCACCACCCCCGGCGAGAGCAGCGACTCGAAGACCTGCGAGGCCTTGCCGTCCTCGCCCGGCGTGATCTTCACCGGCGGCTGCGGGCCGTAGGAGGTGTAGATCGGCCAGTCGAAGTTGTAGAGGTTGAACACCGGCAGCGGTGACACCAGGTCCATGTGCGCGGCGTAGTAGGAGCCGATCGTCCCCACGTCCCGCCAGTAGCCGCGGTCCCGCTCGGTCGCCCCGGGCACCGCGTTGTCCTTGAAGTCGTAGACGCCCGCCTGCTGGCGACGCACGAACGCGGGCACGATGTCGCCGCCCATGTCGTGCTTGGAGCCGGTCATGGTCGCGTCGCGGGTCACCGCCTCGACGAGCGCATCGGCGTCGAAGACGTAGTTCCCCATCGACGCCAGCACCTCGTTCGGGCTGTCGGGCAGGCCCACCGGGTCGGTCGGCTTCTCCAGGAAGTCGCGGATCCGCGACGGGTCGTCGGGGTGCACGTCGATGACGCCGAACTGGTCGGCCAGCCCGATGGGTTGGCGGATCGCGGCCACCGTGCACGCGGCACCGCTCTGGACGTGCTGGTCGACCATCTGCGAGAAGTCCATCCGGTAGACGTGGTCGGCGCCCACGACCACGATGATGTCCGGCCGCTCGTCGCGCACCAGGTTCAGCGACTGGTAGATCGCGTCGGCGCTGCCGAGGTACCAGTGCTTGCCGAGCCGCTGCTGGGCCGGCACCGGGGTGACGTAGTTGCCCAGCATCGTCGACATCCGCCAGGTCTGGGTGACGTGCCGGTCCAGGCTGTGCGACTTGTACTGGGTCAGCACGACCACCTGCAGGTAGCCGGAGTTCACGACGTTCGACAGGGCGAAGTCGATCAGCCGGTAGATGCCCCCGAACGGCACCGCCGGCTTGGCCCGGTCCGCCGTGAGCGGCATCAGCCGCTTTCCCTCCCCACCGGCGAGAACGATGGCGAGGACCTTCTTGCGATGGGTCTTGCTGGGCGTCGCAGTCATGCGGTCACGCTAGCCCTGTCCGGGCGCCCACGGGCAGGGGTAGTTTCGCGACATGCGTGTCGACGTCCTCAGCAAGGAGTACCCACCGGAGATCTACGGCGGGGCGGGGGTGCACGTCGCCGAGCTGGTCCGGGCGCTGCGCCGGCGCTCCGACCTCGAGACCCGGGTGCACGCCTTCGGCGCGCCGCGCGAGGAGGCCCTGACCACGTCGTACGCCGACCACGCCGAGCTGGCGAACGCCAACGGCGCCCTCAGGACGCTGGGGGTCGACCTCTCCATCGCCGACGGCTGCGCCGGCACCGACCTGGTCCACTCGCACACCTGGTACGCCAACTTCGCCGGCCACCTGTCCTCGCTCCTGTACGGCGTGCCGCACGTCGTGAGCGCCCACTCCCTGGAGCCGTTGCGGCCCTGGAAGGCCGAGCAGCTCGGCGGCGGCTACGCGGTCTCCTCCTGGGTGGAGAAGACGTCCTACGAGGCCGCGGCCGCGGTGATCGCGGTGTCCGCCGCGATGCGCGACGACGTGCTCGCGTCGTACCCCTCGGTCGACCCGGACCGCGTGCACGTCGTGCACAACGGCATCGACACCGACGACTGGTCGCCCTCGGTCGAGCCCGACCGGGTCCGGGCGCTCGGCGTCGACCCGGACCGACCGTCGGTGGTGTTCGTCGGCCGGATCACCCGTCAGAAGGGGCTGCCGCTGTTCCTGCGCGCGGTCGCCGAGCTCCCGCCCGACGTGCAGATCGTGCTCTGCGCCGGCGCGCCGGACACCCCCGAGATCGAGGCCGAGGTCGTCGGCCTGGTCGACGGGCTGGCGAAGACCCGCGACGGCGTGGTCTGGATCGCCGAGATGCTGCCGCGCCGCGACGTCATCGCACTGCTGAGCGCCGCGACGGCGTTCGCGTGCCCGTCGATCTACGAGCCGCTCGGCATCGTGAACCTCGAGGCGATGGCCTGCGAGACCGCCGTCGTCGCCACCGCGACCGGCGGCATCCCGGAGGTCGTCGTCGACGGCGACACCGGCAGGCTGGTGCCGATCGAGCAGGCGACCGACGGGACCGGCACGCCGCTCGACCCCGACCAGTACGTCGCCGACTTCGCCGCCGCCCTCAACGAGGTCGTCGGCGACCCGGAGCGCGCCGCGGCGATGGGCAAGGCCGGGCGGCAGCGCGCCATCGACGCGTTCAGCTGGGCCGCGATCGCGGAACGGACGGTGGAGGTCTACCGCTCGGTCCTCTGAGCCACCGACCGGCCGGGCCTGTGGACGACCGGTCGCGCGGATCCGCCCGCAGGGGTTGGCTTGCCGCCATGAGCGAGACACCGTACGCACCCGTCATCCGCACCCAGTCGGACCTCGAGGAGGCCTGGCGCCACGTCATGGAGCCGCTCGGCTTCTCCGGCCACAGCCTGTGGCTGATGTTCATCCAGGCCGACCGCACCCCGCTCCCCCACCTCAGCCAGATCGAGGAGACCGTGACGCCGCCGACCGACGTGGAGCAGTCGAGGTTCATCGGGTTCCTCAAGTGCCTGGCCCCCGAGATGCGCGAGGGCGAGCGCCTCGTCTTCCTGCGCTCCCGGCCGGGCCGCGGCGGGCCCGGGCCGGACGACCTGGCCTGGGCGCGCAGCCTGTACGACGCGTGCCGGGCCGCCGACGTCGAGACCGACGTCGTGCACCTCGCCACCGACGACGCACTGGTGCCGCTGCCGATGGACGAGGTGCTGCCGCAGACCGCGTGACCACGGGCGCGGGGTCTGCGATCGCCGGGCCGACCCGAGGCGCACGACGGCCCGCCCGGAGCGATCCGGGCGGGCCGTCGTCGGCTCGCGCGCTCGTCAGACGACGAGGCTCAGCATCATCACGAACACCAGGCCGCTGACCGAGAGCATGGTCTCCATCATCGACCAGGTCTTGATGGTCTGGCCGACGCTCATCCCGAAGTACTCCTTGACCAGCCAGAAGCCGGCGTCGTTGACGTGGGAGAAGAACACCGAGCCGGCGCCGACCGCGAGGACGACCAGCGAGGTGTCGGTCGCCGAGAGCCCCGCGACCAGCGGGACGATCAGCGTCGAGGCCGTGATCGTGGCGATGGTCGCCGAGCCCGTGGCCAGGCGGATCAGCACCGCCAGCACCCAGGCCAGCAGCAGCACCGAGATGTTCGCGTCGCGGGCCCAGTCGCCCAGGACGGTGCCGACGCCGGTGTCCACGAGCACCTGCTTGAAGCCGCCACCGGCCGCCACGATCAGGAGGATGCCGGCGATCGGGGGCAGCGACTCGGTGAGCGTGGTGGAGATGCGGTTGCGGTCCATGCCCGAGGCACGTCCGAGCGTGAACATGGCCACGATGACGCCGATCATCAGGGCGACGATCGGCTCACCCACCAGGGCGAAGAACCGCTGGAGCGTCTGGGTCGGGTCGTCGATCAGCAGCTCGACGAGGGCCTTGCCGAGCATCAGCACGACGGGGAGCAGCACGCTGAACATCGTCAGGCCGAACGACGGGGCGCGGACCGCGGTCGTCGCCCCGGGGCCGTCGCTGCGGCCGGCGTACTGGACGGTGTCGTCGGTGTCGTACGTCGACGGGGCCGGGATGTCCACCCAGCGGCCGGCGACCCGGCCGAACAGCGGACCGGACACGATGATGGTCGGCACCGCCACGAGGAGGCCGAGGGCGAGCGTGAGCCCGAGGTTGGCGCCGAGGTAGCCGATGGCCGTGACCGGACCGGGGTGCGGCGGCACGAAGCCGTGCATCGCGGAGAGGCCGGCCAGCGCCGGGATGCCCACGGTGATCAGCGAGACCTGGGCGCGGCGCGAGACCAGGTAGATGACCGGCATCAGCATCACGAGGCCGATCTCGAAGAACATCGGGAGGCCGATGATGGCGCCGACGAGGGCCATCGCCCACGGGAGCGCCCGCGGCGAGGCCTTGCCCACGATCGTGTCGACGATCTGGTCCGCCCCGCCCGAGTCGGCGAGCAGCTTGGCGAACATCGCGCCGAGCGCGATCAGCGTGCCGACGCCGGCGGCGGTGCTCCCGAAGCCGGCGAGGTACGACGGCAGCACGCCGACCCCGTCGGCGTTCTTGATGATGTTCTGGCCTGCCACGGCGCCCACGGTGATCGCACCCAGGGTCAGGGACAGGAAGGGGTGGACCTTCAGCACGGTGATCAGCACGACGATCAGCCCGATGCCGAGCAGGGCGGCGAGGACCAGCTGACCGCCGGAGGCGACCGGCTGGACCAGGTCCGTGCCGGCCAACGGCAGGAGTGCGGACAGGGCGGACATCAATTCTCCTTCTGGGTGGTGCCGGACGCGGGCGCGTCTGCGGCGTGTCGGTCGACGTACTCCTGGACGATGTCGTCGACCGGCTGGTCGACGTCGATGACGACGCCGTCCTCGTCGGGTTGCAGCGGCTCCAGGGTCGCGAACTGCGAGGTCAGCAGCGAGGGCGGCATGAAGTGCCCGGGGCGGCTCGCCTGGCGGCGGGCGATCACCTCGCGGGTCCCCTCGAGGTGGAGGAACTCCAGGCCGGCGACGTGGTGGCGCAGCTGGTCACGGTACTTCCGCTTCAGCGCGGAGCAGCTCACCACCCCGCCGTCGGGGTGCTCGGCGAGCCAGCCGCCGATGATCTCCAGCCACGGGTGGCGGTCGTGGTCGTCGAGCGCCTCCCCGCGCGTCATCTTCGCGATGTTCTCGGCCGGGTGGAGGTCGTCGGCGTCGGCGAACGGCACGCCGAGGCGCTGCGCGAGGGCGGCCCCGATCGTGGACTTGCCCGATCCGGACACGCCCATGACGACGACAAGCGGCGAGTGGGACATGCGACGTACTCCCTGCACTGGCTGTGGTTGCGATCACATGGTGACCTCATTAGTCATACTTATGCAACCCCGTGGAGCATATTTGCCCGTTCATTCCCTCTGTCGCGGTGGGGTGACATGATGTTTGTGTGACCTCGACGCCAGCCCTCGGCCAGCACGCCAGCGTCCTGAGCGCCCTCGGGGCGCGGATCGCCTCCGGCAGGCTGCGGGTGGGCCAGGTGCTGACGCTCGACGGGATCTGCACCGAGTACGCCGTGTCCCGCAGCGTCGCGCGCGAGGCGATCCGGGTGCTGGAGTCGATGGGACTGGTCGCCTCACGGCGCCGGGTCGGCATCACGATCCAGCCCAGGACCCGGTGGAACGTCTTCGACCCCCGGGTGATCCGGTGGCGGCTCGACGAGGGCGACCGGACCGAGCAGCTGCTCTCGCTGTCGGAGCTGCGCCGCGGCATCGAGCCGGTCGCCGCCGCGCTGGCCGCCGAGCGGGCCGACGGCCACCAGTGCCGGATCCTCGCCGCCGCGGTGTCGGACATGGTGGTGCACGGCCGGGAGGGCGACCTGGACGCCTACCTGCTGGCCGACACGATCTTCCACCGCACCCTGCTCGAGGCCAGCGGCAACGAGATGCTGCGGGCCCTCGACGGCGTCGTGGAGGAGGTGCTCAGCGGCCGCACCCACCACGGGATGATGCCCGCGCGCCCCAACCCGGCCGCGATCGCGCTGCACGACGAGGTGGCCCGCGCCGTACGGCTGGGCGACAGCGCCGCCGCCGAGCGGGCGATGCGGGCGATCATCGAGGAGGCGGCCACCGCGCTCCGCGACGAGCAGGAGTCCTGAGCCGGCTCCTCCCCGGCGGGGTTATCCACAGCCCGCGCGATCGGCGGGTGAAGCGGCGGCGCGATCAGGGCAGGCTCTGGTGCGGACCAGGAACCGCAGATCTCGGGGGCGCCCATGACCATCACCGTCAGCCACGACGACTTCGCCACGGCGGTCACCGGCGTGAGGGAGGCGGCGGGCCAGCTGGGTGAGCGCCGGGACCGGGTCTGCCGCGAGGTGGACTCGCTGGTCGACGGCGGTTGGCGCGGCGCGGCCGCCGACTCCTTCGCCGAGGCGTGGGAGGACTGGCGGCGTGCCGCGCAACGGGTCCTGGACGGGCTCACCGACATGGGCACGCTGCTGGACGCGGCGCACCGCGACCTCTCGGACCGCGACGAGCAGTCCCGCCTGGGTCTCGACGCCGTTGCCGGCCGCATCGTCGAGAGGCTCGGCTGATGTCCGCGGCCGGGCGGTCGTTCGGGGTCGACCTGGACGAGCTGGCCCGGGTGGTCGCGGAGATGGCCGGCTGCCAGGCACGGCTCCACGACGTCGCCGACGAGGCGGGCCGCCTGGCGAACACGCTGCACGGCACCTGGGAGGGCCAGGCCGCGCTCGCCCACCTGGCGGCCCAGCATGCGTGGGAGGCCGGGTTCCGCGACCTGCGCGAGGCGCTGGCCGTGATGCGAGCGGCCGCCGATGCCGCGCACGGCAACTACGAGCGCGCGGCCACCACGAACGTCGGGATGTGGGAGCAGCTGCGATGATGCTCGCGATCGACGGGGGTGGTTACGAGACCGCCACCAGCGCGTTCGTGAGCGGCAACCAGCTGGCGGCACTGGCGCACGACCGGCTCACCGGGGCACTCGCGTCGTACGGCGCGATGGCCGGGACCGACTCCGGCGCGGCCGAGTTCGCCGCGTCGTACGACGAGGCTGCGCAGCAGGCCGTGCACGCGCTCGCCGACCTGGTCTCGTCGTTCGCGAACGTCGGGCGGGTCACCCACGCGACGGTGACCAACCACCGGGTGGCCGAGGCCCGGTCGGTGATCGGGGGCGCGCAGGTCTACGACGGCGGCGTGCTGCCGTCCGACGGCTGTGTGGAGGTGCTGCCGAGCAGCCCGCCCTCCTCGCTCGGAGGCGACACCCCGGAGCTGCCGGCGAAGGTCAGCTGGATCCTCGACCACGTCCAGGGTGCGGTCCTTCCCGACGCGGACGTCGAGCGGCTGCGCGCCGCCGGGCGGACGTGGCGCGCGGCAGCCGGGTCGCTCGACGACCTGGTCACCTGCTGCGACAGCGCCGTGCGCGGCTTCTGGGGCGAGCGCTCCCCCGAGATCCCGCTCGCGGTCGAGGCCACTCGGGAGCTGCAGACCACGGTCCGCGACCTCGCCGCCCAGCTCACCGCGCTCGCATCGGCCTGCGACGAGTACGCCGACCACGTCGAGGCGGCCCGCGCGGAGATCATCGCCCTCGCCGAGTGGCTGCTCGAGCAGCTCGTCGAGGGCGTCCTGATCAGCGCCGCCATCGGCGCCCTCACCGGGGGTGCCGGCGCGGGCGCCGGCATGGCCGCCGTGCTCGCCCGCCTCGCCGCCGAGTCCCCCCGGTTCGCCCGGATCATCGAGACCCTGCGCTCGCTCGCCGCCGGTGTCGCCGCGAGCGTGCGGAGCACCCGGGAGGCGGTCGCCGCCTCGCGGGTGCGGTTGGTGAAGTTCACCAGGGCGCGGGTCGCGTTGCGGGACGAGCGGGGAGTCATCCAGCTCGGGGGTGAAGGGAAGGGGTTGCTGCGGCGCCATGACGCTGCGGGCGGTCACACGATCGAGCGGCACGCGGGCAGGACAGTGAGCCAGTTACAGCACCGACTCGATACCGAGCGCATTCCGATTGCCTCGTCCTTCCCCGATGAGCGTGCCGCAGAGAACGTTGTCCAACGAATCCTGAGCGGTCACAGTGCCGACATCGACCAATGGCTCGCTCAGGGCGGCAGAAAGCAAACGTTCGATGGTGTCTTCGACCGCACCACTGGTGTCACGCTGGATCGGGCAGGCGCTGTCACGGACGTTCACGGCGCTCGTGTTGTGCTTGTCAGGGACCCGAGCATGCCTGAGGGTTACCGGATCCAATCAGCCTTTCCACGCCCGCACACCGAGTAGGAGCCGTAGGTCACGATGAGTTCCATGCCTGCACTTGAACTCTTGTCAGGTGCCTACCTGAACGAGGACTGGCCAGCCGACTACCCGAACTGGCAGGCCGCAGTCGACGACTTCATTGCGGGCTCGCCGACTGAGGCGCGGCTCCTTCCTGCAGAGATCACGAGATTCCTTGCCGAGCACCCTGACGAGACCGACGTGAAGGACCGAGTTCTGTCCCAAGGATTCGGCTACCTGCCCCGGGCCGACGAAGGTGGCTACCGCGGGATCCTCGCCATGATCGCCCACCGCATCGAGCTGGCCGGACAGAGGCACAGCTGGTCTGCCGAGCTCGGAGTCCGAGACGCACCAGGTACGCCCGATACTCCGCGCTGATGTCCACCTCCGACCAGGCCGACCACCGGTGAGCCAGCAACCATTCACCAACCGCAATCGGTGCTGAGACACCGCAATGAGGGCGGTGAGCTCGGGATGGAACACCACCCGAACACCCCCGCGCTCGCTCACCCGGTCCACAGGGGTGCGCCGAACACTCCACGTCACGGCCAACTCCGCACCCACGAGTCGGCCGACCAGCGCAGCGACTCAGGGGGCGGCGCGGAGGTACTGGTGGGGCCAGTCGATGCCCTGCCCGACCTCGACGCCGAGCTCGTGGGCGGCGCGGAGGGCCCAGTGGGGGTCGCGCAGCAGCGCGCGGGCGAGCAGGACGACGTCGGCGGAGCCGTCGGCGACGATCTCCTCGGCCTGCTTCGGCTCGGTGATCAGGCCGACCGCACCGGTGGGGAGGCCCGCCTCGGCGCGGATCCGCCGGGCGAAGGGGACCTGGTAGCCCGGCTCGACCGGGATGTCGACGAGCGCGTTGCCGCCGCTGGAGGCGTCGACCAGGTCGACGCCGGCGTCGGCGAGCAGCGCGGCCAGCCGCACCGAGTCGTCCGCGGTCCAGCCGTCCTCGTGCCAGTCCGTGGCCGAGATGCGCACGACGACCGGCACGCTCGACGGCACCCGTCGACGGACCTCCGCCACGACCTCCAGCAGCAGCCGGGACCGGTTCTCGAAGGAGCCGCCGTACTCGTCGTCGCGCCGGTTCGACAGCGGCGAGAGGAACTCGTGCAGCAGGTAGCCGTGGGCCGCATGGACCTCGAGCACGTCGAAGCCGGCGTCCACCGACCGCACCGCGGCGTCTCCGAACGCGGACACCACCTGCGCGATCTCGGCGACGGACAGCGCACGCGGCTCGCGCAGGCCGGGGAAGGCCACGGCCGACGGGGGCGACCGGCGTGCGCGAGCTGGATGCCGGCCGTGGCGCCCTGCCCGTGCACGAAGGAGACGATCCGCGACCACGCCTGCTGCTGCTCCTCGTTCCAGATGCCGGTGTCGGCCGGGGAGATCCGGCCCTCGGGCACCACCGCGGTCGCCTCGGTGAGCACCAGCCCGACCCCACCCCGGGCGAACGCCCCGAGGTGCACCAGGTGCCAGTCGTTCGGCACGCCCTCGGTCGCGGAGTACTCGCACATCGGCGAGACCCAGACGCGGTTGCGGACGGTGGGCGCTCAGGCGCAGCGCACGCACGTCCGCGCGGTCGGCCGCGCGGCCAGGCGCTCGGCGGGGATCGGCTCCCCGCACACCTCGCAGACCCCGAAGGCACCCGAGGCCAGCCGCGCGTACGCCGCGTCGATCTCGGCCAGGTGCGCCTCGGCCTGCCGGATGAGTGCGTCGACCTGGGAGCGCTCGAACGCGATCGTGGCGCCCTCCGGGTCGTGCTCGTCGTCGGCGTTGGAGTCCCGCGACGCGTCGACGACACCGAGGAAGTCGCGGCGCAGCCGTGCCAGCCGGTCGGCCGCGCGCGCTCGCTCGTCCGCGAGCAGGCCGGCGGGGTCGCTCACCGGTTCCGGCGCCAGATCGAGAGGTTGAGGGCGGTCGCGAACCCCGTCCACGCGACGTACGGCGCCAGCGCGGCCGCCGCGACCCGGTCCCGCCGGGCCGCCTCCCGCACCAGCGCCACGTTCAGGCCGTTGAGCAGCGCGATCGTCACCAGCCCGGCGCGCGGGGACTCCCGGTCGAAGAACGCCCAGCACCAGCCGGCGTTGACCGCGAGGTCGGCCCCCGTCAGCACCAGCATCGCGCCGCGCCCCTCGGGGACCGACGCGGCCCGCCCGGTCCCCCAGGCGATCAGCCCGTAGAGCGGCGTCCACACCAGCGGGAACGCCGCACCCGGCGGCTGCCAGGACGGCTTGGCCAGCGACCGGTACCACGGGCTGTCCGGCTTGGTGCCGAGGCTTCCGGCCGCGGCCGCGGCCGCGGTCATCGCGGCGGTGAGGACGTGGGGTCGCATGGACCCACTCTGGCTCACCGGGCCAAGCGGACCGACGGGCTACTGCGCCGCCGGCGCGAAGGTCTGCGTCGGCGACTGCCCGGCCAGGTTGCCGTCGGAGGGCGGCACCGTCACGTAGTAGCGCCAGGGCCCGGTCTGCTCGGCGGTGACCGGGATCCGGTAGCTGCCGTCCGCGGTGGTCGTCGCCGTGCCGACCCGCACCGGCGCCTTCGGACCGACCCGCCACAGCGTGACCGGCACCCCGGGACGCCCGGGGGCGACCGTGCCGGCGACCGCGGGTCCGCTGGGGTCGGCGAGCGCGGTCACGACCGACGCGACGTCGACGGTGAAGACCGGGGAGACACTGCCCTCCGCCGAGGAGGAGCCGCCGAAACGCCAGCGGTAGACCGTGTGCGTGGTCGGTTGCACGGTCGCGGTGGTGCCGTCACCGGAGACCTGCAGGGCGGCGCCGTCCACCGGCTTGAACCCCGGCTCCCCGAAGGTCTGGGCCTCCAGCACCAGCAGGCCCTGGGCCAGCGGCCCGACCATGTCGGTGGTGACGCTGCCGTGCAGGGTCACGCCCTCACCGGCGGCGACCCGGGTCGCGGAACCGGTGATGCCGGTGGCCGTGGTGTAGCCCTCGAGGTCGTAGGTCGTGACGTCACCGGGGCTGCCGGTCCGCAGCGCGTCGATCTTGAAGGGGTTGCCGTCGCAGCCGAGGCCCAGCGCGTAGAACCCGGCACCGTCGCCGCCGTGCCCGGCCATGAACGAGGCCACCGTGCCGGTGCCGCCGTCGGAGGCGACCGGCTGCCGGGTCGAGAAGTCGTACTTCGTCCAGGAGTAGGTCAGGCCGGGCGCGTCGACCTGCTGCCAGCCACCGGCACCGACCGCGAGCGAGGCGCGGCCGACCCACACCAGGGTCGTCCCGGCATCCTGCGGCGACTGGTAGCCGGCGTACGCGACCCCGCTGGTGCCCTGCGGAGCGGTCACCGAGAGTCCGGCGACGGTGGTGGCCGCCAGCGAGCCGACCCGGTGCTGGGAGCCGACGGCGGTGCCGCCGCCGAGGTCGTACTTCAGGGCGCGCGTGCCGGCGGGACCGTCGGGGCTGGGCGAGAGGTAGGTCGCGACCGGCTCGCCGGACGTGGCGTACAGACCGGTGCAGCCGACGACGGCGAGGCTGGTCGAGCTCCCGGCAGCGAACCCGAGGCCGCGGACCACGACGGTGGAGTCCGCGCGGGCGGCGGAGACCGGCAGCACGGCCGCGACGACCGCACCCACCACGACGAAGAATGCCCGGCGCAAGCCGCCTCCCGTTGACCTTCCGACTGTGGGACGACCCTACGTGGCGTGGCCCACATCCGGGTGACCAATCTGGGGCATCGTCATCAAGCGGTCACCCACTGCTCACCTGCCAGCACCCGGGCCACCGGCTCGGAGGCCGGCGCTGCTCGCCCGGCACCGAGCAGGGTGATGCTCGCAAAGCTCGCCGCCGCCCGCTCGAAGGTCGCGCCGTGCCGCAGCATTGCGTGCCCGGCACCGGGTACGGCGACGTACCCGACCTCGGCGGTGCGCGCGACGCTCCGCGCCACCGTGGCCGACCGGCCGGGATCGGCGACCCGGTCACCGGTGCCGTGCACGACCAGCACCCGGCGACCGGTCAGGTCGGCCTCGTCGGTCGGGTAGACCCACGGGTTGAGGGCGACGACGCTCCGGACGCCGTCCTGGCCGCCGGCCAGCAGCGCGGCCCGGCCGCCGAGCGAGTGGCCGACCAGCGAGGTGGGCAGCACGCCGTGGAGGTCCCGGACCCGGCCCATCGCCCAGGCGACGTCGTCGACCGGCGTGTGCGTGCTGTCCCAGCCGCGGAAGGAGTTCAGCAGCCGGTAGACCGCGAGCCGGCCCCCGCCACCGCGGCCGATCCGCCGCGCGACGGGGATCATCCGCACCACGGACAGCTGGGTCGGGCTGACCTGTGGTGCACCCGGGCGCTGCGCCCCGCCGTGCAGCACCAGGACGACGCCCTCGGGAGAGCGTGGGACCCGGGTCGGGATCAGGCGTGGCTCGGCGTGCACCGGGCCAGTCTTGCCGACCGGCACAACGTCCCTTCCCCGCCGGGACCTTCTCCTCTGCGGTCCCGCGAGACCCGGGATGACGCTGGCCGTACCACCGGTCATCGAGAGGAGACACCCCATTGCCGTTGGTCGAGACGCGCTGAGGGGAGGGGCCATGAACGCCCACGGATACCCGGTCCGGGTGGACGCGACGCTGGACAGCGACCTCAGCCGCTGGCTGTGGCTGGTCAAGTGGTTGCTGGCCCTGCCGCACTACTTCGTGCTGGTGTTCCTGTGGGCCGCCTTCGTGGTTCTCAGCGTGGTGGCGTGGGTGGCGATCCTGGTCACGGGTCGCTACCCACGCGCCATCTTCGACTTCAACGTCGGCGTGCTGCGCTGGAGCTGGCGGGTCGCCTACTACGCGTACGGCGGGTTGGGCACCGACCGCTACCCGCCGTTCAGCCTCGAGGACCGGCCGGACTACCCGGCGCACCTCGAGATCGAGTACCCGACCCATCTCTCCCGCGGCCTGGTGCTCGTGAAGTCGTGGCTGCTCGCGATCCCGCAGTACCTGGTGGTCGCGATCTTCCTCGGCACCGGCTGGTACGTCGCCACCAGCGGCGACACGAGCGCCTCCCGCGCGTGGAGCGGCGGCCTGATCGGACTGCTGGTCCTCGTCGCCGCGGTCGTGCTGCTCTTCACCGGCAGCTACCCGCGCAGCATCTTCGACCTGGTGCTGGGCCTGAACCGCTGGGTGCTGCGCGTCGCGGCCTACGCCGGCCTGATGACCGACGACTACCCGCCCTTCCGGCTCGACCTGGGCGGCACCGACCCGGCGACGGGGGTGCTCACGCTCAGCGGCCAGGCACCGGCCGTCACCCCACCCCCGGCCGAACCGTCCCCCGATCGAGCGGCCGGCACCCCCGCAGGACCGCCGGCCGCTCCGCCCGAAGGTCCGCCGGCCCGGCCCGCGTCCCGGTGGGGGCCGGGCCGGATCCTCGCGGTGATCGTGGGCGCGGTGCTGGCGTTCGCATCGCTGGGCATGCTCGCGACCGGCGGGGTGCTGCGGCTCGCCGACGACGGCATCCGGGACAGCCAGGGCTACCTGATGAGCTCGGACGTCGAGTTCAGCTCGCCCGGCTACGCGGCCGCCAGTCCCGACGTCGAGCTCCGCGGCGGCACCCCGTTCGTGGACGTGCCCGAGCGCTGGCTGGGCACCGTCAAGGTCGAGGCGGACGCACGCACCGACGACGGGGTCTTCATCGGGATCGCCCGCACCAGCGACGTCTCGGCGTACCTCTCGGGCGTCGCCCGCTCCACCGTGGAGGACCCGATCGGCAACGACCAGAACCCCCGGACCGAGTTCACCGACGGCGGGCCGCCGCCGGGCGCCCCGCAGGACCAGGACTTCTGGGTCGCCTCGGCCGATGGCCAGGGACAGCAGACGCTCACCTGGGACGCCGACGAGGGCAACTGGACGTTGGTGGTGATGAACGACAAGGGCACCACCCCGGTCGCCGCCGACGTCTCGGTGGGCGCCACCATCCCGATCCTCGACGACATCGCGCTCGGGCTGCTGATCGCCGGCCTGGTCGGGGCCGTGATCGCGGCGGCGGTGCTGGTCGCCGCCCTCAGGCGGCCCGGCTCCGGAACGTGAACAGCTGGCCCGGCTCGACGGTGTAGGCGAGGTCCGCCCGGCCCGGCACCTTGATCCGCACGGTCTGGGTGCTGCCGGTGGCGTTGTGCCCGAACACCCCGATGCTGCCGTCGGGGTTGCGGAACGCCGCTGCGCTGATCCCGGCGTCGGCCGTCGAGGCGATGACCCGGGCGCCGGGCGAGGCGGCGCGCGAGAGGTGCGCGAGCGTGTAGAACTCCGGCTCGGGCCGCAGCCCGTCGGCGGTCACGGTCAGCAGCCCGCGACAGTCCTTGCAGCCCCAGCGCGAGCCGGCGTCCACCGGCCCGTGGCGGTCGTCGAGGGCGAGGTTCCACATCATCAGCCCGGACGAGCCGGCATCGATGGACGCCGCCACCAGGTTGCGCGCGTCCCAGGCGAACGTGCCGGCCCAGCCGTCGGTGTTGCCGGTGCACTCGGTGACCAGCCGCGGGACGGTGAGGCCGGACATCTGGTCGGGCCGACCGCGGTAGCAGTGGAACGCCGCCCCGTCGAAGCCGCCGGGCGCCGCGCCGAGCACCGCGTCCGCCCTCGGCCGGTCCGACCAGTTGTGGTCGAGCGCCCACAACCGCACCCGGTGGTCCCGCAGCCGCGGGCCGACGTCGGCACCGAGGCCCGCCATCTGCTCGTCCGACATCGTCATCGAGCCGTAGTCGCTGGAGTAGCCGGGCTCGTTGCCGAGCGTCATCGCCCAGAGGGGTACGCCGTGCCGCATCAGCCAGCCCGCCTGGGAGAGGAGCAGCCGGCCGTACTCCGGGACGGCGTCGTCGGTCAGCGCCCCGCCCCGCACCGAGCCGGTGGTCTTCATCGAGGGCGGGGCGGTCCACGGTGTGGCCACCACCCGCAGGTGCGGGACGAGCGGGTCGATCGTCCCGGCGACCAGCCGCACCGCCCGCCGCTGCCAGCGGGGCGGGGCGCCCCGGACGCCGTCCCAGGACCAGGTCCAGGTCCGGGGCGAGAAGTCGGTGGACGAGAGGGGCAGCCGCAGCAGGTTCAGCCGTGCCCCGTGGCCCCGGTGTGGGGCGTACAGCCGCTTCACGGCCCCGGGGTGGGCATGGAGCAGCCGTTCGGAGGCGTCGGTCAGAGCAGCACCGGTCCCCCACCACCGCTGCCGCCGGTCCTGGGGGTCGACCACGATCTCCGTGGTCGCCGGACCCGGCCCGATGACCGGGTCGAGGCGGGCCAGCCGCTGCGCCGGGTCGTCCGGCGAGGAGACCCAGAGCCGGTCGCCCCGGGCGGCCCCGTCGGCACGGCCGGCGACGACCAGGTGTCCGTCCGCCGTGGACCGCTCGACATCGGGCGCGCCGCCGGCGAGCGGCATCAGCAGGGCCACGATCGCGACTGCGAGCACGGCACGGACCAGGAAGGTCGCCGGCACGCGGCGCGTGGGCGGATGGTGCGGGTCAGTCATGAAGGTCCCGGGGGCAGGTCCGAGTGGCACTCCGGTCACTCCGAGTGTGGCGGAGACCCGCGGGGAGTCCAAGATGCGGGCAGTGGGTGAGGCATGACCCGGATTGGGGATGCCGGCCCTCCGCCGGAGGCGCTTTGCTTGACCCTCGACCGGTTCCCGTGACGTCGCTGCCGCGGGCCCGGTCGAAACGCCTAGGCACTCAGGCGAGAAACCTGGCCACCGATCCAGCCCGGTGACCACGAAGGCCCGGCCCCGTGAGGGCGCCGGGCCTTGGTGCGCGCGGTCCGCGAGTGGTCACGGCTTGCCGGGCGACGGTCCCGCGGCGCCGCCGGTGGGCGCGCGGGACGGGTTCGTCCCCTGCGGGCCGGTCCCGCGTGGGGTCGCCTGCTCGGCGGCCGCCTCCCCACCCGCGCCCTCCTGCTCCGGCCTCGCCGCCTCCTCCGCGTGCGGAGGGGCCTCCCGGGCGTTGGCCCGGATCGCTTCCTCGTTCATCTCGAAGATCATCGCCCGGAGCTCGCGGATGATCTCGTCGGCCTCGTCGATGAGCGCGTTGAGGGTGCCGGCCAGCTCGGCTCGCTGGGAAGCGAGCGCGCTGAGCTTGAGGCCCAGCCCGAAGAGCCGTTGGATCGTGGTGTCGTGCAGGTCCGCGGCCACGCGCTGGCGCTCGCTGTGCACGCTGAGCTCGTGCTGGGCCGCCACCAGCTCCGCGGACCGGTCGACGACGCTCATCCGCATCCTCTCGGCCGCCTCGGCCATCAGCCGCACCTCCTCCGGCCCGCCGGAATCGATGCGTCGGTGGTACTCGCCCGCCGAGACCGCTCCGAGCTGGCCCATCAGGCGCCCCAACGGCCGGGTGAGGGCGAAGTGCAGCAGCGCGACCGTCGCGAGCAGGGCCAGGGTGGCCAGCACCACAGCCACCACCATCGCGATCTCCACGTTCCGTTGTGCGGCGCCGAGGTGCGCCACCTCGGCGCCGACCAGCCGCTCCATCTCGACCTGCAGCGCGTCGAGGCGGTCGCGCAGGGTGTCGAAGACGGCCTTGTCCTTGCGCTGTCGCGCCTCGCCCCGGACGGCGGCCGGACCGAGAGCGCGCACCGCGGCTGCCTCGGCCTCGGCGTGGCTGCGCCAGGCGACCGCGGCGGACTTCACGTCGGCGAGCAGCGTCAGTGCCCCGGGGCGGCCGTGCAGCAGCACCGCCAGCTGGTCCTCGAGCGCGGCCGCCCGCTTCACGCCCGTCCGGTACGGCTCGAGAAAGCTCTCCTTGCCCGCCAGGAGGAAGCCGCGCTGCCCGGTCTCCTCGTCGACGTACGCCGTGAGCAGGCGCTGGGCGGCGGTCTGCGCCGGGCGCAGGTGTTCGCTGAGCACGGCCGTGGAGTCGTGCACCTGCCCCCGGGTGACCACGGTGGCGGCCGCGCCGTTGCCGACGGCCAGCAGCGCGAGGAGCGCGACCGCGATCAGCCAGAAGCGCAGCGACCGCACCGGACGGAACGTGGCGTCCGGCGGGCGCTCCTTGCGCATCGTGCCCTCCACGGTCACGTCCCCCTCAGGGCAGGCTCTCGACCCGCGTCGAGAGCGGCAGTACTGCGGCAACGTTACTGGCGCGGACCCTCGAGGGCAGCCCCTCTGGGCAGGTCGGGCGCACTCTCGCCGGGAGCCCCTCAGGAACCGCGCGGCGCCGGGATGCTGGTCTCGAGACCGGGCAGCACGTGGGCCAGCGGGTCCGGGCGCAGCGGCTGACCGCCGTGCGGGCTGGGCGAGATCCGCAGGTCGGCGAAACCGCGCCACACGCCGTCCGGGCCGGCGCAGCACAGCTCGAAGGTCTCGGCCCCGCACTGGCGGGCGCCGAGTGAGAGCAACAGGCCGCCGGCGACCAGGTACGGCGTCGCCGCGGTCAGCATCCGGTCGCGAGGCGCCTGTCGGGGAGGCCGTTGGCGGGCAGACCGTTGGCGGGCAGTGCGTGCCGGGGCCCGGAGCAGCAGGTCGCCCACGGATCCGTCCGGGTTGTCGAACCGCACCGCGAGGCCGGTCACGTGCACGGCGTTGCCGGCGAGCGCCGAAGCGTAGGACAGCCGCACCTGCGCGTCGACCACGCCCGGCTCGTCGATCCACTCGACGCCGACCCGGGGCTCCAGGCCGTGCCGGAACGCCCGCGCGCGCAACGTCTCGGCGGCCGGCAGCCACGGCCGGACCGGGCCGAGGCCGACACTGCGGGAGACGGTCGAGATCAGGGCCGACGGGCCCGTCTGGCGCGCGGTCGCGAGGATCGACATGGAGGGACGGTGCCCGGCCCGGACCATCTCAATCCTGGTCCAGACCAGGACGGGGTTCGTCGTCCCGGGGATTGAGACCGTGCGGTTGCGGGCACGGCTCCCGACAGCCCCCGAGCAGCGGGGTCCGTCCACCGTCGAGGAGAGCGACCCCATGAGTCGTGCACCACACCCCCAGCCGGGCGGCAGTGCGCGGACCGGGAAGGCACTGGGAGGATGACGCTGCTGGCCGGGCCCGACGACGGCTTCCGGGGGGACGCTGTCGATCACGCACACGGGTGGCAGCTGCGCGACGTCGAGTTCGACGACGGCGTCGTGAGCCACCGCTTCGAGTGCGACGGGTGCGACGCCGTCTGGTTCACCTGAGGGAGCCGCACGGCCCGACCGACCCGAGCCGGGGAGGCGCCCCGGCACGCCCGTGGACAGGAGTTGATGTGACGAGCGAGCCGACCGTGCTGGCGGACCGCTACGACCTCGAGGAGGTCATCGGCAGGGGCGGCATGGCCGAGGTGCACCGGGCCACCGACCAGGTGCTGCACCGCGCTGTGGCCGTGAAGGTGTTGCGCGACACCGCGGACGACGAGTCGGACCGGCTGCGGTTCACCGCCGAGGCGCGGACGCTGGCGCGGCTCAGCCACCCCGGCCTGGTGATGGTGCTCGACGCCGGAATCACCTCCGAACGCCCCTACCTGGTGATGGAGCTGGTCGAGGGCCAGACCCTCAGCGCCTGCTGCTCGGGACGATCCCTCGAGCCGGACCGGGTCGCCCACATCGGCGCCCAGCTGGCCGGTGCGCTTGCCTACGCGCACGACCAGGGCGTCGTGCACCGCGACGTGAAGCCGGGCAACGTGCTGCTCGACGCGGCGGACCGGGTCAAGCTCGCCGACTTCGGCATCGCCCGGCTGATCGGGGACGCCGTGCGGCACACCCGGACCGGCCACGCGATCGGCACCGCCGCCTACCTGGCTCCCGAGCAGGTGCAGGGCGGGGAGATCACGACCGCCGTCGACGTGTACTCCCTCGGGCTGGTGCTGCTCGAGGCGCTGACCGGCGAGCGGGCCTACCCCGGCTCCCCCACCGAGTCGGCGCTGGCCCGCCTGCAGCGACAGCCCGACGTACCCTCCGCGCTGCCGGAGGACTGGCGGCGCCTGCTCACGGCGATGACCGCCCTGGCACCCGAGCAGCGGCCCGACGCCCGGGTCGCCGCGACCGAGCTGGCGCGGCTCGCCGGTGGTACGCCGGCCACCGGGTCGCCGTTCGTGGCGAGCGAGGACCCGGAGTCGACCCTGCTGCTCTCCCAGCCGGTGCAGCGGCGGGACCGGCTCGCCGAGGCCCGGGCCGCCGTCTCGAGGGTCCCGCAGCACCTGTGGGGCGTGATCGGTGCGGTCGCAGCGCTCCTGGTGCTGATCCTGGTCGTCGGCCTGGCCTCCGGGAGTGACTCGGGCTCGGCGGGCGAGGGCGTGCCCGCGGGCACGCCGCCGCGGCTGGAGCAGCCGCTGCAGGACCTCCACGCCGCGGTGGACGGAGGACAGCAGTGAACGCCGGGACCCGCACCCTGGTGGCCCTCGCCGCCGTCCTCGTGCTCGTCGCGGGTTGTGGCGACGACGCGACGCCGGCCGCGCAGGTGCCCGCGCTCTCCGGCCGCCTGGACGCGGTCGACGCGGCTGTGGCGGCCCACGACGACGCAGCCGCCCGGAAGGCGATCAACGCCCTGGAGCAGACCACGACGGCCGCCCGCCGGAGCGGCGAGCTCGACCCGGCCCGGGCCGGGGAGATCGTGCGCGCCGCCGAGGCGATGCTCGCGGCGCTCGGCGAGGACGAGCCCGCAGAGACTCCCGCAGAGAGCCCGTCCCCGTCGACCGGGGACAGCGAGCCCGAGGGCACCCCGCACCCGCCGCCCGAGAAGCCCGAGAAGCCCGAGAAGAAGGACGAGGGGAAGAAGGACGAGCACGGGAAGCACGAGAAGCCGGAGAAGGAGCACCACGGGCACTGAGCCCGAGGCGCCGCCAGGGCGTGCCGTCCCCTAGCCCGGCCGGCCGGGGTCCCGCTCGCCGGAGTCCTGCTCGATCTCCTCGAGCCGCAGGTGAAGTCGTTCGCGCACCTGGTCCGGCGTGAGCTGCGCCCGACGGCGTTGGTCCCGGGCGATGATGACCCCGGTGGCCGCGACCCCGGCCAGCCCGGCGACCCCCAGCACTCTCCACAGCTTCACGAACGGACTCCCTCCATGACCGACCTGACCCTGGACGAAGCCGTCGACCTCACCCGCACCGGCGACCTGTGGCTGTTCCGCGGCCGTTCGGCTGCCGACCACGCTATCCGGGTGCTCACCAACGCGCCGGTCAACCACGTCGGCATGGCGGTGGTGCTCGAGGACATGCCGCCGTTGATGTGGCACGCCGAGCTGGGCAAGGGACTGCTCGACGTGTGGACCGGATCGCACCACCGCGGGGTCCAGCTGCACGACCTGCGCGAGGCGGTCGAGCAGTGGACCGGGCGCTACGAGCAGCGCGCGTGGCTGCGCCAGCTGCACGCCGAGGTCACCCCGGAGATGGAGGGTGCCGTGCTCCGGACGATCGCCCGTCTGGACGGCACGCCGTTCCCGCCGACCGCGGCCCTGATCGGCCGGTGGGCGCGGGGCCGGGTACGCCGCCGGGCCGCCGCGGAGATGACGTACTGCGCGGAGGTGGTGGCCGGGACCTACTCCGCGATGGGGCTGCTCGACGACCGTCTCCCGACGAACTACTACGACCCGGGGATGTTCTGGTCCGGCGACGACCTGGTGCTGACCCGTGGGCGACTCGGCGACGAGATCCGGGTGCAGGTCTGAGTGGCTTCAGCGACCCACGGTTCCCGGGCGAGCGGGAGGGCCCGGTCAGCCGAGCGAGCTGGCGTCCCCGGGGACGTCGACCGAGTGCTGCTCGAGCAGGTCGATGGGGATCACCTCGAGCGCCCGCTCGCTGGTCGACGCGAGCACGACCGGGGCCGCGGCGCCCGCGTCGTACGCCTGCAACCACCGCGCCGCCACCACGCACCACCGGTCGCCCGGCACCAGGCCGGGGAACCTCCACTCCGGCCGCGGCGTCGCCAGGTCGTTGCCCACGGAGCGCTGGTGCTCGAGGAACTCCGGCGTCATCACCGCGCAGACCGCGTGCAGCCCGACGTCCTCGTTGCCGCAGCGGCACGAGCCGTCGCGGTGGAAGCCCGTGATCGGGTCGGTGCCACAGGCCTCCAACGGGCCGCCGAGCACGTTGAGTTCGTCCACGGGTCGAGCCTGACACACCGCCCGGCCCGGCGCGCCGACTACTCCGTCGCGCTGCGACCCAGGTCGGTGAGCTCCCAGAGCCCGGGCTGCCGGGGCGGCATGATCAGGCCGTCGTCGAGCATGGCCTTGCGCTCCAGCCGGGCGGCGTACCGCCAGCGCAGCTCGCCCTGGTTCACGGTCTCGTGGTCGGCCGGGCGCAGCACGGTCTCCATCCGCCGCGCCAGGTCGGCCATCACGTCCTCGACCTCGGCCCGGCCACCGCTCTCCTGCAGCGCGGCCAGGATGTGCGGCCGGAACTCCCGCTGGGGAGTACGCCGGGGCGGCGTGCTGGTCACCTTCGTCGCGGCGGCCGGCTTCGACCTGGCCGCCCGCGGGGCCGCCTTCCGGACCGGCGCCTTCTTCTCCGGCGGCGGGGGCGGGGGCTGCCCGTGCACGCACTGGCTCAGGGGGAGGTCGCACAGCTCGCAGTAGTCATCGGCCGGAGGTGTCATCGGACCCACCTTGCCGCCGCCTGCGGGCCACCGCAAGCCGGGGTACCGTCTCGCCTCGAGCCGACCCACCCGACGCCGTCCCGAGGAGGACCCATGGACCGCATCGCCCTGATCGTCGTCGACGCGCAGGCCGGCTTCGACGACCCGTGGTGGGGAGAGCGCAACAACCCGGCCTGTGACGACAACATCGCCGCGCTGGCGGACGCGTTCGCGGCCGCCGGGCAGCCCGTCGTCCACGTCCGCCACGACTCGGCCGACCCCGACAGCCCGCTGCACCCCGAGAACCCGGGCCACGCCCTCAAGCCCTACCTGGCCCGGCACGCGCCCGACCTGCTCGTCACCAAGACGGTCAACTCCAGCTTCCACGGGGCCCCGGACCTGCACGCCTGGCTGACCGGCGAGGGCATCGGCCGGCTGGTCGTCTGCGGGATCACCACCAACCACTGCTGCGAGACCACGGCCCGGGTCGGCGGGAACCTGGGGTACGACGTGCGCTTCGCCCTCGACGCCACCCACACCTTCGCCCGGGTCGGGCCGGACGGCACCACCATGACCGCCGACGAGCTGGCCCGGGCCACCGCGACGAACCTGCACGGGGAGTTCGCCACCGTGGTCACCACCGACGAGGTCCTCGAGGGACTCGCCCGAGCGTGAGATTTCGGCAACTCGCCGGGTGATCTGGGAAACTCGGCACCGTTCCACTGACGGGTACGGGGGGCTTCGCCGCAGCGGCAGGGCCGGTCCACGTCAGGCCAGCCAGCAATGCAGGAGAAGCGCCCTTCCATGCCCGAGAGCACGACCACCCCCACCACGTCGGTCGCCCGACGCAACCTCCTCCGCGCCTCCGGCGCCGCCCTGGGCGTCGGCCTGGGCATGGGCCTGACCCGCGCCGCGGGTGCCACCCTGGCGGCAACCGGGCGAGCCCCGCGCCGCAGCGACGACACTCGCCCCAACGTCTTGTGGATCATCACCGATGACGCCACCCGCCGGACCCTCCGGACGATGCCGCACACCCGGCGCCTGCTGGTCGAGCCGGGCGTCAACTTCGTCAACGGGTACGCCGCCGTGCCGGTCTGCGGCCCGTCCCGCGCCTCGATGCTGACCGGCATGTACGCGCACAACCACCGCTGCAACACCAACCAGACCCACGCCAAGTTCGTGCGGCGGCACCTCGACGAGGACACCGTGGCGACCCGGATGGCCGACGCCGGCTACGTCAACGGCTACTTCGGCAAGTACATGAACGGGCACGCCCAGGACCCGGGCTACGTGGCGCCGGGGTGGCAGCGGTGGGTCGCGCTCACCGACGCCACCTCGCTCTACAACGTCGACGGCGCGGTCCGCCGGATCAACACCGACCGGGTGCTCGCCGACCAGTTCTCCGCCGACCGGTGCGGCGAATTCATCGCCCAGCACACGGACCGCCCGTGGTTCGCGGTGTTCGCGCCCACGGCGCCGCACGACCCGTACACGCCGAGCAAGAAGCACGTCCACGACTTCGACCACGTGGCCTGGGACCCGCCGGCCTTCAACGAGAAGAACCTCAGCGACAAGCCCGCGTTCCTGCGGTCCATCTCCCGGCAGGACCGGCACAAGATGCAGCGGATCTGGGAGGGCAAGCTCGAGGAGCTGCGCGACGTCGACGACCAGATCCGCGACCTCGTCGCCACGATGTCGCGCACCGGGCAGCTCGACAACACGGTGATCATGATGATCTCCGACAACGGCTACCTGCTCGGCGAGCACCGGCTCTTCCAGAAGAAGCAGCCCTACGAGGAGTCCACGGGCGTCCCCTTCGTGGTCCGTGGACCCGGTTTCGCCCCGAGCGCACCGCGGGCCCTGGTCAGCCAGGTGGACATGATGCCCACCACCCTGGCCGCGGCCGGGCTCGACCCGGACGCGGGACGCGCCCTGGACGGCCGGTCCCTGCTGGAGAACCTGCGCAGCGGCGACTGGAGCGACTGGCGCCGGCGGCTGATGTCCGAGGAGCCCCGGGAGGGCTGGGCGATGCTGCGCGAGGGCGACCTGGCCTACATCGACTACTACTCCAGGAGCGCCGAGGAGCTCTACGACCTGCGCCAGGACCCGTACCAGATGCGGGCCATCCCGGCCGACAGGGTCGGGCGCGCCACCGCCGAGCGCAGCCGGGCACGCAGCGAGATCACCGCGATGCGCACCGCCGGCGGGACGCAGCTGCGCGCGCTGGAGATGTGAGGCTCGACGTCTGACCCGGCGGCGCTCCCCGTCGTCCGGGTACGGTGCGAAGGGCCGGGCCGCGACGGCCCACCGCCGACCCAGGAGAGACGCCGATGCAGCTGGAGCTGTCCCCCGAGGACGCCGCCTTCCGCGACGAGATGCGGACCTTCTTCACCACGAAGGTCCCCCAGCAGATCCGCGACACGGTCGCCGAGCGGCGCGAGCTGACCAAGGAACAGGTCGTCGAGAGCATGCAGGTGCTCAACGCCCACGGGCTCGCCGTACCCCAGTGGCCCACCGAGTGGGGTGGACAGGACTGGTCGCCGCTGCGCCGCCACATCTGGCACGAGGAGATGCAGCGCGCCTGCGTCCCCACGCCCCTCGCGTTCAACGCCTCCATGGTCGGCCCGGTGATCGCCACGTTCGGGTCCCAGGAGCTCAAGGAGCGCTTCCTGCCCAAGACCGCGAACCTCGACATCTGGTGGTCCCAGGGCTTCTCCGAGCCCGACGCGGGCTCCGACCTCGCCTCGCTGCGCACCACCGCGGTCCTCGACGGTGACGAGTTCGTGGTCAACGGGCAGAAGACGTGGACCACGCTGGGCCAGCACGGCGACTGGATCTTCTGCCTGGTCCGCACCGACCCGGAGGCCAAGAAGCAGCGCGGGATCTCGTTCCTGCTGATCGACATGACCTCGCCCGGCGTCACGGTGCGTCCCATCGAGCTCATCGACGGTGGCCACGAGGTCAACGAGGTGTGGTTCGAGGACGTGCGGGTCCCGGCCGGGAACCTGGTCGGCGAGCTGAACGCCGGCTGGGACTACGCCAAGTTCCTGCTCGGCAACGAGCGGGTCGGCGTGGCGCCGGTGGGAGCGACCAAGCGGGTGCTGGCCCAGGCCAAGGAGTGGGCCGGCGACCAGCTCGCCGACCCCCTCACCGCCGCCCGGTTCGCCGAGCTGGAGAACGAGCTGCTCGCCCTCGAGCTCACCGCGCTGCGGGTGGTGGCGCACTCCGCGGACGGCAAGCCGCACCCCGCCTCGTCGGTGCTCAAGCTCAAGGGCAGCGAGCTGCAGCAGGCGGTCAGCGAGCTGGTGGTCGACCTGGCCGGGCCGGCGTCGCTGGCCTCGGGGGCCGGGGACGGCTCCGACGTCCCGGCCTGGGCCCGGCGCGCCACCCCGGCGTACCTCAACCTCCGCAAGGCGTCGATCTACGGCGGGTCCAACGAGATCCAGCGGCAGATCATCGCGAAGACGATCCTCGGGCTCTGAAGGGCGGGCTGACATGGACTTCACCTATGACGACGAGCAGCAGGCGCTGCGCGAGGCCGTGCGTGGCCTGGTCGGCAAGGCGTACGCCGACTTCGAGAACCGCCGCCGGACGGTCGCCGAGGACCCGGGTTTCGACGAGAAGCTGTGGGGCCGGCTGGCCGAGATGGGCGTCCTCGGGCTGCCGTTCCGGGAGGAGTACGGCGGGTCCGGCGCCGGGCCGGTCGAGGTCGGCATCGTCGCCCAGGAGATCGGCCGGGTGCTGGCGCCGGAGCCGTACCTGACCTCGGTGGTGCTCGCCGGCGGCGTCGTCGCGGCGGCCGGCACCGAGCAGCAGCGGAGCGAGCTGCTCGGCGCGCTGTCGGAGGGCGGGACCGTGCTGGCGTTCGCGCATGCGGAGCCCGGCTCGCGCTGGGCCGCCACGGCGTCGGCGGTGACCGCCACCTCCTCCGGACGACGGCTGGACGCTGTCCGGCGTCAAGGAGCCGGTGCCGCACGGCGCCCGCGCGGACCTGCTGGTGGTGAGCGCGGCGCTGCCCGACGGTGGCACCGGCCTGTTCCTGGTGGACCCCTCGGGGGCCACCCGCGAGGGCTACGCCACCCACGACGGCGGCCGGGCCGCCCGGGTCGCCTTCGACGGCACGCCCGCGGAGCCGCTCGGGGAGAGCGGGGCGGACGCCTCGGCCGCGATCGCCGCGGTGCTCGACATCGCCCGGGTGATGGCCTGCAACGAGGCGGTCGGCGCGATGGAGGTCGCGCTGGACGCGACCACGTCGTACCTCACCAGCCGCAAGCAGTTCGGCGTCACCCTCAACACCTTCCAGGCGCTGACCTTCCGGGCCGCCGACCTCTACGTGTCGCTGGAGCTCGCCAAGAGCGTCACCGTGTGGGCCACGATGGTCCTCGCCGCCGGCAGGCCGGAGGAGATGGCCGAGGCCGCCTCCCGCGCGGCGCTGCAGGTCAGCCGCGCCGGTCGGCACATCGGCCAGGAGGCGATCCAGCTGCACGGCGGCATCGGGATGACCGCGGAGTACAGCATCGGCAGCTACACCAGCCGGCTGACCGCGCTCGACCACCTGCTCGGCGACGGCGACCACCACCTGCGGCTGCTCGCCGCCTCGGTCGGTGACCACGAGGAGGTCGACCCGCTCCCCTGAGCCTGCTTCTCGTGCGACTCAGGCCCGCTCGAGCAGCACGATCACCTCGTAGTGCCCCGTGTTCGGGAACATGTCCAGCACCCGCCCCCGGGTCGGCACCAGCGAGGGCATGGCCGCCAGGTCGCGGGCGAGGGACTGGGCGTTGCAGCTGGAGTAGACGACGTGCCGGACGCCCGAGGTCTCCAGCCACGCGCCGAGCTCGGGGCCGATGCCGCGTCGGGGCGGGTTGACGACGACCAGGTCCGGCGCCCGGTCCGCGCCCAGCGCGAAGGCGGTGGCGTCGCCGGCCTCGAAGTGCACGCCCGCCAGGCCCGCCTCGTCCCGGCTGAGCCGGGCGCTCGCGACCGCCTCGCCGCTGGTCTCGATGCCGGTGACCTCGCGGCCCGGCGCGGCGACGTGCAGCGCGAAGCCGCCGACCCCGCAGTAGAGGTCCCAGACCGAGCCCGGCGCCTGCTCCGCCACCCAGTCGCGGCCCTGCCGGTAGAGCGCCGCGGCCAGCTCGGTGTTGGTCTGGAAGAAGCTCTGCGGCCGCAGGTGCAGGTCGATGTCGTTGACCCGCATCCGCAGGGTCTCCCGGTCGGTCAGCGGGATCTCGCGATCGCCCTCCAGCACGGCCTTGTGCTCGGGCTGCAGGTTGGCCGAGACGGCCACCAGGCCGGGCAGCTCCTCCACGAGGCTGGGCAGGTGCTTGCGGATGCGGGACACCGGCTCCTGGGAGCGGAGCACGAACCGGAGCATCAGCTCGCCGTCGGGCGACTCGGTGAGCAGCAGGTACTTCAGCTCGCCCCGGCGCTGCGGCACGTCGTACGGCGTGATCCCGGCGCGGGCGACGAAGCCCGCCAGGACCGGCAGCGCAGCCCGGGTTCCCGGGGTGTGCAGGCCACAGCCCCGCAGGTCCACCCCGTGGCCGCCGCGGTCGAGGATGCCCACGGTGGGCTCCTCGGCCGTCCCGCCGACGACCATCTTGGCCTTGTTGCGGAACCCGTCCTGCCTGCTCTCCACCGGGGGCAGCCACCGCAGGTCGGCGTGGCCGCCGAGGAGCTCCTCGCAGTGCCGCTGCTTGCCCGCCAGCTGCTGGGCGTAGGGCTGCTCGATCAGGGTGCAGGACCGGCACCGACCGGAGTCGTAGTAGGAGCAGCGCATCGCGGGGCAAGGCTACCCAGCCTTGCCCGTCGGCTAGCGTTCGCGACCGTGAGCCTCCGTCGTCGCCTCTTCGGCCATCCCGACTCCCTCCCGCACGCGGAGGCGCTCGAGCAGGCGCAGCAGGGCGTCGCGATCTACTGGCGGCCGGGCTGCACGTTCTGCGCGGTCCTGACCAACAGCGTGCGGCGGTACGCCGACCGCGCAGCCTGGGTGAACATCTGGAAGGACCCCGAGGCGGCGGCCTACGTCCGCAGCGTCAACGACGGGAACGAGACGGTGCCGACCGTCGTCATCGACGGCGTCGCGCACACGAACCCGTCTCCGCTCGCGGTGCGGAAGGCCCTGCGCGCCCTGGCGTGAGCGGTCGGCTCCGGCCGGCGGTCACAGCTCCCAGCGGAGGGTCACGAAGGTCTTGGTGCCGTCGCCGGGGGACCTGCCCCGGATCGTCCCGGTGATGCCCTCGAAGGCCCCGGTGCCGGAGGTGATGGTCCCCTTGAACCGGGGATCCGATCCCGAGGTCGACACGTGACCCACGATGAGCCCGCCCTTGAGCGCGAGCGCCACGTCCAGCTGCACCGCCTGGGTCTTGCGGTTGAAGCTGCCGCTGACGGTGTCGAACCCGACGACCTTCCCGGTCCTGGCCGACCTCGCCTTGTCGGTGCCGACGAAGCTGTTCCTGCCGACGTTGTGGCTTCCGGTCTCGTGCAGGACCAGCTTCGTGGTGTGCACGGTGTTCCCTGCCGTGGCGGGGCCGGGGAGCGCCGTGGCCCCCGAGAGCGTGGCTACGGTGATGAGGGCCGCCGACGCGGCCAGCGTCTTCTTCATGTCGTCCTCGTTCCTGGAGATCCTGCCTGGGGCACTCTTTCGATGCTCCTCCGACCTCGGCCGGCGGCTTCGTCTCGGCCCGACAATCACCGAATTCGGGGATGCTGCCCCGGTTCCGCCATCCACGGCGCCGGGACTTCGGCTATACGCAGCCCCCGGGCCGCCTGACCCTCGGCGCCCCGGGTCGGACGGCATGGCAGGCTCGTCGGCATGAGAGTCGTCGCCGTGGGCTTCACCCCGGTGAAGGGCACGCGCCACGCGTCGTACGACGCGGTGACGCTGGACGCCCACGGTCCGGTCGGGGACCGGGCCTTCTGCCTCGTCGATGTGGCACGCCGACGCGTGCTGCGCACGGTGCAGAACCCGTCCCTGCTGGCCGTGCGCTCGCGATGGGACGGCCGCTCGCTGCAGCTGGTGCTGCCCTCCGGCGACGACGCGACGGCCGCGCCGGTCGCGAGCGGGGAACAGGTCAGCTGCGACTACTGGGGACGCGAGGTCGCGCTCGACCTCCTCGACGGCCCGCACGCGGCCCTGGCCTCCTCCTACCTCGGCACTCCCGGTCCGGCTGGCCGCCGCACCGCCGGGCGGGGTCGTGTACGGCGCCCCGGTCAGCGTGGTCACGACGGCGTCGGTGCGGCGGCTCGCCGAGCTGCTCGACCGGCCGGCGCTGGTTGCGGAGACGGCGAGGTTCCGGGCCACCCTCGTGGTCGACACCGGCGGCGAACCCTTCGCCGAGGAGGCGTGGGCGGGCCGCGAGCTCCGCGTGGGAGGGGCCCGGATCCTCGTGAACGCGCCCATCCCGCGCTGCGCGGTCATCGACCTCGACCCGGCCACCGGCGCTGCGGTCGGCGGGGGCCCTCCGGGCCCTCGCGTCCCGTCCCGGAGCCTCCCCGGGCGACCCGTGCTTCGGCGTCGACGCCCACGTCGTCGAGCCGGGCGAGGTCCGGCCCGGCGACGCGGTCGAGGTGCCGGCGGATCAGCCGGCCGGGGCGTAGACCAGCTTCTTGTTGACGAACTCCTCGATGCCGTAGGGGCCGAGCTCGCGAGGTGAGCATCGACACCAGCGCCTGCGGGGAATGCCCCACATCCACGGCCTGTTGGAGCCATCGCCCGGGCTCTTCTGGCTGGTTCGGCGACGCGATGGCAGGAGATGCAGACGGATGAGCACGCACGTGGCACCGACCGACCGCAGGACCGACTACCGGGTGACCTTCCTGGTCCTGTGCCTGGGGGTCTCCTCCTTCTCCCTGCTGCAGTCGATGGTCAACCCGGTGCTGCCCACCATCGAGGCAGCGCTCGACACCGACCAGGCGACCGTCACCTGGGTGCTCACCGCCTACCTGCTCTCGGCGTCGGTCTTCACGCCCATCATCGGCCGGGTCGGTGACAAGGTCGGCAAGGAGCGGATGCTGGTCTTCGCGCTCACCGCGCTCACGCTCGGCTCGCTGATGGCGGCACTGGCGCCCACCATCGGGGTGCTGATCGTGGCGCGTGCGGTGCAGGGCATCGGCGGCGGCGTGCTGCCGCTGACCTTCGGGATCATCCGCGACGAGTTCCCGCGCGACAAGGTCTCCGGGGCCGTCGGGACGTCGGCCGCGCTGCTCGCCGTCGGCGGCGGTTTCGGGCTGGTGCTGGCCGGTCCGGTGGTGAACGCGCTGAGCTACCACTGGCTGTTCTGGCTGCCGATGATCATGACCCTCGTCGCCGCCGTCGCCGCCGCGGTCTGGGTGCCCGAGTCGCCCGAGCGCACGCCCGGCCGCATCAACGTCGGCAGCGCCCTGCTGCTCTCGGCCTGGCTGGTCGCCCTGCTGCTCGCCGTCAGCCAGGGCCACAGCTGGGGCTGGACCTCCGGACGCGTCGTCGGCCTCTTCGTGGCCGCGGCGATCCTGCTGCCGATCTGGGTGGTCGCCGAGTCCCGCAGCGAGCAGCCGCTCGTGGACATGCGGATGATGCGGATCCCCACCGTGTGGACCGTCAACCTGGTCGCGCTGCTCTTCGGGATGGGCATGTACTCGATGTTCGCGTTCCTGCCGCAGTTCCTGCAGACCCCCGAGCTCACCGGCTACGGCTTCGGCGTCTCGGTCACCGAGTCCGGCCTGCTGCTCCTCCCCCAGACCGCAGCGACCTTCATCGCCGGCGTGCTGTCCGGGCGGCTCGCCGCCCGCTTCGGCTCCAAGGCCGTCCTGGTCGCCGGCGCCGCGCTGACCTCGCTCGGCACCCTCGGCCTCACCCTGGCGCACGGCCAGCTCTGGCAGGTGGTCGCCGAGACCACGGTGCTCGGCCTGGCCTTCGGCCTCGCGTTCGCCGCGATGTCGAACCTCGTCGTCGACGCGGTCCCGCAGACCCAGACCGGCGTCGCCAGCGGCATGAACGCCAACATCCGCACCGTCGGCGGCGCGCTCGGAGGTGCGCTGCTGGCGAGCGTCGTGACCGCCACCCTGCGCCCCGACGGGCTGCCGGTCGAGTCGGGCTACACGCACGGCTTCGGTGTCCTCGTGGTCACCTCGGCCCTGGCCGCGCTGGTGGCGGTCTTCGTCCCGGTGGTCCGGGCCCGCACGCACGTGGTGCCCGGCCCGCAGGCCGAGTACGAGACGTCGGAGCCGACCGCGCACCACGCCTGAGGCGAAGCCTGCTAGGACAGCGCCGCGGGCAGGCCCAGCCACCACATGCACGCCAGCACGAGCACGAACCCCACCACGACGATGACGCGTTCCAGCACGATCCCTCCCCCGTTCCCGGACGAGGATGTCGGCTGCGACCGACAACGGCGGACGAACAGCGGGGACATCCCCCAGATGGGGAATGCTCATCCGCCGGTCTCCCGGTCAGCGACCGGTCAGCGACCGAGCAGGGACAGCGCGGCGTCGGCGATCGAGCCGGTGTCGATCCCGTGCAGCGCGTAGGCGTCCTCCAGCCCCGAGGACTGGCCGAACTCGGTGACCCCGAGGCAACGGACCCGGTCCCCGCGCACCCCCGCCAGGAACGACAGCGTGTGCGGGTGCCCGTCGAGCACGGTGACCAGCGGCGCGGCCTGCGACGACGGGAACAGGTCCTCCACGATCCCGCTGCCCTCGCCCGGCCCGCGGCGTGAGCGCTGCTGCCAGGAGCGGAAGACCAGGTCCGGGCTGGTCAGGCAGACGATGCCCGCGGTGACCCCCTCCGACTCCAGCAGGTCGGCCGCGGCCACCACCTCGGGCATCAGCGCACCGACGCCGACCAGGGTGACCTGCTCCTCGTCGAGGGAGTGGGAGGTCAGCCGGTAGCCACCCGCGATCGCCTGCCGGCGCCGTCGCTCGAGCAGCGCGGGCTCCTCGGGCAGCCGCGCCAGCGCCGGGTCGATCGGCCGGGTCGAGAGCCGGAAGTACGCCGAGGTGCCGCCGGGCACGCCCACCTGCGACATCGCGTGCAGGAAGCACCACTCCAGGTCCTGCCCGAAGGCCGGCTCCCAGGCCACGCAGCCCGGCTGCTCCAGCCCGATCGACGGCGTGGTGATCGACTGGTGCGCGCCACCCTCCGGGGCCAGCGTGACGCCGGACGGGGTGCCGACCAGGATCGACTGGCCGCCGGAGTAGATGCCGTAGGACCACGGCTCCAGGGCCCGCGACACGAACGGGTCGTAGAGCGTCGCGATCGGGATCAGCCGCTCGCCCCAGCGCGACCAGGTCGCGCCCAGCTCGCCGAGCAGCCCGACCAGGTTGACCTCGGCGATGCCGAGCTCGATGTGCTGGCCGTTGCTGACCTCCGACCACTTCAGGACCCGCTCGCGGTCGTCGGCGAACCAGTCCCGTCGGTCCTGCACCGACCACACGCCGGTCTTGTTGATCCAGCCGCCGAGGTTGGTCGAGGAGGCGACGTCGGGGCTGCAGGTCACCACCCGGGCCGCCGCCTCGGGAGCGTCGTGCTTGAGGTCCGCGAGCAGCCGGCCGAGCGCGGCCTGGGTCGAGGCCGGCTTGCGGTGCGGGTGCCCCAGCGCGGTGGGGACGCCGACCGCGGCCGGCGAGGTGACCGGCGTACGACGCAGCGCGGCGCCGCGAGCACGGCACAGGTCGTCGGTGGCGCTGCCCGGTCGGAAACGCCGCCCACGGCTCGTCGAGCGAGGTCCCGGAGGCGTCGGCGAGCGCCTGCATCTGCGCCCCGGTCAGCAGCGCGGAGTGGTTGTTGGGGTGTCCCTCGGTCGGCAGCCCGCGACCCTTGACGGTGTAGGCGAACACCACGCTCGGCCGCTGGTCGTCGACGGCGCGGAAGGTGTCGACGAGCAGCCCGAGGTCGTGGCCGCCCAGGTCGCGGACGGCGGCGGCGAGCTGGGCCGAGGGCACCTCGTCGAGCAGCGCCCGCAGCTGCGGCGTACCGCTCTCGCCCATGATCCTCGTCGCGACCTCGGAGGAGTCGACGCGGAGCATCCGCTGGTACTCCTCGTTGGGCATCTCCTCGAGCCGGCGACGCAGCTCGGAGCCGCCGGGCCGGTCGAAGAGCTCGGAGATCAGCCGGCCCCACTTCAGCGTCACGACCTGCCAGCCGGCCGCCTCGAACATGCCCTGCAGCCGCGCGATCTGGATGTCCGGGACCACCCGGTCCAGGGACTGGCGGTTGAGGTCGACGACCCAGAGCAGCTCCCCGAGGTGGGCGACCTGCGGGTCGGCGACGGCCTCCCAGATGGCGCCCTCGTCGAGCTCGGCGTCGCCGAGCAGGCTGATGAACCGGCCCGCGGGCGGCGCGTCGGCGAACTGGGAGCGGACGTAGCGGTGCGAGATCGCGGCCCACAGCGCGGCGGTGGCGCCGATGCCCACCGAGCCGGTGGAGAAGTCGACGGTGTCGGGGTCCTTGAGCCGGCTCGGGTAGGACTGCAGGCCACCCTTGGCGCGCAGCGTCGGCAGGTAGGCCTCGTCGAGGTCGCCGAGCAGGTAGTTGATCGCGTGCAGCACCGGCGACGCGTGCGGCTTGACCGAGACCCGGTCCTCGCTGGTCAGCTCGTGGAACCACAGCGCGACCATGATGTCGACCATCGACGCCGACGACGACTGGTGGCCGCCCACCTTGACGCCGCTGGTGTTGGGCCGGCCGCGGTTGGCGGCGTCCACGATCGCGGCGGAGAGCCACAGCACGCGCTGCGAGATCTCCCGCAGGGTGGTCGCCTCCTCGCCGCTCAGGGCGGGGCCGGTGATGTCGAGCTGGCTCATGGATGTCCTTCCCGGGCGCACGACGGTGTGCGCGGAGATGTGCCCGGAGATCCTCGCGCACCCGGCGGCCGCGGCGCCATCCGGGTCGTGTGACTCAGCCGGCGTCGACCGGGGTGAGCGTCAGCTGGCTCATCGACGGCATCGGCAGCCGGGTGGCCAGCGTGAGGACGCCGGACGGGTCGGCCGTCACCGTCCGGTCCGGCTCGAGCTGCTCGAGCCGGTCGGCCTCGCGCAGCGCGGTCCACTGGTCGTCGGTCGGCCAGTCCTGACCGGGCTGGCGCAGCCGGCCCCAGGTGCCGGCGACGTTGGAGTGGTCCGCGTCGACCCGGTCGTGCCGGAGCGAGTACGACGCCCCCGGCACCAGGCCCCCGACCACGACCGACACGTCGCGGTCCAGGGTCGGCGCCCCGGCGGCCCGGGACTGGTCGAGGGTGAGGTTCCACAGCGCCACCGAGACCGACCCGTCGTCGTCGCCGGCCGCGACCGCCTCGACCAGCGAACCGCCGCCGTCGCCGTCCAGCGACACGGCGAGCCGCTGGTCGCCGAGCCGTTCGAGCATCGCCAGCGCCCACCAGCGGGGCTTGCGCAGCTCACCCACGGTCCGCAGCCCGAACCCGCCGTGCAGCAGTGCCGGCGGCCGGCCGAGCTCCTCGAAGTGGTCGGAGACCACCCAGTAGGACAGCGCCTCGATGCGACCCATCGCCGAGAGCATGCCGCGGGCCAGGAACGCACCGGAGAACACGGCGTCGCTGACCTCGTTGAAGTGGGTGGGCGTGACTCCCCACTCGGTCCACCAGATCGGAGTCCCGCCACGGCCGTGCCGCTCGAGCATCGGTCGGAAGTCCAGCGGCGGCGCGCCGTAGGTGTGCGTGGACAGGAAGTCGACCGGGGCACCCGAGCGCTCGGCGTGCGCGAGCAGCTCCTCGCACCAGCCGGCCGCCGCCGACGACGGGCCGCCCACGACCAGTCGCTCGTCCACGGCGCGGACGGCCGCCGCGGTGACGTCGTACAGCGTGAGGAACTCCTCGGGCGTGCCGGACCAGAAGACCTCCAGGTTGGCCTCGTTCCACACCTCGAAGGACCAGTGCTCCACGACCTCGTCGCCGTAGCGCTCGACCAGGTGCGCGGTCAGGTCGCGGACCAGGTCGTGCCACCGCTCCCAGTCCTTCGGCGGGGAGATGATCGCGCCGTACTCGAACACCGTGGTGCTCGGGTCGCTGGCCAGGTCGTGCGGCATGAAGGAGACCTCCACGACCGGGTAGAGGCCCAGCGAGCGGATGTGGTCGTAGACCCGGTCCACGCCGCTGAAGTCGTGGACGGGCTCGCCGTCGACCTCCCGGTAGACGGCCAGGTCGTCGCACAGGATCCCGTGCGCACGCACGTGGGTGGCGCCGAGCTCGGTGTGCGCCGCGGAGAGGGCGGAGCTGAGCTCCTCGCCGATCACCCGGCCGCCGGTGGTGTCGGGCGACAGCGCGTGCGAGAGGTGCTCGCTGCCGATCATCGGCCGCCAGGGCCGGGCCAGCTCGCCGACCACCGCGCCTGCGTCGACCGCCACCGCCACCGGGCCGGACGGCTCGGCCAGCGGCGTCGCGGACACGGGCTCCGAGCGCGGTCCGTCGACGTGGACGTCGGAGAGCGACGACAGGGAGTACCAGCGCTCGACGCCGGGCGTCCCCGTGGTGTCGACGTACGGCGGGTGCGGCACCGAGGTGACGTCGCGGCCGTGGTGGTCGAGCGGCTGCCAGGGACCGTCGGCGGAGTCGGCGACGTGCACCTGGTAGCCGATGGCGCCGGGCACCGGTGACCAGTCGAGCGTCACCTGGTCACCGCCGGCGACCGCGACCAGGCCTCCGGGCGGGGACAGCTCGGGGGCGGCACCCCCGAAGGCGTGTCCGCTGCGGATCCCGATCCGGTTCTCCCAGTCGGTGCGTGCGTCGATGCTCACGTGTTCTCCTTGCTGCTCTGTGGGTGACGGTGCGGGATCGTGTCGCCCAGCTCGGAGGCGAGCCGGTCGAGCTCGGCTCGCATCCGGGCGAGGTCCCCGGCGTACGCCGGGTCGTCGTGCCGGCTGTGCATCTCGGCGGGGTCGCGCTCGAGGTCGAAGAGCTCCCACTCCTCGGCCGTCTCCTGCGACGAGGCGCCGGGCTGCCCGCAGCCGGAGCCGTAGTAGTGGACGAGCTTGCGGTCGCGGGTGCGGATGCCGCGGTGCGCGGCCACCCGGTGGCAGCCGTCGAGGTGTTCCCAGTAGCGGTAGTACGCGCTCTCCCGCCACGCGATCGTGGCCGGGTCGGCGCCCTCGAGCAGCGGCACCATCGAGAGGCCCTGCATCCGGTCCGCGGCGGGCACCCCGGCCAGCTCGAGGAACGTCTGCGCGAAGTCCACGTTGAGCGTCAGCGCGTCGCTGACCGAGCCCGGCGCGACCCGCCGCGGGTAGCGGACCAGCAGCGGCATCTGCAGCGACTCGGCGTACATGAAGCGCTTGTCGTACCACCCGTGCTCGCCGAGGAAGAACCCCTGGTCGCTGGTGTAGACGACCACGGTGTCCTCGGCCTGGCCGGTCTCGTCGAGGTGGTCGAGCAGCCGCCCGACGCCCTCGTCGACCGCGACCACGCAGCGCAGGTAGTCGGTGAGGTAGCGGTCCAGGGCCCAGCGCGCGTACGCCGCCGCGTCGACCCCGTCCGGCGGGTCGGCCTTGAGGTCCTCGCGGTTCATGTCCCGACCGACGCGCATCCGGGCGTCCCGGGCCGCCGTCGATCGGTGGGAGTAGTCGTCGAAGAAGGTCGCCGGCTCGGAGCCCGCCGAGCCGAAGGTCAGGTCGGCGTGCCGGGGCGCCGGCTCCCAGGGCCGGTGCGGCGCCTTGTGCTGCACCAGCAGGCACCACGGGTCGTCGTCCCCCTCCACCGAGCGCAACCAGTCCAGCGACATGTCCGTGATCAGGTCGGTCGCGTAGCCCGGCCGCACGTGCGAGCCACCGTCCATGGTGAGGAACGTCGGGTCGTGGTAGTCACCCTGGTCCGGCAGCACCTCCCAGTGGTCGAAGCCGCGCGGGTCGTGCACGTCCCCGTGGCCGAGGTGCCACTTCCCGATCAGGGCCGTGCGGTAGCCGGCGTCCCGGAGCAGCCCCGGGAACGCCGGCTGCCGCGCGTCGAACTCCGTGGACAGGGTGGTCACCCCGTTCACGTGGTTGTAGGTGCCCGTCAGGATCGTCGCCCGGCTCGGCGCGCACAGCGAGTTGGTGCAGCTGCACGCGGTGAACCGCATGCCGTCGCGGGCGAGGGTGTCGATCCGGGGAGTGACCGCGTGCGGGCCGCCGTAGCAGCCCACGGCGTTGGCGGCGTGGTCGTCCGCGACGATGAGAAGGATGTTGGGGCGACGAGTCATGAGTGCTCCCCTCAGCGGTCGGCCGAGGCGAAGACCTCCTTCTCCATCAGCGGCTTGACCCGCTTCGCGAGGCCACCCGGCGCGACGTACTCGCGCATGTCGTCGCCGGCGAGCGCGTTGCCCAGGGCCGCCATCACCATGCCCTGGTCCAGGGACAGGTAGCGCTTGGCCACGTTGCCGCTGCGCACCGCGGCGGCGTCGTAGAACCCGCCCGGGCCGTAGGCGTGCAGGTCGTCACGGATGTGCTTCAGGTTGGCCAGCGCCGCGTGCGGGGCGTAGCGCAGCGCCAGGAAGGAGGCGTGCGGGGTGACGACGCCGTCGCCGTACGACGTGGGCGCCGGCGAGCCGTCACGGCAGCCGTCGTAGGGCTGGTCCACGGTGGTGCGCTCCTCGTCGGAGGTGTAGCCGGGCCCGTCCATGCCGAGCTGGTCCACGCCGTACTCGCGGTAGCCGCCGGCGGGGTCGCTGGACGGGGAGAAGCCCCAGTAGCCGTAGTCGGCCTCCTTCATCCCGTGCTCGATCTGGCCCTTCACGTAGAGCGGGTGGTTGCGGCCCCACGAGCGCGGGCCCCACTGTCTCCTCGGGCACGAACAGCGGCACCATCAGCGCCTCGAACATCGAGCCGCCCCAGGTGGGCACGATGTCCATGCCGCGGTAGGGCAGCGCGCCCTCGAAGACCCGCACCCCGTCGTAGGTCTTCCACGCACCCGTGGGCCTGGTCTCGGTCCACGACCAGTCGCAGTTGTCGTTGGGGAAGGTGCGGAACGTGCCGTAGTAGTGCTTGGTCGGGATCTGGCCGGCGGCGATGCCGAGGTACGACGCCATCCGCGGCTCGGTGTTGAAGGCGCCGTAGTGGTGGCCGGTGTACCAGACGTCGGTGCCGAGGTCGCAGTAGTCGCCGGGGACCGGGGCGTCCTCGTGGGGGTTCTCGTCCCAGAATCCGCCGCGGATCTGGTTCTCCGCGGGGTCGTAGTAGCAGCCGAAGTCCATGTCCTTGCGGATCCGGTCGGCCTGGTCGGCCAGCGACGGCTCGGCCCGGGCGGCGAGCAGCAGGCCGGTGGCCAGCCAGCCGTTGTCCACGCTGGAGAGGAACGGCTTGACCGTGCTGCCGTTCTCCGGCCAGGTGCGCAGCTTCTCCAGCGTCACCGGGTCGTACCAGTTGTAGAACATGCCCGAGCCGTCGTGCCGCTCGAGCTTCGCCACGCTCCCGATCGTGGTCGCCATCCGGCGGCGGGCCTCGGCGCGGGAGATCAGTCCGGTGTCGCGGGCCGCGACCGTGCTCCACAGGTAGGAGCCGATGTTGGTGGGCGAGGTGTAGCCGCTGCGGCTGGCCGGTTCGAGGTCACCGCCGATGTTGTCGGCGGGGAGCCCGGTGGCGGGCACCGTCATGGCGTCCATCGACTTCCAGGTGTCCGCTGCGTACTTCTCCAGGACACGGTCGGGGCCGGTGGACGAGGCGTGGGACGAGGCGTGGGACGCGCCGGCGCCGGGGCTCGAGGCCCCGGAGGCCGAGGCAGGGCCGGTCAGGTGGATGGCGGTGCTCAACAACGCGCCGCTTGCAAGAGCGGCGAGCAGGGGACGGCGTACGCGCATGGGTTCC
The DNA here is from genome assembly GCA_963817665.1 of uncultured Actinomycetota bacterium. Classification (GTDB taxonomy): domain Bacteria; phylum Actinomycetota; class Actinomycetes; order Propionibacteriales; family Nocardioidaceae; genus Nocardioides. Next base: position 540,606 of record CAWFPE010000007.1, on the reverse strand, counting down.
TCCGAGTAGGGCGCGGGTGGGTGAGGGGACTACTTGATGCCGGTCATGGCGATGCCCTGCATGATGCGGCGCTGCAGGACCAGGAAGACGGCGAGGACAGGGAGCACGACGACCACCGAGCCGGCCAGCAGCAGGCCGTACTTCGTGGCGTTCTGGCCGACGGCGTAGAGGGCGAGCGCCACGGGCAGCGTGAACTTGTCCTCGGAGGTGGCCACGACCAGCGGCCACAAGAAGTTGTTCCACGAGGTGAGGAAGGTCAGCACGCCCAGCGTCGCGACCGCGGGGCCGCACAGGGGCAGGATCACCGAGAAGAAGATGCGCAGCTCCCCAGCGCCGTCGATGCGGGCCGCCTGGATCAGCTCGTCGGGGAGGCTGGAGATGAACTGGCGCATCAGGAAGACACCGAACGGCCCGGCCAGGAACGGCAGGATCATCCCGGGCAGCGTGTTGGTCAGGCCGATGTTCGTGGTGAGCACGAACAGCGGCACGAAGGTGACCACGCCGGGCACCATCAGGGTGCCGAGCACCAGCACGAACAGCAGCCGCTTGCCGGGGAACTCGAGCTTCGCCAGTGCATAGCCCAGCATCGAGCAGAACACCATGTTGCCCACGGCCACCGCGACGGCGACGATCGCCGAGTTGAGGAAGTAGCGCGGGAAGTCGAGCTGGGTGAAGAGCGAGCGGTAGTTCTCGGTGGTGACCGTGTGCGGCCACCACGTGGGGGGCACGGCCCGCACCTCGGCCTCGGGCTTGAACGACGAGACGAGCATCCACACGAACGGCACGACCACGACGACGAGGCCGACGGTCAGCACGGCGTACAGCCAGCGGGGCGTGCGCCACTCAACGGTCTGGTTCATGCTCAGTCCTTCTCGCGCAGCAGCCGGAACTGCAGCAGGGTCAGGCCCACGATCGCCAGGAACAGCAGGTAGCTGGCGGCGGCCGCGTAGCCGTAGTTGCCGTAACCGAACTGGTCGTAGGTGAAGTAGGTGATCGAGCGGGTGGAGTCCAGCGGCCCGCCCTTGGTCATCACGAACGCCTCCTCGAAGAACTGGAGGTAGCCGATGCTGGTGATCACCGCGCCGAAGAGCATCGTCGGACGCAGCATGGGCAGGGTGATGTAGCGGAAGCGGCTCCACGCGGAGGCACCGTCGGTCTCGGCGGCCTCGACCACCTCGCGGGGCACGGTCTGCAGGCCGGCCAGGAAGATCACCATCAGCGTCCCGAAGTTGCGCCACACGGCCATCACCACCAACGTCGGCAGGGCCGTGGTGGTGGAGTCGAGCCAGCCGGGCCCGGCGATGCCGACCCAGGCCAGGACCGTGTTGACCAGACCGCCGTTGTCACGGAGCAGGAACTTCCACACCACCGAGACCGCCACGATGCTGGTCACCACCGGGAGGTAGTAGCCGACCCGGAAGAATCCGCGCAGCCGGGTGACCCGGTTGAGTCCCACCGCCGCCGCGAGCGCCACCCCCATCGTCAGCGGCACGCCGAGCACCAGGTAGAGCAGGGTGTTGAACGTGACCTTGCGGAACAGGGGGTCCTGGACGAGCTGGACGTAGTTGTCCAGGCCGACGAAGTCGACCGCGAGCGGGTTGCGGATGTCGGTGCTGCGCAGGTCGGTGAAGCTCATCCCGAGGCTGGCCAGCACCGGCCCGGCGGTGAAGACCAGGAAGAGCACCACGAACGGCAGGGCCAGGACCCACGCGGCGACAGCCTGCTGCCGCCGCGTGGGGTCCACGTGCCTGCTCGGCGTGCCCACCCGGGACGGGCGCGCCGGGCGGCGCTGGGTGAGGGTGCTCATCGCTCGAGACCGGTGCCGATCGACGAGGCCTTCGACTGCATCTGCTTGACCGCGTCGCTCGGCGGGCAGGTCGCTCTTCGTCACCTGCTCGACCAGGGAGTCGACCTGGGCCGCGACCTGCTCCCAGGTCGGGACGGCCGGCGGCGCCTGGGTGTCCTGGAGCTGGTCACCGAAGACCTGCAGCTGCGGGTCGGAGGCGAGCTTGCCGGAGTCCCAGGCGGACTGGACCGCGGGCAGGTCGCCGATGGTGTCGTACCAGCCCTGCTGGGTGTCGGGGTCGGTGAGCCACTGCACGTACTTCCAGGCGGCGTCGGCGTTGTCGGAGTCCTTGAAGACCGCCAGGTCGCCCCCGCCCACGAACGACGTGCCCGGCGCGGAGTCCTTGCCGGGCAGCGGCGCCACGGCGTACTGGTCCTTGCTCACGCCGGCGTCCTCGACCAGCCCGGTGTGCCACGGACCGGAGATGAAGGCGCCGTAGGTGCCCTTGGCGAATCCGCTCTCGAGCTCGCCCGGGTCGAGCAGCCGGTCCGGGGAGAGCCCGTCCTTGAAGAACGACGCGTAGTAGTCGAGTGCCTCGGTCATCTCCGGGGAGTCGAAGCGTGTACTCGGTGCCCTCGTCGTTGGTCACCGACGCGCCGTTGGACCAGGCGAACGGCATCATGGTCTGCCAGGAGCCGGTCTGGCCGGGCTGGAGGCTCAGGCCGTAGTCGACGCCGGCCTTGTCCTTGAGGTCCTGGGCGAACTGGTGCAGCTCGTCCCAGCTCTGCGGCGCCTGGTCCCAGCCGGCCTTCTTCGCGAGGTCGGTGCGGTAGTAGAGGACCCGGGTCTCGACGTACCAGGGGACGCCGTACGACGTGCCGCCGACCTCGGTCGACCCCCACGCGCCGGGGAAGAAGTCGGACTCGTCGACCAGGTCCTTCGGCGTCGGCATCAGCCCGCCGGCCTCGGCGAACTCGCCCATCCACGTGGTGCCGACCAGGCTGACGTCGGGCCCCTCGCCCCGCGGCGATCGCGTTGGAGAGCTTGTCGTGCGCCGCCTCCCACGGGATCGCGGTGACCTTGACATCGGCGTCGGGATTGGCCTTCTCGAAGGCCTCGGAGAACTTCTGGAGCTCGTCGCCCTCGGTGCCCATGGCCCAGACGTCGATCGTGCCCTTGGCCAGGCCATCGTCGATCGGGCCGCTCTGGGCCTCGGCCCCGTGGCTGGCCGCATCTCGCCCGCAGGCGGTGGCGGTCAGGCTCAGGGCGACCAGGGCGGCAGCCACGGTGGCGGTTCGGGCGCGTTTCATCGGGTTTCCTTCCGGTGGGGGGCGGTGCTGGTGCGGACGACGAGCTCGGTGGGGAGGAGCTCGTGGCGGGGTTCGTGGCGGGTGCCGACGATCTGCTCGTCGAGCAGCCGGGCTGCGGTGGCGCCGAGCTCCCGCATCGGCTGGCGCACGGTGGTGAGGCCGGCGTAGCGGGCGGCCATGACGTCGTCCCAGCCGCTGACCTTGACCGCACCGGGGACATCGACCCCGGCCTCGCGGAGCCGCCCGAGCAGCCCGAGGGCGAGCTCGTCGTTGGCGCAGACGAAGGCGTCGGGAAGGTCGCCGCGCTGCAGCGCGGCGGCGGCGATCGCGGCGCCGGCGGCCTCGTCGAGGTCCTCGACGGCCATCAGGTCCAGGGTCGCGTCATCAGGGTGCCCCTCCACCGTCTCGCGCAGACCGGCCCAACGCTCCGCGACATCCGGGGAGCGCTCGGGGTCCCCGACGAAGCGCAGCCGCCGCGCGCCCTGCGCCAACAGGTGCTCGGCCAGGGCCCTCGCGCTGGCGGGGTTCTCCGCGCTGACCGAGTCGAGCGACCCGATCGCCGGGCGGGCGACGAGGACCAGGTGGGTGCCACGCGCGGCGAGTGACTCCAGGAGCGCGTCGGGAACGGTCCGACCCAGGACCACCAGGCCGTCGCAGCGACCGGCCATCTCACGGACCGCGGACTCGGCGTCGGAGCGACCGTGGGTGGAGAGGATCAGCACCGAGCGGCGCAGCTCGGCGGCCACCGCCTCGTAGCCGAGGACGACCTCGGCGTAGTAGGGGCCGGACAGGTCGGGGAAGACGATGCCGTTGGCGGCGTGACGCCGCTCGGCGAGCTGGCGCCCGAGCTGGCTGGGCGTGAACTCGAGCTCCGCCGCTGCCGCCATCACCCGTTCCCGGGTGTCGGGGCGGACGCCGTGGGACTCGCGCATCACCCGCGAGACGGTGGCGATCGAGACCCCGGCGTGCCGGGCGACGTCGCGGATGGTGGGCTGCACCCGAGATCCTCCTGAAGTCCGTCCGCTGGCTGAATGTAACCGGTTTCGGAAACCGGTTACATCGGCTAACGTGCCGGGACATGTCCAGACCTGTCAACCCCCTCTCCCCCATTTCTGCCCAGCTGCAGGCGCTCGCCGGGCGGTCGATCGAGCTGCTCGGCGAGCACCAGGACGCCGGGGGTGCCTGGCCGGCCTCGCCGGGGTTCGCGCCGTACGGCTACTCGTGGTTCCGCGACGGCAGCTTCATCGCCGAGGGCGCCTCGGCGGCGGGCCTGGCGCGCGAGGCGGACCGCTTCCACGACTGGTGCGCGAGGGTGCTGGAGCGGGAGCGTCCGGCCGTGGACGCGGTGGTCGCGGCCCTGGCCGCGGGCCGCCAGCCGGAGGACGCGGACTACCTGCCGGCCCGCTACCGGCTCGACGGCAGCCGGCAGGTCGACGACTGGTGGAACTTCCAGGTCGACGGCTACGGCACCTGGCTGTGGACGCTGGAGCGCCACCTGGCCCGGACGGGCTCATCCCCGGATCGACACGCGACCGCCATCGACACCGCGGTCCGCTACCTGGTGGCCACCGGCACCGACACCTGCCGGGACTGGTGGGAGGAGAACCGGGACCGGACCCACGTCACCACCCTCGCCGGGGTGGCCGCCGGCCTGCGCGCCGCCTGCCGGATGGGCACGCTGACCCCGTCGCTGGCGGTCTCCGCCCAGGACGTGGCCGACCGCTGCGTGCACCTGATCCGCTCGGACGGGGTCCGCGACGGGCGCCTGGTCAAGTGGCTCGGTGGCGCGGACGTGGACGCCTCGCTCCTCGCGGTCGGCGCCGTGTACGACGTCCTCCCCCTCGACGACCCCCTGGTCACCGCGACCGTGGCCGAGGTGGAGACCCGCCTGGTCGACGGTGGCGTGCACCGCTACGAGGCGGACACGTTCTACGGCGGCGGCCAGTGGCCGGTCCTCGCCGCACTGCTGGCCTGGCACCACGCCCGGGTCGGCAACGACTCACGGGCCGTCGAGCTGCTGGACTGGGTCGCCTCCACGGCCGACCCCGACCTGCGGCTGCCTGAGCAGGTCCCGCCACTGCTGGCCCCGCACGTCCTCGACGAGTGGATCGAGCGCTGGGGCCCGAGCGCGCACCCGCTGCTGTGGTCACACGGCATGTTCCTCGCCGCGGCAGCGACGCTGGGCCCCGCCGGCTGAGCCCGCTCGTCAGGCCAGCAGCGGTGCGGCACCAGCGCGGCGCCGCCGATTCTGTCCGAGGGCGAATGCCTCGTGCGCTCGCGGCCTCGGGCACCTAGCGTCGGTGGGAGCACCCTGAGGGAAGGAGACGACGATGGGCTTCTACGGCGAGCAGGTCTTGCCCCGGATCATCGACAAGGCCTGCGGCATGAAGAGCGCGGTCCCGTACCGCGAGCGGGCCTGTGCCGGGCTGTCCGGGGAGGTCGTGGAGATCGGCTTCGGGTCCGGCCTGAACGTCCCGCACTACCCCGACGCCGTGGTCTCCGTGGCGGCGGTCGACCCGTCCGGCGTGGGGTGGAAGCTGGCCGCCAAGCGCCTGCACGCCACCGCCGTACCCGTCCAACAGGCCGGCCTCGACGGCGAGCGGCTGCCCTTCGACGACGACTCCTTCGACACCGCGCTCTCCACCTGGACGATGTGCACGATCCCCGACGTGGCCGCCGCGCTCCAGGAGCTGCGGCGGGTCCTCCGGCCGGGCGGCACGCTGCACTTCGTGGAGCACGGGCTGGCTCCGGACGAGAAGGTACGCCGGATGCAGCACCGGATGGAGCCGCTGCAGAAGCGCCTCTTCGGCGGCTGCCACCTGACCCGGCCGATCGCCGACCTGGTCACCAGCGCCGGGTTCGAGCTGAAGGAGCTCGACACGTTCTACGAGCCCGGTGCGCCGAAGTTCCTGGCGGCCGACTCCCTCGGGTTCGCGGTGAATCCCTGAGCCCTCCCTCGGCTCACCCGTCACGGATGAGGCGCGAGGTGGCTCCGCCCACGGATGGTGGTGGCAACGATCATCACGGGAGGTACGTCGTGACCCACCGCCTGCTCGCCGTCCTGCTCGGCCTGACCCTGCTCGTGGCCGCTGGGTGCAGCGGCGACTCGAACGACGACGAGTCCTCGAGCTCCTCCTCGCCGAGCACCGAGTCCACCTCCCCGTCAACGTCGGCGTCCGCGTCCTCGCTGGCCTGCGACTCCCTGCACAGCCTCGAGGACGACGTGAGCTCGATGAAGAACGCCAAGAGCGTGGACGAGTTCCAGTCCGGCTACAACGCCGCCAAGCAGGACTACGCCGACCTCAAGCCGGCCGCCAGCGCGGCGTACGGGGACGACGTCGATGCGATCGACCAGGCGATGTCCGACTTCGGCGACGCCCTGAAGTCGTTCGGCGACCAGGGCGCGTTGAAGGGCCTCCAGAACCTCGGCAAGGCCGCCGGCAACCTCGACGACTCGGTGTCCCAGCTGTCGACCGACCTGCCCTGCCCCACGAACAGCTGACCGGCCGGAAGGTCCGACCGTTCGGAAGGTCGTCAGGCGGGCTGCACCATCGCGAACGGCACGGTCATCACCGAGTTCCCGACGCGCAGGTGGTAGCGGGTCCGGCCACGCTTGACCAGGGTGCCGGTGACCCCGTCGTACTTGCTGCCGGGGATGACGATGCGCACCCGTTCCCCGGGCCGCACCCGCGCCGTCGGCGCCGGGCTCGCGGCGGCCGCGGTGAGCCGCTCCAGCTCGGCCCGGTAGCCCGGGAGCATCGGGGCCGGTTGCCCCCGGAAGGTCCAGCTCAGCAGGTGTGCGACGTCGAACGAGGGCGAGCAGGTCCGGCAGGCCGACGGCCGCTCGGGCCGGCGGTGCCGGGTGAGCCGGTGCCCGGCCGGGCAGGTGCCGACCCAGTCCCCGTCGATGCCGGGGGCGTCCTCGCTGGTGCAGCGCTGCCCGCTGCAGCCGATGCGGAGCGCCATCGCCCGCCAGACCGCGTCGTGCCCGTGCTGGGGGCCGACCAGCGCGTGGGCGATCTCGTGCAGGATCGTGTCGCGGACCTCGGCCTCGGGGTGGAGGGAGGTCAGCGGGCCACTGAGACCGATCTCCTTCCGGCTCGGGCGGCAGATGCCGGCCCGTCGCCTCGCGCGGTCGAACACCAGCGACCAGTCGTCCAGCCCGTGCCGGTCGAGCAGACGGCGCCCCATCCTCGCCGCGTCGTTCAGGTCCACCCAGTCCCCCTCGGATCGTTCGGCCCCCCGGCCGTCGCGGACACCCTAGAAGCCGGCACCGACAACCCCGGGGGCCTCACAGGCGCTCGAGCCGGCCGAGGGACGAATCCACGACCACCCGGTACAACGGTTCCGCCTTCTGCACCCCGCGCACGGCCATGTTCAGTGCGTAGGCGGCGCCCGCCGTCGTCCGCACCGCCCGCTCGGCCGTCGCGTCGGGTGCCGCGAGCCAGATCCGGTGCCTGCTGACCCCGGCGAGGCCGAGCCGCCCGAGCACCCCCCGCGCGACCTCACTCGTGTCGTCGGGCAGGTGCTTGCGCAGCCGCCGCAGGACGTCGTCGTACTCGTCGAGGCCCGGGTCCCCCGGCGCGTGCACGTCGAGCTCGGTGGACCTCGCGCGTCGCACCGGCCGCGCCGCCACCTCGTCGTACCGCCAGGCCACCTCCCGGACCGCGCCCCCACTGAGCCGGGTCACCCGACGGGCCAGGTAGTCCCCGAGGTCGCTGGCCAGCGGGTCGCCCTGGCCGAAGTCGTACGGCGTGAGCAGCACCAGCGTCGAGGCCACCCGCTGCACGGCGACCTCGCGCCACACCTCCCCGAGGTCGCTGGCCCGCACCGTCGGCGACTTCAGCGCCGCCCCGAGCCAGAACCGCCGAAGCCGCACCGCCACCGCCGCCGCGCTCAGCGGCGATCCCCCCGTTGTCATGGCGGGGACCGTAGACGGCGCCGCCGACAGGCACCGGGCCCTCGCTCTCTGTTGCATCGGGTCGCCGGCTGCGTCCGCGCGGCGCGGGACAAGAAGGTCGTCGACGACGTCCTCGCAGGCTGAGCGCCGACTGGCGTCGGCCATTGAACATCTGCACGATCAGCGGCGCCGGCCGCACTCGGACTTCGCGGCCAGCCAGCCGATCATCCCGCCGGAGATGCCGAGGATGACTGCCTGCGGGCCCAGGCCGGGGCCGTCGTCGATGACCAGTCCGCCGACGAGCAGCGCGGCGACCAGTCCGATGATGGTGGCGACGATGGGGTTGAGCATGCGGTTCCTCGTTTCGGTTCGAGAATGGTCCGGTCCGGGTCGGCGCACAGGGCCGCGGGACGGCTCGCGGGCACTCACGCGCGGCAGCGCAGCAGACCCGCCGACTGCTTGGCGCGCAGCACCTTCAGCGCCTCGCTCGCCACCCGCTCACGGAAGCTCTGGTGGGTGCGCGCCCGGTGCAGCACGGCGTCGATCATCGACGTCATGGTCGACGCGTCCACACCGAGCGCGACGCTCCCCCCGGCGCGCAGGAACCGGACGGCCCGGCGGCCGACCGGGACCCTCGACAGCGCCTTTGCCGCGGCCAGGTCGTCGGACATCACCACACCGTGGAAGCCCAGGTCGTGCTGCAGCATCCCCGTGACGATCCTGCGGGAGAAGGGTCCCGGCCGGTGGGCGTCGATCCTGCTGTAGATCGCGGAGGAGACCATCACCACCGGCACCCGGTCGCTGATCGCGGCGCGGAACGGCCGCAGGTAGGCGTCGGTGCGCGTGGTGACGTCGTCGACGACCTGCCGGCTGGTGTCGGTGTTGCGGCGTACCCGCCCGAGCCCCGGGAAGTGCTTGACCGTCGCCGCGACGCCGGCCGCGCGCATCCCGTCGAGGAACGCGGTGCCGTGGTGCGAGACGACGACCGGCCGGTGCCCGAGCTCGCGGTGGTAGCGACCGATCGGCGCGTTGCCCTCGCCGAGCTCGGCCGGGACGGTGTCCATGACGGGCGCGAGGTCGAGGTTCACTCCGGCGCGGGCCAGTTGCCGCCCCCAGCGGCGGGCCCGGTCGCGCAGGGTCGGGAGCTCCATCCGGCCCTGCGCGAGCGCCTCGGGCATCCGCGAGAAGCCGGGACCCCGGAGCCGCTGGACCTGGCCGCCCTCCTGGTCCGCTGCGATCCACAGCCGTGCGGCACCGCTGGCTGCGTTGCGCTGCAGCCGGCGGGTGATCGTGCGCGTGCGCTCGACCCCCACGTCGCTGTGCCCCATCAGCACCACGCCCCCGACGTGCCGGGAGGCGACGACCCGCGTCTCCTGCCGGGTCGGACCGGTGGCCCGTACCCCGACCACGAAGAGCTGGCCGACCCGTTGCGCCAGTCCGAGACCGTCGAACACGCGCTCCGCGCAGGTCGGGGCCTGGTGGCGATGTGCTGCGTGCACGCCCGGGGTGCGCGGCGGCTTCGCTGCGACCGGATCGGTCGGCAGGCCGCAGGCGGTCGCCGCCAGGAGCGCGGCGGTGATCACCGCGCCACTGGACACGGCAGCTCGTGCGGGCAACAGCTGGACCACTTCTTCCCTCGTTCCTTGGCCGATCGCGTGGGCACCACCAGACGCTAGGGGCCGGTTAGGCGAGCGGGGCTCCTAGCCGGGTGGCAGGGTGCGGCGCATGTCGGACACCGCGATGCGCCTGCTCTCCCTGCTGTCCCTCCTCCAGGGCGAGCGCGACTGGACCGGCGGCGAGCTCGCCGACCGCCTCGGTGTCAGCGCTCGCACGGTCCGCACCGACGTCGAGCGGCTGCGCGAGCTGGGGTACGACGTGCTCGCGACCCGCGGCGTGGGCGGCTACCGGCTGGGCCACGGCGGCACGAGCCTGCCTCCGCTGCTGCTCGACGGCGAGGAGGCGGTCGCGGTGGCGGTCGGCCTGCGGACCGGCGTCAACTGCATCATCGGCGGGATGGAGGAGACGTCGGTGCGGGCTCTCACGAAGCTCGAGCGGGTGCTCCCCTCGCGGCTGCGGCAGCGGGTTCGCAACCTGAACAGGTACACGGTCCCGTTGCCCAGCACCCAGCCGGTACCGGTGGTGGACCCCGCGCTGCTGAGCCAGCTGGCGGGGCTGTGCCACAGCCGGGAGCGGGTCCGGTTCTGGTACGACGCCGCGCCGGACACGGAGCTCGCCGAAGACCGGGCGGCCCAGGAGGTCGAGCCCTACCGGCTGGTGAGCCGCGGACACCGCTGGTACCTGCTGGGGTTCGAGGTCTCCACCGAGAAGTGGGACGTCTTCGAGGTGCACCGGATCAGCCCGCGGGTGCCGATCGGCCCGCGCTTCACGCCGCGCACCCTCTCCGAGGAGGACATCGCGCGTCACCTCGCCGAGCTCGTGCCCCGAGCGTCGTGGCGGCACGAGGCGACGCTGACCCTGCACGCCCCGGCAGGCTCGGTGGAGCTGCTCTCGGCGGAAGGCGTGCTCGAGCCGATGGACGACAGCTCGTGCCGAGCACGCATCGGCGGGGAGACCCTCACCTCGATCGCGCTGGTCCTCGGCCGCCTTGGCGTCGACTTCACGGTGGACGACCCGCCCGAGCTCCTCGAGGAGCTGCGCCGGCTGGGCGATCGCTTCCAACGCTCCACAGAGCCTCGTACCTAGCCAGGGCGCGCCCCGAGAGGTCAGGCGGCGTCCTTGCGGTGCTCCCACCACAGCCGGGCGAAGGTCGGGGTGAGCTCGTCGTCACCGAAGCAGCTCGCGGCGGCCGGCTCGTCGATGGCGGTCGTGCCGTCGGGGTGCACCAGGTGCCACTGGCCGTGGGGTGTGCGCCAGAGCCAGGCCCCGGGAGAGAGCTGGATGACGCGGTAGCCCAGGTGGGTCTTGGCTCGATGTCGGCTTCTGGTGAGCGGGGCGGCGTTGTGGTCGCCGGTCTGCCCCGGTGGCCCTTGGGGCTGGTACGGCGTGGGGTGGTCCAGGTCGACCCGCCGCCGACCGACCCCGGTGATGGTGGCGGTGCGCGGGAAGGCCTCGGCGGGCGAGCGGAGCCTGACCCGGGTGCGGACCCGTTCGGGGAGCTCGTAGCAGTCGACGGCGACGCTCTCCCGGCAGTCGATGACCGGGGTCACCGTGATGCGCGCGTGGCCGAGCAGCGAGGCAAGGTGGCGCAGGAGCACCGGACCGATCCCTTCGATCCGGGCCACCGGCGACGCGCCCTCGGCGCCGAGGAGGGTGTCCTCGTGCAGGTGCACGAACAGCGACACCTGCGGTCCGAGCCGGGTCAGGTCCGCGGCCGTGAAGCCCTTGACGAAGGACGCCAGCGCCGCCGGGTCCGGGGTGACCGCCGCCGACGGGATCGCCGGCGGATCGGCGTTCTCGGCATCTCCGGGCACCTCGGCATCGGGTTGCTCGAGGTGCGCGGCGAGGAGCTGCATCAGCTGGGCCGGGCGACCGAGCCAGGCGAACGCCTCGGCCCGCAGCTGCCCCCGGTTGGGGTCCTCGGGCAGGTCCGCCGAGCGGTGCTCGGGGTGGGCGGCGAGGATGTCGGCGACCCGGTCCACGGTCGCGTCGATGAAGGCGGCGTCGCCGGCGGCGATGCGGGCGATGACGTTGCGGAGGCCGTGCTCGTCGGTGCGGCCCAGTGACACGTGCCGCTCCTGGCGCGCCTTCCGCAGCCTTTCGTCGTACGCCGCGGTGTCGGCCTCGATCACCAGCGCCTCGAGCCAGGTGAGCAGCCGGCCGGGCGACAGGTCCGCGAGCCGGGTCGCGAGCTGCGCGTCGACCCAAGCCGCCTGTTCGGCGTCCAGTGCTCGGGTGGCGGAGGCGACCTTGCGGGCCACCCACGCCTCCATCGCGAGGTCCTGCACGACCGCCCACACCATCGGGAGCCGGTGCTGCAGGTCCAGCACGTCGGCGACGAGCGCCCGCGCGGCGAGCGTGTGCACCTCGCGGGCGATGCCCAGCTCGGCCAGGCACAGCTCCCGGACCTTCGGAGTCCCCTCCCCGCCCAGCTGGACCAACCGGTCGCCCTGCGGGTGATGCCGCTCGGGCCGGGTGGAGTGCAGGTCGGCCCAGTGCGCAGCAAGAAGCAGGTCGTCGAGCTCGGCCTGGCGCCGCCGCTGCAGCGCCGACCCGACGCGCGCGAGGGTGCGCTTGGCGTCGAGTTCATCGAGGTCCGGGACCATGCTGCATTTTATCGAACACAGGTTCGAGTTCGCAAGGGTTGATTCACAGGTCGCCGGAGGACGGCGCCATCGACGAGTCCGCGCGTGGTTCGCGGACCCCTGCCCCTCCGAGCCGCTGCGCTACTTCCAGGTGGTCGAGCGGCGCGCCGCATCGAACAACGCCGCCTGCTGCTCCTGGGACAGGACGTCACCGTGGCGAAGGATCCACTTCGCCACCTGCCTGCGCGGGACGACGTGGATGTCCTTCGGCGCCGTCTTGATGGTCACCTCGATCGCGTTGACCGGCGCGATCACACCCTCGACGTGGACGGGAAATCCGCAGGCCTCCGTAAGCAGCTTGGCCGCACGAGCCGCCTCGTGCCGGGCGTTGCGGACGTAGGGCTGGCGGTTCCCATTGACCAGGAACGTGTCACCCCCGACCCAGAGCTTCGCGTCGGGATGGTTCTTCGTGTTGATCGTGAAGACTCCGCCAGGGCCGATGACCAGGTGGTCGATGTCCGAACCGCGAGTCCCGACCGGGATGGCGTGGATGAACTGCCAGCGCGGGTCCCTCTTCAGGACCTTGTCGAACTGGGCAGCGACCTTCTCCTCCCCGTCCGCCCCGAGGCGCCAGGCTCGTTCGTCAGTGTGGACCCGCATGACTCGCGCCACCAGGGTGCGAACGGGCGCGGCCTCCCTAGCCGCCAACGCCTGCTCGCGCGCCGCTTCTCCGGCCACGTTGGTGGCCAGATCGAGCCAGGGACGCGCAGGCATCACCGGCTCGGCGACCGGTTCCTCCGCAAGAGCGTCGACAGCTGCCACAGCGGCTGGCTCGTCTGCCGGAGGCTCCCCAACCAGCTCGGGAGCCGAGGCCACCTCCACCACCGTCGTCCCCGGGACCACCGCGGCGGGGGGTTCGGTCGGCTGGTCGGTTGCAGCCTCGGTCCGCCAGACGTGCACCGCCTCGCCGAGCTCCACGGCGTAGGCATCTTCCTCGGGATGACCCTCGTCGGACTGGAGGTCCCACCAGCCGATCTTGGGGCCGTCAGCGCGTGCGACGTAGAGCCGGTCCATGCCGTACCTGCGCCAGCGGCTGATCTCGTGGACCATGTCAGGGCTATCCGGCGGCGCGGACCGGGACCGAGTTGGACGCCCAGCTCGGGTCGAAGTCCGTGTGCTGCCACTTCCACCGGGTGATCCGCGGTCCGACCCAGAACAAGTAGATGCCGAGCGTGATGAAGGACAGGAGAAGCCACTTGATCCAGTTGCCGAACAGGCCGACAGCCGAGCCGGTGAACACCAGACGCTGACCGTCGATGTAGGAGTGCTTCGCGCGCCACCGCTCCTTGAGCACCAGCGCGAACGGGTAGCAGATCCCCAGTGTGCACACAGTGATGAGGAAGCCGAGGATCGCGGTCCCGACGTACGTCGCCGCGCCTCCGTCGAAGTGGAACCGTCCCGAGTTGCGGGCCATGAACACTGCCTTTCAGGTCTGTGGCCCGTGAGGACCGGAGAAGACCCTAGGCACGTTGCTGCCCACCCGCAGGCAAACCAGGAAACAGCGTCGTCGGTATTCAGGGAGTGGTACCGCGATCCTGAGCGTGACCGTTCAGACGACGTCATCCTCACTACCGAAGAGACCGATCACGTTGTCAGTCCGCGTCGTTCGCCGTCCCTTGGCCCGTCGACGCCTGGTGAGCTCCCTGTCGCGGTCGATCTGGTCCTCGTAGGGCAGCGGTGGCCAGTCGCGGTATCGAGGGTCGGCCCGACGAAGGATCCGCTCCGTGACCGCGTTGTCGACGACCTCGATCGCGTAGAGCTCCTTGTTGTCACGCCGGCACCCGACCACCATGCCGTCGAGCGTGTGGTCGAAGGTGAGTCCGGCCAGCTGTTGGTGCCCGCTGGTGGCGGCCAGCGCTCCGGGCTTCAGGAAGTGGTCGATGAGGTAGCGCAGCCAGCGCGCCGGATCGTAGATCTTCTCCCCGCCGTCGAGCGCCAGGCAGCAACCCTCCCAGCACGGCACCCAGCGACACCACAGTCCCGGCTGGCCACTGGGTGGCGTGTTGTAGCGATCGATGTCGTCCTCACTTGCTTCCTCGGCGCGCGGGTTGCCGGGTACGGCGTACGGGCCGCCTGCGCGTTCGAACCGCCGCGAGCCGCTGAAAGCCGAGAGGTAGGCGGCCTCCTGTGCGTTGAGCGGCGGCGTGATGTCGATGTGGCCGACGAAGTCGGTGGTGAACCCCATGTCTGCTCTCCTGATGTCGCGGGATGCCGGAAGCCTTCCCCGTCCTGGGCGTCGGTGCGACCCCTGGTCTCGAGCCTGTGGATGACGCCCGACGGACGAGCGGAAAGTGGGTCACGCTGTCCGGCATGGCATTGCAGCCCTACGAGTTCCGTGACCCAGAAGCGTTGCTGGGCGCGCTGGCCGAGCGCGTCCCCTTCACCGAGGACACGGCGTACCTCGTGCTCGTCGCGCATCCCTCCACGACGCAGAGGATCGTCCGTGTCGAGCGACTCGACAGCCCGGCAGTCCTCGACGAATGGTCAGCTGCTCGCGACGAGATGCGCGACCGCATCCAGGCCTGGCCCATCCCCGACGTGGTGCCTCCAACTCATGCCGGCGTCCTGGTGGTCGTACGCCGCGGGCTGTGCGTCTTCGGGGCGAACGAAGGGCACTGGAGCAATGCGTGGCGCTACGTCAACCACCTCCGCCGCCTCTACTCGGGCGACCTCGTCCTCGTGACCGAGCACGGCTGGCTCGACCTGATGACGCAGCTCGCGGGTCACAGCCCGGCCCTGGAGGAGAGCCCCACGCATGACGTTCCGCGCACCACCTCGCTGGCCCACCGGACAGACCCACATCAGCAGAACCGACGAGGAGTTGAAGATGCGTTCTGACGGCTATCGACCGCCACCCTTTGCTTCCACCTTCCCGGACCTGGACACGGCGGAGCGCGCCATCGGCGAGGTGCTGTCGCGACACGCTCGGGAGGTCGAGGAATGGCTCGACTCCGGCGGCCGGCGCTGCCGCGTCGAGGCGGTCCTGGACTGGACGGTCGGGAGGTCCATGGATCCCTCCGGCATGGTTCATGACGTTGCGGGCGTACGGGTGGTCCTCGAGCGTGACCCGTCCATGCCCGACGGCTTCCTCATCCTCACCGCCTTCCCCCAGCCGATCATCGAGAGGAGGAGCGGATCGATGGACACTCCCGCGTTGGAGAACCTGCTCGGCGCCTACTTCCACCAGGACTGGTTCGACGAGCACGGAGACGAGTGGGCCACGCTCGACGACTTCATCGACGGAGAGCCGCGGCTTGCACCGCTGTTGCCTCGGGGAGATCGACCAGGTTCTCGACGAGATGCCGACCGAAGACACGGTCGACTCCTTCCTCAAGAGCCTGGGTTCCTGCTACACGACCACGCCAGAGGAGGGCGGGTACAGGGGCTGGCTGACCGAGGTCTCACTCCGCGTGGCGGCCGCGACCGGACAAGACACCAGCAACTGACACCTGCGGCGGGAAGCCGGAGCCCGTCTGCGCTCGCGGCTTCGGCCGTAGACTCGCCGAGCACGCTGGTGGAGAGACCGCCCCAGCCTGATGTCTTGGGAGGCAACGTGTCCGGTGACTCCGCTGCAGGCATCACCCTTCTCCGCGACGAGCAGGGCAGCCTCGCCGTCGTGGGCTCTCAGAGCGAGGTCGCGGGCTACGTCGAGAGGACGCGCAGCCTGCTGCACGAGCTGGGTGACGCCAGCCCGATCAGCGTCCAGGACCTCGCGGACGTCGCCGCCGGCGTCTCCGCGCTCGGCGCCCTCGGCGCGAACGCCGGTTCGATCCTCACGTTGACTCCGGGGAGCCTGCAGCTCCTCGACACGTACGGACGGATTCCCGACGGCGCAGGGGCGTTCCACACGTTCGTGACCGGACCGAACGGTCGGATCGCCGCCCAGCTCCGCTTCACCGAGGTCCCGCAGCTCGGCAGTCAGATGCTGTCGGTGCAGATGGCCGCCGCCACCTCGTCGCTGCGCCATGCCATCAAGGACGTCCAGGAGTCGATCGAGCGGGTCGAGGACAAGGTCGACGCGATCGCCCAGCAGGTGGAGGCGCAGCTGGTCGGGAGCGTCGTCTCCCAGTACGAGTTCCTCGATCGCTGGACGGACGCCACCCATCTGACCGACACGGACTGGCAGTCCATCTCCCCACTCGGCCAGCCGGTCCACAGCAGCACCGAGGTGCTGCGCCAGTACCTCCGCCGCATGGTGGACGCGATCCCCGTCGAGGCCAACGCCCGGGACCGGGCCCGGAAGCTCACCGCACTGGTCGAGCGGGACCGCGTCCCGGAGACGCTGACCCTGCTCCTGGTCGCGCAGCAGGCGGAGTACCTCTGGCAGTCGTTGCGCCTGCAGCGGGTGGCCGACGTCGAACCGCAGCACCTGGACGCCACCATCGAGTCGGCCCGCACGCTGTTGCAGGACAACCTGACAGCCGACCGCGAACTGGTCGAGGAGCTGGCACAGCGCCTCGTCGACGCCCGTAGCCTCCGCCCCCTCGAGATCCATCGGAAGGTCTCAGGGTCGCGCCTCAGCACCAACGCCGAGGTGCTGCGCGCCGCGCTGGACAGGTTCAGCGAGTCGCGCCAGCTCCAGGCGATCTCGTGGGCCGAGCCGGTGGCCCCGACGTTCTCCGCCGCATGGAAGGAGCTGCACCTGCAGACCGACGTACGGCGCCTGCAGCTCGGCCAGGCGCGGGCGTCCGCGATCGTCGCGCTGACGGAGATCACCGCCTCGGCCAGGGCAAAGGGGCGCGACTTGCACACCGAGCTCCGGGAGCGCCGGGCAGACCGGCCGGTGCCCGGTCTGTTCAGGTCCCCCGACGACGAGTCCCGGGATTGACGCGGCGTCTCCCCTCGCGGGTTGGCGGAGCTACCGACCTGTGACCTTGATCAGGCCGCGGCCTCGGCACTGAGCGCTGCCAGTCGCGCGAGTCGGCCCTGGGCGGGCGCCGGGACGAGCCTTGCCCAGTGCTCCCAGGCCCCGCAATGACCGGGAGCCACCAGCTGTGTCTGGGCCTCTGCGAACCCGTGAGGGTTCAGCACGGCGGCCGCCACGTAGGGCGCGTCCGCCTCGGCTCCGAACGAACCCTCGGCGACCGACCGAAGGACGCGGTACGCCGCGCGCCCGATCTCGTCACGGCCACCACGCAGCTGGTCCATCGCACTGGCCAGCGCGTGCCGCGGCGTACCCCTCTCGAGCAGCTGGAGGCCCGGCACGTCGGTGACGAGCTCGCGGTCCTCGGACCGCAACAGCGAACGATCCAGACGTCCCTCGGCGAACGCCTGCTCGAGAGCCGTGACCCACGCGCCGCGACGGTCTCCGGTCGCGGCCGCCACGGCGGTCTGCTCGTCCACTGGCAGCGGGCGGGTGTCGAACATCAGCTCCGGTGTGGTGCCGCTGGGCACCAGGCGCCCGATCGCCCACCCACCGGTCTCGACGAGGAGGCCGGCACCCAGGTCGAGCAGCTCCACCGACCGGTCCTCGGCGAGGTCGCGGACGACCAGCCCAACCGGCCCGGTCGCCTCGACCCGGTAGCCGCTCATCGTGCCCCCGACCCACTCGCGCGCCAGGGCGCACCCTTCCGCCAGACGTCCATCGGCCATGGAGTCCAGGAACACCTCCAGCCCGCGGAGCTCGAAGGTGCAGACCTGGTGGTAGGCCCAGTCCTCACCGACGGTCCGGGCCAGCAGCTTGACCGGGTCGTCTCCGACCTCCCAGGCGCGGGAGAGTGCGTCGGCGTGGAACATCCGCACGGTGTAGTCGAGCGCCAGGCGCGACGTGAGCTGGCCGAGCGTGTCCGGGTCCTCGACGCGGGTGCACTGGTAGGCGGCCCACCGCGCCCACAGCCACGGCGTCATCTCCTCCGACAGGTCGGCCAGCTGCGCCAGCAGGGCCCGGTGCGCGCTGTGTCGGAACATCGGCACGCCTTGGTGGTACTCCAGCGCGGTCTCCGCGTCGCCGGCGCGCTCGGCGACGGTCGCGCTGTCGAAGAATGCCGCGTACTCCCGCGTCATCAGGTCGCTGATCCGCTGCCCGCGGCGGAACCCCGGAGAGGGGCTGGACGGGAACGGCGATCTCGGCGTGGTCATGCCCCCAAGACTTCGCCACCTCCAGGTGCCGTCACAAGGCCCGTTCCGGCGCCTGTGGACAACTCAGGGGCGGAGCGCGAGCTGTGCGAGCTTGCTGGCCCGTGCGTCGTGGCGCAGGTCGGCGTACCGACCGGGGTTCCAGCCGGCGAGCGCCAGCACCTCCGTCGTCGGGGCGGCCCACCAGCGCGCGTGGTAGGACGGCGGCTGGCCGTCGACCCGCCACCCGATGCCGGCCAGGACCCGGGCGATCGAGTCGTCGGTGTCCTCGACGCCGGCGGCAGCCTGGACGAGCGCCAGCCAGCCGGCGTCGAGCTCGTGGTCGCCCCGGCCGACCGGCAGCCGCCCCGCGATGTGGTGGAGCAGCGCGAGGGGATCCCCAGCGAGCCGGCGCCCCGCCGCGGTCACCTGCAGGCGGCCGTTGGCCTTGCGCACGAGGCCGAGCCGGGCGGCCGACTCGCGCAGGTGCCCGACCGGTGGCACGTGCTCCTCCCGGTTGCCCTTGCCCCAGACCTCGCGCTGGAACGGCAGCGCAGTGACCAGCTCCGACGACCATCGCCGGCGGCAGGTAGCCGGCGGCCGTCAACTTGATCCCGTCCGCCGCAGCGTCGACAAAGGTCCGCCAGGGCGCGGTGATCGCCAGCGCCTCCCCCTCGCCGAGGTCGACCTCGTCCGGCAGGCCGTCAGCGAGTCGACTCGCGACGTGGACAGTCCCCTCGCGGTCGAGCTTCGCGATGAGCTGCTGCAGACCCTCGTCGAGGGCGCCCAGCGGGGGCATCCCCGAGAGGGAGCCGCCAGCGGCGATGCGGCGTACGTCGTCGTCGGCGTCAGCGAGGTCGAAGTGGGCCGGGTCGAAGCCGGAGGGCAGCCAGGCCAGCCTCTCCTCGAGCCAATCCTCGTGGGGACCCGGACGGGCGAGGGCTTCCACCAGCTCCTCGTAGCCGCCGATGCCGCCCACGTCCTCGGGAGGGCACGCCCGCTTGCCGCCGACACACCGCGCGATCGGGGCGTCGGGGTCGAGCGAGGTGACCGACTCCACCTCGAGCGTGTGGTCCCAGCCGTCGCCGAAGTCGTACTCGTAGAACAAGCGGTGGCCGGGCTCGGCGACCACCTCGTCGAGCCGGACCTCCCGTTCGAGGATTCCTTCATCGCCCTCGGACTCGCCGTAGTCGGTGACGAACGGCTCCATGCGGTAGTCCTTGTCGACCGGACCCATCGTGAACTGGTGGAGGTGGGAGTCGGTCCAGCCCATCGCGGCCTGCACCACCTCGTGGAGGCGGTCGAGGGTCAGGTCGCCCGCCAGCACCAGCCGTCGCCAGATCGGTGGCTTGGCGTCATCGAGATCAATGCGCACGGTGAGCTGCCGCGGCTCCTCGGGCCGCTCGAGCAGCTCCGGCTGGGGCCGCGCCTGTGCAAGCAGGTCGAGCAGGAGCGACTCACGGTCGGCGCCGGTGAGCGGAACGACGTTCGCCGGGATCGGGGGCTCCATGTCAGGCACGGAACGACCTTACGGCGCACGCACGACGAATCACCGACGCGGCTGACCCAGCATCACCGGCCGGGCTCAAGACCTCACGCCGCGCGGTTCTCCTGCCTCGGCGCGCCACGCGGCTCGTGTCGCCGTCCATTCCGACGGGGACAGCGACGGCGGCACCGCTGGCGGTGACCGCGGGTGGTCACGACGCGCGGGATTGCCTGACCGGCGTCTCGGCGGGTCGCTCCTCGGGCGTCTCTTGCGGGAGTTCGGCATGCGGTCACGCTGCCCTCGCCCGACGTGGCCGCACCACCCCCGCTCGGCGATCTGTGGAGAACCGCGCTGACGTGGTCAGTCGGCGAACAGCGCCCGCACGAACGGCACTGAGTCGACCAGCGACGCCCGCATGGTGCCGTTGTGGTCGGTCGGGTAGGTCCGGAAGGTCACGTCCGCACCGTTCGCGGTCAGCACCCCGACGTACGCCGCGGTGGTCTCCATCGGCACGTCGGTGTCGACGGCGCCGTTCGCCATGAAGATCGGCTTCTCGAACGACGTCTCCGGCATCCCCAGGTAGTCGCGCGCGGTCTGCACGAAGCCCGGCAGCGAGGCCAGGGGCTGGGTGAAGAAGTCCCCGATCGCCGTGCCCTCGACGTCCTTCTCGAACTCGTTGACGCAGGCGTGCTCGGCCATCTCGACGTACTTCTTGCCGGTCGGGGTCAGCACGCTGTTGATGCCGAGCTCGGGGTGCACGTGGCGCATGCCCGCGAGGATGTAGGCGAGGTAGGCGGTCAGCGCCGGGCTCACGTCGACCGGCGGCACGGCCGGGCCGGGCAGGGAGACGAGCAGCTCGATGTACGCCGGGGTGCCGGTGCCGACACCGCCCCGGAAGTCGAGCCGCTTGCCGCCGAACTCGGTCGCGTAGCTCGACGTCGCGATCGCTCCCCCGCCGCCCTGCGACTGGCCGATCACCACCCACGTGTCGCTCAGCCGGTCCCGCGCGGGGAGGTCGAGGTTGCGCGCGGCCTTGACCATGTCGACGACGTTGTGGGCGGTCGACCGGTTGTGCAGGTAGGCGTGCAGGCCGGGCGTGCCCAGGCCCGCGTAGTCGCTGGCGACGATCGCGTAGCCCTGCCGCATCCAGGTCCGCAGGTAGGCCCAGTCGCGCTTCGGCATCGCCGGCCCCACGCGCGAGGGCGCGCAGGAGTCACCCATGCCCGAGGTCCCGTGGGCCCACGACACCACCGGCCAGCCGCCCTTCGGTGCGCGGCCCTTCGGCAGGAACACCGTGCCCGTGCTGGGCGCCTTGTGCCCGAACGCGTCGGTGCTGACGTAGGTCAGCTTGTAGGCGCGGCGCGTGGTCCTCGGGATCCACAGCGAGTGCTTCAGCGGTCCCGACTTCAGCACCGTGCCCACCGGCCGGTCGAGGGCCGCCCGCGCCGCCGGCTCGCCGTACGACGTCGGCGCGCCCGCGACCGAGCTGGCCAGCAAGGCAAGGGTGAACAGGGCGGGTCGAAGGCGCATGTCGACCCAACGAGGCAGCACGCCCGTCGGTTACCGCCTGGTCACTCCTCGGCCCCGCGGACTGTCGGCGCACGGTGCTGTCCTCGAGTCATGAACCCAGACTCACGTGTCCAGCCCGTCAAGCTCCGCATCCGCCTGCGCCCGGGCGACGACATCCCCATGAGCGAGTGGCTGTGGGCGACGCCGCTCGACGCCGACGAGGGCGGTGGCACCTACGAGCTCGCGAACTGCGCGTTCTACACGCCGATGGCCGCGGGCGACCTCGTGCGAGCGGAGCTGGACGCAGACGGGTACCTCCAGGTCGTCGACGTGGCCGAGCCCAGCGGCGGCATCCTCACAGCGGTGCAGTTCGACGACGGGGCGGAAAGGCTTGCCGAGGAGGCAGGTGATGCCTGGCGAGAGCACGGCGCGATCTGGAGCGAGGGCGGGCACGGACTGATGATGACGATCTGGAAGGCCGAGATCGGCTGGGACACGATCGAGGCGGCCATCGCTCCGTACGTCGGGCCTGGGCTCCGCTGGCTCGGCGGCGTGGAGGCCCAGCACCGTCGACGCGACTCTCACCCCGACGTCGACTTCGAGCTGGACCGGACACGTCGGGAGCCCGAGGTCGCGACGTCGTACTGGGTGGGCGACGACCCGTGGTGGCGCGACCACGGCCTCGACCACCCGGAGGTCCTCGCCTTCGTCCAGACCATGGCCTCGACGGACGTGACGATCGCCCGCGCCCTCGAGGTGGGCGACCACCCCTACGTCGTCGACCAGCTCGGCCTCCAGATCGACGACTGAGCCTGCGGCCGGGAGCTCAGCAGGTGCTCGGCGCGGGCGCGCCGGCGAACCGCGGCGCCAGCCACGCCTCGGCCGCGCCGATGAAGGTCGCTCCGGCGTCGCTGTGGTCGGCGCCCTGGATCTCTTGGGTCTGCACGGGCACGCCCTGGCTGCAGTACTCCGCAGCCAGCTTCGCCTGGTCCTTCGCGATCATCACGTCGTCGCCCTTGCCGTCGTGGTTGCCCCACACCATCAGCATCGGCGCGCTCGGGTGGCCCTTCACCGAGCCCATGACGAGCTTCTTCATGATCCGGCGGAAGACCGGCACGTGGAGGATGTCCTCGTAGCGCTTCTTCATCAGGTGCTTGATCGTGAGGTTCGGGAACTCGCCCGACATCTCGCCGATGCACTGGTGTGCTTCGGTCCGCGCGACCATCCGGCCCCACTTCGAGAGGTAGGGCATCAGGTCGAGCCGGTTCGCCCGGCTGATCCCGATCATGGCGCCGGGGATGACGTCGGACCACTCCGGCGTGCCGTCGACGTAGGGCAGGTTGTCGAGCACCGGCACGCAGTGTCGGCGCGATCCGGAGCCCGACCGACGACGGGCCTAGATCGCTGAGGTCGATCAGCTGCAGCCGCTGGTGCTGCCGCAGCCCTCGCAGACGTAGCAGGAGCCGGCGGGGCGCATCTTGGTGCCGCAGGTGAAGCAGAGCGGGGAGTCGACGGCGGTGCCGGTGATCTTCTCCAGGAGCTCTGCGCTCGTGTGGGCCTCCTTGGGGGCCGGCTTCGCGGTCTCCTCGACGACGTCGGCGTCCACGGTGTCGTGGCTCGTCGCGGACGCTCCTCGCACCTCGATCTCCGGGGCGTCGACGAGCTCGGCGGCGGAGCCGGTCTCCTCGACGGGCTCGTAGGAGCCGGTCTCGAGGTGGCGCTGGCGCTCCTCGGCGGAGTAGATGCCCAGGGCCGAGCGGGACTCGAAGGGCAGGTAGTCCAGCGCGAGGCGGCGGAAGATGTAGTCCATGATCGACTGGCTCATCCGCACGTCCGGGTCGTCGGTGAGGCCGGCGGGCTCGAAGCGCAGGTTGGTGAACTTCGAGACGTAGGTCTCCAGCGGCACGCCGTACTGCAGGCCGATGCTGACCGCGATCGAGAACGCGTCCATCACGCCGGCCAGGGTCGAGCCCTGCTTGCCGAGCTTGAGGAACACCTCGCCCAGCTGGCCGTCGTCGTGGGCACCCGAGGTCATGTAGCCCTCGGCGCCACCCACCGTGAAGGAGGTGGTGCGCGAGACGCGGGACTTCGGCAGCCGCTTGCGGGTCGGGGCGTAGACGACCTTCTCGATCACCTTGGTCTCGACAGGCTCGGCGGTCTCGCGGCCTCGGACCACCGGCGGACTCGCCCTTGTTCTCACCCTTGCCACCGGAGAGCGGCTGGCCGACCTTGCAGTTGTCGCGGTAGATCGCGGTCGCCTTCAGGCCGAGCTTCCACGACTGCAGGTAGACGTCCTCGATCTCCTCGACGGTGGCCGTCTCGGGCAGGTTGACCGTCTTGCTGATCGCGCCGGAGAGGAACGGCTGGCAGGCCGCCATCATCCGCACGTGGCCCATCGGCTTGAGGGCGCGGGCGCCCATCGCGCAGTCGAAGACCTCGTAGTGCTCGGTCTTCAGGCCGGGCGCGTCGATCACGTGGCCGTGCTCGGCGATGTAGGCGACGATCGCCTCGACCTGCTCGGGCTGGTAGCCCATCTTCTTCAGCGCCCGCGGGATGGTCTGGTTGACGATCTGCATCGAGCCGCCGCCGACGAGCTTCTTGAACTTCACCAGGGAGAAGTCGGGCTCGATGCCGGTGGTGTCGCAGTCCATCATGAAGCCGATGGTGCCGGTGGGCGCGAGCACCGAGGCCTGCGCGTTGCGGAAGCCGTTGCTCTCCCCCAGCTTGATCACCTCGGCCCAGGCCGCGGTGGCGACCTTGTGCACGCCGGAGTCGGCGATCGCCAGGGTGCGCACGGTGTCGTTGGCCGCCTGGTGCTTGCGCATCACCCGCTTGTGGGCGTCGGCGTTGCGGGCGTAGCCGTTGTAGGTGCCGACCACGCCGGCGAGCTCGGCGGAGCGCTTGTAGGAGGTGCCGGTCATCAGCGAGGTGATAGCGGCGGCCATCGCGCGGCCACCGTCGGAGTCGTAGCCCAGGCCCATCGCCATCAGCAGCGCACCGAGGTTGGCGTACCCGATGCCGAGCTGGCGGTAGTCGACGGTGGTCTGGCCGATCGCCTCGGTCGGGAAGTCGGCGAAGCAGATCGAGATGTCCATCGCGGTGATGATCAGCTCGACGGCCTTCGCGAACAGCTCGGAGTCGAAGGTGTCGTCGTCCTTGAGGAACTTCAGCAGGTTCAGCGACGCCAGGTTGCACGAGGAGTTGTCCAGCGACATGTACTCCGAGCACGGGTTGGACGCGGTGATCCGGCCGGTCTCGGGGTTGGTGTGCCAGTCGTTGATGGTGTCGTCGTACTGCAGGCCCGGGTCGGCGCACTCCCACGCGGCGGTCGCGATCTTGCGGAACAGGTCACGGGCGTCGACGCGCTCGATCTCCTCGCCGTGCATCCGGCCGCGCAGCGCGAAGTCGGTGCCGTCCTCGACCGCACGCATGAACTCGTCGCTGACGCGGACCGAGTTGTTGGCGTTCTGGTACTGCACCGAGGTGATGTCGGCGCCGCCGAGGTCCATGTCGAAACCGGCGTCGCGCAGCGCGCGGATCTTGTCCTCCTCGCGCGCCTTGGTCATCACGAACTCTTCGATGTCCGGGTGGTCGACGTCCAGGACGACCATCTTCGCCGCGCGACGGGTGGCGCCACCGGACTTGATGGTGCCCGCGGAGGCGTCGGCACCACGCATGAAGGAGACCGGGCCGGAGGCCGTGCCGCCGGAGGAGAGCAGCTCCTTGGAGGAGCGGATGCGGGAGAGGTTCAGGCCGGCGCCGGAGCCGCCCTTGAAGATGAAGCCCTCCTCCTTGTACCAGTTCAGGATCGAGTCCATCGAGTCGTCGACCGACAGGATGAAGCAGGCCGAGACCTGCTGCGGCGAGGGGGTGCCGACGTTGAACCAGACGGGAGAGTTGAAGGAGAAGTACTGGTGGACCAGCAGCCAGGTCAGCTCGTGCTCGAAGACCTCGGCGTCGGCGCCGGTGGCGAAGTAGCCGTTCTCGATGCCGGCCGCGGTGTAGGTCTTCACGACCCGGTCGACGAGCTGCTTGAGGCTCCACTCACGCACGTCGGTGCCGACGGCGCCGCGGAAGTACTTGGTCGTGACGATCGTGGAGGCGTTGACCGACCAGAAGTCGGGGAACTCCACGCCGCGCTGCTCGAAGACGGACTCGCCGGTCTTCCAGTTCTTCTGGACGACGTCGCGACGCTCCCAGGTGATCTCGTCGTAGGGGTGCACGCCGGCGGTGCTGAACACCCGCTCGATCGTGAGTCCGGCCCCCGTCTTGGCGGCTGCGCCGCTCACCGTCTCGGTCATGTGTGCGATCTCCCTGTCCCTCGATGACTTCGCTGTCGTGCACTACACAGATGGTCTCTCCGACCACCGACATTCGGGTGCGGCACCGGGGTGCCGCTGGTGTTGCTGGTGGGGGAAGGAATTGGTGCGCCCGGCGCGCACAGCTTCCCCACTCCGCGCGCCGGGCGGTCTGGGTCAGCCCGGCGGGGCTGCGTGGGCGGCGTCGAGCAGCTCGCCCGGGCTCGCGGGGATCGCGGTGCGCTCGGCGCGCAGCATCGCGATCTCGTCCTCGAAGTCGTCGGCCGACTCGAACGCGCGGTAGACGCTGGCGAACCGGAGGTAGGCCACCTCGTCCAGCTTGCGCAGCGGGCCGAGGATCGCCAGGCCGACCTGGTGGGCCGGGACCTCCGCGAACCCCTCGCTGCGCAGCACGTCCTCGACGGCCTGGCCGAGGCAGGCGAGGTCGTCCTCGGAGACCGGGCGGCCCTTGCAGGCCTTCCGGACGCCGGCGACCGCCTTCTCGCGGGTGAACGGCTCGGTCGCGCCGCTGCGCTTGAGCACCGTGAGCTGCATCTGCTCGACGGTGGTGAACCGCTTCGTGCAGGCACCGCAGGTACGGCGCCGCCGGATCGAGCCGCCGTCGTCGGCGACGCGCGAGTCGAGGACCCGGGTGTCGGTGTTGCGGCAGTACGGGCAGTGCATGTCGGGTCCCCCTCTCGCGTGTCGTTCCGATGTCCGGGGTCGCCACGAACACCCTTCGACGGGTGTGGATGACTTGTGGATATCGGAGGTTCTTCTGTGTAGAACATCCGGTCACCTGTGGGGCTTCCGCACCCCGCCTGTGAACTAGATGTGGATAACTACACCCGTGTAAGTACTAGATGTAGTGGTAACCGTACGCCCCGATCCCCAGGCTTCGCAAGCGAACGACGCATCGGCCGGCGGGGCATGGACGCACCACGGAGAAACCGCAGGTCAGCGGCCTGCGAGCACCCCAAAATAGTCATTTCGGGTGGTGTGTCGCTGGGGCCCTGGCGGCCGGGTTCGAGACCCCGGAGGGCCGGGCCGGGCACGACCGCACGGCCAGGTGGTCGCACCCCGCGACGGCGCCGCCCCCAGGCGCCGCCGTCGGGGCGAACGAACTCCCGCGGGCTTGTGGATCCGGCACGGAAGCCTCGGATGGCTCGGCCCCCACGCGAGCCATCCGCGAACAGGACGCCGGGCAGCTTCTCCAGGGAAGCTGTCGCCGGGCAGCTGTCGCCGGTCAGCTACTCGGCGTGGACCCTGCCGCCACCGGGCCGGCGCCGGCGGCGCGTCCGCGGCGGGCGGACCGGCCGCGGACCGGTGGGGCTGGACTGCCTCATGCCGAGCCGGAGGCGCGCAGGCTGTCGGCCTGCTGGCTCTCGGCCTGCCGCTCGGCGAGCATCCGCGCGGCAGCGATGGCGTTGTGCGCGGCGACAGCGGAGCTGGCACGCAGGTGACGGGACCAGATGACGGGGAAGCGGTTCTGCATGGCACCTGACGGTAAAGAATTCGTGCGCTGTCGCACTGGGTCCAAGGTCCCTTGACCTGCGCGGTCAGCCGGTCTCGGCCGAGGAGTCCTGCTCGGAGCCGAGCTCGAGGATGAACCAGGCCGTGGTGCCGCTGGCGTCGACCTCCGAACCCCACCGGCTCGCGATCGCGTCGACGAGCATCAGCCCGCGCCCGTAGACCCGCAGCAGGTCGTCGTTCTCGGTCGGCTGGTCGGTCGAGGCGGGGTCCCCGGACCGGCTGGAGCCGCCCAGGTCGCGGACCACGACGGTGATCACGCCGTCCTCGAGGTGCACGGTCAGCTCGGAGGCGGTCCGGGCGTGCATCACCACGTTGGTGACCAGCTCCGAGAGGCACAGCTGGGCGCTGTCGACGGTGTCCTCGTCGACCTCCCACTCCCCCAGCCGGTCGCGCAGGAACCGGCGGGCGGCACCGGGGGCGCGGGGGTCGTTCTCCAGCAGCACGCTGGCGCGGGCGCCGTTCCCGATCAGGTCGGGGTCGTCGGGGGTGGTGTCGCCGGGACCGCGACCACTGGTCACGCGCACCCGGCTCACCGCGTCGGCGACCCGTCGGGCGGTCGCCTCGAGCAGGCGCTGATGGGCCGCGGGCCAGGCCTGCGCGGTGTCGTAGAACAGCATGATCCCGCCGATCGGCGACCCGACCCCCGGCAGCGGCCACGCCGCCATCGCCTGGATGCCCCGCGCGCGCTGCTCGGCCACCACGCCCGGGAACTGGGGCTCGAGGTCGTCGAGGTTGCCGAGCACCGGCTCCCCGGTGCGCACCACGGCGGTCAGCGGTACGTCGTCGTAGCTGTCGATGTGGCACCACTCGAGCCCCTCGGGCCGCACCCGCTCGGTGGCGACGAAGCGCAGCCGCCGGCCACCGCCCTCGGTGAGCGCCATGCCCACCCGGGCGACCTCCGGGAGCTCGACCAGGTCGTCGAGCAGGCACCTCGCGATGTGGTCGACGTCGGGCGCGCTGCGCAGCGCGAACCCGAGGCGCGACAGGTGGCCCAGCGGCTCGCGCGGGGCCTCTCCTGCGGACACCTCGGTGGGGGTGCCTGAACCTTCCAGCACGTCTCCACCCTAGGGCAGGCAGCAATCGGCCGTCGCCCGAGAATCCCCGCAAGATCTGACGAAAAGCCGCCCCGGACTCCAGCACACGAGCCGTTCATCGGACACAATGACCCCTTGTGGGATCGGGGAAGCGGGCAGGATCACGACGTGCGACCAAGCCGGCGCGGTCGCTCCGGTCCCCCCTGCTCGGCCCAGCGGCCGGGGTGACGCTGGCCGTGGTCGCGTGGGGCTACCTGGTGTTCGCCGCGATCGACTTCGGGGCCACCGCCCGCAGCGGCGACTCGCGGGCCTGGATCTTCCTGGCCCTGGCCTCGCTCGGCGCCGTCGCCTGCCTGTTCGTCGGGCTGCTGCTCGTCAGCCGACTGCTGCACCACCTCGGCATCGGCGGCCAGGCCGCACGACCGAAGCCCCCGACCCCGGGTGGCGCGCCGGTGACGCCGCCCCCGCCGAGGGCACCGGGGTCGACCGCGCGACCGGCCGGCGGTCGTCGCGCCGCCCGCTGAGCATCCTCACCCCTGCCGGTCGGCCAGCCGGCGCACGAGCTTCGAGGCCCGACCAGACCTCGTCCAGCGCCGCGAGCGCTGCGCGGCCTTCTTGGGCCAGCAGACCCAGACCATCCCGTCGGCCACGGTCCGGTCGAGCAGGACCGGCAGCCGGCGGGCCAGCGCTGCCCAGACCACGTGGGCGTCCTTGATCCCGAGCTTGCGCACCAGCGGGGTGCCGGAGTAGCCGGGCATGGGCGTGAGGCTAGTGCGGAGACGCAGCGAGGGCCGGGACCACCTGGTCCCGGCCCTCGGCTTCCCCGGCCCGCCGGCCGGGGTCGAGTCGGCCGGCGGGAGTCTGTGTCAGTGCTGGGTCACTCGACCGGCACGCGCAGGCGCTGGCCGGCCACGACCATGCCCGAGTCGAGGGCGTTGAGCCGCTCGATGCGGTCGACCATGGCGCGGACCTCGCCGTCGTCGGCGATGTCGGCGGCGATGCCCCACAGGGTCTCGCCGGCGCCGACCATCACGACCCGGGTCGGCTCGGGGGTGCCGGGCTTCTCGGTGGCCGACGAGCCCGCCGCCCAGAGCAGCCCCAGGGTGAGCGCGACCAGCATCGCCAGCGCCAGGACGGCCAGCCGGCCGCGGCGGGTGAGCCGGAGCTGGCCGCTGCTCGCCGGTCGGACGCGGGCCGGCGCGACGGCGGGGCGCAGCGCCGAGTCACGGGTCGGGCGCAGGGCCGGGCGAAGGGTGGTGCTCGCGGTCATCGTGCTCATCGGGACCTCCTGGGGAAGCGGCGGTCAGCCTCGGGTCGTCTGCTCGATCTGCTGTCGAACCGATGTCTAACGGCCGCCACCGACAACCCCTGTCGGGTTGTCTGGACCGGCGAGCGGACCATCGGGTCGATCAGACGTTCGATCGAACATGTGTACGACGTTAGAGCAGGTGTTCGAACAAGGCAAGCATCCGGACGAACATTTGTTCGAACGAGTCGAACGGGGCTCAGCCGTTGCGGCGGATCGCCCGGCGCCCCTGCGCCACGAAGAGGCCCAGCCCGCGCGCCGCCACCGACGGCGCCATCGCCGAGACCCGCACCACGCCCCCGCGCCAGCCGGGGACCGAGCGGACCACCCGGCGACTGCCGACCAGGCCGACCGCCTCCTCGGCCACCTCGTCCACCGTGAGGATGCGGCCGCCGGAGTGGACCAGCGCCGTCCCCATCCCGCCGGGCGTCTGCTGGTCGAGCATCGCGGTCCGCACCCCGTCCGGGCAGAGCGCGTGGACCCGGATCCCCCGCGGCGTCTCCACGTCACCGGACATCGAGATCGAGACGATCGCCGCCTTGGTCGCGGCGTACACGCTGTAGCCCGGCACCGGACCGAGCCCGGCCAGCGAAGCGGTGTTGACGATGTCGCCACCGCGGCCCGAGTCCTCGAACGCCGCGATCGCCGCGCGCATCCCCCACATCGTGCCCATCAGGTTGACGTCGACCAGCCGCCGGACGGTCTCCTCGGAGAGCTCCGCGAGGGTGCCGTCGTCACCGACGCCGGCATTGTTGAACCACGCGGTCAGTACGCCGTGGCGCGCGGCGGCGTCGGCCGCCGCCGCGTGGGACTCCGGGTCCCGGACGTCCTGGGCGAGCCCCTCGGCGGCACCGATCTCGTCGGCGGTCCGCTTCGCGCCCTCCGCGTCCACGTCGGTCACCACCACCTGGTGGCCGCGGGCGACCATCCGCTCGGCGATGCCGCGGCCGATCCCGCGGGCGCCGCCGGTCACGACGCAGCTGGTGGGCCGGGAGCTGGTGGGCTCGGAGCTGGGGACGGGGGCGCTCGACATGGCGGGAGTCAACCAGAGTCTCGACAACCGACCGAGGAGGCTCGACCGCGCGTCCGCAAGCGCGACACGCAGTTCGAACAGATGTTTGAATCACCGGTCCGACTTGGCTACGGTTGAGGCACCAGCCCGGGACGCCCCGGGTGTACCGCCGCGAACCTGGAGGCAGCCGCATGGCCACGAAGAAGACCGACGCGAGCAAGGTCGCCCAGCTGCCCGACGGTCCCCCCGACGCCACCGGCCTGACCCCGCGCCAGCAGCGCGTGCTGACCACCATCAAGGGCTCCATCGAGCGTCGCGGCTACCCGCCGAGCATGCGCGAGATCGGCGAGGCGGTCGGCCTGACCAGCTCCTCCAGCGTCGCCCACCAGCTCAAGGTGCTCGAGGAGAAGGGCTTCCTCAAGCGCGACCCGAACCGGCCCCGCGCGATCGAGGTCTTCCTGCCCGAGGTGATGGCGGCCCGACGCTCGATCTCCGCGGCCGACGAGACGTCGTACGACGAGACCGGGATCGGCGACGCGGTGCCCGCGGCGCAGTACGTCCCCGTCGTCGGCCGGATCGCCGCCGGCGGCCCGATCCTCGCCGAGGAGCGCATCGAGGACGTCTTCCCGCTGCCCAAGCAGCTCGTCGGCGACGGCCAGCTCTTCCTGCTCGAGGTCTCCGGCGACTCGATGATCGACGCCGCGATCTGCAACGGCGACTACGTGGTGATCCGCCAGGAGCAGACCGCCGAGAACGGCGAGATCGTGGCGGCGATGATCGACGGCGAGGCCACGGTGAAGACGTTCCAGCGCAAGGACGGCCAGGTGTGGCTGCTCCCGCACAACGACGCCTACGAGCCCATCGACGGCACCCACGCGACCATCCTGGGCAAGGTCACCGCGGTCCTGCGACGGGTGTGACTTCGGGCCTTAATCCCCTGTGCCGGGAACACAGCCGGGTAATACTAGGTTCTGCTTGAGAACCGAGATCCCGGAAAGTATGCGCGTGACGATGCCCAGCCTCCCCGTGATCCCGGGTATCCGCAACAGATACCCGAGGATCTTTCGTGGCGTGCTCGAGCTGGCGCTCGTGCTCTCGCTGTGGGTCGCCTACAGCCTCTCGCGGCTGTTCGCCGACACCGCCATGGGGCCGGCGCTGGCCCGCGCCCACGGCCTGCTCCACATCGAGCGGCACCTCGGCATCCGGTGGGAGCTCCCGCTCAACAAGCTCTTCATCGACAACGACGCGCTCGGCCTGATCGGCAGCTACTGGTACGCCACGCTGCACTACATCGTCACCGGCGCGGTGCTGCTCTGGCTCTACCGCCTCGGGCGCCACGTCTACGTGCCCGCCCGCCGGGCGCTCGCGATCGCCACGATCCTCGGCCTGTTCGCCTACCTGCTGATGCCCACCGCGCCGCCCCGCTTCCTCGGGGGGTACGTCGACGTGCTGAGCCTGCACGCCGCCGACGGCTGGTGGGGCGGCGACGCCTCCGCGCCCCGTGGCCTGGGTGGGCTGACCAACGAGCTGGCTGCCTTCCCCTCCCTGCACGCCGGCTGGGCGCTGTGGGTGGCGATCGCAGTGCAGCGGTACGCCAGCCGACACTGGCTGCGGGTCCTGGGCTGGGCGTACGCCGCGGGCACCGCGATCGTCATCGTCGGCACCGGCAACCACTGGGTCATCGACGTCCTCGTCGGCTGGATGGTGGTGGTGGCCGGGTTCCTGACCGCCGAGGCCCTGCCCGCGCCGCGCGCGACCCCGGCCCACGAGGCCGAGCTGGTGCCTGCCACCGCGGCGGCGCCCGCACCGGTCCCGGTCGAGTAGCGCCCGGACGGGTGTCCGGCGACCGTCCGCCGGGTGAACGGACGGTGATCACACCGCCGGAGCCGTCACCCGGCCACGGTGCCACCCGTTGAGCGGTCCGTGACCACACCACGCCCCGCCCTGAGTCGCCCGCTGCCCCGGCGTACCGTCCTGGCCTCGGGCGCCGCCGGTGGCGTCCTCGCCACCGTGGCCGGCACCGCCGACGCGGCCACCGCGCCCGGGCGCCGCGCCACCCACCATGCCGGCCACCCTGCCGTCCACGGGGCCTTCCAGCACGGCGTCGCGTCCGGCGACCCGCTCCCCCACGCGGTGGTGCTCTGGACCCGGATCACCCCGACCGCGGCGAGCACCCCCGGGTCCGGGCGCGGTCCCCGGGTCCGCGTGCACTGGGAGGTGGCCACCGACGCCCGGTTCCGGCACGTCGTGCGCCGCGGCACCTTCGCCACCGGCCCGGAGCGCGACCACACGGTCAAGGTGGACGCGACCGGCCTGGGCCCGGCGCGCTGGTACCACTACCGGTTCCGCTGGGACGGCCACACCAGCCGCGTCGGACGCACCCGCACCGCGCCCGCGCCGGACGCGACACCGGACCACCTGCGCTTCGGCGTGGTCTCCTGCGCCAACCTCCAGGCCGGCTGGTTCAGCGCCTACCGCGGCCTCGCCGCCCGCGACGACCTGCACGCCGTGGTCCACCTCGGCGACTACGTCTACGAGTACGGCCCGGGCGAGTACGGCTACGGCCCCGACAACGTGGACATCCGCCCGCACCGGCCCGCCCACGAGATGGTCTCGCTGGCCGACTACCGGCAGCGGCACGGGCAGTACAAGACCGACCCGGACCTGCAGGACGCGCACGCGAAGTACCCCTGGATCGTCACCTGGGACGACCACGAGGTCGCCAACGACGCGTGGAAGCACGGCGCGGAGAACCACACGCCCGGCCACGGCGACGGCGGCGAGGGCAGCTTCAAGGCCCGGCGCGCCCACGCGCACCGGGCGTACGACGAGTGGATGCCGGCGCGGCTGGACGGCAGCGTCCGGATCGGGGACGGCAGCCGGCTCTTCCGGCGGCTGCGGTTCGGCACCCTCGCCGAGCTGAGCATGCTCGACCTGCGCACCCACCGCAGCAAGCAGGTGGCCTCCCCCGCACCGCCCGCGCCGTGGCCCGACGGCGAGGTCAGCGACCCCGCCCGGACCATCACCGGCGAGCAGCAGATGGACTGGCTCGAGGGCTCGCTGCGCCGGCACCGGGGCGTGCAGTGGAAGCTGATCGGCAACCCGGTGATGATCGCGCCGGTGAACTTCGGTGACCTGCCGAACGAGCTGGTCGACCCGGTCAACGACGTGACCGGGCTGCTGCCGGCCAACGGCGCGCCGTACAACGTCGACCAGTGGGACGGCTACACCGCCGACCGTCGCCGGGTCCTCGACTTCATCCGCAACCACCAGGTCAAGGACACCGTCTTCATCACCGGCGACATCCACTCCGGCTGGGCCGCCGAGCTGCCCTACGACGCGTCCACCTACACCGGCCAGGGGCCGAGCGAGGACGAGACCGCGGGCGTGGAGTTCGTGTGCAGCTCGGTGACCTCGAACAACCTCAAGGACATCACCGGGGACCCGACCGGGGCGACCAGCACCGCGGTCGAGGAGACGATCAAGGCCAACAACCGGCACATCAAGTACCTCGACTTCGACGAGCACGGGTTCTCGGTGCTCGACCTGACCCCGGAGCGGGCCCAGATGGACTGGTTCGTGATCGGCGACCGGGCCGACCGGCACGCGGCGATCACCTGGACCACGTCGTACGCCACCCCCGCCGGCAGCAGCCGCGTCGTGGCCGTCGACCGTCCGGTGGGGGCCTGACATGTGCGAGGTCCCGTCCGACGCGTTCGCCCGCGGCGCGGCCGAGATCCGCACCGGCAGGCGCGCACTGCTGCGCGCCGGCGGCGCCGGCCTGCTGTTCTCCACCGCCGCGGGCGCGCCCGCGGTGGCCGCCGCCGGGGCGGGGACGCGCAAGCGGGCCTACGTCCTCGTGATCGACGGCTGCCGGCCCGACGAGATCTCCCCGGTGCTCACGCCCACCCTGCACGGGCTGCGCCACGGTGGCCTGCACTTCCCGGAGGCCGCGTCGATGTGGGTGATGGAGACCATCCCCAACCACGTGATGATGATGACCGGCCGCCGCCCGGACCGGACCGGCGTACCCGCCAACGAGGTCTTCGACCGCGCCCTCGGCGAGGTCCGCACGATGGACCGCAAGCACGACATCCGGACCGGCACCGTGATCGGCCGGCTCAACCGGGCCGGGCTGACGACCGGGACGGTGCTGAGCAAGGAGTACCTCTACGGCGTCTTCGGGGACCGGGCCACCCACCGCTGGGAGCCGGCGCCGGTCATCCCCGTCTCCGGGCACGCCCCCGACGTCGCCACCACGGACGCTGCGCTCGCCATGGTCGACGAGCTCGACCCGCACCTGGTCTTCGTCAACCTCGGCGACATCGACCGGTTCGGGCACGCCGACTACACCGGGAACGACGTGCAGCTGGCGCGGCGCACGGCACTGGCCGACGCCGACCGCCAGGTGCAGCGCTTCGTCGACCTGCTGAAGTCGTCGGGACGCTGGGAGCACTCGATGCTGATCGTGCTGGCCGACCACTCGATGGACTGGTCACGCCCCGGCAACGTGGTCAGCCTGCAGGGCGCGATGGACGCCGACCCGCTGCTCGCCGGCAAGGTGGCCATCGCCGACAACGGCGGCGCCGACCTCCTCTACTGGACCGGCCCCGCCGCGAAGCGCGACGCCGCGGTGCGGCGGATGCAGCGGATCGCCGAGGCCACCCCCGGGGTGCTGGCCGCGCACGACCGGCGCAAGCCGTGGCTGCGGCTCGGGCCCGAGGCCGGCGACGTGGTGGCGTTCTGCAAGGCCGGCTGGCGGTTCAGCGAGCCGGACCCGACGCGGCAACCCGATCCCCGGCAACCACGGCCACCCGGCCACCCGGGCGATCCCGTTCTTCGTCAGCGGCGGGCACCCGGCCGTGCCGCGGCGTACGACGTCCTCGGCGCAGGCGCGCACGATCGACGTCGCGCCCACCGTGGCGTCGTTCTTCGGGCTCGGCAGGCCCCGCGGCGGCTGGGACGGGCGCGCCCGGATCTGACGCCCGCGGTCACTGGCGCAGCTGCGCCACCACGCTCACGGTCCTCGCGCCGACGAGGCCGTAGACCCGGCCGGCCGCCACGATCTGGTTGCCCCGGACCGCCACGGCGGACGCCGACGACCTCGGTTCGGCACCGAAGCCGATGATCGCGTCACCGTCGTCGGAGAAGCTGCGGTCCAGCGCGCCGGTCGTGGTGTAGCGGAGGACCGCGAGCGTCAAGGACTTGCTCATGCGGTCGGTCCAGCCGGCCGCGACGATCTTCCCGTCGGCCTGCTGCGCGAGCGACAGGATCTGGGCGTAGTAACCGTCACCGCCGTGGATCGCCAGTCCGTCGTCCCCGAACGAGGGGTCGAGGGTGCCGTCGGGGAGGTACCGGACCAGGCAGAAGTAGGAGTAGTCGGCCCAGTCCAGCTCGCCGCCGACCAGGACCCGGCCCTCGGGGTCGACCAGCAGCGCGTCCCCCTCGAGGTAGTCGGCGTCCTGGTAGTCGGCGCTCCGCGACACGGTGGTCACCCGGCCGTCGCCGCCGAAGGTCCGGTCGAGTGAGCCGTCCGCGTCGTACCGCGACACCAGCAGCGGCCGCACGCCCTGGGAGTCCTGGTCGCCCATGCCGGTCGCGAGCAGCTTGCCGTCCGGCTGGAGCCGCAGCGCGTGCGGCTCTCCCGGGAAGCCGTCGGTCGTGAGCACCACGCCGCCGGTGCCGAAGGACTGGTCCAGGGACCCGTCGGCGTCGTAGCGGACCGTTGCGAACTGGTCCCCGGCGATGCCCGCGGCCAGGATCGAGCCGTCCGGCTCGAGCCGCAGGTCGAGCACCCGGTCGGCCCCGGTCGTCACGTCGGTGACCACCTTGCCGCCGGTGCCGAACGCGGGGTCGAGGCTGCCGTCGTGCTGGTAAGCGACCAGGCCGAACGCGCCCCCGGCCGAACCGGCCACCAGGATCCGGCCGTTCCCCAGGGACACCACCCGCTGCGGCGCGTCGTTGCCGGTGAACGTGGTGATGCGCCGGCCGTTGGCCGAGAAGTGCGGGTCCGGCGTGCCGTTCGCGCGCAGCCGGGCCACGCCGAAGGCGCTCCCGGCCGACGTCGCCAGCGTGGAGACCACGACGGTCTTCCCCGAGGCCAGCGCCAGGACGTCGGTCGCCTGCTGGTCGGCGTACCGACCGCCGTAGTCGAGGACGGCCCTGCCGTCCGCGGAGAACGTCCGGTCCAGCGACCCGGGATCCCCGACCGCCGCCTGCGCACCGCCGGGCGCCAGCACCACCGCGGCCGTCAGCACCGCGGCGACACTCGTCAGCCTCATGGTTCGAGTCCCCCGTCTGGCCCTGCGGCCGTCGACTGCCGGTCACGCTACGCCGGGCGGGGCGGTTGCGAGCGCCGTTCGCGGAAGCCGGCGCCGGTCACTGCCGGAAGCGGACCACGAGCGCCCAGCGGCGGCCCGCGAAGCTGGTCAGGCCCCCGGCGGCCACGATCCTGCCGTGGCGTGCCGTGACGGCCTGCGCCTGCGCCGTACGCCGCGCGAAGTCGACCACCGCCTTCCCGTCGCCGGAGAAGGTCCGGTCCAGGGTGCCGTCGGGGCGGTAGCGGGCGAGGGCGAGCGCGTCCGACCAGCCCTCCCCGTCGGTCCAGCCGGCGGCGACGATCTTCCCGTCCCCCTGCCGGGCGAGCGCGTGGACGCGCGCGTAGTAGGGCTGGATCCGGGTGCTCAGCACCCCGTCCCGGCCGAAGGCGCTGTCCGGGGTGCCGTCGGCGAGGTAGCGGGCGAGGCAGAAGTACGAGTGGTCCCCCTCGCCGTAGCCGCTGCCGCCGACCACGATGCGGCCGTCCGGCTGGACCAGCGCCGCCCAGGCCCGGGTGTACTCGCGCCCGGGCGGGTACGTCGTCACCAGGCCGTCGCCGCCGCCGAAGGTCTCGTCGAGGGAGCCGTCGGACGTCGTAGCGCGTCACCGCGAACCCGAAGTGCCCCTGGCTGTCCGGTTGGCTCGATCCGACCACGAGCAGTCGCCCGTCGCGCTGCAGCCGGACCGCGTTGGGGGTGCCCCAGAACCCGGCCGTCGTGACCACCACCCCGGCGTCGCCGAAGCGGGGGTCCAGCGTCCCGTCGCGCCGGTAGCGGGCCACGGCGAACTGGTCGCCGGCGGTGCCGGCGGCCAGGACCGACCCGTCGGGCAGGACCCGCAGGTCGAGGACCTGGTCGGGCCCGCTGGACACGTCCGTGGTCACCGTGCCCGCGGTGCCGAAGCCCGGGTCGAGGCTGCCGTCGCGCCGGTAGGCGACCAGCCCGAACGCGGCACCCGCCGAGCCGCCGACCAGCAGCCGGCCCCCGCCCAGCGCGACGACCCGGCGCGGGACGTCCTGCCCGCTCAGCGAGGTGAGCCGCCGCCCGCTGTGGTGGAAGGTCCGGTCGGGAGTGCCGTCGGCCCGGAGCCGGGACACCCCGAACACCGTGTGGGTCCCGACGCCGACCGGGCCGACCGTGACCACCGTGCCCGAGGCGGTCACCAGCACGTCGCCGGCCGTGGCTCCGTCGGCACGCGGGCCGAAGTCGAGCACCGCGAGCCCGTCGCCGGAGAAGCCCCGGTCCCGGCCACCGCCCGAGCGCGCGGCGATGCCCGGTGAGCTGCCGGCCACCAGCACGACCAGGGCGGCGAGCACGGCCGCCGGTCTCGTCCACGTCATGGCCCGTCCCCGATCCTGCCAAGGACCCCCTGACTCTGGTCAGGCTACGCCCGGTGTGGGCGGCGGGGGCCTCAGGAGCCGGACAGGCGGGTCAGTGCCTTGCGCACCACGGCCGGGTCGGTGGTGGTCCACATCGGCGGCAGGCTGGCCTTGAGGAAGCCGCCGTACCGCGCGGTGGCCAGCCGCGGGTCGAGCACCGCGACCACGCCCTTGTCGCTGGTGGTGCGGATCAGGCGTCCGGCGCCCTGGGCCATCAGCAGCGCGGCGTGGGTGGCGGCGACCTGCATGAAACCGTTGCCGCCGGCCCGGTCCGCGGCCTTCTGCCGGGCGCTCATCAGCGGGTCGTCGGGCCGCGGGAAGGGGATCCGGTCGATGATCACCAGCTGGCAGGTGTCGCCCGGCACGTCGAGCCCCTGCCAGAGGCTGAGGGTGCCGAACAGGCAGGTGTGCGGATCCTCGACGAACTGCTTGGCGAGCTCGGGCAGCTGGGCGTCACCCTGCGCCAGCGTGGTCAGGTGGGGCAGCCGCTCGCGGACCGCCTCGGCGGCCGCCTCCGCGGCCCGGCGGCTGGAGAACAGCCCGAGCGTGCGGCCGTCGGCGGCGTCGACCAGCTCCACGATCTCGTCGAGCTGCGCCTTGCCGAGCCCGTCGCGGCCGGGCGGCGGCAGGTGGCGGGCGACGTACAGGATCGCCTGCTGGCCGTAGTCGAACGGCGACCCGACGTCGAGCCCGCGCCACGGCAGCGCCCCCTCGGGCGTCGAGCCCGCCACCGTGCTCCCGTCGACGAGGCGCTCGCTGGGCTTGAGCCCGACGCTGGTCGCGACCGCGCTGAAGTCGCCGCCGAGCATCAGGGTGGCGGAGGTGAACACGACGGTCTTGTCGGTGAGCAGCTTGTCCCGCATCGTCCCCCACACCTGGAGCGGCGCCACGCACAGCCGCGGCGGGATCCGGCTCTGCGCGCCCGGGGCGCCGCCCTCGGAGAGCCACAGCACGTCGGAGTCGAGGTCGGCGGCCATCCGCTCGGCGTTCGCGAAGACCTCCTGCACCGAGCCCTTCGCCTGGGTCCGGCCGGCGTCGGCGTCGCTGGAGTCGCCCTCCTTGGGGTACGCCGAGAGGCAGGCGCGGGCGGCGTCCCGCACCAGCACCAGCGCGTCGGCGAGCTGCTGCGGGATCCGCTCGAAGCGGCCGGCGTCGGACTCGGCGATCGCGTCGCGCAGGGTGTCCGCCGCGTCGGCGAGGTCGTCGGCCTCCGAGCCGTCCACGAACCGCTGGGAGCGCCGGGCGGCCCGTTCGACGTCGGAGGCGCTGAGCTCGTCGGTCGCCGCCTGGGTGACCCGGGCGGTCAGCTCGTGGGCCTCGTCGATGACCACGACGTCGTAGTCGGGGATCATCGGCACCCCCTCGATCGCGTCGATCGCGAGCAGCGAGTGGTTGGTGACGATCAGGTGGGAGCGGTGCGCCTTCTCGCGGGCGAGCTCGACGAAGCACTCCTGGCCGAACGGGCACTTCGCCGCCCCGAGGCAGTCGCGGTGCCCGACGCTGACCTGCCGCCACTCGCGGTCGGTGTGCCGGGGCGCGCTGTCCCGCTCGCCGCTGCCGCCCTGCTCGGCCTCCTCCTCGGCCCAGGCCCGCAGCTCGAGGACCTTCTGGCCCATCGAGCCCGACGGCATCTCGACCAGGGCCCCCTGGTCGTCCGGGACGCCCTCGCGGATCCGGTGCAGGCAGGCGTAGTTGGAGCGACCCTTGAGCACGGCGTACGACGCGTCCACCTTGTCGCCCACCGCCTCGACCAGCCGCGGGATGTCCCGCTCGACCAGCTGGTGCTGCAGCGCCAGGGTCGCGGTCGCGACCACGACCCGCTGGTCGTGCAGCAGGCTGGGCACCAGGTAGGCCAGCGACTTGCCGGTGCCGGTGCCGGCCTGGACCAGCAGGTGCCTGCCGTCGTCCATCGCCCCGGCCACGGCCTCGGCCATGGCGACCTGGCCGTCGCGCCGCGCGCCGCCGAGCGCGGACACGGCCGCTTCCAGCACCTCGCGCACGTCCCCACCCGCGCTCGACGGGTCGACGGGAGCGCTGCTGGGGGCGGGAGCCGTGGACACCCGAGAACCCTAACCGTGGCCGCCGACAGCCCGGGCGCCGCATTCACACCCCCGGGCCGGCGTCGGCGCCTAGGGTGAGGCCTTTCGGTCACGTCGAGCAGAGCGGGGGCAGAGGATGGGCGAATACCTCGAGGTGAGGTCCGACGACGGGCGGACCCTGGAGGTGTTGACCGGCGGTGATCCCGGCGGGTTGCCCTGGCTCTACCACTCCGGCTCCCCGACCGCCGCGGTCCCGTTCGCCACCTTCGACGACGCCGCGAACGCCCTGGGACTGCGCCTGGTCACCTACTCCCGCCCCGGGTACGGCGGGTCCGCGCCGTACTCCTGGGCCGACGGCGCCCCGCGCGTGGTCGACGACGTGGCCGACTCCGTCACGATCCTCGACCACCTCGGCGTCGAGGAGTTCGTCACGCTGGGCTGGTCCGGCGGCGGGCCGCGCGCCCTGGCCTGCGGCGCGCTGCTGCCGGACCGCTGCCTGGCCGTGTCCACCCTGGCCGGTGTCGCGCCCAAGGAGGGCGAGGGCCTGGACTGGTTCGACGGCATGGCGCCGGAGAACCGGGCCGAGTACGCCGCCGCCGAGCGGGGGCGCGAGGCCTACGACGCCTACCTGGCCGAGGAGCTCCTGCCGATCCTGGGGGCCGCCCCGGAGCAGCTGGTCGAGGCGATGGGCGGGCTCCTCTCCCCGGTCGACGCGGCCGCCTGCACCGACGACCTCGGCAGCTACCTGGCCCGCAGCCTGCACCGCGCCGGCGCCCAGGGCGTCGTGGGTGCCCGCGACGACGGCCTGGTGGCGACCGGGCCGTGGGGCTTCGACCTCGCCGCCATCAAGGTGCCGGTCGCGGTCTGGCAGGGCCGCGAGGACGCGATGGTCCCGTTCAGCCACGGCGAGTGGCTGGCCGGGCACGTACCGGCCGCCGAGGCCCACCTCCACGACGGCGAGGGACACCTCTCGCTGGTGCTGAGGATCGAGGAGATCCTCACCGACCTCAAGCGGCTGGCCGGTCGCTGACCCGCTCGGCAGCGGACTCGGCAAGGGCCTCGGCGACCGCGTCCCCGAGCACCCGGTGGCCCGCCGGGGTCGGGTGCAGCCGGTCACCGAGGTAGGTCAGGGCGAGTCCGGAGGTGCGCACGTAGGGCACGTCGTAGCGGCGCGCCAGCCGGGCCAGCAGCGCGTCCACGCGGGGCACGGCGTACGCCCGCGACGGGGCACTGACCGGGCCGACCACGACGACCCGGTGGCCGTCGAGCTCACGCATCAGGCGGGCGAACCCGGACCTGATCGCGGCGTCGGTCTGGTCGTAGTCGTTGAGCCCACCCTCGACGACCACGAGGTCCGCCCCGCCCGCGAGCGCAGCGGGCGCCCGGTCGGCGTACGACACCCGGCCGCAGCCGCTGGCGTCCTCGCTGAACCCGGAGCCCGAGAAGCCGGCCACGTGGATGCTGCCGGGCAGCCGGGAGGGCCACGCCGCCGCCGGGGTGCGCAGGCCCAGGCCCACGGAGTAGGAGTCGCCGATCACGACCACCCGGGCGCCGGTGCCGGTCACCTCGCGGGAGCGCTGGACCGAGTCCGCGGCGAACCGCTCGCAGCGTGACGGGTCCGCGCCGCCGGCCCGTTCGGCGAGGTAGACCGAGAGGGTGCCGACGACCAGCGCGACGAGGAGGACGGCGACGCCGGCCTGGCGCCGGCGCACGCTGCGCAGCGGGATCCGTCCCGCAACCCCCCGATGGATCACGGGTCCATGATGGGTCACACCGACGCCGATTCCGCACCGATCGCCGGAATCGGACCGCCTGCTGCCGAACCGTTACCCGATACCGGTGACGGCGCTCAGTCGCCGCCCTCGGACTCGGACTGGCTGGTGAAGCGCGGCACGCCCCCGGCGCAGACGGCCCGGAGCTCGGTGTGGCGCCCGCTCTCGTCCTCGCGCCCCTCGAACTTCACCTCGAGCTGCTCGGGGCCGCGGTCGCCCACCTCGACGGCGAAGCCGGCGTCGGGCTGCGCCGAGACCAGGCTGACGGCGGCCCCGCGGCACCGCGCGGTGACCACCCCACCCGTCCCCTGCCAGGTGCGCCGCTGGGCCGCGGGCGCCGCCTGGGTGGACGGAGCCGCCCGGGGAGGCCGGCTCCGTGGCGGGCGGCCGGGTC
This sequence comes from uncultured Actinomycetota bacterium, assembly GCA_963817665.1. Classification (GTDB taxonomy): domain Bacteria; phylum Actinomycetota; class Actinomycetes; order Propionibacteriales; family Nocardioidaceae; genus Nocardioides. Next base: position 498,215 of record CAWFPE010000007.1, on the reverse strand, counting down.
GGGCGTGCGGACGTCGGCGGGCTCGTGGGCTGCGCCGAGGACGCGTGGTGTCCGGGGTGGGTCGGCGCGTCCGACGGCCCCGGCGTGCCGGGCGCCGTGGCGACCGCCCGCAGCGGCGGCTGGGTCGTCGCGCCGACGTCCTCCCCCGCCCGGGAGATCACCAGCCAGACCGCGGTCGACCCCACGGCCACGACCGCCAGCCAGGCGGCCAGGCCGAGCAGCACGGCACGCATCCGCCTCATCCCGTCATCCTCGCACCGGAGCAGGTGCGCACGGCTACGGTTCGAGCATGGCCAGCATCCTGGTGGTCGAGGACGACGACGCGATCCGCGCCGCGGTGCAGCGCGGCCTGCGGGAGCGCGGCTTCGCCGTGGCGACGGCCGCCACCGGCCTGGCCGGCCTCGAGCACGTGCTCCACGAGGCACCCCAGGTGGTGCTGCTCGACCTCGGCCTGCCCGACGTGGAGGGACTCGCCCTGATCTCGATGATCCGGGCCGCCAGCCAGGTGCCGATCATCGTGATCACCGCCCAGGACGACGACCCGACGATGGTCCGGGCCCTGGACAGCGGCGCCGACGACTACGTCGTCAAGCCGTTCGGCACCGACCAGGTCGCGGCCCGGATCCGGGCGGTGCTGCGGCGCGGCGGCCGCGAGAGCTCGCCCTCGGCGATCCGGGTCGGCGACCTCGTCGTCGACGAGCGCACCCGCACCGCCACCCTGGCCGGGGCACCGCTCGACCTGGCCCGCAAGGAGTTCGACGTGCTGCTGCTCCTGGCCTCGCGGGCCGGTGAGGTGGTGACCAAGCGGGAGCTGCTGACCGAGGTGTGGCAGCAGCCGTACGGCGGGTCCGACCGGACCGTCGACGTCCACCTGTCCTGGCTGCGGCGCAAGCTCGGCGAGTCCGCCGCCGAGCCGCGCTACCTGGTCAGCGTGCGCGGGGTCGGGGTGCGCCTCGTCGACCCGCGCGACGAGGACTCCTGATGCGGCGGCGGATCTCATGGCTGGTCGTCATCACGACGTCGACCGTGATCGTGTCGTTCGTGATCCCGTTGTGCCTGCTGGTGCGCACCCTCGCCGAGGACCGGGCGATGGCCGCCGCCGACCAGGAGGCCCGCAGCGTCGCCATCCTGGTGGCCGGGCTGTCCGACAACCCTCGGCAGCTGCGCGAGTTCATGGCCGGCATCGATCGGCGCGGTGCCACCACGACCCGGGTCCTCACCGCGGACGGTCGCGAGGTGGGCGCCGGCCCGCCGATGAAGGGCGACCCGGACGTACGCCGCGCCCTGAGCGGCAACGAGGCGTTCACGGTCGTCGACAGCAGCGGCGGCCGGGTGCTGCTGCCCGTGGTGGTCGAGAGCGGGACCGCGGTGGTCCGCTCGACCGTGGCCGCGGCGGACCTGAGGCGGGGCGTGGCCGGCGCCTGGGCCGGCATCCTCGCCCTCGGGGCGGCGCTGCTGGTGCTCGCGCTGGTGCTCGCGTCGCGGCTGGGCCGGCGGATCAGCGAGCCGCTGCTGGACGTGGCCGGCACCGCCCACCGGCTGCGCGAGGGCGACCTGGCCGCCCGGGCGGAGGTGCGCGGCACCCAGGAGACCCAGGAGCTGGCCCGCGCGCTCAACGGCCTGGCCGAACGGACCGGCGAGCTGCTGGTCAGCGAGCGGGCCGCGGTGGGCGACCTGTCCCACCGGCTGCGCACCCCGGTGACCGCGCTGCGCCTGGACGCCGAGGGGGTGCCGGACCCCGAGCTCGCACAGCGGCTGCAGGAGCACATCACGGTGCTGCAACGCACGGTCGACGCCATCGTCAAGGAGGCCCGGCGGCCGGTGCGCACCGACCTCGCGCCGGTCTGCGACGCCACCGCCGAGGTCGGGAGCCGGGTCGACTTCTGGCGCCCGCTGGCCGACGACCAGGATCGCGCCCTGCGGGTACGGCTGCCGGCGGGACCGCTGCCGGTCCCGCTGGCGGTCGAGGACCTGACCGACCTCGTGGACGTGCTGATCGACAACGTCTTCGCGCACACCCCCGAGGGCACCGACCTGCGCCTGGACCTGCACGAGGTCAGCGACACGTCCGGCGGGGCGCCCGCCGAGCACAGCGTCGTGCTGCTGGTGGCCGACGCCGGCACGGGCTTCTCCCCCGGCGGCCGCCGGCAGCGGCGGGGCAGCACCGGGTTGGGGCTCGACATCGCCCGCCGCATCGCCGCGGGCTGCGGTGGCCGGCTGCGCCTGGGCTCCGCCCCGGAGGGCGGCGCCCTGGTCGAGGTGGTCCTGCCCCGGGCGTCCGCCTGAGGTCACCGCACGCTCAGTCGTCAGGTTCCTCGGCGTGGTCGCCATCGTCGTCCCCGTGCTCCTCGTGGTCCTCACCCGGCTCGTCGGCGTGGTCCTCGCCCGGCTCGCCGGCGGTAGCGCCGGCCGCGGCCGGGCCGGTGGACCCGATGCCCGGTGCGGCCGGCGGGGCGGCCAGCGGACCGGCCGGCGCCGCGGGGGCGGCGGTCGCCGGAGCCGGGACCACGACCGTGCGGACCACGTCGGTCACGCAGACCCCGTGCTCGAGGTGCGCCGGCGCCACGCACGGCGCCCACCGGAACTGCGTGCCCGGCCGGACCGCCTGGGCGTGCGGATGCGCCTGCGCGGCCGACCGGGTCGAGGAGGACGCCGCGGCCGGGGCGTCCGCGCCGCTGCTCGCCCAGCCGTAGGCGACGCCCGAGCCGGCCAGACCGGCCACGGCGGCAACGGACAGGATTCCGACGGAGATGGGTTTCATGGGGCCATCGTGGGAGCGCCAGCCCTAGGGGCGTGTCGCGAGAACCTCAAATCCGGGTCAAGACCCCTCTTGACGAGGACTTGACGCCCGCATGAGGCCGGCTTGGCCCGCCGCCGCGCAGGGTGCTGGCCATGACCTACACGTCGACCACCCGGGAGCGCTACCGGCTCGCGGTCAGCGCCGTCACCGGGGTGACCGTGGTCGGGGTCCTCACCTCGACCGGCTGGCTCGCGGGGCTGGCCGCCCAGGCGCACGCCGAGGACCAGGCCCGACAGCGGGCCGCGCAGCAGGAGCAGCGCCGGGTCGCGGCGGCCCGGGCCGAGCGGGCCCGCGCGAAGTACGACGCGCTGGTCGCGCGGCGTGCCGCCCAGGCCCAGCGGGCCTCGACCGCGCTGCGCCAGCGCCCGACCCGGACCCGGGTCACCACCCGCTACGTGACTGCCGCCGGCAGCGCGTCCTCCTCCGTCGGTGGCGGGGGCAGCGTCAGCACCCCCAGCTCGACGACGCCGGCCCCGGCTGCCCCCGCCGCACCCGCGGTGCCCGGGTCGGCCGCGCCCCCGCCACCGCCGCCACCTCCCCCGCCGCCTCCGGCGGCGCCGTCGACGGGGTCGTGACCGTGGTCCCGTCGGCGACGACCTTCGCGGCACTCGGCACCACCGTCTTCGTCGCGGTGCGCGACGCGGCCGACCTCACCACGGCCCGCCGGCTGGCCGCGGAGGTGCTGCGCGACGTCGACGAGGTGTGCAGCCGGTTCCGCCCCGACTCCGACCTGAGCCTGGCCAACGCCCACCCGGGGCGGTGGGTCGAGGTCGACCCGCTGCTGGTGGCGGCGGTCGAGGCCGCCGTCGGCGCGGCCCGGTCGACCGGCGGCCTGGTGAACCCGCTGCTCGGCCGCCCGCTGGTGCACCTGGGCTACGACCGGGACTTCGCCCTGCTCGTGGAGCGCGAGGACGACGACAGCCTGCCGACGATGGCCCCGGCCCCCGACCCCGACGCCTGGCGCGAGATCGCGCTGGACCCGGCCGGCGCGCTGCGGATCCCGGCGGGCACCGCCCTCGACCTGGGCGCGACCGGCAAGGCCTGGGCCGCCGACCTCGTGGCCGCGGCCCACGCCGAGCAGCTGGACGCCTCCGCCCTGGTGAGCGTCGGCGGCGATCTCCGCATCGCCCTGCCCGACGGCCGGCCCTGGCCGGTCGCGATCGCGGACCGCCCCGGCGACCCGCCCGAGGCGCTGGTGACCCTGGACGAGGGCGGGCTCGCGACCTCCAGCACCCGGGTCCGGCGCTGGACCCGGCACGGCGTACGCCGCCACCACCTGCTGGACCCGCGCACCGGACTCCCTGCGGCGGAGTTCTGGCGCACCGTCACGACGACCGGCGCCTCGTGCGTCGCCGCCAACACCGCCTCGACCGCGGCCGTGGTCCTGGGGCCGGACGCCCCCGCCTGGCTGGCGGAGCACGGCGTCGCGGCCCGGCTGGTGTCCCGCGACGGCGAGGTGCTCACGGTGGGGTCCTGGCCCCGGGAGGACCGCCCGGTCGAGGGAGGGGCGGCATGAGCACCGACGGCCCGTTCCTCTGGTACCTCAACCGCAGCACCGGGCTGGTGCTGCTGGTCCTGCTGACCCTCAGCACCGTGCTCGGCGTGCTCGCCATGCACGGTCGTGCCGGCCGGGGGCTTCCGCGCTTCGTCACCCAGTCGCTGCACCGCAACCTCGCGCTGCTCTCGGTCGTGCTGCTCGCGGTGCACGTGGTCTCGGCCGTCGCCGACACCTACGTCGACATCCGGTGGTGGCAGGCCGTCGTCCCGGTCGGCGCGACGTACCTGCCGGTGTGGCTCGGCCTCGGCACGGTCTCGCTGGACCTGATGGCGGTCGTGGTGCTCACCAGCCTGGTGCGCTCCCACCTCAGCCACCGCGCCTGGCACGCGGTGCACCTGCTCTCCTGGCTGGCCTGGGGATTCGCGGTCGTGCACGGCCTCGGCATCGGCACCGACCTGGGCACCGATCCCGCCACGCTGCTCCAGCCGGCCCACCGGTGGGCCGCCCTGCCCACGCTCGCCTGCGTCGGCGCCGTCGCGGCGGCCGGCCTCTACCGGCTGGCGCGCACCCGGCGCACCGCGCCCGTCCCGGAGAGGAGCCTGCCGTGACCACGGCCGCCCCGTCCCCCGTGCCCGTCCCCGCCGAGGTCTGGATCCACGAAGGCCCCGCGCTGCTCGAGGGGGCGAATGACGGGCCGTCGCTGACCGCGCACCGGGAGCGGTACGGCCGGCTGCCCGACCTGCGGCTCGCGGAGCTGCAGCACCTCGTCGGCCGGGTCGGGCTGCGGGGCCGCGGCGGGGCGGCGTTCCCGTTCGCCACCAAGCTCGAGGCCGCCTCGACGCGCCGCCGGCCGGTGGTCGTGGTCAACCTCAGCGAGGGCGAGCCCGCCAGCGCCAAGGACAGCGCGCTGGCGCTCGCGCGGCCCCACCTGGTGCTGGACGGGGCGGTCGCCACCGCCCGCGCCCTGGGGGCCCGGGAGCTGCACCTGGTGCTTCCCGGCGAGCGGGCGATGGTCCGGCGCAGCATCATGAGCGCGCTCGAGGAGCGCCGCGACGGCATCGACGTGCACGCCCACGACGCCGCGCCCCGGTTCGTCGCCGGACAGGCCCGGGCGGTCATCGAGCTGCTGTCCGGGCGGCCGAACCTGCCCGTCACCGCCTGGGCGCCGGAGGCGGTCGAGGGGCTGCGTGGCCGACCGACGCTGCTGTCGAACGCCGAGACCTGGGCGCACGTGGGCCTGCTCGCGCTCCGCGGCGAGGCCGCCTACCGCTGCCACGGCACCGCGAAGGAGCCCGGGACCGCGCTGCTGACGCTGACCCGGCCGGGCGAGGTGCCGCAGGTGCACGAGGTGCCCTACGGCACCCGGCTGCGTGACGTGCTGCCCGCCACCACGCGGGGGCTGCCCACGCTGGTCGGCGGGTTCCACGGGTCGTGGGCGACCTGGCCCACCGTGGCGAGCGCGCGCGTGTCGGTGCCGGGCCTCGCCGCGATCGGGACGCCGCTGGGTGCCGGCGTCCTGCTCACCCCGGCACCCGGGGCCTGCCCGGTCGAGCTCACCAGCCGGATCGTCGACTTCCTGGCCGGCCAGAGCGCCGGGCGCTGCGGCCCCTGCCACAACGGGCTGCCGGCGATGGCCGAAGCGCTGCGCGCCGTGGTCGTGGGCGCGGGCAGCACCGACCGGGTCGCCGGGCTGGCCGACCTGGTCCGCGGGCGCGGGGCCTGCGCCCACCCCGACGGCACCTCGCGGCTGGTGCGCTCGCTGCTGGCGGTGCTGCCGCACGAGGTGGCCGCGCACGCCGCCGGCGGCTGTGCGGACGGCCATCGGGCGGTGGCGTCGTGAGCCGTCGGCTCCGGGTCGACTGGCCCAGCTGCGAGGCCCGCGGCCTGTGCCACGAGCTGCTGCCGGAGATCGTGGACCTCGACGAGTGGGGCTACCCGATCGTGCGCGGCGAGGTCACCGACGAGCTCGTCGGTGACGCGCGGGCCGCCGTACGCGCCTGCCCCCGGCTGGCGCTCCGGCTGGTCTCGCGCTGACCGCCCGCCTCAGAGGGCGTACGCCGCCAGCTCGCCCGCGAGGTCCTCGTTGGCCCGGCCGTGCACGATCGTGCCGTCGGCGGTGTGCTCCAGCGAGGCGATCTCGCCGTGCTGGTGCAGCCGGTTGATCAGGTCGCCCCGCTCGTAGGGCAGCAGCGCCTTGAACGCCACGTCCGGCCGGGGCAGCTCGCCCTCGATCAGGGCCAGGGCCGCGGCGATGCCCTCGCCGGTCCTCGCGGACACGACCACCGAGTGCGGCTCACGCTGGCGCAGCCGCGCCAGCACCATCGGGTCCGCCGCGTCGGCCTTGTTGATGATCACCAGCTCGGGGACCTGGTCGGCCTTGATCTCGGCGAACACCTCGCGCACCGCGGCCAGCTGGCCCTCGGGGTCGGGGTGGGAGCCGTCGACCACGTGCAGGATCAGGTCGGAGTCGGCGACCTCCTCCAGCGTGGAGCGGAACGCCTCGACCAGCTGGTGCGGCAGGTGCCGCACGAAGCCGACCGTGTCGCTCATCGTGTAGACGCGGCCGTCGGCGGTGGTGGTCCGCCGGGTGGTCGGGTCCAGGGTGGCGAACAGGGCGTTCTCGACCAGCACGCCGGCGTCGGTGAGCCGGTTGAGCAGCGAGGACTTGCCGGCGTTGGTGTAGCCCGCGATGGAGACGCTGGGGATCTGGTGGCGACGGCGCTCCTGGCGCTTGGTGTCGCGGGTGCCCTTCATCTCACGCAGCTCGCGGTTGAGCTTGGCGATCTTGGTGTTGATCCGGCGCCGGTCGGTCTCGATCTTGGTCTCACCGGGACCACGGCCACCGATACCGGCACCCGCGGCCACCCGGCCACCGGCCTGGCGGGAGAGGTTGCCACCCCAGCCGCGCAGCCGCTGCTTCATGTAGCTGAGCTGGGCCAGCTCGACCTGCGCCTGGCCCTCCTTGGACTTGGCGTGCTGGGCGAAGATGTCGAGGATCAGCGCGGTCCGGTCGACCACCTTGATCTTGAGCCGGTCCTCGAGGTTGCGCAGCTGGCTGGGCGCGAGCTCGCCGTCGCAGATCACGGTGTCGGCGCCGCTGGCCTGCACGATCTCGCGCAGCCCGTCCACCTTGCCGCGACCGACGTACGTCGCGGGGTCGGGCTTCTGCCGCCGCTGGTAGATCGCGTCGAGCACCTCCGAGCCGGCCGTCTCGGCGAGCAGCGCGAGCTCGGCCATGGAGTTCTCGGCGTCCTCGACGCTGCCCTCGGTCCAGACGCCGACGAGGATCACCCGCTCGAGGCGGAGCTGGCGGTACTCGACCTCGGTGATGTCCTCGAGGTCGGTGCGCAGGGTGGCCACGCGCCGCAGCGCGTGCCGCTCGGCGAGGTCCATCTCGCCGACGGTCTGGTCGACGTCCTCGGGGTCCGGTTCGTCCGGCCAGGATTCGGAGAGCCCGGAGGCCCAGCCGTCCTCGGTCCCGAGCTCCTCGGCGTCCTCGCGGTCGTCCCAGGCCTGCGTGGCGTCCAGCTCGGCGTCGAGGTTGAAGTCGTGTGCGTTCGTCATATGCCTCTCAGGGTAGGTCCGGGAGTCGGGGAGTGCGAGCGGTTATCACCGACCCGGGCCCTGGCTCCTGTGACGGGTTCAACGCCCGCGGTCCCGGGGCGATTCCCCGATCCCGGCAGCTCGACCGATCCCGCGTTTCTCCCGCGTCGCGCGCGTCACTCGGGCACCCTGAGGCCCCATGAGCTCGCTGATGCCCAGGCTGGACCTGGCCACCCGGACGTTCTGGCGGGCGACGGGCCGACCGGTCGACCTGACCGGGGACCAGGCGTGGCTGTCGGCGCCGATGCACGACGGCCACCTGATCGGCGACGGCTGGCTCGACGCGGCGGCGACCGCGCTCGGCGGCAGCGTGCGCGAGGCCGTGCCGGGCGCCGGGCTGCTCCCCGACATGGCGGCGCTGGACGGGGACACCTTCCGGGCCGCCGACCTGAGGGCCGAGGTGCGCCACTTCTACGAGCACACCTCCGAGTGGCGCATGGAGGTCTGGACCCAGTGGAACCCGCTCTTCGCGCCCGGCGGTGAGCTCATCTCGCGGCTCTTCGGCCGGCGCGTCCAGCAGCTGGCGCTCCCCACCCGCCCGCTCGACGTCGCGCGGGGCATGGACAGCAGGGTCGTCACCATCCACGGTGCCGACGGTCGGCAGCGGGCGGCCGGCTGGATCCGCACCCTGCGGTCCACCGGCGAGTACGTCTACAGCGGCTGCTACTCCAGCAGGACCCTGCCGGGCTCCCGCCAGCCCAGCGTCCACGTGGCGTTCCCGCTCGAGGCGGGCAACGTCCAGGTGCTGCTCCGGCCCCGGGCCCTGCCGGACGGGTCCCTGCAGCTGAGCTCGCCACCGGGGAGCTTCGGTGAGGACGGCGCCTACGTGCTCGTCGAGGACCGGGGCCGGCACCACGCCGCGCGGGCCCCGATCCACGAGGAGTTCCGGGTCTTCGTCGACCCCGACGGGGTGCTGAGAACCGACCACGTGCTGCGGCTGTGGTCGGCCACCGTGGTCCGGCTCCACTACAAGCTCACGCGCGCCGCATAGGTTGGGCCGGTGAACACCCCCGCGCTCCCCGACCGCGCCCGCGTCGTCATCATCGGTGGCGGCGTGATCGGCTGCTCGATCGCCTACCACCTCGCGCACGCCGGCTGGACCGACGTCGTGCTGCTCGAGCGCGACCGGCTCACCTCCGGCACCACCTGGCACGCGGCCGGCCTGATGACCTGCTTCGGCTCCACGTCGGAGACCTCGACCGGGATCCGGCTCTACTCCCGCGAGCTCTACGCCAGGCTCGAGGAGGAGACCGGGCAGGCCACCGGCTTCAAGCCGGTGGGGCTGATCGAGGCCGCGGCCGACGAGGCCCGGCTCGAGGAGTACCGCCGGGTCGCGACCTTCCAGCGGCACCTCGGGCTGGAGATCGACGAGATCTCCCCCAAGGAGATGGCGGACCTCTTCCCGTGGGCGCGGACCGACGACCTGCTCGCCGGCTTCCACGTCCCCGGCGACGGCCGGGTGAACCCGGTCGACGTGACCACCGCGCTCGCCAAGGGCGCCCGGCAGCTCGGCGTGCGCATCGTCGAGGGCGTCTCGGTGACCGACGTCCGGGTCTCGACGCGCTCGACCACCGGGGACGCGCGGGTCACCGGGGTCTCGACGAGCTCGACCAGCGGCGAGAGCGCCGACATCGAGTGCGAGTACGTCGTCAACTGTGCCGGCATGTGGGCGCGCGAGCTCGGCGCGCAGAACGGGCTGGTGATCCCGAACCAGGCGGCCGAGCACTACTACCTGATCACCGACACCATCGAGGGGCTGCACCCGGACGCGCCCGTCTTCGAGGACCCCGCGTCGTACGGCTACTACCGCGAGGAGGGCGGCGGGATGATGGTCGGCCTCTTCGAGCCGCAGGCGGCGCCGTGGAAGGTCGAGGGCATCCCCCGGGACTTCTCCTTCGGCACGATCCCGCCGGACTGGGACCGGATGGCGCCGTTCCTGGAGAGGGCGATGGCGCGGGTGCCGGTGACGATGGACGCGGGGGTGCGCACGTTCTTCTGCGGCCCGGAGTCGTTCACCCCCGACCTCGCGCCCGCGGTGGGCGAGGCGCCCGGGATCCGCAACTACTTCGTCGCCGCCGGGATGAACTCCGTGGGCATCCTCTCCGCCGGCGGGCTGGGCCGGGTGATGGCGCACTGGATCACCACCGGACGCCCCGACGTGGACGTGACCGGCTTCAACGTGGACCGGTTCCGGCCCTACCAGGCCGACGACGGCTACCGCGCGGCCCGGACCACCGAGATCCTCGGCACCGTCTACGCCGCGCACACGCCCGGCAAGCAGCTGCACTCGGCCCGCAACACGCTGCTCTCCCCCGTGCACGAGCGGCTGGTCGAGCAGGGCGGGCTCCTGCGCGAGGTGTCGGGCTGGGAGGGCGCCGACTGGTTCGCCGGGCCCGGGGAGACGCCGCGGGCGGAACCGACCTGGGACCGGGCGCCGTGGTTCGCGCAGTGGGAGGCCGAGCACCGGGCCGTCCGTGAGGGCGTCGGGCTGATGGACATGAGCTTCATGGCGAAGCTCCGGGTGCAGGGGGCCGACGCCGGCGCCGTGCTCGACCGGGTCTCGGCCGGGCCCGTGACCGCGTCGGCGGAGACGATCACCTACACCCAGTGGCTCGACGAGGATGGCCGGATCGAGGCCGACCTGACCGTGACCAGGCTGGCCGACGACGACTACTGGGTGGTCGCCTCGGACACCGCGCACGGGCACGCGCTGGCCTGGCTGGGACGCCACGTCGGTGACGCCGACGTCCGCGTCACCGACGTCACCGCGGACTTCGCCCAGCTCAACGTGCAGGGCCCACGCTCCCGGGACCTGCTGGCCGAGCTGACGTCCGCCGACCTCTCCACCGAGGCGTTCCCCTTCCGCACCGCCCGCTGGATCGACGTCGCCGGGGTGCAGGTGCTGTGCGCCCGGATCACCTACCTCGGCGAGCTGGGCTACGAGCTCTACGTGCCGGCCGAGGCCGGCGTGAAGGTGTACGACGCGCTGCAGGCCGCCGGCACGGCGTACGACCTGAGGCCGGTGGGGCTCAAGGCGCTGTCCTCGCTGCGGATGGAGAAGGGCTACCGCGACTTCGGCCACGACATCGACAACACCGACTGCCCGCTCGAGGTCGGCCTCGGCTTCGCGCTGGCGCTGGACAAGCCCGGCGGGTTCGTCGGCCGCGACGCCGTGCTGACCCGCAAGGCGGCCAACACCGCCGCGGGCGGGATGGCGCAGCGGCTGGTGCAGATCCGGGTGCTGGACCCCGCGCCGCTGCTGTTCCACGCCGAGGTCGTCCACCGCGACGGCGTGCCGGTCGGCTACGTCCGGGCGGCGTCCTACGGCTGGACGCTGGGCTCGGCCGTCGGCCTGGCGTTCGTGTCGGGCGGTGGCTCGGTGGTCGACGCGGACTGGCTCGCGTCCGGCACCTGGGAGGTCGACGTGGCCGGGGTGCGACACCCGATCGAGGTGTCGCTGCGGCCGATGTACGACCCCCGGTCCGAGCGGATCCGCGTCTGAGGTGCGCGTCGTCCGGCTCTCACCCTCGGGCGCCGAGCTCGCGGACCTGCTGCCCGACGCGGCCGGCGGCCGGGTCCTGCTCGGCATCACCGGCGCGCCCGGGGCCGGCAAGTCGACGCTGGCCGCGCACCTGGCGGCGGCGTACGGCGGGGTCGTGGTGCCGATGGACGGCTTCCACCTCGCCGACGTCGAGCTGGCCCGCCGCGGGGTGCTGGACCGCAAGGGCGCGCCGGAGACCTTCGACGGCTGGGGGTACGCCGCGTTGCTGGCGCGGCTGCGCTCGCGCCCGGAGCACGTGGTGATGGCGCCGGGGTTCGAGCGCGACCTCGAGCAGCCGCTGGCGGGCGCCGTCCCGGTGCCGCCGGCGGCCGGCCTGGTGGTCACCGAGGGCAACTACCTGCTGCTCGACACCCCCGAGTGGCGGGCGGTGCGCGCCACCCTGGACGCGGTCTGGCACGTGACGTGTCCCGACTCGGTGCGGCTGCCGCGGCTGGTGGCCCGGCACGTGGCCTTCGGCAAGACCCCCGAGGCGGCCCGGGCCTGGGTGGACCGGGTCGACCAGCCCAACGCCGACCTGGTGGAGGCCGCCCGGCACCGCGCCGACGTGGTGCTCGACCTGGCGGGGTGGTCCGCCGGCTGACCGCACGCCCCGTGGTGACGGGTGGGACGGGTGCTCACGGATATTTCACCAATCTGGGGCACGCGTACCGCGCACCCGCGCCGCCACACTGGGGGACGTCGCTCGGGCGACCGCCCGGGAGGGCGGGTGAACCAGCCGGAGCAGGCGTCGACCGAGGGAGAGCACCAGCAGGGGACGCACCGTCCGCACGACGGTGGCTGAGCTGCCCCCCGCGCCGCCTGCCGGCGTCACCCGCCACTCCCGGAGCACCCGCCGGGGGCGGTCCCGGCCGCGGTCGGGACCGCTGGCGGGAGATACTCCGTGACGCTTCTGCTGTGGATTGCCGCCCATCCACAACAGAAGCGTCACGGACTATCGCCTCGGCTCGGCGGCGTACTCCCCCGGGGTGAGGCCGGTGACGGCGCGGAAGTCGCGGCCGAAGTGGGCCTGGTCGGCGTAGCCGAGGTCGGCGGCGACCCGGGCGAGGTCCGGGCGGGGCTCGCCCGCCAGCCGCTCGGCGGCCTCGTGCAGGCGGCGGCGCTGGATCAGCCACTTCGGGGACAGGCCGATCCGGCGCTGGGTCATCCGCTGCAGCGTGCGCTCGCCGATCGCGAACTTCTCGCAGACCTGGCTCACCCGCTGCACCCCCGAGTCGCCCTCGACGTGCTCCACCACGGCGTTGACGAGCAGGCCCTCCTCGTCGACGGGCAGCAGCGGCGCCAGGGCGTCCTCGACCGCGGCCACCGCGGCCTGCTGTCGGTCCGGGCCGTGCGGGTCGCCTCCCACCCGCTCGCGGACCGCGGCGACCAGGGCGGGACCGTCGAGGCCGGACGCCTCGCCGAGCGGTACCGCACGGTCGGTGAGCCCGTCGACGCCCGCACCCCACACCAGCGACCCGGCGGCCGGCTGGAGCATCGTGCCGAGCGCCCAGCCCTCCCCGGCGAGCTCCTGGGTGGAGAGCCCGGAGCTGGGGCCGACGAGGAGGGCGTACTCGTGGGAGACCACCATCAGGCACACGGGGTACTGCAGCACCCGCTGCACCGACCGGGTGCCCTCCGGCAGCGACCACACCGGCATCCAGAAGCGGCGGACCAGGCCGGCGAGGCCGGGCGTCGGCGCGAACCGGTGGATCGGCGGGCTGTAGCCTGCCGCGTCGCGCAGGTGGGCGCGCTCGGTGGGGTCGATCCGACGGTTCTCGGGCACGTGTCGGATTCTTTCAAGAACGTGCCCGGGTTGCGGCCCCACGCTGGGCGCATGAACGCACTCATCGACGACTACCTCACCAACACCGACCGTTTCGCTGCCGTGGTCGGCGCCGGCGGCGACTGGGCCGGCGACAGCCCCTGCGCGGGCTGGACCGCCCGCGACGTGCTCGACCACGTGGTCGACACCCAGCGCGACTTCCTCGTCAAGCGCGACATCGATCTCGGGCCACGCCCCGAGGGCGACCCGGAGCAGGTCTGGCGCGCCCACGTCGACGGCGTACGACGGGTGGTGGCGGACGAGGCGCTGGTCTCCGCGGAGTACGACGGCTACTTCGGCCGCACCTCGATCGCGGAGACCCTCGCCAGCTTCTACGGGTTCGACCTCGTCGTGCACCGCTGGGACCTGGCCCGGGCGCTCGGCCGGGACGTGTCCTGGGACGAGGCCGAGATGGACCGGCTGGAGGGCGCGATGGCCGGCTTCGGGGACGCGCTGTACAGCGAGGGCGTCTGCAAGCAGCCGGTCGACGTGCCGGGCGACGCCCCGCGCCAGGCCCGCCTGCTCGGGAGGCTGGGGCGCCGGCCCTGAAATGCAGTCGTGTCCCTCAGCGTGCGCCGGGGCGCACGCGGAGGGACACGACCGGGTGGACTACTTGGGAGGCATCCGGATGCCGCCGTCGACGCGGATCGTCTCACCGTTCATGTACGGGTTGCGGACGCACTCCAGGACCATCGAGGCGAGCTCGTCCGGCACGCCGAGGCGCTTGGGGAAGAGCACGCTCTCGCCCAGCTTGGCCTTGAACTGCTCGGCGGCCTCGCCCTCGCCGTAGATCGGGGTGTCGATCAGGCCGGGCGCCACCGTGTTCAGGCGGATGCCCGAGGCCGACAGGTCGCGGGCCACCGGCAGCGTCATGCCCACGACGCCGCCCTTGGAGGCGGAGTACGCCGCCTGGCCGATCTGGCCGTCGAACGCCGCGACGCTCGCCATGTTGACGATGGCGCCCCGCTCGCCGGACTCGGTCGGCTCGAGCTTGCTCATCTCGGTGGCCGCGAGCCGGACCGCGTCGAAGGTGCCGATCAGGTTGATCGCGATGACCTTGGTGAACGCGCCGAGGTCGTGGGCGGAGTCGAACTCGCCGTCGCGGCCGATGGTGCGCTGGGCCCAGCCGATGCCGGCGGAGTTGACCAGCACCCGCAGCGGGCCGAGCTCGACGGCCGCGCGGACCGCCGCCTTGATCTGCTCGGTGTCGGTGACGTCGACGCTGACGAACGTGCCGCCGATCTCCTTCGCGAGCGCCTCGCCCTTGTCGGCCTGCAGGTCGGCGACGACGACCTTCGCCCCGGCCGCGGCGAGCTGGCGGGCGACGGCCGCGCCGATGCCCGACGCCGCGCCCGTGACGATCGCTGATGCTCCGTTGATGTCCATGGCCCGCGAGCATAGGCGCAGGGTCGTGTGCCCCAGAACGCGCCATGGCGCGTGCTGGGGCACACGACCCGTCAGAGGGTGGTGGTGCCCTCCGCGACGATCACGGCCGGACCGGTGAGCAGCACCCGGCCGTCCGGGGTCCAGGTCACGGTGAGGGTGCCGCCGGGCACGTCGACCCGGTAGGCCACGTCGTCGGTGGGCAGGCCGCCCTCCGGGACCACCCGGTCGTGCAGCGCCGCGGCCACCATCACCGCGCAGGCGCCGGTGCCGCAGGAGCGGGTCTCCCCCGACCCGCGCTCGTGCACCCGCATGGCGACGTGCCGCTCGCCCCGGCGTACGACGAACTCGACGTTCACGCCGTGCGGGTAGGTCCCCCCGTCGTACGCCGGCTCGTCGAGCAGCGAGCCGGCGTCGTCGAGCGAGTCGACGAACGCGACCGCGTGCGGGTTGCCCATGTCGACGTGCCGGGCCGGCCAGCTGCGCAGCCCGACCCCGACGACGCTGTTGCCGAACACCTTCACCGCGCCCATGTCGGCGGTGACCAGGTCGCCCGCCACGGTCAGCGTCTTCACCCCGTCGCGGGTCGCCACCGGCACCGGCGCGGACGCGTCGACCAGCCCCGCGTCCACGAGGTGGCGCACGAAGACCCGGATCCCGTTGCCGCACATCTCCGAGAGCGACCCGTCGCTGTTGCGGTAGTCCATGAACCACTCGGCCCGCCCCAGCGAGCCCGCGTCGGGTCCGTCGTACGACGCGGTCCGGATCACCCGCATCACCCCGTCGCCGCCGATGCCGGCGCGCCGGTCGCACAGCGCACGGACCCGCTCCTCGGCGAGGGCGCCGTGCACGCTGCCGTCGTGGTCGGGCAGCAGCACGAAGTCGTTCTCCGTGCCGTGGCCCTTGAGGAAGGGGTAGGCGTCAGGCATAGAGACCCTTGGCGTAGTTCTCGGGACGGTAGTAGTCGTCGAGCTGCTCGACGGTCATGCCCGTCGGCTCGCTCTCGTGGGCGATGACCGCGCGGCGCGGCACCGTCGCCTCCGGGTCCCAGGTCTCGGGCTGCCACAGCCCCGAGCGCAGGAACGCCTTGGCGCAGTGGAAGAACAGCTCGTCGATGTCGACGACCACCGCGAGCACCGGCCGGTGGCCCTTGACGACCATCTCGTCGAAGAACGGTGCGTCGCTGACCAACCGTGCCCGGCCGTTGATGCGCAGCGTGTCGCCGCGGCCGGGGATCAGGAAGTGCAGCCCGACGTGGGGGTTCTCGAGGATGTTGCGGTAGCCGTCGGCCCGCCGGTTCCCGGGCCGCTCGGCGATCGCGATGGTGCGGTCGTCGATGACGTGCACGAGGCGTCCCGCGGGGTCGCCCTTGGGCGAGGCGTCGCAGCGGCCGTCGGCCGACGCGGTCGCCATCACGCAGAACGGCGACGCCGCCAGCCAGTCCCGGTCCACGTCCAGCAGCGCGGGACGGGCCTTGTCGCGCGCGCGTTGGTGCGGCTCGCCCAGCAGGGCGACGAGCTCGTCGACCGAGCTGATCTCGGCCCAGGTGTCGGTCTGCACGGTCCAACCGTACGCGGCCGGGCCCCCGGGACCCGCGGGTCTCAGGAGCCCCGCGGCCCCACCACGTCGTACCGTGCGCAGGCGAAGTCGCCGTTGCGCGCCAGCTCGGTCAGCTTCAGGTCGAACCGGCGCGGGAAGAGCGGCCGACCCGCACCGAGCGTGACGGGGGCGTACTGGATGCACACCTCGTCGAGCAGCCCCGCCTCGGCGAACTGCGCGGCGAGGTCACCCCCGCCCGCGATCCACAGGTCCTTGCCGCCGGCCGCCGCGACCATCTCCTCGTGCACGAACCCCACCCCGCCGGCGGCGAACCGGATGTCGGCGCCCTCGATCCTCGGCAGGTCGCGGTGGGTGAAGACATAGGTCGGCTGCCGGTAGGCCCACGCCTCCCCCTTGTCGACGTGGTGCGCGCGGATCCACTCGTACGTCGTGGCGCCCATCGCGAGCGCGCCGATGCCGGCGATGAAGGCGCCGTAGTTCATCGGGCCGTCCTCGTCGATGTGCTGGGCGAACAGCCAGTCCAGCGAGTCGTGCTCGTCGGCGAGGAAGCCGTCCAGCGTGCTGGCGGTGTAGTACGTCGTGCGGGTCACCCGCTCAGCGTGGCACGGCGGCCAGCGCCTTCTCCACCCGTCCGGGGTCGTCGTGGGCGACCCAGACGATCCGGGGATCCTTGCGGAACCACGAGTCCTGGCGCCGCGCGAACCGGCGGGTCGCCACGATCGTCCGCTCCCGGGCCTCGGCCAGGCTCAGCTCCCCGGCCAGGTGGGCGGCCACCTCGCGGTAGCCGATCGCCCGGCCGGCGGTGCGCCCCTGCGCCAGCCCCTCGGCCAGCAGCCGCTCGACCTCGGCGACGAAGCCGTCCGCGAACATCTGGTCCACCCGCTGCTCGATCCGGGCGTCGAGGGTGGGCCGGTCGATGTCGACGCCGACCTGCACGCTGCCGGGGTCGGCGTACTCCATCGTCGGCAGCGACGCCGTGAACGGGCGCCCGGTGATCTCGATGACCTCGAGCGCGCGCACCACCCGCCGCCCGTTCTCGGGCAGGATCCGCGCCGCCGCCTCGGGGTCCCGGCCGGCGAGCCGCTCGTGCAGCCGCAGCGAGCCGACCTCGGCCAGCTCGTCCTCCAGCCGGGCACGGACCGCCTCGTCGGTGCCCGGGAACTCGAACCGGTCCAGGATCGCGCGGGTGTAGAGGGCGGAGCCGCCGACCAGCACCGGCACGGTGCCCGCGGCGCGCAGCCGCGCGGCGACCGCGCGGGCGTCGGCCTGGAACTCCGCCACGGTGAGCGGGTCCCGCACGCCCAGGGTGTCGAGCAGGTGGTGCGGGATGCCGCGCCGCTCGGCCTCCGGGAGCTTGGCGGTGCCGATGTCCATGCCGCGGTAGACCTGCATCGCGTCGGTGTTGACGACCTCGCCGCCCAGCCGCTCGGCGAGGTCGAGCGACAGGCCGGTCTTGCCGGACGCGGTGGCCCCGACGACCGCCACGATCGGCACCGTGATCGGCTCTCCGATCGGGTCACGTGGCATGTGGTTAGTGTGTCAGGAACGGGGTACACCCTCGGAGCCACCGGCCCCGACGACCACGGATGAGGAGTGAGCGATGAGCTTCATCGACAAGGCGAAGAACGCGCTCGAGGACGCCGTCGACAAGCACGGCGACAAGATCGCGGACGGGATCGACAAGGCCGCCGAGCTGGCCGACGACAAGACCGGCGGCAAGCACGCCGACAAGATCGCCACCGGCGCCGAGAAGGCACGCGACGCGCTGGACCGCCTCGACGGCAAGAACGACGACCTGCGCTGACCCGCCACGTCAGAGGAGCACCCGTGACCGACGAGAAGAGCACCCCGCAGGGCCCGCCGGACCCGCACGGCCCGGGCGGCATCGACGCGCCGGCGCCCCCGGGTGGTCCGCAGCGCACCGACGCTCCGTCGGGCTCGCGCACCCCGGGCGAGGCCGCGCAGGACCCGGGCCCCGGCACGGAGCGCGTGACCAAGCCGGAGGACCCTGCTGGCGGCACCGTCGCGCGCGAGGACATCCACGACCGGCCCCGGACCCGCACCGACGAGCGCGACCCCGCCGGCGACCCCGAGAAGGAAGCCCAGCTGGAGAACGCGGGCACGTCCCTCGACGAGCCGTCCGACGGCTCAGGAGGTGAATGACATGACCAGCGAGATGAACGAGGTCCCCGAGGAGGAGCTGGCCGCGCAGGCGACCGAGGAGCTCCCGGCGGCCCCGGACCCCGAGGAGTACGAGTCGGACGAGCGGGAGACCGCCGTGTCCGAGGAGACCGGCACTGTCTACGACGTCGAGGGCGAGCCCGAGACGACCCCGCACGACCTCGAGATCATCGACACCGAGGACGAGTGAGCGGCCCGCTGGACCGCTTCGTCGTCGTGCCGGCGTCGTACGTCTTCCTGCTCCGCGACGGCTCCGGCGGCACCGAGGTGCTGCTGCAGCTGCGCCAGAACACCGGCTACATGGACGATCACTGGGCCGCCGCCGCGGCCGGGCACGTCGAGAAGGGCGAGACGGCGTACGACGCGGCGCGGCGCGAGGCGCTGGAGGAGATCGCGGTCACCGACCTCGACCTGGCGTTCGTGACGGCGATGCAGCGCACCCGGGGCGGCGAGCCGATCGACGAGCGGATCGACTTCTTCTTCACCGCCGGCTCCTGGTCCGGCGAGCCCCGGATCGTGGAGCCGCACAAGTGCGCCGAGCTGCGCTGGTGCGCCCTGGACGACCTCCCCGACCCGGTCGTGCCGCACGAGCGGTCCGTGTTGGAGGCGCTGCGGGCGGGTACGACCACGGCGTACAGCACGTTCGGCTTCACCCCGGCCTGATCCCGACCCCAACCCTGCAGGAGGACGCGATGAGCAACGACGACCTCGGCCCCATGCCCGAGCCCGAGATCGAGCCCGGCGAGCCCGCCCCCGGCGGCGCGGACGCCGTCGAGGAGATGGAGCAGCAGCCCGACCCCACCACGCGGGACCTGTCGACCAAGGACAACCCGGCCGTCGACGACGTGCAGGTGCCGGACGAGATGCAGGAGGGCGAGGACACCTCCACCCAGGCGACGCGGGACGAGGAGTCGATGTCCGGGGAGAAGGAGTCCCCGGCATGAGCGACTCCTCGCCCGACCAGGGTCACGAGCAGGAGACCGACGTCCGCGACTCGACCCCCAACTCGACCGGCCCGGACCGTGCGGCCGGCGGGATGGGGGTCAGCAGCGAGCGGGTCGGGCCCACCGGACCCGGCCAGGTCGCGACCGACGGCGTACGCCCCACCGACGCCGAGCAGCGCGACCCCGATGCCGACGTCCCGCCCGAGCAGTCCACCGGCAACCCCGAGGAGAACCCCGAGGGCCTCGAGCCCAAGGCGGGCTACTCCTCGAAGGACCCGCGCTCGGACTGACAGCGGTGATCTCCACTCACCCCGTGACCGCAGATCACCGCCATCTCCGACTCCCATCCACAACCCAGCCCCATCGCCGTTGAGGTGACGGGCCGGGTGCGCCGGCGTGAGTGGGCGACGGTTCATCCGGGCGTGTACGTCGATCACACCGGGCCGTTGACGGTCGCGGCCGACGCGACGGGGATGACGAGGTCATCCACGTGGCCGTCGACAGGGATCGGCCTTTCGCGCGCCCGACGGGGTCGTCCCCCACCGGCTCGCCAACCTCGACGTCAAGGTCCAGTGGAACCTGTCACCGCCACGCGTACGCATCGAGGAGGCCGTGCTCGACGTCGCCGCGGAGGCTCCGGACGAGCTGATGGCCATCGCGGTCATGTCCGAGGCCGTGCGCGCCCGGCGCACGACCGCCGCCCGGCTGCTCACGGCGCTCTCCTCGCGCAGCCGGATCCCCCGGCGGCAGTTCCTCGCGTCGGTGCTGCGTGACGTCGCGGACGGCACCTGCTCGGTGAGCTGCGATTCCCAGCCACCTGATGACTGGAGGTCACCGCTGTCTGCGTGAGGCAGCTCAGCCGCAGGCGGGCGCGTCGGGCAGCGGCGCGGGCACACCCAGGGTGGGCATCCCGAGCGCGACGCCCGAGCCGGCGGGCGAGGCCTGGCGGGCCTCCCACGCGTCGCCCGAGCGGGTGCGTCGTACGCCGAGCACCGGGCCGTCGGCGACCAGGTGGTGCGGGGCGGCGTAGGTGAGCGTGACCGTCACCATGTCCCCGGGCCGGACCGAGTCGTCCGCGACCTGCGAGAAGTCCGCAGCGAAGTGCACGAGCCGGTTGTCCGGCGCGCGGCCGGAGAGCCGGTGGGTGGCGGCGTCCTTGCGCCCCTCCCCCTCGGCCACCATCAGCTCGACGGTGCGGCCGACGAGCGCCTTGTTCTCCTCCCAGGCGATCTCGTTGACCAGGGCGACGAGCCGCTCGTAGCGGTCCTTCACCACGTCGGGCGGGACCTGGTCGTCGAGGACCGCCGCGGGCGTGCCCGGGCGCTTGGAGTACTGGAAGGTGAAGGCGCCCGAGAAGCGTGCCTCGCGGACGACGTCCAGGGTGGCCCGGAAGTCCTCCTCGGTCTCGCCGGGGAAGCCGACGATGATGTCGGTGGTGATCGCCGCCTCGGGCATCGCGGCGCGGACCCGGGAGATGATCCCGAGGAACTTCGACTGGCGGTAGGACCGGCGCATGTCGCGCAGCACCTTGTCCGAGCCGGACTGCAGGGGCATGTGCAGCGAGGGCACCACGTTCGGCGTCTCGGCCATCGCCTCGATGACGTCGTCGGTGAACTCGGCCGGGTGCGGCGAGGTGAACCGGACCCGCTCCAGCCCCTCGATGTCGCCGCAGGCCCGCAGCAGCTTCGAGAAGGCCTGCCGGTCGCCGAACTCCACGCCGTAGGCGTTGACGTTCTGGCCCAGCAGCGTCACCTCGGAGACGCCCTCGGCGACCAGCGCGCGGATCTCGGCGAGGATGTCCCCCGGGCGCCGGTCCTTCTCCTTGCCGCGGAGCGAGGGCACGATGCAGAACGTGCAGGTGTTGTTGCAGCCGACCGAGATCGACACCCACGCGGCGTACGCCGACTCGCGCTTGGTCGGCAGCGTCGAGGGGAAGACGTCGAGCGACTCGAGGATCTCGACCTGCGCCTCCTCCTGGACCCGCGCCCGCTCCAGCAGCACCGGCAGCGACCCGATGTTGTGGGTGCCGAAGACCACGTCGACCCAGGGCGCCTTCTCGGTGATCGTGGACCGGTCCTTCTGCGCCAGGCAGCCGCCGACGGCGATCTGCATGCCCGGGTTCGCGGCCTTGACCGGCGCCAGGTGGCCGAGGTTCCCGTAGAGCTTGTTGTCGGCGTTCTCGCGCACCGCGCAGGTGTTGAACACGACGACGTCCGCCTGCCGGTCCTCGCCGGCGGCGACGTAGCCCGCGTCCTCCAGCAGCCCGGTCAGGCGCTCGGAGTCGTGGACGTTCATCTGGCACCCGTAGGTGCGGACCTCGTACGTGCGTGCGCTGCTCATGACCGTCCAAGGCTACGGTGCGTGGAGGTTCCTGAGCGAACTCGCCGGGCGCTGGCCGGGGTCCGACGAGGCGCCGCCGATGTATCAATCGGACAACTCCGTCCGATAGGCGCAGCGCTCGCGGCGCTGGACCGATAGGTTGCTGTGGCATGACAGCTCAGCAGACCGGAACGACGCAGAGCGGAGGCGACTCCCTCGTCGTGCTGGAGAACGTCGACAAGTGGTTCGGCCAGCTCCACGTGCTGCAGGACATCAACCTGCGCATCCGGCGCGGCGAGGTCGTCGTGGTCATCGGCCCGTCGGGTTCCGGCAAGTCCACGCTGTGCCGTGCGATCAACCGGCTCGAGACCATCGACAAGGGCTCGATCAGCCTCGACGGCCAGCCGCTGCCGCAGGAGGGCAAGGCGCTGGCCGGGCTGCGCGCCGAGGTCGGCATGGTGTTCCAGAGCTTCAACCTGTTCGCCCACAAGACGATCCTCGAGAACGTCACGCTCGGCCCCGTCAAGGTGCGCGGGACCGCGAAGGCCGAGGCCGAGACCCGTGCCCGCGAGCTGCTGGACCGGGTCGGCGTCGGGCAACAGGCCGAGAAGTACCCCGCCCAGCTCTCCGGCGGCCAGCAGCAGCGGGTGGCGATCGCGCGCGCGTTGGCCATGGAGCCCAAGGTGATGCTCTTCGACGAGCCGACCTCGGCGCTGGACCCGGAGATGATCAAGGAGGTGCTCGACGTGATGGTCGACCTCGCCAAGGGGGGCATGACCATGGTGGTCGTCACCCACGAGATGGGCTTCGCCCGCACGGCCGCGGACCGGGTGGTCTTCATGGCCGACGGCGCGATCGTCGAGGAGAACACTCCCGTGGAGTTCTTCGGCAACCCGAAGTCGGAGCGCGCAAAGGACTTCCTGAGCAAGATCCTCACGCACTGAGCACACGACGCGGCCACGGGCCGCACCACGGATCGACGCAACGCAACAGCACCCCGAAGGGGGCCGGGCGGGGGCCCGGAGAACCAGAGGAGAGATGAATGCGATTCAAGCGGAGCAAGGCGATCCTCGCCGCAGTGGGCCTGGCGGCGACCATGGCTGCCTGCGGCAGCGCGGGCGACAGCGGATCAAGTGACGGCGGCGTCGACGTCACCGTGGCGGACAACGCCGCGGACAACTTCGACGACGGCACCCAGATGAAGCAGCTCGCCGAGGACGGCAAGATCACCATCGGCGTGAAGTTCGACCAGCCCGGCATCGGGTTCAAGGGCGCGACCGACGACGCCCCGAAGGGCTTCGACCCGGAGATGGGCAAGATCCTCGCCGCCTCCCTCGGCATCGCGCCCGAGGACATCGACTGGCAGGAGACGATCTCCGACAACCGGGAGCCGTTCCTCCAGGGCAATGAGGTCGACCTGGTCATCGCGTCGTACTCCATCACCGACGAGCGCCGCCAGGTCGTGGGCCAGGCCGGCCCGTACTACGTCACCGGCCAACAGCTCCTCGTCGGCTCGGACAGCGACATCGAGAGCGTCGACGACATCAAGGGCCAGGAGGTCTGCTCGGTGACGGGCTCGACCTCGCTGGACAACGTCAAGGCCGAGGGCGCCAAGCCGCGCGGCTTCGACACCTACTCCGAGTGCGTCGACCAGGTCCTGTCCGGCACCGTCGACGCGATGACGACCGACGGCGCGATCCTGCTCGGCTACGCCGCGCAGCACCCCGACGAGCTGAAGGTCGTGGGCGACCCGTTCTCCGAGGAGCGGTACGGCATCGGCTACTCGAAGGACCACCCGGAGATGTGCCAGTGGATCAACGACACGCTGACCAAGTCGTTCGACGACGGCACCTGGTCCGACGCGTTCGACGCCACGCTCGGCCAGGCCGGCGTCGACGCGCCGGACCAGCCCACCCTGGACGAGTGCCAGGCAGCCTGACCAGCCGACGTCACTGACGGTGGGCGGGATGTCGTAGGGCATCCCGCCCATCCTCACCACAGACAGGAGGATGCGCCGCCATGGACGCGGTCTTCTCGAACTTCGACGAGTACCTCAAGGCGTTCGGCCTGACGATCGGGCTGTTCGTCGTCTCAAGCATCTTGTCGCTGAGCTTCGGCGTCATCCTCGCCGCGCTGCGGGTGGGCCCGGTTGGCGCCATGCGCAAGGTCGCGACGGTCTACATCGGCATCTTCCGGAACACGCCGCTGGTGGTCATCTTCATCTTCATGGCGATCGCGGCGCCCAAGCTCGGCTACACCTTCAACTTCATCCAGGACTGGGAGATCGCCGGCTACCACGTCTCTGGCTTCTTCTTCCGCTCGGTCCTCGCCCTGACGCTCTACACCTCCGCCTTCGTCTGCGAGGCGTTCCGCTCGGGCATCAACGCCGTACCGATCGGCCAGGCGGAGGCGGCGCGCGCGATCGGTCTCACGTTCGCCAAGTCCATGCGGCTGGTGGTGCTGCCCCAGGCGCTTCGCGCGGTCGTCCCACCGCTGACCAGCGTGCAGGTGGCGCTACTGAAGAACACCTCGGTCGCGGCCGCCTTCGGCATCACCGAGGCGACCTCGCAGATGCACTCCTTCACCAACGACCACGCCGACCAGAGGCCGGGTATCTTCCTGGCCTTCGCCGTGGGCTACATCATCCTGGTCGAGGTGCTCACCATGAGCTCCTACGTCGTCGAGCGTCGCTGGAGGGTGGCATGAGCGGCAACGTCCTCTACGACGCGCCCGGGCCGAAGACGGTCGCCCGGCACCGGGTCTACACCGGGATCACGCTGGTGGCGATCGTCGGCCTCATCCTGGTCATCCTCGGCAAGCTCAACTCGACCGGTCAGCTCGAGTACGCCAAGTGGGAGCCGTTCGTCACGCCGGACTACGTGCGGGTGTTGCTCGTCGACGGCCTGCTCAAGACGCTGGAGATGGCCTTCTTCTCGGTCATCTTCGCCGTCGTCTTCGGACTCGTCTTCGGGATCGGGAAGCACTCCGAGCACCGGTGGCTCGCCTGGCCGAGCTTCGTGGTCGTGGAGTTCTTCCGCGCCGTCCCGGTGCTGCTGCTGATGATCTTCGTCTTCTACACCCTGCATGTCGGTGGGGGCCCGCTCTCGACCTTCTGGTGCGTGGTCGTCGCCCTCACGCTGTACAACGGCTCAGTGCTCGCCGAGGTCTTCCGGGCGGGCATCAACGCCGTGCCGAAGGGCCAGGTGGAGGCGGCGTACGCCCTCGGCCTGCGCAAGACCCAGGTGATGACGAGCATCCAGCTCCCCCAGGCGGTGAAGATCATGCTGCCGGCGCTGGTGAGCCAGTGCGTGGTGGCGCTGAAGGACACCACACTGGGCATCTACATCATCGCCCCCGGCCTCACCTTCGTGGGCAAGCAGATCTACGGGGAGTTCTTCAACCAGGTCCCGACCGCCATCGTGATCGCCGCGTTTTTCATCGCCTGCAACCTCGGCCTCACCGCCATCGCGCAGTGGCTGCAGCGGCGGCTGGTGGGTGAGAAGACCGCGGCCGCGGTCACTGTCGACGAAGGCGCCTGAGAGCGGGCACCTGAGCGCGAATCCCGCACGCCCGAGCCCTCGGCCGGGCATGCTGGGCGCACCATGTGCGACCACCACCTCGACCGCCGCTCGCTGCTCGTCTCGGGCGCCGGCATCGCCAGCACCGCCGCCCTGATCGAGTTCGAGCCGGCCGCCGCCGGCACGGTCGTGCACCGGACCTTCCGGGGGCGCTTCTCCGACCCGGGCACCGCGGACTGGCACTACCTGCCGTTCCGGGTCCCGAAGGGCGTCAGCACCATCGAGGTCGCCTACGACTTCGACCCCACCGACACCGGCTTCGGCTTCAGCTACAACGTCGTCGACATCGGGATCTTCGACCCCTCGGGCCACGACCTCGGCGCCGGGGACGGCTTCCGCGGCTGGTCGGGCGGGGCGCGGCGGCACTTCCGGATCAGCCGGACCTCCGCCACCCCCGGCTACCTGGCCGGCCCCCTGACCCCCGGCGTGTGGAACGTGCTGCTCGGGCCGTACCAGATCGTGGCGCCGGGCACGCCGTGGCGGGTCGACGTGCGCCTGCACTTCGACAAGCGTGGCCCCAGGTTCGAGGCCAGCCCCGCGCCGCGGCGGGTGCCGGGCACCGGGCCGGGCTGGTACCGCGGTGACATGCACGTGCACACCCGCCACTCCGACGGCGCGCGCACCCAGACCCAGATGCTGGCCGCGGCCCGCCAGGCGGGGCTGGACTTCCTCGGCTCCACCGACCACAACACCACCTCCGCGACCCTCGTCTGGGGTCGGCACGTGCCCGACGACTTCCTGGTGATGAGCGGCGAGGAGGTCACCACCCGCAGCGGGCACTGGCTCGCGGTCGGGATCCCCGCCGGCGCCTGGATCGACTGGCGCTACCGGGCCGAGGACGGGCAGCTCCCACGGTTCACCGACCGGGTCCGCCAGCTGGGCGGGCTGGCGATCGCGGCCCACCCGTTCAACCCGCTGCCGAGCATCCGCTGGGACTACGGCTACGACTACGCCGACATGGACGCCGTCGAGATCTGGAACGGACCGTGGACCGGCGACGACCAGACCGCCCTCGAGCACTGGCACGCCCTGCTGGTGTCCGGGCGGTTCGTCCCCGTGGTCGGCAACTCCGACTCCCACAACGAGCACCAGCAGGTCGGCCTCGCCCAGACGGTCGTCCGCGCGGACAACCTCGGCACCGCGGCCATCGTCGAGGCACTCAAGGGTGGCCACGCCTGGGTCGCGGAGTCCTCCGCGGTGGCGCTGGTCCTCGAGGCCACCCTCGGCGACGCGAAGGCGGAGTGCGGTGACCGGCTGGCCGCCGCACCCGGCGACCTGGTCGACGTACGCCTCGAGGTGGCCGGCGTGCCCGGCTGCCTGGCCCAGGTCCGCGGCCCGGCCGGGGTGCTCGCGGGTGGGGTCGCCGACGACACCGGGACGGTCACCGTGACCACCCGGGTGCCGGTCGCCACGACGCCGTTCGTGCGGGCGGAGGTACGCCGTCCGAGCGACGTGGTGGTCGACCCGACCGCCGGCTCGACGGCGCCCATGGTCGCCCTGACCAACCCGGTCTTCCTGGGGAGCGCTACTTCCTCGGGGTGACCCAGAGCCGGATGACGCCCTCGATCACGACGGCGCCGTCGTCACGGACCCCGCGGACCCGGACCGGGAGGTCGCCGCCCGAGTCCGGGAGCGCGTCGGACGTCCACTGCCCCGGGTCGGTCTCGGCGATGCACGTGATGTCGCTGGTGGCCTTGGCGGTGTAGCTGACCTCCATCCCCTTGGGGATCCAGCGCTTGTCGGCCGGGATCGTGGCCTCGGCGAGTGCGCCCATGGCGGCCTCGAGCCCGTTGCACAGCGCGATCGCGTGGACGGTGCCGAGGTGGTTGTGCACCCGCCGCCGCTTGGGGATCACCAGCTCGGCGCGATTCGGCCCGATGTCGACGAACCGCGGGCGGATGGTCGCGAAGTACGGCGCCTTCTGGGCGAACAGCACCGAGAAGATCCGCGCCCCCGTGGGCAGCGCGCTGGTCTTCTTCCACAGGGTCAGGACCTGGCTCATGCCCCGAATGCTACCGACGAGTAACCAGCGTTGCGAGATGACCCCGGTCACGCCCGCCGGCTGCGGGCCCCGCGGTCAGGCGGGTGCGAGCACCTCGACCCGGTTGCCGTGGCCGTCGACGGTGTGGAACCGCTCGTAGCCGGCGAACGTGCTCCGCTGGCTCCAGTCCACCTCGTGGCCCGCATCGGCCAGCCGGGAGGCGACACCCTCGAGCTCGGCGACCGAGTCCAGGACGAACGCCGGATGGGCCTTGCGGGCCGGGACGAACGGGTCCTCGACGCCCACGTGGATCTCCGCGGCCACGGTGCCGTCGGCGTCGTACGCGCGAAACCAGGCGCCACCGCGGGCGCGCAGGTCAGCGGGCTTCTCGACCTCGGTCATGCCGAGGCCGCCGGCGTAGAACCCGCGGGCGGCCTCCTCACCGCCGGGCGGGCAGGCCACCTGGACGTGGTGCAGTCTCATCGTCACTCCTCTACTCGGTTCCGGTGGTCGAGCCCTCGGTTGCGCTGGTCGAGCTCTCGGTTCCGGTGGTCGAGCCTGTCGAGACCCGAGCCACGACGAAGATGCGCCGGAAGGGCAGCACCACGCCGTGCTCGTGCCGGGGGTACGCCGCGCGCAGCCGCCGCTTGAACTCCTCCTCGAAGTCCGCGCGCAGGTCGTCGGGCAGGGCCTGCAGCGTCGGACGCGCACCGGTGCCGGACACCCAGGTGAAGACGGGGTCCTCGCCGGTGAGCACGTGGAGGTAGGTCGTCTCCCAGGCGTCGACGGTGCAGCCCAGGGCGGTCAGCCGGCCGAGGTAGTCGGCCGGGTCGTGGCTGGACGGCACGGCCACGTCGCGGGTGTGCTCGGCGTACGGCGGCTCCGCCGCGAGGTCCCGCCGGATCGTGTGGCTGGGCTCGTCGAAGTTGCCGGGGACCTGGAAGGCGAACCAGCCTCCGGGGCGGACGTGCGCGACCAGCCCCTCGAGCAGGTCGAGGTGGCCCGGCACCCACTGCAGGGTGGCATTGGAGACGAGCACGTCGACCGGGTCGGCCGGGACCCAGTCACGCAGGTCGGCGACGTCGAAGGCGATCCGGGCCTCCGCCGCCCGGGCCCGCTCGACCATCTCGGGGCTCGCGTCGAGACCGGTGACTGCCGCGTCGGGCCAGCGATCGGCCAGCAGTGCGGTGAGGTTGCCGGGTCCGCAGCCGAGATCGACCACCGTGCGCGGATCGGCGGCCCCGATCCGGGCGACCAGCTCGACGAACGGGCGACCGCGCTCGTCGGCGTACGTCAGGTAGCGGTCCGGATCCCAGGTGTGCGCCACGATCTCTCCTCACGGGGTCTCTTGATGTCAAGACACTTCGATCCTCATCGAGAACTGTCTCGATGTCAAGATTCTCGACAGATCCGGTTAGACTGCGCGCATGAGGGACGAGGTCGACGACCTGGTGGAGGCGTGGGCGCGGCAGCGCGCCGACCTCGACCTGGCCCCGGTCGCGGTCTTCAGCCGGATCTCCAGGCTGGCCCGCCACCTCGACCTGGCGCGGCGCCAGGCCTTCACCGCCCACGGGATCGAGTCGTGGGAGTTCGACGTGCTGGCCGCGCTGCGCCGCGCCGGCACGCCGTACGAGCTCTCCCCGGGGCGGCTGCTGCGCGAGACCCTGGTGACCAGCGGCACCATGACCAACCGGGTGGACCGGCTCGCGGCCCGCGGCTTCGTGGAGCGGCACCCGGACCCCGAGGACCGGCGCGGCGTCATCGTCCGGCTCACCGCCGAGGGCAAGTCCGCCGTCGACGGCGCCTTCGAGGCGCTGCTGGAGGCCGAGGAGTCGCTGCTCCAGGACCTGCCCCACGCGGAGCAGCAGCAGCTCGCCGCCCTCCTGCGCACCCTCCTCTCCCCCTTCGCCTGAGAGGTCGGGTCGGCGCAGCCTCGCGAGCTCACTCGAGGATCTCGGCGGCCTCCAGCCACTCCATCTCGAGCTCCTCCTTCTCACCCGACAGCTCGTCGAGGCGAGCGCTGAGCTCGGCCAGCTTCTCGTAGTCCTGGGCGTGCTCGAGAACCTCGGCGTTGAGCGCGGACTCCTGCTCGGCGATGCGCTCGAGCTGCTTGTCGATGCGCGCGATGTTCTTGCGGGCCGCCCGCTCCTCGGCGCTGCCGGCCTTCGCCCTGGCGGGCGCCGCGGGCGTCGGCTCCGTGGGGAGCTCGCGACGGGTCGACGTCTCCTCCGGCGAAGAAGCGACGGCTCGGCGAAGTTCTGCGTCAACGAGCGACAGGTCGGCGGTACGGCGCTCGAGGTACTCGTCCACGCCGCGGGGCAGCATCGAGATCTGGCCGTCGCCGAGCAGCGCCCAGACCGAGTCGGTGACCCGCTCGAGGAAGTAGCGGTCGTGGGAGACGACCACGAGCGTGCCCGGCCAGCCGTCGAGGAAGTCCTCGAGGACGTTGAGGGTCTCGATGTCGAGGTCGTTGGTGGGCTCGTCGAGGAGCAGGACGTTGGGCTCGGTGAGCAGCAGCCGCAGCAGCTGGAAGCGGCGCCGCTCGCCCCCCGAGAGGTCCCCGATCCGCGCGGTCAGCCGGTCCCCGGTGAATCCGAACCTCTCCAGCATCGAGGTCGCGGTGATCTCGCCGTCGACCGTCTTGGTGACCCGCCTGATCGACTCGACCGTCGGCAGCACCCGCCCCTCGGGGTCGAGGTCGTCGAGCTGCTGGGTGAGGTGCTGGAGCGCGACCGTCCGCCCGTGCTTCACCCGGCCGACCGACGGCGGCAGCTCGCCCGCGATCAGCGCGAGCACCGAGGTCTTGCCGGCCCCGTTGACACCGACGATCCCGACCCGGTCGCCCGGCCCGAGCCGCCAGGTCGCGTGCGAGAGCAGCTGCCGCTCACCACGGAACAGGTCCACGTCCTCGACGTCGATGACGTCCTTGCCGAGCCGCTGGGTCGCGAAGTTCTGCAGCTCCATGCGGTCCCGAGGCGGCGGCACGTCCTCGATCAGCGCGTTCGCCGCCTCGATCCGGAACTTCGGCTTGGACGTGCGGGCGGGGGCCCCTCGCCGCAGCCAGGCGAGCTCCTTGCGCGCGAGGTTCTGCCGGCGGGTCTCCGAGGCGGAGGCCTGGCGCTGGCGCTCGGCCTTGGCGAGCACGAACGCGGCGTACCCGCCCTCGTAGGCGTCGACCTCGCCGTCGTGCACCTCCCAGGTCCACTGGCACACCGCGTCCAGGAACCAGCGGTCGTGGGTGACCACCACGAGCGCCGAGGAGCGCTGCACCAGGTGCCCGGCCAGCCACGCGACCGCCTCGACGTCGAGGTGGTTGGTGGGCTCGTCGAGCACGATCAGGTCGTGGTCGCCGAGCAGCAGTGCGGCCAGCGAGCAACGCCGGCGCTCACCGCCGGAGAGCCCGAGGACCGGCCGGTCCAGCGAGACGCCCGCGAGCAGCTCCTCGACGATCTCCCGGCTGCGCGGGTCCGCGGCCCACTCGTGGTCGGACCGGCCGCCCAGCACCGCCTCGCGCACGCTGTGGGTGTCGACGAGCTCGTCGCCCTGGTGGAGGTAGCCGACCAGGAGCCCCCGGGACCGCGACACGCGCCCGGTGTCCGGCTGCTCGATCCCGGTCATGACCTCCAGCAGCGTGGTCTTGCCGTCGCCGTTGCGGCCGACGATGCCGATCCGCTGGCCCGCCCCGATGCCGAGCGAGACGTCGGTGAGCAGCGGCCGTACGCCGTAGGACTTCGAGACCCGCTCGAGGTTGAGGAGGTTAGCCATGCGTCACCACGTGGGCCCCGGCCACCGGCCCGTTCGCGACGAGCACGACGGGCGGCTTCGCGGCCGGCGAGCAGGGCCCCGGCGACCGCGCGGGCGTGGTCGCCGGACTCGCACAGGAAGACGCAGGTCGGCCCCGAGCCGGACACCATCCCGCGCAGCGCCCCCTCCGACTCGCCCTGGGCGACCCGCAGCTCGAGGTCGGGACGCAGGTCGAAGGCCGGTGCCTGGAGGTCGTTGTGCATGGTCGCGGCGAGGCGGAGCGGGTCACCCGAGTCCAGGGCGGCGAGCAGCGCGTCGGCCGGCGGCGGCTCGGACGGGGCGTCGGGGAAGAGCTCGTCGAAGTGCCGGTAGACGGCGGGGGTGGACAGCCCGTCCGGCGACAGGACGACCACCCACCACCAGGTGCCGTGGTCGATGACCGGGCTGACGATCTCGCCGCGCCCGCTTCCCACGGCGGTGCCGCCGACCAGCGCGAACGGCACGTCGCTGCCCAGCTGCGCCGCGAGCGCGAGCAGGTCCTCGTCGGTGGTGTCGAGGTCCCAGAGCCGGTCCAGGGCGACCAGGGCGGCCGCCGCATCGGCGGAGCCGCCCGCCATCCCGCCGGCCACGGGGATCGACTTGGTGATGTGCAGGTCCCCGGAGACCGCGACCCCGTGGTGGGCGGCGAGCAGGTCGGCGGCCCGGTCGACGATGTTGTCGCCGGCCAGCGGCACGCCGTCCCGGCCGATGTAGTCCTCGGCCGCCAGCCCGAGGCGCCAGTCCGGGGAGGCGACCGCGTTCAGGTCGTCGTACAGCCCGACGGCGTGGTAGACGGTCAGCAGCGGGTGCATGCCGTCGGGACGCACCGCCCCGACGCCGAGGTGCAGGTTGATCTTGGCGGGCGCACGAACCGTGAGCCCGCCGGCCGTGGTCCTCACGCGCGTGCCTCCACGGCCGGCCCCTGTGCCGCCAGGCCCTCGGCGATCCGCGCGAAGTCGGCGACGGTCAGCGACTCCCCCCGCGCGAGCGGGTCCACGCCGGCGTGCTCCAGCGCCGCGACCGCCGCCTGGGCGGAGCCGGCCAGCCCGCGCAGCGCCCCGCGGAGCACCTTGCGCCGCTGGGCGAAGGCCGCGTCGACGACGGCGAACACCTGCTCGCGGGTCGCGGTGGTGGCGGGCGGCTCGCGGCGGGTCCAGGCGACCAGGCCGGAGTCGACGTTGGGGGCCGGCCAGAAGACGTTGCGGCCGATGGCCCCGGCCCGGCGCACGTCGGCGAACCAGGCCGCCTTGACCGACGGCACGCCGTACACCTTGGAGCCGGGCGCCGCGGCCAGCCGGTCGGCCACCTCGGCCTGGACCATCACCAGCCCGCGCTCGAGGGACGGCAGCAGCGTGAGCATGTGCAGCAGCACCGGCACCGACACGTTGTAGGGCAGGTTGGCCACCAGCGCGGTCGGCGGCGGGCCGGGCACCGCGTCGATGCGCATCGCGTCACCGAGCACCACCTCGAAGCGGTCCCGCTGCTCCGGGGCGTACGCCGCGATGGTCGCGGGCAGCCGGGCGGCGAGGACCGGGTCGACCTCGACGGCCACGACCCGCGCCGCCACCTCGAGCAGGGCCAGGGTCAGCGAGCCCAGTCCCGGGCCGACCTCGACGACGACGTCGTCACCGGTGATGTCCGACTCGCGCACGATCCGGCGGACCGTGTTGGCGTCGATGACGAAGTTCTGCCCCCGCTGCTTGGTGGGGCGCAGGTCCAGCTCGGCGGCCAGTGAACGCACCTCCGCCGGCCCGAGAAGTCTCGGACCGGCGGAGGATGAGGAAGCGTTCGTCACGGGACGAGCCTAGGTCTCGACAGGCTCGACCACCGAACTTGCAGGCTCGACCACCGAACTTGCGGGCACGGCCAGGTCAGGCCTGGGCGCCACAGACCGGCCAGGCACCGTAGCCACCGGAGGCGGCGCGCACCTTCTCGGCGATGCTGATCTGGTACTCGCGGCTGGTCAGGTCCGGACGGCTCACACCGCCGTAGGAGCGCCAGGTGCTCAGGTTGAACTGGAGCCCGCCGTAGTAGCCGTTGCCGGTGTTCGCCGCCCAGTTGCCACCGGACTCGCACTGGGCGATGCGGTCCCAGGCGGAGCTGCCCGTCGCGTAGTTGGTGGTCGGGGCCTTCGGTGCCGGTGCCTTGGTGCCGTTGTGCACGATCTCGGCGACCGGGGCCTTCACCACGGTCGAGTCCAGCACCTTGCGAGCGGTGAGGTGACCGTTGCGGAAGACGAGCCGGTAGGTCACGTTCCGCGCGCCGTCGGCGCCCTCACGGACCACCTTGGAGTGCCCCTCCAGCATCGAGGAGTCGTCCTTGTTGATCGTGTCGAAGCCGATGCTCTCGCCCTTGACGGACTTCTTGACGATCCGGACGTCGGTGAAGACGATCCGGTCGCCGTCCTCGAGCTGGTGCTTCGGGGCGGGGGTGACCTCGTCGGCCTTGCCGACCTTGACGCCCATGTCCTTGAGGGCGTCCGCGACGGTCAGGGCGGTGAGCTCGCGCTTGACCGGCTTCTTGTCGCCGACCTTCACGACGAGGCTCTTCGGGGTGACCACCTCGAGCTTCAGGCCCTCGCGGTCGATGCTGCCGCCGCGGCTGGTGGAGAGCTCGGCGCCGCTGAAGCGACGGCCGATCTCGCTCAGGGCGCTGGCGACCTTGGTGGAGGTCACCCAGTAGGTGTGGGGGTCGCCGCCGTCGACGTTCAGCTCGAGCGGGCGGCCGTAGCGGACGGTGATCCGGCTTCCGTCGGACACCTTCTCGTCCAGGCCGGGGGCGACGACGTCGTGGTCACCGATCTCGATGCCCTGGGAGTCCAGGACATCGCCCACGGTGCCGCCCATGGCGGTCACCTGCTCGGACTTGCCGTCGACCGAGACGGTCACGGACTTGCTCAGGGCGGCGTAGCCGAACGCGGTGCCGGCGACGGCCACCACGGCCACGGTCGCCAGGGCGATCAGCGCGGCGCGGCTCCTCGCCCAGGGAGGGGTCAGCCGAGAAATCAGGGGTGTGTTGTGCTCATTGCTCTCTTCATGAATGGGCACGATTCTCCGAACGTCGTACTCCCCGGTTCTCGGGTGCCAGCGCTTCGCGCGCACGACGGCCACCGGTGGGTGGAAGTGGTGCTTGCGGGGGTTCTACGCGGGGCTGTCGCTGCTGTGCGACTGCCACCTGCACTGGTCAGATCGATCCCGATCCCGGCCATCAGTCACAAGACGATAACGAGATCGGGCGCATGCGCAAACTCCCGATCCCCAAATTTTCACCAACGTGACCAGCGTCATGGTGACCAAATACTCTGGTCGAGCACCCGATCGTGCTACCAGGACCCCCCGAAAGCGGCCTCCGTGTTGGCGTCCACGGCCGCGCACAGCTCGCCGAGATCGGCGCCGCGCACCTCCGCCATCGCGCGCATCGTGACGGGCACGAGGTACGACGCGTTCGGGCGCCCACGATACGGGGTCGGGGTCAGGTACGGCGCATCGGTCTCCACCAGGACCCGGTCGGCCGGGGCGAGGGCGAGCGCGTCGCGCAGCGGCTGGGCGTTCTTGAACGTCACCGTGCCGGCGAAGGAGAGGTACGCGCCCCGGTCCAGGCAGCGGCGCGCCACGTCCGCGTCCCCGGAGAAGCAGTGCATCACCCACCGGTCCGGTGTCCCCTCCTCGTCGAGGACGTCGAGCACCTCCTCGTGCGCGTCGCGATCGTGGATGACCAGGGTCTTGTCCAGCCGCTTCGCGAGGTCGATGTGGCGCCGGAAGGACTCCACCTGGGCGGCGCGGCCGTCCTCGCCGGTGCGGAAGTGGTCGAGCCCGGTCTCCCCCACCGCGCGCACCTTGCGGTGCGCCTGCGCGAGCCGCTCGATCTCGGCCAGCGCCTCGTCCAGGGTGCCGGCGGCGGCGTGCCGCGGCGCCTCGTTGGGGTGCAGCGCGACACCGGCGACGAGGGCGTCGTACGACGCCGCGGCCTCGACCGCCCAGCGGGCGCCGGGCAGGTCGCAGCCGATCTGCACGATCCGGGGCACGCCGACCGCGGCAGCGGCCTGGATCGCCTGGGCGGTGGAGAACCACGCGTCCGGGTCGTCGGAGTCCGCGATGTCGAGGTGGCAGTGGTTGTCGACGACCGGGTGCGGCAGCGGCTCGGGCGCCGGGGGGCGCTCGCGGTCGCGGCGGCCGCCGGTCTTCTCCTCGGTGGCGGCGCGGGTCCGGGTGGGGCGGTCGGTCATGGCTGCTCCTCCTGTCCGACGTGCTCGAGGACGGCCCCGGCCAGCCGGTCCGGCGCCTCGGTGGGGATCCAGTGGCTCACGCCCTCGAGCACCACGAGCCGGAACGGTCCGTCGACGTACCCGGCGCTGAGCTCGGCGCCCCGGCGGGCGATGGCGACGTCGCGGTCGCTCCAGACCAGCGTGGTGGGCACCGGGACCCGGGTCCCGCGGGTGGCGCCGCCGCCCAGCCAGATCGCGCGGTACCAGCCCAGGGCACCGGGCAGGGCACCGTCCTCCACCATCTCGGTGCGGAAGCGGTCGACGTCGGCGTCGGTCATGCCCGAGCGGCGCAGGCCGCGCTCCAGCGCTCCGCCGGGCCGCGCCGCACGCTCGGGCAGCAGCGGCAGCGAGAAGAGGCCGAAGTACCACGACCGGCGGCCCTGGCTCGACGTCAGCGCCGCGCGCAGGAACGCCCGCGGGTGGGGCACCGAGACGGCCGTCCAGCTCAGGAGCAGGTCCGGTCGCCGGGCCGCGAGCAGCCAGCCGACCGCAGCGCCCCAGTCGTGGCCGACCAGGTGGACGGGGCTGCCCACCTGCTCGAGCAGGGCGACGACGTCGTCGACGAGCAGGTGCATCCGGTAGTCGCGGCGGCGGCGCGGCCTGGCGCCCGGCGAGTAGCCGCGCTGGTCGACCGCGAGGGTGCGCACCCCGTGCCGGTGCAGGCGCTCGGCCACGTCGCGCCAGCTGGTTGCCCGCTGGGGAAAGCCGTGCAGCAGCACCACCACCGGCCCCTCCACCGGCCCCTCGTCGACGACGTCGAAGGACAGTCCGTCGTGGAGGTACGACGTGATCCGCGGGGTCCTGCCCTGCCCCGTCATGCCCTGCCCCGTCATGCCTTGTGCACCGCGTCGTAGACCTCCCGCTTGGGCAGACCGGCGCGACGCGCCACCTCGAGGATCGCCTCCTTGCGGCTGGTGCCGCCCTCCTCCAGGTCGGCGACGGCGGCGCGCAGGCTCGTCGGGTCGGCCGCGATGTCCGGACCACCGGGCGCGCCCGAGACCACGATCGTGACCTCGCCCCGGACGCCGTCGGCGGCCCAGTCGACGAGCGCGGCGAGCGGGCCGCGGCGCACCTCCTCGTGGGTCTTGGTGAGCTCCCGGCAGACCGCCGCCGGGCGGTCGCCGCCGAGCGCCTCGGCCATCGCCGCGAGGGCGGCCTGGGTGCGGTGCGGGGCCTCGAAGAAGACCATGGTGCGCTCCTCGGCAGCCAGCCCGGCCAGCCGCCGGGAGCGCTCGCCGGCCTTGCGTGGCAGGAAGCCCTCGAAGCAGAACCGGTCGACGGGCAGCCCGGACACCGCGAGCGCGGTCAGCACCGCGGACGGGCCCGGGACCGCCGTCACGAGCACGTCGGCCCCGACGGCAGCCGCCACCAGCCGGTAGCCGGGGTCGGAGACGCTGGGCATCCCCGCGTCGGTGACCAGCAGCACCCGCTCGCCGGCCAGCAGCGCCTCGAGCAGCGCCGGGGTCCGCGCGCTCTCGTTGCCCTCGAAGTAGGAGACCACCCGGCCCGACACGGTGACCCCGAGATCCGTGGTGAGCCGCTTGAGCCGGCGGGTGTCCTCGGCGGCGACCACGTCGGCGTTCGCCAGCTCCTCGGCCAGCCGGGGCGGCGCGTCGGCGACCCGGCCGATGGGGGTGGCGGCGAGCACGAGCGTGCCGGTGGGGGTCGTCACGTCCCGATCATCGCAGGGACGTCACCGGGGACATCGCGGGGACACCGGCCGCGGCCCCGGCGGGCTGGCGCGGGAATCGCTGCCGGTCGCCACGTAGAGTCTGCGAGCGTGACGAGCCCTGCCGCCGCCGACCCTGTCTCCCGGGCGGCGGCCGAGCATCCGGCGGGCAGCCCCGGGCCTGACCGGGTCGGCCTGTCCCGCACCGCGTCGGGTCGTCCGGTGCCGCTGGCCCGGGTGCGGGCGCGCGGCCGAGCCCGGCTCGAGGACCCCGTGGTCGGCTGGTCGGCCAGCATCGGCGTCGCCCTGCTCGCGCTGTTCCTGCGCCTGTGGCACCTCGGCACCCCGCACGCCTTCGAGTTCGACGAGACCTACTACGCCAAGGACGCCTGGTCGCTCGCCCACTTCGGCTACGTGCGGGAGTACGTCGGCGACGCGAACCAGAAGATCCTCGACGGCACCACCACGGGAGTCTGGAAGGACACCCCGTCGATGATCGTCCACCCCGAGGTCGGCAAGTGGCTGATCGCGCTCGGGGAGAAGACCTTCGGGATGGACCCGTTCGGCTGGCGGGTCGCCGCGGCCGTGGTCGGGTCGCTGATGGTGCTGGTCATGTGCCGGCTGGCCCGCCGGCTGACCGGCTCCACCGCTCTGGGCTGCGTCGCCGGGCTGCTGCTGACCTTCGACGGCCTGCAGCTGGTGCTCTCGAGGCTCGCGCTGCTCGACATCTTCGTGGCGTTCTTCACGCTCTGCGGCGTCGCCTCCATCGTCAACGACCGCGACTGGTACCGCGCCCGGATGGCGCGGCTCGCGCCTGAGGAGGTCACCGGCTGGGGGCCGGTGCGTGGCCTGCTGTTCCGGCCGTGGCTGCTGGTCGGAGGGGTCTGCTGGGGGCTGGCGCTGGGCAGCAAGTGGGAGGCCGTCTACCCGTTGGCGGCGTTCGGTCTGCTCACCTGGCTGTGGAGCGCCGGCGCACGGCGCTCGTTCGGGGTGCGCTGGTCGGTGCTGAGGTCCGCGCTGGTCGACGGGGTCCCGGCGTTCGCGCACCTGGTGCTGGTGGCGCTGGTCGTCTACGTCGCCTCCTGGACCGGGTGGCTGATCCACGCCCAGGAGTACGAGACC
The DNA here is from genome assembly GCA_963817665.1 of uncultured Actinomycetota bacterium. Classification (GTDB taxonomy): domain Bacteria; phylum Actinomycetota; class Actinomycetes; order Propionibacteriales; family Nocardioidaceae; genus Nocardioides. Next base: position 460,167 of record CAWFPE010000007.1, on the reverse strand, counting down.
CACCTCTCGGCCACGCAGTACACCCACTACAACGGCGGCAAGGACTGGCCGACCCGCAACCAGCCGGACGCCAGCGGCCTCGGTGAGGTGAAGCAGTCCCTGGACTCGCTGTGGCACTACCAGCGCGACGTCTACATGTTCCACACCCACTTCCTCAACGACGCCACGCACACCTACGCCTCCAAGCCGTCGGGGTGGCTGCTGCTGAACCGGCCGGTGGGGGTCGACGCCGACGTCGACATCAAGCCCGGCACCCAGGGCTGCGACGCGCCCGCGGGAAGCGACTGCCTGCGCCAGGTGCTGCTGCTCGGCACCCCGACGCTGTGGTGGGGCGGGGTGGTGGCGCTGGTGTTCGCCGCCGCGATGTGGATCGGCGCGCGGGACTGGCGCTTCGGGGTGACCATCGTGGGCACGCTGACGACCTGGCTGCCCTGGCTGATGTACGACGACCGGCCGATCTTCCTGTTCTACGCGGTGGTCACGCTGCCGTTCCTGGTCCTCGCGGTCACGCTGGCGATGGGCAAGCTGATCGGCTCCTCACCGGTCCCGAGCGCGCGGCGCACCACCGGCATCGTCGTGGCCGGCTCGTTCTTCGTGCTGGTGCTGGTGAACTTCGCGTGGTTCTGGCCGATCTGGACCGACGGGCTGCTCACGCACTCGGAGTGGCTGGACCGGATCTGGTTCAAGCGCTGGATCTAGGGTGCTGCGGACGGCAGCGTCCAGCCGTCGGCCTCCAGCACCCGCGCGCAGCGTCGCCTCGAGCTCCTCCACCGAGCCGCCGAGCGCGTCGAGATCGGCTCTGACCAGCACCGGTCGGAGGTCGGACCCGGCAACCTGGGCCAGGACGGCCGGCGGGCCGGTGCGTGCCAGCACGGCGGCCACGTCCGGCGCCATCTCGTTGAGGTGCACCAGCGCGAACGGGACACCGAGCCGCGCCACCATCGCGTCCCACGCGGGCTTGCGGCGCATGCCGGCGTGGGTGGCGTCGCACAGCGAGCAGTGGGTGCGGCGCAGGAGCCGGCCGAGCACGTAGGCCAGCTCGCCGCGGACTCCGCCGTCGGCGTCGTAGACCCCGACGAGCCGGGTGACCGGCTCAGGCACCGTGCGCCAGCTCGAGCTGGTCGCGCACCCACGCCCACAGCAGGGCGCGCTCGTCCTCGCCGGTGCGGGTCCGGCGCAGCAGGTGGAAGGGACGGGGTCGCCGGTCGTGCCAGAGCATGCCACCGGTGGGCTCCGGCTCCGTGGCGGCGAGCCAGACCGTGGTGTCGGCACCGCCCTCGGCGTCGCGGAGCAGCGGACCGGTGACCTTGTGGAAGACCGGCAGCGAGTCCACGACGCCGGGGGTGTCGGCCCAGCCCGGGTGCGTGGCGTGGACCGAGATCCCGCTGCCGGCCCAGCGCTGGTCGAGCACCGGGAGCAGCTCGACCTGGGCACGCTTGCTGCGCGCGTAGGCGGTGGTCGGCGAGTACTCACCCTGCAGGTACTCCGGGTCGTCGGCCCGCAGCCGCTGGCCGTACATCCCGCCCGACGTCACGAACACGACTCGTGCGTCACCGAGCCTCGGGCGCAACAGCTCGGTCATCAGGACCGGGCCGAGCACGTGGAGGGCCATGGTCAGCTCATGGCCCTGGGCGGACTCCGTGCGCCCGGGCGGCATGGCGCCGGCGTTGTGCACCAGCGCGTCGATGTGGTCGAGCGTCGAGCTCGCCCGCGAAGCGGCGTACGTCGTCGAGGTCGCTGACGTCGCAGCGGGCCAGGTGGAGCTCGGCGAACGGCAGCCGCTCGCCGAGCTCGCGGAGCACCCGTGCGCCCTTGTCGGTGTCGCGCACGACCAGCACCACCTCGGCGCCCAGCCGGGCCAGCCCCTCCGCCGTGGCCAGCCCGAGGCCGGAGGTGGCTCCGGTGACGGCGACCACCTTGCCCTTCATCGCCTCGGGCTCGGGATCGTCGGGCCAGGTCGGGAGGTGCCGGCGGATGGCGGGCCCGAGCTTCGTGTAGCCCGGAGCGACCGTCTTGTCGAGCACGGTGTCGATCCCGACGGCGAGACGGCGCGGCAGCGGCAGCATGCTGGCGACCGTAGCCGCCGCCCGGGAGCCACCCAAGGTCGCCGGCGGGCCGACCGGGCACGATGGGGGCGTGACCTCCTGGACGCCCGACTGGGCCGCGTGGCCGCCCGCACTGCTCGACTTCTGGACCGAGCGACACCTGTGCACGCTCACCACGCTGCGCGTCGACGGCCGGCCGCACGTCGTACCCGTCGGGGTGGCGCTCGATCTCGAGCAACGGTGCGCGTGGGTGATCACGTCGCGGGAGTCCCGCAAGGCGCGCAACCTCGAACGCTGCCCCCAGCTGGCCGCCTGCCAGGTCGACGGACGACGTTGGTCGACCGTCGAGGGGCGCGGCTCGGTGCTGACGGACGCCGCGTCGGTGCGCCGGGCCGAGGAGCGGTACGCCGTGCGGTACCGCACGCCACGGGAGAACCCAGCCCGGGTGGCCATCCGGATCGAGGTCGACCGGATCCTGTCCTCCAGCGATTTCTGACCGGTCCGCCCCCGGCCCGGGAGCCATCGCCCGCGCGGGGCTCGTCACACCAGTCACTCGAGGACGCAGGAGCGCTCTCCCGACGCGGCGCGCATACCGAATTGAGGAGATCTTGAGGGATTTCCCTTCAGCCGCTGAGGGGTGCCGCGTTACGTTTTCATCTCGAACCGCCGGTGACCCGAGACGCCGGCGGTTCGCCAATTTCCGAGGGCCTTCCCGCCTGCCCCGTTGCGCGGGCCCCGAGCGGTGCGCGGGCGACCCCGGCCGGCCTAAGGTCGGAAGCGTGACAGCGTGCTGTGGGCCACCACGCGGCGCGGGCGCCGGAGCGGGCACGCACCGACAGTCCGCGACGTCGTCACCGCCGACGGCGGAGCCGCGACCGCGCACCGACTGGGTGGAGGTCGCGGCCGGCACCTTCACGATGGGCACCGACGATCCCCGCGGCTACCCCGAGGACGGCGAGGCGCCGGAGCACCGGGTCACACTGACCGGATACCGCATCGCCGCGCACGCGGTCACCAACGACGAGTTCGCGGCCTTCGTCGAGGCCACCGGTCACCTCACGACCGCCGAGGAGCTCGGCACCTCGTTCGTCTTCGCCGGCCTGCTGCCCGACGACTTCCCGCCCACGCGGGCCGTGATCGCCGCGCCGTGGTGGCGCGAGGTCCCGGGAGCGGACTGGCGGCACCCCGAGGGCCCGCACAGCAACCTCACCGACCGGGGCCGCCACCCGGTCGTGCACGTGAGCTGGCTCGATGCGGCGGCGTACTGCTCCTGGGACGGGACCCGGTTGCCGACCGAGGCGGAGTGGGAGCGGGCGGCCCGGGGCGGGCGCGAGGGCTCCCACTACCCCTGGGGCGACGAGCGCGAGCCGGGCGGAGAGCACCGGATGAACGTCTTCCAGGGCACGTTCCCCGGCCACGACACCGGTGCGGACGGATGGGTCGGCACCGGCCCGGTCGGCTCCTACCCTCCGAACGACCTCGGGCTGCACGAGGTCACCGGCAACGTGTGGGAGTGGTGTGCCGACTGGTTCGACCCCACCTACTACGCACACTCCCCGCTGCACGACCCGCACGGACCGCAGCACGGTCCGGCGCGGGTGATGCGCGGCGGCTCCTACCTGTGCCACGAGAGCTACTGCTGGCGCTACCGGGTGGACTCCCGCAGCTCCAACACCCCCGACAGCTCCACCGGGAACGTCGGGTTCCGCGTGGCGGACGCAGGGGTGAGGGGAACCGGGCCGCGGACCTGAGCTGCCGCGGGTCGGGGCTCACCCTGTTCCGGGCCGGCGACGCGTCACACGCTCACGCGGGCGCGACCTGCCGGGTCATCACGCAGTTCTTCTGACCCTTGGACCGCTCGTAGGTGAAGCCGGCCTCCTCGTACATGGTGCGGGTGCCGTTGTAGAGGAACGAGGACGACATCTTCTTGCCCTCCGGCTGCTCCGACATGTCGTGCGGGTAGCCCTCGACCACGCCGCCGCCGGCCGTCGCGATGAGGTCCAGGGCGCCTCGCAGGGCCAGCGCCGCGACCCCGCGCCGCCGGTAGCGTCGGTCCACGAAGATGCACGTGATCCGGTAGTCCGGTGCGCTGACCAGTCCCGCCTCGTACTCCTTGCGGTGGTGGATGTTGGGCAGCTCCTCGGGCGGCCCGTACTCCGCCCAGGCCACCGCTTCGTCGCCGTCGAAGACCAGCGCGGCGTGCGCGCGCCCCTCCTCGACCAAGCCACACTTCAGGGCGCGGTTGCTCTCGTAGGTGCGCTCCTTGTCGCGGGAGAGGGTGTGGAACCAGGTGCACCAGCACCCGCCGAACACGCCGTTGTGCCGCGCGACGAGGTCGGCGAAGGCGGGCCAGGTGTCACTGGTGAGGGACCGGACGACGAGGCCGTCCACGTCCGGTGCGGTCTTGGCGGGCATGCCGACAGATTAGGGCGTATTGAGGACGATCACCGTCCGCATCTCTCGGACCTGTCAGTGCACCACCGTGGGCGGGGTGCCGGTGTCGTCGAGGAGGTGTGCCGCCTCGGCCTTGCGCGGAAGAAGCATCGCCGGGATCAGTGTCAGCAGCACCAACGTCCACGCCACCCAGTAGGTGTCGGCGAAAGCGGTGGCCGCGTCCTCGAGCCCCTTCGTGATCGCGGCTGCAGGGATCTTCGCCGCGAGGGCCGGGTCGTGCAGCGACGCCATCGCCGGTCCGGCGAGCTTGGAGCCCTGCAGGTGGTTGGTGAGCAGCACGGACATGGTGGCGACCCCGACCGAGCTGGCGATCTGCTGGGTGATGTTCAGCAGCGTCGAGCCCCGGGCCACCTCGTGGGCCTTGAGGGTCTTCAGCGCCGAGGTGAACAGCGGCATCATCGTCGCGCCCATCCCGAGCCCCATCACGAAGAGCTCGGCGATGATGACCGGGTACGGCGTGGTCGCGGTGAGCTGGGTGAGCCCGAACATGCCGATCAGGATGAAGACCAGGCCGAACGGCACGATCCGGCCGATCGGGTGCTTGTCCACCTGGGACCCCGCGATCGGCATCGTGATCATCGCGCCGATGCCCTGGGGTGCGACGAGCAGCCCGGCCTGCAGCGTCGACTCCCCGCGGACCTCCTGGAAGTAGGTCGGCACCAGCAGCAGCCCGCCGAAGAAGGCTGCGGCGAACAGGAACATCGTGATGATCGAGACCGTCAGGTTGCGGTTCCTGAACAGCCGCAGGTCCAGGAGCGGGTGCTCGGGGCGGAACGAGTGGACGACGAAGGCCACCATCAGTGCGGCGCCGATCAGCATCGAGACCCAGACCCGCGGAGCGGTGGCGGTGCCTTCGGAGGGGATCGAGGACACACCGAAGAGGAAGAGCGCCAGCCCGGGTGACATCAGCGCCATGCCGAGGAAGTCGAAGGACTCCGAGGGCTCGGGGGTGTCCTTGGGCAGCACCCGCCAGGCGTAGATGATCGCGACCAGGCCGATCGGCGCGTTGATGAGGAAGATCCAGTGCCAGCTCGCGACCTCGATCAGCCAGCCACCGAGGATCGGCCCCAGGATCGGACCGAGCAGCATCGGGACGCCGAGGATGGCCATCAGCCGGCCGATCCGGTGCGGTCCCGCCGCCCGCGTCATGATCGTCATGCCGAGCGGCATCAGCATGCCGCCACCGAGTCCCTGCAGGACCCGGAAGCCGATGAGGGCACCGATGCTCCAGGCGGCGGCGCAGAGGACCGAGCCGGTGACGAACAGCGCGACGGCCGTCATGTAGAGACGCTTGGTGCCGAACCGGTCGGCGGCCCAGCCGGTCATCGGGATCACCGTGGCCAGCGCGAGCGTGTAGGCGGTGACCGACCAGGCGACCGTCGAGTAGGCGACCGGGTGGGCGGGAGAGCCGAACACCGTCTGGAAGGTGGGCAGAGCGACGTTGACGACCGTGATGTCCAGGATCGACATGATCGCGCCCAGCACGACCACGCCGGCGATCTTCAGGACCGCGGCATCGATGTGGTCGGGCAGTTCGACCTTGCTGTCAGACGACATGGCGACGCTCCTTCACGCACGACTGCCGGCAAGTCTAGGCTCGCGTCCGATCGCCGCGGAGTGTCATCACCGCGGAGATCGGGCCGCGCCGCGCGGCACCTGCCACGGGCTCAGGCCCGCGGAACCCCGCGCCTGCGGAACGCCAGGAAGCCCACCCCGAGCAGGAGCACCCCGACCGCGGTCAGGGCCACCAGGTCACCTGCCGCGACCTCGCCGAGCGGCGGGTTCCCCACGTGCGTGGTCGGCGCCAGGTCCAGCACCCAGCGGTCGAGCTTCAGCCCGGGGCCGAGGAAGGCGATGAAGGTGACCACACCGAACGCGGCCCAGGCGACCGGGAACGCCCGCGGCCACACCCCGAAGACCGCCAGTCCGATCCCCGCCAGCACGAGCTCGGCGGGCAGGTAGGCAAGACCTGACCCCATGACCGCGCCCAGCTCGGCGGTGTCACCGAGGGACAGCGCGGTGGTGCCGGCCAGCACCAGCGAGGCGACCACCACGATCAGCACCAACCCGCCCAGGACCGCCACGGTGTGGGCCGCCAACCACCGGGCCCGCGACAGCGAGCCGGCGAGCTGGGTCTCCAGCCGGCCCTCCGCCTCCTCACCCCGGAGCGCCCCGACCGCCTGCACGACGTACCCCGTCGCGATGACCGCGAGGTAGACCTGCGTGGTGGCCATGACGCCGTCGATCGCCGAGCCGCCCTCCATGCCCATGGCGTCGGCGAGGGCCGGGTTGCCCTGGATCGCGTCGAGGAGCTGCTGGGCGAGTGCCCCCATCATCCCGGCCAGCAGCAGCGCACCGGCGAGCCAGCCGAGGACGGCACCCCGGTGCAGCCGCACGGCGAGACCGAGCGGGTGGCGCAGCCACGCGGTGGCCCGGGCGGGGCCGGGGCCGAGCCGGAAGCGGGCGCTGCCCAGGTCGCGGCGCCGGGCGAGCTGCATCGCCGCGCCACCCAGCACCAGTCCCACGACCAGCGGGATCGCGAGCGTCCACCAGCGCTGCGCCCCGGACGGCGCGGCCTTCTCCGCCCAGCCCAGGGGGGACAGCCAGGTGACCCACGAGTGCGTCGCGTCACCCACTCCGCGCAGCACGTACGACGTGGCCAGCACGGCCAGGCTGGCGCCGTACACGCCACGCGAGTGCATCATCAGCTGGGCCAGGAGCGCAGCCAGCGTCGCGAAGACGAAGGCGAGCGCGCCCAGGGCGAGGGAGTAGAGCACCGCCTGTGACGCCGGCACGCCGGTCACGACCAACCCGACGGCGAACAGCACCACGGTGGCCGCGATGGTGCCGCTGGCGACCAGGAGCGCCGCCATGGCGGGCTGGTGGCGCGCGATGCGGCCGGACAGCAGCGGCTCGAGCCGGCCCGACTCCTCCTCACGCCGGGTGAAGCGCGCGACGAGGCTGATCCCGAGCAGCGGCACCAGGAAGGAGGCGAGGAAGCCGAACTCGTCCTGGATCACCCCGCCGAGGCTGTTGATCCCCTCGACGTGGCCGTTGATCGCCAGCAGCGCGTTGCCGGAGGTGACCGCGTCGGCGTAGGACTGGATCTTCTGCGGGGTGTCGTAGAGGCCGGCGACCGCGGCGGCCGTGCCGATCAGGCTCCCGGCCAGCGCGAGCACCCACAGCAGCATCGCCAGCCAGCTGGTGCGCCACAGGATCCGGACCATGGTGCCGAGCCCGCCGTTCATCGGGTCGACTCCGCCACCGCACGACGCCGGCGCCCGCCCGTCCCGGCAGCATCGCCGGCCCGGTCCGCGTTGCCGTCGTCCGGCTCCTCCCCCGCCTCGTCGCGGTCGAGGGCCTCGCCGTAGTTGCGCAGGAAGAGCGCGTTGAGGCTGGGCGGCGTCACGGTCAAGGTGTGGATGCTGGCCTGGTGCAGCAGGCCGACGACGGCGTCGAGGTGCTCGGGATCGATGCTGAACCGGGAGTCGACGTACCCGTCGAGCCGCTCGGAGACGTGGTCTGCGACTCCTTCCGCGTCGGCGAGACCCTCCGGGTCGGCGACGGTGACGGCGCGGACGGTCGTGCGGGTGTGGCGGCGCAGGTCGGCGAGGCTCCCGCTGGTGACGGCCCGGCCACGGCGGATGATGCTCACCCGGTCGGCGAGGGCCTCGACCTCGGCCATGATGTGGCTGGAGAGCAGGACCGTGACGCCGTCCTCCCGTCGTTCGCGCAGGCACTCCTGGAAGGCCTGCTCCATCAGCGGGTCGAGGCCGGAGGTGGGTTCGTCCAGCACGAGCAGGTCCGCCTCGGCGGCCAGGGCCGCGATCAGCGCGACCTTCTGCCGGTTGCCCTTGGAGTAGTCGCGGACCCGCTTGCTGGGGTCGAGGTCGAAGCGCTCGACCAGGCGGGCGCGGCGCCTCTGATCGACGGCGCCGTGCGTGGTCCCGAGGACGTCGAGGCACTGTCCCCCGGTGAGGCCCGGCCAGAGCGCCACGTCGCCCGCCACGTAGGCCAGTCGGCGGTGGAGGTGTGCGGCGTCGCGCCACGGGTCGCCGCCGAACAGCTCGACGTGGCCGGCCGTCGCCTTCATCAGGCCCAGGACGACGCGGATGGTGGTGGACTTGCCGGCCCCGTTGGGTCCGAGGAAGCCGTGCACCTCACCGGGATGGACGGTGAGGTCGAGCCCGTCGAGGGCGCGGAAGGACCCGAAGGCCTTGACCAGCCCCTCGGCCTTGATGACGGGTGTGTCGGTGGTCGTGCTGCTCATCGGTCGGACTCCTTCTCGGCGTCGGGGGGCGGGCTGTCGGGGGGCGGGCTGTCGGGCGACGGGCTGTCGAGCGACGGAGTCTCGGGCGGCACGGCGAAGGCACCGGCCACGTAGACGGCCGTGGCATCGCGGGCCCAGCGGTCGAGCCCCACGGGCGAGAGCGGGTCGACCCCGATCGCCTCGGTGATCTGGGGGCGGAGCAGGATCAGGGCCAGGTCGTTGGCGAGCAGGAACGCCGCGCGGACGTCGAGGTCCTCGCTGGGCGTGGCCGTCCCCATCTCGACCATGGCGACGAGCACCTGGCGGGTCGCGGCGTACCACCGCTGGAAGAGGGCGCTCCCGACGGGGTCGCCGCTGAGCAGGAGCCGGCGCAGGTACGCCGGGAGCGGCGAGCCGTGCGGGAATGTGCGGGCGAACGCCTCGGCCACCGAGGTCGTGGCCTCCCCGCTCTCCAGCATCTCGGTGAGCTCCTCGCGGCCGAGCTCGATGAAGAGGCGGTCGAACAGCTGGCCGGCCGCCTCGTCGACCGCCTCGCGCAACCCCGCCTTGCTGCCGAAGTGGTGCACCACGAGCGCCGGCGAGACACCGGCCTCGGCGGCGATCTCGCGGAGCGTCACCGCGTCGTGGCCGCGCTCGGCGAAGAGGCGGAGCGCGGCGTTGCGGATGGTCGCCCGTGCGGTCAGGTCGCCGGGATCGGGGGCTGAACTCACATTCAGTATGCTAAACATGTGTTCAGCGCGCTGTCAATGCGGTTCCTCGTGCACGGCCGTCTCGGCCCGACTCCCCCGCCCGACTTCCCCGCCCGACTTCCGCGTTCGACTGCCCGCGCCGGCGAGCATCTCCGGGCGCCCAGCGTGCTCGCCACCTGCCTGAGCGCAGGGGCGGGACGCCTGGGGGCACGTGGCAGCGAACGCCGGTCACCTGCCCCCGGGGGGTGGCCCCGGCCGATCGAGGCCGGGCATGAGAAAGGCCCGCAGCCTGCGGTGCCGGCCACGGGCCTGTTGCTGGTGGTGGAGCTGAGGGGATTCGAACCCCTGACCTTCTCCAATGGACAGGCCGCGAGAATCACTCGGACTCCATCGGCCGATCTCGGGCCAACTCGCTCAGTCTTCAACCCTGCAACGGATCGCGTTGCCTGACGCCACCAAGCTTGTCCATGCAGCCGGGATGACCTCGACCCTTCTCGGACTGACTTTGCGCTGACTTTTCGTTATCTCCTGGTTCCGCAGCGGGGCGGTGGCGGCCACCGAGGGCAGCGTCACATAGCCCAGAATGCTGCGCCAACCGACAAGGTGGAGGATCCCCAGTCACCGGCGCTGTTGGGCCTGTCCGGTGGCGGCGATGTCTTCCAGCAGGGGGATGTGCTCTCGGGCCTGGCGCGCTGCCCTGCGCAGCAGTGTGGTCGCCATGGTGGCGTGGCCGGTGGCGAGCGCGACCTGGGCGGCGCGCCAGCGGCTGTAGGCCGCGTCGTGGGGGCGGTTGATCTTGTCCCACTCGGTTGCTGCGGCCACCCATACCTCGACGGTCTGGCGGTCCGCCAGTCGGGCTGTCTCGGCGCCGTACGCCGCTGCGGTCGCGGGCCTCGACACGTCCTGGTCGGCGCGTGGGTCGAGGGGGAGCTCGCCCGCCGCCGACCGTGCAGAACTGAGCCTGCCGATGAGCTCATCCCTGCAGTGTGGGCGTGCGGCGCCGGCGGCGACGTCGGCTGCTGCGCGCGCGGTGAGCATGAACGTCCAGTCGTCGGGCCGCGGGTCTCCAGCCGAGACAGTGCGGTCCAGGAGCGTGAGGAGCCGGCCGAGGGCACATGCGGGCTGGCGGTACCACAACTCCGCCTCAGCGGCGATGGGGACGAACCATGCCTGGATGGTGGGAACCAGCAGGTCGAGTGTCGACAGCCGGTCAGCCGCGTAGGGCTCCCCGCGGAGCGCGTCGAGCAGCGCCCGCACGACGGCGAGACAATCCCCGTTCTCCCTCTCGTGCGACCTGGGGTCACCGGTGACGGGATCGATGAGGGCAGCCGCGCGGGCTACCTGCCCCGCGCGGCGGGCGGCTTCCGCCACGTTCGCGCGCAGGGCCTTCACCGAGAAGTCATCGTCTCCCCAGATGCGTGCGGCCTCCATGCCCCTGCGCGCTGCCTGCTCGACCCGATTGGGGTCAGCGCCGTCGATCAGCAACATGTCCGTGTACTCGACGGCGGCATGGATATCGCCAAGAGGGTCGGGGCCGCTGGGCAGGTCGAGCGCGGCCAGGGCAGCCATCCGGGCCAGCGCGCCCGGCCGGTCGCCCACCAGGTACTGGTTCTTGGCCTGGGCGATACCCACCTCCCGCTGGAGGGCCGGGTCATCCAGCGTGAGGCTGACCTCGACCGCGGTCGCGAGGTCGTCGGCGGCCCCCTCAGGACTGCCCAGGATCTCCATGGCGAAGGCGCGCTCCATCAGCACGCGCACATGGCCGGCGGAGGGGGGCAGCTGCTCGAACAGGGCGATCGACTTGTCCAGCAACGGGAATCCCGCCCTCGGGTTGTCGAAGAAGGTCCGGAAGCCGCCGGCCCTGGTGTAGACGTCCCCAGCCTCCTCCGGCGGCAGGTCCGGCGCCCACTCCAGGGCAGACTCGACGAGGTCGAACGAAAGCTGGGCCTTGCCCGAAGAGGCCAACGCGTCACTGGCTCCAGCATGCGCGGTCCAACGGTTCACCGGCGGCGAACCCGCGGACACCGCGCCGGGCGGCCACAGCTCCACCACGCGCAGCCACTGCTCGGCCGCGTTCGCCATGGCGAAGCGGTCCTCCGCTGCCCGCGCGGCCCGAATCCGCCAGTCCAGCTCGTGCGCTGGCTCGCCGGCGGCCTGCCAGTGGGCGGCGACCTCCGCCGGCGACGGGGCCGGCCCTTTGACCAGCGCCAGAGCAAGTCGACGGTGCTGGCCGGCGGCCTCACCGGCGACCAGGTGGCGACGCACGGCCTCGGCCAGCAGGGGGTGGCGCAGCTGAGCCTCGCGTGCGCCGGTGGGTTCTGCCAGCAGCCGTCGCGCCTCGAGGTCGCGCAGCCCCCTGGTCAGGCCCTCGGGGGCCAGCCCGGTGACCTCACCGAGCTGGCCGTCAGTCAACGGCCGGTCGGCGACCCCGAGTGCCCGCGCCACCGCCCCGGCCTGATCGCTCAGTCCCTCAAGGCGGCGATCGAGCAGGTCGCCGAGAAGCCGCGGCAACTCCCCCGAGCCCTCGGCCTGGGCGGCCAGCTGCTCGGTGAACAGCGGCTGACCCCGCGTACGGCCGTGGACCTTCTCGACCACCTCCGGGTCGAGCGGTTCGGACACCAGCATGGCGAGCTGCTCGCCGGTCTCGTCAAAGCTCAACGGCAGCAGCTCGAGCACCTCGACGTTCTCCAGCCGCCGTACCCGGGTGAGCCAGTCGAGCGCAGCCGAGGGGGTGCCCGGATCCTCCAGCCGCCACGTCCCCAGCACCGGCGTCGTGGTGCCCCGCGCCACCACGTGCTCGAGCAGGTCCAGCGTGGCCGAGTCGGCCCAGTGCAGGTCCTCGACCAGGACCGCGAGCGGACGCACACCGGCGAGTGCCGCCAACGTCATCTCGACAGCGACGAACAGGCGTTGCCGCGACATGTCGTCGTGAGGCCCAGCCACCAGGTCGGGTCCCTCGAGCTCGGGCAGGAGATGCCGCAGGGAGCCGGGCACGAAGGCAGGGCAGGCAGCCAACGCCTCCATGACCCAGCCGCCCTCGTCGACCGCGTGAACCGCGCGCAGGACATCGGCAACCGGCAGGAGCGGGACCTCCGTCGACAGCGGCAGACAGCTGCCTGAAGCCACGAAGACGTCCCCCTTGGCCAGGGTCACGGCGGTGCCGGCCAGCCGGGTCTTGCCCATCCCGGCCTCGCCGGCGACCAGCAACAGGCCACTGCCCGACTCCAGGTGCTGGCGGACCAGGGCGAGCTCACGACGACGACCAGCGATCCGGGGCTCGTGGCCGCTCCCCGGAGCCAGTGGAGCGCTCGCGGCCAGCCACAGCGCGTGGAAGCGACCCACGTCGCCCTGCATCGCCTCGACCAGCACCTCGAGAACGCCCCACGTCGGGAGCCGGGGCGAGGAGAAGACCACCGAAACAGTGGTATGGCTGCACTCAGCCGCACGCGCCAGGACCCGCAGACTGGGCCAGCCGGCCCGGTGGTGCAGGTCGTGGAGCGCATCATTCAGGTCCCGCTGGGGTCCCGGCGGGAGAACCGGTCGTGGCAGAGCGCCCACGTGACCTCCCCGGACAGGCGCGACACGTCTGGTTCAGCATGCGCGCACCGCGCCGCCGGTGTCCACGAGGAATCCGGTCGTCAACCTCTGTCAGCCCCCGTCAACCACCCACCGACGCATCCGACGGTGGGAGTGCACATCACCTCCCAGATCTGCCCACCCAGGGCCGATCAACCCCGAAAGGCACCACCATGACCATCACCAGCCGCCACGCAGCCGCCACCCTTGCCGTCCTGGCCACCACCACCCTCAGCGTCCTGACCGTCCCCCCCAGCCAGGGCGCCGCGCCAATCACCGACCCGCTCCGCCCCGCGACCCACCACCCGAGCCCGGAGTCCACGCCGGACACGCCGACGCACCAACGGCCGTGCTTCACCTGGCGATCCAACTGGAACGACGCGCTGGACGCCCCCCAGCCGACCTGCCCGCCCACGCCAGGCCACTGAATCTCACCCACCGCAAGGAGACCAACTGAGCGGGCATACCGCGCTCCGCCGAGAGCGGCCCAGCCGGACCGAGGACCGCGGCCGGTCGAACGACTTTGCGCGACTAAATGCTGAGAGGCCATGCTCGTCTCCTATTTCAGGATCCGTGCATGGCCACTGACCAGCGGGTTTGGTGGAGCTGAGGGGATTCGAACCCCTGACCTTCTCATTGCGAACGAGACGCGCTACCAACTGCGCCACAGCCCCAGTGCGTCCGAGGACGCGGGTGGAAACGTTAGCACCCGCTGCCGGGCCGCTCCCAATCGGTTCGGGACACGCGCTCAGGAGCCCACGGCGCGCTGGTCGGACTCCTGGACACGGGACCTGCGGGCCCGCTCGGCCTCCTCGGCCTCGCGCGCCAGCTGGGAGTCGGCCTGGGTGTTGCCCGAGGTCCACACGCCGGTGGCGTCGAGGTCGATGGTGCGCACGGTACGGCGGGTCGCGGCCGGCTTGGTGACGTACGTCGGGAGGGTGACGGGCACCGGGTCCCACAGGGTCGGGTCGACGATCGCGGCCGGCATCGACGAGGTGTCGGCGGTCCAGTCGTCACCCTCGGCGACCGCGCCCTCGGCGTCGGCCGCACCGGCCGGCGCAGCCTCGGGACGGGTGCGGGCGGCGGGGGCCCCGACGGCCCGCTCCTGGCGGACCATCAGGCGGCAGGCGACGAGCCAGGCGACCAGCAGGCCGGCCGGGATCGCGGCGTACCCCCAGCCGATGACGGAGAACGCGGCCAGCGTCACCACGGCGACGTTGCCGAGCAGGATGGTGCCGAGCACGCGGCGCCGCCGGCGGGCGGCCCGGTTGGCGGCCTCGCGTCGGGCGCGCAGCTGGCCGGGTGTGGGCTCCTTCGCGACCGCCGGCTCCGGGTCGGGCTTCGCGGTCACCGGCTTGGTGGTGACGACGGAGCTGGACGCGGGGCGCCCCGGGGTCACGACCAGACGGGCGTTGCGGCGGTCCACCGGCTCGCGGCGCGCCAGCACCCGCATGGTGTGGGAGAAACGGTCGACCGAGCGGCTGCGGACCACGTCATCGTGGTGCTTGAGCGCCTTGGGGACGAGGTAGACAGCCCACGCCACGGCGAGGGCGACGAAGATCAACGCGCTGAGGTCCACGCTCAGAGGTTAGGAGTGCTAGCGCAGGACCCCGCGGATGTCCACAGGTGTGTCGCAAAAAGACTCGTGTGACTGGTGAGAAAGTCGTCGTGGCGGGTCTTCCGCCCCCTTCCCGACGGCGAAGGTCCCCTCCCTTCCTCGGGCGTGGACTTCCGTCGCTCCGACGGCGCACGCTCGGAGGCAGGGACGGCGATCGGGGTCCCACCCCTCGCGCCGGACGGGGGACACGATGTTCCAGAAGCAGCGCAGCGCGCTCGTGGCGCTGGCCCTTGCGCTGGTCCTCGGCGCGGCGTCGGCGCTGTTCTCCTGCCACGCGGCTGGTCCGGTCGCGCCACCGCCCCGGTCCCGCACCGACGACCGGGCAGGGGCACCGACCAGGCACCATCAGCCACCGAACATCATCCTGATCACGACCGACGACCAGAACCCCGACGAGCTGCGCTGGATGCCCCGGACCCGTCACGAGATCGGGGGTCACGGGCTCACGTTCACGCGCGCCCTGTCGCCCGATCCGCTGTGCTGTCCGGCACGGGCCGAGATCGTCACCGGCCAGCTCGGCCAGAACAACGGCGTGACCTCCAACCTCGGGCTGCACGGGGGGTTCTCCGCCCTGCAGAGGAAGCAGGACACCCTGGCCGTCTGGCTCCGGCAGGCCGGCTACCACACGGCCCTGGTGGGCAAGTACCTCAACGGCTACAGCGCCCGGGACGGTCGGCAGCGCGGCTGGACCCGGTGGAACCCGTCGATCGACGGGATCTACAGCTACGTGCACACGACCTTCTACCGGGACGGCCACCCGCACACGTTCAACAGGAACGTCACCCCCGTCATCGGACGCTTCACGCGGCAGTACGTCCGACAGTTCTCGGAGACCGGCAAGCCGTTCTTCATCTGGGCCTCGTTCCTCTCACCGCACCTGAGCCGCGTGACCCCGGGCGTCGAGCTCCCGCCCGTGCCGACGCGGCGCCACCGACACTCGCTCGAGCACGTCCGCGCCCCCTTCCTCACCAAGCCGACGTTCGGCCGGGCCGACGGTCCGCAGCCGGCCCCCTGGCGGACCCTGCCGCACGTCTCCCGGTCCGCGATGCAGTCGCTGTTCACCCGACGGATCCAGTCGCTGCTGGACGTGGACGACGAGGTCGCGCGCCTGATGAATACCCTGCGCCGGACCCACCAGCTCGGCCGCACCTACGTCTTCTTCGCCTCCGACAACGGCTTCCTGCTCGGCGAGCACCTCATGCTGGGCAAGGACCTGCTCTTCGAGGAGGCACTCCGGGTCCCCCTGGTGGTCCGGGTCCCCGGCACGCAGCGAGGTCACTCCTCACGGCTGCCGGTGACGCTCGTGGACCTCGGGCCCACCATCATGTCGCTCGCCGGCGCCACGCCCGGCAGGCGCCAGGACGGTCGTTCGTTCGCCGGAGTCCTGCACGGACGTCAGGTGCGGTGGCGCGACACCCAGCTCGTCCAGGCCGGCAGGCACGCGAGCCCGAGCGACCCGGGCGCGTGGTCCTTCCGGGGCGTGTGGACGCCTCGTTACACCTACGCGCGCCGCGTCGCGGACGGGGCGCCGTTCCTCTACGACCGACGGGTCGATCCCTTCGAGGCCAGGGACGTCGCACTCCAGCCTCGCTACCGACGTACCCTCGCCGCACTGCAGCGGCGCACCGACCTCCTCGTGCGGTGCGCGGGATCCTCGTGCAACCGACGCTTCGGCCCGGTGCCGCCACCTCACGGCTAGCAGCCCTGCTGGCCCGTCGCGTCAGTCCAGCCGGGCCTCGATCCCGCCGGGACACTCCTCGAAGGTCACGGCGTAGAGCCGGTGGTCGCGCCAGTCCCCGTCGATGTGCAGGTACTTCGGGGCGTAGCCGACCTCGCGGATCCCCAGCTTCTCCACGACCCGCAGCGAGTTGGAGTTCTCCGGCCGGATCGCGATCTCGATGCGGTGCAGCCCCGCGGTCAGGAAGCAGTGGTCGATGACCATCGCGACGGCGCGCGGCATGATGCCGCGGCCGGCGTACTCGTGGTCGAGCCAGTAGCCGACCGACGCGAACTGCGCGGAGCCGCGCACCACGTTGTTGACGGTCACCTGGCCGACGAAGCCGCCGTCGACCTCGATCGCGAAGGGGTAGGTCGTGCCGGCCCGCGCCTGACGGTTGAGGCGCCAGACCAGCGAGCGGAACGACGCGGGCCGGACGTCGGCGCCCGGCGGCACCGTGGCCTCCCACGGCTTGAGCCAGGCCGCGTTGCGGCGACGGGAAGAGCGCCAGGCGCGCGCGTCGCGGTAGGCCAGCGGCCGCAGCGTCACCTCGCCGGAGGTGAGCCAGACCGGCCACGCGCTGCTCACCGCGCGTCCCCGGTGCCGTGCCTCAATGGTCGCTCCCCACGACCTGCTCCACGGCGTGCACCAGGACCGGTCGCAGCACCGCGAGCCCGTCCTTCACACCACCGCGGGAGCCGGGCAGGTTGACCACCAGACAGGACCCGACCACGCCGGCGAGCCCCCGCGAGAGCACCGCGGTGGGTACGCCGTTGGCCACGCCGTGGGCGCGGATCGCCTCCGCGATGCCCGGCACCTCGAAGTCGAGCAGGGCCCGGGTCACCTCCGGGGTGCGGTCGGTCGGCGTCAGGCCGGTCCCGCCGGTGGTGAGCACCACGCGTGCCCCGCCCTCGGCGGCCGCGGCGATGGCCGCGCCCACCGGCTCGCCGTCGGGCACCACCACGGGTGCGTCGACGGTGAACCCGAGCTCGGTCAGGAAGTCGACGATCAGCGGCCCGGTCTGGTCGGCGTAGACACCGGCCGCGGCGCGGTTGGACGCGACCACGACCTCGGCGCGCAGGCTCACGAGCCGCTCCCGGGCGCGCCGCCGGCCGGCGCGTCCCGCGCCCAGTCGCCGGACTTCCCGCCGGTCTTGGTCTCGACCCGCACGTCGGTGATCACCGCCGACTTGTCGACGGCCTTGACCATGTCGACGACCGTGAGCGCGGCGACCGAGACGGCCGTGAGCGCCTCCATCTCGACCCCGGTGCGGTCGGTGGTCCTCACGGTGGCCGCGATGTCCACCCCCTCGTCGACGACCGTGAGGTCGACGGTCACGCCGGAGATCGCCAGCGGGTGGCACAGCGGGATGAGCGACGGTGTCTGCTTGGCACCCATGATGCCGGCCAGCCGCGCCACGGCGAGGGTGTCGCCCTTGGGCACGCCGGCGCCGCGCAGCAGCGCCACCACCTCGGCGGAGACCAGCACCCGGCCGGTCGCGGTCGCGGTCCGCGCGGTGACGGCCTTGTCCGACACGTCGACCATCCGGGCCGCGCCGGCCTCGTCCACGTGGGTCAGTCGATCCATCGGGCCCCCTTCAGAAGTCCTGGTCGAGCAGCAGCACCTGCACCTGCTCGCCCGCCGGCACCGAGGTGACGTCCTCGGGCACGACGATCAACGCGTTGGCCGCCGCCAGGTCACCGATCAGGTGCGAGCCGTGGCCGCCGACCGGCGCCACGTGCGGGCCGCCGCGGTCCACGGCGTACTCACCCCGGACGAACTGGCGCCGCCCGTCGGGCGAGGACAGCCCGTTGGTGAGCCGGGCCCGGGTGGTCGGCCGGGAGTACGGCGCCTTGCCCATCAGCTTGCGGATCGCGGGCTGCACGAACATCTCGAAGGAGATGTACGACGAGACCGGGTTGCCGGGCAGCGTGAAGATCGGGGTCGCGTCCTCACCGACGACACCGAAGCCCTGCGGCTTCCCCGGCTGCATGGCGACCCCGCCGAACCAGACGGTGCCGAGCGGGGAGAGCGCCTCCTTGACGACGTCGAAGTCGCCCTGGGACACGCCACCGCTGGTCACCACGATGTCGGCACGGACCAGCTGGTCGGCCAGCGAGTCGAGGAACGCGCGCGGCTCGTCCGGCACGATGCCGACCCGGTAGGCGATCGCGCCGGCCCGGCGGGCCGCGGCGGCGAGCAGGAACGAGTTGCCGTCGTAGATCGTGTCGTGGCCGAGGGGCTGGCCGGGCTCGCGCAGCTCGGACCCGGTCGAGAGGATCACCACCCGCGGTCGCGGACGGGACCGGACGGTGGCCCGCCCGACGGCGGCGAGCAGCCCGAGGTGACGCGGACCGAGGACGGTGCCGTGCTCGATGAGCAGGTCGCCCTCGGCGACGTCCTCGCCGGCGCGGCGGACGTGCTGCCCGGGCTCCGGGGCACGGTGGATCCGGACCTGCGCGACACCCCGGTCGGTCCACTCGTAGGGGACGACGGTGTCGGCACCGGCGGGGACCGGCGCGCCGGTCATGATCTTGACCGCGGTGCCCGGCGACATCGCCAGCAGCTGGGCCTGGCCCGCGCCGATCTCGCCGACCACGGGCAGGTGCACCGGGGACTCCTCCGACGCGGCCACGACGTCGCGGTGGCACACGGCGTACCCGTCCATGCCGGAGTTGTCGAAGGACGGCAGCCGGATCGGGGCGACCACGTCCTCGGCGACGGCCAGGCCGAGCGACTCCATCAGCGGCTGCGGGAAGTCCGGCAGCGGCGCGAAGGCGGCCAGGATGCGCTCGAGATGGTCCTCGACGGTCGTCAGCGCGTCAGCCATTCGCGGACCCGCCCGCCGGCGTCCCCGACTGCCCGTCGGAGAGCACCGCACCGGCGTCGACGCGCTGTGCCGAGCTCGCCTCGAGGGTGACCTCGCCGAGGACCTCGACGCCACGGCCGAAGGTCCAGTCACCGGCGACCCGCAGGGCGGTGGCCTTCCGCATCGACGGCGCGCCCTCGGGGAAGCGCTTGTCGAACTCGCCGACCAGCTTGTAGTGGTCGGCGTCGAGCTCGACGAAGGGCAGCTCGTCCGAGGCCTGGTCGAGCACGAAGTCCTGACCGAGGTCGTAGACGTCCGAGCGCAGCACCAGCAGGTCGTTGGTGGTCTTCACCGGCACGAACCGGTCCCGGCCGACCTCGATCAGGTGCGAGTCGTCGAACACCTCGATCGCCGCGCCCATCGCGGTCTCCACCTGGATCACCTCGGGAGTCGACTTGTCGCCCGGGTCGACGTTCTTGACGTTGCGGATCAGCGGCAGCCCCAGGATGCCCTGGCGCAGGTCCAGCGCGTGCTTCATCGCGGCCAGGTCGAACCACAGGTTGTTGGTCGAGCAGAACCTGTGCCGCTCGAGGTCGGCCAGCGCCTCGGCGTCCTCGGGCGGCGTCTGCGCGGTCTCGCGCAGCACGATCCGGCCGTCGCTGAGGCGGCGTGCGAAGTGGCCGCCCTTGCGGTCCGAGGGGGTACGCCGCACCGCCTCGATCGCGAACGGCGCACCCGAGGTGGCGAACCAGCCCGCCACGCGCGCGTCCGGGACCGCGCCGAGGTTGTCGGAGTTGGAGACGAACACGCGCTCGTAGCCCGCCTCGATCAGCTGGTCCAGCAGGCCGGTGCCGCGCAGCGCGGTGTAGAGGTCGCCATGGCCCGGCGGGCACCACTCGAGGTCGGGATCCTTGGGCCAGCTCACCGGCAGGAGGTCCTTCGCCAGCAGCTTGGGCTCCTTGTTCTGCAGGAACTCCAGCGGCAGCCCCTCGACCGGCAGGTCGGCGTACCGGGCCAGGGCCTCCATGGTGTCCCCGGAGGTGCGGAAGCTGTTCATGAAGATCAGCGGCAGGGTGGCGTCGTACTCCTTGCGGAGGTGCAGCACCTGCCGGGCGATGATGTCGAGGAACGACAGCCCGCGGCGCACGCACAGCAGCGACTTGGCGCGATCCATGCCCATGGAGGTGCCGAGACCGCCGTTGAGCTTGATGACCGCGGTCTTCCGGATCGCCTCCGAGGCGGCTTCCTCGGAGACCTCGACGTCGGCGAGCTTCTCCATGTCCACCGGCTCGATGGTCGACTCGGGGATCATCCCGGTCTCCCCGTGCTCCAGCAACCGGTAGTAGTGCGCGAACGTCTCGATGGCGATCTCGTCGACGCCCGCGTCCGCCATCTTGTCGCGTGCCCGGTGCAACCCAGCGCTACCCATGACTCGATCGTAGGCTTGTCTGGTGGTCGTGCCGCAAATGCCCTCGGATCCGTTCCCGGGACCGGGGGGCGGGGCGGCCAAGCTCGCCCTTCGCGACCAGCTCCTCACCCGCCGCAACCGCCGGTCGCTGGCCGAGATCGGGGCCGCCTCCCGGGCCCTCGCCGGGCACCTGCTCGCCGCCCCGGAGGTACGCCGGGCGGCCACCGTCGCGGCGTACGTCTCGATCGGCACCGAGCCCGGCACCGGGCACCTCCTCGACGGCCTGGAGGAGGCCGGCAAGCGGGTGATCCTGCCGGTGCTGCTGCCCGACGGCGACCTGGACTGGGCGCCCTACCGCGGCGAGGGCACCCTGGTCCCCGCCCGCCGGGGGCTGCTCGAGCCGGTCAGCGAGCCGCTCGGGAAGGAGGCCGTGGCCACCGCCGACCTGGTGCTGGTCCCCGGTCTGGCCGTCGCGCCCGACGGGCTGCGGCTGGGCCGGGGCGGCGGCTCCTACGACCGGGCCCTGGCGCGGGTGCCGGTCGGCACGTTCACCTGCGTCCTGCTCTACGACGACGAGGTCGGCCTCGACGTCCCGTCGGAGCCGCACGACCGACCCGTCACCGCCGCCGCCACCCCGTCCGGGATCCGGGTGCTGGGCTGAGGTCGCTCCTCGGGTGCAAGGGTTTCGAGGCTCGCTGGCGCTCGCACCTCAACCACCGGCCTTGTCGTCCGGCCGTCAGTCAGCCGCTCGTCGGCGGGCTTGAGCACGAGGGTGTGGTCGGCGGCGTCCTCGACGGCCGAGCGGCTGAAGGCCCAGGGCAGCGTGTCACCGTCGGCCCACAGGTCGGTCTGGTCGGTGTAGTGGTCGTCGAAGGGGTGCCCGGAGACGCCGGTCAGGTTGATCCAGCGGGACTTGTCGAAGTTGCCCAGCGAGACGACCATCCGCATCGACGGGGCGCTGGTGACGTCGTACCCCTCCGAGGCGTCCCACGACGTCGCGTCGACGGCAGCGGTGCCGCCGCCGACGTCCCACGTGCCGCGGTTGACCAGCCACTCGACCGGCCCGATCCCGGACTCCCCCAGGGCCAGCTGGTGCAGGTCGAGCTGGTGCAGGTGGCCCCAGCTCCACTCGCCGGGGTCGACGTCCTGACGCTTTGTCAGCTCGTCGCGGGCGTCCATCAGCGCCCGGGCCAGGATGTCGTCACGCGTCTCGACCTCGGCGGTCGCCGTGTCGTCCCACCACGGGTCGGCCGGCTTCTCCAGCAGGTCGCCCACCGCGGCGAACCACCGGTCGCCGCCGTCGGGCCACTGGTCCTCGGGCAGCTCGTCCTGGAACGTCAGCCGCAGCAGGTTGCTCCACACCACGTTGAAGTACGCCGCGGCCGCGCTGTCGGCGGGCTGGCTGAAGTCCCAGTGCCGCAGCACCCGCTGCCCGGCGGAGTAGTAGCCCTTCGGGAGCCGCGCGTCGAGGAGGTAGGGCGTCAGCACGGACGCGATCGGGTTCTGGTCGTCGAGCTGCACGTCGAGCATCTCGTCGACCGAGAGCTCACCCTCCTCGCCGAGGAGGTCCCGGATCCGCTGCGAGCGGTAGCCCTGGTCCCAGTCCTCGGTGAGCCGGTAGGGGTAGTCCGGGCCGATCACCGCCTGGTTCGCGGTCACGATGAACCCCTCCTCGGGGTCCAGCACGTTCGGGAGCCCGTCGAAGGGCACGTAGTCGCCGGTCCAGTCGTTCTCGGGCCGCCACCCGGCCACGGGCAGCATCCCGTCGTTCCCGGACTTGCGGATCGGGATCCGGCCGGGCGCCTGGTAGCCGATGTGCCCCTGCGTGTCGGCGTAGACGAGGTTCTGGGCCGGCACCGTGAAGTCGGCGGCCGCCGCCCGGAAGGAGTGCCAGTCGGTGGCGGTGTCGAGCTCGAGGATCGCGTCGGCGGTCGCGGCCGGGTGCAGCGCGGTCCACTCCAGCGCGACGCCGTACTGCTCACCCTCGGGACGGCCCGCCACCCGCGCCGCGTCCCCCACGTCGCCCAGCTCGTCGGACACGTCGGAGAGCACGGGACCGTGCTTCGTCGACCGGATCGTGAGCTCGACGTCGTCGCCGCCGTGCACCTTGATCGTCTCGGTGCGCGTGTGCAGCGGCCGCCACCGGCCGTCGTAGCGCCACCGGTCCCCGTCGATCCGCTCGAGGTAGAGGTCGGTGACGTCCGGGCCGAGGTTGGTGAACCCCCAGGCGATGTCCGCGTTGTGGCCGATGATCACGCCGGGCACCCCGGAGAAGGTGAAGCCCGCGACGTCGAGCGGGCAGTCCGCCGACACCGTGCGGCAGTGCAGGCCCATCTGCATCCACACGCCCGGCAGGCTGGTCCCCAGGTGCGGGTCGTTGGCCAGCAGCGGCTGACCGGTCGCCGAGTGCTCGCCGTCCACGACCCAGCTGTTGCTGCCGATGCCGTCGCCCCGGCCCAGCAGCGCGGGCATCCGCGCGAGGCCGGCCCGCAGCCGGGTCAGGGCCCGGCGCGCCCCCGCGGTGTACGCCGGCCTCTGGGGCTTGCGGGTGGCCCCCTCGGTCGCGCCCTGGTCGAAGATCCCGTCGACGACCGCGCCCTCGCCGACGATCGGGGCGTGCTCGGCGTACGGGTAGGCGGGGTAGAGCTCCCGGACCTGCTCCGCGCTGTGGTCGGCCAGGTCGAGGACCCGGTCGATCTCGTCGGTCATGTTGCCGCGCAGGTCCCACGCCATCGCCTTGAGCCAGGACAGCGAGTCGACCGCGGTCCAGTGCTCGGGCCGGTAGTTCAGGCCGCCCGCGTTGAGCACGGTGTACTCGACCGCGATCTGGCTGGGCGAGTGCTCGTCGAGGTAGGCGTTGACCCCGTCGGCGTACGCCTCCAGCGCGGCACGGGTCTCGGGCTTGATCAGCGCGAGCTCCTGCTCGGCCACCCGCCGCCAGCCCATCGTGCGGACCATCTCGTCGCTCTCGACGGCCTTCTCGCCGAACATCTCCGCCAGCCGGCCCGCTGTCGCGTGCCGACGCACGTCCATCTCGAAGAACCGCTCCTGGGCGTGCACGTAGCCCTGGGCGCGCATCAGGTCGTCCATCGAGTCGCCGTACAGCTGCGGGATGCCGTGGTCGTCGCGGACCACCTCGACGTCGGCCTGGAGACCCGGCAGCTCGGCCGAGCCGCTGGTCTGCGGGAACGGCCGCCGCACGAGCACGGTCCCGGCGACCAGGCCGGCCACCAGGACCAGCACGACCCCGGCGGCGAGGTACGACGTGACCCGCGCCGCGCGCGGCCACCCGAGGAAGGTGCGCCACCAGGCACCGGGTCCGGACCGGGAGGGGGACGAGGGCGCCGAGGCGGCGGAACCGGGCTGGTCGCTCATGGTGACCGTCATTGTGCCGTGCCGTATGATTGGCAGTCGCCGGGGCCGAGTGCCAGTTGATGCCGAGATGCCGGGCCCGTCCCGCAACCTCGTCCGACGGACGCCACCGAGGAGAACCGTGCCGACCTACCAGTACGCCTGCACCGAGTGCGGCCACGCCTTCGAACAGTTCCAGAGCTTCTCCGACGACGCCCTGACGGTCTGCCCCGAGTGCGACGGCCGGCTGCGCAAGGTCTTCAACGCCGTGGGTGTCGTCTTCAAGGGCTCGGGCTTCTACCGCACCGACAGCCGCTCGTCGGGGTCCTCGACGTCCACCACGGCCGGCTCCTCGGGCTCCTCGGGCTCGTCGGGCGAGTCGTCGTCGGGCTCCACCGACTCCTCGTCGAGCTCGTCCTCCGCGAAGACCGAGAGCAAGCCGGCCGCGGCCGGCGCCTCCAAGGACTGACGCCGCGGGCGCGTCCGCGCGACGCCGGGCGCCCTGTGGAGAGCCGGCTCGCGCCGGCGCGAAACCTCCTACGGTCGAGGCCATGTCCTCGCTCCGTGACCGTCTCGCCCGCCTCGCCCGGACGGTGCGCCGGGCGGTGCTGCGCCGCCGCCGGCTGCTCGCGGCGCTGCTGGCCGCCGTCGCGGTCGCCAGCGGGATCCGTGCGGCCGCCGCTCCCCCACCCGCCAGGGTCGGTGTCCTGGTGGCGGCCCACGACCTGGCGGCCGGGTCGGTGCTCGGGTCCGACGACCTGACCACGGCCCGCTTCGCGGCGGACACCGTCCCGGCCGGCCTGGGCGGCTCCCCCGAGGGCCGGGTGCTCGCCGCCCCGCTGCGCGCCGGGGAGCCGGTCACCGACGTCCGCCTCGTCGGTCGCGCGCTGGCGGCGAGCTACCCGGGCCTCACCGCAGTGCCGGTGCGGCTGCCCGACGCCGGGATGGCCGACCTGCTCCGGGTCGGCGACCGGGTCGACCTGGTCGCGGCCGACCCGCAGGGCTCGGGCGCCTCGGTCGTGGCCGCGGACGTCCCCGTGCTCGCCCTGCCCGCGCCTGCCCCGGCGGACGCGGGCGCGGGCACCGGCGGCCTGCCCGGCCGGCTGGTCGTGGTCGGCGCCGGGACCACCGACGTCCCCCGGATCGCGGACGCCTCGGTGCGATACTTCCTGACCTTCGTCTACGCCCGCTAGCGTGCTGCCATCCGCCGGACGGGGCGGGCATCTCGGAGACAAGGAGCGCAGCGATGCTGAGCGGTTTCAAGAACTTCATCCTCCGCGGCAACCTCGTGGAGCTCGCGGTCGCGTTCATCATGGCGGCCGCCTTCGCCTCGGTCGTCACTCGCGACGGTGACCCTGGTGATGGACCTGATCGGCAAGGTCGGCGGGACCCCGAACTTCTCCGAGTACAGCCCCGGGGGCGTCTCCGTCGGCGCCTGGATCACGGCCCTGATCTCGTTCCTCGTCATTGCCGCCGTCGTGTACTTCTTCATCGTGATGCCCTACACGAAGGCCAAGGAGCGCTACTTCCCCAGCGAGGAGCCGGGCACCCCCGAGGACGTCAAGCTGCTCGAGGAGATCCGCGACCTGCTCGCCGCGCGACAGGTCTGAGGCCACCCGGGAACAGCCGACCCGCCCGAGGCGTCCTCGGGCGGGTCGTGGTCTGTTCAGCCGTGGTGGGGCGGCACCTGCGACTTGAGCCAGGCCTCGCCGGCGTCCTCCCCGGTGTCCCGTGGACGTGACTCGGGGTCGCGCTCGTCCGCGGTGGTCTCGGGCAGCACCTCACCGAAGACCGCGGCCAACCGGCGACGGCGCTCCCAGTCGGTCTCCTCGCTCACGTGCAGAGGCCCGCGTCCGCCAGCGCCTGCGAGTCCGGCGGCTTGCTGCCGCCGCCCTGGCCGTCGCCGCCCTTGCCGCCACCGGACCCCGAGCCCGAGGAGCCGCCCGACGGGTTCTTCGAGCCGGGCACGTTGCCGGCCGTGATGACGTCGGTGGCGAGGCGCTTGGTGAGCGGCTCGTCGTTGATGATCTTGCGCCACACGCGCTTGGCCGCCGGGGTCCACACCAGGTGGTTGGGGTCCTCGGGGTCGACGGTGTTGGGGATCGTGAGGAACTGGATCTTGTCCAGTCCGATGTCGCGGAACTCGTAGCCGAGCTGGCCGAGCTTCTTGAGGCTGCCGATCTCCTCGTCGAGGGTCAGCGACTTGGTCGCTGCCTCCAGGAAGCCGACCACCTTGATCGGGTTGGCGAGGGTGCCCGCGGACACCACCTGGTGGGCCATCGACGCGATGAACGCCTGCTGCCGCTTCATCCGGCCGATGTCGGAGCCGTTGCCGACGACGTACCGCTCTCGGACGTAGTTGAGCGCCTGCATCCCCTCGAGCTTGCGGGTGCCCGCGGGCAGGTTGATGCCGTGCGCCGGGTCGACGATGTCCTCGGGGATGCACACCTCGACGCCGCCGATCGCGTCGACCATGTCCTTGAAGCCCTCGAAGTTGACCACGACGAAGTGGTCGAGGCGGACACCGCTGAGCTGCTCGAACTGGCGCATCGTGCAGGCCGGCCCGCCCACCGAGAACGCCTCGTTCCACATCACGTGGGTGCCGCCCGGGATGTCCTGGCCGTCCTCGGTCTTGCAGGTCGGCCGGTCGACCATCGAGTCGCGCGGGATGCTGATGCCGTACGCACGGGTGCGGTCCGCCGAGAGGTGCAACAGGATCGTGGTGTCGGACCGCTCGCCCATCCCGGTCAGGTTGTCGATGTTGCAGCCGTTGCAGTCTCGGGCGTCGGAGCCCATCACCAGGATGTTGAGCGGTTCCTTGGGGCCCTCGACCGACTTCTTGTCGGGCCGGTCGCTGCCGAGCTGCGGGGTGAGGTCGATCGCGTGCAGGTTGCCGTTGAGGTGGCGGTAGACGAAGACCACCGACAGACCGGTGACCATGCCCAGCACGACCAGCGCGGCGACGACGACCTTGGCGACCGTGTGTCTCTTGCGGGCCCGACCCCTGCGTTTGGGCGCGCTCGGCTCCTGCTGGGCGCGGGTGGGCTCAGCGTCGGACATGCATCCACCTCGGGGTTCGGGACGGCGTCGGCGCAGTTTGAACCTACGCTCAATCTCCAAATAGTGCCGGTGACCTCCCGGTAACCACAAAACCCGGGCACCGGTGACGCCGCACCCGGCGCCTAGTCTTGCCGCCATGACCGCTCCCGCCGACGTCCTCGCCGATCGCCTCCAGCGCGCGCTCGGCGCCGCCTTCGGCCCGGAGCACGCCGGCGCCGACCCGGTGCTGCGGCCGTCCCAGTTCGCCGACTTCCAGGCCAACGTCGCCCTCGCGCTCGCCAAGCGGCTCGGCAGCTCCCCGCGCGCCGTCGCCGAGTCGCTGGTCGAGCACCTCGACGTCACGGACGTCTGCCTGGCCCCCACCGTGAGCGGACCCGGCTTCGTCAACCTCACGCTGCGCGGCGACTGGCTGGCCGCGCGGACGACGGCGCTGGCCGACGACCCCCGGCTCGGGGTGCCGCTGCAGGAGCCCCAGGTCGTGCCGATCGACTACTCCGCGCCCAACGTCGCGAAGGAGATGCACGTCGGGCACCTGCGCACCACGGTCGTGGGCGACGCCCTGGCCCGCACGCTGGAGCACCTCGGGCACCGGGTCGTGCGGCAGAACCACATCGGCGACTGGGGCACCCCGTTCGGGATGCTGATCGAGCACCTGCTCGACGTCGGCGAGGGCTCCACCGAGGCCGAGGCCCTGGTCGACGACCCGAACGCCTTCTACCAGGCGGCCAGGGCCAAGTTCGACGCGTCCTCGGCCGAGGACCGGGAGAGCTTCGCGACCCGCTCGCGTCGGCGGGTGGTGGCGCTGCAGGCGGGCGACCCGGACACGCTGCGGCTCTGGCAGGAGCTGATCGACCTCTCCACGTCGTACTTCAACTCCATCTACTCGGCCCTCGACGTGACCCTGACCGACGATGACCTGGCCGGCGAGTCGACGTACAACGACCAGCTGGCCGGCATCTGCGACGAGCTCGAGGCGGCCGGGATCGCGACCGTGAGCGACGGTGCGCTGTGCGTGTTCCTCGAGGGCTACACCGGCCGCGAGGGCCGGCCGGCGCCGCTGATCATCCGCAAGAGCGATGGCGGCTACGGCTACGCGACGACCGACCTGGCGACGATCCGGCACCGGGTCCGGGACCTGCACGCCGACCGCATCCTCTACGTGGTCGGCGCCCCCCAGGCCCTGCACCTGCGCATGGTCTTCGACACCGCCCGCAAGGCGGGCTGGCTGCCCGACGACGTCGAGGTGGTGCACGTCAAGATCGGGAACGTGCTCGGCGGGGACGGCAAGATCCTCAAGACCCGTAGCGGTGCCCCGGTCCGGCTGCGGGCCCTGCTCGACGAGACCGTCGAGCGGGCCACCGCGCTGCTCACCGAGACGCGGCCCGAGCTCGACCCCGACGAGCGCGCGGTGATCGCCCACCAGGTCGGCGTCGGCGCGGTGAAGTACGCCGACCTCTCGGTCGCCCACGACAGCGAGTACACCTTCGACCTGGAGCGGATGGTCTCGCAGCACGGCAACACCGGCCCCTACCTGCAGTACGCCGCGGCCCGGATCCGGTCGATCCTCCGCAAGGCCGGGTCCACCCCGGAGGGTCCGATCCTGCAGACCGAGGACGCGGAGCGGGACCTGATGCTCGCGCTGCTCGGTTTCGGTGGCGTGGTCACCGGGGTCGGCGAGCGCCTCGAGCCGCACCGGCTCTGCACCTACCTGTTCGACCTGGCCCAGACGTTCACCGCGTTCTACGACCGCTGCCCGGTGCTCAAGGCTCCCGACGAGTCGCTGCGGACCTCCCGGCTGCGGCTGTGCGGCGTGACGCTGGCCGTCCTCGAGCAGGGACTCGGCCTGCTCGGCATCACCGCCCCGGAGCGGATGTAGCGCGGACCCGGGTGTCGGCAGGCGGCCGCTACCCCGTCGGCTGGGTGGACCGGCACTCCCGGCGTACCCCCGAGGTGCGACTCGGCGACCGCGACGGTCTCGGTGAACATTCCGTCCGGGTCCGCCTTCAGGTGGAGCTGCACCCCGAACCCGACGACGCGGCCGCGGTCGGTCGCCGTCAGCATCACCCGGTCCTCGGAGATGGTCGGGTCGGTGACCGGAGGTTCGACCAGCGCCCGGTTGTACTGCGGGCACCGACTCAGGACGAGCTCGATGACGTCGTCGAGCTCCTCGGGCCCGGTCTCGTGGATCTGCACGGGCAGCCAGCATCCCCCGTCCGCCCGGACCGGGTGGAGGGCAGGGCTCTTCGTCGCGCCTCGATCTCGACCGGGCCGGCGATGGCCGCCGCGCAACCCCGAGGTTCTCCCGACGGACGTTCCGCAGATCGGCCCGACTACCATTCCAGTCCACCGCCCCAGTAGCTCAGCGGATAGAGCAGCCGCCTCCTAAGCGAAAGGTCGCAGGTTCGACTCCTGCCTGGGGCACACACATCGCGTCGTCGACAGTCGCCTCCGCCTCCGGCGTGGGCCGCTACCCCTCGACCTCCACCGCGACCGAGCGCAGCTCGGCCATGGCGTGGTCCAGGCTCGCCAGCGCGTCCTCGGCGAGGGGCCGCAGGGAGGGTGGCGCCCACTCGACCGTGCCGCTCAGCATCAGCTGGGCGCGGGACACCTCCAGGATGGCCGCGACGAGCCGGTCCCTGACCTCGGTCGTCTCGACGCTCACACCAGTTGCCATGACCCCTCCCCGGGAAGACCGGAACCACGCACTGACCTTGATACCCGACGCCGGCGCCGTTGGGGAGGGGTTTTCCAGATCGTTGCGATCCCGCGCCCGGTCAGGTCACCGTCTCGAACCGGATCCCCTGCGCCTGCAGCCGCGCGACCAGGTTGTCGCCCATCGCCTGGGCGGTGGTGACCTGCCCGGCGGTGGTCGGGTTGTCGTCGAAGGCGAGGCACATGGCCGACTCGGCCAGCATCTTCGCGGTCTCGTCGTAGCCCGGGTCGCCGCCCGAGACGCGGGTGTGCACCGTGCGGCCGTCCCCCTCGCCGACGAAGTCGACGGTGAACCACGACTTCTCCCGCCTGCTCTCGTCCGGGCCGTCGCCCTGCTTGATCCTGCCGAGCAACAGGTTGCGCAGCGGCTTGACCTGCGCGACCAGGGCCAGGGTGCCGGCGCCGGCCGCACCGCCGGCGGCGTACCGCAGCGTGCGGGTGCCGGCGTAGTGGGAGTAGCGGAACCTCGGCCCGTACGACGCCAGCGCGGCGCCGCTGCGGGCCACGACGAACGGGTCGATCGTGGGCAGCGGAAGCAGCCAGAGGCCGAGCTCGCCGTCGCGGTGGGGCTTGCCGGCCACCGCCCGCGACGAACGCCCCTCGGGACGGCGCTCGATCCGGCGGCGAGCCGACGAGGCCTCCTTGATCTGCCGGCCGCGCGACATCGCGGTCATCGCGGAGTGGAAGGTGCCGCCGGAGAACATGGCGCTCGCGCGCACGACGCCGCGGACCGAGACCGGACCGGTGGCCCCGAGCTGCTGGACCGTGAACAGCGCCCCGAGGTCGTGCGGCACCGAGTCGAAGCCGCAGGCGTGCACGATCCGCGCGCCGGTGCGGGCGGCGGTCGCGTGGTGGGCGACGTACATCCGGTCGACGAACTCAGGCTCACCGGTGAGGTCCACGTAGTCGGTACCGGCCTCGGCGCAGGCGGCCACCAGGGGCTCGCCGTGGGTGAGGTACGGGCCCACGGTCGTGATCACCACGCGCGCCCGGCCGGCGACGTCCGCGAGCGTCACCGGGTCGGTCACGTCGGCGTGCAGGAGCTCGAGCACCTTCAGCTCGGGGTCGAGGTCGGCGAGGCGTTCCCGCACCCGCGCGAGCTTCTCGGGGCTGCGACCGGCGAGCGCCCAGCGCATCCCGGCCGGCGCGTGCCGGGCGAGGTACTCCGCCGTGAGCTGGCCGGTGAAGCCGGTGGCCCCGAAGAGCACCAGGTCGAACTCACGGTCTGCGTTGCGCGCGTCAGCCATGCTCGGAGGCTAGCGCCCGGCGCCAGCCGAGCGACCGGGTGACCACCTGGCGGCGACGTACCCTGAACGGCATGTGCCGCAACATCCGCCCGCTCAACAACTTCGAGCCGCCGGCCAGCCGCGACGAGGTCACCGCGGCGGCCCTGCAGTACGTCCGCAAGGTCAGCGGGACCACCAAGCCGTCCCAGGCCAACCAGGAGGCGTTCGACCACGCGGTCCGCGAGATCGCGCACCTCACCCAGCACCTCCTCGAGGACCTGGTGACCACCGCCCCGCCGAAGAACCGCGAGGCCGAGGCCGAGAAGGCCCGCGCCCGCGCGGCGCTCCGCTACGCCCGATGAGCGTGGTCTCGACAGGCTCGACCACCGAGGTCAGCGCGGCGGCCGAGGTCGACGCGGTGCTCGACCTGCTGCACGACCGGCCCCTGGTGGTGCTGACCGGGGCCGGGCTGTCCACGGACTCCGGCATCCCCGACTACCGCGGCCCGGGGTCGCCCGCGCGGACGCCGATGACCTACCAGGAGTTCGTCTCCGGCCCGGACGCGCGCCGGCGCTACTGGGCCCGGAGCCACCTCGGCTGGGGCCGGATGAAGGGCGCGGACCCGAACGCCGGCCACCACGCCCTGACCCGGCTCGACCCCGGGCTGCTGATCACCCAGAACGTCGACGGCCTCCACGAGCGGGCCGGGTCGCGCCGCCTGGTCGCGCTGCACGGCCGGATCGCGGAGGTGGTCTGCCTCGGCTGCCGCGCCACCTCCGCCCGGGTGTCGCTGCACGAGCGCCTGACCGACCTGAACCCCGGCTTCGCCGACCGGCACCGGGCCGCCGAGACCCGGCCGGACGGTGACGTCGACCTCGACGAGACCGCCGGCTTCGTGGTGCCGGGCTGCGTCGGGTGCGGCGGCATCCTGAAGCCGCATGTCGTGTTCTTCGGCGAGAACGTCCCCCCGCCGCGGGTCGAACGCTGCTACGCGGCCGTCGACGCCCTCGCCGACACCGGCGGCGCGCTGCTGGTGGCCGGCTCCTCGCTGGCGGTGATGAGCGGGCTCCGGTTCGTGCGGCGCGCGGCCCGGAACGGCACCCCCGTGGTGATCGTGAACCGGGGCACGACGCGGGGCGACGAGCTGGCGACGTGCAAGCTCGACACCGGCTGCAGCGAGTTCCTGACCCGGCTCGCCGCCTGAGCCCCGAACCTCAGGCGTAGGCGACGCGCAGCTGCGGGTCCTCGTGCGCGGGAGGCGCCTGGGTCGGCGGCATCCGGCGCAGGTCACCGAGCAGGTCCACGAGCTCGTGGAGCTCGAGGTCGTGGTCCGGCGTCAGCCCGGCAAGCCGCTCGGCCGCCAGGTCGTCCGGGAGACGGGCCCCCAGGTCGAGGATGTAGACGGTGTCGTCGAGCTCGAACTCGATCCGCCGCACCTTGGCGGCGTAGTCGTCGCGGCCGGCCACCCGCAGCACCACCGGCTCCCCGTGCTCGAGCCCCCGTCGCAGCGTCGTCTCCGAATGGGCGAGCACCGCCGTGTGCGCGACGTCCCCCGGCACGACGCGGTCCACCTCGATGAGCTCCATGCTCTCTCCCCTGCCGCTCCCGGCGACGTCCCCCCGACGTCTCCCGGCCATGGGGCCCGGCGCTCTCCGGATGCTCCGGGAGGCGCGGGCGGCCAGGGCCTGCGCAGAAGTTACCCATGCGCAATCAACAGGACACCCACAGCCGGGTAACAGTTCATCCCGGTCCAGACCGGCTCAGAGGCGGCGCACGAAGATGTGGTCGGCCGCCTCCGGCACGACCTCGGCGGTCTCGCCGCCGGAGCCGACCAGCACGCCCTCGTCGGTGGCCACGACCGTGATCGTCTTGTCGGGCAGCGCGCCCACCCGGCGCAGCGCGCTCATCAAGGTCTCGTCCTTCTGCATCTCCTCGGAGATGCGGCGCACGATCACCCGGCCCTCGTCCGGGGTGGCGACCTTCGACAGCGGCTCGACGCCGTCCATGAACTCCTCGCCGACCGCGCTCTCGCCGAGCTCGTCGAGGCCCGGGATCGGGTTGCCGTACGGCGACTGCGTGGGGTGGTCGAGCAGCTCGACCAGGCGGCGCTCGACGGTCTCGGACATCACGTGCTCCCAGCGGCACGCCTCCTCGTGGACCAGCTCCCAGTCCAGGCCGATCACGTCGGTGAGCAGCCGCTCCGCCAGCCGGTGCTTGCGCATCACCCGGGTGGCCAGTCGCAGGCCCTCGTCGGTCAGCTCGAGGTGGCGGTCGCCCTGGACGGTGAGCAGCCCGTCCCGCTCCATCCGGGCCACCGTCTGGGACACCGTCGGCCCGCTCTGGTGCAGCCGCTCGGCGATGCGGGCACGCAGCGGCACGATGCCCTCCTCCGACAGCTCGTAGATCGTGCGGAGGTACATCTCGGTGGTGTCGATCAGGTCGCTCACCGGTTCATTCTTGCGCATCGACCACGCGCGCCGGACGGCCCTCGTCGGGTCGTGGCACAGTGGGGCCCGATGGCCGCCTCGACCCCCGCCGTGATGTGGTTCCGGCGCGACCTGCGCCTCGGGGACAACCCTGCGCTGCTCGAGGCCGCCGCCGACGGCGAGGTGCTGCCGCTCTTCGTCCTGGACCCCGCGCTGTGGGGGCCGGCCGGCCCCGCCCGCCGGGCCTACCTCGCCGCCTCGCTGCGTGCCCTCGACGCCTCGCTGCGCCAGCACCGGGCCTCGCTGTCGGTGGTGCGCGGCGACCCGGTCCGCCGCGTGGTGCTCGCCGCCCGCGAGGTGGGGGCACGCCGCGTCCACGTCGCCGCGGACTTCGGCCCCTACGGCCACCGCCGCGACCAGCAGGTCGAGCAGGCGCTCGCCGAGCACGACATCGAGCTGGTGCGCACCGGCTCGCCGTACGCCGTGGCGCCGGGCCGGGTGACCAACGGCTCGGGCGATCCGTACAAGGTCTACACGCCGTTCTCGAAGGCCTGGGCCGAGCACGGCTGGCGCGGCCCGGTGGACGCGCCGACGGGGGTCTCCTGGCTGGCCCTGGACGAGACGACGGACATCCCGGCGCCGCCGCTGCCGGACGGGCTCGAGCTGCCCGAGGCCGGCGAGCGGGCGGCCGGCGAGCGCTGGCGGGAGTTCCTCGACCAGCGGGTCGGGGAGTACGCCGAGGACCGGGACCGGCCCGGTGTCGAGGGCACCTCGCGGATGTCGGTGCACCTGAAGTGGGGCGAGATCCACCCCCGCACGATGCTGGCCGACCTGGCGCCGCTCCGCTCGCAGGGCGCCGCGACGTACCGCAAGGAGCTGGCCTGGCGGGAGTTCTACGCCGACGTCCTCTTCCACCGACCCGAGACGGCCCGGGAGTACCTCCGCCCCGAGTTCGCGAGGATGACGTACGACGACCCCGGCGACCTGCTCGACGCCTGGCGGCGCGGCCGCACGGGCTTCCCCATCGTGGATGCCGGCATGCGCCAGCTGCGGGCCACCGGCTGGATGCACAACCGGGTGCGGATGATCGTGGCCAGCTTCCTGGTCAAGGACCTGCACCTGGAGTGGCAGCACGGCGCGCGGCACTTCATGCACTGGCTGGTCGACGGCGACCTCGCCTCCAACCAGCACGGCTGGCAGTGGACCGCCGGCTGCGGCACCGACGCGGCGCCGTACTTCCGGGTCTTCAACCCGACCGGCCAGGGCCGGAAG
This sequence comes from uncultured Actinomycetota bacterium, assembly GCA_963817665.1. GTDB lineage: Bacteria > Actinomycetota > Actinomycetes > Propionibacteriales > Nocardioidaceae > Nocardioides. Next base: position 425,534 of record CAWFPE010000007.1, on the reverse strand, counting down.
TTCGACCCCGCGGGCGGCTACATCCGGCGCTGGGTCGAGGAGCTGGCCGGGGCCGAGGACCCGCACGAACCCGACGACGACGTCCGGCGCGAGGTGGGCTACCCGTCGCCGCTGGTCGACCACAAGGAGGAGCGCCGCGAGGCGCTGGACCGCTGGGAGAAGATCCGCCGATGACCGACGCGACCTCGTCGCCCCACGACCTGCTGGTCCCCCGCCGCTTCTGCGGCCCCCCGTCCTCGGGCAACGGCGGCTGGACCGCCGGCGCGCTGGCCGCGCTGGTCTCCCACGACTGCCCCGACGACCGGGCCCGGTCCTGGCCCACGATCCGGGTCGCGCTGCGGCAACCCCCGCCGCTGGACACCCCGATGACGGTGCGCGAGGACGACGGCGCGACCGTCGCCACCCTCGGCGGCGCCGTCGTCGCGCGCGCCACCGTCGTGGACGACCAGCCCACCACGGTCGACCCGGTGCCGGCGAGCGAGGCCCGGGCGGCCTCCGCGCGCTACCCGGGGCTGGCCTCGCACCCGTTCCCGACCTGCTTCGTGTGCGGGACGGACCGCGGCGAGGGCGACGGGCTGCGGATCTTCCCGGGCCAGGTGGCCGACCAGGACGGCGCGACCCGGATCGCCACCACCTGGTCGCCCCACCCGAGCGTCGGGGAGGACTTCCGAGACCCGGCGCAACCAGCTGGCGGCGCCGCGTCGTACGTCGACGAGCTCCCCCGCGCCTCCCTGGCCACCACCTGGGCGGCCCTGGACTGCATCGGCGGCTGGGCCGGCGACCTCACCGAGCGGCTGATGGTGCTCGCCGGGATGACCGCCCGCGTCGACGCGCTCCCGGTCATCGGGGAGCAGCACGTGGTCGTGGGGCTGGCGCGGGGGCAGGAGGGCCGCAAGACGTTCACGGCGTCCACGCTCTACGACGCCGACGGCCGGGTCGTCGCGTGCGCCGAGCACGTGTGGGTGGCCGTCGACCCCGCGGCGTTCGCCTGACCCTCCGGGCCCGCCGCCGCAACGTCGTACGAGGTGGCTGCCCCGGCGACCGGATGACGTCCCCCAGGTGGGCTACGCCAAATTGACTGGGCCCCGGCTCCCTCGGAACACTTGAGCGCATGGGTTGGAACGATCAAATCGAGTGGTGGCGCCACGCCGCCATCTACCAGGTCTACGTCCGCAGCTTCGCCGACGGCGACGGTGACGGAGTCGGCGACCTGCCGGGCATCACCGCGCGCCTGCCGTACCTGCGCGACCTCGGCGTGGACGCGCTGTGGATCACGCCGTTCTACACGTCGCCGCAGAACGACCACGGCTACGACGTCGCCGACTACTGCGACGTCGACCCGCTGTTCGGCAACCTGTCCGACGCCGACGCGCTGCTCGACCGCGCCCACGAGCTCGGGCTCAAGGTGATCGTCGACCTGGTCCCCAACCACACCTCCGACGCGCACGAGTGGTTCCGGGCCGCGCTGGCCGCGGGCCCCGGCAGCCCGGAGCGCGAGCGCTTCCTCTTCCGTGACGGCCGCGGCGTCGACGGCACCGAGCCGCCGAACAACTGGGACTCCGTCTTCGGTGGCCCCGCGTGGACCCGGGTCGAGGACGGCCAGTGGTACCTCCACCTCTTCGACAGCACCCAGCCGGACCTCAACTGGCGCCACCCCGAGGTGAGCGACATGTTCGAGGGCGTGCTGACGTTCTGGCTCGACCGCGGCGTGGACGGCTTCCGGGTGGACGTGGCCCACGGCCTGTTCAAGGAGGAGAGCCTCCGGGACCAGGTCGTCGACGCGGAGCGGCCGACGACCCAGCTGCCCAGCGCCATGGTCGAGCGTCGCCTCAAGGACGAGCCGATGTGGGACCAGCCCGAGGTCCACGACGTCTACCGTCGCTGGCGCCAGATCCTGGACAAGTACGACGGCGAGCGGATGAACGTCGCCGAGGCCTGGACCCAGACCCCGGAGTCGATGGCCAACTTCGTGCGGCCCGACGAGATGAACCAGTCGTTCAACTTCTCCTGGCTGCTCGCCGAGTGGTCGGCCCCGGCGTTCGCCGAGGTCATCACCGGCACCCTGGGCGCGCTCGCGCCGGTGGGCGCCACCCCGACGTGGGTGCTGAGCAACCACGACGTCACCCGCCACGTCACCCGGTACGGCGGCGGCGCGCAGGGGCTCGCCCGTGGGCGCGCGGCCACCCTGGCGATGCTGGCGCTGCCCGGCTCGTCGTACCTCTACCAGGGCGAGGAGCTCGGTCTCGAGCAGGCCGAGGTCGAGCCCGAGTTCCGGCAGGACCCCTCCTGGTTCCGCACCGGCGAGCCCGGTCGCGACGGCTGCCGGGTGCCGATCCCGTGGGGCGGCGCCGAGGCACCCTTCGAGTTCGGCCCCGGCGCCGGGCACCCGTGGATCCCGCAGCCCGCCGAGTGGGCGTCGCTCACGGTCGAGGCGCAGCTGGGCGACCCCGAGTCGACGCTGTCGTTCTACCGCGCGGCGCTCGCGGCCCGGCGTACCTTCGCCACCACCGCCGGTGACGACGTGGAGATGCTCGACCACGGCACCGACGTGCTGGCGTTCCGCCGCGGCCCGGTGACCGTGGCCCTCAACTGCGGCACCGTGCCGGCCGACCTGCCGCCCGGTGACGTGCTGCTGGCCAGCGGGCCGCTCGACGGCCGGCTCCCGCCCGACACCGCGGTCTGGATCGGCTGACGCCGCCACGCTGCAACGAGAAGAGCACCTGTCCCGGTCCGGGGCAGGTGCTCTTCTCGCGTGTGGTCGCGGCTCGCGGAGCAGCTCAGTCCAGCGCCGCGTTGTAGCGGCCGAGGACCTCGACGAAGCCTGCGAGCTCGTCGTCGGTCCAGTCCCCGAGGCGCTCGTCGAGCCATCGGCGCCGGTCCTCGGCGACGTCCTGGATGCGGCGCACGGCCTCCGCGCTCGCCGACACCAGCGTCGCGCGGCCGTCGTCCGGGTCCGGGCTGCGATCGACCAGTCCGAGCTCGTCGAGGTGCTGGAGCTGCCGGCTGACCGAGCCCTTGTCGATGGCCAGGGTGTCGGCGATCGCCGAGGCCCGCATCGCGCCGTGGTCGGCGAGGTAGGCGAGCATCAGGTACGACGCGGGCTGCAGGTCGGCGTGCACCGCCCGGGCCCGCTCCCACAGCACCCGGCGGATCCGGCGGATCATCACGCCGACCTCGCTCTCGAGCAGCCGCAGCGACTCGGTCCGCGCGGCCCGATCGGCGGTCGCGGCGCTCATCGCGCGCTCAGCTCCGCCGTCGCCTCCGGGGCGATCTCGTCCTCGCGGTGGATGGTGGTGCGCAGCGGCACCTCGCGGATGAACAGCACGCAGACGAACGCCGCCACCGCGAACGGCAGGGCCACCAGGAAGATGTGGCCGGTCGCGTCACCGAACGCGCCCTCGAAGATCGCCTTCAGCGGGGCCGGCAGGGTGCTGAGGTCGGGGATCTCGCCGTTGTCGTGACCGCCGAAGCCCTTGACGACCTCCGGGTTCGTCCTGGCCAGCGCGGTGACCCCGTCCTTGACCGAGGCCGCGACCTGGTGGGCCAGCACCGCGCCGAGCGCCGAGATGCCGATCGAGCCGCCGAGGGACCGGAAGAAGGCGACCACCGAGGAGGCGGCACCCATGTCGGCCTGGGCCGTGTTGTTCTGCACGGCCAGGACGAGGTTCTGCATGGTGGCGCCGAGGCCGAGGCCGAGCACCGCCATGAACGCGCCGACCTGCCACAGCGGCGTGGTCGCGTCGATGGTGCTCAGCAGCCCGATGCCGACGATCACCAGGGCCATGCCGGCGACCAGCCAGCGCTTCCAGACTCCGGTCGCGGTGATGACCCGGCCGGACACGATGCTCGAGACGAGCAGGCCGCCGACCATGCAGATCGACATCAGGCCGGCCTCGGTGGGGCTCATCCCGCGGGCGCGCTGGAAGTAGAGGCTCAGGTAGACGGTGGAGCCGAACATGGCCACGCCGATCAGCACCGAGGCGATGGTCGCGAGGGTCGTCGTACGGTCCTTGAACAGGCGCAGCGGGACGACCGGCTCGGCCGCCACCTTCGCCTCGACGTACACCGCGAGGCCGATGACCACGGCGGCCGCGGCCACGAGCGCGACGCTGGTGGCCGAGGTCCAGCCGAACTGCTGGCCGCCCAGGGACACCCAGACCAGGAAGATGGACACGCCACCCACGAGCAGGAACGCACCCAGGTAGTCGATGTGCACCTCACGCTTGACCACCGGCAGGTGCAGGGTCTTCTGGAGCACGACGAACGCCGCGGCCGCCACCGGGAGCCCGGCGAAGAAGCACCACTGCCAGCCGACGGTGTCCACGAGGAGGCCACCGACGAGCGGGCCGGAGACGGTCGCGAGAGCGAAGACCGCGCCGATGTAGCCGGAGTAGCGGCCACGCTCGCGCGGGGTGACCATCGAGGCGATGACGACCTGGACCAGGGCGGTCAGGCCGCCGACGCCGAGGCCCTGAATGGCTCGGGCCCCGATCAGCACGTTCATCGACGGCGCGAAGCCGGCGATGATCGAGCCGACCGAGAAGATCACCAGCGCCGACTGGACGAGCACCTTCTTGCTGAAGAGGTCCGCGAGCTTGCCCCAGATCGGGGTGGTCGCGGTCATCGTCAGCATGGTGGCGACGACGACCCACGTGTAGCCGGTCTGGCTGCCGTGGAGGTCGGAGACGATCGTGGGGAGCGCGTTGGACACGATCGTGCTGGACAGCATCGCCACGAACATGGCGAGGAGGAGGCCGCTGAGCGCCTCGAGCACCTCGCGGTGCGTCATCTGACCGGACTGCTCGGCGGAGGAGGGTGGTGCCTGGGTGGACAAGGAAGCTCGATTCGCACAGGAGAATTTGTTGTCAGTGACAACTATATCTCCATTAGTTGACATCGGCAACCAACGTGGCGGCCGCCACACGACCCCACCGTCCTCCGGCTAGCTGCCTCAGTCGGGCTGCTGGCCGAGCGCCCGGGCCAGGTCGGCGACGGTGTCGTCGCTCGGCGAGGCGGCCTGGCGGTTGCTCTCCTCGAGCTGCTGCAGCAGCTCGGCGCGGTTCACCTTCAGCGACCGCGGCGCGTCGATCCCGACGCGCACCACGTCCCCGCGCACCTCCAGGATGGTGACGGTGATGTCCTCGCCGAGGACCACGCTCTCCCCGGGGCGACGACTCAAGACCAGCATGGCGCCACGCTACCGGCCGGCCCGGCGGCCCTCGGACTCACCCGAGCAGGGGCGCCGCGACGGGCAGGCCCGGCCGGTCCAGGACGATCTGGCCGCCGCGTCGGGTGACGGGGTTGACCAGCAACGGCGCGGCGAGGTTGGCGGTGGTCGTGGCCAGCGAGCTGCCCGCGGTCAGCACCACCAGCAGCAGCGCGTCCTCGGCCGCGGAGATCTGCAGGTCCGCGGCCACGTCGTCCTCGACCTCCGGCTCGTAGTCGGGGAAGAAGCGTCCCGGCGGCACCACCAGGAAGCGCAGCTCCGGGTCGTCGAGCGAGGTGAGGCTGCACAGCACGCCGTCCTCGTCGAGCTGGACGAGCGCGAAGCGCCGACGCTCGGGGAAGCCGGGCATCGGTCGGACGAGCTCGATCACGGGGAGGTCGTGCACGGTCTCTCCTGCCTTCGGCCGGGTCGCGGTCATCATCGCAGGAAGTCCTGGAGGCTCGGCTGGATCACCCGGGCGGTGGCCGCCAGGGCGGCCTGGTAGGCGACCTGCTGGAGCTGCAGGTCCACGGTCGCCTTCGGCAGGTCGGTGTTCTCCACCTCGGACAGCGAGCTGGTCAGGGTCAGGTGCGCGTCCTCGGCGGCGAGCTTGGCCTTGTCGATGCGCCCGGCCCGGGTGCCGACGTCGGCGTGCGCGGCGTTGATCCGGTCCCCGTCCGTGCCGAGCACGTCGATGGCCCGGCTGATCCCGGCGCTGTCCCCGGCCCGCAGCGCGGTGGCCAGGTCCGCGAGGTGACTGAAGACGGAGTCGCCGTCCGGCCCGAACGCCTCCGGACCGGGCAGGTCGACCTGCACGGTCACCCCGTCGGCGACCTGGCGCACCACGTCACCCGCCTGGCCCTGCCAGGCGCCGGCCGCGTCGTACGCCCGGTCCACCTTGGCGATGCCGGCGAAGACCGGGCGGCCCTGGTACGTCGCGTTCGCGGCGCCGACCAGGCCGTCGCGGATCTGCTCCACCTCGACCGCGAGCGCCTGCCGCGCCTGGTCGCCCAGCGCGCCGTTGTTGGCGCCCTGGAGCGCGAGCTCACGACCGCGACGCACCTGGTCGGTGACCGAGGACAGCACCCCGTCGATCTGCTCGAGCCAGCCGAGTCCGTCGGCGGCGTTGCGGGCGTACTGCTGCTGGGCCGCCAGCGAGGCGCGCAGCTTCATCGCGGCCGCGGCGCCGATCGGGTCGTCGGACGGGCGGTTGATGATGCGGCCGGTGCTCAGCTGCTCCTGCACGTCGGAGACCCGGCGCAGCCCGCTCTGCAGGCCGGTCAGCGCCTGCTGGCTCATCATCGTCTGGGTCACGCGCCCGATGCTCATCAGCGCACCAGTCCTGTCCGGTTCACGAGGGTGTCGAGCACCGAGTCGAGGGTGGTCATGACGCGGGCGGCGGCCTCGTAGGCGCGCTGCGCCTGCACCATGGCGACGGTCTCCTCGTCGAGGCTGACGCCGGCGAGCTGCTCCCGCGCGTTGTCGACCTGGGTGGTCAGCGCCTGCTGGTTCCCGGCGAGGCCGCGGATCGAGGCGACCGTGGTCCCGAAGCCACTCACCAGCCGCTGGTAGGCGTTGTCCATGGTGATCGCGCCGGCCATCGCGCGCGCGTTGCCGGCGTCCAGGACGCCGCCCGGCAGCGACGAGGCGGCGACCTTCGCCGGGTCCGTGATCGCCACCGTGATCGTGCCCGCCACGTCGGCCGGGTCGTAGGCGAAGAGCGGGCCGCCCTGCGCGCCGTCCGCGTCGTAGCCCCGCGTGTGCTGGTCGTTCAGGGTGTCCGCGAAGCTCCGGGCGACGTCGGCGAGCCCCCGGCGGTAGGTGGGCAGCACGTTGTCGAGCAGGTCCGCGACGGCCCCGGCCCGCCCCCCGATCGGGCCGGGGACGGCGGTGCCGGAGGGGTCGAGCGCGAAGCTGACGGGCTGGCCGTCGGCCGCGCCGGCAGCGGTGACGCCGCCGGCGATCCGCAGCTGGCTCGCGGCCTGGCCGTCCACCAGGCTGGCGCCGTTGAGGCTCACGTCCATGGTCCCGTCGGCCTGCACGGTCGCGGTCGCGCCGGTGAGCTCGGCGAGCCGCAGCGACAGCCGGTCGCGGGTGTCGAGCAGCGTGGAGGAGTCGGCGCCGCTGAGGCCGGCGGCGGCGATGCTCTTGTTGGTCGAGGCCAGGTCGGAGCTCACCCGGTTCACCTCGGCGACGGTGTCCAGCAGCGTGGCTCGCTGGTCGCCCGACTCGGCGTCGAGCTGGTGCGCCTGCAACCGGAGGGCGTCGGCGACGGTCGTGGCGTTGGCCAGCACCTGCCCGCGCGCCGCCTGGCTGTCCGGGGCGTTGGCCAGGTCCTGCAGGGAGGAGCGGAACGCCGCGAACGCGGCCGACACCCCCGAGTCGCCGGGCTCGGCGATGCCCGTCTCGACGCGGGCGAGGACGCTGCTCTGGAGGTCGAGCCAGGCCTGCTTGCCGTGCTCGGTGCGCACCCGACGGTCCAGCAGCGGGTCGACCATCCGGTCCACCCCGGTCGTCCGCACGCCGTTGCCCACGTCACTGGAACGCGACCACATCGCCGGGGTCGCCGAGGCTCCGGTGGTCTCCCCCACGACCCGCCGACGCACGTAGCCCTCGGTGGTGGCGTTCGTGACGTTGGTGCTGGCCACGTCCAGGACCGTCTGCTGGTAGCGGATCCCGCTCAGCGCGGTGTTGAAGGACGCGAACGTGCCGGTCATGTCACAGGCTCCGGTCCACGCGAGCACTGCGGGTGGCGCCGACGACCGTCGTACCGTCCGGGGTGTAGGTCTGCAGCGCCCCGCCCAGCCCGAGCAGGGCCTCGCGCGCCGCCCGGGCGCCCGCCGTGATCAGCGAGCGGTTGGCGTCGGCCAGCCGGGCGATCTCCTCGCTGGCGGCCCGGAACGCGCTGCGGTGGTCGGCCAGGATGGTCTGCCACGGCTCGGCCACCCGATCGATGAGGCTGGACAGGCTCGATCCGGCCGGGAGTCCCAGCTCGGCCGCGGCCTCGTCGGCCGCCACCGCACGCAGGATCTCGGTCCCGCGGATCTCCTCCAGCACCGACTCCACGTCGCGCGCGGCGTTGGCCAGCCAGTGCGACTGCCCGTGTGCCATCACCAGCTGCTCGACCTCGAGCCGGTAGCGCAGGGTCTCGAGCAGCTCACGCTCCTGCCACAGGACCAGCGACAGCTTCTCCATGGTCCCCACCTCCTCAGTCCCCCGACTTGTCTCTGCCCCCACCCATCGGCAGCCACGGCGCTTGTTGAGGAGTTTGCGACCGCGATTACCCGTGGGTCGCCACGCGCGACATGTCACGACCTGCCTGCGGCGTTACGCGGCGGCGGCATCCGTTACCCGATCGTTTGCAACGTGATCGCCCGAAATCGGGACATGCCTGTCACAAGTGTGGACAATCCGTGCATGTGACCCCCGAAACCAACGTCGCCTCGGGCTCTGAGACGTTGATCGTGAAGCACATGGCACTGGTCGGACACATCGTGCGCGAGACCATGGCCAGGGTGCCGTCCCACGTGGACCGCGACGACCTCAGCTCCGCGGGACTGACTGCCCTCGTCCAGGCCGCCCACGCCTTCGACCCCGAGCGTGGCGTGCCCTTCGCCCGGTACGCCGCCACCCGGATCCGGGGCGCGATCGTGGACGAGCTGCGGGGGATCGACTGGGCCTCGCGCTCGGTCCGCCGTCGGGCCCGCGAGCTGGACGCGACCCGCGCCAACCTGGCCTCCACGCTGGGTCGGTCCGCGACCGACGCCGAGGTGGCGAGCGCCAGCGGGCTGAGCACCGAGGAGGTCTCCGCCAACGACGAGGACGTCGCGCGCGCCCAGGTGCTGTCGCTGCACGCCTCCGAGGACTCCTCGGTGGGCGAGACCCTGGTCAGCCCCTCCCCCGGTCCGGAGGCGATGGCCGAGCACGCCGAGCGGCTCACCTACCTGGCCGAGGCGATCGCCGAGCTGCCCGAGCGGCTGCGGCACGTGGTCGAGCAGTACTTCCTCGCCGAGCGGCCGATGGCCGAGATCGCCGAGACGCTGGGGGTCAGCGAGTCGCGGGTCTCGCAGATCCGTGCCGAGGCCCTGGTGCTGCTCCGCGACGCGCTCAACCACGAGCTCGAGCCCGAGCTGGTGGCCCCGCACCCGCGGCCCAACGGCTGCGCCGCCCAGCGCCGCGAGTCCTACTTCGCCGCCGTCGCCGCCCGGCACGCCGCGTCGATGCACCGGGGACCCAGCTCCGTCCTCAACGCCTCCGTCTGACCCGGCCCGTCGCTCCTGCGCGCGGACTGACGCGCACGAACGGAGGGCAGTTCGTGCTGGTGAGCACGGGCTGCACGCTCGACGCCGCCGCGTGCCTCGCGAACTGCCCTCCGTTCGGGTACGCCACCGCATTTTCCCTCCGGAAGTTCCTCAACCGCGCCGCGTGACTGCCGATCGGTGATCTCGACGGAGTCCACGGACGGACTCCGGGCAGTGACTCGAATCCAGGAGGGATCACCCATGAGTCTTCGCATCAACCAGAACATCGACGCCCTGAACTCGTACCGCAACCTGTCGGTCACCCAGGGCCAGATGAGCAAGTCGCTGGAGAAGCTGTCCAGCGGCTACCGCATCAACCGGGCCGCCGACGACGCCGCCGGCCTGGCCATCTCCGAGGGCCTGCGCTCGCAGGTCGGCGGCCTCAAGGTCGGCGCCCGCAACGCCCAGGACGGCATCTCGGTCGCCCAGACCGCGGAAGGTGCGCTCACCGAGGTCCACTCCATGCTGCAGCGCATGAACGACCTCTCGGTGCAGTACAACAACGGCACCCAGAACACCGACTCGCAGGCCGCGCTCGCCGCCGAGTTCGACCAGCTCCAGACCGAGATCACCCGGATCACAGGACAACACCAAGTTCAACGGGTCGCCCTGTTCGGCGGCACCGACATGACCTTCCAGGTCGGCTACGACAGCGCCGACGCCATCGACATCACGCGTCACCGCGCGCAGGCGCCCTTCACCGCAGTCGACACCGCGACGGCCGCTCGACATCACCGACAGCGAACGACGCGTGCAGACCGCGATCACCGACGATCTCGACCCAGCGTGCCGAGCTCGGTGCGATCCAGAACCGGTTCGAGCACACGATCAACAACGTGAACATCTGCGATCGAGAACCTGTCGGCGTCCGAGAGCCGGATCCGCGACACCGACATGGCGAGCGAGATGATGAACTTCACCCGCTCGAACATCCTGTCGCAGGCCGGCACGGCCATGCTCGCCCAGGCCAACCAGGCCTCGCAGGGCGTCCTGCAGCTGCTCCGCGGCTGATCCCCTGACGTCAGCCGGCTGCACGGGTGACCCAGCCTTCCCCGGGGAGGTCGCCTCGAGCGTCCTCCCCGGGGGAACCCAGGGGCCCGACCGCCCCGACCCATGACTCCCGGAGGACCCGATGCCCACGAGCAGCATCAGCGGCCTGGCGAGCGGGCTGGACACCGCCGGCATCATCGACCAGCTCATGCAGCTGGAGGCCATCTCCCAGAACCGGCTCAAGGCACAGCAGAGCACCCAGAAGTCCGTGCTCACCGCCCTGCAGTCGCTGAACACCGACCTCGCCTCGCTCGCCACCAAGGCCGAGGCGCTCGCGAAGCCCGAGACCTGGCAGACGCTCAAGGGCTCCTCGACCAACCCGCTGATCACCGTGACCACCGGGGCCGCCCCGGTGGCGACGAGCTTCAGCGTGACGGTCACGAGCGTCGCGTCCGCCGCCCAGACCCTCTACGCCGACAAGACCGCCCTCGACGCCGACGTCGTCACCGGCGCCGTGACGCTCACGGACGCCGACGGCACGACACACCCCATCGCCACGACCGGCACCACGCTCGCCGACCTGGCGAAGGGCATCAACGACGCCAAGGCCGGCGTGACCGCCACCACCGTGCAGACCGCGCCCGGCCTCTACCAGCTGCAGCTGACCGCCAGCGCCACCGGTGCCGGGTCCACGAACATCTCGCTGAGCGGCGTGAACCTCACCGCCGCCAGCGCGGGCTCCGGCCAGGACGCGGCGATCAGCATCGGCAGCCTCGGCCTGACGGCGACGTCGAAGTCCAACACCTTCACCGATCTCACCCCGGTGTCTCCATCACCCTCGCCGACGGGGCCGTCGGCGGCGACCACGCCGACGACGTCCACCGTCACCGTCGCCCAGGACGCCACCGGCGTGAAGGCCGAGCGTCAAGGCCCTGGTCGACCAGGTCAACGCGCTGCTCACCAAGATCGACACCCAGACCGCCAACGCGAGCGGCGGCACCTCGGCCGGGCGTGCTCGCCGGCGACTCCACCATCCGCAGCCTGCGCAGCGCCCTCGTCGACACGGTCTTCGGCGCCAGCGGCACCACGACCATGGCCGAGCCTCGGGATCCAGACCGACCGCTACGGCAAGCTGGTCTTCGACGAGGCGAAGTTCGACGCGGCGTACGCCGCGGACCCGACCGGCGTCGCGGCCCAGTTCACCAAGGGCGCCACCAGCGCGAGCGACGGCTGGGCGGCCCGGCTCCAGTCCGTGGCCAAGACGGCCAGCGACCCCTTCACCGGCACGATCACCTCCGCCATCCAGGGCCGCCAGGCGACCATCGACCGGCTCGGCGACGACATCACCGACTGGGACGACCGGCTCGCCCTGCGCCGCGAGTCGCTGACCCGCCAGTTCACCGCCCTCGAGACCGCGCTCTCCACCATGCAGAGCCAAGGGAACTGGCTCGCCGGGCAGATCGCCCAGCTCCCCACCTCCTCCTCGTCGTGACCACGGAAGGCAATCGATGATGAAGAACCCCCGCGACACCTACCTGGCCGCCTCGGTCTCCACCGCGAGCCCGGCGCAGCTGCTGGTGATGCTCTACGACCGGCTCTCCCTGGACCTGCACCGCGCGGTCGCCGCGCTGGACGCGGGCGACAACGCCGCCGCCCACGGGCCGATCCTGCATGCTCAGGAGATCGTGATCGAGCTCCGCTCCAGCCTGAAGGTCGACCTGTGGTCGGGGGGCCCGGGCCTGGCCGCGCTCTACGACTACCTGCTCACCCAGCTGGTGGGCGCGAACGTCAACAAGGACCGGGCGACGACCCAGGCCTGCCTGGACCTGGCCGACGAGCTGCGCGACACCTGGCGCGAGGCCGCCCTCTCCCTGGTGGCGGCGAGCGCATGATCCTTCGCGAGAACAGGGAGCGCGAGCACCTGATCTGGGAGACCGCGCTGGACCGGCTGGAGCTCGACGTGATGCGCGCCGAGCAGATGGCGTCGCACCCCGCGTCCTGCGAGGTGGAGCCCTGGGACGAGCCGCACCTCGACGGCCCGCTCCCCCACGACCTCGTGGAGCGGGCGCTCGCGCTGCGGGCCCGGCAGCAGCAGGCGCAGGCCGCCCTCGCCTCCAAGCTCGCCGCGCTGAGTCGCCAGCACGCCTTCGCCGACCGGGTGGACCGGGCCACGGCCCTCACCGCGCAGCCCGTCTACGTCGACGTGAGCGCCTGAGAAAACGACAGGTTTGGAAAACCCCTCAGGTGGGTAGCGCCGGTGCCGACAGGTACCTCGGAGCACGGACCGCTCGCCCCCGCCGATGGATCGGCATCGTCTACGTCCCTCTCGGAGGCCAGACGTGTCCTTTGCCATCTCCGACCCCGTCGGCTCGGTGCTCAGCGCCGCCCTGGACGGGTTGTCGCTGCGCCAGCAGGTGATCGCGGACAACATCGCGAACGTCGACACCCCGGGCTACCGCGCGAGCAGCGTGGACTTCGAGAGCGCCCTGCGCGCAGCGGTGGACTCCGGCGACCTGGAGACGCAGGTCGTCCCCGTCACCACCGCCACGAACACCCCCGTGGGCGCCAACGACAACAACGTCGACCTGCGCAAGGAGACGCTGGCCGCGGTCCAGTCGCAGTTCCAGTACCAGGTGCTGACCCGGGCGGCCAGTGACCGCTTCGACCTGGTCCGTGCCGTCGCGACGGGCCAGTGATGGGCGCCTTCGACCTCCTCCGCATCGCCGGGTCCTCGCTCGGGACGCACCAGACCTGGCTCGACGCGCTCGCGAACAACATCGCCAACGTCAACACGGTCACCAGCACCAGCCAGTCCGCCTTCCAGGCCCAGATGCCGATCGTGCGCGCGGCCGCCGGCGGCGGCGTCGAGATCGCCGGGATCGCGCTCGGCGACGGGCAGGGCCGCCTGGTCCAGGACCCCGACAACCCGCTCGCCGACGCCGACGGCTACGTCCGCGCCCCCGACATCGACCTCGCCAGCCAGATGACCCAGCTGGTCATGGCACAGCGCGGGTTCCAGGCCTCGGTCCAGGTGACCAAGGACGCCCAGGACACCTACAACGCCGCACTGCAGATCGGACGGAGCTGATGAGCGTCCCCGGCATCGAGGCGATCGGCTTCACGCCGTACGCCGCACCCCAGCTGTCCGCGGACCCGCTCGGCGCGGTCGGCGCACCGGGCCGCGTCCAGGCCCCCACCGGGCCGACGGGCCCGAGCGCGGCGTTCGGCGACCTGGTCCTCGACGGCATCGACCGGCTCGAGGCGGTCCAGGACCGCAGTGACCAGCTCGCCGTGAAGGCCGCGACCGGCGACCTGTCCAACATCCACGACTACACGCTGGCCGCCACCGAGGCGTCGGTGACCACCCAGCTCACCGTCGCCGTGCGCAACCGCGCCCTCGAGGCCTTCAACGAGATCATGCGGATGCCCGTCTGATGAAGCAGGACCTCACCCGCTGGATGTCCCGCCGCCGGGACACGTTCCAGGCGTTCAGCGCCGGCCAGAAGGCCGTGGCCGTGGTCGGCACCGCAGCCCTGCTGCTGGCGGCCGTGCTGGTGTTCCGGTGGGCGGCCACCCCGAACTACGCGCCGCTCTACAGCAACCTCGCCTCGGCCGACGCCTCCGCGGTCATCGACGAGCTCAACTCCGAGGGCGTGAGCTACAAGCTCGCGAACAGCGGCAGCACGATCATGGTGCCGCGCGACCAGGTGTACGACACCCGGATCGCCCTGAGCGGCAAGGGCCTCCCGGGCAGCAGCAGCGACGGCGGCTACTCGCTGCTGGACAACCAGGACCTGTCGACCTCGCAGTTCCAGGAGCAGACCGACTTCAAGCGGGCGATGGAGGGCGAGCTCAGCCACACCATCGAGGCGATCGACGGGGTCGACACCGCGGTGGTCCACCTCGCGCTGCCGCCGGCCAAGGTGTTCGCCGACGAGCAGGACCCGCCGACCGCGTCGGTCCTCGTCGACACCTCCGCGGGTACGACGCTCACCGCCGAGCAGGTCCAGGCGGTGGTCCACCTCGTCGCCTCCAGCATCGACGGCCTCGCCCCCGACAAGGTGACGGTCGCGGACTCGCAGGGCCGGGTGCTGACGACCAGCGACGGCACCGGCGGCTACGGCACGGGAGCCCGCGACCAGCAGGTGGCGGAGTTCCAGAAGCAGACCAATGACCGGATCCAGTCGATGCTCGACCGGGTGCTCGGCGCCGGGAACTCGACGGTCCAGGTCACCGCCGACCTCGACTTCGACAAGTCCGTCTCGGAGACGACGACCTACAGCAAGGACCACATCAAGACACCGCTGTCGGCCTCGTCGAGCTCGGAGAAGTACTCCGGGCCGGGCGGGGGTTCCGGCTCCACCGGCGTGGTCGGGCCGGACGGCCAGATGGGCTCCAGCACCTCCACGGCGGGCGGCGCCTCGAACTACGTCAAGGAGTCCAGCACCGAGGACAACCCGATCGGGTCGACGGTCGAGCACCGGGAGACCTCACCGGGCAGCATCAACTCCCTGCACGTCGGTGTGGTCCTCGACGCCGCCACGACCCGCGGCGTCGACCCCAACGAGGTGCAGACCCTGATCTCCGACGCGGTCGGCATCGACCCCAAGCGCGGCGACACCGTCTACGTCTCCTCGATGGTGTTCGACCGGACCGCCGACAAGGCCGCGGCCGCGGAGCTGGCGCAGGCCGCCGCGGCCGACAAGAAGGCGCGGACCGTCCAGCTGATGCGTGACGCCGGCATCGCGATGGCCGTGCTCGCCATCCTGCTGCTCGCCTGGGTCCGCGGGCGACGCCGCAACCGCGCGCAGGCCGCCGCGACGACGTACCTCGCCGAGCAGATCCGGCAGGACTCCGCCGACCGCGCGGCCCGGGCGGCGCTCGAGACGACGCCCGCGCTCGCTGCCCTCGAGGGGGCCGACCTCACGGCCGCCGACCGCACCCGCGAGGAGCTCTCCACGCTGGTCGAGAAGCAGCCCGAGCACGTCGCCGCCCTGCTCCGCGGCTGGCTGACGGAGCGTCCGTGATGGCGCCCGCCCTGTCCTCGGCCGGCGTCCGCAAGGCCGCGATCACGCTGATCCAGCTCGGCAGCGACAAGGCCGCCGCCGTCCTGAGCCACCTCTCGGACGCCGAGGTCGAGGAGATCTCCGCCGAGATCGCCCGTCTCGACTCGATCGGGGAGGCGGAGATCGACGAGGTGATGTCCGAGCTCCGCGAGCTGGTGACCGCCCGGGTCAACATCGCGCAGGGCGGGCTCGCCTACGCCCGGAACCTCCTCGAGCAGTCGCTCGGCGCCGATCGGGCCGCCGAGATCATCGAGCGGCTGCAGGCGGCGGCCGTGCAGCTGCCCTTCCAGTTCCTGCACCGGGCCGACCCGACGCAGCTGCGCAGCTTCATCGCCGACGAGCACCCGCAGGTGATCGCGCTGATCCTCGCGCACATGACCCCGGAGAAGGCCTCGCTCGTGATCTCCGGCCTGCCGGCCGAGCAGCAGACCGAGGTGGCCCACCGGATCGCGGTCATGGACCGCACCTCCCCCGAGATCGTCCGGACCCTCGAGGCCAGCCTGGAGCGCAAGCTGTCGTCGGTGCTGCAGCCGGCGGAGATGTCCCGGGTCGGCGGCGTCGACCCGCTGGTCAGCATCATCAACCGCTCCGACCGGCTCACCGAGCGCGCGATCGTCGAGGGCCTCGAGTCGCTCGACGCGCAGCTGGCCGACGAGGTCCGCAGCCGGATGTTCATGTTCGAGGACATCGTGAACCTCGAGGACCGCTCGGTGCAGCTCGTGGTCCGCCAGGTCGACACCGGCGAGCTGGCGCTGGCCCTCAAGGGCGTCAGCGAGGCCGTGCGGGCGAAGATCACCAGCAACCTCTCCGAGCGCGCCGCCGAGACCCTGCTCGAGGAGGTCGACCTGCTCGGCGCCGTCCGGCTCACCCAGGTCGAGGAGGCCCAGCAGTCGGTGATCCGTACCATCCGCCAGCTCGAGGAGCAGGGCCAGATCATGGTGCGACGGGGGAACGACGATGAGCTCGTCCTCTGAGGCGTGGGCCGGCGAGGCACCGGTCCAGCTCGCCGACATCCCGGACCTGCGCACCGGCAAGTGGACCCGCCTGGGTGGCTCCCGTGTGCTCGGCGACGACGTCACCGAGAGCGCGCTGGGCGTCCTCGCCGACCGCGCCCGACGGGCCGCGCGCGCCCAGGGGTACGCCGTGGGGTGGGCCCAGGGGCGCCGCGAGGCCCGGGACCGGGCCGAGGAGGACGCCGCGGCCGCCGCCGAGGTGGCCCGGCGAGCCGAGGAGCAGCGCGAGACCGAGCACCGGGCCGTGGTCGAGGCGCTGAGCCTCGCCGCCGACGAGCTGCGAGCCACCCTCGCCGAGGTCTGCGCCCGGGTCGCCGACCAGGCCACCGAACTGGCGCTGGCGGTGACCGAGGAGCTGGTCGGTCGCGAGCTGGCCGCGGCGGTCGACCCCGGCGCCGACGTCGTACGCCGAGTGCTCGCGGTCGTCCCCGAGGGCGCCGCGCCGCAGGTGCGGCTGCACCCGTCGGTGGCGGCCGCGCCGGCCGTGGCCGACCTGGCGGACCGCGGGCTGGTCGTGGTCCCCGACGCCGGGCTCGAGCCACACGACGCCGTGGTCGAGGCCGACGAGTCCGTCATCGACCTGCGCGTCCCGGCTGCCCTCGACCGGCTCCGCGAGGTGCTCCGGTGAGCGCGCTGACCGCGCAGCACCGCAGCCGGGCGCTGGCCGCGGTGCGCCCCCGGCAGCACGGCCGGGTCGCCGAGCTGCTCGGCCTGCGGGTGACCGTGACCGGCGTGGCTGCGGCCGTGGGTGACCTGCTCGAGGTCGCCGGCCCGCGGGGCACCGTCCCGGTGGAGGTGGTGGCCAGCGGCCGCGGCGCGCTCACCTGCCTGCCGCTGGCGAGCACCACCGGCCTGCGCACCGGCGACCCGGTGCACGCCACCGGCGGCGGGCTGCGGATCGGTGTGGGCGAGGCGCTGCGCGGGCGGGTGCTCGACGGGCTGGGCCGTCCGCTGGACGACGGACCACCGCTGCACGCGCTGCCGCTGGTCCCGGTCGAGCACCGGGCCCCCGCGGCCCTGCACCGGCCCCGCATCGACCGGCAGCTGGGGCTCGGCGTCCGGGCGCTCGACGGGCTGACCCCGTGCGGGCGGGGCCAGCGGCTGGGGATCATGGCCGGCTCCGGCGTGGGCAAGTCCAGCCTGCTCTCGATGATCGCCCGCGGCACCGACGCCGAGATCTCGGTCATCGCGCTGGTCGGCGAGCGCGGCCGTGAGGTCCGGGAGTTCCTCGAGGACGACCTCGGCCCCGAGGGGCTGAGCCGTTCGGTCGTGGTCGTCGCCACCTCCGACGAGCCGCCGGTGGTGCGGCTGCGCGCCGCCTTCGTCGCCACCCGGATCGCCGAGTGGTTCCGCGACGAGGGGCGGCACGTCGTACTCATGATGGACAGCCTGACCCGGGTCGCCCTCGCCCAGCGCGAGATCGGCCTCTCGGCCGGCGAGCCGCCCGCGACCCGCGGCTTCCCCCCGAGCGTGTTCGCACTGCTGCCCGGGCTGCTGGAGCGGGCGGGCACCTCCCCGGTCGGCAGCATCACCGGCCTCTACACGGTGCTCGTCGAGGGCGACGACCTGCAGGACCCGATCGGCGACGCCGCCCGCTCGATCCTGGACGGCCACGTCGTGCTCTCCCGTGACCTGGCCACGTCCGGCCACTTCCCCAGCATCGACGTGCTGGAGTCGATCTCGCGGGTCGCCAACGCTGTCACCGATCGCGCCCAGAAGGCCGACGCCGCGCGCCTGCGTCGCCTGCTCGCGGCCCACCGCTCGGTGCGCGAGCTGGTCGAGATCGGCGCCTACGTGGCCGGCGCCGACGCCGACGCGGACGCCGCGATCGCCCTGATGCCCCGCGTCGAGGCGTTCCTGCGCCAGGGCATGGACGACACGACCTCGGCCGCCGCCACCTGGCAGGCCCTGCACGAGCTGGTGAGCGCATGAGCAGGGAGCCCCGGCTCGGCGTCGTCGCCCGGGTCCGCGGCGTCCACGAGCGCGACAGCCGGCTCGGCCTGGTGCAGGCCCTCGGCGAGGAGCGCGAGGCCGAGGCCCGCGTCGCCGCCCTGCAGGAACAGCTCGCGACCGTACGCGCCTTCGACGCCGGCGACCTGGCCGCGTTCGCGGCCCGGCAGCGGACCGTGACGGCGCTCGCCGACGCCCTGACCGACGCGCGGACGGCGCTGGACTCCACGCGCGTGGTCGCCCTGGCCGCCCGCGACCGGTGGCGCGCCGACCACAGCCGGCTCGCGGCCGTCGAGTCACTGATCCAGCGGCGCGAGGCCGCGCAGCAGCGCGAGCAGCGCCGGCGCGAGGACCGCCGCCTCGACGCGGTCGCCGAGGACCTGTGGCGCCGCGGGAACGCTGGGGCGGTGACCCCGTGAGCGTCCTCGACGTGACCGCCCGGATCACCCAGATCCAGGCCCAGCTGGCGCTCCTGGCGCCGACGGGCACCACCGGGCCGTCGGCCGCCTTCTCGACCGCCCTGCGCGGCAGCACCGCGGCCGCCGACGGCGCAGGGTTCGACGGGGCGGGTCTGGTCGGCGCGGGTGCCGGCGGCGACGCCGTCGTGGCCGAGGCCCGGAAGTACCTCGGCGTCCCCTACGTCTGGGGCGGCACCGACCCGGCCAGCGGCCTCGACTGCTCCGGCCTGGTGCAGCACGTCTACGGGCAGCTCGGCTACGACCTGCCCCGGGTCTCGGGCGACCAGGCGCGGGCGGGACGACCCGTGGACGGCCTCGCCCAGGCCCGGCCCGGCGACCTCCTCGCCTTCGGCTCCCCCGTGCACCACGTCGGCATCTACCTCGGCGACAACCAGATGATCGAGGCTCCCCGGCCCGGCCTGGCCGTGCGGGTCGGTCCGGTCTACGAGACCCCGACCGCGATCCGGCGGATCGTCCCGGAGACCCCGGTCGGGTCGATCGGCGGCGTCGACGGACGGGTGCCCGCCACCACGCCGTACGCCGATCTCTTCAACGCCGCCGAGGCGAGGTACGACGTGAACGCCTCGCTGCTCGCGGCGGTCGCCCACCAGGAGTCGGGCTACGACGCCGGCGCGGTCAGTCCCGCCGGCGCCCAGGGACTGATGCAGCTGATGCCCGCCACGGCCGCCGGCCTGGGGGTCACCGACGCGTTCGACCCCCGACAGTCCGTCGACGGGGCCGCGCGGCTGCTGCACAGCCTGCTGGACCGGTTCGGCAGCCCGGACCTCGCCCTGGCCGCCTACAACGCAGGCCCGGGTGCGGTGCTGCGGTACGGCGGCGTCCCGCCCTACCCCGAGACCCGCAACTACGTCCGCTCCGTGCTCGCCCAGTGGGGGCAGTCATGACTCCGACCACGCCGCTGGGCGCCGCCGCCACACCCGCAGCCGCCGGGACCCCGGGCCAGTCCGGGGCTTGGGCCCGGGCCGGTGCCGGCGAGGACTTCCTCACCCTGGTGCTGCAGCTGCTCGGACCGGCCGCGACGACCGGCACCGACGCACCCCCCGCCGGCGGTGCGTCAGCAACCGTTCCCGGGGACGGGACGGTTGCTGGCGCACCGTTGACCGGCAAGTCCGGCAAGACGGGCACGAGTGCAGGGCCGGCATCGGACGAGGACGGCGCGGCACCCGACGACGTGACCGAGGCCGGGTCCGACGCGGTGCCCGGCGACGGGGCGACCGGCGTCCCCGTGCTCCCGCCCGTCCTGCTCCAGGCCGCGGTCGCGGCGGCACCGGTCCCCGGCCGTCCGACGGTCGCCGGGACGGATGCCGACACCGAGGGAGTCGGCCCGGTCGACGGCCCGGTCGACGGCCCCGTCGACGGCCCGGTCGACGGCCCCGTCGACGGCCAGGTCGACGGCCAGGTCACAGCCGCGACCGGGACACCGGACGGCGTCGCTGGCGCGGCCGGCGTGCCCGGCGACCAGACCTCCCCACCCTCGGCGACCCAGCCGGCGACCGCGACGCCCGCCCCGGGCACCGCCGTCCCGGCCGGGCTGACGCCGGTGGGCGTCGCGGCGCCGGCGGCTGCGGTGCCCGGCGAGGCGGCGGCGCCGCAGCCGGTGACGCACCAGGTGTTCTCCGAGGTCGTCCGGGTCGCGGGCACTGGTGCGGGACCTCGCCGGGTCACCGTGCGGCTGCAGCCGGAGTCGCTCGGCGAGGTGCGCGTGGTGCTGTCGGTCCGGGACGGATCGCTGCGGGTCAGCCTCGCCGCGGCCGGCTCCGCCCACCACACGCTCCTCGAGGGCGCCCCGGAGCTGCAGCGCCTGTTGCAGGCGGCGGGCAGCCCGGACGCCCGGATCGTGGTCCGCGACCTTCCGGGTGCCGCGCCCACGTCCCCCGGCCAGTCGCCGGCGGCCGCCACCGGTCCCGGGCCGGGCGCGGGGCAGGAGCTCCCCACCGGCGCCGGCCACCCGGGCACCGGCCACCCCGGCCACCCGGGTACCGGACACCCCGGAGCCGGCCAGACGCCCGACCGGCGTACTCCCCCGCACGGAAGCAGCACCGCCATGGACGGCATCCACGACCCGGCGAGCCCGCCGCGTCGCACCGAGTCGGTCACGCCCACCCGCACCGCGGGTGTCGACGTGACCATGTGAGGAGGCAAGCGTGTCGATTCCGGCAACCGAGCCCGTGTCGACCGGGATGTACCAACCGGCGACCGCCGCCGGCGGGGCGACCGGGGCGGACAAGGAGATGTTCCTGCAGCTGCTCGTGGCCCAGCTGCGCTACCAGGACCCGATGAACCCGGCCGACTCCAGCGAGTTCCTCTCGCAGTCGGCGCAGTTCACCGCCCTCGAGAAGATGCAGGACGTCGCCGACCAGACCGCCGCGCTGCTCACCGCCCAGGTGTCCTTCGGGGCCAGCGGCCTGGTGGGCAAGCAGGTGACCTACCTCGACGAGAACGGCGACGCGGTCGCCGGCACGGTCTCCTCGGTCACCTACGGCGCCAACGGGCCCACGCTCGTGGTCGACGGCGAGACCGTCCAGCTCGGCCAGGTCCAGTCCGTCGACGCCTCCGCCACCCAGCCGGCCACCGGCACCACCACCTGATCCACGCCCAGATCCACCCCTGCACCACCCCTGCACCACCCAGCACCGATCCCACGGGAGGGAACACCATGCTTCGCTCACTCTTCGCCGGCATCAGCGGCCTGCGGGTCAACCAGGTCATGCTCGACGTGACCGGCAACAACATCGCCAACGCCAACACCATCGGCTACAAGGCCAGCACCACGGTCTTCCAGGACACCCTGAGCCAGATGCTCACCGGCGCGTCGGGCGCGGGCAACGGCCGCGGCGGCACCAACCCGATCCAGGTCGGGCTCGGGGTGCAGGTCGGCGCCACCAGCACGAACTTCGGCCAGGGCTCGGCCCAGATGACCGGGCGCGCGACCGACCTGATGATCCAGGGCGACGGCATGTTCGTGGTGCAGGACGGCAACCAGCAGCTCTACACCCGCGCCGGCGCGTTCACCTTCGACGAGGCCGGCACCCTGGTCAGCCCGGACGGCTACCGCGTGCAGGGCTACCAGCTCGACGCCACCGGCAAGCCGACGGGCGGCCTGGTCGACATCACGCTGGACACCGCCGGCCTGACGCCCCCGGTCACCGCCCCGACCGAGCTGGTGTCCTACACGATCGGCGCCGACGGCAAGCTGCGTGGCGCCTTCTCCGACGGGGTGCCGCGCGACATGGCCCAGGTCGCGATCGCCGACTTCAACAACCCGATGGGTCTCGAGAAGGCCGGGGACACCTGCTACCGGGCCTCGGCCAACTCCGGCAAGGCCGAGCTCGGCGTGGCCGGCCAGGGCAGCCGCGGTTCGCTGATGGGTGGCGCGCTGGAGATGTCGAACGTGGACCTGGCGGCCGAGTTCACCAACCTGATCCTCGCCCAGCGGGGCTTCCAGGCCAGCTCGCGCGTCATCACGACCTCCGACCAGGTCCTCGAGGACCTCGTCAACATCAAGCGCTGAACCATGGAACGCTGAGCGCACCGGACCGGCACGAACCCGCACTCCCAGGGGGGAGGGCGGGTTCGTGGCATTCGGTCCGCGGATACCTCAGGTCCCGGCGAGCGCGGCCGATCAGGTCATCGAGGAGCCACGGACGGCGACTCGAGAACGGCACAAGGATGGTGCGCCCATGATCACTCTCACGCGTCTCTCGGGGTCTGTGTTCGCCCTGAACGCGGACCTGGTCGAGCGCATCGACTCGACCCCCGACACGGTCGTGACCCTGGTCGACGGCACCAAGTACGTCGTCACCGAGACGCTCGGCGAGATCGTCAGCGCCGTGCGCCGGCACCGCGCCGAGATCCTGGCGCTGAGCACGTCCCTCCACCTCGAGCCGGCGTGCGACCCCGCGCCCCCGCGCCTCGGGACGGTCACCGAGCACCCTGCCAGCCGCGGGCGCCTGGCGAGCCGGACGGAGCCCTGATGGATCCGGCCACCATCATCGGCGTCGGCCTCGCGCTGGTCGTCGTCATCGTCTCGAACGTCCTCGAGGGCGGCGACCCGATGAGCCTGCTGCTCTTCCCGCCGATGCTCCTCGTCTTCGGCTCGACGCTGCTGGTCGCCTTCGCCGGGGGGACGGTGGCGGACTTCAGGCTCGCGGTGCGCGGCCTGGTCCAGGCCTTCACCGGACGGGCCCAGACCGCCGGCGACCTCGTTCCCTCGATCGTGACCCTGGCCGAGAAGGCCCGTCGCGAGGGCCTGCTGTCGCTCGAGGACTCGCTGTCCGACATCGACGACCCGTTCCTGGTCCGCGCGCTCACCCTGGCCATCGACGGCACGGACCCGCACGAGCTGCGCGACATGCTGGAGTCGGAGGTGCAGGCCCAGAAGGTGGAGCACCGCCAGGCGGCCAAGTTCTTCGCCGCGGCAGGTGGCTACGCCCCGACGATCGGCATCATCGGCACCGTCATGGGCCTGGTGCACGTGCTCGAGAACCTCGCCCGCCCCGAGGAGCTGGGCCACCTCATCGCCGGCGCCTTCGTCGCCACCCTGTGGGGCGTGCTCTCGGCCAACCTGATCTTCCTGCCCATCGCCGCCCGCCTCAAGCGCCTCGGCGAGCTGGAGGTCGCGCGGATGGAGCTGGCGATCGAGGGGGTCGCCGCCCTGCAGTCCGGCTCCAACCCGCGGATGATCGGGCAGAAGCTGCGCTCCCTGCTGCCCGCCGACGAGCGCGAAGCCGAGGCGGCGTGACGATGCCCCCACGCAAGGCGGCGCCACGACGCCGAGGAGGAGGAGCACGAGAACAGCGAGCGCTGGCTGGTCACCTACGCCGACATGCTGACGCTGCTGATGGTGCTGTTCATCGTGATGTTCGCGATGAGCTCGGTCGACGAGAAGAAGTACAACGCGCTGCGGTCCGGGCTCGCCGACGGCTTCGGCCAGACGACGTCGTACATGAAGGGCTCGAGCTCGATCCTCGACGAGGACGGCGCCAGCATCACCTCGGAGCTGAGCTCCGAGGAGACCTTCCAGAAGCTCTCGCCGAGCCAGCAGACCCTGGTGTCGGCGGCGGTGAGGCAGGACCGCCCGGAGCAGCGGTACGCCGCGGCGCAGGCGGAGGTGGACCGGCTCGAGAAGATCCGTCGCCGCATCGAGAGCGCGCTGCGACGTCACGGGCTGGACCAGGACGTGCGCACCGCCATCGACGATCGCGGCCTGGTGGTCAGCCTGGTCTCCCGGCACGTGGTCTTCCACGCCGACGTGGCCGATCTCAGCCCCCGCGGTCAGGAGGTGGTCGACGTGCTGGCCCCGGTGCTGCGGGACGTGCCCGACGACCTGCGCATCGACGGCCACACCAACCAGGTCGACGTTCACCCCAAGTACTACGCGTCCGACTGGGACCTGTCGGCGGCGCGCGCCGTGACGGTGCTCCGCCGGCTCAACGAGGTCGGCCGGGTCCCCGCGGACCGGCTGTCGATGTCCGCCTTCGGCCACGAGCGGCCGCTCCTCGACCCCAGCCTGCCGGGCTCGCAGGAGGTCAACAAGCGCGTCGACATCATCGTCCTCTCGAGCCTCGACGCCGCCTCACGCGACCTGATGGCAGACCTCGCCCGTGCGGGGCGACCGACGGAGGAGAAACGGTGACCGCCCTGACCACGTCCGATCCGCGCACCACCGAGGAGGCCACGCCCGCCGAGCCGCCGGGCTCGCGACGCAAGAAGATCCTCGTCGTCGCCCTGGTGGTCGTCCTGCTCGCCGCTGCGGGCTGGTGGTTCCTGCGGCCGCAGGCTCCGCACGCGCCCGAGCCGGGCGCGATCATGCCCATGGACCCGACCCAGATCAACCTCGCCGGTGGCCACTACCTGAAGATCGGGCTGGCGCTGCAGCTCACCACCGACGCCGACGAGGTGGACGGCAGCAAGGCCCTCGACGTCACGATCGACCTCTTCAGCGGCAAGAGCCTGACGCAGGTGTCGCAGCCGAAGCAGCGACGGCTGCTGAAGAAGGAGCTCACCACCGACCTCTCCGAGGTGTACGACGGCGACGTGATGGGGGTGTACTTCACGGAGTTCGTGACCCAGTGAGCCGGTGAGAGATCACCGGTTTCGCTCAGGAACCGCGCGCGCGGGCCGATTCGCAGGATCGTGCCCCCCTCTGCGCCCGCCCGAACGCACCCCGGCGCCGTCACCTCGGCCGGCCGGGACCGTCGGCGTGCCCGCGCGGAGCCGACCGGCTACGACTTCCGGCGCCCGATCCAGCTGTCGCGCGAGCACTCCCGGATGCTCCAGCTCGCCTTCGACGGCTTCGCGCGCCAGGCGACCACGGTGTTCACCTCGTCCCTGCGGACCGTCTGCTCGGTCACGCTGTCCTCGATCGAGCAGCGCAGCTACGCCGAGTACATCGACTCGCTGGAGGGGCTGACGTACCTCACGCTCTTCTCCGCGGAGCCGATGCACAGCCTGGGCGTCCTCGAGATCCCGCTGCACGCGACGATGACCTGCATCGACCACATGCTCGGCGGCCCGGGCCGGCCGACGCAGCCGCACCGCCCGTTGACCGAGATCGAGGGCGGCGTCGCCGGCGGGATGGTCGAGCGGCTGCTGGGCGAGATGCGCTACTCGATGTCCGGCGTGGTGCCCCTGGACCCGATGATCACCGGGGTCGAGTACAGCCCCCAGTTCGCCCAGGTCGCCGGAGCCTCGGACGTCATGGTCGTGGCCACGCTCGAGCTGAAGATCAACGAGCGCAGCTTCCGGATGACCGTCTGCCTGCCCTTCGCCGGCCTGCTGCCGCACCTGGTCCGGGCCGCCGCCCCGGTCCCGGTCTCCGAGCGCGAGCGCTCCCAGCGCGCCCGCGCCTCCGCCGAGCTGCTGCTGCAGTTCCAGCGGGTGCCGGTCGACGTGGCCGTCCGGGTGCGCCCGACGACGCTGAGCCCCGACGCGCTCGCCGACCTGGCCCCGGGGGACGTGCTCCGGCTGGGCCATCCGGCCGATGCGCCGCTCGACGTCGTCGTCGACGGCACCACCTTCGCCCACGCCACCGCCGGGGCCCGCGGCCCCCGGCTCGCCGCCCTGATCGTGGGCACGCCCAAGGAGAAAGCATGACCACCGTTCCGCTGACCACCGACGAGTCCGACCTGGCGGTGGTCGCCGCCGCCGCGGCCGCCGCTGTGCTGCCGGCTCCCGAGGATCTCGACCTGGGCATGCCGTTGCCCGCCACCGCGCAGCTCGCCGCCGACTTCGCCGGCGCGGTGCTGGTCGACCTCGAGGGTGCCGTCGCGGGACGGCTCGGGGTGCTGGTCGGCGAGGAGCTCGTGACCGCCCTGTCCCAGAGCCCGCTGGGCGGGCTGGACCTCGCCGCCGCGGTGCAGCCGACCCTGGACGCGGTCGCCGACGCCCTGCACCTCCGGGCCGGTGTCGGCCGCGCCGTGGACCCCGGCCTCGTGGTCACCGACCTCGGCGCCTCCGTCGTGGCCGTGCCGCTGATCGGCGCCTCCGTGGTGGCGGCGGTCCTGGTTCCCGACCTGGTGCTGCAGGAGGTGGCCCGACACGCGGAGGCCGCCGAGTCGGCGCCCGCCGTCCTGCCGCCCACCGAGACCACGTTCCCGCCCCTGGGCCTCCCCAGCCACGACCGGGGTCAGGTCGGCACCACGCTGGGCGGTGGCTCGCCGGCAGTCCGGCGCCGCGGCATCGAGATGCTGCACGGCGTCGACATGGAGGTCACCGTGGAGATCGGTCGCACCCGGATGACCGTCCGCGACCTGCTCGGCCTCTCCCCCGGCGCGGTCCTCGAGCTGGACCGGGCGGCCGGCAGCCCGGCCGACCTGCTCGTCAACGGCCGGCTGATCGCCCGTGGGGAGGTCGTCGTCGTCGACGAGGACTTCGGCCTGCGCGTCACCGAGATCGTCACCGACACCGCCGGGGGCTGACCGGTGCTCGAGCTTGCCCTCCGCCTGGTCTTCTCCCTGGCGGTCGTCGTGGGCCTGATGCTGCTGCTGGCGCGGATCGCGGCGCGCCGCGGCCGGAGCGGGCACGGCGACCTGGTGCGCGTCCTGCACCGGCAGCCGCTGACCCGCGGCACCAGCGTGTCCGTCGTGGCGGTCGGGTCGCGCGTGCTGGTGCTGGGCACCAGCGAGCAGCAGGTCCGGGTGCTCACCGAGCTGGACCCGGACGAGCTGGAGCTGCCCGCCCCGCAGGCCGTGGTGGCACCCGCCGCCGGCGCCCACCGCGCCGAGGGCCCCACGCTCGTGGCGGCCCGGTCCGACGGTGCGCTCGCGGGTTCCGTGCTCAGCGCGGCCACCTGGCGTCAGGCCCTCGCGGCCGCCACCCGGCGCGCGTCGTGAGCCTCGCGCTCCGCCTGCGCCACGCGTTCTGGGTCCTCGGAGGAGTCACGGCGGCCTGGATCCTCACCGCGGCTCCGGCGTACGCCGATCCCACCGGGCCGAAGGGGCCCGCCGGGCCGTCCGGCGGCAACGGCGTGACGATCGACCTCGGCGGCCTGACCGACAAGCCCAGCTCGTCGGTCACGATCCTGATCGCGCTCACGCTGCTCTCGCTGCTGCCCGCGATCCTGCTCTCCTGCACGGCGTTCACGAAGATCCTGGTGGTGCTCGGCCTGACCCGGAACGCCCTCGGCCTGCAGCAGACCCCGCCCAACCAGGTGCTCGCCGGCCTGGCGCTGTTCCTCAGCGTCTTCATCATGGGTCCGGTCCTGTCCGACATCAACGATGCCGGCGTGCAGCCCTACCTCGACGGGCAGAAGAACGCGGCGGTCGCCTTCGCCGACGGCATCGAGCCGCTGCGCGACTTCATGCTCGACAACACCGACGACAACGAGCTGATGCTGCTCACCAGCGTCGCGGACCGGAAGCTGCCCAGCGACCGCAGCGAGGTGCCGACGACGACGCTGGTGCCGGCCTTCGTGCTCAGCGAGCTCAAGCAGGCGTTCATCATCGGGTTCATCATCTTCATCCCGTTCCTGGTGATCGACCTGGTCGTCAGCGGGGCGCTGATGGCGCTGGGCATGATGATGATGCCGCCGGTGATGGTGTCGCTGCCGTTCAAGCTGCTCCTCTTCGTCCTGGTCGACGGATGGGCGCTGGTCATCAAGTCGCTCGTCGCGAGCTACGGGTAGGCGCCGTGTCCGACACCGTCATCATCGAGCTGGCGCTGCGCACCATGCTGGTCGCCCTCAAGCTCTCGGCGCCGATCCTGCTCACCTCGCTGGTCATCGGCTTCACCGTCTCGCTGTTCCAGTCGATGACCCAGATCCAGGAGGTCACGCTCGCCTTCGTGCCCAAGCTCATCGGCGTCGGCCTGGCGCTCCTGCTGTGCGGCAACTGGATGCTGCACACGCTGGTGACCTTCACCACCGACCTGTTCGAGTCGCTGCCGTCCATGCTCGGCTGAGCGGCGCCGGACGATGACGCTCACGGTGGCGGGTGCGCCCCTGGTGGCCTACCTGCTCGCCTCGATCCGGATCCTGTCCTGGCTGGCGGTCGTCCCGCCGTTCGCGGGGCGTTCGGTCCCGGTGATGGCCAAGGTGGTCCTCTCCCTGGGCCTCGCCTTCGCGGTCGTCCCCGCCGCGGACGCGATCCCGCTGGACACGGTGGGGCTGCTCCTCAACGTGGGCACCCAGGTCCTGGTGGGTGTGGCGATGGGCTTCGTCACCCACCTGCTGCTGGCGGCGATCGCGGCGGCGGGCAGCCTGGTCGACGTCTTCGGCGGCTTCTCGCTGGCGCAGGGCTTCGACCCGCTCTCGATGAACTCCAGCACCGTGTTCGGCACCTTCCACCAGCTGATCGCGACCACCCTGCTGTTCGTCAGCGGCGGCCACCTGCTGGTGATCGGCGGGCTGCTGCGCACCTTCCACTTCCTGCCCCTGGGGACCACGCCGGACTGGGGCGGCGCCCCCGACGTGCTGCTCACGGCCTTCCGGCTGTTCTTCGTCACCGCCGTCCAGATCGCGCTGCCGATGATCGCGGTGCTCTTCCTCGCCGACCTCGGCCTGGCGCTGCTGACCAAGGTCGCGCCCCAGCTCAACGCCATCAACGTCATGTTCCCCGCGAAGATCGGGCTGACCCTGCTGCTGCTCGGCCTGGCGCTGCCGGTGCTGCCCACGGCGGTGTCGCGCCTGGTCGATCTCGCCACCCAGGCGATGGCCACCCTGGCGGGTGCGGGATGAGCGGGATGAGCCCCGGATGAGCCCGGATGAGCCCCGGATGAGCGAGGAGAAGACCGAGAAGCCCACCCCGAAGCGCCGCAAGCAGAACCGCAAGGAGGGCCAGGTCCCGCGCACCCAGGAGCTCGGTGCCTGGTCCGCGGTGCTGCTGCTCGGGGTCACCCTGCCGTCCCTGCTGGCCCACGAGCTCGGGGCGCTGCGGGAGGTCATGGTCACCAGCCTCACCGCCGCCGGGAACGCCAGCCCCGGGCTCGCGTGGGAGCTGCTCGGCCGGGGCCTGCGGCACGTGCTGCTGGTCCTGGTCGCGCTCGGCTCCGGCGTGATGGTGGTCGGCGTCGCGGGCGCGCTGGCCCAGGGCGGCTTCTTCCTGGCCACCAAGTCGATCAAGCCCAAGCTGTCGAAGCTGGACCCGATCAAGGGCGCCAAGCGCATCTTCGGGCTGAAGTCGCTGTGGGAGGGCGCCAAGATGCTCCTCAAGAGCGGCGTCGTGGGCGGGCTGGTCTGGGCCTCGGTGTCGGCGATGACCCCGTTGCTCGGCGGCCTGGTCCCGATCCGGACGGTGCTGGAGGCGGTGTCGGCGAACGCCGCCGCCCTGATCCGCAACGTCGCGCTCGCGGGGCTGGTCATGGCTGCCGCCGACTACGCCGTCCAGCGGCGACGGGTCGGCAAGCAGACGAGGATGACCAAGCAGGAGGTCAAGCAGGAGCACAAGCAGAGCGAGGGCGACCCGATGGTCAAGGGCGCCATCCGGTCCCGCCAGCTCGCCGCCGCCCGGAACCGGATGATGGCCGACGTCCCCACGGCCGACGTGGTGCTGGTCAACCCCACCCACGTCGCGGTCGCGCTGCGCTACGAGCCGGAGCGGGGGGCGCCCCGGGTGGTGGCCCGCGGTGCCGGCGTGATCGCTGGGGCGATCCGCGAACGCGCCGACGACGCCCGGGTGCCGCTCGTGCGCGACGTGCCGCTGGCCCGGGCGCTGTACTCCTCCACGGTCGTCGGGCAGGAGATCCCCCCGGAGCTGTTCGCGGCCGTGGCCCAGGTGCTGGCGTTCGTGATCAGCCGCCGCGGCCGCGGCCAGCACGGCGGGGAGCACCGCAGTCCGCGCCACGAGGCCGACCTGCCGCCGGTGCCGGTGGCCGGCCGCCGCCGGCGCAACCCCTCAGATCCGGTGTTCAGCGGCCGATCGGAAGGCCGACGCCAGGACGGAGTCGAGAGCGGTGCCACGGAGGGCGCCTGACCCAGCGACCCCGAGAGGCGAACAATGCCCCTGAAGCGACTGACCCAGCTGGGTGTTCCGGTCGGCATCGTGATGATCGTCGTGATGCTGGTGGTGCCGCTGCCGGCGATCGTGCTGGACCTGCTCATCGCCCTGAACATCACCGGCGCCCTGCTGGTGCTGATGGTCGCGATGTTCGTGCACCGGCCGCTCGACTTCGCCGCCTTCCCCGCGGTGATCCTGGTGATGACGCTGTTCCGGCTCGCGCTCAACGTCAGCGCCACCCGGCTGGTGCTGCTCGACGGGTACGCCGGCAAGGTGATCGACACCTTCGGCCACTTCGTGGTCGGTGGCTCGCTGATCGTCGGCCTGATCGTGTTCGCGATCCTGCTCGTGATCCAGTTCGTCGTCATCACCAACGGCGCCGGACGGGTCGCGGAGGTCGGCGCCCGCTTCACCCTCGACGCGATGCCCGGCAAGCAGATGGCCATCGACGCGGACCTCAACTCGGGCCTGATCGACGAGGAGCAGGCGCGGCGCCGGCGCGCGGAGGTGCACGCCGAGGCCGACTTCTACGGCGCGATGGACGGTGCCTCGAAGTTCGTCAAGGGCGACGCCATCGCGGCCATCATCATCACGCTGGTCAACCTCATCGGCGGCTTCGCCGTCGGGGTGGGCCAGCTGGGGCTGCCGTTCGGCGACGCGATGACCACCTACAGCCTGCTGTCGATCGGTGACGGCCTGGTCTCGCAGATCCCCGCGCTGCTGCTGTCGGTCGCCACCGGCCTGATCGTCACCCGGTCGACCGGCGAGGACGACATGGGGTCGGACATCGTCCGCCAGATCACCGCCAACCAGACCCCGTTGCGGGTGGCCGGCTTCGCCGCGCTGAGCCTGTGCCTGATCCCCGGGCTGCCCAAGATCCCGTTCATCCTGGCGGGCGGCGTGATGCTGCTGGCCTCATCCCGGGTGCCGCAGGCGCCGGAGCCGGCCGCGGAGTCGCCCGCGAGCGCGCTGCCGCCCGCGGACACCCCCGAGCTGCTCGCCGCCGAGATCCAGGTCGACCCGCTCGGCCTGGAGCTCTCCCCCGACCTCATCGACCTCGTCGACCCGGGCGCCGGTGGCGACCTGCTCGAGCGGGTCAAGGCCCTGCGCCGCAAGCTCGCGGTGGACCTGGGCATCGTGGCGCCGCCCGTGCGCACCCGCGACAACCTCGAGCTCCCGCCACGGACCTACGCGATCATGCTGTTCGGCATCGAGGTCGCCCGAGGCGAGGCACCCCCCGGCACCGTGCTGGCGATCGGCGACTTCCTCGGCTCGCTGCCCGGCGACCCCACCCAGGAGCCGGTGTTCGGGCTGGAGGCGAAGTGGATCTCCACCGACCTGCGCAGCCAGGCCGAGCTGAGCGGCGCCACCGTGGTCGACCGCGCCTCGGTCGTCACCACCCACCTGGCCGAGGTCGTGACCCAGCACGCGGCCCGCCTGCTGGGCCGCGAGGACGTGCGGATGCTCACCGACGTCGTCAAGCGCGCCCACCCGGTCGTCGTGGAGGAGCTCACACCGGCGCAGCTCAGCCTCGGCGAGGTCCAGCGGGTGCTGCAGTCGTTGCTCGACGAAGGGGTCTCGATCAGGGACCTGGTGCGGATCTTCGAGGCGTTGTCCCTGCGGGCCGCCCGGACCAAGGAGCTCGACGCCCTGGTCGAGGCGGCCCGGCAGTCGCTCGGTCCGGCCATCGTGGCGCCGTACCTCACCGAGAGGACCCTGCACGTGCTCACGCTCGACCCGCAGCTCGAGCAGCGGATGCTCGAGTCGCTGCGCCCCTCGGACCAGGGACAGGTGATGGCCCTGGACCCCGAGAGCGCCCAGGGCGTGCTGTCCCAGCTGATCCAGCTGACCGCCGAGGTGGAGAACCGCAACCTGCGGCCGGTGCTGGTGTGCGCACCCCAGGTGCGCGCGGCGGTACGCCGGCTCACCCACCCGGCGCTGCCGCGGCTGGCGGTGCTGTCCTACCAGGAGCTCACCGGCGCTGAGCAGATCCGCTCCGAGGGCGTCGTGGCGGTGGAGACCCGGGCGGTGGTGGCCCGATGAGCCCGCTGTCGTGGCCGGTGCTGGCCGGCGCCGCACTGATCGGCTCGCCGGCCCTGTGGGCTGCGTGCGTCAGCGGGACCCTGTCATCCGACGTGGCCGCGCTGCGGCTCGGGCTGTGCCTGCTGATGACCTGGGGGGCGCTGAGCGTCTTCGCCGCGCTCACCCGGGAGGAGCCGGCGGACCGGGAAATGCAGCGACCCGCAGACGTGGACCTCGACTGAGGCCCGCTCCGGTGGACGTGATGACCGGATCGTCTGCGGGTCGGGTAGCTGCTGTGGATTCGCCAGCAGTACTTCGCTGACGGTTGCTGCTAGCGGGCAGCCACCTCACGCGTCCCATAAGAATTCATTCTTCGGACCACCTCCTTTCCCGTGTGCGACCACCGTAGGTCCGGGCTGCCGCCGCTTCAAGACATTTACCGGTCGTACGGTTCCGAGTGCGTCCTGACGCACCCCGGACCGGACGACGCGGCATCAGGCGACGGCCTGGGTGAACTGGGCGTTGTAGAGCCGGGCGTAGGGGCCCTCGGCGTGCAGGAGCTCGTCGTGGGTGCCCTGCTCGACGATGGCGCCGTGCTCCATCACCAGGATCAGGTCGGCATCGCGGATGGTGCTCAGCCGGTGGGCGATCACGAAGCTGGTGCGGTCGGTGCGCAGCGCCGCCATCGCGTGCTGGAGGAGCAGCTCGGTGCGGGTGTCGACCGAGGAGGTCGCCTCGTCCAGGATCAGCAGCGCCGGGTCGGTGAGGAAGGCGCGGGCGATGGTCACCAGCTGGCGCTCACCGGCGCTGAGGTTGCTGCCCTCCTCGTCGATGACCGTGTCGTAGCCGTCGGGCAGGGAGTGCACGAACCGGTCCACGAACGTCGCCCGCGCGGCCTCGAGCACCTGCTCCTCGGTCGCGTCCGGCCGCCCGTAGGCGATGTTGTCGCGGATCGTCCCCTCGAAGAGCCAGGTGTCCTGCAGGACCATGCCGATCTGGCCGCGCAGGGCCGAGCGAGGCATCGCGGTGATGTCGACGCCGTCCAGCGTGATCCGGCCGGCGTCGACGTCGTAGAAGCGCATCACCAGGTTGACCAGGGTGGTCTTGCCGGCGCCGGTGGGTCCGACGATCGCGACGGTCTGGCCGGGCCGGGCCACCAGCGAGAGGTCGTCGATGAGCGGCTGGTCCTCGTCGTACCGGAACGCGACGTCCTCGAAGGCGACCTCGCCCCGGCGTACCGCCGGCGTGGCCGTGGCGGGCGCGTCGACCGGCTCCTCCTCGGCGTCGAGCAGCTCGAAGACCCGCTCGGCCGAGGCGACCCCGGACTGGAGCAGGTTCATCATCGAGGCCACGGTGGTGAGCGGCTGGGTGAACTGGCGGCTGTACTGGATGAACGCCTGCACCTCGCCCAGGGACAGCGTCCCGGTGGCCACCCGGAGCCCGCCGACCACCGCGATGACGACGTAGTTGAGGTTCCCGACGAACATCATCGACGGCATGATCAGCCCGGAGACGAACTGCGCCCCGAAGCTGACCCGGTAGAGCTCGTCGTTCTCCTCGGCGAAGGTCTCCTCGACCTCGTGCTGGCGCCCGAACACCTTGACCAGCGCGTGGCCGGAGAAGGTCTCCTCGATGTGTGCGTTCAGGCGCCCGGTACGCCGCCACTGGGCGACGAACATGCCCTGCGAGCGCTTCATGATCGCCCGGGTCACCAGCAGCGAGACCGGCACCGAGACCAGCGCGATCAGCGCCAGCAGCGGGGAGATCCACAGCATCATCGCGAGCACCGCGATCACGGTCAGCAACGAGGTCATGAGCTGGCTCATGGTCTGCTGCAGGGTCTGGCTGACGTTGTCGATGTCGTTGGTGACCCGGCTCAGCAGCTCCCCGCGCGGGGAGCGGTCGAAGTAGCCCAGCGGCAGCCGGTTGATCTTGGCCTCGACCCCCTCGCGCATCCGATAGACGGTGTTCTGCACGACCGTGTTGAGGACGAAGCCCTGCAGCCAGCCGAGCAGCGCGGCGCCGGCGTACACCGCCAGCACGACCAGCAGCACGTTGCCCACGGCCGCGAAGTCGACGCCCTGACCGGGCACGACGTGGTCCATCGCGGCCAGCATGTCGGCGAGCTTCCCGTCGCCCCGGTCGCGCAGCCCCTGCACCGCCTCCGCCTGGGTGACGCCGGCGGGCAGCTTCGAGCTGAAGAGGCCCGAGAAGACCAGGTCGGTGGCCTGGCCCAGGATGCGTGGCCCGATCGACATCAGGCCGACGCTGGCGGTGCCGAGCAGGACGACGGCGATCGCCTTCCCGCGGTCCGGCCGCATCTGGGCGACCAGTCGCCGGGCGGACGGTCCGAACTCCATCGCCTTCTGGCCGACCATGCCGCCGCCCATCGGTCCGCGGCCGGGGCCGCCGACCGGCGCCTGGATGCGCTCCGTGGCCGCGAGGGCCCTGCCCTTCGGCGTCGGCCTGCTCGCGCCGGTGGTCGAGCCCTGGCTCTCCTCGGTGGTCGAGCCCTGGCCCTCCTCGGTGGTCGAGCCCTGGCCCTCCTCGGTGGTCGAGCCTGTCGAGACCACATCGTTCTGCTGCGTCATGCCGCGTCCTCGCTGCTCAGCTGGGAGGTGACGATCTCCTGGTAGGTCCCGCAGCTCTCGAGGAGCTCCTCGTGGGTGCCACGGCCGACGACCATCCCGTCCTCCAGCACCAGGATCAGGTCGGCGTCGATGATCGTGGACACCCGCTGGGCGACGATCACGACGGTCGAGTCGGTGGTGACCGGCCCGAGCGCCGCCCGGAGCCGGGCGTCGGTGGCCAGGTCCAGGGCGGAGAAGGAGTCGTCGAAGAGGTAGATCCCCGGCTTGCGGACCAGGGCCCGGGCGATGGCCAGCCGCTGGCGCTGGCCACCGGAGAAGTTGGTGCCACCCTGCGCGACCGACGCCTCGATGCCTTCGGGCAGCTCCGCCACGAAGTCGGCCGCCTGGGCGGTCCTCAGCGCCTCCCAGATCTCCTCGTCGGTCGCATCCTGCTTGCCGTGGCGCAGGTTGCTCGCGATGGTCCCGCTGAAGAGGTAGGCGCGTTGCGGCACCAGCCCGATCTGCGACCAGAGCGTGTCGGGGTCGAGGCGTCGTACGTCGACTCCCCCGACCGAGATCGTGCCGGACGTGACGTCGAACAGCCGGGGCACCAGGTTGACCAGGGTGGACTTGCCGGCGCCCGTCGAGCCGATGACCGCGATCGTCTGGCCGGGCCGGGCCACGAACGAGACGTCGCAGAGCACCGGCGACTCGGCCCCGGGGTAGGAGAAGACGACGCCGTCCAGGTCGAGCCAGCCGCGCCGGGTGGTGTCCGGCGCGACCGGGTCGACCGGCGGGACGACCGAGGTGTCGGTGTCGAGCACCTCGATGATGCGGTCGCCGCAGACCGCGGAGCGCGGCACCATCATCAGCATGAAGGTCGCCATCATCACCGACATCAGGATCTGCATCAGGTAGGCCAGGAACGCCGTCAGCGCCCCCACCTGCATCTGCCCGTTGTCGACCCGGTGCCCGCCGAACCAGATGACGGCCACGCTGGAGACGTTCACGACCAGCATCACCAGCGGGAACATCGTGGCCATCCAGCGACCGGCCCGCACCGCCACCTCGGTCAGGTCGCCGTTGGCGCCGGCGAACCGCTCCGTCTCGTGGGGCTCGCGCACGAACGCGCGGACCACACGGATCCCGGTGATCTGCTCGCGCAGCACCCGGTTGACCTCGTCGATGCGGGACTGCATCAGCCGGAAGCTCGGCACCATCCGGCTGACCACCAGGCCGACGGACAGGAACAGCGCGGGGACGACCACGGCCAGGATCCAGCCGAGCCCGACGTCCTCGCGCAGCGCCATGACCACGCCGCCGACCATCATGATCGGGGAGGAGATCGCGATGGTGCAGGCCATCAGCACCAGCATCTGCACCTGCTGGACGTCGTTGGTCCCCCGGGTGATCAGCGAGGGCGGGCCGAAGTGCTGCACCTCGCGCTGCGAGAACGTCCCGACCCGGCGGAACAGCGCCGCACGGACGTCGCGGCCGAAGCCCATCGCCGTACGAGCGCCGAACCAGACCGCCGCGACCGAGCAGACGATCTGCGCCAGCGAGACCGCGAGCATCACGGCGCCGGTGCGGACGATGTAGCCCGTGTCGCCGGTGGCGACGCCGTTGTCGATGATGTCGGCGTTCAGCGTCGGCAGGTACAGCATCGCCACGACCCCGACGAACTGGAACACGACGACGGCCGCGAGCCACGCGCGATAGGGCCGGAGGTGGATCCGGAGCAGTCGGAGCAGCATCAGTGGTTCCTCCTGCGGACGCCGTCGAGCAGCAGGTCCGCGATCTGGTCGGGAGTGAGCGCCGGGGTCATCCCCAGCTCGGGACGGCTCGCCCCGAAGATCAGGGAGCGGAGCGCGGCGGCGGCGACGGACGGCTCGACGGCCAGCTCGTCGCGGTGCGGCTCGAACAGGCCGGTGAGCCGGCGGTGCAGGTCCTCCTGGGCCTTCATCACGAACGGCGGCGGGCCGAACGCCGGCTTGCCGCGTCCCGCCTCCGCCTCGTGCTCGTGGTGCTCGTGGAGCTGCTGGCGGACGGCCATCATCACCGACATCGTGAGGCGCATCCGGTCCAGCACCCGCTCGGCCGCGACGACGACCTGGGCGTGCAGCCCCTCGACGCCGGCCATCGCCTCGTCGAAGGCGGCCTGGCCGTCGGCGGGGTTGATCGCCTCCTCGGCCGCCGCCATCATCAGGCTCTTCTTGTCGGGGAAGACCCGGAAGATCGTGCCCTCCGCGATGCCGGCCGCCTGGGCGATCTCCCGGGTGCTGACGTCACCGCCCCGCTCCACGATGAGCGGGACGAGCACGTCGAGGATCGCCTTGCGGCGGTCGTCGGGAGCCATGGCGGCGGCGCGGGGGGTCACCGCACCAGAGTAAGTGAGTGAGCGCTCACTCACAACTCCTTTGCGAGAGGATCAGGGGGCGAGTCGTTCGGTCGCCCAGCCGGCGCCGGCGCGCCGGTAGACGAGCCGGTCGTGCATCCGCCCCGGCCTCCCCTGCCAGAACTCGACGGCCTCGGCGTGCACCCGGTACCCACCCCACTCCTCCGGCGCCGGCACCTCGTCCGGGTAGCGGGCGTCGGCCTCGGCGTACGCCAGGCTCAGCTCGTCGCGGCCGCTCACCACCCGGGACTGGTGCGAGGCCCAGGCCCCGAGCCTGGACCGGCGGGGCCGCGCCGCGAAGTACTCCTCCACGGCGTCGCGGTCCAGCGGCGCCGCCACCCCGTCGACCCGCACCTGGCGCTCCAGCGGGTGCCAGGGGAACAGCAGCGCGCAGCGCGGGTTGCCGGCCAGCTCGTGCCCCTTGCGCGAACCGGTGTTGGTGAAGAAGACGAACCCCCGCTCGTCGAATCCCTTGAGCAGCACCATCCGCGCGGACGGCGCGAAGTCCGCCCCGACCGTCGCGACGACCATCGCGTTCGCGTCGTACAGGTCGGCGTCGACCGCGTCGTGCATCCACCGGTCGAACATGGCGAACGGGTCGGGCGCGAGGTCGTCCTCCGCCAACCCGGCACGCGTGTACTCCTCACGCAGGGAGGCCAGGTCCATCCGTCCGGTTCCGTCCACAGTCGCCATGCTCCTGACCCTAGGCGGTGGCGCCGGTCAGGTGCGACGATCCGGTCACGGGTGCAGAATGCGTCCCGGCACGCCCGAGTCGACGGGCGCACAACGAGCAGAGGAGTCGCGAGCGCATGACCGAGGTACACCACGGACTCGAAGGTGTCGTTGCGTTCGAGACCGAGATCGCCGAGCCGGACAAGGAAGGCTCCGCCCTGCGCTACCGGGGCGTGGACATCGAGGACATCGTCGGCCGGGTGCCGTTCGAGAACGTCTGGGGGCTGCTCATCGACGGCAGCTACACCCCGGGCCTGGCGCCCGCCGAGCCGTACAACCTGCCGGTGCACACCGGTGACGTGCGCGTGGACGTGCAGGCGGCGGTGGCGATGCTGGCGCCGGCGTTCGGGTTCCGCCAGACCTACGACATCAGCGACGAGCAGGCCCGCGAGGACATCGGGCGGCTGGCCGTCATGGTCCTGTCGTACGCCGCGCAGTCGGCCCGCGGGCTGAACATGCCGGTGGTCCCGCAGTCCGAGGTCGACAAGGGCACGACCCTCGCGGAGAAGTTCCTGACCCGCTGGAAGGGCGAGGCCGACCCGAAGCACGTCAAGGCGATCGACGCCTACTGGTCCTCGGCCGCCGAGCACGGCATGAACGCCTCGACCTTCACCGCCCGCGTCATCACCAGCACCGGCGCCGACGTCGCCGCCGCGTTCTCCGGCGCCATCGGCGCGATGAGCGGCCCGCTGCACGGCGGCGCCCCCTCGCGGGTGCTCGGCATGATCGAGGAGGTCGAGAAGTCCGGCGACGCACGCTCCTACGTCAAGGGCCTGCTCGACTCCGGCGAGCGGCTGATGGGCTTCGGACACCGCGTCTACCGGGCCGAGGACCCGCGCGCCCGGGTGCTGCGGCGTACGGCGCGCGAGCTCGACGCTCCGCGCTACGAGGTCGCCGAGTCGCTGGAGAAGGCCGCCCTGGCCGAGCTCCGCGAGCGCCGCCCGGACCGCGTGCTCGAGACCAACGTGGAGTTCTGGGCCGCGATCGTGCTCGACTTCGCCGAGGTGCCGGCGAACATGTTCACCTCGATGTTCACGTGCGCCCGGACCGGCGGCTGGTCGGCGCACATCCTGGAGCAGAAGCGGACCGGGCGGCTGATCCGACCCTCGGCCGTCTACACGGGCCCTTCGGCCCGCAAGGCCGACGAGGTCGACGGCTGGCGCGAGGAATGGGCACAGGACTGACCGCGGGTCCCGGAGCGGGCGGTCGCGGATGACGCGCCCGCTCCTGGTCACCGAGCGCCTGCGGCTCGAGCCGCTGACCCCGGACCACACCGACGTCGTCGTCGCCATCGACGCCGACCCCGAGGTGATGCGCTTCCTCACCGGCCACGACCGGCCGCGGGACGAGGTCGTCGAGCACTCGCTGCCCTACATGACCGACGCCACGCTGGACGCGCACGGCCTGGGCTTCTGGGTCGGGTACGTCGACGACGAGGCCGTCGGCTGGTGGTGCCTGACGGCGCGTGGGGAGTCCCCCGAGGAGGAGCCCGCCACCGGCTGGCTGGGCTACCGGTTGCTCCGCTCCGCCTGGGGCCACGGCTACGCGAGCGAGGGTGCCGAGGCGCTGCTCGCGCACGCCTTCGACACCCTCCACCTCGAGCGCGTGCGCGCCGAGACGATGGCGGTCAACAGCCGTTCGCGTGCAGTGCTGGACCGCATCGGCATGCACCCGGTGCAGACCTACGTCGGCGAGTGGGAGGACCCGCTGCCGGGGTGGGAGCAGGGTGAGGTGGTCTACCTGATCACCGAGAGCG
The DNA here is from genome assembly GCA_963817665.1 of uncultured Actinomycetota bacterium. Taxonomy (GTDB): domain Bacteria; phylum Actinomycetota; class Actinomycetes; order Propionibacteriales; family Nocardioidaceae; genus Nocardioides. The sequence goes on along the minus strand of CAWFPE010000007.1, from coordinate 385,622 downwards.
AGTGGCGGCTGCGCTGAGCCGTCACTCGGCCGGCAACCGACCGACGTACCAGCTGGTGCGGCCCTTGCCGCCCTTGCGGGTCAGCGAGACGTGCAGGTGGTCTCGGTGCCGCAGCGTGGTGCTGCACTTCCTGCGGCTCTTGCAGCTCGAGCTCAGGTAGGACCTCCGCTCGAACCCGTTCCACGCGGAGTACATGTGGTCCTTCCAGATCACGTACATGATCCCCATCCGACGGGCTCGGGCGTCCTCGTTGCCCTTGCCGTCGGTCGAGAAGACCCAGTCCATGAACTCGTGCGCCCGCTTGCGGTCGGACTTCTTGCTCGCGTCGAGCATCCAGTCGAAGGCCCGGCCCTCCTTGTGCTCGGAGGTGCCGCCGCTGCCGCAGGAGCGCGAGATCGGCCCGAAACCGCCGCCGAACCGCTTCACCAGGCGCTTGCCGAGGTACGTCGTGCCGGGCTTGGCACGCGGGGAGCACTTCGTCTGCGGCTGGTAGGACGCGTAGTCCTCGAGCGGGGTGGCCGACGCCGGTGACGACGTCAGGGCCAGGAGGAGAAATAGGGCAAGGGCGAGGGTGGTACGGATCCGAGACACCGAACGAGGGTAGGTCGGTCGCACGCGTCTGTCAGACGTTTCGTGGACCGCGTGATCGAACCGTGCGGCGGGTCTGCTGGTGCGGTCTTTGGGGGCGACGGCGGATCGGGTCCGTCTGGGTTGCGGTTCCTTCCGGCCGGCGGGCCCGCTCGGGTTGCGGCCGTGGCAGCTACGCCGGACCGGTCCACTTCGGGGCACTGCTGCCTTCCGGGCGGCGGGTCTACTCGGGTTGCGGTCTTTGGCAGCTACGGCGGGACGGCTCCGCCTGAGGTTGCCGCTGCTGCCCGGCCGGCGGGTCGCCTGCGGGGCCGCGGCCCGGTCCGAAGATTCCTCGAAACTTTCTTCGGATAACGTCTCACTATGTGAGATATGCACAGGCCAGGGGCCCGTCACTGTCGGTGCCCTCTGGTTGAGTCGGGTCATGGAGCAGCCCACCGAGTTCCCCACCACCCCGGCCGGGGTGGTCGCGGGCGCGAACGGGCTGCTCACCCGCCTGGACGAGACCCTGTGGGCCGCCAAGGACGCCTCGCGAGATCGTGGACACGGTCGCCGAGCTGGAGACGGTCCGGGCCCACCTGGCCGCGCTGGAGGCCTCGGTCCTGGCCGAGGTGCAGGCCCGGGGGATCGCCAAGCAGGAGCTGGCCTGGGGGTCGACCGCGGAGTGGTTCACCCACCTGGCGGGCACCACCCGCCGCGAGGGGCACCGGGCGGTCCGGCAGGCGCCGGTCCTGGTCGGTGAGCGGACCGCGACGCACGCCGCCCTGGCGGCCGGGCGGGTCTCCCCGGAGCAGGCCGCGGTGATCGTGGCCGCCGTCGAGGAGCTGCCCCAGCGACACCGGGGTGCGGGAGCAGGGCGAGGCGTTCCTGCTCGACCAGTCCGCGAAGCTGACGGCGACCGAGCTGGCCAAGGCCGCCAGGCACCTGGCCGAGGTCGCCGACCCCGACAAGGCCGAACGCGACGCCGAGAAGGACCTCGACCGCCCAGACCGGGCCGCGCACCACCACCGGTTCCTCTCCATCACCGACGACGGCGCCGGCGGGGTGAGGCTCCGCGGCCGCGGCACCCTGGAGGACGCCGCCACCATCAAGGCCGCCCTGCTCCCGCTGACCAAGCCCGCCCCCGCCACCGACCCGGCGACCTGTGAAGAGGCCACCGACCCGCGCGACCACGGGGCCCGGATGTGGGACGCCCTGGTCACCGCCTGCCAGCACGTGCTGGCCACCGACCTGGCACCGGACTGCCACGGCGCCCGCCCCCGCCTCGCGGTCACCACCAGCCCTGGACGTGCTCCGCGGCCAGATCGACTGGGCCACCCTCGGCGCCTCGGTGTCCACCACCGACGACGGCCTCGACCTCGCCCCCTCCGTGGTCCGCCGGCTGGCCTGCGACGCCGACCTGATCCCGATCGCCCTCGGCACCCACGGCGAAGTCCTCGACGTCGGCCGCACCCAACGCCTGGTCACCACCGCCCTGTGGCGGGCCCTGGTCTGCCGCGACGCCCACTGCGCCTTCCCCGGCTGCACCAGACCCCCGGTGATGTGCCACGCCCACCACATCATCCACTGGGCCGACGGCGGCCACACCAAGCTCGCGAAACCTGGTGCTCCTGTGCGGGCAGCACCACCGCACCATCCACCACACCCCCTGGGAAGTCCGCCTCAACCCCGACGACGGCCGACCCGAGTTCCTCCCACCACCCAAACCCGGCCAACCACCACCCGACTGGATCCGCAGCAGACCCCGACGCGAGTGACGCTCGATCCGTCGTCACCGTCGGCGCCCACCCCTATGCTCCCCGGCATGACCCCTCGGGACGATCTGCAAGAGATCCGCGACCTGTGGGACGCGGAGGCCGCCTCCTTCGACGAGGCCGCCGACCACGGCCTGCGGGACGAGAAGGTGCGCGCTGCCTGGCGTGACCTGCTGCTGGGCTCCCTGCCGCCCGCGCCTGCCCGGGTCGCAGACCTGGGCTGCGGCACCGGGACGCTCTCGCTGCTGCTGGCCGACGAGGGGTACGCCGTGGACGGTGTCGACGTCTCCCCCGAGATGGTGCGCCTGGCGAGGCAGAAGGGAGGCGATCGGCCAGACGTCCGCTTCGCCGAGGCGGACGCCTCGAACCCGCCCCTGGAGCCCCACACCTTCGACGTCGTGCTCTGCCGCCACGTCCTCTGGGCCATGCCCGACCCTGCGGCCGCCCTGCAGCGATGGATCGACCTGCTCGCCCCGGGCGGTCGCCTGCTGCTGGTCGAAGGCCGCTGGTTCAACGGCGCGGGCCTCGCGGCAGCCGACACCGTCGCGCTGGTCGAGGCGGCCGGCCGGAGGGCGGAGCTGACGCTGCTGCCCGAGCCCGTCTACTGGGGCCGAGAGATCGACGACGAGCGCTACCTCGTCGTCGGCTGACGGGAGCCGGTTCCCGTCACGGAACCAGCCCTTGAAAAGGGTCAGTACACTGGGGGCTCGAGGGGAGTACCTCACCCGAAGCGCCATCCGGCCAGTACGACGGTCCCGCGGCCGTCCCGGATGGGCACCGAACTGGCATGAGCCGGCCGGTCGAGGAAGACCTCGGACACCATCCACTGTCCGAGGAGCCCCATGTCGACGATCGGCACCCCCACCCTCTGGGCCGTCACCATCGGCCTCGTCCTCGCGCTGCTCGCGCTGGACTTCCTGCTCACCCGCCGACCGCACGAGGTGTCCCTGCGGGAGGCGCTGGGCTGGTCTGCGTTCTACCTCGCGCTGCCGCTCGCGTTCGGCGGCTGGGTCTGGTCACAGCACGGCACCGACCGCGGCGTGGAGTACCTCACCGGCTACCTCGTCGAGAAGTCGCTGAGCGTCGACAACCTCTTCGTGTTCATGCTGCTGCTCGGCGCGTTCGCCGTGCCGCCGGCCCTGCGGCAGCGGGTGCTGCTCTACGGCATCGTCGGCGCACTGGTGCTCCGCGGGATCTTCATCGCCCTCGGCGCGGCCGCGCTCTCGGCGTTCGACTGGGTGTTCCTCGTCTTCGGCCTGGTGCTGCTGCTCACCGGGGCGAAGATCCTCCGCGACACCCTCAGCGGCCACGACCAGGAGGTCGACATCTCCAGGATGCGGGTGGTCCGGCTGGCCCGCCGGCTCCTCCCGGTCACCGACGAGTACGACGGCCCGCGGCTCACGGTCCGTCGAGCCGGCCGCCGCGCGTTGACCCCCTTCGCGCTCGTCGCGCTCGCGGTGCTGGCCACCGACATCGTCTTCGCGATCGACTCGGTGCCGGCGGTCTACGGCATCACCGGCGACCCCTACCTGGTCTTCGCGACCAACGCCTTCGCCCTCCTCGGCCTGCGGGCGCTCTACTTCGTGCTCGAGAGCGCCCTGGGCCGCCTCGTGCACCTGGGCTACGGGCTGGCGGCGATCCTGGCGTTCATCGGCGCCAAGCTGGCGCTGCACTGGGGCCACCTCCAGTGGCAGGCGGTGCCCGAGATCCCGACGCTCGCCTCGCTCGGGGTGGTGCTCGGCATCCTCGCCGTCACCGTGACCACCAGCCTGGTGTCGACGCGCGGCGAGCGGGAGGAGCCCCGTGAAATGGTCATCTGATCCCCACAATGGGGGATGCGGCCAGCGCGGGCCGGTGATCTTTTCCTAGACTCCCGCGGGTTCCGGGAAGGCGATCACGAGAGGAGACCCGTGCAGCACCAGGCCGTCGAGTCCGAAGAAGTCCCGTGCACCGGCTGCCGGCGCGCGCTCCATCTGGTGACCCTCGCCCTCCTCCCCCGCCTGCTCCTCCTGGGCGCCCTGTTCGGCGTGACCGGCGGCTTCCCCGGCCAGGTGGCGCACGCCGCACCGGCCCCGGCGTCCCCAGGGACGAGCTGCGTCGGCGCCTCCTGCCGCTAGAGCCGCTTGCCGAAGCACCGGGACAGCGGCGAGTCCTGGTAGTGGCCGAACCCCGGGACCGGGGTGTAGCCCGACGACTCGTAGAGCGCGATCGCCTCGGGCTGACGCAGGCCGGTCTCCAGGACCAGGGCCTGCGCACCGGCGGCGGCCGCGGTCGCCTCGAGGTGGGCCAGCACCCGACGGGCGATGCCGGCACCCCGCACCCGCGGCACGACGTACATCCGCTTGACCTCGGCGGTCTCCGAGGTGCCGAAGACCGTCACGCGGCAGCGCCGCCACGCCCCGGTCGCCACGGCCTCGCCGTCGAGGTAGCCGACGTAGAAGCTGCCGGCCGGCGGGTCGAACATGGCGTGCTCGAGCGGAGTGTCGTCCTGGCCGCCGTAGCGCTGGACGTACTCACCCTGGACCTCGGCGATCAGCCGCATGGCGTCGACCTGGCCGTAGCCGACGCGGCGGAGCTCCAGCGCCGGCACCTCAGCCCAGCGCCGAGCCACAGGCGTCGCAGAACTTCGCGGTGTCGTCGTTGCGGACGCCGCACCTGCTGCAGTACGGCCCGGTGACCGTCGACGCCGCGGCCCGGTCGTCGTCGACGGTGCGGCCGACGCCGAGGATGCCCTGCCCGTCGCTGAGGTAGGACGCGCTGTCCCTGACGACGGGCATCGTCTCGCCGGCGCCGTAGCGGGCGGCAGCCCCCATGAACCCGGCGTTCAGGCAGGCGCCGCCGACCGCGAAGAACGGCAGCGCCACGAAGAAGTACCAGAACTTCGTCGGCTGCGTGTCGAAGTCGTCGGCGCTGGCGGCGTGGACGAAGTCCGCGATGGCCAGCCCGATCAGGACCAGGGCCGTGCCCATGCAGAGGACGCCCACCACGCGGAAGGCGGTCCGCTTGCGGGCCTGGTCGGCGTAGCCGGGGTTCGTGCTCATCTGGACTCCTCGAGAATGCCGGGGGTGGCGGGTGCCACAATAGAACGGCTGACAGCGTCGTCAGGAGTCATTCCCTACCGACCCCGGAAGGCTGTTCATGACCGACGCCCCCCAGATCCCCGCCGACCTCCTCCCCGCCGACGGCCGCTTCGGGGCGGGTCCCTCCAAGATCCAGACCGGCCACCTCGACGCGCTCGCCGCGACGGGCACGTCGCTGATGGGCACCTCGCACCGCCAGGCGCCGGTGCGCGACCTGGTGGGCCGGGTCCGCGAGGGGCTCGCCGAGCTGTTCTCGCTGCCCGAGGGCCACGAGGTGGTGCTGGGCAACGGTGGCGCCACGGCGTTCTGGGACATCGCGACCTTCGGCCTGATCCGGGAGAAGAGCCAGCACCTGTCCTTCGGGGAGTTCTCCTCGAAGTTCGCCAAGGCAGCCGCGCAGGCGCCCTGGCTGGCCGAGCCGTCGGTGATCTCCTCCGACCCCGGCTCGCGCCCCGCCGCGGTCGCCGAGGAGGGCGTGGACGCCTACGCCTGGGCCCACAACGAGACCTCCACCGCGGTGATGGCCCCCGTGGTCCGGCCGGCCGGGACGACCGCCGCCGAGGCGCTGGTCCTGGTCGACGCCACGTCGGGCGCCGGCGGCCTCCCGGTCGACCTGACCGAGGTCGACGCCTACTACTTCGCCCCGCAGAAGTGCTTCGCCTCCGACGGCGGGCTGTGGCTCGCGATCATGTCGCCGGCCGCCCTGGACCGGGCGGCCGAGATCGCCGCGAGCGACCGCCACGTGCCGGCCTTCTTCGACCTCCCGACCGCGATCGACAACTCGAGGAAGAACCAGACCTACAACACGCCCGCGGTCGCCACGCTGTTCCTGATGGCCGAGCAGCTGGACTGGATGAACGCGCAGGGCGGCCTGGCCGGCATGGTCGAGCGCACGACGGCCTCGTCCGACGCGCTCTACGGCTGGGCCGAGAAGACGGCGTACACCACGCCGTACGTCACCGACCCCGACCACCGCTCCCTGGTGATCGGCACCATCGACTTCGACGAGTCGATCGATGCCGCCCAGGTCGCCGCGACGCTGCGCGCGAACGGGATCGTCGACACCGAGCCGTACCGCAAGCTGGGGCGCAACCAGCTGCGGATCGCGATGTACCCCGCGGTCGACCCCGCCGACGTCGAGGCGCTGACGACCTGCATCGACTACGTCGTCGGCAGGCTCTGACGGATCGCGGCGTAGGTCGCCTGGTCGTAGGCCACCAGGCGGGCCTCGGACAGCGGCTGACTCGGCGGTGGCGAGGGTCTCCAGCGCAGCCGCGATGGCGTCGTCCTTGGGCCAGCCGTAGATGCCGGCGCTGATCAGCGGGAAGGCGAGCGTCCCGGCTCCGAGCTCGTCGGCGACCTCGAGGGCGCGCGCGTAGCAGGAGGTCAGCAGCGAACGGTCGGTCTGGCCGGCCCGGTGGTTGGGCCCCACCACGTGGATGACCCACCGCGCGGGCAGGTTGCCCGCGGTGGTCCACCCCGCGTCGCCGGTCGCGAGACCCTGCGGGAAGCGGGCGATGCAGTCCTCGAGGACCGCGGGCCCGCCTGCGGCATGGATCGCCCCGTCGACCCCGCCTCCCCCGCGCATCGCCCGGTTGGCGGCGTTGACGACCGCGTCGACCTGCTGCCGGGTGATGTCGCCCTGGACCACGGTGATCTCCATGGGCCGATTGTGCCCCCGCGGGATGAGCCCGCGGGAGTGGCCGTGGCAGCCGGTCAGCGGCGGCGCAGCGACCGGAGCAGCACGACCAGGGCGAGCAGCACGACCCACGCGGTCAGGAACCAGGGCCAGGCCGGCCGGGCGGTGTACGGCTGCTCGGGCAGCTCACTGCCCTCGCGGGAGAAGGTGCCGGAGCCGGCGGAGGGCGACGCGGACGGTGACGCGGGTGCGGAGGCGGCAGGCGCGAGGGCACGGCGTACGTCCCCGGGCAGCGGCACCCGCAGCACCGGCTCGGCCTGCCCCTCGGAGCTGACGAAGACGGCTCCGTCGGCGGTGACCGCGAGACCCTCCCCCTGGTCCTGGTCGGGGAGGCGGAACGAGCCCACCTCCTCCAGCCCCGGGAAGGTGTAGACGACGGCGCGGGAGTAGTCCCGCAGGATGACGTGCTCGCCGTCGGGGAGGAAGGCACCGTCGGTGGCGATCGGCAGCACCGGTCCCAGCGGCCGCAGCCGGTTGGGCCGGGTGGCGTCGAGCCGTGCCGGCGCCTGGTAGAGGTCGCCGCCGAAGACGTCCTTGGTGGCGACGTAGAGCCGACCCGTGTCCGGGTCCGAGAGCAGCGTCTCGGCGTTGACGGCTCCGTTCGGATAGGTGAGCTCGTAGGTCGTCGCGTCGACCGTCCGGTCTCCCCGACCGACCGGGACCCGGGTGACCTGCACGCTGTCGCGAGACGCGCTGTTGTCCCCGATGTCGCCGACCCAGACGGCGCCCTGGCCGGCCGGCGCCAGCGCCTCCACGTCGGTCGGGTCCTCGGACCAGTGGGTCACCCCCACCGTCCGCCCGGTGCCCGGGTCGACGGTGAACACGCGGCCGGAGTCGCCGGAGTCGTTGGTGGTGACGAAGAGCCCGTGCTCCACGACGAGGCCGCTGGACTCGATGATCGCGGGGTCGCGGAAGGAGAACTCCACATGCCCGGGGTGCGAGGGCGCCGCCGCGGCACCCATCAGGAACGGCACCACCACGGCACCGGCCAGCACCCGGTCAAGCATCGGCGCCCTCGGCGGCGGGGCGGGTCGGCTCGTCGAGCAGCTGGGCCAGGCGCGGCCGGAGCGACCAGGCTGCGACCAGCTCGTCGTACTCCTTGCGCACGCCGCCACCCTTGACCGGGCTGCCGGTGCGCACCGCCCGGAGCAGGGTGTTGCGCGGGGTGTGCTGGCTCTCCACGAACTGCACCACGTCGACGCGGTAGCCGGAGAGCCTCATCAGCGAGGCCCGCAGGGCGTCGGTGAGCGTGTCGGCGAACCGCTCCCGGAGGATGCCGTGGCGGGTGAGCATGGCGTACGGCGCGGGCGTGGGCGCCTTGCGCAGCTGGGCGGCGATGTCGTGGTGGCAGCACGGCGCGGCCAGCACCAGCTGGGCCTCCCACTCCACGGCCCGGGCCAGCGCCTCGTCGGTCGCGGTGTCGCAGGCGTGCAGCGCCAGCACCACGTCGGGCCGGGCGTCGAGCTGCACGCCCGAGATCGAGCCGACCACGAACTCGGCATCGACCCCGAGGTCGGCCGCCACCGCGCTGTTGTGCTCGCGGGACTGCTCCTTGACGTCGACGCCGGTGACCACGACGGACAGGTCGCGCACCGAGGTGAGGTACCGCTGGGCGGCGAAGGTCAGGTAGGCGTTGCCGCAGCCGAGGTCCACGATCCGCAGCGGGTCCTCGGGGGTGGGTCGGCGCAGGTGGCCCTTGTCGAGCGCGTCGCTGATCGAGGCGTCGAGCAGGCGGAGGAACTCCTCGACCTGGCGGTACTTCGCCTGACGGCTCGGCTTCATCCGGCCCTGTGCGTCGGTCAGGCCGAGGGCACGGAAGACCGGGTCGTCCTCGGCCAGCAGCCGGGCCTTGTCCCGGTCGTGGCCGCGGTCGACCTCGACCTCGGCGGTCCGGTCGGTCGTGTGGACGACGGCCTCGAGCCTCTTGGTGACCCGCACCTGGTGGCTCTGGGTCGTGGTGTCGACGTGCCAGTTGCCGAAGGGCTGGTCGAGGAGGTCGTCGACGGCGTCCCGCGCGGCGTCGCCCGCCAGGTGGTTGGCGGTGTGCGCCTGGGTGGCGTCGTACGCCGTGACCTGGAGGTGCCGCCCGGCCTTGAGGTCGACGTAGCGCAGCTCCACCCGCTTCCAGCGGGGCTGCTGCCCCTTCTGGCGTCCCGACGCGACGGCCTTGACCAGGCTGTCGGGGTCGAGCAGGTGGCCTCGCATCCGGGACAGCACCCGCAGCAGCGGCTCGCTCATCGCTTGACCACCGAGGCGATCACGACGAGCAGGAGGAGTGCCACCAGGGCCACCGGGATCACGAGACGGCGGTGGCGGGGGTTCACGCCTCGAGTTTAGAGGCGAGCAGCTCGGCCAGATGAATCGCGGGAACGCCGGCGAGGTCGTCGAGCTGGACCCGGCAGGACATGCCGTCCGCGAGCACCACGGCACCCTCGTGCGCGCGCACCGCGGGGAGCAGGTGGGTCTCGGCGATCGCGACCGACACCTCGTAGTGCCCCTGCTCCATGCCGAAGTTGCCGGCCAGTCCGCAGCAGCCCGCGACCCGGGTCACGCTCGCCCCCGCGGACTCCAGCAGCCGCTGGTCGGCCTCCCAGCCCAGCACCGACGCGTGGTGGCAGTGCGGCTGCGCGACCACGGTGACGTCGCTGAGGTCCGGTGGCGTCCACCCGAGGTCCGCGAGCAGCTCGGCCAGGGTGAGCACCCCGGCGGCCACGTCGGTCGCCCGCGGGTCGTCGGTGAGCTCCACCGCGTCACTGCGCAGCGTGGCCAGGCAGGAGGGCTCCAGACCGAGGACCGGCACGCCGGAGAAGATGTACGGCGCCAGGGTGGCCACGGTCCGCTCCATGATCGCGCGGGCCCTGTCGAGCTGGCCCGTGGTGACCCAGGTCAGGCCGCAGCAGGCGTCCTCCCGGATCACCCGCACCGTCAGGCCGGCGGCCTCGAGCACCCGGATCGCGGCGTGCGCGGTCTGCGGCAGGAAGTGGTCGGTGAACGAGTCGGCCCAGATCCACACGTCGGGCTGGACACCGTGCCGATCCAGCCGGTCGAGGCCCTTGGCGCGGCCGCGCCGCAGCGTCCTGGGCGCGAAGGACGGGATCGACCGGCGCTGGTCGATCCCCGCGGCGGCCTTGGCGAGCCGGGCCACCGGACCGAGCCGGGTCATCCGGTTCGCCACGGGCGCCACCGGGGCCGCCAGCGCCGCCCACCGCGGCAGCCGGCCGAGGAGCAGGTGGCTGCGGGGCCGCCGCTCGGTCGCGTCCGGCCCGTCGTACTTCTGGTGGAGCGCCTCGGCCTTGTAGGTCGCCATGTCGACACCGGTCGGGCAGTCCGACGCGCAGCCCTTGCAGGCCAGGCAGAGGTCGAGCGCCGCGTCGACCGCGGGGTCCGCGAGACCCCGGACCAGGGTCCCGTCGAGGGCCTCCTGGAGCACCCGCGACCGGCCGCGCGTGGAGTCCTTCTCGTCGCGGGTCGCGAGGTAGGACGGGCACATCACCCCGTTGGTCCTCGGCGCCACGCACTTGCCGACGCCGGTGCACCGGTGGACCGCGTCGCCGAGCGACCCCCCGTCGTGGGTGAGGCGCAGCGCCGGCGTGATCGGCAGCCGCGGCCGGACCGGCCGCAGGTCGGCGTCGAGCGGTGCCGGGTCGACCAGGTTGCCCGGGTTCAGCAGGTTCTCGGGGTCGCAGACGGCCTTGACCGCGCCGAAGAGCCGCAGCGACTCGGCGTCGTACATCAGCGGCAGCAGCTCCGAACGGGCCCGGCCGTCGCCGTGCTCGCCCGACAGCGAACCGCCGTGGTCGCGCAGCTTCAGCGCACAGGCGGTCAGGAAGTCGCGGAAGAGCTTGCGGCCCCGGTCGTCGCCGGGCTCGAAGGGGAAGTCGATGCGCACGTGCACGCAGCCGTCGCCGAAGTGCCCGTAGGGAACGCCGTCGAGGCCGTGGGCGTCCAGCAGCTCGTCGAAGTCGCGCAGCCAGGCGCCGAGGTTCTCGGGCGGCACGGCGGCGTCCTCCCATCCGGAGTACGCCGGCCGGGCCAGGCTGCGGGCCGCGAGCCCGGCGCCGTCCTCGCGGATCCGCCACAGCGCGGCCGACTCGGCGGCGTCGGAGACCACGCGGCTGTCGAGGGCGGCGGACTCGGCGACCAGCCGGCTCGCCAGGGCCGGCGCGTCGTCGCCGGCGACCTCCACGAACAGCCAGCCCGCGCCGCGCGGGAGGTCGGGCACGCCCCCGCCCCGGGCCCGGACCAGGTCGACGATCCGGGCGTCGAGGCCCTCGCAGGCGATCAGCCGGCCGCCGCCGGCCGCCAGCAGGGCGGGCACCGCGTCGGCGGCCTCGACCATGGACGGGTAGCCCAGCAGGACCAGCAGCCGACCGGACTCCTCGGGCACCAGCCGCACGGTCGCCTCGAGCACCAGCCCGAGCGTGCCCTCCGAGCCGACCAGGAACCGGTCCAGCCGGCGGCCGTTCTCGGGGAGCAGGTGCTCGAGCGAGTAGCCGCTGACCTGGCGGGAGAAGCGGCCGAAGGACGTCCGCACGTGCGCGAGGTGCTCGTCGACCAGGGCGGCCAGGGCCGGGCTCGACGGCGTCAGCCCCGGTCGAGCCGGCCCCGGTGGTCGAGCCGGCCCCGGCTGGTCGAGCCTGTCGAGACCACCTCGCCGGTGCCGAACGCGACCCGCATCCCCTCCACGTTGTCGGCGGTCCGGCCGTAGCCGAGGGCCCGCGAGCCGCAGGCGTTGTTGCCGATCATCCCGCCGATCGTGCAGCGGGTGTGGGTGGACGGGTCCGGCCCGAACCGCAGCGAGTGCGGTGCCGCCGCCCGCTGCAGGTCGGCGTGCACGACCCCGGGCTGCACGACCGCGGTGCCGGCCTCGGGGTCGACGGAGACCACCTGGTTGAGGTGCTTGAGGGTGTCGACGACGATGCCGGGCCCGACCGCGTTGCCGGCGATCGAGGTGCCGGCCCCGCGCATCGTCAGCGGGACGCCGAGCGCCCGGGACGCGTCGAGCAGCGCGAGCAGGTCGTCGGCGTGCCGGGGACGAGCCACCGCCCGGGGCACCACCCGGTAGAGCGACGCGTCGGAGGAGTAGAGGGCGCGGGTCAGGCTCGAGTCGTCGACGTCGGAGATCCCCCGCGCCCGGAGCTCGGCAACGAGGTCGGGCGCATCCACCGCCCCACGATAACCGGGCACCGGCACGGGACCCGCCGGTCGCCGGTCCGTGGGCAGCCCCCCGGCCGCTGTCAGGCCCGGCCGCGCTGGAGCCGGTCGCCGTGGACCTCGAGCGCGTGCCGGACGAGCTCCAGGACCGGGTACGGTGCCGAGCCCACCTCGGCCAGCGGCACCCAGGCCACCGCGTCGGTGGTGCCGTCCACCTCCACCACGCGGGGCTCCGCGTCCGGGGCGACCTCGGCCTCGAACACGAGGTGGACCGCGTGGAAGTCCTCGTGGCGACCGGAGGGGGCGGTGCCGCTGAAGTGCGCGTCGTGCACGTCGAGCAGCGTGCCGACCGTGCAGGTGACCCCGCACTCCTCGACCATCTCCCGCTCCAGCGCCTCGCGCGGCGACTCGCCGTGGTCGACCCCGCCGCCGGGCAGGGTCCACGACCCGCTGTGGTAGCCACGCTCGGAGATGCGGGTGAGCAGCACCTGCTCGTCGCGGACGACCAGGGCGTAGGCCGCGACCCGCTGCTTGCGGAACGGCCGGTGGTCGCGCAGCGACTCGATGACCAGGGGTGCGACGGGCACGGTCCCGTCGAGCACGTCACGCACGGGCACCCAGGCCGCCTCGGCGGTCGACCCGTCGACCTCGACCACGTGCGGCTCCGGGGCGTCGACCGGCACCCAGCCGTCGTACACGATGCGCAGCGCGTGGGCGTCGATCCGCCGGCCCTCGCGCCAGGCGCTGGGCAGGTGCGCGGAGTAGACGCGGGCCGTCTCCCCCACCTCGGCGGTCAGGCCGGTCTCCTCGTGGATCTCGCGGACCACGGCGTCCCGCGGGTCCTCGCCGTGGTCGAGTCCCCCGCCCGGCAGCGTCCACAGCTCCTCGGCCGTCACGATCGACGACAGCCGGCTCAGCAGGATCCGGTCGTCGCGCAGGATCACGGCGTACGCACCGACTCGCTGGCGCTGCGGCAGGGTCCCCATGAGGTTCACGGTAGTGGGTCGAGCGCAGGCCCCCAGGTGGGCCGCACCGCGGAGCGCGGCACGTCGTCCAGGGCGAGCGCGGCGCGGCGGTCGGGGGCGTGGCCGCCGAGGTGCGCGGGGTACCACGGCGCGTGCTCGCCGTCGCGTGGCAGGTGCGCGGGCAGTCGCTGCACCGACTCCAGCATCGAGGTCAGGGTGTGTCCGAGCGCCTCGGTCGCGGCGACCAGGTCGCCGCCGGGCGGAACGGTGATCGGCGGGCCGAACCGGACGTCGACGGTCCGCCCGCGGCGCAGGTCCGGCCGCGGGCGGCGGCCGCCCCGGCCGACGGTGAAGAGGCGCTGACTGCCCCAGACCACGACCGGGACCACCGGGACGCCCGTCTCCCGGGCCAGGGCCGCCACGCCGGGCATCAGGGCTCGCACCGTGAACGAGTGCGAGATGCCGGCCTCCGGGAAGACGCAGACCGCCTCCCCCTCGGCGAGCAGGTTGCGGGCGCGGAGGTACGCCGCGGCCGGGGCCCGGCGGTCGACCGGGATGTGGCGCATCGAGTCCATGGCGCGCCGCACGAGCGGGACGTGCCACACGTCGTGCCGGCACATGAAGCGCACCGCGCGACCCCGCACCAGCCCGGCCTTCCCGACGAACAGGAAGTCCGGGTAGGACACGTGCACGCTCGCCAGCAGCACCGGCCCGGACCCGGGCAGGTGCTCCTCCCCCGTCCAGCGGGTGGTGATGCCGAGGACGCGCATCACGAGCCGGCCCACCCAGATGGTGAGGCGGTACCAGCCCGACATCAGGCGAACGGCGGCCGGTGGTCGCGGGCCAGCGAGCGCCGCCCGGCCCAGCGCCACACGCGGGCGGACCGGTCGCGGTCCTCCTCGGTCACGAGGTTGCCCATCCAGCGCAGGGCCAGGGTCATCAGCCAGTCAGACCGCATGCCGGCGGGACCCAGCGTCGGCAGCAGCCGCGGCACCGTGACCAGGCCGGCCAGCCGGCGCGCGATGGAGAACGACTCGCCGTAGTGGTCGCGCAGCAGCGCCGGCCAGACCGTCGAGAGGTCGTCGTGCTCCTGCAGGGTCTCCGCGACCAGCCGCCCGGTCTCCAGCCCGTAGTCGATTCCCTCGCCGTTGAGCGGGTTCACGCACGCGGCCGCGTCGCCGATCAGCGCCCAGTTGGGGCCGGCGACGTGGGAGACCGCACCACCCATCGGCAGCAGGGCCGACGTGGGCGCCCGCAGCTCCCCGGACAGGCCGAACTCCTCGCGCCGCTCGTCGGCGTAGAAGGACATCAGCGGCTTGATGGCGACGTTCGCGGGCCGCTTCGCGGTGGCCAGGGTGCCGACACCGAGGTTCACCTCACCGGTCCCGAGCGGGAAGATCCAGCCGTACCCGGACAGGATCTCGCCCCCGGCACCACGCAGCTCGAGGTGCGAGCTGATCCAGGGGTCGTCGGACTGCTCCGAGGTGACGTAGGAGCGGCCCGCCACGCCGTACACGGTCTCGCGGTGCCACTCGCGACCGAGCAGCCTGCCCAGCGGCGAGCGCACCCCGTCGGCGACGACGAGCCGCTTGCAGGCGACCTCGAAGTGCGCCGTGCCCGCGACCGCGGCGCGCTCGAAGACGACGGCAGCGACCCGGTCGCCCTCCATCCGCACGTCGACGGCGCGCAGCCCGTCGACCGCGGTCGCGCCGGACTTGATCGCGGTCGTGCGCAGGTGGTCGTCGAGCTCGGTGCGGGCCACCGCGGAGCCCCACGCGGGCAGGGAGCCGCCCGGCCAGGGCAGCAGCAGCGTCTGCCCGAACCCGTGCGCGCGCAGTCCCTGGTTGACCGTGTGGGCGCGCAGCCAGTCCTCGAGGCCGAGCCTCTGGAGCTCCCCGATCGCCCGCGGCGTCAGCCCGTCGCCACACGTCTTGTCCCGGGGGAAGACGGCCGCGTCCACCAGCAGCACGTCCAGCCCGGCCTGCCCCGCCCACGCAGCAGCCGCGGACCCCGCCGGCCCCGCACCCACGACGAGCACGTCACACGAGGAGGGAACGACAGCACTGGTCACCCGCGAATTGTCGCAGGTGTCACCAACGTGACCGCGCAGGCTCCCGATACGCCAGCGCCCGGCACTGCCGCGCAGGCGCCGAGGGCCGAGAACGCACCCGCGCGGCGCACGGGCGCTGGGTGGTTGCGGTGAGCGCAGCTACGCGGAGAGGTCCGCCCCGATTGCGGTCAGCTCCCGGCCCGCTTCATGGGAGCGCCCGGCACCCCCAGGAGCCTCAGGATGGTGCTCAGCACTCCCAGGAACAGCAAGGAACCAACCCCATCCACCAGAAATGACGGAACCCCCGCCCCCAGAGAGGGCGAGGGTTCCGACGGTTTCGAGACGGTTGCTGCGCAACCTCCTCAACCACCGAGGTTGATCAGTTCTGGTACGACCCGAAGTCGAAGTCGTCCAGCGCGACGGCCTGACCGCTCCCGGTGTTGCCGAACTCGTAGTCGTACGAGTCGTAACCGGTGACGGAGTAGGCCGCGGCACGCGCCTCCTCGGTCGGCTCCACCCGGATGTTGCGGTACCGCTCGAGGCCGGTACCCGCCGGGATCAGCTTTCCGATGATCACGTTCTCCTTCAGGCCGCGCAGCGAGTCCGAGCGTCCGTGGATCGCCGCGTCGGTGAGGACCCGGGTGGTCTCCTGGAAGGAGGCCGCCGAGAGCCACGACTCGGTCGCGAGCGAGGCCTTGGTGATGCCCATGAGGACCGGACGACCCGAGGCCGGCTTGCCGCCCTCGGAGACCACGCGGCGGTTCTCCTCCTCGAACAGCACCCGGTCGACCAGGTCGGACGGCAGCAGGTTGGTGTCGCCCGACTCGATCACCGTGATCCGGCGCAGCATCTGCCGCACGATGATCTCGATGTGCTTGTCGTGGATCGACACGCCCTGGCTGCGGTACACGTGCTGGACCTCGTCCACCAGGTGCTCCTGCGCCTTGCGGACACCCAGGATCCGCAGGACGTCCTGCGGGTCGGGGGTACCGGCGGTGAGGTGGTGGCCCACCTCGATGTGGTCGCCGTCCGCCACGTTGAGGCGCGAACGCTTGGAGACCGGGTACTCCTGGACCTCGGAGCCGTCGTCGGGGGTGACGATGACGGTGCGGGCCTTGTCGGTCTCCTCGATCGCCACCCGGCCTGCGGCCTCGGAGATCGGCGTACGACCCTTGGGCGAGCGGGCCTCGAAGAGCTCGACCACGCGGGGCAGACCCTGCGTGATGTCGTCCGCGGAGGCCACACCGCCGGTGTGGAAGGTACGCATCGTCAGCTGCGTGCCGGGCTCACCGATCGACTGGGCGGCGATGATGCCGACCGCCTCACCGATGTCGACCAGCTTGCCGGTGGCCAGCGAGCGGCCGTAGCACTTGGCGCAGGTACCGGTGCGGGCGTCACAGGTCAGCACGGAGCGGACCTTGACCTCGTCGATGCCGGCGGCCACGAGCTCACCGATCTTGACGTCGCCGAGGTCCTCACCGGCGGTGGCGAGAACCTCGCCGGTCTCCGGGTGGGTGACCTCGGTCGCCGCCGAACGGGCGTACGCCGCGGTCTCGGCGTTCTCGTGCTTGACGACGGTGCCGTCCTCGCGACGCTCACCGATCCGCTTGGGCAGACCGCGCTCGGTGCCACAGTCGTCCTCACGGATGATGACGTCCTGCGAGACGTCCACCAGACGACGGGTCAGGTAACCCGAGTCGGCGGTACGCAGCGCGGTGTCGGCGAGACCCTTGCGGGCACCGTGGGTGGAGATGAAGTACTCCAGCACGGTCAGGCCCTCGCGGAAGTTCGCCTTGATCGGCCGCGGGATGATGTCGCCCTTCGGGTTCGCCACCAGACCACGCATGGCCGCGACCTGACGGATCTGCATCATGTTTCCGGACGCACCGGAGTCGACCATCATGTAGATCGGGTTCGACCGGTCGAAGGTGCCCTCCATGGCCTTGGCCACGTCGTTGGACGCCTGGGTCCAGATCTCGATGAGCTCCTGGCGACGCTCCTCGTCGGTGACCAGACCGCGCTCGAACTGCTTCTGCACCTTGGCGGCCTGGGCCTCGTAGCCCTCGAGGATCTGGGCCTTCTCCGGCGGCGTGGTGACGTCGTCGATCGAGACCGTGACACCCGAACGGGTCGCCCAGTGGAAACCGGCGTCCTTGAGCGCGTCCAGCGACGCCGCGACCTCGACCTTGGTGTAGCGCTCGGCCAGGTCGTTGACGATCGCGCCCAGGGCCTTCTTGCCCACCTCGTAGTTCACGTACGGGTAGTTGGCCGGCAGGGTGTCGTTGAACAGCGAACGACCCAGCGTGGTCTCGAGGGTCAGGGACTGACCCTCCTCCCAGTCCGCGCCGAGCTCGAGCTCGAGCGGCGGGACGATGTCGTCGAGACGCAGCCTGATCTTGCTCTGGAGCGTGATCTCGCCGCGGTCGAAGGCCATCGTCGCCTCGGCCGGCGAGGAGAACGAACGACCCTCGCCCGGCTCGCCCTCACGGTCGGTGGTGAGGAAGAACAGGCCGATGATCATGTCCTGGGTCGGCATGGTCACGGGGCGACCGTCCGACGGCTTCAGGATGTTGTTCGTCGACAGCATCAGGATCCGGGCCTCGGCCTGCGCCTCCGCGGAGAGCGGCAGGTGGACGGCCATCTGGTCACCGTCGAAGTCGGCGTTGAAGGCCGAGCAGACGAGCGGGTGGATCTGGATGGCCTTGCCCTCGATCAGCTGGGGCTCGAACGCCTGGATGCCGAGGCGGTGCAGGGTGGGTGCACGGTTCAGCAGCACCGGGTGCTCGGTGATGACCTCTTCGAGGACGTCCCACACCACGGCGTACCGGGCACCGGAGGTCGCCCGCTCCACCATCCGCTTCGCGGACTTGATGTTCTGCGCGTGCGACAGGTCCACGAGCCGCTTCATCACGAACGGCTTGAACAGCTCCAGCGCCATCTGCTTGGGCAGACCGCACTGGTGCAGCTTCAGCTGCGGACCCGACACGATGACCGAGCGGCCCGAGTAGTCCACGCGCTTGCCGAGCAGGTTCTGGCGGAACCGGCCCTGCTTGCCCTTGAGCATGTCGGACAGCGACTTCAGCGGCCGGTTGCCCGGGCCGGTGACCGGACGACCACGGCGGCCGTTGTCGAACAGCGAGTCGACGGCCTCCTGGAGCATCCGCTTCTCGTTGTTGACGATGATCTCGGGCGCGCCGAGGTCGAGCAGCCGCTTGAGGCGGTTGTTGCGGTTGATCACCCGGCGGTACAGGTCGTTGAGGTCGGAGGTCGCGAAGCGGCCACCGTCGAGCTGCACCATCGGACGCAGGTCCGGCGGGATGACCGGGACGGCGTCGAGGACCATGCCCTGCGGCTTGTTGCCGGTCTTGCGGAAGGCGTCGACGACCTTGAGGCGCTTGAGGGCACGGACCTTGCGCTGGCCCTTGCCGTTGGCGATCGTGTCGCGCAGCGACTCGACCTCGGCCTCGACGTCGAAGCTCTCGAGGCGCTTCTGGATCGCCGTGGCGCCCATGTGGCCCTCGAAGTACTTCCCGAACCAGTTCTTCATCTCGCGGTAGAGCATCTCGTCGCCCATCAGGTCCTGGACCTTGAGCGTCTTGAAGGTGTTCCACACCTCGTCGAGACGGTCGATCTCGCGCTGCGCACGGTCGCGGAGCTGCTTCATCTCGCGCTCGGCGCCGTCCTTGACCTTGCGACGGGCGTCCGCCTTGGCACCCTCGGCCTCCAGGGCCGCGAGGTCCTCCTCGAGCTTGCGGGCGCGGTCCTCGATGGAACCGTCGCGACGCTTCTCGAGGCGCTCGCGCTCGAGGCCGACCTTGCCCTCCAGCGACGACAGGTCGCGGTGGCGGGCGTCCTCGTCGACGGCGGTGATCATGTAGGCCGCGAAGTAGATGACCTTCTCGAGGTCCTTCGGCGCCAGGTCGAGCAGGTAGCCCAGACGGCTCGGCACACCCTTGAAGTACCAGATGTGCGTGACCGGGGCGGCCAGCTCGATGTGGCCCATGCGCTCGCGGCGCACCTTGGACCGGGTCACCTCGACGCCGCAGCGCTCGCAGATGATGCCCTTGAAGCGGACGCGCTTGTACTTGCCGCAGTAGCACTCCCAGTCCCGGGTGGGACCGAAGATCTTCTCGCAGAAGAGGCCGTCACGCTCGGGCTTGAGCGTGCGGTAGTTGATGGTCTCCGGCTTCTTGACCTCGCCGTGGCTCCAGGTGCGGATGTCGTCCGCGGTGGCCAGGCCGATCTGAAGCTGGTCGAAGAAGTTCACATCGAGCACGGTGGCTGTTGTCCTTCGTTAGTTCTGTGCATTCAAGGCTGTGGACCGAGGGCCGGCAGTACGCCGCGGGGCGGCGTACTGCCGGGCTCCTCAGACTTCTTCGACGCTGCTGGGCTCGCGGCGGGACAGGTCGATGCCGAGCTCCTCGGCGGCGCGGAAGACGTCCTCCTCCGCGTCGCGCATCTCGATGGCCGTGCCGTCCTGCGACAGCACCTCCACGTTGAGGCAGAGCGACTGCATCTCCTTGATGAGCACCTTGAACGACTCGGGGATGCCCGAGTCGGGGATGTTCTCACCCTTGACGATGGCCTCGTACACCTTGACGCGACCGGGCACGTCGTCGGACTTGATCGTGAGCAGCTCCTGCAGGGCGTAGGCGGCGCCGTACGCCTCCATCGCCCAGACCTCCATCTCGCCGAACCGCTGGCCACCGAACTGGGCCTTACCGCCCAGGGGCTGCTGCGTGATCATCGAGTAGGGGCCGGTGCTGCGCGCGTGGATCTTGTCGTCGACGAGGTGGTGCAGCTTGAGGATGTACATGTAGCCGACCGAGACGGCCTGCGGGAACGGCTCGCCGGAGCGGCCGTCGAACAGGTTCGCCTTGCCGGTCTCGTCGATCATCCGGACGCCGTCGCGGTTGGGGATGGTCGCACCGAGCAGGCCGGTGATCTCGTCCTCGCGCGCACCGTCGAACACCGGCGTCGCCACCTTGGTGTCCGGCTCGGCCTTGTCGGCGTGGATCTTGATCAGCCGCTGCTTCCAGTCCGCGTCGTCCTTGTCGTCGGACAGGTTGAGGTCCCAGCCCTGCTTCGCCAGCCAGCCCAGGTGGAGCTCGAGGATCTGGCCGATGTTCATCCGGCGCGGGACACCCAGCGGGTTGAGCACGACGTCGACCGGGGTGCCGTCCTCCATGAACGGCATGTCCTCGACCGGCAGGATCTTCGCGATGACGCCCTTGTTGCCGTGACGGCCGGCGAGCTTGTCACCCACGGAGATCTTGCGCTTCTGCGCGACGTAGACGCGGACCAGCTGGTTGACGCCCGGAGGAAGCTCGTCGCCCTCCTCGCGGTCGAACACCCGAACGCCGATGACCGTGCCGGACTCGCCGTGCGGCACCTTCATCGAGGTGTCGCGGACCTCGCGCGCCTTCTCACCGAAGATCGCGCGGAGCAGGCGCTCCTCGGGGGTGAGCTCGGTCTCGCCCTTGGGCGTGACCTTGCCGACCAGGATGTCACCGGTGGTGACCTCGGCGCCGATGCGGATGATGCCGCGCTCGTCGAGGTCGGCCAGCATCTCCTCGGAGACGTTCGGGATGTCCCGGGTGATCTCCTCGGGGCCCAGCTTGGTGTCGCGGGCGTCGACCTCGTGCTCCTCGATGTGGATCGAGGTGAGGACGTCCTCCTGCACCAGGCGCTGGCTGAGGATGATCGCGTCCTCGTAGTTGTGGCCCTGCCACGGCATGAACGCGACGAGCAGGTTGGTGCCCAGCGCCATCTCGGCGTCGTCGGTGCACGGGCCGTCCGCGATCGGCGAGCCGACCTCGAGACGGTCGCCCTCGCCCACCAGCGGACGCTGGTTGATGCAGGTGCCCTGGTTGGAGCGGCGGAACTTGGCCAGCTTGTACGTCGAGTACGTGCCGTCGTCGTTCATCGTCTCGATGACCTCGGCGGACACGTCCTTGACCACACCGGCCTTGGTCGCGGTGACCACGTCGCCGGCGTCGACCGCGGCGCGGTACTCCATGCCGGTGCCGACCAGCGGCGAGTCGCTCGTGATGAGCGGCACGGCCTGGCGCTGCATGTTGGCACCCATGAGCGCGCGGTTGGCGTCGTCGTGCTCGAGGAACGGGATCAGCGCGGTCGCCACCGACACCATCTGGCGCGGCGAGACGTCCATGTAGTCGACCTCGTCGGCGAGCAGCTCGGAGACCTCGCCGTCACGCTGGCGGACCAGGACGCGCTCGTTGACGAAGCGGTCGTTGTCGTCGAGCGCGGCGTTCGCCTGCGCGATGACGTGACGGTCCTCGTCGTCGGCGGTCAGGTAGTCGACCTGGTCGGTGACCTGGCCCTTGACGACCTTGCGGTACGGCGTCTCCACGAACCCGAACGGGTTGATCCGGCCGTAGGAGGCGAGCGAGCCGATCAGACCGATGTTCGGGCCTTCGGGCGTCTCGATCGGGCACATGCGGCCGTAGTGCGACGGGTGGACGTCACGGACCTCCATGCCGGCGCGGTCACGGGACAGTCCACCGGGACCCAGCGCCGAGAGGCGACGCTTGTGCGTCAGGCCGGCGATCGGGTTGGTCTGGTCCATGAACTGCGAGAGCTGCGAGGTTCCGAAGAACTCCTTCAGCGCCGCCACGACCGGACGGATGTTGATCAGCGACTGCGGCGTGATGGCCTCGACGTCCTGGGTCGTCATCCGCTCGCGGACCACGCGCTCCATGCGGGCCAGGCCGGTGCGGAGCTGGTTCTGGATCAGCTCACCGACGGTGCGCATGCGGCGGTTGCCGAAGTGGTCGATGTCGTCGGCGGCGATGTCGAGGGTGCCCTGCGGCATCTCGAGCTGCTCGCGGCCGTCGTGCAGCGCGACGATGTACTTGATCGCCGCGACCACGTCGTCGATGGTCAGCGTCTGCTGGTCGAACGCCTCGAGAAGGCCCAGCTTCTTGTTGATCTTGTAGCGGCCGACCTTGGCGAGGTCGTAGCGCTTGGGGTTGAAGTAGTAGTTGTTCAGCAGCGTCTGCGCGGCCTCACGCGTCGGCGGCTCGCCCGGGCGGAGCTTGCGGTAGATGTCGAGCAGCGCGTCGTCCTGGCCCTGGGTGTGGTCCTTCTCCAGGGTCAGCATCATCGACTCGTACTCGCCGAACTCCTCGCGGATCTGCTCGTTGGTCCAGCCGAGAGCCTTGAGCAGCACCGTGACGTTCTGCTTGCGCTTGCGGTCGAGACGGACGCCGACCAGGTCGCGCTTGTCGATCTCGAACTCGAGCCACGCGCCGCGCGAGGGGATCAGCTTCGCGGTGTAGATGTCCTTGTCGGACGTCTTGTCCGCGGAACGCTCGAAGTAGACGCCGGGCGAACGGACCAGCTGCGACACGACGACGCGCTCGGTGCCGTTGATGATGAAGGTGCCCTTGTCGGTCATGAGCGGGAAGTCGCCCATGAAGACCGTCTGGCCCTTGATCTCACCGGTGTCGTTGTTGGTGAACTCCGCCGAGACGTAGAGGGGCGCGGAGTAGGTGAAGTCCTTCTCCTTGCACTCGTCCACGGTGTACTTCGGGTCGTAGAAGACCGGGTTCTCGAACGAGAGGGACATGGTCTCGGAGAAGTCCTCGATCGGGGAGATCTCCTCGAAGATCTCCTGGAGACCGGACTTGCGGGAGACGTCCTCGCCCTCGGCGATCCGACGCTCGACGGCGTCGTTCCACGCGTCGTTGCCGACCAGCCAGTCGAAGCTGTTGGTCTGCAGGGAGAGGAGCTTAGGAACCTCGAGCGGCTCCTTGATCTTTGCGAAAGAGATGCGGCGGTGGCCAGTAGAATTCGTACGGGCTGGGGTGGTGCGCGCGGCCAAGAGGTGTCCTTCGACGGGTTCGCTCTCATGGATGGCGCCGGCCCACCACTAAATCAGCCACCGGGCAGGCGATTCGCATTTGAGGGCAGGCGCAAAGCGCAACGTTACCTCAACAGGGGGCGCGCCACAATACCGGCGAGCCACTCGGGCGAGACGTTGCGCAAGATGATGCGCTGCGCGACCCGTGGGGTCAAGTGTCCGCGCCGATGTTCCTTCAGTCGCAGTGACCGTTCGGAGTGGTGATCAGGCAGTCCACCAGCCAGTCGTTGCCCACCTTCTCCATCTGGGCACGCACCTGGTTCTTGTAGACCACCGGTGTCTTGTGCTGCTTGTTGGTGGTCGGCTGGTCGACGAAGAGGAGCACCTCGACCCGGTCGTCGCCCGAGCGCACGATGCCCGAGTCGATGACCTGCGCCTTGACCGCGGTCCTGGTGCGCGGGGCGTTCTGCTTGATCACCGCGAACACCTGGCCGTAGTCGCCGTGGTAGTGCGACGTCATGTACGACTCCGCCGCGGCCTGGTCCTCGTCGAGGTGCCGGTAGTCGTAGGACAGGATCGGCCCGACGGCGCGCTCGGCGGCGCTCTGCGCCGCCCGGGTCGACTCCTCGACCGTGGCGTCGGCCGGCTTCTCGAACCACAACCAGGCCGCCGTCGCGACCGACGCGGCGGTCAGCACCGCCAGGACGGCCAGCGCCCACCCGGGCACGGCCCGCCGGACCGGGGCCTCGTCGGCGACGGTCGTCGCGGGTGAGGACGCCGGCCGGCGCATCCTGGCGAGCAGACCGTGGCCGGGGCCGATTCCCCGCGCGCGGCGGTCTCGTCCCGGGTGTCCCGCTCGCGGCCCCGGTCGCCGGTCCTCGTCGGCCGACGCTCGGCCAGCTCCGCGTCGTACGCCGTGCGCCGCTTCGGGTCGAGCAGCACCTCGGCCGCCTGGTTGTAGACACCGAACCTGCGGTCGGTGGGGTCGAGGTCGCCGATCGCCGCCTTCCAGGCAGCCCGGATCTCCGCCTCGGAGGCGTCCGGGGCGACGTCGAGGAGGTCGTACCAGCTGGGGCTCACTTCGCTGCTCCCGTCACGGGGGTGAAGTCGTCGACCAGCCACTTGCCGTCGGTCTTCACCAGCGACACCTGGATCCGGAAGGGGATCGGCTCCTGCTGGCCACCCTTCTTGTAGGTGTCGGTGAACGTCCCGGCGACCAGGGCGGTGGCCGAGTCGCTGTCGATCGCGGAGACCCCGGTCGAGAACACCTCCGCCTTGCGCGAGACCCCCGCCTGGGCGACGAGCTGCTCGGCGGTGCCCGCCTGCTTCTCGAACGAGGTCGCGAACTTCGGGGTGATGACCTGCTTGACCCGGTTCCGGTAGTCAGGCATCTGCCCGTTGTCGTCGAGCAGGTCGGGCCCGTAGGTGCCCATCCGGAGCATGAACTGACCGGTCTGGGCCATCACGGCCTCCCGCTCGCGCTGGAGGTCCTCGGCTTCGCCCCGACGACCGGCGAGCAGCCAGATCAGGGTTCCGCAGGAGGCGAGCAGGGCGACGACGAGCACACCGAGGACGGCGACCCGGAAGGTCGCGGATCCGGAATGCTCCCCCGTGGAGGACTCCGTCGACTCGGTCTGGACCGATGAGTCGGAATCGCTGCTGCTCGTCACTCCTGCGTCTTGACCAGAGGCTGGAGGAACAGCCACTTCCACGACTCCTCTCCGAGGGTTGCTGGGGCCGGCGTACCGGGTGAGCCGAGAGCCGGGTCAACCTTGCCACCCCACGACAACTTGCCCGTCGCGGGATCGTACGACGCCACCGCGGGCGCCCGGTAGGACGGCCCGGCGGGGGCACGGTACGCCGCGCCGGCGCGCGGGGCGTTCTGGGCGCCGCGAGGGTTGCTGACCGACGGCGGCTCGGCACAGTGCGCCTGCTCGTTCATCGGCTTGTTGCTGCCGTCCTGCGGCGGCCGGGTGTCGGTGCTCTCGTAGCCGCGCTCACAGGGCTTCGGGTCCTGGGTCAGGACCAGGCCGAAGTGGGCGTCGTAGAGCCCGGTGTCGGGGGACTTCGAGACGACCGTGAAGCCGCCCTCGACGACGTAGGGGTAGATCACCAGGATCTGCTTCACCCCGTCGAGGTGCTTGACGACGACGTCGCCGGTGGTCACCAGGTTGTTGATCAGCTCGCCGAGCTCGACCTGGTTGTCCTCGAGGAAGGTGCGCAGCTGGGTGGCCGTGGCGGACCCGTTGTCGATGACCTGGCGCAGCGACTTGTCCGAGCCGGCGAGGGTGCCGCTGAAGAGCGACAGGTCGCGGGCGAAGCCCCGGATCGCGCCGGCCGAGTCGATCTGGCCGTGCAGCACGGTGTTGCTGTCCTTGATCAGCGCCGTGGTGACGTCGAAGTTCTGGTTGGCGGTCTGGATGAAGGAGTTGCCGGTGTCGATGATCCGCTGCAGGTCCTTCCCGGTGCCACCGAAGGCCGTGCCCAGCTCGGTGACGCTGGTGCGCAGTGCCTTCTTGTTCACCGACTCGACGGTGGTGGTGATGTCGCCGAGCAGCTTCTCGGTGGCGATCGGGGTGCGGGTGTCGTCGGCGGCGATCTCGGAGCTGTCGTCGAGGTAGGGCTTGGTGTCGACCTGCGGCTGCAGCTCGACGTACTGCTCACCGACGGCCGACCGGTTGCCGACCACCGCCAGGGTGTCCGCGGGGATGGAGTCGTAGGACTTGTCGATGTCGAGGTAGACGTCGACGCCCTCGTCGGTGAGCTGCAGCTTGCCGACCTGGCCGACCCGCACGCCCCGGTAGGACACCTCTCCCCCGGCGAAGATGCCGCCGGAGTCCTTGAAGTGGGCGACCACGGTGTAGGAGTCGTCGAAGACCAGGCGGTCGAGCCGGGCGTACCGGGCGCCGACGTAGCTCACCCCGAGCAGGGTGATCAGCACGAACACCATCAGCTGGATCTTGGTACGGCGCGTGATCATCGGACCACCATCCCGGGCACGAGGAGGCTGACGAGGGTCGGGTCGTAGGCCTTCATCAGCTGGCCCATCGTCGGGCCCTTCGACGACCACTGCTGGGTGGGACCGAAGCCGGCACGGGGCACTCCGGGCAGGCCGGGGAGCCCGCCGCCGTCCCCACCGCCGGTCCCCGGCAGCGGAGGCAGGCCCGGCAGCGTGTTGAGCTCCTTGCAGACGTCCTTGTCCTGGTTCTGCTGCTTGGCGCACTCCTTCTGGAGCTGCGCCAGGGACTTGGCGTTGGCGATCACCTTCTGGCAGGCCTTGCTGGTGATGTCGCCGCTCTGGAGGCACTTGGTCACGTTGTCGAGGACCACCGTCGGGTCGATGACCGTCGGCAGGTCGGTGGGCAGCGTCGTCGGGACCCCGCTGTCGTCTCCGGTGGCGGAGATGTCCATCTCGATCGAGAGGTTGGTGTAGTCGCCCATGTGCAGGTTGCGGGCCACCTGCGGATCGCGGCCGACCACCTCGTCGACGAACGGGTAGGTGAGGAACACGTTGAACGACTTCACGAAGTCGTCGCCGGAGTTGGCGAGCTCGGTGAGCACCGGGTCCAGCTGGCGGATCGACTCGATCGTGGAGTCCTTGGACGCCTTGATCACCCGCACCCCGACGTTGCCGAGACGGTCCAGGGCCCGAAGCATCTTGACCAGGTCGCCCCGCTGCTTGTCCAGCGACGTGAGCGCACCGGGCAGCTCCTCGAGGGCGGCGTCGATGCTGCCCTCCTGCTTGTGCACGGAGACCGCCAGGGAGTTGAGCGAGTCGATGGCGTGGACGATGTCGGCCTTGTTGTCGTCGAGCTGGGTCATCAGGGTCTTGATCTGGTCCAGCACCGACTTGGCGGAGTCCTCGCGGCCCTCCAGCGCCAGGTTCAGCTCGTGCGCGATCGTCTTCAGCTGCGCCACGCCACCGCCGTTGAGCAGCAGGCTCAGCGCGCCGAGGACCTCCTCGACCTCGGGGTTGCGGCCCGTGTGGTCGAGCCCGATCACGTCGCCGTCCCCGAGCGTGCCGGTCGAGCCCTGGGCGGGTGGCGCGAGGGACACGAACTTCTCGCCCAGCAGGCTGGTCTGCCGGATGGTCGCCTCGGCGTTGTCGGGGAGGTCGGTGTCGTTGCGCAGCGCCAGGGTCACGTCGGCCGTGTAGCCCTTCAGCTCGATGTCGGTGACCTGCCCGACGCTGACGTCGTTGACCTTGACGGTCGACTTGGGCACGAGGTCGAGGACGTCTCGGAACATCACGTGCACCGTGATCGGGTTGTCCCCCACGTCGGTGCCGCCGGGCAGCGGCAGCTTGTAGACGTCGAAGTCGCAGCCGCTCAGCAGCAGCGAGCCGGCGAGCGGCAGCAGGAGCGCCTTCGCCAGCGTCTTGATGCCCCTCATCGCTGCACCTCCACGAGTCCACCGAGCGTCGGGTCGTAGACGTCCCGCGGCGCCGAGCGCGTCCCCTGGCCGAACGTGCCGGTGCGGGGGAGCGAGTTCGAGATCGCGTCACAGGCCTGGCCGCTCGTGTCGGCCTGGGAGACCAGCGAGCACAGGAAGGCGGCCGGGTCGTTCGAGATCTGGTTCCCCAGCTCGCCCTGGTTGGAGCGGGTGTCGAGGGTGCCCGCCTGCGGGTTGTAGGTCAGGGCCAGGTTGTTCAGCGCGAGCGGGGCGTCCTGGAGGACCTCGTCGAGCGCGCCCCGCTGCTTGACCAGCACCTTGGCGACCCGGTTGAGCCCGGAGATGTTCCGGCCGAGGATCTCGCGGTTCTCCTTCACGAAGGTCGACACCTGCCCCATCGCCTGCGCCAGGTTCTTCAGCGACGCGGCCAGCTCCTGGCGCTCGCCGGAGAGCATCGAGGAGACGTCGGCGAGCGACTGGTTGAACTGGCGGACGGTCTTGTCGTTCTTGGCGAGGGTCCCGATGAAGCCCTCGAGCTCACGGGCCGAGCCGAACAGCTCGTCCTTGTTGTCGTCCAGGGTCGCGCTCAGCTTGCTGAAGTCCTCGATCGTCTGGTGGAACTGTGCCCCCTGGCCGCCGAAGTTCTTCGCCGTCGTCTCGAGGAGGTCGGACAGCGCGCCCTTCTTGTTCGCGCCGGTCGGGCCGAGCGCGACGGTCAGGTCGTCCATGGAGGAGTAGATCTGGTCGAGCTCCAGCGGCACCGCCGTACGGTCCTGGTCCAGCACCGTCCCGTCGGCGAGCACGTCGTCGCCCTCCTCGTAGGTCGGCGTCAGCTGCACGAAGCGGTCGCCCACGATCGAGGGGGCGATGATGACCGCCTTGGCGTCGGCCGGCACCTTCACGTCGGGGTCGTAGGACATGGTGACCACCACGTCGGTGCCCGACGGGGTCACCTTGTCGACCTGGCCGATCGGGACTCCCAGCACCCGGACGTCGCTGCCCTCGTAGATCGAGATGGTGCGCGGGAACTTGGCGGTGAGCGTCTTCTGGTCCTCGCCCCGGAACATGGTGAGCGCCGCGGCCGCGACCAGGGCCACGATGACCGCCGGGACGATGAGCTTCTTCAGGTTCGTCATGTCAGCCCACCTGCGGAACCGGAGGAAGGTTCTGGATGTAGGTGTCGAACCACGGACCGTCGCCGAGCGTGTTGGCGAACACCCGGTAGAAGGGCGCCATCAGCCGGAGGCTGTTGTCGAGGTTGTCCTCGTTCTTGTTCAGCACGGCGACGACGGACTCCAGGTGGGTCAGGGCGGGCTTGAGGTCAGCTCGGCTCTGCTTCACCAGCGCGGTCAGCTCCTTGGACAGGGTGGACGTCGAGACCAGCAGGTTGTGGACCGCCTGGCGGCGCTCGACCAGCGCCCGGAACAGCACGTCGGAGTCCTTCATCAGCCCGACGATGTCCTGGTCGCGGTCGTCGAGGACGCCGGAGACCCGCTTGAGGTTCTTCAGCAGCGAGTTGATCCGGTCGTCACGCGAGGCGATGGTCGAGGAGAGCCGCGAGACGCCGTCCAGCGCGTTCCGGAACTCCTCGGGGGTGTTCCGGGTCAGGTCGGCCAGGGTCGTCAGCGACTTCGCGAGCTGGTCGGTGTCGATCTGCTCGGAGGTCTTGCCGAGGCCGGAGAAGGCGTCGATCACGTCGTACGGCGAGCTGGTGCGGTCGACGGGGATCTCGCTGCCCGCCGAGAGCTGGCCGGAGCCGGACGGCTCGAGGGAGAGGTACATGGCGCCGAGCAGCGTCTTGACCTTGATGGCGGCACGGGTGTCGCCGCCGAAGTCGGCGCCGCTGTCCACCCGGAAGGTGACCCGCACGTGGTCGCCGTCGAGCTCGACGCTCTCGACCTTGCCCACCCGGACGCCGGCGATGCGGACCTCGTCGTTGGCCTTGAGGCCGCCCGCCTCGGAGAACGCGGCGTAGTAGGTGTCGCCGCCGCCGATCAGCGGGAGGTCCTGGGCCCGGAAGGCGGCCAGGATCATGGCGGCGATGACGGCGAGGCTGACGGCCCCGACGATGACGGGGTTGCGCTCGCGGAAGGGGACGCTCATCAGCCGTTACCTCCGAGGTCGCACCGGGCGGAGCCGGTGTTGTAGTCCACCGGGAGGGACTTGCCACCGGGCAGCCGGACGCGGCCCTCGAAGTGGCAGAGGTAGAAGTTGAACCAGGAGCCGTAGATCGCGGTCCGGCCCACCTTGTTCAGCTTGATCGGCAGCACCTGCAGCGCCCGGTCGAGCTCGCTCTTGTTGCGGTCGAGGTTGCCCGCCACCGACCGCAGCTGCTTGATGTCGTCGACGAACGGCGCGCGGATGCCCGAGACGAGGTCGGCGGTCTGCACGGAGAGCTGGGAGATCTGGTCCAGCGAGCCCAGGATGGCGTGCCGGTCGTCCTTGAGGCCGCCGACGAAGGTCCGGTAGGTCCGGATCAGCTGGGTGAGCTGGTCGTCGCGGTCACCGATGTGGTCCAGCACCTCGTTGAGGTTGTCGATCAGGCTGCCGATCACCTTGTCGCGGTCGGCCAGGGTCGAGGTGACCGAGGCGGTGTGCGAGAGCAGCCCCTCGAGCGTGCCGCCCTCGCCCTGGAAGACCTGGACGATCTCGTAGGACAGCTTGTTGATGTCCGACGGCGAGAGCGCCTGGAACAACGGCTTGAAGCCGTTGAACAGGACGGTCAGGTCCAGGGCCGGCGAGGTCTGGGCGACCGGGATCGTGGCCCCCTCGGGCAGGGTGCCCGCGTCCCCGATCTCCTGGGTCAGCGAGATGTAGCGCTGGCCCACGAGGTTCCGGTAGCGGATGTTGGCGTGGGTCGCCTTGCTGAGGGCGGTGTCGTCCTGGACGCTGAACGTGACCATCGCCCGGGTCCGGTCGACGATCTCGATGTCCTTGACCGTGCCGACCTTGACGCCCGCGATCCGGACGTCGTCGCCCTTGACCACGCCGGTGGCGTCGACGAACTCGGCCTGGTAGTCCTTGCTGCCGCCGAAGCTCAGGTTGCCGATGGTGATCACCAGGACCCCCGTCGCCATCGTGGTGACCACGATGAAGATCAGGAGCTTGGTGAGGTCGGCGGCGGTGCGCTTGTCGAGCATCTTCATGACTCCTCCCGACGCACTCGCAGCTCCGCCGCCGAGGGGCGGTCCTCGGCACGGTGCGAGCCGGTGCGGCTGCGCGCTTCGTACGTCATCGCAGCGACACCTCCGCCCCTCGGGCCATGGGTCCCACGAGGAGGACACCGAGGTCGGGCACGTCGTCGGCCGTCATGCCGAGCGAGGGACCGAGCAGCGACTTGAGCAAGGCCGACTCCTGGCGGCTGCCGGCGAGACCGGCGCGGTAGTAGTTGGGGGCGACCCGGCTGGTGCCCTTGCCGGTGGGCTCGTCGACACCGTCGTTGAAGTCCGGCTGGTGCCGCACCGGGTTGGACTGCGACCACGGCGGGTTGGGCAGGTGCAGGCAGTTGGGTCCGCGGTCCTCGCCGAACCGCGGCACGTCCTGGGCGTTGTAGCCACGCGGCTGGTTCGGCAGCGTCTCGAGCACGATGTGCAGGGTGAAGCCGCGGAAGGCCTCGGCCTGCAGCTTGCCGGCGTTCACGATCCCCTTGGTCAGGCAGGGGAACTCGGGGGCGTACTTGGCGAAGACGCTGAGCTGCTCGGCGCCCACCTTGCTCAGCCGGATCAGGTTGTCGCCGTTCTCGTCGAGGAAGCCGCGGGCCGTGTCGGAGAAGCCGGTCACGTCGGTGAACAGCGCGTTGAGCTTGGCCTGCCGGTCCTTCAGGGTGCCGGTCGTCTTCACGGTGTTGCGCAGGATCTGCGCGATCTGCGGCATCACCGAGGAGTAGGTGTCCGAGACGCTCGCGGTCAGGCGGAGGTCCTCGACGAGTGCCGGGATCTGGGGATTGATCCGCTTGAGGTAGCTGTCGACGGTCTCGAGGTTCTTGCCGATCTCCTCGCCGCGGCCCTCCAGCGCCGTCGCCAGGGCGTTGAGCGTCTGGTTGATCGCGGCCGGCTGCACGGTGCGCAGCAGCGGGTAGAGGTCCGAGAGGACCTTCTCGACCTCGGTCGCGACCTGGGTCTTGTCGATCGTGTCCCCGGGCTCGATGTGCCGCGAGTCGGCGTCGTCCGGCACCACGAGGGAGACGTACTTCTCCCCGAAGAGGGTCTTGGGCACGATCGCACCGGTGACGTTCGCGGGGATCGTGTCGATCTTGCTCGGGTAGAGGCCCAGGGTGAGCTGCGCGCCCTCGGCGTCGCTGTCCATGGCCAGCACCTCGCCCACGATCACGCCGCGGATCTTCACGTCGGCGCGGGCGGGCAGCTGCAGCCCGATCGTCGAGGTCTGCAGCTCCACCTCGTCGTAGTCGACGAACTTCTTGCTGAAGATGCCGTAGGTCAGGTAGACCCCCGCCAGGATCAGGCAGAGGAACACCAGCCCCAGGAGCTTGAAGTTCTGCAGGATCTTCACGTCCGCCTCACCCCGCCAGCCGGACGGTCGTGGTGGTGCCCCAGATGGCCATGGACAGGAACAGGTCCATCACGTTGATGGCCACGATGCTGGTGCGGACGGCACGACCGACGGCCACGCCCACGCCCGCGGGCCCGCCCGAGGCGGTGTACCCGTGGTAGCAGTGGATCAGGATCACCGTCACCGCGAAGACCAGCACCTTGCCGAAGGACCACAGGACGTCGCCCGGGGGCAGGAACTGGTTGAAGTAGTGGTCGTAGGTGCCCGTGCTCTGCCCGAAGAACTTCGTCACGGTCAGCCGGGTCGCGAAGTACGACGACAGCAGCCCCACGACGTACAGCGGGATGATCGCGATCAGGCCGCCGATGATCCGGGTCGTCACCAGGAAGGGCAGCGACGGGATCGCCATCACCTCGAGCGCGTCGACCTCCTCGGAGATCCGCATCGCGCCGAGCTGGGCGGTGAAGCCGCAGCCGACCGTGGCGGCGAGCGCGATCGCGGCGACCAGCGGCGCGATCTCACGGGTGTTGAAGTAGGCGGAGACGAAGCCGGAGAAGGCGGCCGTGCCGATCTGGTTCAGCGCCGCGTAGCCCTGCAGGCCGACCTCGGTGCCGGTGAAGAAGCACATGGCCGTGATGACGCCGACGGTGCCGCCGATGACCGCCAGCGCGCCCGAGCCGAGGGTGACCTCGGCGAGGATGCGCAGGATCTCCTTCTTGTAGCGGCGGACCGTGCGCGGGGTCCATGCCAGGGCCTTGATGTAGAACGCGAGCTCTTCGCCGAGGCTGTCGAGGGTCTTGAGCGGCTTGTCGTAGACCGCCTTGATGCTGGCCATGGGATCAACCCGTCTTCGGTGGGACGAGCTGGAAGTAGATCGCGCTCATCACGAAGTTGACGACGAACAACAACATGAAGGTGATGACGACGGCCTCGTTCACCGCGTCGCCGACCCCCTTCGGTCCCCCGTTGGCGTTCATGCCCTTGTACGACGCGACGATCGCCGCGATCAGGCCGAACACCAGTGCCTTGGCCATGCCCTGCCACAGGTCGGGCAGCTGGGCCAGTGCGGTGAAGCTCGCCAGGTAGGCACCTGGCGTGCCGTCCTGCAGGACGACGTTGAAGACGTAGCCGCCCGCCACGCCGACCACGCTGACCAGTCCGTTGAGGAAGACCGCGACGAGCATGCAGGCGAGCACGCGGGGCACCACGAGGCGCTGGATGGGATCGATGCCCAGCACCATCATCGCGTCGAGCTCCTCGCGGATCTTCCGCGCACCGAGGTCGGCCGCGATGGCCGAGCCGCCCGCCCCGGCGATCAGCAACGAGGTGGCGATCGGGCCCGCCTCGCGGACCACGGCGAGGACGGCCGCGGAGCCGGTGAAGGACTGGGCGCCGAACTGCTTGATCAGGCCGCCGACCTGGAGCGCGATGACCGCGCCGAAGGGGATGGCGACCAGCGCGGTCGGGATGATCGTCACCGAGGCGATGAACCACGCCTGCTGGAGGAACTCCCGCATCTGGAAGGGCCGCCGGAACAGCCCGCGTCCGACGTCGAGACCGAAGGCGAAGAGCTTGCCGGCGGTGCCGACCGGAGCGAGTGCTCGGCTGGCGGTCAAGGTGGCCATGTGTCCTGCCTCAGGCGCCGGTGGTCATGGGCATGTTCTCCTCGAACGAGCCCGGCGGTGGCGTCACGCCGTTCTCCCGGCACCAGCCGCCCGGCTCGCGCTGGCTGCGGCGGGCGATGCCGTTGGAGGGCTCGAGCTGCATCGGGATCGGGGGCAGCGGCGGCAGCTCCTGGTCCTTCTCCGCCTCGAGCTCGTCGGCGTCCTTCTCCTCGGACATGCCGATGGGCCCGACCCGCTGGGCGTTGAGGAACTGGCGCACCACCGGCTCCTCCGAGGAGAGCAGCATCTCGCGGGGCCCGAACATGGCCAGGTGCTTGTGGTAGAGCAGCCCGATGTTGTCCGGCACGGTGCGGGCGGTGTTGATGTCGTGGGTGACGATCAGGAACGTCGCGTCGATCTGCGCGTTGAGGTCGACGATGAGCTGGTTGAGGAAGGACGTGCGCACCGGGTCCAGGCCGGAGTCCGGCTCGTCGAAGAGCACGATCTCGGGGTCGAGGACCAGGGCGCGGGCCAGCCCGGCTCGCTTGCGCATGCCGCCGGAGATCTCGCCCGGGAGCTTGTCCTCGGCGCCGATCAGGCCGACCAGGTCCATCTTCTCCATGACGATGTCGCGGACCTCCGACTCCGACTTCCGGGTGTGCTCGCGCAGCGGGAAGGCGACGTTGTCGTAGAGGTTCATCGAGCCGAACATGGCGCCGTCCTGGAACAGCACGCCGAACAGCTTGCGGATCTCGTAGAGGTCCTTCTCGCTGCAGCTGGCGATGTCGGTGCCCTCGATGACGATGGAGCCCTTGTCCGGCTTGAGCAGCCCGATCAGGGTCTTGAGGAAGACCGACTTGCCGGTGCCGGAGGGGCCGAGCATGACGCAGATCTCGCCGGCGGGGACGGTCAACGTCACGTCACCCCAGATCAGCTGCTTGCCGAAGGACTTGCTCAAGTCCTCGACCTTGATCTCCACGCCCATGGCTGCGCACTCTCCCTCTCCTGAACGACCCCGTCGCAAGCCCCCGGCGGGCGCACGCGACAACGCCCGCTGTGGGCCCACTGGTCAGTAACAACGGCAGACCGCCGGCGAGGTTACGCGGCTCTTGCCACGAGATCACCAGCCGGTCACCGCCACAGGCCCTCCCCGGCTCACCGTGCCCTCGGACACACGCGTGGAAACCTCGGGCCGCCTCTTTTGTGACGGCCGCCACCGCGCTGCGGCCTCCGGAGCGGGGCAGGGCGCCGAAATGCAGAACAGGGGCGGCCACCCTTGCGGGTGGCCGCCCCTGTCCGGGGATTCAGCGAGACGTCACTTGACGGTGACGGTGGCCCCGGCGCCCTCGAGGGCCTCCTTGGCCTTCTCCGCGGCGTCCTTCGAGACCTTCTCGAGGATCGGCTTCGGCGCGGCCTCGACCAGCTCCTTGGCCTCCTTCAGGCCGAGCGAGGTGAGGGCGCGCACCTCCTTGATGACGTTGATCTTCTTGTCACCAGCGGCCTCGAGGACGACGTCGAACTCGTCCTGCTCGGCAGCGGCCTCGGCACCACCGGCAGCGGCGCCGCCCGCGGCGGGCGCGGCGGCAACGGCGACGGGGGCGGCGGCGGTGACGCCGAAGGTGTCCTCGAACTGCTTCACGAACTCGGAGAGCTCGATGAGGGTCATCTCCTTGAACGCGTCAAGGAGCTCGTCGGTGGTGAGCTTCGCCATGGTGGCGGTTCCTTCCATTCGGTGGCCCGTCGGATCGCGACGGTCCGGGTTACAGGTGGTTGGTTACCGGGGCCCTCAGGCCTCGGCGGCTTCGCCCTCGGAGGCCTCCGCGGCAGCGGCGGTCTCGTCAGCGGGGACCTCGGCGTCCGCGGACTCGTCCGCGGCAGCCGGAGCCTCCTCGGCGGCGACGGGAGCACCCGCACCACCTGCGAGGATCGAGGGGTCCTGCTCGGCCTTCGCCTGCAGCGCGCCGGCGAGCCGGGCAGCCTGGGCGATGGGGGCGTTGAGCAGGTAGACGGCCTGGCTGAGCGACGCGAGCATGGCGCCCGCCAGCTTGCCCAGCAGCACCTCACGCGACTCGAGGTCGGCCAGCTTGGCCACCTCGGCTGCGTCGAGGGGCTCTCCGTCCAGGACACCGCCCTTGATGATCAGGGCGGGGTTCGCCTTGGCAAAGTCACGCAGACCCTTGGCCGCCTCGACGACGTCGCCCTGGATGAAGGCGATCGCGGTCGGGCCGGCGAGCAGGTCGTCGAAGCCGGAGATGCCCACCTGGTTGGCAGCGATCTTGGCCAGCGTGTTCTTGACCACGGCGTAGTTGGCGTTCTCGCCGAGGGAGCGCCGCAGTTCCTGCAGCTGCTTCACGGTGAGACCGCGGTAGTCGGTCAGCACAGCACCGGCGGCATCGTTGAACGACTCAACGATGTCCGCGACGGCCGCCTGCCTGTCTGAGCGCGCCATGGGTCTCCTTCCGGACTGGGAGACCGCCGCCCGACCCCGGGAAAGACGAACGCCCCGAGCGCAGGCTCAGGGCGTGGGATCCGGCATCTCGCGACGCGGTTCGTGCTCTGTCCCCTGCGCAGGCCGTCCGCTCTCGCGGAAGCTTCGGTCGTGCCACTGATGCGGCGCGACAACCGGCGGTCTCTGGTTTCGGGTGGAAGACTACGGGTTCCCTGCCTGGCCGACCAAATCGGGGTCAGCCCAGGCGGCGCACCGGCTCGCCCGCCAGCCAGGCGGCGACGTCCTCGACCGCCTCGGTGAAGTAGGTCCGGTAGTTGCCCTCGGTCACGTAGCCGAGGTGCGGGGTGCCCAGCACGTTCGGCAACGACCGCAGGCGATCGGCGAGCGGCAGCGGCTCCACGTCGTACACGTCGAGGCCCGCCCCCGTCGATGCGCCGGACCGCCCTCGCGCAGGGTCGCGACCAGCGCGTCGGTGTCCACCGAGGCCGGCCCTCGAGGTGTTCACGAGGTACGCCGTCGGCCGCATCGCCGCCAGCTCGGCGGCCCCGATCAGGCCACGGGTGGAGTCCGAGAGCACCAGGTGGAGCGACACGAAGTCGCCCTGGGCCAGCGCGTCCCCCAGGCTCGGAGCGAGGCGCACGCCGGCCGCATCCGCCCGCTCGGCGTCCAGGTGCGGGCTCCACGCGACGACGTCCATGCCGAATGCCTGGCCGACGGCGGCCACCCGGGTGCTGATCTTGCCCAGCCCGATGAGCGGGCAGGTCGACCCGGCCAGGGCCCGCCCGCAGCGTCGTCCGCCACGGACCGCCCCGCGCAGCGCCGTCGCCTCCGAGACGACCTGCCGCGGACTGCCGAGGAGCACGCCCAGGGCGCTCGAGGCCGGCGGCGTCGAGGCGGACCAGGTCCCGCTCACGGCGGTCCGGGAGCTTCGACGCCGTCGCCGCCGGGTCGATGGAGGAGCGGCTCGACGCGGTGCCCGGGGGCAACGAGGCGCTCAGCCGGGTCCAGAAGTACGCCGACCTGCTCTACGTGCACCGTTCCACGGGCAGCTCGACCGACCTCGACGCGATCCGCACCGCGGTGGAGACCGCGCACCACGTCACCGGGCTCTCCCCCATGGTGGTCGTGGACTACCTGCAGAAGGTCCTCGTGCCGGACGGGCCCGCGGAGGAGGCCGAGCGCACGACGACCGTGGTCGAGGGACTCAAGGACCTCGCCATGGACAGCTCCATCCCGGTGCTGGCCATCGTCGCCGCGGACAAGATGGGCTCGGAGACCGGCAGGCGGATGCGGGTCAACCACCTGCGCGGCTCGTCGGCACTGGCCTACGAGGCGGACGTGGTCCTCATCCTCAACAGCAAGTACGACATCGTGGCCCGTCACCACCTGACCTACAACCTCGGCAACGCCGAGCGCTTCCGCGAGTGGGCCGTGCTCGCCGTGGAGAAGAACCGCTTCGGCCGGGGCGGCGTCGAGCTGGAGTTCCGCAAGCGCTTCGACCAGGGCCGGTTCGAGGCCGAGGGCCGCCGGGTCGACGAGCAGCTCGTCGACGAGCGCATCTTCACCGAGTAGCCGCTGGTTTCACCCGCAGGCTGTGCGCCGAGGGAAGCCGAAGGGCCGGCCACCCCGCGGGGTGGCCGGCCCTTCGGCTGCAGTCGGTCGCGAGCGCCTCAGGCAGACGCCTCGTCCTCGAGCGCGACGTTCTTGACGCGGTTCGGGTCGACCTGGACGCCGGGGCCCATGGTCGTCGAGACGGTGACCTTCTTCAGGTAGCGGCCCTTGGAGCTGGCCGGCTTGAGCCGCAGCACCTCCTCGAGCGCCGCGGCGTAGTTCTCCGCCAGCTGGACCTCGGAGAACGAGGCCTTGCCGATGATGAAGTGCAGGTTGGCGTGGCGGTCGACGCGGAACTCGATCTTGCCGCCCTTGATGTCGGACACGGCCTTGGCCACGTCCGGCGTCACGGTGCCGGTCTTCGGGTTCGGCATCAGGCCGCGGGGGCCGAGCACGCGACCGAGGCGACCGACCTTGCCCATCATGTCCGGCGTCGCGACGACGGCGTCGAAGTCGAGCCAGCCGCCGGCCACCTTCTCGATGAGCTCGTCGCCACCGACGACGTCGGCACCGGCCTCGCGCGCCGCCTCGGCCTTCTCGGCGTTCGCGAAGACCAGGACCTTGGCGGTCTTGCCGGTGCCGTGGGGCAGGTTGACGGTGCCGCGCACCATCTGGTCCGCCTTGCGGGGGTCGACGCCGAGACGCATGACGACGTCCACGGTCTCGTCGAACTTCTTCTTGCTCGCGGTCTTGGCGATCTTGATCGCGGCCAGCGGGGCGTAGAGCTCGTCCTTGTCGAACTGCTCGGCCGCCGCGCGGTAGGTCTTGCTGCGCTGCATGATGTTCTCGTTTCTACGAAGTGTGGTCTTCGGTGGGCCAGCGCGGCCCTGCCACGGGGTGTTGGCTAGACGCCGGAGGTCAGTCGGTGGTGACGCCCATGGAACGGGCGGTGCCCTCGACGATCTTCATCGCGGCGTCGATGTCGTTCGCGTTGAGGTCCGGGAGCTTCGTCGTGGCGATCTCGCGGATCTGGTCCTTGGTCAGCTTGCCGACCTTCTCCTTGTGCGGGACGCCCGAGCCCTTCTTCAGGCCGGCGGCCTTCTTGATCAGCTCCGCGGCCGGCGGGGTCTTCGTGACGAAGGTGAAGGACCGGTCCTCGTAGATGGTGATCTCGACCGGGATCACGTTGCCGCGCATGGACTCGGTCTGCGCGTTGTACGCCTTGCAGAACTCCATGATGTTCACGCCGTGCGGACCGAGCGCCGTACCGACCGGCGGGGCCGGGGTCGCGGCACCGGCCTGCAGCTGCACCTTGACCAGTGCGGCGATCTTCTTCTTCTTGGGAGGCATTGTCGTTCAGGATCCTTTGTGTTGTACGTCGTGGTCTTGTCGAGCTCGAGGCCGGTACGCCGACCCTCGCTCTGCCACCTGGGTGTTGCTTCGCTGAGGTCAGACCTTCTGGATCTGGCTGAAGCTCAGCTCGACCGGGGTCTCCCGGCCGAAGATCTCGACGAGGGCCTTGACCCTCTGGGACTCCGCGTTGATCTCGGTGATCGTCGCGTGCAGCGTGGCGAACGGACCGTCGACCACCATCACCGAGTCGGAGACGTCGAAGTCGGCGACCTCGATCGGCTTCTTGGCCGGGGCACCGCCGCCGGTGGCGGCGGGGGCACCTGCCGCGACGGCCTCGGCCTCGGCGCGCGCGACCACGGCCGGCGCCAGCATGTTCTCGACCTCGGACATGCTCAGCGGCACCGGCTGGTGGCTGTGGCCGACGAAGCCGGTGACCGAGGGGGTGTGCCGGACCGCGGACCAGGACTCGTCGGTGAGGTCCATGCGGACCAGGACGTAGCCGGGGAGAACGGTGCGCTTGACCATCTTGCGCTGGCCGTTCTTGATCTCCGCGACCTCCTCGGTGGGGACCACGATCTCGTGGATGTAGTCCTCCATGTTGAGGGAGATGATGCGGTTCTCGAGGTTCGACTTCACCCGGTTCTCCATGCCGGAGTAGGTGTGCACCACGAACCAGTCGCCCGGCTTGGCCCACAGCTCCCGGCGGAACGCCTCGAGCGGGTCGTCGTCCTCATCGGCCGTGTCGCCCTCGGCGACCGGCTCGGTGTCCTCGTCCTCGTCCGACTCGACGTCGGCGGTGGCGTCCTCGATGTCGACGGCGCTCTCGGACTCCGCGGCGGCGTCGTGGGTCTCCCCGGCCGACGCGTCAGCCTCAGGAGTGTCCGTGGCCACCGTCTCCTCGGTCTCGACCGAGTCGTACTGCTCCGACACGTGATGCTCCGTCACTTCGATGTATTCGTTCTACGAGGCGGGCCGCCCCCGAAGGACGCCCGCGTGGGTCACTGGGCCTAGTTGCCGGCGAAGACCGCGAAGACGAGCTTGCCGAAGCCCAGGTCGAGCGCCGAGACGAGCGCCATCATGAAGATGACGAACACCATGACCACCAGGAAGTAGGTGACCAGCTGCTCCTGGGTCGGGTAGACCACCTTGCGCAGCTCGGCGACGACCTGCCGGTAGAACGTGGGAATGCTCGTGCGCTTCTCGGTCCTGCTGTCTCGCGAACCGCGGACGGCCTTGCTGTCCGACACGCGCGTCACCTCTCCTCGTCCGACGACCTGGTCGTCGTCGACCAGCCGACCTAGCTGTTGCTTCTGTTCATGTGTGCTGCTGTCGTGCTGCGTCCTGCTTTGCAGGGCACGAGGGACTTGAACCCCCAACCTTCGGTTTTGGAGACCGATGCTCTGCCAGTTGAGCTAGTGCCCTCCGATGATGACCCGCTTCCGGGCATGCCGGAGCATGTGGGAAACCACCAAACCGGGAGTCTACGGGCAAGACCGAGGCCGAGTCCAAACGGCCCCGATCGACGCTGGATTCCGGGCCTGAACCCGGCCTGCTCCCGAGAGCCCCCACCTCTACGATGGTGCCATGACCGCCAACCCGCCCGCCCAGCCCGGCCCCGCAGGTCAGGGAAGCCCCCGCGATCGACGCGTCTCGCAGCGGATCGGCGCGATCGCCGAGTCCGCGACGCTCAAGGTGGACGCCAAGGCCAAGGCGCTCAAGGCCGAGGGGCGTCCCGTCATCGGGTTCGGCGCCGGCGAGCCCGACTTCCCCACCCCCGGCTACGTCGTGGAGGCGGCGGTCGAGGCCTGCCGGGACCCCCGCAACCACCGCTACACCCCCGCGGGCGGCCTGCCGGAGCTGAAGAAGGCGATCGTGGAGAAGACCCGGCGCGACAGCGGCTACGAGGTCGAGCCCGCGCAGGTGCTGGTCACCAACGGTGGCAAGCAGGCGATCTACGCCGCCTTCGCCGCGATGCTCGACCCGGGCGACGAGGTGATCGTGCCGGCGCCGTACTGGACGACCTACCCCGAGGCGATCCAGCTCGCCGGCGGCGTGCCGGTCGAGGTGCTCGCCGACGAGACCCAGGACTACAAGGTCACCGTCGAGCAGCTCGAGGCGGCGCGCACCGAGCGCACCAAGGTGCTGCTGTTCGTCTCCCCGTCCAACCCCACCGGCGCGGTCTACACCTCCGAGGAGATCAGGGCCATCGGCCAGTGGGTCGAGGACCACCAGCTGTGGGTGCTGACCGACGAGATCTACGAGCACCTCGTCTACGACGGCGTGGACACCGGCTCGATGCCGGTGCTCTGCCCCTTCCTCGCCGACAGCTGCGTCGTCGTCAACGGGGTCGCCAAGACCTACGCGATGACCGGTTGGCGGGTCGGCTGGATGATCGGCCCGGCCGACCTGGTCAAGGCCGCCACCAACCTGCAGTCGCACGCCACGTCCAACGTCTCCAACGTCTCGCAGCGGGCCGCCCTCGCCGCGGTCAGCGGTGACCTGACCGCGGTCGACGAGATGAAGGTCGCCTTCGACCGGCGCCGCAAGACGATCGTCGCGATGCTCAACGAGATCCCGGGCATGCTCTGCCCGACCCCGCACGGCGCGTTCTACGCCTACCCACAGGTCAAGGGGCTGCTCGGCAAGCCACTGGGAGGCGCCGACGGCCCCGTGTGCCACACGTCCGCCGAGCTGGCCGAGTACATCCTCGAGAACGCCGAGGTCGCGGTCGTGCCGGGTGAGGCGTTCGGGTCCCCCGGCTACCTGCGGCTCTCCTACGCCCTCGGCGACGACGACCTGGTCGAAGGGGTCACCCGGCTCCAGAAGCTGTTCGCCTGAGTGGTCGCGACCACCGGCTCGGCCACCGAGGAGGGCCGGCCCTCGACCAGCAGCGGCGGGGCGCGCAACCTGCTGACGCTGCCGAAGGCGCACCTGCACCTCCACTTCACCGGCTCGATGCGGCACGAGACCCTGCTCGAGCTGGCCGAGCGGGACGGCATCGTGCTGCCCGACTCGCTGGTCTCGGAGTGGCCGCCACGGCTGTCCGCGGCCGACGAGAAGGGCTGGTTCCGGTTCCAGCGGCTCTACGACGTCGCGCGCTCCGTGCTGCGCACCGAGGACGACGTACGCCGGCTGGTGATGGAGGCGGCCGAGGACGACGTCCGTGACGGGGGCCGGTGGCTGGAGATCCAGGTGGACCCGAGCGGCTACGGCAGCCGGTTCGGCGGGATCACTGCCTTCACCGACCTCGTGCTGGACGCGGTCCGGGCCGCCTCCCGGGAGACCGGCCTGGGCATGGCGGTGGTGATCGCGGCCAACCGCACCCGGCACCCCCTCGACGCCAGGACGCTGGCGCGGCTCGCCGCCCAGTACGCCGGTCGTGGCGTCGTGGGCTTCGGGCTGTCCAACGACGAGCGCCGCGGCAGCACCGCCGACTTCGCGGCCGCATTCGCGATCGCCGAGCGGGCCGGCCTGACGCTGGTGCCGCACGGCGGCGAGCTGCTGGGCCCGTCGAGCATCCGGGTCTGCCTCGACGCCCTGCACGCCGACCGCCTCGGCCACGGGGTCCGCGCGGTGGAGGACCCCGCCCTCCTGGACCGGATCGTCGAGGCCGGCGTGGTGCTCGAGGTGTGCCCCGTCTCCAACGTCGCCCTCGGGGTCTACTCCGACCTGACGTCGGTGCCGCTGCCGACGCTGATGGCCGCCGGCGCCACGGTGGCGCTGGGCGCCGACGACCCGCTGCTGTTCGGGTCCCGGCTCGCGGGCCAGTACGCCACGATGCGTGCCGCCCACGAGCTCACCGACCCCGACCTCGCCGAGCTGGGCCGGATGTCGATCCGGGGCTCCCGGGCGCCCGACGAGGTCAAGTGCGCACTGATCGACGAGGTGGACCGGTGGCTGGCCGGCGAGCCTGACAGGATGGACGGGTGACTTCCTCAGACTCCGGCTCGGACGAGCCCGGCGGCTCCGGCAACGACGACCAGCAGCTGCCCCCGACGCACCAGCCCTACGGGCAGAACCCCTACGGCGCCCCGGGCCAGCAGCCGCCGGCGTACGGCCAGAACCCCTACGAGCAGGGGCCCCCCGGCCAGCAGCCCTACGGGGCTCCCCCGCCGCCGCAGAACCCCTACGGCCAGACCCCGTACGGCCAGCAGCCCTACGGCCAACAGCCCTACGGCCAACAGCCCTACGGGCAGCAGCCCGGCTACGGCTACGGCGCCCCTGCGCCGGCCAACCACCCGTCGGCGACCACGGCGCTGGTGCTCAGCCTGATCGGCCTGGCCGGCATCGCCTTCTGCGGTGGCATCACGCTCGTCCTCTCGCCGTTCGCGTGGCGGACCGGCGCCAAGGCGGTGCGCGAGATCGACGCCAACCCCGGGATGTACGCCGGCCGCGACCAGGCCAACGCCGGACGCATCATGGGCATCATCGGCACCGTGCTGCTGGTGATCGGGATCCTCGGCCTCATCGGGCTGTTCGCCCTCGCGTTCAGCAGCTCCAGCACGGCGACCCCGGTCCAGTGACCCGGCTTCGCTGAGCCCTGTCCGCTAGAGCTCGCAGCCGACGAGCACCGGCTCGTTGACCAACCGGATGCCGAAGCGCCCCTCGACGCCGTCGCGGACCTCCCGGGCCAGCGCCAGGAGGTCCGCCGTGGCGGCGCTCCCGCGGTTGGTGACGGCCAGCGTGTGCTTCGTGGAGAGGCTCACGAGCTCGTTGCCGTGACCCTTGCCGAAGCCGGCGTGCTCGATCAGCCAGGCCGCGCTGGTCTTGACGGAGCCGTCGGGCTGCGGCCAGGCGGGCGCACCCTCGGGGACCGCCCCGGGCTCGACCACGGGGTTGGTGAAGAACGACCCGGCGCTCCACGTGTCGTGGTCGGCGGCGTCGAGCACCATGCCCTTCCCCCGACGCAGCGACAGCACCGCCTCGCGGACGTCCGCCAGCGGCGCGCGGCCGCCCGGCTCGACGCCGAGGGTGCGCACCAGCTCGGCGTACGTCGCCGGCGCGCCGAGGCTGCCCTGGCGGAACTGGAAGGTCACGTCGAGGACCACGTGCCGCCCCGGGTCGGCCTTGAACCGGCTGTGCCGGTAGCCGAAGCCGCAGTCGGCGTTGGCGAAGGTGCGGATGCCCCGGAGCGTGCGATCCCAGACCCGCACCGACGCGATGGTCTGGGCGACCTCCTGGCCGTAGGCGCCGACGTTCTGGATCGGGGTGGCGCCGACCGAGCCCGGGATGCCCGAGAGGGCCTCGACACCGACCCACTGCGAGGCGACGGCGCGGGCCACCAGGTCGTCCCAGGTCTCCCCCGCGGCCACGGTCACCATGACTCCGCCGCAGGACCCCTGCCCAGCAGGGGCGTCCTCCACGTCGGGCTCGATGCCACGGGTCGCCACCTTCACGACCGTGCCGTCGAAGCCGTCGTCGGAGACCACCAGGTTGCTCCCGCCGCCCAGCACGAGCACCGGCTCACCCGCCTCGTCGGCACGGCGTACCGCCTCGACGACCTCGGCCTCGGTCGTGGCGGTGAGGAAGTCGCGGGCGGGGCCGCCGAGGTGGAGCGTGGTGTGGTCGCGCAGCTGCTCAGACACG
The DNA here is from genome assembly GCA_963817665.1 of uncultured Actinomycetota bacterium. Classification (GTDB taxonomy): domain Bacteria; phylum Actinomycetota; class Actinomycetes; order Propionibacteriales; family Nocardioidaceae; genus Nocardioides. The sequence goes on along the minus strand of CAWFPE010000007.1, from coordinate 341,063 downwards.
CACGACTGCCTTGGGCATCCCGAGCACCTTCTGGCCGCCGCTGGTGACGGTGAGGGCGATCGTGGCCAGGCCGTCGGAGAGGTCCTTCACCAGGCCCTCGACCTGCACCTCCACGCCCTCGTCGTCGTCCGGGACCACGACCGGGTTGGTGAACTTGCAGCCGAGATCGACGACGTCGGCCCCGTCGGTCCAGGTGGCGACGGCCCGGGCCGCGAGCGCCATGGTGAACATGCCGTGGGCGATGACGCCCGGCAGTCCGACCGAGGTGGCGACCCGGTCGGACCAGTGGATCGGGTTGAAGTCGCCGCTGGCGCCCGCGTAGCGGACCAGGTCGGACCGGCGTACGACGTAGCGCTGGGGCTCGAGCGACGCTCCGGGCTCCAGGGTGGTCATGCCGTGGCCTCCTCGGCGGCCCGGTGGACCAGCGTCGCGGTGGTGGTGCAGACGAGCGTCACCGTCGGCGTCGGTGATCTCGCTGGCGGTGCCGATGATGTCGTTGCCGCCGATCTGGCGCAGGCTGGCCACGGTCAGGGTCGCGGTCAGCACGTCGCCGGCCACGACCGGACGCTCGTAGCGGAACTTCTGCTCCCCGTGCACGATCCGGAACAGGTCGATGGACTCTGCCTCGAGGAAGGCGTTCATCGCGTCGAAGGCCAGCACGATCGGGAACGTCGCCGGCACCGGCCCGCCGTCGTACTCACCACCCGTCGCGGCGACGAACTCGCGGACCTTCTCGACGGAGACGGGGTAGGGCCTGGTCGGCGGGAACTCCCGACCGACGAGCGACTGGTCGACTGGCATGGGCTCCAAAATAGACGTCGACCCGCCCGAGGCTCTCGGGCGGGTCGACGAAGGACTGTGGTGCAGTCGCGCTCAGCGGGTCTCGCGGTGCGCGGTGTGCTTGCGGCAACGGGGGCAGAACTTGGCCAGCTCGAGCCGGTCGGGGTCGTTGCGGCGGTTCTTCTTGGTGATGTAGTTGCGCTCCTTGCAGTCCACGCACGCGAGCGTGATCTTGGGGCGAACGTCGGAGCTCTTGCTGGCCACGGGAAGTCCTTTTGTTGCTGGTCTAGGGTCAAACTGAGTAGCGGGGGCGGGACTCGAACCCGCGACACCACGATTATGAGCCGTGTGCTCTAACCACCTGAGCTACCCCGCCACCGGGACGGGTGCGCCGCCCAGAATACTGGCCGTCGCAATCCCACACCCAGAGCCCCTTTACGGAATCGAACCGTAGACCTTCTCCTTACCATGGAGACGCTCTGCCGACTGAGCTAAAGGGGCAACGAGCGAGAACAATACACAGGGAGACACGTGATCGAAAAATCGGCTCAGCACCCCTGTTTCTACCGGCTCTCCGGCACCTCCGGCGACGGCCGTGAGACGTTCGAGTCGCTCCCCGCGACGGCCGGTCCATGGTCTCCCGACGCACAGCACGGCGGGCCGCCGGCGGCGCTGCTGGCGCGCGCCGTCGAACGCGTCTCGGACGCCGTGGTCGGGCGGTTCACCATGGAGCTCCACGGGCCGGTGCCGGTCGGCCCGCTGGCCACCACCGCCACCGTGCTGCGGCCCGGCCGGTCGGTGCAGCTGGTCGGCGCCGAGCTGTACGACGAGTCGCGCGGCCGCGTGGTGGCCTCGGCCCGGGCCTGGCTCTTCCCGGTCTCGACCGAGGGGCCGGAGCAGCCCAAGCCGCCGCAGCACGGCCCCGGCGACGGGGCGCACCACGAGCGGCCGGCCGCCTGGCACGGCGGCTACCTCGACGCCGTGGAGTGGCGCTGGGTCTCGGGGTCGGTCGAGACGGCCGGCCCGGGCGTGGTCTGGATGCGACCGCCCGCCCTCGTCGAGGGCGAGCCGCTGACCCCGGTGCAGCGGCTGCTGGCCTGCGCCGACTCGGCCTCCGGGGTGAGCGCGGCGCTCGACGTGCGTCGCTGGGCGTTCCTCAACACCGAGCTGACGGTGCACGTGCTGCGCCCGCCGGTGGGCGACTGGGTCTGCCTGGACGCCGAGACCACCCTGGGCTCGGGCGCGGTCGGGGTCGCGACCGCGGCCATCTCCGACGAGTCGGGCCTCGTCGCGCGGTCCTCACAGGCCCTGCTCGTCGCCCCGCGGTAGCCGGCCGGTCCGGGCGGAGCGACCAGTCAGTCCTGGATGCGGGGCCAGGGACGGGCCTCCTCCAGCTCGTAGGCGAGCTCGAGGAGGGTGGCCTCGCGGCCGGCGGCGGCGCCGAACATCATCCCCTGCGGCAGCCCGGCGGAGGTGGTCGCCAGCGGCAGCGAGATGGCCGGGTCGCCGGTGGCGTTCTGCAGCGGCGTGAAGGCCACCCAGCCCAGGAGCCGCTCCATGATCGTGTCGTAGTCCTGCATCGGGTCGAGGTGGCCCACCAGCGGCGTGGCGGTGGCCAGGGTCGGGGTGAGCACCACGTCGTAGGACCGGAAGAACGCGGCCGTCGCCCGACGTGAACGCTTCAGCCGGGTGATCGCGAACGGCACCCGGTACAGGTTGCGACGGGCGTGCCGGGCCAGACCCAGGGTGAGGTTGTCGAGGCGTTCCTGGTCCCAGCTGCGTCCGTGGCGCCGCCGGCCGCTGCGCACGAGTGCCATCGCCAGCAGGGACCAGTAGAGGAGGAAGTCGTCGGGGAACGAGTCGGCGACCGGCGCGTCGGCCACCTCGACCCGGTGGCCGAGCTCCTCGAGCAGCCGCGCGGTCTTGAGCGTGAGCTCCGCGACCTCGGGCGAGGCGTCGACGCCCACCCCGCCGGTGACGACGGCGACCCGCAACCGGGCGCGGCCGGGCCTGGTGATGTCGCCCACGGGCGGGAGGTGCAGGGCCCGGTAGACCTTCTCGGCCTCGCGGTAGAACGCCGCGCTGTCCCGCACCGAGCGGGTGACGACGCCGTCGGACACGATCCGCACCGGCATGTCGCGCATCAGCCTGTCCTGGGCCAGCCGGTCCCGGGTCGGCTTGAGGCCGACCAGGCCGTTGACCGCGGCCGGGATCCGGATCGACCCTCCGCCGTCGTTGGCGTGCGCGATCGGCACCGCGCCCGCGGCGACGAGGGCCGCCGACCCGGCTGACGAGGCGCCGGCGGAGTGGTCGGTGGCCCAGGGGCACCGGACCGCCCCGAGCCGGGGGTGCTCGGCGGAGGCGCTGAAGCCGAACTCCGAGAGCCGGGTCTTGCCCAGCGGCACCAGCCCGGTGGCCAGGAACATCCGGGCGAAGTCTCCGTCGTGGTGCCGGGGTCGGGAGGTGAAGGCGTCCGTGCCGTGGTGGGTCGGCATGCCCGCCACGTCGACGTTGTCCTTGAGGAAGGTCGGGACGCCGGCGAAGAATCCGCCGCGCGGACTGCGGGCCTCCTCGCGCGCCCGGTCGAAGGCGGGGTGGGCGATCGCGTTGAGCTCCGGGTTCACCCGCTCCGCGCGGGCGATCGCCGCCTCGACCACCTCGGGCAGCGAGACCGCCCGGGACTGGATCCGGGCCGCCAGGCCGACCGCGTCGAGCTCACCGAGGACGTCGTCACCGAACGCGTGAACGCGAGTCATGCGGATCAACCTACTCACCACGGCAGGGCCGGCACCAAGCGCAGCAGGAGGCTGGTGGCCAGCGCCGTCAGGCCCGTCGAGCCGTTGCCCGGACGGGCATCATCGCAGCGTGTCCTCGGCGATCCGGGGCGCCTGTGCCGCCAGCCGGGCATCGACCGCGGAGGGCGCCAGGACGTGGTCCAGGGCCAGGGCCGCGCAGCCGACCAGGCCGGACCGGTCGCCGTGCGTGGCCGGCAGGATCTGCAGGTCACGGGTCGCGAGTGCGGCAGCCCGGGCGTAGACGCTCTCGCGGACGCCCGCGGCGTAGGTGTCGAAGGCCGACGCCATGTCGCCCCCCAGGACCACGGCCTGCGGGTTGAGCAGGTTGACGGCCACGGCGAGCAGCTCACCGAGGTGGCGGCCGCTGTCGCGCAGCAGCGCCCGCGCGGTGGCGTCCCCCCGGAGCGCCAGCGCGACGAGGTCGCGCACGTGGCCGACCTGCTGGCCGTGCTCGGCGAGGCGGCCGACGAGCGCCCACCCGCCGGCGACGGTCTCCAGGCACCCGGTCGCCCCACACCGGCACGGCAGCGCGTCGGCCGCCTCGACCCGGGTGTGCCCGATCTCGCCGGCCGCGCCCACGTGGCCGGACAGCACCCGCCCGTCGGCGATGATGCCGAGCCCCAGGCCGGTGGACGCCTTCACGACCAGGGCGTCGGAGAGCTCGCCGGAGCGGCCGAGCAGCTCGGCCCGCGCCAGCACGTCGGCGTCGTTGGCCACGAACACCGGGGCCGGCGCGACCTCCGCGAGGTACGGCGCCAGCTCGACGCCGTCCCAGCCGGCCATCACCGGCGAGTCGATGCTGAGCCCACGGACGGGGTCGACGGTGCCGGGCAGGCTGAGCCCGACGCCGGCCACCGGCGGCTCGATCCCCTGCAGCAGCTCGGCGAGCCGCTCGGCCACGCGCGGCAACAGCCACTCGGGCCCCACGCCCACCTCGTGGTCGCCGGAGTGGGAGGCCAGCTCGGTCCCCTCGAGGTCGAAGACGCCCAGCTGGGTGCGCGACCGACCGACGGCCACGGCGACGACCACCCCTGCGTCCTTGTTGAACACCAGGGCTCCGGGTGGGCGACCACCGGTCGAGGCGAGCTCCTCACCGAGCAGCACCAGCCCGGCCGAGGTGAGCGCGGAGACGCGGTTGACGACGGCCGTGCGGGACAGCCCGGTGAGCCGCCGCAGGTCGGACCGGGTGCTGGCCCGCCCGGTGCGCACCAGCTCCAGCAGCTCCCCCGCCGTCGCCGGCGCGGTGGTCTCTCGCAACGTCTCGGTCATGTCCCTCACCGTCCCGTCCGGCGCTTGTCACCGTGGTTCGACTTTGATCTCAAAAATACCTTAGTTCTGCTTGTATCGATCCAAACTTCTCCCTACCGTTGTCCGCATGGACCAGACCGCCACCTCTCACACGGTCCCTGCCTCGTGTGACTTCACCGTCTTCGGCGGAACTGGAGACCTGGCGCTGCGCAAGCTCCTGCCGTCGCTCTACCACCGCGACCTCGAGGGCCAGCTTCCCGACGACACCCGCATCCTGGGCGTCTCCCGCTCCGAGATCGACGACGACGGCTGGCGCGCCGAGGTCCGCGCCGCACTCACGACGTACGTCGCCTCCGCCGACCTGGACGCGACGACCCTGGACCGGTTCTGCGGCCGGCTGCGCCACCTGGTGCTCGACGCCGAGCAGCCCGACGACTGGCACCGCTTCCACGCGCTGCTCAAGCAGCGGCCGCGCGCGGAGGAGACGGTGCGGGTGTTCTACCTGGCCGTCGCCCCGTCCCTGTTCGGCGCGATCAGCGCAGCGCCTCGACGAGATCGGGGTCGTCGACGAGCGTGCCCGCGTCGTGCTGGAGAAGCCGATCGGCCACGACCTCGCCTCCGCGCAGGCAGTGAACGACGCCGTGGGCCGGGTCTTCGCGGAGTCGCAGATCTTCCGCATCGACCACTACCTCGGCAAGGAGAGCGTCCAGAACCTCCTGGTCACGCGCTTCGCCAACGCCTTCCTCGAGCCGCTGTGGAACTCCCGCTGGGTCGACCACGTGCAGATCACCGTGGCCGAGTCGCTCGGCGTCGGCGACCGGGGCGGCTACTACGACCACGCCGGCGCGCTGCGCGACATGGTCCAGAACCACCTGCTCCAGCTGCTCTGCCTGGTCGCCATGGAACCCCCCTCGCACGTCGGCCGCGAGACGGTCCGCGACGAGAAGCTGAAGGTGCTCCAGGCCCTCAAGCCGATGACACCCGCCGACGTCGACCGCCAGACGGTCCGCGGCCGCTACACCGCCGGGCTCGTCGACGGGGAGCCCGTCTCGTCGTACGCCGACGACCTCGGGCGCTCCGCTCCGCAACCGGGCGGCAGCCGCACCGAGACCTTCGTCGCGCTGAAGACCGAGGTGCAGAACTGGCGCTGGGCGGGCGTCCCGTTCTACCTGCGCACCGGGAAGAGGATGGACCGCCGGGCCTCGGAGATCGTCGTGGTCTTCAAGGCGCCGCCGCACCACATGTTCCCGCACAGCGAGGGCGTCACCGAGCCCAACCGGTTGCACATCCAGGTCCAGCCCGACGAGGGCATGCGCCTGCACCTGACGGCCAAGGAGCCGGGCCCCGGCGGGATCCGGCTGCGGCCGGTCTCCCTGGACCTGAGCTACGCCACGGCGTTCGAGCAGCGCCTCCCCGATGCCTACGAGCGTCTGCTGATGGACGTCATCAAGGGCAACCCCACCCTGTTCATGCGCCGCGACGAGGTCGAGGCCGCCTGGACCTGGGTGGAACCGATCCTCACCCGCTGGGCGACGTCGCCCGACCAGCCGCTGCGTTACCCGGCCGGCACGAGCGGGCCCATCGCCGCCACCACGCTCCTCGAGCGGGACGGCCGATCCTGGCAGGAGTCTGACCAGTGACCACCTCATCCCCCCGTCCCCTCCACCCCGTCATCGCCGAGGTGACCTCGCGTGTCGTCGAGCGCAGCGCGTCCGGTCGGACCGCCTACCTCGACCGGATCCGCGCCGCCGACGACCGCGGCCCCGCCCGCGGCCGGCTCGCCTGCGCCAACCTGGCCCACGGCTTCGCCGCCTCCGACCAGCCGGCCAAGCAGGCGCTGCGCGGCCGCACCAAGCCGAACCTGGCGATCGTGTCGGCCTACAACGACATGCTCTCGGCGCACCAGCCGTTCGAGACGTTCCCGGCGGCGCTGAAGCAGGCCGTCATCCGGGCCGGCGGCATCGCCCAGTTCGCCGGCGGCGTGCCGGCCATGTGCGACGGCATCACCCAGGGCCGCGACGGCATGCAGCTGTCCCTCTACAGCCGCGACGTCATCGCGATGTCGACCGCGATCGCGCTCTCCCACGACATGTTCGACGGCGCGCTGATGCTCGGCGTCTGCGACAAGATCGTCCCGGGCCTGCTGATCGGCGCGCTGTCCTTCGGCCACCTCCCGACGGTCTTCGTGCCGGCCGGCCCGATGGCCTCCGGCCTCCCGAACGGCGAGAAGGCCAGGATCCGCCAGCTGTACGCCGAGGGCAAGGTGGGCCGCGACGAGCTGCTCGAGGCCGAGGCCGCGTCGTACCACTCGGCCGGCACGTGCACCTTCTACGGCACCGCCAACTCCAACCAGCTGCTCATGGAGGTGCTCGGGCTGCACCTGCCCGGGTCGTCGTTCGTGAACCCCGGCACCCCGCTGCGCGAGGCGCTGACCCGCGCGGCCGGCGCCCGCGCCACCGAGCTGACCCGCCAGGGCGGCGAGCACACCCCGATCGGCGAGGTCGTGGACGAGAAGGCGATCGTGAACGCCTGCGTCGCGCTGCTGGCCAGCGGCGGCTCGACCAACCACACCCTGCACCTGGTCGCGATCGCCCGCGCCGCCGGGATCACGCTGACCTGGGACGACCTGTCGGACCTGTCCGCGGTCGTGCCGAGCCTGGCGAAGATCTACCCCAACGGCGAGGCGGACGTGAACCACTTCCACGCCGCCGGCGGGATCGCCTTCCTGGTGCACACCCTGCTCCGCAACGGCCTGCTCCACGACGACGTGCGCACCGTGGCCGGCCACGGCCTGTGGCGCTACACCACCGAGCCGCGCCTGCGCGGCGACGAGCTCGGCTGGGAGGAGGGGCCCAAGGCCTCCCTCGACCTCGACGTGCTCCGCCCGGCCGATGACCCGTTCGCGCCCGACGGCGGCCTGAAGCTGCTCGTCCGGCCCGCTCGGCCGCGCGGTGATCAAGACCTCCGCGGTCAAGCCCGAGCACCGGGTGGTCACGGCTCCGGCACTGGTCTTCGACCACCAGGACGAGTTCCTCCGGGCGTTCGGCGACGGCGAGCTCGACGGCCGCGACTTCGTCGCGGTGATCCGCTACCAGGGTCCCGCGGCCAACGGGATGCCCGAGCTGCACAAGCTCACCCCCGCCCTCGGCGTGCTGCAGGACCGTGGGCAGAAGGTCGCGATCGTGACCGACGGCCGCATGTCCGGCGCCTCGGGCAAGGTGCCCGCCGCGATCCACGTCACCCCCGAGGCCGCGCTCGGCGGCCCGCTCTCCCGCGTGCACGACGGCGACCAGATCACCGTCGACGCGAACACCGGCCTCCTCGACCTGCACGTCGACCGGGCCGAGCTCGGTGACCGCCCGGCCGTGGGCCGCGCCCCCCAGGGGCCGGAGTGGACCGGCACCGGCCGCGAGCTCTTCGCCGCGTTCCGGGCCACCGTCGGCTCCGCCGACACCGGGGCCAGCGTCTTCCCCGGCGTCCCCGTCCCGCCGCAGCAGGAGGTCTCCGTTGTCACCGTCTGAGGGCTCGCTGCTCGACCGCGTCCCCGTCGTGCCCGTCGTCGTGGTCGACGAGCTGGCACAGGCGGTCCCGGTCGCACGCGCGCTGGTCGCCGGCGGGCTGCCGGTCATCGAGCTGACGCTGCGCACCCCGGTCGCGCTCGACGCGATCCGCGCGATCGCCGACGAGGTGCCCGACATCCTCGTGGGCGCCGGCACCGTACTGACCCCGGGCCAGGCCAAGGAGGCCCGGGACGCCGGCGCGCAGTTCCTGGTCTCGCCCGGCGCCACCCCGGCCCTGCTCGCGGGGATGGCCGACACCGGCCTGCCGTTCCTGCCCGGCACCGCCACCGTCTCGGAGGTGCTCGCCGTCCTCGAGGCCGGGTTCACCTCGATGAAGTTCTTCCCGGCCGAGGCCTCCGGCGGCGCGGCGTTCCTGTCCTCGATCGCCTCCCCCGTCCCGGCGGCGCGGTTCTGCCCCACCGGCGGGATCACGGCGGCGACGGCGGCGACCTACCTCGCCCTGCCGAACGTCGGCTGCGTCGGCGGCTCGTGGCTGACCCCCAGGGACGCCCTCGCGACCGGCGACTGGGCCCGCGTCGAGCGACTCGCTGCGGACGCTGCCGAGCTCGGTTGAGCGGACGTCCCGGCGGGCCAGCCGTCAGAGGATGAAGTAGAGCCCGACCGCCGCGGGCAGCAGCCCCAGCACCAGCCACGGTGTGAGCGGCTTCTTCTGGTGGATCAGGAAGCCGGCGGCGACCCCGAGCAGGCCGACCACGCCGGCGATCAGGTCCAGGCCGATCTGCGAGCCGGTGCCCCGGTCCAGGAAGACCGCCGCGAGCACCAGCCCGGCCGCGAAGTGCCCGATGGTGGTCACGGCCAGCACGGACATGACCCAGCGCTGGACCGACGTCATGCTCATCGACTGGCGCGTGGCCTGCGGACGCGGGTTGGCCGGGTCCATCAGGTGCTTGCGGCGGGGCGGGACGGGCGGGGTGCTCACCCCGCGATTGTCCCGGTCCCCCGGCGGTGGCACCCCACCAGGTGGGGATCGAAGACCCCGATCGCCTCCATCAGCGCGAACATCGTCGTGGGACCCACGAACGCGAAGCCGCGCTTCTTGAGCTCCTTCGACAGCGCCTTCGACTCCGGTGAGGTCGTGTCCATCTCCTCGGTGGTCGCCGCGGCGGGCGGCCGCTCCGGGCGGAAGGACAGCACCAGCGCCTCGAGGCCCTCCTGCTCGCGCAGCGCCACGGTGGCCCTGGCATTGGTGATCGCGGCGGCGATCTTCAGCCGGTTGCGCACGATGCGCGGGTCGTCCATCAGCCGGGCGGCGTCCGCGTCGTCGTAGGCCGCGACCACCTCGGCGTCGAAGCCCGCGAACACCTCGCGGAACGCCTCGCGCTTGTTGAGGATCGTCGACCACGACAGCCCGGACTGGAACGCCTCCAGGGTCAGCCGCTCGAGGTACGCCGACTCGCCGTGGACGCGGTTGCCCCACTCCCGGTCGTGGTAGTCGCGCATGACCCCGGGGCCCCCGGCCCACGGGCAGCGGTCGATGCCGTCCTCACCGGTCACGGGTCCCATGCGCCGCATCCTGTCACCCGGTGCCGACGGCCCGCGGGGAGGCCGATCGTGGCGGCGGGCGCGGCGGCTCCGCATCCGGCCGCGGCACCCCCTTGCGCAAATGCGTTAGTGACGACTAACGTATTGATCGTGACCGACGCCCTCTCCGCTGCCGCCGAGCCGACCCGGCGACGCATCCTGCAGCTGCTGGCGTCCCACCCGCGCACCGTGAGCGACATCGCCGCGGAGTTCACCGTCACCCGCTCCGCCATCTCCCAGCACCTGCTGTTGCTGGCGGAGGTCGGGCTGGTGGACGCGGAGAAGGTCGGACGACAGCGGATCTACCGGGTCCGCGCGTCCGGTCTGCGACAGCTCCAGGCCGAGATCGACCGGTTCTGGACCGACGAGCTCGACCAGCTCGTCGCCGACGCCCGAGCCCTGCACGACCCGAGGAACGCGAGAGAGACATGACCTACACCAGAACCGTCCAGCTGCCCGTCGACCTCGACGAGGCGTTCGCCCTGATCACCGAGCCCGAGCGACTGCGTCGCTGGCAGGCCGTCTCCGCGCAGGTGGACCTGCGCGTGGGCGGCGAGTACCGGTGGACCGTCACCCCCGGCCACGCCGTGGCCGGCACCTACCGCGAGGTCGACCCCGGCAAGCGGGTCGTCTTCACGTGGGGCTGGGACGGCGCGTCGGAGCCGGCAGCCGAGGACCCCTCCACGGTGACCATCACCTTGGCGCCCGTCGACGGCGGCACCAGCGTGACCCTGGTCCACGAAGGCCTGGCCCCCGAGCAGGAGGCCGGCCACGCGGAGGGCTGGAACCACTTCCTCGAGCGCCTCGAGAAGGCCGCCACCGAGGGCGACGCCGGCCCCGACGAGTGGGCAGCCTCCCCCGAGAACCTCGACCCGGTCGTCAGCGCCGAGGCAGCTCTTGCCGTGCTCCAGGGCGTGGTCCGGAACCTCACGGAGGAGGACCGCGCCGAGCGGACGCCGTGCGCCGAGTACGACTGCCACGAGCTCGCGGAGCACCTGCTCGGGTCCATCGTCGGCCTCGGCTCGATGGCCGGCGGCGAGATCGTCGACCCCGACGCGGGATCGCTGGAGAACCGGGTCGCCGTGATGGCCGACCAGGCGATCGCGGCGTGGCGCACCCGCGGCCTCGAGGGCTCCGTCCCGGGCCCCGGCGGCCGGGACTTCCCGGCCGCGATGGCGTGCAGCATCCTGTCCATCGAGCTCCTGCTGCACGGTTGGGACCTCGCCCAGGCCAGCGGCCAGGACCTGCCCGTCTCCGACGAGCTCGCGGCGTACGTCCTCACGCTCGCCGAGACGATCGTTCCCGGCGGCCGCGGCAGCTCGTTCGCCGACGAGGTGGAGGCACCCGCGGACGCCTCGCCGCTGGAGCGGCTGGTCGCCTTCAGCGGCCGCCGCCCGCTCGTCACCGTCTGAGGAAAGCGCCGGACGTCATGCGGATCGTGGGTCCTGGCCGACGATCCGCATGGCGCCTGCCCTCAGGACCGGTACTCCGGGTTCTCCCAGTCGAAGCGCGTGCCGGCGTCCCACTCCGAGCGCTGGTTGCCGTAGCCGGGCACGCCGCCTGCGTCGGTGAGCATCCGGGCGAGGTGCATCAGGTTCCAGGTCATGAACGTCGTGTTGCGGTTGGTGAAGTCGTTCTCCGGACCCGCCGCTGCCGGGGTCGAGGTACGACGGGCCGGGGCCCGCCTCGCCGATCCAGCCGGCATCAGCGTTCGGCGGGATCGTGTAGCCGACGTGCTGGAGGCTGTAGAGGATGTTCTGCGCGCAGTGCTTGATGCCGTCCTCGTTCCCGGTGATCAGGCAGCCCGCGACCCGGCCGTAGAAGAGGTACTGCCCCTTGTCGTTGAGCAGGCTGCTGAGGGAGTAGATCCGCTCGATCAGCTTCTTGGTCATGCTCGAGTTGTCGCCCAGCCAGATCGGCCCGGCCACGACCAGGATCTGGCTGTCCAGGATGCCCGGGTAGATGTCCGGCCAGGCGTCGCTCGCCCAGCCGTGCTCCCGCATGTCGGGATAGACCCCGGTCGCGACGTCGTGGTCGACGAGGCGCAGCTCGTCCACCTCGACGCCGTGCTTGCGCATGATCGCGGCGCTGGCGTCGACCAGGCCCTGGGTGTGGCTGGGCTCGGGGCTGCGCTTGAGGGTGCAGTTGACGATGGTGGCCTTCAGCCCGCTGAAGTCGGGGGACTCGCTCATCGCTCCACTGTCCCCTCCGCACGCCACCACCACATCCCCGAAACACGGTCATCGGCTGGTGGCAGGACCGGGCCATGAAGATGCCCGGGCACAGCGACGAGGACGAGGCACGGTTCCGGTCCCTGGTCCCGGAGGCGCGGGCGTCGAGGTGAAGCTCGACCCCGAGGGGCTGGTGGAGCTGGGGTCGTTGGCGGGTGGCCGGCGACGCCTGGCGCAGCCCGACCGATTGATCGCCTGCGCTTATCAATACGCCTGACTTTCGACCTTGTCTTTTCTGAATACGCAGAACTACCGTCGAAGAGTCGAGTGACGGCCACCACAGCCGTCCACCGCAGTCGAGGAGACGGACATGGAGCTTCGCCACCTGCGCTACTTCGCGGCCGTGGCCGAGACCCGCCACTTCGGGCGTGCCGCCGAGCGCCTGCACCTGGCGCAGCCGGCGCTCTCGCAGTCGGTGCGCCAGCTCGAGTCCGAGCTGGGCGTCTCGCTGTTCACGCGGACCACCAGGCAGGTCCAGCTGACCCCGGCGGGCGAGTTCCTGTTCGGCGAGGCCCAGCGGGTGCTGGGTGCGATCGACGACAGCGTGCGGGGCGTACGCCGGATCGCCGACGGCCGGCTCGGCCTGGTCCGGATCGCCTTCACCGGGACCGCCGCCAACACCTGGCTCCCCCGTATCGCCCGGCTCGTCAAGCGCGAGCTTCCGGGGGTCGCGCTGGAGTTCCACGCCGACCTGCTCACCCCGGCCCAGGTCGACGCGCTGGACGACGGCCGGCTGGACCTCGGCGTGCTCCGCCCGCCCGTCTCTCGGGCGGGGGTGACGGTGCGCACCATCACCCGCGAGCGGCTCGTCGTGGCGCTGCCCGCCGACCACCGCCTCGTCGACCAGCAGGACCTGGCCATGACCGATCTGCGCGCCGAGGACTTCGTGATGTACGCGGACACGCACTCGGCCGTCAACGCAGCGGTGCTGCGCAGCTGCCGGGACGCCGGGTTCACGCCGCACCGCGAGCACGAGGCGCCCGGCACCGCCGTGCTGCTGGCACTCGTGTCGGCCGGCCTCGGCGTCGCGCTGGTCCCCGAGTCCGTGCAGGCCGCACCTCTGCAGGGCGTCGTCTTCCGCGACGTACCGGACGCGGCCACGACCGAGCTGGGGCTGGCCTGGCGGTCGGAAGAGGCCTCGCCCCTGGTCGCCGCCGTCCTCGAGGTCCTCGAGGCCGACGGGCTCTTCGACGACCCGTCCCCCTCCGAGCTCAGCGAGGCGCCCCGATGAAGATCACCCGGGTCGAGGCCATCCCCTACGCCATCCCCTACCGCAAGCCGCTGCGCTTCGCGAGCGGCGAGGTGCACGCCGCCGAGCACGTGCTGGTGCGGGTGCACACCGACGACGGGGTCGTCGGCGTCGCCGACGCGCCGCCGCGCCCGTTCACCTACGGCGAGACCCAGGGCAGCGTGACCTCGGTGGTCGAGGGCATCTTCACCCCGGCTGTCGTGGGGCTCACCCTGTGGGAGCGCGAGACCATGCACGCACGGCTGGGCCGCACCGTCGGCAACCCCGCCGCGAAGTCGGCGCTGGACATGGCGGTCTGGGACGCGCTCGGGAAGAGCGTCGACCAGCCCGTGAGCACGCTGCTCGGTGGCTACACGGACCGGATGCGGGTCTCCCACATGCTCGGTTTCGACGAGCCGACCGCGATGGTCGCCGAGGCCACCCGGATGCGCGAGACCCACGGGATCACCACCTTCAAGGTGAAGGTGGGAAGGCACCCGTTCCAGCTGGACACCGCCGTGGTCCGCGCCCTGCGCGAGGGGCTCGGCGACGAGGTCGAGCTGTACGTCGACGGCAACCGCGGCTGGTCGGCCTCCGAGGCCGCCCGGGCGATGAGCGAGATGGCCGACCTCGGGCTCACCTTCGCCGAGGAGCTGTGCCCGGCCGACGACGTGCTGTCCCGGCGCTGGCTGGTCCAGCAGTGCCACGTCCCGTTCATCGCCGACGAGAGCGCCGTGACCCCGGCCGACGTCACGCGGGAGGTCCTCGGTGGGTCGGCCACCGCCGTGAGCATCAAGGTCTCGCGGACCGGCTTCACCGTGTCCCGACGTACCCACCACCTCTGCGAGGGACTCGGCCTCGAGGTCGTGATGGGGAACCAGATCGACGGCCAGCTCGGCTCGATGTGCACGGTCGCCTTCGGCTCCGCCTTCGAGCTCACCTCGCGGCGCGCCGGCGAGCTGTCGAACTTCCTCGACATGAGCGACGACCTGCTCACCGAACCCCTCGAGATCCGCGGCGGCGAGCTCGCCGTGCGCCCCGGCGCCGGCCTGGGCGTGGAGATCGACGCCGACAAGCTCGAGCACTACCGGCAGGACCGCTGAGGCGGCCTCGCCACCAGCACTCGGAACAGAACACAACCACCAGGGAGAGCCACCATGACCACCGACCAGACCCTCGGGTCCACCGCGACCGCGGCCGCCTCCGGCGCCAACGCCACCGACCACTTCATCTCGGACAAGTCCCCCTACGACGCTGTCCGCGACACCCCCGCGGAGCGGGTCGACCTGCTCGCCCGCGAGGTGCTCGACGCGGTCCACGAGACCATCCGCAAGCACAAGGTCACCTACGACGAGTACAACGCCCTGAAGGCGTGGCTGATCCAGGTCGGCCAGGACGGCGAGTGGCCGCTGTTCCTCGACGTGTGGGTCGAGCACGTCGTGGAGGACGTCGCCACCGAGCACCGCGAGGGCAACAAGGGCTCCATCGAGGGGCCGTACTACGTGCCGGACGCCCCCGAGCAGGGTGCGACCGGCTCGGTGCCGATGCGCGACGACGAGGGCGGCACCCCGCTCGTGTGGACCGGCACGGTGCGCTCCACCGACGGCACCCCGCTCGACGGCGCGACGGTCGAGCTGTGGCACGCGGACGCCGACGGCTTCTACTCCCAGTTCGCCCCGAACCTCCCCGAGTGGAACCTGCGGGCGTCGTTCACCGTCGGCGCGGACGGTGCCTTCGAGATCCACACGGTGCAGCCGGCGCCGTACCAGATCCCGACCGACGGCTCCTGCGGCAAGCTGATCGCCGCGGCCGGGTGGCACGCCTGGCGGCCGGCGCACCTGCACGTCAAGGTGTCCGCCCCCGGGCACGAGCTGCTCACCGCGCAGCTCTACTTCCCCGGCGACGAGCACAACGACGACGACATCGCCTCGGCGGTGAAGCCCGAGCTGATCCTCGACCCGCGGCGGGCCGGCGACGGCGCCACGGTCGAGTACGGCTTCGTCCTCGACCCGGTCCGGGGCTGAGCGGGTGCTGTTCCACGTACGGATGGACGTCCGCCTGCCCGCCGGGATGGACCCCGACGAGCGGGCGGACGTGCTCTCCCGGGAGAAGGCCTACAGCCAGGAGCTCCAGCGCGCCGGCAAGTGGCCACACCTGTGGCGGATCGCCGGGGAGTACGCCAACCTGAGCGTCTTCGACGTCGCGGACAACGACGAGCTGCACGACCTGCTGTCCGGGTTGCCCCTGTTCCCGTACATGGAGATCAGCGTCACGCCGCTGGCCACGCACCCCTCCGCGATCTGACCCCTCCCGGGCCCCGGTCAGCGGCGTTCCTTGAGCCGGGCGTTGGGCAGCGCGGGCGCGGGGATCGGCGGGAGGTGGTCGCCGACGACCACCCCGAAGCGTCCCCGGGACAGCATCTGGGAGTCCGACACGACGGCACCCTGGTCGGTGATCTGCTCCTGCCACTCCGCGCGGAACGCCACGATCTCCTCGTGGCTGCGGCCCACGAAGTTCCACCACATCACGATGGACTCCCCGAACGGCGGCCCGCCGAGCAGGAGCAGCCGCACCGGCACGGTGTCCGCGCTCAGCGTCAGCGTCGAGCTCCCCGGCGGGACGTAGGCGAGCTCGTGCTGCTTCGTCTCGACGGCCTCGGCCGCCGAGGAGCCCGCGACGGAGAGGACACCGCTGTCGACCAGGACGCCGTGCTCGAAGCCGGCGTCCACGTCGAGGTCGAGCGACGTGCCGGGCTCCAGCGACAGCTCGGCGCCGAGCAGGGGCGTGTACGTCGGGACCGGTGAGCTGTCGCCGAGCAGCGACCCGAGGAAGACCCGGGCGGTCCACCCCTCCCCGGTGACCGGATCCGGCGCGTGGTGCGCGAAGCCGGGTTCGACGTGCCGGTGCGTGTCGGGCAGTGCCACCCACAGCTGGGCACCGTGCAGGGCCCGGGTGTCGGGCGTGGAGACCTCGGAGTGGCTGATCCCGCGCCCGGCGGTCATCAGGTTCACCTCGCCGGGACGCACCCTCGCGTGGTTGCCGGCGCTGTCCCGGTGCTCGACCTCCCCGGTGAACAGCCAGCTCACCGTCTGCAGGCCGGTGTGCGGGTGCGGCGCCACGCTCATCCCGCCGGTGTCGAGGACGTCGTCGGGGCCGTAGTGGTCGACGAAGCACCAGGCCCCGATCAGGGACCGGTGCCGCTGCGGCAGGGTCCGGCGCACCCGCATCGCGCGAGGACCGCCCAGCGGCACGTCGCGCGGCACCATCACCTCCACGGTGGCGGCCGGGGCCGCGGCGCAGGTGATCTCGTCCGGGTGCCGCTCGGGGTTGCTCACGGCTCCAGTGTGGCGCGCGCGGCCTCGCCGGCACAGCAGTCAGCCCGCAAGGACCACCAGCACCACCCGCACGTGGTCGCCGACCAGAACGCCGTGGGCGGCCCGCTGCCGAGCCGGACCTCCTCGTCGACCTGCGGGGACAACGTCACGAAGGCCCACGCCGCGACCGACTCCGACGCCCAGATCTCGGCCGCGAACTCATGCTCCTGCATGGCTCGATCCTGCTCCCGAGCACCGACGGGGCTCAGGAGTTCGAGAACACCGCGGGGTTGTCGCCGCCCTCGGGGCCGCGGCCGGCCCAGGTCCAGGCGTACGCCGGGTCCTCGGCCGCCAGCCCGCCCTCCCCGAGGTCCAGCGGGGCGAACGTGTCGACCATGACCGCGGACTCGTCGAAGGACTCCGCCCCCAGCGACGCCTCGATCGCGGCCGGCTGCGGGCCGTGCGCGTGGCCGCCGGGGTGCAGCGAGATCGACCCGATGTTGATGCCCGAGCCCTTGCGCGCCTCGTAGTCGCCGCCGACGTAGAACATGACCTCGTCGCTGTCGACGTTCGAGTGGTAGTAGGGCACCGGGACGGCCAGCGGGTGGTAGTCCACCTTGCGCGGCAGGAAGTTGCAGATCACGAAGTTGTGGCCCTCGAAGACCTGGTGCACCGGCGGCGGCTGGTGGATCTTCCCGGTGATCGGCATGTAGTCCTCGATGTTGAAGGTGTACGGGTAGAGGCACCCGTCCCACCCGACCACGTCGAAGGGGTGCGTCGCGTAGGTCATCCGGGTCCCGACGACGCCCGCGGTGGTGCGGTGCTTGACCAGGACCTCCACGTCCTCGCCCTCGGCCAGCAGCACGGCGGTCGGCCCGTGGAGGTCGCGCTCGCAGTACGGCGCGTGCTCCAGCAGCTGCCCGAACCGGGACAGGTAGCGCCTGGGCGGCGCGATGTGGCTGTTCGCCTCGATCGCGTAGAGGCGACTGCTCTGGTTGGGGACCCAGCGGTGCGTGGTGGCGCGCGGGATCACGACGTAGTCACCCGAGCGGTAGTGCAGCCGACCGAAGACGGTCTCCACGACGCCGCCGCCGGACTCGACGTACACGCACTCGTCGCCGATCGCGTTGCGGTAGAGGGGCGAGGCGTCGGTGCCCGTGACCACGTAGGAGATTCGGACGTCGTTGTTGCCGAGGACCAGCCGGCGGCCGGTGACCGCGTCGGCGGTCTCGCCGCCGACGAACAGGGTGTGCAGGCGCAGGTGCCGCGGCTTGAGCGGGTGGTTGGGGGTGCGGGCCTGGTCCGGGAGCTCCCAGACCTCGGAGCCCACGATCGCCGACGGCACGCCCCGGTGGTAGAGCAGCGAGGAGTCGGAGGAGAACCCCTCCTCACCCATCAGCTCCTCGTAGTAGAGCTGCCCCTCGGGGTTGCGGAACTGGGTGTGCCGCTTGGGCGGGACCTCGCCGACCTGCCGGTAGTGCGCCACCGGTCAACCTCCACTCACGTTCGTTTATCGGACGTTCACATCCGATATTCGCGCACATGGTAACGCGGAGTCGGCGGCGAGTCGACGGTCAGGCGGCCGGACCTGCGTCCCGGCCGAGGTAGCTGCCGGCCACGAACTGCACGAAGTGGTGCACGCCGTCCTCGCTCGGCGCCATCGGCCCCGGCACGTAGCCGGGCGCGCGCATCCCGCGCTGCACCGACTCGCAGGCGGCCCAGTCCTGGCGGTTGGTCAGGTCCCAGAAGTCGACGGCGTACGCCGGGTCGAAGCCGGCCGCCGCCGCGGCGTCGGCCGGGAACGACCACGAGCAGCGCACCCGGGTCCGGTCCGGCGAGACCGGCGTGAGCACGTGGGACATCACGTAGTCGGGGTGCAGGCTGAGCAGCAGGTTGGGCAGCACCGCGACGTACATGACGGTGCGCCGCTCGTGCTCGTCGAGCCGTGCGATGGCCGTGCCGCCGCTGCGGCCGTCCAGCGACATCGTCTCCGCGCCCGCGCGCAGGTCCATCCAGCCGCCGACCCAGTCGCCGTCCTTCTCGAGGTTCTCGCCGCTCTCCGGCGGACTCACCCGGCACAGCTCGGGGTGGATCATCGAGCAGTGGTAGCACTCCTGGAAGTTCTCGATCAGCACCTTCCAGTTCGCCGACACGTCGTACTCGTGCGCGGCGGGCGTCACCAGCGCCTCCCCGTCGTAGGGCGCCACGATGGCCTCGAGCTCGCCGACGTGCTCCTCGAACGCCACGCCGCTCCCGGCGCGGTCGACGAACACCCATCCGTGCCACTCCCGCACCCCCAGCGACCGCAGGCTGAAGTCGGCGGGATCGAAGCCGGCCACCCGCCTGAAGCCGGGCGCGCCCTGCAGCGTCCCGTCGAAGCGGTAGGTCCAGGCGTGGTACGGGCACACGATCGCCTTCACCCCGGCCGCCGAGCCGCCGCACGGCAGCAGCTCGTGGCCGCGGTGCCGGCAGGCGTTCTCGAAGGCGTGCAGGGTGCCGTCGTCCTCGCGGGTCAGCAGCACGCCGTAGCGTCCCAGCGACTGCGCGGCCAGCCCGCCGGCAGGGACGTCCTCGACGCGCCCGACGCAGACCCAGCCACCGAAGAGGTGGTCGCGCTCCCAGTCGAGCACCGCGTCCTCGAGGTACGCCGCCCGGGGCAGCATGCGGGCCTCCCCGAACGGGCGCAGCGCCAGGGCGACCGCGGTCGGGTCGAGCGGGGCCGGCGGGACCCGCTCGGCGTTCTTGCGTGCGGTGACCGTCATCCTGACCGCCCCTTCCTTGAACGACGGTTCAATGCTAGGCCTCCCCGGTGAACACGTCGAGGCCGCGCGCCTCCTTCTCACCCCGCGTGAACCAGCGGTAGGCGAGGAAGCCGACCAGCACGGCCAGCAGCGAGGTCGCCAGCAGCAGGGTGGTCAGCGCGTTCAGCGCGGGCGTCGGCGCGGCGCGCGCGGTGTTGTAGACCTTCACCGACACCGGCTCGGTGGACGAGTCGCCCGAGAGGTAGCGCACGATCACGAAGTCGTCGATGACGTCGGCGAACACCAGGACCGCGCTGGCGAAGATCGCGGGGACGAGCATCCGCAGCAGCACCCGCCGCACCGCCCCCGCCGGCGAGGCGCCGAGGTCGACCGCGGCCTCCTCGTAGTCGCGCCCGATGGTGAGCAGCCGCGCGCGCACGATCACCACCGGGTAGGACAGCTGGTAGGTGACCAGGCCGAGCACCTGGCCGGTGGTCCCCAGCTGGAGCGGAGTCGTCAGCACCGTCGCCACGAACAACAGCGACACCGCGATCAGGATCTCGGGAAGCACGAAGGAGACCAGCACGGCGAGGTTCGCCCCGGCCGGCAGCGGGCCGCGCCACCGGTCCAGCCCGAGGGCGAGGGCCACGCCGATCGGGACCGTCACCGCGGTGGCGACGACCCCGAGCCACAGGGTGTGCGTCAGGGCCGTGTGCAGGCTGGCGTCGTGCCACACCGAGCGCAACGGGTCGCCGTAGTACCAGCGCATCGAGAAGCCCTGCCAGGTCGTGCGCGACCGGCCCGCGTTGAAGGAGAACAGCGCAGCCACCAGGACCGGCAGCAGCGACCACGCGAGGTAGAGCAGCGTGACGAGGAGCAGCCCCCACGGCCGCCGCCACGGGTCCCGCCACCAGCCGAGCACGCTGCTCACGACTGCACGTCCGCCCCGGTCCTGGTCGACCTCACGTAGAGCAGCATCGGCACCACCGACACCAGCAGGATCAGCATCACGAACGCCCCCGCCTGGCCGGTCTGCCCGGGGGTCAGCACCGAGTTGTTGATGAGGTTGCCGATCATCGAGGTGGTGGGCGACGCCGAGAGCAGGTCGTTGGTGAAGTAGTCGCCCAGCATCGGCAGCGACGTCACCAGCAGGCTGACCACCACGGCGGGCCGGCTCAGGGGCCAGGTGACCCGGCGGAACGTCTCCCACCGGCTCGCGCCGAGGTCCCGCGCGGCCTCGAGCGTGGCCACGGGGATCCGGTCCAGGCCCGCGAACAGCGGCAGGATCATGTACGGCACGTAGCCGTAGACCAGCCCGAGCACCACCGTCGAGGGGCGTCCGTTGAGCCAGGCGGTGTGCACGTCGAAGAGCCCTCCCGCACTCAGCGTGCGGTTCAGCAGGCCGTCGGCCTGCAGCAGGTTGACCCACGCGAGCATCCGCATCATGTAGCTGATCCAGAACGGCGCGACCAGCGCGAAGAGCAGCGGCCCCTTCCAGCGCCCGGAGAACCGGGCGGTGAAGTACGCCACCGGGTAGGCGACCAGCAGGCACAGCGCGCTGGCGAGACCGACGTAGACCACCGTGCGCACCAGCGCCGCACGGAAGAACGGCTGGGGGCCGACGACGTGGTCCCACACGTACCGGAACTGCGTGAAGTCCCAGTCCGCCGGGTTCCAGACCGGCACCGGCTGGCGCAGGATCGGGTCGACGCCCCCGAACAGGATCGCGACCACGACGTACAACGGCGCGACGAAGAGGAGCCCGAGCCAGACCACCCCGGGGAGTGCCAGCAGCGGCCACAGCCACCGGGCGCCGCGGGGCCCGGCCGACTCAGCCACCGGCCTTGAACTCCTGCCAGACCTGGTGCCACGCCACGTCGGCGGCCGTGGGGAGCTGCAGCAGCGGGAACCCGATGTCGAAGTCCTTCTCCCGCACCACCGCGGTCGCCAGGTTCTCCGGAACGTAGCCGTCGGCGACGAGCGAGTCCGGGGTGAACTTCGTCAGCGGCGGCTGGTAGCCGGTGTAGGCGAAGTTCGTCTCGGCCACCTGGTTGTCGAGCAGGTCGTTGATGAAGAAGTGCGCGGCGACCGGGTTCTTCCCCTGCGCCAGGCAGACGCAGAGGTCGTTGTCCACCTCGCCGCGGCCGTCCTCGGGGAACCAGTAGTTCAGCACGTCGACCGGGGTCTTCTTGGGCAGGTAGTACGGCAGGTTGATCGCGTCGCCCGACCAGATCTGGCACAGCCCGTACTTCTTGGCGGGCAGCTCGGTGTACATGTCGATCGTGACGCTGGGAGACATGGTGCGCCGCATGTCGAGCAGCTGCTCACGGATCAGCGCGATGTCCTTCGGGTCGGTCGTGTTGATGTCGTCGATGCCGTTGCGGAGCAGCACCATGGCCATGCAGGTGTGCCAGTCGTCGAGGACCGCCGTGTTGTTGGAGTACTGGGTGTCCCAGAGCACGTCGTAGGGGTTCGACAACCCGGCCACGTCGGTGCCGACCATGTCGCTGCGCCAGCCGATCCCGGTGCTGTAGATGGTGTACGGGATCGTGTAGCGCGAGCCCCGGTCGTACCACGGGTCGCGCAGCCGGGGCCACAGGTTGCCCCGGTTGGTGATGTAGTCCTGGTTGAGCGGCCGGAGCAGGCCGGCCTGGATCAGCCGTCCGAGCGAGTCGTAGCTGGGGAAGTACACGTCGAAGCCGAGCTTCTTCGCGGCGATCTTGGTCAGCGCCTCGTCGGCGTCGTTGAAGGTCGAGAGCCGGACGTCGACGCCGTACTTCTCCTCGAAGTCCTTGAGGAACCGCGGGGAGAGGTAGTCGGCGTAGTTGTAGACCCGCAGCGTGCTGCCCCGCTCGGGGGTGAGCCCCGAGTCGATCATCGGGTTGGCCTCGCTGAGCGGCCAGCGCACCGGGTTGTCCGGGGCCGGGATCGTCTCGGTCCCGCTGGGGCTGCCGGAGCCGCTCCCGCTGCTGCAGGCCTGCAGCAGGCTGAGCACACCGGGGGCGGCCATCCCGGCCAGGCCCGCCCGGAGCAGCGAGCGGCGGGCGACCGCGCTCCGGCCGCTGAACGGTTGCCGCCGCGGCGGCTCTCCTGCCATCCGTCGCCTCCCGTCGGAGCCGATCCTTGTTACCCGCCGTCACCGTCGCATAGACTGAACGATCAGTCAATGATGCCCGAGGTCCCGGCTCGACGCAGGGCGAGGAGCTCCCATGACCGCGACCAGCGTGCTGTCGGACCGGCTCGACACCCTCATCGAGGAGGAGAGCGAGGCCTTCGTCGCGCGCCAGCCCCGCAGCCGCGAGCACGCCGCCCGGGCCCGGCGGCTCGCCGGCGGGGTGACGTCGAGCTGGCAGATCACCGAGCCGCAGGCGGTCTGGATCGACCGCGGCGCCGGCTCCCGGATCTGGGACGTCGACGGGTTCGAGTACTCCGACTTCCACGGCGGGTACGGCGTCGCGCTGGCCGGCCACGCGCACCCCGCGATCGTCGCGGCGGTGCGTGACCGGGTCGGGCGCGGCACCCACTTCGCCCAGCCGACCGAGGACGCGATCGTCGTCGCGGACGCGCTCTCCGAGCGCTTCGGCCTGCCGCTGTGGCGGTTCGCGAACTCGGGGACCGAGGCCACCATGGATGCCGTCCACCTGGTCCGCGCGGCGACCGGCCGCGACCGGATCCTCAAGGTGGAGGGGTGCTACCACGGCCACCACGACTCGGTGGAGGTCTCGGTGCTCCCTGAGGCCGACGACCCGATCGGGCCGGCCGACCGGCCGACGCGGCGTCCCGGACAACACCGGCATCCCGAACGCGTTCCTGGACCTGGTGACGGTGGTGCCGTTCAACGACCTCGAGGCCGTCGAGCGGGCGCTGGTCGAGCACCGCGGTGAGGTCGCGGGGATGATCCTCGAGCCGATCATGATGAACGCCGGGATCATCCACCCCGACGACGGGTACCTCGCCGGGCTGCGGGACCTGCTGCACCGCCACGACGCCCTGCTGGTCTTCGACGAGGTGAAGACCGGGCTGACGGTGGGCCCCGGCGGCGTGACCCGGGCCCAGGGAGTGGTGCCCGACATCGTCTGCCTGGCCAAGGCGATGGGCGGCGGCGTGTCCACGGCGGCGATCGGGGGCACCGAGGCGGTGATGGCACTGGTCGCCGACGGCCGCTACGAGCAGGTGGGCACCTTCAACGGCAACCCGCTCGCGATGGCGGCGGCCCGGGCGATGCTCACCGAGGTGCTCACGCCCGCGGCGTACGAACGGCTGGACCGGCTCACCGACCGGATGGCGCGCGGCGTGCAGGAGGTCATCGACCGGCACGGCGTGCAGTGGCGGGTGGTCACCGCCGGCGCCAAGGGCTGCGTGTCGTTCCTGCCCCAGCCCATCCACGACTTCCGGGACTTCCTCGGGCTCGACGGCCGCTACGGCCACGCCCACTGGCTGGTCCAGCACAACCGGGGCGCGTTCCTGCCCCCCTGGGGCAAGGTCGAGCAGTGGCTGCTGTCGGTGCAGCACACCGACGAGGACGTCGACCGCTTCGTCGCCAACTGCGGGCACCTGGCTGCGCAGCTCACCGCGGCGGAGGCGTGAATGGCCGGCGCCCTCACGCTGTCGGGTCTGGTCAAGCGCTTCGGTGACGACGTCGCAGTCGACGGGATCGACCTGGACGTGCGGGCGGGCGAGTTCTTCTCGCTGCTCGGCGCCTCCGGCTGCGGCAAGACCACGACGCTGCGGATGATCGCCGGCTTCGAGCGCCCCGACGCGGGCACCATCCACCTCGACGGCCTGTCGTTGGCCGAGGTCGCCCCGCACCGCCGCCCGGTGAACACGGTGTTCCAGTCCTACGCGCTGTTCCCGTTCCTCGACGTCTTCGAGAACGTCGCCTTCGGGCTCCGCTACCAGCACGCCGGCCGCGACGAGGTGCGCAGCCGGGTCGGCCGGGCGCTGGAGCTGGTCCAGCTCGGGCAGCTGGTCCGGCGCAAGCCCCACCAGCTCTCCGGCGGCCAGCAGCAGCGGGTGGCGCTCGCCCGGGCCCTGGTCCTCGAGCCGACCGTGCTGCTGCTCGACGAGCCGATGGGCGCCCTCGACGCCAAGCTGCGCAAGCAGCTGCAGGTCGACCTGCGGTCCCTCCAGCGCGTGGTCGGCACGACCTTCGTCTACGTCACCCACGACCAGGAGGAGGCCCTGACCATGTCGGACCGGGTGGCGGTGCTCCGCGACGGGAAGGTCCTGCAGGTCGGCACCCCGGGCGAGGTCTACTCCCAGCCGTCCGGCGTGCACGTCGCGACGTTCCTGGGGACCGCGAACCTGTGGGAGGCCACGGTCCGGACCGTCGGGCCGGACGGCCTGGGCTGCGCGGTCGGGGAGCAGCCGCTGACCATCGGCAAGAGCGAGTGGGACCCGGCCGTCGGCGAGACCGTGCAGGTGATGGTGCGGCCCGAGCGGGTCGAGGTGAGCAGGGCGTCGGCGGACGCCGACGACGGCTCGGCGCCCCCGGACCGCAACCGCCTGACCGGTCGGGTCTCGACGGTGACCTTCCGGGGAGCCCACACGACGGTGCTCGTCGACTGCGGGGGGCTGGCGGTCCAGGCCGACGTGCCGAACATGCTGGGCGAGCCGCCGCTGTGGCTGGCGGTCGGGTCCGACGTGGTCCTCACCATCGCCCCCGCCGCGCTGCGCCTGCTGCCCGCCTGAGCACGCAGGCCCGCGGCCCCTGCCCGGTCCGGCCGCGCTACAGGCCGAGCTCGCGGCGGGCGACCTCGAGCGCGATCCGGCGCGCCATCGCGCCGTCGACGACCGGGTCCTCCAGGGCGAGCTGGACCACCAGGCCGTCGAGCAGCGCGGCCCACATCACGGTGAACTCGTCCACCTCGACCTCACCGAGCTCGCCGGCGTCGATGCCCTCGCGGACCACCCGGGTCACCAGGTCGCGCCACTGCTGGTCCAGCTCGGCGCGGTCCTTCTTCACCTCCGGGTGCCGGAAGGCCTGCGCCCACAGGTCGAACCACAGCCCCCACTCCCCGGGCAGCTCGCCGGCCCGGTCCGGGAGGCACCAGGAGACCAGGCGGTCGATCCGGTCGGCGACCGCCGTGTGGTCGCTCAGCATCCCCTCGACCCCGAGGTAGAAGGACCGCTCCGACCAGCGCAGCGCCTCGGTGAGCAGGCTGTCCTTGGTGCCGAAGTAGTAGATGACCAGGGCCGGGCTCGCGCCCACCCGCTTGGCCACGTCGGCGATCCTCGTGTCGGAGAACCCGCGCTCCGCGATCAGCTGCGCCGCCGCCGCCAGCATCTGGTCGCGACGTACGTCGGCCACCGCCGCACCCTGCTCCCTGACCGCCACGCCTCTCCCGCCTGCCGACTCCTTGCCGGGCCCCAGACACCACCATAGACTGAACGGTCAGTCAATGGTTCGGCGGCCCGCCGGAGTGGGTGATGACGATGACGCTGCCGCCGGTCCGCCCGCGGCTGGCCCGGATGCTCGAGGGCCGCACCGTCGCGGCCGTCGGCGCCAGCGAGCGCCCCGACTCGCTCGGCTGGCGGATGGCGACCGAGACGCTGCGCAGCGCGGGGGTGGCCCGGTCCTGGTTCGTCAACCCCCGGCACCGGTCGGTGCTGGACCGTCCGTGCCTGCCCTCGCTCGCGGAGGTGCCGGAGCCCGTCGACCTGGTGCTGCTCGGGGTGCCGGACGCAGCGCTGGTCGAGCAGGTGCGACTGGCCTCCGCCCGGGGCGACGGCGGAGCGGTGGTCTTCGGCGGCGCGCACGGGCTGCGCGCGGAGCTGGTCGCCGCGGCCGGGGGGCTGGAGCTGTGCGGCGCGGGCTGCATGGGGTTCACCAACGTCACCCGGGGGGTGCGCGCGTTCGGCTACCTCGAACCCGACCCGCTCACCCCCGGCCCGATCGCACTGGTCACCCACTCCGGCTCGGTCTTCTCCGCGATGCTGCGCACCCACCGCCGCCTCGAGTACTCACTGGCGGTCTCGTCGGGCCAGGAGCTGGTCACGACCGCGGCGGACTACCTCGGCCACGCCCTGGCCGCCGGCGAGACCCGGGTGGTCGGCCTGGTGCTCGAGACCCTGCGGGACGTGCCGCGGATGCGCGAGGTCCTGGCCGGCGCGGCCGACCTCGACGTCCCGGTCGCGGCGCTCACCGTCGGCGCGTCCAGCCGCGGCCCCGCACTCGTCGGCGCGCACTCGGGTGCGCTGGCCGGCTCCGACGCCGCCTGGGAGGCGCTGTTCGCGGCGTACGACGTGCACCGCTGCGACGACCTCGGCGAGCTGGTGGACACCCTGGAGACCTTCGCGATCGGCAGGCGTGTCCGGCGTCCGCACGCGCCGGGACGTGGCCTGGCGACGGTGCACGACTCGGGTGCCGAGCGGGTCCTGGTCGCCGACGTCGCCGAGCGTCTCGGCGTCCCGTTCGCGGCGCTCTCCCGGGCCACGGAACGACGGCTCGGGTCCCTCCTCGACCCGGGCCTGGCAGCGACCAACCCGCTCGACGTCTGGGGCGCCGGCAACCGCGCCGAGGAGGTCGTCGGGGACTGCCTGGCCGCGCTGGCCGACGACGATGCGGTGGACGCCGTCGCGATGGCCGTCGACCTGGTGCCGGAGTACGACGGCGACGAGGCCTTCCCCCGCGCCCTGGACCGGCTGTCCGCCCACACGGACAAGCCGGTGGCGGTGCTGTCGAACCTGTCCTCGGCGATCGACCAGCCCCTCGCGGCCCGGCTGCGCGACCGCGGCATCCCCGTGCTGGAGGGCACCCGCTCCGGGCTCCGGGCCCTGGGGCACCTGCTCGCCCACGGGGGGCCGTCGCCTCGCCCACTGGCCGGGCCCCTCGACGCGCAGCGCCTCGCCCGGTGGCGGGCCCGGCTGGAGGGGGGCGAGGTGGACCCACTGGCGCTGGTCGCCGACTACGGCATCCCGGTGGCACCGTGGACCACCGTCTCGGACGCCGGAGCGGCGGTCCGCGCGGCCGCCCGGCTCGGACACCCGGTGGTGCTGAAGACGGCGGACCCGGCGGTCACGCACAAGGTCGACGTGGACGGCGTGCGGCTCGGGCTGACCGACGCCCCCTCGGTCGCGGCGGCGTACGCCGACCTCGCCGGGCGGCTCGGACCCTGCGTGACCGTCCAGCGCCAGGTGCCGTCCGGCGTGGAGATCGCCCTCGGGGTGCACCGGGACCCACTGGTCGGGCCGCTGGTCGTGGTGGGCGCCGGTGGCACCCTGGTGGAGCTTTTGGACCAGCGGGCCGTGGCCCTGCCGCCGGTCGACACGGCCGTCGCGCGACGCCTCCTCGACTCGCTGAAGGTGGCCCGGCTGCTGGCCGGCCACCGCGGCGGGCCAGGGTTGCCGGTGGAGCCGGTGCTCGAGGCCGTGGTCGCGATGTCGGCCATCGCCACGGAGCTCGGCGACCTGCTCGCCGCCGTCGACGTGAACCCGCTGGTGGTCCACCCGGCGGGCGCGGTCGCCGTCGACGCGCTGGTGCTGCCCGGGGCAGCCGGGTCCCAGCCGTGATGTCCTAGCCGGCGGTCTCCGGCGCGGCGGCCTCGGCGCTCTCGGGGAAGGGCAGCGCGATCGGGTCGGGCGCAAGACGGCTGCGGCCGTGCTCGTCGAAGCGGTCCAGCCCGAGGTCGCCCACGTCGACGAGGCCGGTGGCGCCGGACACCGCCAGGTCCGCGGCGACGCGGGCGACGCCCGGACCCCACATCATCCCGTGGCCGCCGGCCGCCGCGACCGTGACGCCCGCGACCGGGCCCTCGGTCGTCAGCAGCGGGCCGAGGATCGGCAGGTGGTCCGGGGTGAAGTCGATGGTCGCGGCCCACGCCTTGCGCAGCCCCAGCCCCGCGGTCGCGGGCAGCAGCATCGCCATCCGCTGCCGGACCTTGTCGTAGTAGGCCCAGTCGAACTCGGTGGCCTCCCCCGGACGCTCCTCGGGGTTGCTCATGCCCCACAGCACGCCGCCCTCCTCCGGGCGCCAGTAGATCCCGGACGCCACGTCGAAGACCATCGGCAGCCGGTCGGGCGCGAGGTCCGGGTGGGGACCCGTGACGACGACCTGGTGCCGCGCCCCGCCGGCCGGGATGCGCGCGCCCGCCGCCCGGCCCACCGCAGCGAGGGTGGGCCCCCCGGTCAGCACCACCCGCTCGGTGGCGATCTCGCCGGCCGAGGTGAGCACGCCGATCACCCGGTCACCCGAGCGGCGCAGCCCCTCGAACGCCGTACGCTCCCGCACCTGCACGCCGGAGGCGACCAGGGCCGCGGTGTAGGCGAGCACGTTGCGAGGCGGGTCGACGTACCCGTCCCCCGGCGCGTACGAGCCGCCCCGGGTGAGGCCGCGGCCCATCGCGGGGTTGAGGTCGTCGAGCTCGTCGGGGCCCACCCACCGGACGTCGAGGCCGAGCGCCTGCTGCATGGCGATCCTCGCCCGCGCCTCGGCGACCTCGGCCCCGGAGAAGCACGGCATGACGTAGCCCTGCGCGACGAAGCCGGAGTCGACGCCGAGGCGGTCGTGCTGGGCGGCGTAGAAGTCTCGCGTGAAGAGCCCGAGCCGGACGGCCACCTCGGTGCCACCCTGCGCGCGGACCATCCCCGCCGCCCGCGAGCTGGCGCCGCAGCCGAGCGTGCCGCGCTCGAGCAGCACCACGTCGGCGAGACCGGCCTCCCGGAGGAACCACGCACACCACGCGCCCACGGTCCCGCCGCCGACGACGACGGCATCGGCGGTGCCTCGCGGTGCGCTGGCCACCCTGTCGAGGCTGGCATAGACTGAACAGTCAGTCAATGCCGTCGCCGGACCACCGCCACCACCCATCCCGGGGAGCCGCCATGTACGGGCTGAGCGCCGAGGACCTCGAGCTGCAGGGGCGCGCCCGGGAGTTCTGCGACGAGCTGATCGGCTGGGAGGCGGCCGCGGAGGAGCACGACGGCCAGCTGCCCGACGGCGTCTCCCGCAAGCACCACCAGCGGGCGTCGGAGCTCGGCCTCTACGCCACCAACATGCCCACCTCGGTGGGCGGCCCGGGCTGCTCGACGCTCCAGCAGGTGCTGGTCCAGGAGCAGGGCGGCCGGGTCACCAATGGCCTGGCCTGGTGCCTGGCCACTCCCCCGTCCTGGTGGCCCGAGGTCGCCAACGACCTCCAGCGCGAGCGGTGGCTGCTGCCGACGGTGCGGGGCGAGATGGCCGAGTGCTACGCGATCACCGAGGAGGGCGCCGGCTCGGACCTCACCGACCTGGAGGCCACCGCGCGCCGGGACGGCGACGAGTACGTGCTGGACGGGGTGAAGTGGCACGTGACGTCGTTCCACGAGGCCGACTACGTCTTCTTCCAGGCCGTGCTCGCATCCGGACCGCACGCCGGCGAGCAGGCGCTGTTCGTGGTGGACGCGGACGCCCCGGGGGTGCGGGTGGTCCGGACCCCGGCGTACACCCACACGCTCGGGCACCGACACCCGATCGTGGCCTTCGAGCAGGTGCGCGTCCCGTCGACCCACCTGGTCGGGACCGAGGAGGACGGGATGGGCTTCGTCTTCGAGTGGTTCCGCTTCGAACGGCTGATGGTGGCCGCCCGCTGCCTGGGCGCGGCCCAGCGCCTGGTCGAGGAGGCCACCGCGTTCGCCGGCGAGCGCCGCGTCGGCGGCGAGCCGCTGGCCCGCAAGCAGCTCGTGCAGGCGATGCTCGCCGACAGCCTGACCGAGCTGTTCGCCGCCCGGGCGTTGACCTACGAGACGGCGAGGTCGGTGGACGCGGGGACGGACCGCAAGATCCTGCACGCGCGGTGCTCGATGGCCAAGCTGTACGCCTCCGAGATGGCCGGCCGGGTCGCGGACCGGGCGGTGCAGGTCTTCGGCGGCCGCGGCTACCTGCGCGAGAACGTCGCCGAGCGGTTCTACCGCGAGCTGCGGGTGGAGCGGATCTGGGAGGGCGCGAGCGAGGTGCAGCGACTGATCATCGCCGACCAGCTGGTCAAGCGAGGCTGCTCCACGCTGGTCTGACGCCGGCGGCGATCGGACGCCTTCGTCCGCTATGTGCCGGGCCGTTAGTGTGTGTCGCCGTGACGCCTCCCCTCGAAGCCGCCTGGACCGGGCTGGTCGACGACGCCGCGATCTTCCCGCCCGGCGACAGCCCGCTGCCGGAGGCCGTCGCGGCGTACACCGGCCGGCGCGAGCAGTGGTTCGCCCCCCTCGTCGGCTCCTTCGTCGTCACCGACGTCCGGGTCCCGGAGGTGGGTGACCCGTCGGTCCCCCTCTCGATCGTCGTCACCGGCGGCGCCGGGGCGATCGCCGGTGCGGCGCGGCTGGCGAGCAGGGCCGGCCACCCGGTCGCCGGCCTCGAGGTCGCGCTGCGTGATCTCGACGACCTGGCCGGCAACGCCCGGCGGGTGGTCGCCGCCGTCGACGCGGCTCGCGCCGAGGGCCTGCTCGACGAGCAGGTCCCGGTCCACGTCGAGCTCCCGCCCGGCGAGCCGGCGTACCAGTGGCTGGCGGCGGCGGACGAGGTGGCGGCCGCGGAGCTGCGGCTCAAGTTCCGCACCGGCGGCCTGGAGGCCCACCTGTTCCCGAGCGCGGCGGAGCTCGCCGCCTGGATCGACGCGGCGCTGGACCGCGAGACCCCGTTCAAGTGCACGGCCGGCCTCCACCACGCGGTGCGCCACACAGCCGTCCGAGGATTCGAGCGCCCCGTCGACCAGCACGGCTTCGTCAACGTCCTGCTCGCGACCCGGCAGGCGTTCGACGGCGCCCCGGCCGCGGAGGTCGCCGCGACGCTCGAGCAGCGCGACGGTGCCGCCCTCGCCGCCGACGCCGGCAGCAGCGACCTCGCCGGCGCCCGGCGCTGGTTCACCTCCTTCGGCTCCTGCTCGGTCAGCGAGCCGCTCGACGACCTGCTCACCCTCGGACTGCTGGAGAAGCGATGACCACCACCTGGGTCGAGGGAGCTGCCGGCTCGCTCTTCGACGTCGACAACCTGCCGTACGGCGTGTTCTCGCTGGCCGGCGAGGAGCCCCGGGTCGGCGTCCGGATCGGTGACCGGGTGCTCGACCTGTCGCCGGTGGCGGCCGCCGAGATGCTGGACGCGCACCACGTGTTCCAGGAGCCGTCGCTCAACGCCCTGATGGCCGAGGGCCGCCTGGTCCGCGAGTCGGTGCGCCGCTGGATCATCGGGCTCCTGACCGACGAGACCGAGCGGGACCTGGTCGAGCCGCACCTGGTGCCGCTCGCGGACGTCACCCTCCACCTGCCCGTGCAGGTCGCCGACTACGTCGACTTCTACGCCTCCGAGCACCATGCCTCCAACGTGGGCCGGATCTTCCGACCCGACCAGGAGCCGCTGCTGCCGAACTGGAAGCACCTCCCGGTCGGCTACCACGGCCGCGCCGGCACCGTGGTCGCCTCCGGCACGCCGGTCGTGCGCCCGCAGGGGCAGCGCAAGGCGCCGACCGAGGCCGCGCCGTCGTTCGGCCCGAGCCGCCGCCTCGACATCGAGGCCGAGCTCGGCTTCGTCGTCGGCACCGGCTCCGACCTCGGTGCTCCGGTGGCCCACGGCGCCTTCGCCGACCACGTGTTCGGCGTCGTCGGCCTCAACGACTGGTCGGCCCGCGACATCCAGGCCTGGGAGTACGTCCCGCTCGGCCCGTTCCTGGGCAAGTCCTTCGCCACCTCGGTCTCCCACTGGGTCACCCCGCTGGAGGCGCTCGACGCCGCCTGGACCGACCTGCCGGGCCAGGACCCGACGCCGCTGGCCTACCTGGCCCCCGGTGCGGCGAAGGGTCTCGACATCGACGTCGAGGTGGTCCTCAACGGCGAGGTCGTCAGCCGGCCGCCGTACCGGACGATGTACTGGTCCCCCGCCCAGATGCTGGCCCACATGACGGTCAACGGCGCCTCGCTGCGGACCGGCGACCTCTACGCCTCCGGCACGATCAGCGGGCCCGAGCCCGGCCAGCGGGGGTCGCTGCTCGAGCTCAGCTGGGGCGGCAAGGAGCCCTTCGGCGCCGGCGGCCGCACGTTCCTCGAGGACGGCGACGAGGTGGTGCTCCGCTACACCGCGCCCGGCACCGGCGGCGGCCGGATCGCCCTCGGCGAGGTGACCGGCCGGATCGACCCCGCCCGCACCTGACCGGGCACTTGGGGGCACTCCCAAACCCGCGAGCGGGCAGTTCCAGGCACTCTCAACGCCGCGAGCGGGCGCTTCCGGGAGCTCCGCGGCACATCAGAGTCACGAACCGCGGGCGTGCCCTCGTGCAGATGACCGGGCAAGTCGGGTGCCGCGCGCGACCCTGGGGGTCGGCATACTCCGCGGCGTGACTCGCGGCGCTCAGTTCCTGGTGGGGTCCTCGCGGCGCTGCTCGTGACCATGGCGGTCTCCGCAAGCCTCTTCTTCGGGTCGCACGCGGGTTCGGCCTTCGACGACGCCTTCTGGCCGATCCTGGGCGTCACCGCCGGCTGTGGTGTCCTTCTGCTGACGTTGCGACAGACCCGCGTCTGCGCCGTCGGCGTGCTCTGCGACGCCGTGGCGTCACTGGTTGTGCAGGTGGGCGCGCTGATGATGATGTTCTTCGCCGGCCGCGGCAGCTAGCGGTTGCCCCATCCGCTCCTGTCCGCTGTCCGCGCGCCGCCAGGCACAAGCCAAGAGCCGCTGACAGCGCGCACCAACGTGCCGACGAGCGGACGGGCTGTTTCACAATCGCAAGTGGCTTGGAAACCCGGTCCATCGAAGGTCGGCTGGCAGATGGGCTACGTCGTTCGAGACCACGACCGTCGGTGGGCCGCTGACCTCGTACCTGATGACCGTCAGTCCGGCGTGGCACTGGTTCGGGGGAAACCATCGCCAGCTCGGGGCGTCGAGGGCATGCCGGACCAGCCACCCGATGGTGAAGGCGTGGGTGATGACGACATCGACGGGCTCCCGTCCTCCCACCGCAGGACCGGCGAGCAGGTCGATCGCCTGGGCGCCGAGATGCGCCGTGGGATGCCTCGTCCTCGGAGACGTCCGCCAGGAACGACCGGACGGCGTCAGCCCAGGCGGCGGGCACCTCGTCACGAGCCGGCAGGTGAGGAACGTAGTCACCTGCGGCGTCGACTTCGGACAGTGAGGGGCTCTGCTCGAACTGTTCCGCCACGACCCGGGCCGTCTCAGCTGCACGCGGGAGCGGCCCGTGCGTGATGCGGCCCACCGATAGAGGTGCGAGACGGCGGCCAGGTGCTCAGCCTGCCGTACACCCTTCGACGTCAGCCCCGCACCTTCCTCGGGCTCGGCATGACGCGCCAGGTACAGCAACCGTGTGGCCCCCGAGACATGCCCCGCATCAAACCACGACGGCTGGAGGTTCACTCTCATGCCGCGACACCGGACGAACAGCGGACGAAGAGCGGACACCCGGTGAGAGTGCCGTGAAGTGCCCGGTCACTGATCTGAGAGTGGCGCAAAGTGCCCGGTCGCTGATCTGAGAGTGCCCCCAAGTGCCCGGTCAGGTGTCGGTGAACGCGCGAGCGATGCGCTGCATCTGCTCGACCAGGCCGGCCGTACGGCCACCCGCGAACCGGTCGGCCGGGCCGGACAGCGAGAGGGCCGCCACCGTCGCGCCCGGCGCGCCGACCGGGACCGCCACGCAACGCACCCCTGACTCCTGCTCCTCCTCGTCGGCTCCCCAGCCCTGGACCGCCACCAGGTCCAGCTCCGCCGCGAAGTCGTCGAGGTCGGTGATCGTGGCGGCGGTGCGCGGCGCGAGGCCGGTACGACGCAGCACCGCGAGCGCGCGCTCGCGCGGCATCCCGGCGAGCAGCACCTTGCCGACCGCCGTGGAGTGCGGCGGCACGTGCCGACCCACCTCGGCGAACATCCGCAGCGTGTGCGGCGAGGGCACCTGGGCCACGTAGACCACGTCATCACCCTCGAGCACGGCGAGGTTGGCGGTCTCCCCCGAGATCGCCACGAGCTCGGCGAGGTGCGGCCGGGCGCTGCGCGCGAGCGCACGCTGCGCCGCGTCGGCCAGCCGCACCGCCGAGGTGCCCAGGGAGTACTTCCGCGAGGCGTCGCGGCGTACGTATCCGCGCAGCTGGAGGCTCTGGAGCAACCGGTGGACCGTGCCCTGGGGAAGGCCGGTCAGCTCGACGAGCTCGGCGACCCCGACCGCCTGCTCCTGCTGCGCCAGCGCCTCGAGGAGGTCCAGGGAACGGTCGACCGACTGCACCGACCCGGCCGCGCGGGACCCGGCGTGGGCGTCGACCATGCACCCCTCCTAGGGCACCATCCAGCTGAGGACGAAGGTGGACTGCAGCCCGACGATGATGCACATCAGGACCAGCAGGACGAGGCTCCAGCCTAGGACCTTGCGGAAGATGTCCCCCTCGCGGCCGGCCATCCCGACAGCAGCCGCCGCGATGGCGAGGTTCTGCGGGCTGACCATCTTGCCGAGCACGCCGCCCGAGGAGTTGGCCGCCGCCATCAGCACCGGGTCGAGCCCGGCCTTGGCCGCCGTCTGGACCTGCAGCGCGCCGAACAGGGCGTTGGCGGAGGTGTCCGAGCCGGTGACGGCCACGCCGATCCAGCCCAGGACGGGCGAGAGGAGGACGTAGAACGAGCCGGCACCCGCGAGCCAGACGCCGAGGCTGGTGGTCTCACCCGAGCCGTTCATCACGTAGGCCAGGCCGAGGACGGCCATCACCGTCAGGATCGCCCAGCGCAGCTCGTAGTACGTCGCGCCGTACGTCTTGAGCATCCGGGCCGGGGAGAGCTTGAGGATCAGCGCGGTGATGACGCCGGCGATGACCATCAGCGTGCCCGCGGCCGGCAGCCAGTTGAACTTGAAGGTCATCGAGGCCAGCGGGTCGCCGGCGGAGTTGTGCAGGTCGAGGCCCGGCCACTGGAACAGGACCGTCCACGGCGACTCGGCCAGGGCATCCACGACCGCCGGGATGTTGGCGAGGGAGAACAGGGCGATGATCACCAGGTACGGCGCGTAGGCCTTCACCACGTCCGCGGACGAGTCGTGCCCGCCCTGCGGGCCAGTCGCCGCGTGCCGGGGGCGTGCGGACACCTGGTCGCCGGCCCGCTGGGCACCGGGGCCCGAGCCGCGCAGCGCGCCCGCGGTGGCGGCGACGGCGTCGCCCGACCCGGCCGCGACCTCGGTGACCTCCTCGGCCGGGGACCAGACACGGAGCAGCAGCACGACGGCAGCCGCAGCGGCCAGGGAGGCGACGATGTCGGTGAGCGGCACGGAGATGTAGTTCGAGGCGGTGAACTGGGCGATGCCGAAGACCACGCCACAGACCAGCGCGGGCAGCCAGGTCTGCCGCAGTCCCCGCTTGCCGTCCACGACGAAGACCAGGATCAGCGGCACGATCACGGCCAGCAGCGGCGTCTGGCGACCGACCATGCTGCCCAGGGTGTCCACGTCGAGCCCCGGTGCGTCGCTCACCCCGGAGGTGACCGTCGCCAGCGTCGTGATCGGCACCGCCAGCGCCCCGAAGGCCACCGGCGCGGTGTTCGCGATCAGCGCGGTGGCCGCCGCCTTGAGCGGGTCGAACCCGAGCGCCATCAGCATCACCACGGAGATCGCCACCGGGGTGCCGAAGCCGGCCAGCGCCTCGAGCAGCGCACCGAAGCAGAAGGCGATGATGATCGCCTGGATCCGGTGGTCGGGGCTGACCCGACCGAAGGACCGGCGCAGCACGTCGAAGTGCCCGCTGGCGACCGTCAGGTTGTAGACCCAGATCGCGTTGATGACGATCCACATGATCGGGAAGAAGCCGAAGACGGCCCCCTCGCTGCCCGCCAGCAGCGCCTGCCCCAAGCGGCATCTCGAAGAGCGCGACCGCCACGGCGATGGCGACCCCGAGCGAGATCAGCCCGGCCAGCCACGCCTTCAGGCGCAGGCCCCCCAGGAGCACGAACAGGGTGAGAAGAGGCAGCGCGCCGCACAGCGCACTGAGGGCGAGTGACCCGCCGACCGGATCAAGGCTCTGCTGGAACATGACTACTCCCCGTGAGTTGGGCGGTTGGGCTAGGCGATGGGCGCGGGTGGTCGCAGCAGGCTGTCGACGGGCAGGCCCCGGATGGACGCGTCGAGCACCTCCACCGTGTGCGCCATGCCCAGGGGGCTGCCGCCCCCGGACCTGCGCGGAGCGCTCGATGGCGGAGGTCACCTGCATCAGGCAGCCGGGGTTCGCGGTCACCAGCACCTGGGCGCCGGTGGCGAGGATGTTGGCGGCCTTGCGGTCCCCGAGCTCGCGCGCGGGCTCGGGGTTGAGGATGTTGTAGATCCCGGCCGAGCCGCAGCACAGCTCGGGCTCGGCGATCTCCCGCAGCTCGAGGCCGGGGATCGCGCTGAGCAGCCGCCGCGGCTGGGCGCGCACGCCCTGGGCGTGCGCGAGGTGGCAGGCGTCGTGGTAGGCCACGGTCATCTCGAGCGGGTGGCGGACCGCGACCGGCCCGAGCTCGTCGAGGATCTCGGAGACGTCGCGCACCTGGTCGGCGAGGGCCCGGGCCCGGTCGGCGTACGCCGGGTCGTCGGCCAGCAGCCGGGCGTAGTCCTTCATCGTCGACCCGCAGCCGGCGGCGTTGACCACGACCCGCTCGACCCCCGCTGCTTCGAAGGTGTCCACGATCCCCCGGGCGTAGCGCTGCGCCTCGGCCTCACGACCGTTGTGCACCGACAGGGCGCCGCAGCAGCCCTGTCCGCTGGGGACGACCACTTCGCAGCCCTCGGCCTGGAGCACCCGAGCCGTGGCCGCGTTGACGCCGGGGAAGAACGCCCCCTGCACGCAGCCGGTGAGCATGCCGACGACCGCGCGCCGCTCCCCCGCTGCCGCGATCCGCTCGGGCAGTGGCTGTGGCTTGCCCAGCCGCGGCGCGAGGCCCTCCATCGCCGCCAGGTGCGGCGCCATCCGTTGCAGCAGGCCGGTCCTGCGCATCGCCCGGTCCAGCCCGGTGCGCTGCATGGCGCGCAGCGGCCCGCGCAGCAGTCGGAGCCTGCGTGGGTGCGGGAAGATCGAGAAGATCAGCGTGCGCAGGGCGCGATCCGCGGCCGACCGGTGGTGGCGCCGTTCGACCTGGGCGCGGGTCTGCTCGATGAGGGTGTCGTACTGCACCCCGGACGGGCAGGCGGTCACGCACGACATGCAGCCCAGGCAGGCGTCCCAGTGCGACACCATCGCGTCGCTCATCGGCTCCCCGTCCAGGCCCTCCTTCATCAGGTAGATCCGGCCGCGCGGGGAGTCCATCTCCTCGCCCCACAGCACGTAGGTCGGGCAGGTCGGCAGGCAGAAGCCGCAGTGCACGCAGTCGCCGATCAGCGCGGCGTCCGGTGGATGGTGCTCGTCGAAGGCCCCTCCGGGGGCCGGCAGCCCGAGGTCCACGATGCTGCCGGTCTCCCCGGTCGCGGCCCCGTCGGTGCGCTGGTCCATCTCAGATGCCTCCCACGAATCGGCCCGGCGAGAGCCGGTGGTCGGGATCGAACTGGTCCTTGACGCGGCGCATCAGCCCCAGCGCCGGGACCGGACCCCACACGTCCACGGCCTGCTTGACGGCGGCCGGGGCGTCGAGCACGACCAGGCTGCCGCCGTGGCCGGTGCACACGGCGCGGAGCCGGTCCACGACCCGGGCCACCTCGTCGGGCGGCACGTCGGCGGGGACCGCGGCGTACACCACCCCGGCGCCGGCCGAACCCTGCAGCGCCACGGGCACCGGCTGGTCCCGGACCGCGGCGAGCACGTCCTCGAGCCCGGAGAGCACGAAGGTGAGCTTGAGCGCGGTGGATCGGTCGTCGCCGGTCGCGGCCGCGTCCCAGGGGTACGACGACCAGCCGGGCGGGGCGTCCGGCGTCACCGTGGCGTCGTCCCCGAGCAGGGCGCGGGCCGCGGCGGCCCGGCCCTCGACGCCGGTCCCACGTCCCTCGAGCAGCACGGTCACCGCCCCGGCGGCGCCCGACCACTCGACCTCGACCGCGGCGGGCACCACCTGGGCGTGCACGACCTGCTGCACGAGCCGCTGCGCGTGCCCGGGATCAGTGGCCGGGGCGATCACCCAGCGCTGCGCCTCCGGCGCGGGGTGCAGCCGGAACAGCGCCTCGGTGACGACCGCGAGGGTGCCGAAGGAGCCGACCAGCAGCTTGCCGAGGTCGTAGCCGGCGACGTTCTTCACGACCCGGCCGCCGGCCTTGGCGACCACGCCGTCGGCCCGGACCACGGTCAGCCCGATCAGCAGGTCGCGCATGGTCCCGACGACGAGGCGGCGGGGCCCGCTGGTGCTGGTGGCCAGGGTGCCTCCGACGGTGCCGCCGGGCACCATCGCGTCGACCGTGACCCGTTGCCGCGCCCGCCCGACCACGGACTGCACCTCGTCGAGGGTCGCGCCCGCCTGGGTCTGGACGACGAGGTCGCCGGCGGCGTGGTCGAGGACCGCGTCCATGGCGCCGAGGTCGAGCAGCACGTCGGCGCTCCGCGGGGGCCGGCCCCAGCTCAGCTTGGTGCCACGACCACGCGGGACGACGGTCAGCCCGTGCGCCGCGGCGGCCCGCAGCACCTCGGCCACCTCGTCGGTGGAACCGGGCCGGGCCACCACCTCGGGCACGACCCCGTCCACCGCGTCCTCGGGTCCGGGCGCACGGACCTCCGCGCACACCGACCCGAGCAAGGTCTCCGCCATCGGCACTCAGAACACCTCCCCCAGGCCGGCGGCCTGGAGCGGGTGCGGGCCCTTGTGCCGGCCGGGCACCTCGCCGCAGAGCCGGGGGGTGGGGAACACCTTGCCGGGGTTGGAGATCCCGTCCGGGTCGAAGGCGCAACGGACCAGCTGCATGGTGTCGAGGTCCTGCTCGGTGTACATCCGGGGCATGTAGGCCGCCTTGTCGACGCCGACACCGTGCTCGCCGGTG
Organism: uncultured Actinomycetota bacterium; assembly: GCA_963817665.1. Classification (GTDB taxonomy): domain Bacteria; phylum Actinomycetota; class Actinomycetes; order Propionibacteriales; family Nocardioidaceae; genus Nocardioides. Next base: position 301,756 of record CAWFPE010000007.1, on the reverse strand, counting down.
ATGGAGCCACCGTGCTCGATGCACAGGTCGAGGATCGCGCCGCTGACCTGCTCGGCCGCCTCGCCCGCCCCCTCGACCGCGTCGTCGAAGAGCACGAGGGGGTGCAGGTTGCCGTCGCCGGCGTGGAAGACGTTCGCCACCCGGACACCGGAGGACGAGGACAGGTCGGCGATCGCGCGGAGCACCTCGGGCAGCGCGGTCCGCGGGATCACGCCGTCCTGGACGATGTAGTCGGGGCTGATCCGGCCGACCGCGGCGAACGCCGACTTGCGGCCCTTCCAGATCAGCGCCCGCTCGGCCGGGTCGGTGGCGAGCCGCTGCTCGAACGCGCCGTTCTCCGCGCAGAGCCGCTCGACCTCGGCGTACTCCGCCTCGACCTCGGCCGCCGCGCCGTCCAGCTCGATGACGAGCACCGCCCCGGCACCGTGCGGGTAGTTGCACTGGACCGCCGCCTCGGCAGCCTCGATGGCCAGGGCGTCCATCATCTCGATCGCGGCCGGGACCACCCCGGCGGCGATGATCGCGGAGGTCGCCGCGCCGGCCTGGTCGGTCGACTCGAAGCCGACCAGGATGGTCCGCACCTCCTCGGGGAGCCGGGTCAGGCGCACGGTCACCGAGGTGGCGATCCCCAGGGTGCCCTCGGAGCCGACCACCGCGCCGAGCAGGTCGTAGCCGGGGCTGTCCGGTGCGGCGCCGCCCAGCGTGACGGTCTCGCCGTCCGGGGTGACCAGGTCGGCGGCCAGCACGTGGTTGGTCGTGAAGCCGTACTTCAGGCAGTGCGCCCCGCCCGAGTTCTCGGCGAGGTTGCCGCCGATCGAGCAGACCTGCTGGCTGGAGGGGTCGGGCGCGTAGTAGTAGCCGTGCGGCGTCGCGGCCCGGGTGACGTCGAGGTTGATCACGCCGGGCTCGACGACGGCCCGCTGGTCCTCGCGGCGCACCTCCCGGATCGCCCGCATCCGCGAGGTCACCACGAGTACGCCGTCGGCGTGCGGCAGCGCGCCCCCGGACAGGCCGGTGCCGGACCCGCGGGCGACGTAGGGCACCCGGTGCTCCGCACAGGCGGCGATGATCCCGGCCAGCTGGCCGGCGTCCTCGGGGATGACGACGAGCGCCGGGGTGACGCGGTAGTGGGCCAGGCCGTCGCACTCGTAGGTGCGCAGCCGCGCATGGTCGGTGATGACCCCGGCGGCGGGAATCAGCGCGGCCGCCCTGCGGGTGACGGCGGCGAGGCCGGTCACCGCGCCGCTCGACGGGGCCGGGCCCGCGGTCGTGCTCGACATGCCCCGCCCTCCCCTCAGTCGACCTGGGCGGCGAGTCCGGCACCCTCGATGCCCGCGACCGCCGCGGCCTCGTCGTTGTCGGAGGTGTCCCCCGTGATGCCGACCGCGCCGAGCAGGGCCCCGTCGGCATTCCGCACGAGCACCCCGCCGGGCACCGGCACCAGCGCACCCCCGACGGCCGAGGTGACGGCCGCGATGAAGTAGGGCTGCTGCTCGGCCCGGCCCATGATCGAGCGGGACCCCATGCCGAGGGACAGCGCGCCGTGCGCCTTGCCGAACCCGATCTCGAAGCGCTTCGTCGACGAACCGTCCTCGCGCTCGACGGCGACCACGTGCCCGCCGTCGTCGAGCACGACCACGGTCATCGGCTTGAAGCCGGACTCGCTGGCGTGGGCGCGGGCCGCGGCGATGATCCTGCGGGCGGTGTCCAGGTCCAGCCGGCCGCTCGGGGCAGTCACGAGGAGCTCCTCTCGCCCTTCTTCAGGGCACGGTGGCGGTGCAGGATCGGCTCGGTGTAGCCGCTCGGCTGCGCGAGCCCCTCGAACACCAGCTCGCGGGCGGCGCGGAAGGCCTGGCCGTCGAAGTCCGGCGCCATCGGGAGGTAGGAGGCGTCACCCGCGTTCTGCTCGTCGACGACCGCGGCCATCCGGCGCAGGGTCTCGTCGACCTGCTCGGCGCTGATCACGCCGTGGTGCAGCCAGTTGGTGACGTGCTGCGCGGAGATCCGGCAGGTCGCCCGGTCCTCCATCAGCGGCTCCCCGGTGATGTCGGGCACCTTGGAGCAGCCGACCCCGGCGTCGACCCAGCGGACGACGTACCCCAGCAGGCTCTGCAGGTTGTTGTCGATCTCGGCCTGGCGGTCCTCGGCGGACCACGAGGCCGGGTCACCCAGCGGGATCTCGAGCAGCTGCTCGCGCTCGCGGCGCCGGCCGCCCTGCCTGAGCTCCTCCTGGCGGGCCCGGACGTCGACCTGGTGGTAGTGCAGGGCGTGCACGGTGGCCGCGGTCGGCGAGGGCACCCAGGCGCAGGAGGCGCCGGCCCTCGGGTGACCGATCTTGGCCTCGTACATGTCGGCGAGGCTGTCGGGCGCGGCCCACATGCCCTTGCCGATCTGGGCGTGGCCGAGCAGGCCGCACTCGAGGCCGATGTCGACGTTGAGGTCCTCGTAGGCCTGGATCCAGGTCTCGCGCTTCATGTCGTTCTTGCGGACCACCGGGCCCGCCTGCATGGAGGTGTGGATCTCGTCGCCGGTGCGGTCCAGGAAGCCGGTGTTGATGAACGCCACTCGCTCGCGCGCCTCGGCGATGCAGGCCTTGAGGTTCAGGCTCGTGCGCCGCTCCTCGTCCATGATGCCGACCTTGATGGTGAGGCGGGGCAGGCCGAGCAGCTCCTCGACCCGGCCGAAGAGCTCGACGGCGAAGGCGACCTCGTCGGGTCCGTGCATCTTCGGCTTCACGACGTACATCGAGCCGTTGCGCGAGTTGGCCAGCTCCGACTCGCCGCGCAGGTCCTTGAGGCTGCCGAGCGCGGTCATGATCGCGTCGAGGATGCCCTCGGGGACCTCGTTGCCGTCCCGGTCGAGCACCACGTCGGTGGTCATCAGGTGACCGACCTGGCGGATGAAGAGCAGCGCCCGGCCGCGCAGCGTGACCTCGGCGCCGGAGGTGGTGGCGTAGGTGCGGTCCGGGCTCATCGACCGGGTGAAGGTCGTGCCGTTCTTGGTCACCTCCTCGGCCAGCGTGCCCTCCATCAGCTGCTTCCAGTTGCGGTAGCCGAGCACCTTGTCGTCGGCGTCCACGGCCGCGACCGAGTCCTCGAGGTCCATGATCGTGGAGACCGCGGACTCGAGGAGCAGGTCCTTGACCCCCGCGGCGTCGGTGGCGCCGATCGCGTCCTCGGGGTCGACCTGGATCTCGACGTGCAGGCCGTGGTGGGCCAGCAGCACCGCCTCCGGCGACTCCGCGGCGCCGCGGTGGCCGACCAGCTGCCCGGGATCGGCGAGCCGGACGAGGTCGTCCTTGACGGTCACGGCGAGTCCGTCGCCGTCCACGGCGTACGACGTGGCGTCGGCGTGCGACCCGGAGACCAGCGGGAAGTGCTCGTCGAGGAAGGCCCGCCCGCGAGCGATGACCTCGTCACCGCGCACCTTGTTGTAGCCGTCGCCGGGGGCCAGCTCACCCTCCCGCGGGACCACGTCGGTGCCGTAGAGCGCGTCGTAGAGCGAGCCCCACCGGGCGTTGGCGGCGTTGGTCGCGAACCGCGCGTTGAGCAGCGGGACCACCAGCTGGGGGCCGGCGATGCTGGCCACCTCGTCGTCGACGCCGTCGGTGGTCACGGTGACCTCGCCGGGCTCGTCGAGCAGGTAGCCGATCTCCCGCAGGAACGCCGCGTAGGCCTGCGGGTCCGGAGTGCCCGGGTGCGCCCGGTGCCACTCGTCGATCTGCGCCTGCAGCTGCTCCCGCCGGGCGAGCAGCTCGCGGTTGCGGGGCGCCAGCTCGTGGATGATCGAGGCCGCGCCCGCCCAGAACGCCTCGGGCTCCACGCCCGAGCCCGGCAGGGCCTCCTCGGTGACGAACCGGTGCAGCACCTCCGCCACGTCGAGCCCAGCGACCTGCACGCGTCCCGTCATCTCCAGCCCTCCACTGTTATTCCACATCGTGGAATGAATGTTCTGTCTATCGGAACCCTAGGACGATTCCGTCACCTCTGGCAACGGGTGCACGTGACCGGGATCACGGCTCCCACCTGGTCGGTACCCGTGCTCGGGCAGGACACACCCGGCGGATCGCGACCATGTGCACGTCGCTGGCGCAGTGGTTCCACCCCGACGGGCCGACCACGCCCGAGCAGATCGCCCGGGAGTACTCACGGTTCGCCCTGGGCCTGCTCGGCGACCGGACCGACTGAGGAGCGCGCGCTACCAGAGCTCGAGCGAGGCGCGGAAGATCCCCGCGATGTCCTCGCCGGCCACCTCGCGGGGGCAGGTCGCGAGCAGCCGCTGCTGCTTCAGCGTGCCCTCGACCAGGTCGTCGATGTCGCCCTCGGAGTAGCCGACCGCCCCGATCCCGTTGGGGATGTCGATGTCGCGCATCAGGTCGATGATCACCGCAGGCAGCGTGTCGGCCGACCCGGTGTCGGCCGGGAGGCTCGGGTCCAGCAGCCTGGCCGCCCGCAGGTGCCGCTCCGGCGCCGCCTCGAAGGTGAACCGGAACGCCTCGGGCGCGGTCAGCGCCACCGACATGCCGTGCGGCACCATCGGCTCGTCGGCCGGGTAGTCCTTGGGGTGGAAGTCCCGGACCCGGCCGGCGATCGGGTAGCCGTTCGCGTGCGGGATGTGCACACCGGCGTTCCCGAAGCCCATCCCCGCGAAGGTCGCGGCCAGCGCCATGTCGTGCCGCGCGTCGTGGTCGTCACCGTGGTGCACCGCGGTGCGGAACGACGCGCCGAGCAGCGCCATCGCCTTCTCCGACCACATGTCCGCGATCGGGTTCGAGCCGCAGTAGGGAACCCGTCTGCTCCGGCTGCTTCCTGTCGTACGTCGTGTACCAGCGCGCCGTGTAGCTCTCCAGCGCGTGGCACAGGATGTCCATGCCGGACGACGCGGTCACGCCGGGCGGCTGGGTGAGGGTCAGGTCGGGGTCGATCACGGCCAGCGTGGGCCGCAGCCGGGGGTGGCTGATCCCGGTCTTCACCTTGAGGCGCAGGACGTCGAGCACGCACACGGTGGTGCTCTCGCTGCCGGTGCCCGCGGTGGTCGGCACCGCCACGAGCGGCTTGAGCGGCCGGGCGGGGTTCGCGCCCTTGCCGACCGGGACGTTGATGTAGTCCATCAGCTCGCCGTCGTTGGTCATCATCAGGTTGATGGCCTTGGCGGTGTCGATGCTGGACCCGCCACCGACCGCGACGAAGGCGTCGAACGGTCCGGCGTCGCGGGCGAAGTCGACCGCCTGCTGCATGCTCTGGTCGGTCGGCTCGACGTGGGAGCCGTCGAAGACACGGGCCTCGATGCCGAACCGGCCCATCTGCTCGGCGACCCGCTGCGGCAGCCCGGTCGCCGCGACGCCCGGGTCGGTCACGACCAGTGCTCGCGAGACGCCGTACTGGGACAGGTCGTAGCCGACCTCGTCGGACGCGCCCGAGCCGAACTTCAGCTGGGGTGCGCCGTAGGTGAAGACCGTCTCGGACTGCTGCGACACCGTCGTCCTCCTCGTTCGTGACCGTGGGCACACCCTAGGCCGGGGCGACTAACCTGACGAGCGTGCAGTTCGGCCAGTACCCCGCCCCGCGCCACGCCATCGCCCACGTCAGCGACCCGCACCTGCTCGCCGACCGGCTGCAGTACGGCGTCATCGACACCGAGGCCGGCCTCGTCCGGTCCCTCGACCGCCTCGCCCGGCTCGACCCACCGCCCCGGGCGATCGTCTTCACCGGCGACCTGGCCGACCGCGCCGAGCCGGCGGTGTACGCCCGGCTGCGCGAGCTGGTCGAACCGGCCGCGGCACGGATGGGCGCCGACGTGGTGTGGGTGATGGGCAACCACGACGAGCGGGCGCCGTTCGCCCGCGGCCTCTTCGGGGAGGAGGCCGACCGGGAGACGACGCAGGACCGGGTGCACGACGTCGACGGGCTGCGGATCATCGCCCTGGACACCAGCGTCCCGGGCTACCACCACGGCGAGGTCACCGACGACCAGCTGGCCTGGCTGCGCGACGTGCTGGCCGCGCCGGCGCGGCACGGCACCGTGCTCGCGCTGCACCACCCGCCGATCCCGGTGCCCACGGTGCCCGCGGCCCAGATCATCGAGCTGGTCGACCAGGACCGGCTCGCCGAGGTGCTGGCCGGCTCCGACGTGCGCGCCATCATCGGCGGGCACTTCCACTTCTCGTCGTACTCCACCTTCGCCGGGATCCCGGTCTCGGTGGCCGCCGCGACCTGCTACACCATGGACCCCGCGCCCCTGGACCGCTTCGTGTCCGGGGTCGACGGCCACCAGGCCGTGACGATGATGCACCTCTACGACGACCGCGTGGTGCACACGATCGTGCCGCTGGCCCAGGCGCCGGAGGTGAGCGGCTTCCCCGCCGACGTGGCCGCGCAGGTCGAGGCGCTGAGCCCCGAGCAGCGCCGCGAGCTGGTCTCGCGCAAGGACTCGCCGCTCAACACCGGGCAGCTGCACGTCGACGGGTCCCCGCCACGCTGATCGCCCCTCCCCGGCCCTCACGCCTGGGTGATGAGTCCGTAGTGGCCGTCGTAGCGCAGGTAGAGCACGCGCCCCTGGCCGCTCTCGCCGTCGAGGTAGAAGACGAACGGCTCGCCCTCGACCTCGATGCGGGCGCGCGCCTCGGCGTCGGTGAGGGTGGGCGGTGGGGGCTCGCGCGTCACGGGGGCCACCGCCTCCCCGGCCCCTCCGCCCCGCACCCCGTATCCGCCGTCGGGGAGCCGGTGCACCAGTGCCGGTCCCCCGGACTCCAGGTCGGTGAAGAGGTAGAAGTCGTGGTCCAGCAGGTCCATCTCGAAGGCGGCCTCGTCGATCGTCAGCGGCGTGGCCGCGAACGACTTGTGCCGGACCACCTCGCGGGACTCCTCCGGCCGCGGGTAGTAGGGCACCGGTCGCCGGGGCTGGTCGCCGTGGCGCCACTCGTGGCCCGTCGCGACCCCGGTCCAGCGGTGCCGGGTCCGGCCGCGGTCCTGCAGCTGCACCAGTCGGCGTCGCAGCCTCCCCTCGAGCTCGTCGACCGCCTCGCCCATGGAGGGCGCGGTCGCGTGGGCCCGCAGCGTCGTCGCGCCCGCCAGCTCGACGGTGACCTCGGCCCGGGCCGGGCGCTTGACCGACGGGTCGTGGCGGCGGTCCAGCACGACGTGGGCGTGCAGGACCCGCGTCCCGGCGACGCTCAGCGCGTGCTCGACCTTCGCCTGCGCGTAGTCGCGGGCACCGTTGCCCACCTCTCCGCGCACCGTCACCTCGACCGGTGCTGGTTCGTGCGAGACCGACATCGCCCACCCCTCCTCGACCTCTCCGGAGCCTGGTCCCGATGCAACGCCGGTCACGGTCGGCCGGGCAGTGGCCAAGGTCCCGGCGCGGCGCGTCCGATGGCCCGGTACGCCGCCCGCGGGCGGGCCGAGGCTGGGGGCATGAGGCCGGTTGCATGAGGCCGGGTGCATGACGTCCCCCGGCGACGCGACGGTCACCCTCGTGCTCGGCGGGGACGTGATGCTGGGCCGTGGTGTCGACCAGGTCCTGGCCCACCCGGGCGACCCCACCCTCACCGAGTCGAGCGTGCGCGACGCGCGCCGCTACGTGGAGCTCGCCGAGGCCGGCTCCGGGCCGGTCCCGACGCCGGTCGATGACGGCTGGCCGTGGGGGGACGCCCTGCCCGAGCTGACCGACCCCGGCGTGGACGTCCGGATCCTCAACCTCGAGACCAGCATCACCCGCTCCGACGACGTCGCACCGGGCAAGGCCGTGCACTACCGGATGAGCCCCGACAACATCGGGGCCCTGCGCGTGGCCCGGCCGGACGTGTGCGTGCTGGCGAACAACCACCTGCTCGACTTCGGCCGACGCGGCCTCGAGGAGACCCTGCGGGTGCTCGACGCCTCCGGCCTGGCCCGGGCCGGTGCGGGAAGGGATCTCGCAGAGGCACTCGAGCCGGCGGAGGTCCCCGTGCCCTCCGGTCCACCCGTGGTCGTGCTCGCCCTCGGCCACGCCAGCAGCGGCGTGCCCGACTCCTGGGCTGCCGGCCCGGACCGCTCGGGCGTGGCCGTGCTGCCCGACCTCTCTCGCCGGACCGCCGACGGCGTCGGCGCCCGGGTCAGTGACCACAAGCGTCGCGGGGCGCTGGTCGTCGTCTCGCTGCACTGGGGCTCGAACTGGGGCTACCGGGTGCCCCGGGACCAGGTCCGCTTCGCACACCGGCTGGTCGACGCCGGGGCGGACCTCGTGCACGGGCACTCGTCGCACCATCCGCGCCCGATCGAGGTGTACGCCGGGCGGCTGGTCCTCCACGGCTGCGGGGACCTCGTCAACGACTACGAGGGCATCGGCGGCCACGCGGAGTTCCGCGGCGACCTCCGGCTGCTCTACCGGGCCACCGTGGACCGTTCCGGCGCCCTGGCCCGCCTCGACCTGGTCCCGTTCCGGTCCCGGCGGCTCCGGCTCGAGCGCGCCGACGCCTCCGACGCCGCCTGGCTGGCCACCGCGCTCGACCGGCACAGCCGCCCCCTGGGCACCCGGGCCCGGCGTACGTCGTCAGGACTCATCGAGCTGGCGTGGCAGTGACTCGTCCGCCCGGACGCATGACCCACCCCCCGGACGGGGTAAGCAACTGCCGAACCGCCTCGCAGCCCGGCGGGGACCGATCGGATGGGAGACGACGTGCAGGTGTTCGGAGCGATCCTCGACTGGCTGGCCACCTCGGGGTCGATGGCCTGGGAGATCCTCTGGCCGCTGATCCTCGGCTTCGCCCTGTCGGGTGCGGTCCAGGCGGTCGTCCGGCGCGACCAGGTCACCGCGCTCCTCGAGGGCGACTCGCCGCGGGCGTTCGACCTGGGCCACCGGCCTGGGGGCCGCCTCCTCGTCGTGCTCCTACGCCTCCGTGGCGCTGGCCAGGTCGCTCTTCCGCAAGGGCGCCAGCCTGACCTCGGCGATGGCCTTCGAGATCGCGTCCACCAACCTGGTCCTCGAGCTCGGCATCATCCTGTGGCTGCTGATGGGGTGGGAGTTCACCCTGGCCGAGTTCGTCGGCGGGCCGGTGATGATCGTGCTGGTCGCCCTGCTGTTCCGCTGGTTCGTCTCCCGCCGGATCGTGGACGCGGCCCGCGAGCAGGCCGACCGTGGCCTGGCGGGCTCGATGGAGGGCCACGCCGCGATGGACATGTCGGTGCAGTCGGAGGGCAGCCTCTGGTCGCGCCTGTTCTCCCGCGAGGGCGTGGACTCGGTCGCGTCGTACTTCGTCATGGACTGGGCCTCGGTGCTGCGCGACATCGTGATCGGCCTGCTCATCGCCGGCGCCTTCGCCGCCTGGGTCCCCACCGACTGGCTGCAGACGTTCTTCCTCGACGGGCACCCGGTCGCCGCGCAGGTCTGGGGCCCGGTCATCGGACCGGTCGTGGCGGTACTCAGCTTCGTCTGCTCGGTCGGCAACGTGCCGCTGGCGGCGGTGCTCTGGAACGGCGGCATCAGCTTCGGCGGGGTCGTGTCGTTCCTGTTCGCCGACCTGATCATCGTGCCGATCATCCTGATCTACCGGAAGTACTACGGCGCCGCGGCCGCCGTCCGGATCACCGGCCTCTTCTACCTCGCGATGGTGGCGGCCGGGTACGTCGTCGAGCTGCTGTTCGCGCTGCTCCACCTCACGCCGACCGAGCGGGACGCGACCGTCATCGAGTCCCACATCTCCTGGAACTACACGACGTGGCTGAACATCGTCTTCCTCGCGCTGGCCGCGCTGCTCCTGGTGCGGTTCACGCGCACCGGCGGCTGGCCGATGCTGCGCCGGATGGGCGGCTCACCCGAGGCCGGCCACCACGAGCACGGTCACGGCACCGAGGGGCGCTGAGCCCGCCGCAGCACGTCGAGCACCTGCCGGTGCGAGAGCCACCCGACCAGCTCGGCGCCGTCCGGCACCAGGACCGGCAGCGCGACCGAGTCCTCGCGGTCCAGGGCGTCGAGGGCGTCGTCGAGGCTCTGGTCCGCCCTCAGCGTCGGCAGCTGCTCGGCCACCTGGCCCACCCGGGTGAGGTCGTGCTCCCCGTCGGCGAGCGTCTCGGTCACCGTGCGTGACGTCAGGACGCCGACGAAGGCGCCCTCGGCGTCGATCACCGGGAGCTGTCCGAGGCCGGCGTCGGTGAGCCGGGAGATGCTGTCCGCCAGGCTCAGGTCCGCGGGGACGGCCTCCCCCAGCGGCGTCATCACCTGGCCGACGGTGACGGTGGTCAGCATCGCGGCGTGCGGGTGCTGGTTCAGGTCGATGCCGCGCCGCCTGAGCTTGAGGGTGTAGATGCTGTCGCGGGACACGACGTGGCTGATGCCGGTGGCCAGCACGATGGCGGTCATCAGCGGCAGGATGATGGAGTACTCGCCGGTGAGCTCGAACATGATGACCACGGCGGTGATGGGGGCCCGCGCCGCACCGGCGAAGACCGCACCCATGCCGATCAGGCCGTAGGCGCCGGCCGGGCCGGACAGACCGGGGGCGAGCAGGTGGAGGGTCTGCCCGAAGCCGGACCCGAGCATCGCTCCGATGAACAGGCTGGGCGCGAAGACGCCGCCGGACCCCCCGATGCCGATGCTCAGGCTGGTGGCCACCATCTTGCCCAGCATCAGCACCAGCAGGAAGCCGATGGCGTAGCTGCCGGAGACCGAGTTGCCCAGGACGGGGTACCCCACGCCGTACATCTCGGGAAGCACGAGCAGCAGCCCGCCGAGCAGCAGCCCGCCGACCGCGGGGCGCAGCCACTCGGGCCACCGCCAGGCCCAGTCGCAGGCGTCCTCGACCCAGTAGAGGACCCGCGTGAAGCCGACGCCGACCAGGCCGGCGAGCACGCCGAGGAGGGCGAAGAGGAGGTACTGCGAGGAGTGCTCGACCGTGAAGGTCGGCAGGTGCAGGAACGGATCGTTGCCCAGCATCGCGCGACCGATCACGCTGGCGGTCACCGAGGACAGGACGACCATGCCGAAGCTGCGGGCCGCGAAGTCGGTGAGGATCAGCTCCATCGCGAAGAACACCCCCGCGAGCGGCGCGTTGAACGTCGCCGCGATGCCACCGGACGCACCACAGGCGACGAGCACGCGCATCCGCGACTCCGGCGCCCCCACGACGCGGCCGACGGTCGAGCCGAGTGCCGCCCCGATCTGGACGATCGGGCCCTCCCGGCCGACGGATCCGCCACCCCCGATGCAGAGCGCCGAGGCCAGGGCCTTGACCCCGGCCACCTGCGGGCGGATCCGGCCACCGCGGCGGGCGACGGCGAACATCACCTCGGGGACGCCGTGGCCGCGCGCCTCCCGGGCGAACCGGTGGACGAGCGGCCCGTAGACCAGGCCCGCGACGACCGGTGCCAGCACCACGAACCACGGTCCGAGCCACGGCACCAGCGGGTTCGCCGCGCCGCCGGCATCGGCGTAGTCCTCGTGGCCCGACAGCACGTGGGTGAAGGTGATCACCAGCCACCGGAACGCCACCGCACCGAGACCGGCACCGGCACCCACGAGCAGCGCCAGCAGCAGCAGGCCGGAGTCCGAGCCACGCAGCCCGTTCCACCAGGCCCGGACTCCCCCGACCGGTCGGCCGCTGCGCTGCGATCGGGGGACGGTGACGGTGGCGGAGCTGGCGGTCGGCATCAATGCAGTATGCAATAGTTGCACCATGCAAGACAAAACGACGGCGTCGGACCCGGGCGTCGACGACCTGGTGACCGGGCTGCTGACCGCCTCCCGGGTGCTGGTCGGCGTGGCCGCCCGATCGCTCAACGAGGTCCAGGACATCGTCACCGTCGCCCAGTTCCGCACCCTGGTGGTGCTCGCCGGCCGTGGCGAGATGAAGCTGAGCCGGCTGGCCGAGCTCTGCGCCGTCAACGCCTCGACGGCGCAGCGGATGGTGGAACGGCTCAGCGCCGCAGCGCTGGTCACCCGCCGCACCAACCCGGAGAACCGGCGCGAGGTGCTGCTCACGCTCACCGACGAGGGCGGGCGGGTCGTGGATGCCGTCACCGAGCAGCGCCGGCGGCAGATCGCCCGGATCGTGCGCCGGATGCCGGCCTCGAGCCGGACGGCGGTGGTGACGGCGCTGCGTGACTTCGCCGAGGCCGCGGACGAGCCGGAGGCCGGGGTGACCGGGAGCCTGTGGGGATTCTCGCTGCAGCCCGACCAGACCTGAGCGCCGGAGGAAATGGAAATGACTGACGCCCCGGTCGATGACCGGGGCGTCAGTGGCAGGTGAAGGATTCGAACCTTCGAAGGCAAAGCCGACGGATTTACAGTCCGCTCCCATTGGCCGCTCGGGCAACCTGCCTGGGTGCCGGCCCACCGGCGTTTGGCCGGTCGGCAGCAAGGCGAAAGAATAGCGCAGCCCCATCGACAGACGAAAACCGCCGGCGTCCAGCCGGAACAGCAAGCAAGGGACACAAGGAGCAGAGATGGCCGACTCGTCGTTCGACATCGTCAGCAAGATCGATCGCCAGGAGGTCGACAACGCGCTCGGGCAGACCGCGCGGGAGATCGCGACCCGCTTCGACTTCAAGGGCACCGGTGCCACGATCGAGTGGCAGGGTGAGGACGCCATCGAGATCTCGGCCTCCGCCGACGACCGGGCCAGCGCCGTGCTGGACGTGTTCAAGGGCAAGCTGGTCAAGCGCGACGTGAGCCTGAAGGTCCTCGACGCCTCCGAGCCGCGCCAGTCCGGGCAGCAGAGCAAGATCGCGATCAGCCTCAAGGAGGGCATCAGCTCCGAGGACGCCAAGAAGATCTCCAAGCTGATCCGCGACGAGGGCCCCAAGGGCGTCAAGGCCCAGATCCAGGGCGACGAGCTCCGGGTCTCCTCCAAGAAGCGCGACGACCTCCAGGCCGTCATCTCCCTGGTCAAGCAGCAGGACTACGACTTCGCGGTGCAGTTCACCAACTACCGCTGACCGGGCACTTGTAGGCACTATGACTGTGCTGACCGGGCAGTTCCGCGGAGTGCTGTTCCCGAAACTGCCCGGTCAACGCCCCGAGACTGCCCCCAACTGCCCGGTCGGCTATCTGACGGAGGCGGTGGCGATGCCGTGCATCGGCGTGTCGCGCGTCACGGGTCCAGTCGGGGAGACGGGTTCGGTCGAGCGAGGGGCCCGACTATCGTGGTGAGTCGTGCCGCCGAACGGTCAGGCGGCGAGCAAACCTCGAGGGAAGTGGCGCGTGGTGTCCAAGCAGGTCAAGCAGCTGGATCGGGTGATCATCCGGTTCGCCGGAGACTCCGGCGACGGCATGCAGCTCACGGGTGACCGGTTCACCCAGGAGTCGGCCGCGTTCGGCAACGACCTCTCGACCCTGCCCAACTTCCCCGCCGAGATCCGGGCCCCCCAGGGCACCCTCCCGGGCGTGTCGTCGTTCCAGGTCCACTTCGCGGACCACGACATCTTGACCCCGGGTGACGCGCCCGACGTGCTCGTGGCGATGAACCCCGCCGCCCTGCGCGCGAACCTGGGTGACCTGCCCAAGGGCGCCACGGTCATCGTCGACACCCATGACTTCACCGCCCGCAACCTGACCAAGGCCGGCTACACCGCCAACCCGCTCGAGGACGACTCGCTCGGCGACTTCGCCCTCCACCCGGTCGACCTGACCGGCCTGACCGTGGCCGCGGTCAAGGAGTTCGGGCTGTCCCGCAAGGACGCGGCCCGGGCCAAGAACATGTTCGCGCTCGGCCTGCTGTCCTGGATGTACGGACGCCCGGTCGACTCCACGATCGCGTTCCTCGAGCGCCGGTTCGCCAAGGTCGCCGACATCCGCGACGCCAACATCACGGCGTTCAGGTCCGGCTGGAACTTCGGCGAGACGACCGAGGCCTTCGCGGTCTCCTACGAGATCAAGCCCGCCCCGATGCCCGCCGGCACCTACCGGAACATCACCGGCAACCTCGCACTGGCCTACGGCCTGGTCGCCGGCGGAGTCCGCTCCGGCCTGCCGGTCTTCCTCGGGTCCTACCCGATCACCCCGGCCTCCGACATCCTCCACGAGCTGTCCAAGCACAAGGCCTTCGGGATCACCACGTTCCAGGCCGAGGACGAGATCGCCGGCATCGGCGCCGCCATCGGCGCCGCCTTCGCCGGCAGCCTGGGCGTCACCACCACGTCCGGTCCCGGCATCGCGCTGAAGTCCGAGTCGATCGGCCTGGCCGTGATGACCGAGCTGCCGCTCCTGGTCATCGACGTCCAGCGCGGCGGCCCCTCCACCGGCCTGCCGACCAAGACCGAGCAGGCCGACCTGCTCCAGGCGATGTTCGGCCGCAACGGCGAGGCCCCGGTGCCGATCGTCGCACCGCAGTCCCCCGGCGACTGCTTCGACGCCGCCCTCGAGGCCGCCCGGATCGCGGTCACCTATCGCACCCCGGTGATGCTGCTCTCCGACGGCTACCTCGCCAACGGCTCCGAGCCGTGGCGGATCCCGGAGATCGACGCCCTGCCCACGATCGAGCCCGACTTCGCCACCGCCGCCAACCATCCGCTCGAGGACGGGGAGTCCGACTTCTGGCCCTACCTGCGCGACGAGGAGACCCTCGCCCGCCCGTGGGCGATCCCCGGCACTCCCGGGCTCGAGCACCGCATCGGCGGGCTGGAGAAGGGCGACGGGCACGGCAACATCTCCTACGACCCGGCGAACCACGACTTCATGGTCCGCACGCGCCAGGCCAAGGTGGACCGGATCGCCGAGTCGCTGCCGCCCCTGGAGGTCGACGACCCCGGTGGCCGGGCTCGGGTGCTCGTGCTCGGCTGGGGCTCGACGTACGGCCCCATCGGCGCGGGCGTACGCCGCGTGCGCAAGGCCGGCTACCACGTCGCGCAGGCGCACCTGCGCCACCTGAACCCGTTCCCGAAGGACCTCGGCGAGATCCTGAAGCGCTACGACAAGGTGCTCGTGCCCGAGATGAACCTCGGCCAGCTCTCCATGCTGCTGCGCGCGAAGTACCTCGTCGACGCCGTCGGCTACAACCACGTCCGGGGACTCCCCCTGAAGGCCGCCGAGCTCGCCGAGGCGATCGGTGAGCTGGTCGCCCAGGCAGAGGGCATCGACGTGGACCTCACCGCACCCGCCGAGGAGGCGATCTCGTGACCACGAACGAGCTGCCCTTCCCCGGCCTGCGCTCCGGCGTCGAGCAGGTCCCGACCACCGACACCCCGCAGACCGGCAAGGACTTCACGAGCGACCAGGAGGTCCGCTGGTGCCCCGGCTGCGGGGACTACGCGGTGCTCAAGGCCGTGCAGGGCTTCCTGCCCGAGCTCGGCCTGCGCCGCGAGAACATCGTGTTCGTCTCGGGCATCGGCTGCTCCAGCCGCTTCCCGTACTACCTCGACACCTACGGCATGCACTCGATCCACGGGCGTGCCCCGTCGATCGCGACCGGCATCGCCACCGCCCGCGAGGACCTGTCGGTGTGGGTCGTCACCGGCGACGGCGACGCGCTGTCGATCGGCGGCAACCACCTGATCCACGCGCTGCGGCGCAACGTCAACATGACGATCCTGCTGTTCAACAACCGGATCTACGGCCTCACCAAGGGCCAGTACTCCCCCACCAGCGAGCCCGGCAAGATCACCAAGTCCACCCCGATGGGCTCGCTGGACCACCCGTTCAACCCGGTGTCGCTGGCGCTGGGCGCGGAGGGGTCGTTCGTCGCGCGGACGATCGACTCCGACCGCAAGCACCTCACCTCGGTGCTCTCGGCGGCGGCGGCCCACCGCGGCACGTCGTTCGTGGAGATCTACCAGAACTGCCCGATCTTCAACGACGGCGCCTTCGACGCGATCAAGAACAACGACACCAAGGCCGATGCGATCATCCCGCTCGTGCACGGTGAGCCGATCCGGTTCGGTGTCGAGGGCGCGAAGGGCCTGATCCGGGACGCGCGAAGCGGCGGGGTGAAGGTCGTCGAGGTGGCCGACGTGGGCGAGGGCGCGCTGCTCGTGCACGACGCCCACAACCAGGACCCCTCCACGGCGTTCGCGATCTCGCGGCTGACCGACTCCGGCTACCTCAACCAGTCGCCGATCGGGATCTTCCGCCAGGTCGAGCGCCCGACGTACGACGACCAGGCGCGGGCCCAGATCAGCACCGCCACCGACGCGGCCCCCGGCGCGCCCGACGAGCGGCTCGCGGCGCTGATCGGCGGCGGGGACACCTGGACAGTGGTCTGAGCCGACTGCTCGACGGCGTCGGGCCCTCACCGCGACCGGTGGCGGCCTCGCGTGTCCACGTCCGGTCGGGCCCGGAGCCTCAGATCGTGTAGGTGTACCAGACGTCGCTGTAGGACTTGCGGTAGCTGTTCGTCCGCGGAGTCACCGCCCGGTAGAACCACTTTCCCTTGCGCGGGACACCGACCTGGCACTTCCAGTTGCCCAGGTCGGTGGAGCGGACCCGCCTGTAGCGCTTCCAGCTCCCGCCCTTGCCGATCCGGCGCTGGATCGTGACGAGCCTCTTGGCGTACTTCGGGCTCCCCTTGACCTTGCCCTTGAACACGATCTCGTGGGGGGTCACCTTGACCATCCTGGACGTGATCTCGCGCGCCGGCAGCGACTCACGCGCGGTGGTCACCGGAGCGGCAGCGGCGCGGGCCGCCGCGGGCGCAGGCTCCACGGCGTTGGCCGCCGAGGTCGCGGCGAGCGGCGCGGAACCGGCCATGGCGAGGCCGATGGCGCCGGCCAGGATGCGGTTGATCCGCATGTGTCTCCCCCTTGGATCGTCGGGGCTGGGGTGGTGCATCGGGACCCTCCCCACTCGCGTCACATCCGAAACACCAGTGTCGCGGTCCGCGGTGGAGCCACCGGCCAGGCGGCCGGTGCGGCGCTGCCTATGCTTGGCCGGTGCCGGACTCCCGACGAGGTTTGCTGCTGGGGGTCGCGGCGTACTCGCTGTGGGGCGCGTTCCCGCTCTACTGGCCCCTCCTCGAGCCGGCCGGCGCGGTCGAGATCCTGGCGCACCGGGTGCTCTGGTCCCTCATCACCATGGGCGTCATCGTCCTCGTCCTGCGGCGTGGGCCCCGGGTCCGGGCGCTCCTCACGGATCGCCGTACCTTCGGGCTGCTGGCCTTCGCGGCCGTCGTGGTGACCGTGAACTGGGCCACCTACATCTGGGGCGTCAACAACGGCCGGGTGGTGGAGACGTCACTGGGCTACTTCATCAACCCGCTGGTCACCGTCCTGATGGGCGTGTTCATCCTGCGCGAACGCCTCCGCCCGCTGCAGTGGTTCGCGATGGCGGTCGCCGCGGCCGCGGTCGGCGTGCTGACCCTCGACTACGGGCGGCTGCCCTGGGTCGCGCTGGTGCTGGCGTTCTCCTTCGGCAGCTACGGCCTGGCCAAGAAGACCGCCAACGTCGGCGCGATCGAGAGCCTGACGGTCGAGACCTCCGTGATCGCGCCCGTCGCTGCGGTGTACGTCGGGTGGCTCGCGACGAACGGGCAGTCCAGCTTCGGGGCGCACGGGACCGGCCATGCGCTGCTGTTCGCCACCACCGGCATCGTGACCGCGATCCCGTTGATCTGCTTCGGCGGTGCCGCGATCCGGATCCCGATGGTGACGCTCGGGCTGCTGCAGTACCTCGCGCCGATCTTCCAGTTCGCCCTCGGGGTGCTGTGGTTCCACGAGGACATGCCCGCCGGTCGGTGGATCGGCTTCGGCCTGGTGTGGGTGGCCCTGGCGATCTTCACCGCCGAGGCCGTCACCCACCGCCGCCGCCAGCTCCGCCTGACCGTGGCGGCCAGCGCCGTCTGAGCGGGGACGCGCCAGCGGACCCGCTGAAGGTGGTCGAGCAAGCCGCGCGGCTGAGGGACGAAGCCGCGACCGGCGTGCCGAGATCGGGTGACCCGAAGAGCTACGTCGAGCGGATGGCCACGATGTCGGCGAAGGCCTCGAGGGCGGCGCGGACCGGCCCCTCGGGCAAGGCCTCGAGCAGCTTCTTGGCCTCCTGCGCCCGGGCGACGACGTAGGCGCGGGCCTCGTCCATCGCCGGGTGCTTGCGCAGCAGCTGCAGCGTCTCCGCGTGCAGCTCGTCGTCGCTGAGGTCGGAGTCCAGCAGCTCCCGCAGCCGCGCGTCGGACGGGTCCTGCGAGGCACGCGCCATCAGCACCGGCAGCGTCGGGACCCCCTCGCGCAGGTCGGTCCCGGGCGTCTTGCCGGACTCCCCCGACTCCGAGGCGATGTCGAGGATGTCGTCGGAGAGCTGGAAGGCGCACCCGACGATCTCGCCGTACGACGTGAGCGCCTCCTCGACCTGCTGGCTGGCGCCGCCGAACCGGGCGCCGTACCTGGCCGACGTGGCGATCAGCGAGCCGGTCTTGCCGGCGACCACCTCGAGGTAGTGGGCGAGGGGGTCCTCCTCGGACCCCGGCTTCACGGTCTCCAGGATCTGGCCCTCGACCAGCCGGGTGAAGGTCCGCGCCTGGATCCGCACGGCGTCGGCACCGAGCTCGGCGGTGAGCTCCGAGGACTTCGAGAACAGGAAGTCCCCGGTGAGGATCGCGACGTGGTTGTCCCAGCGGGCGTTGGCCGACACCGCACCACGCCGCAGGTCGGCCTCGTCCATGACGTCGTCGTGGTAGAGCGAGGCGAGGTGGGTGAGCTCGACGACGCAGGCCGCGGTGACGACCTCGTCGGAGTCAGGGCGGTCACCGGTCTCGGCCGCGAGCAGCACCAGCAGCGGCCGGAAGCGCTTGCCGCCGGCCTCCATCAGGTGGCTGGCGGCCCGGGTCACGAAGCCGGCCCGGCTGCGCACGTGGTCCTGCAGGGCGTGCTCCACCACGGTCATGCGGTCGCGCAGCCGCTCGGCGAGCGCCTCGTCCGTCACGGGCAGCGCCAAGCCGGCGGCGGCAGATCCTGTCGTCACCTGACGAATTCTCCCGCATGGGCGGCGAGCGTGAGCACCGGGCCGGGCACGATGCCCAGGACGAGGGTCGCCAGCACGCCCACGCCGATGGTGCCGGTGGTCAGCAGCGACGGCTTCGTGACCGCGGCGACCTCGCCGCCAGCGGTCCCGTCGCCGTCGACGAAGAACATCAGCACGATGACCCGGACGTAGAAGAACACCGCCACGATGCTGCACAGCACGGCCGCGATCACGACGGGCCAGGCGCCGGCCGCGAGGGCCACCGTGAAGACCGCCCACTTGCCGATGAAGCCGGCCGTCAGCGGGATGCCCGCCATCGAGAGCAGGAAGAAGGCGAACAGCGCACCCAGCAGCGGCGACCGGCGGCCGAGGCCCGCCCACCGCGAGAACTGGGTGGCCTCGCCACCCGAGTCGCGGACCAGCGTGACCACCGCGAAGGCACCGATCATCGCGAAGCCGTACGTCGTCAGGTAGAACAGCACCGCCTGCAGCGAGGTCACCTGTCCCGCCGTCATCTCCGAGGCGCTCTGCACGCCCAGGACGCCGGTGAGCAGGAAGCCGGTGTGGGCGACCGACGAGTAGGCGAGCATCCGCTTCACGTCGGTCTGCACCACGGCGAGCACCGCGCCCACGACCATCGTCAGCACCGCGACCACCCACAGCATCGGCTGCCAGGTCCAGCGGTCGGACCCGAAGGCGACGTACAGCAGCCGCAGCATCGCCCCGAAGGCGGCGACCTTGGTGCAGGCCGCCATGAAGGCGGTCACCGCGGTCGGCGCGCCCTGGTAGACGTCCGGGGTCCAGGCCTGGAAGGGCGCCGCCCCGACCTTGAACAGCAGGCCGACCGCGAGCATCCCGAGCCCGATCAGGAGCAGGGCGCTGTTGTCGGTGTCGTTGCGCACCGCCTCGTTGATCTCCGAGAGCTGCATCGAGCCCGCGAAGCCGTAGACGAGGGCGACGCCGTAGAGGAAGAAGCCCGAGGAGAAGGCGCCGAGGAGGAAGTACTTCATCGCCGCCTCCTGGCTGAGCAGGCGGCGACGGCGGGCCAGGCCGCAGAGCAGGTACAGCGGCAGCGACAGCACCTCGAGGGCGACGAACATCGTCAGCAGGTCGTTGGCGGCCGGGAAGAGCATCATCCCGCCGACGGCGAACAGCAGCAGCGGGTAGACCTCGGTGTGGTCGAGGCCCTTCGAGGACGCCTGGCGCTCGGCCTCCGAGCCGGGCAGCGCCGCGGCCTGGCCGGCGAAGGCGGACAGGCCACCCTCGAGCCGGCGCTCGGCGAACAGGAGCACGCCGCCGATCGCGAAGACCAGGATCAGCCCCCAGAAGAAGACGGTGGGACCGTCGACCACGATGGTGCCCTCGGCGGCGATCAGCCCGCGGGCGACGCCCGCGCCGAGCGAGGGCTGGTCGGCCGCGACCAGGCAGGTGGCGACCAGGGCGGCCACCAGTCCGGCGGTGGTCAGTCCGACCTGGACCAGGTAGCGGCGCTCGCGCGGCAGGAAGGCCTCGACGAGCACGCCGGCGCAGGCGACGCCGAAGACGATGAGCATCGGCGACAGGTCGCCGTACTCGATGTGGGGCTTGTCGAACGCGCCCGTCGGGTCGGTCACGGCACCGACGAGTGCGCCCATCACGGAGACGTTCACTGCTGGCCTTCCTCAGCCGAGTCGCCACCTGCGGCAGGTACGACGGGTGCTTGGTCGCTCACCCCGACGTGCTGGAGCAGGGTGTCGACGGTGGGGTTGCTGACGTCGAGCAGGGGCATCGGGTAGAAGCCGAACAGCACCAGCGCGAGCACCAGCGGCGCGATCGAGCCGATCTCGCGCCGGTTCAGGTCCGGGGTGTCGGCGACGCCGGGGGTACCCGGGCCGGTCATGGTCCGCTGGTACATCCAGAGCACGTAGATCGCGGCCAGCACGATCCCGGTGACCGCGACGGCGCCGACCCACCAGTGGTAGTCGAAGGCCGAGATCAGCACGAGGATCTCGGAGACGAACTGGCTCAGGCCGGGCAGGCCGAGGGTCGCCAGACCGGCGACCAGGAACAGCCCGGCCAGCACCGGTGCGGACTTCTCCACCCCGGTCATCCGGCTGATCAGCGGGGTCCCCCGCCGCTTGATCAGGTAGCCGGCGAGGAGGAACAGCGCGGCCGTGCCGACGCCGTGGTTGACCATGTAGAGGATCGACCCGGAGGCGCCCTGCGAGCTGAACGCGAAGATGCCCAGGGTGATGAAGCCGAAGTGGCTCAACGACGTCAGGCCGATCAGGCGCAGGATGTCGTCCTGGCCGATCGCGATGAGCGCGCCGTAGACGATCGAGATCAGCGCCAGGGTGACCACCACCGGCGTCGCCCACTGCGAGGCGTTGGGGAACAGCCCGAGGCAGAACCGCAGCATCCCGAAGGTGCCGATCTTGTCCAGCACGCACACCAGCAGCACGCTGGTGCCGGGCGTGGCCCGCTCGGTGGTGTCGGCGAGCCAGGTGTGCAGCGGGAACAGCGGCGCCTTGACCGCGAAGGCGATGAAGAAGCCGACGAAGAGCCACCGCTCGGCGCTGGTGCTCATGTCCAGCTGGGACAGGTCCGAGAGGAGGTACGACGGGTTCCCGGCCTGGGCGGACACGACGTACAGGCCGATCACGGAGGCGAGCATGACCAGCCCGCCGCCGAGCTGGTACATCAGGAACTTCAGCGCCGCCATGGCACGGCCGTCGCGCCCGAAGCCGCCGATGAGGAAGTAGGCGGGGATCAGCGTCGCCTCGAACACGACGTAGAACAGGAACACGTCGGTCGCCGCGAACACCGCCAGCGCGAACGACTCCAGCGCCAGCGCCCAGCCGAAGAACGCCGCCGGGTTGCGGTCGTCGGCGTCGTGCCAGGACCCGACGACGACGATCGGCACGAGCGCGACCGTGAGCAGGATCAGCAGCAGGCCGAGCCCGTCGACGCCGAGGGCGTAGTGGACCCCGAAGGCGCTGATCCAGTCGTGGGTCTCGGTGAGCTGCATCCCGCCGCCGGTGTCGTACTGCGCGGCGATCGCGATCCCGACGGCGAGCGTGAGCACCGAGACGGCCAGCGCGAGCTGCTTGGGCAGCACCGCGCCACGCGTCGTGGGCACGAACGCCACGGCCACGGCGCCGACCAGCGGCACCAGGACCAGGATCGTGAGCCAGGGGAACTGGTTCATGCGAGGTTCACCGCCAGGAGGGCCAGGACGACGAGCAGGACGCCGCCGAGCAGGGAGAGGGCATAGGACCGGACGAAGCCGTTCTGGACCCGGCGGAGCTGGCCGGCGGCCGCCCCGATCGCCACCGGGCCACCGGTGAGCACGCCGTCGACGCCGTACCGGTCGACCGCGAGCAGGTCGGCGACCACGTGCCGGCCCGGGTTGACCACGAGGCCGTCGTTGATGGCATCGCCGTAGAGGTCGTTGCGCGCGGCTCGCGTCACCCACGAGACCTCGCTGGGCGCGGTGCGTGGCACGTCGCGCTTGCCGACCAGGAACCAGGCCAGGGCGACGCCGACGGCGACGACCAGCACCGCGATCGTGCTGATCGCGAGGGCCGGCAGCGGCGGCTCCTCGGGCGGCGGGGTGCCGACCACCGGGGCGAGGAAGTCCACGATCCAGTCGCCGATCAGCATCACGCCGCCCAGCGCGGACAGGGCGGCCAGCACGATCAGCGGCACCGTCATCACCTTGGGCGACTCGTGCGGGTGGACCCCCTTCTCCCAGCGCTTGTCGGTGAAGAAGGTGAGCAGCATCAGGCGCGTCATGTAGAAGCCGGTGACGCCTGCGCCGAGCAGCGCGCACAGCCCGACGAGCCAGTTGTCGGTCAGCGCGGTCTCGATGATCTTGTCCTTGGACCAGAACCCGGAGAAGCCCGGGAAGCCGATGATCGCGAGGTAGCCCATCGTGAAGGTCAGGAACGTGACCGGCATGGCCTTGCGCAGCAGCCCGTAGTGGCGCATGTCGACGTCGTCGTCCATCCCGTGCATCACCGAGCCGGCGCCGAGGAACATGTTGGCCTTGAAGAAGCCGTGGGTCAGCAGGTGGAAGATCGCGAAGGCGTAGCCCGCGGGCCCCAGCCCGGCGCCGAGCATCATGTAGCCGATCTGGCTCATCGTGGAGCCGGCGAGCACCTTCTTGATGTCGTCCTTGGCGCACCCGATGATCGCGCCCCACAGCAGCGTGACCACGGCGACGACGACCACGGCGGTCTGCGCATCGGGGGCGAGGTCGAAGACGAAGCTCGAGCGCACGATGAGGTAGACGCCTGCGGTCACCATGGTCGCTGCGTGGATCAGGGCCGAGACCGGGGTCGGGCCCTCCATCGCGTCGAGCAGCCACGCCTGCAGCGGCACCTGGGCCGACTTGCCGCAGGCACCGAGCAGGAGCAGCAGGCCGAGCGCGGTGAGCGTGGCCTCCGTGGCGTCGGGAGCCGACGCGCTGATCACCGTGAAGCTGGTCGAGCCGAAGGTGACGAAGAACAGCATGATCGCCAGGGACATGCCGATGTCACCGACGCGGTTGATGACGAAGGCCTTCTTCGCAGCCGCGGCCGCGGAGGGCTTGTACTGCCAGAAGCCGATGAGGAGGTACGACGCGAGGCCGACGCCCTCCCAGCCGAGGAACAGGCCGAGGTAGTTCTCGGACATGACCAGCATCAGCATCGCGGCCACGAACAGGTTGAGGTAGCCGAAGAACCGGCGCCGGCGCGGGTCGTGCTCCATGTAGCCGATCGAGTAGACGTGGATCAGCGAGCCCACCCCGGTGATCAGCAGCAGGAAGAGTGCCGTCAGCTGGTCGTAGAGCAGGTCCATGCCGACGTTGAGGTGACCCGTCTCGAACCACGTGTAGAGGTGCTGCGACACCTGGCGGTCCCCGCTGTCGCGGCCCAGCAGGTCGACGAACATCAGCAGGCTCAGCACGAACGAGCCGATCGGCAGCGCGGTACCGAGCAGGTGTCCCCACCGGTCGGTGGCGCGGCCGCCGAGCAGCAGCACCGCGGCACCGGCGAGCGGCAGCGCGATCACCAGCCAGAGCAGGGAGAAGACCCCGGTCGCGGACGAGGGGTCGACCACGGGGGCGTGGACGACCTCGTTGAGGGCATACATCAGCCGTCGCTCCTCAGTACTTCAGCAGGCTGGCGTCGTCGACCGAGGCCGAGCGACGGGTCCGGAAGATGGTCATGATGATCGCGAGCCCGACCACCACCTCGGCTGCGGCGACCACCATCACGAAGAAGGCGGCGATCTGGCCGTCGAGGTTGCCGTGCTGACGGGCGAAGGCCACCAGCGCGAGGTTCGAGGCGTTGAGCATCAGCTCCACGCACATGAACACCACGATGGCGTTGCGCCGGGTGAGGACCCCGACGCAGCCGATCGTGAACAGGATCGCCGAGAGCACGATGTACGGCGTGACGCTCATGAGGGGGTGCCCTCCTCGGTGGTGTCGGCCGCCCGGCTGGTGCGACCCGCGTGCGGGGCGTCACCGATCTGGCGCTGGAGCTCCTCGATGTCGTCGGCGAGCGCCGGCGCGGAGCGCACGGTGCCGCGCGCCGCCAGGACCCGCGAGACCGAGGCCTCGGACGCGGTGCCGTCGGGCAGCAGGGCCGGGGTGTCCACCGCGTTGTGGCGGGCGAAGACACCCGGGGTCGGCAGCGGGCCGGGGTGGGTGCCCTTGTCGGCGTAGTCGCGCATCCGCTGCGCGGCCAGCGCGGCCTGCGTCGGCTTCGGCGTGAGCCGCTCGCGGTGCGCCAGCACCATCGCCCCCATCGCGGCCGTGATGAGCAGCGCGCTGGTGGTCTCGAAGGCGAAGACGTAGCGGGAGAACAAGATGTTCGCGAGGGCCTGGATGTTGCCCACACCGTTGGCGCTGCCGAGCCCGACGGCGGTGCCGAGCGAGATCTGCCCGACACCGATCGCGAGCACCAGGCCGAGCAGCAGGCCCCCCACGACCGCCATCGCCCGCTGGCCGCGGATCGTCTCGACCACCGAGTCGGAGGCATCCACGCCCACGAGCATCAGCACGAACAGGAAGAGCATCAGGATCGCGCCGGTGTAGACGATGATCTGCACGGCGAACAGGAACGGCGCGTCCAGCACGGCGTACAGCACCGCGAGGCTGATCATCACCACGGCCAGCAGCAGAGCGGCGTGCACGGCCTTGCGGACGAAGAGGATGCCGAGGGCGGCGATCACCATGATCGGCGCGAGGATCCAGAACGCGGTCATGCCTGCTCCCCTGCGGGTGCGGGCGCCGGCGCGGAGTAGGCCCCGCGGTAGTAGTCGCCCTCGTCGTCACCGAGGCGCATCGGGTGCGGCGGCTGCTCCATGCCCGGCAGCAGCGGCGCGAGCAGGTCGGACTTCTCGTAGATCAGGTCGGCACGGTTGTTGTCGGCCAGCTCGTACTCGTTGGTCATCGTGAGCGCCCGGGTCGGGCAGGCCTCGATGCACAGGCCGCACAGGATGCAGCGCAGGTAGTTGATCTGGTAGACGCGGCCGTAGCGCTCACCGGGGCTGTACCGCTCGTCGTCGGTGTTCGAGGCGCCCTCGACGTAGATCGCGTCGGCGGGGCAGGCCCACGCGCACAGCTCGCAGCCGATGCACTTCTCCAGGCCGTCCGGCCACCGGTTGAGCTGGTGCCGGCCGTGGAACCTCGGGGCCGTGGGCAGCTTCTCGAACGGATACTGCTCGGTGACCACCTTCTTGAACATGGTCCGGAACGTGACCCCGAAACCCGCGATCGGGTCCCAGAACTGCTCCTTGAGGCCGCGGGGCTGCGGCTCCTGCTGGGCCATCAGATCTCCTCACCAGAGGCGGCGACGGTGGAACCCGTCGGGAAGGACAGCGGCCGGGCGGCGCCGCGCACCGCACCGCCGGCGGGCATCGGCGGCACCGGGAACCCGCCCGCGTGGGCGTCGACCGGCTCCTCGCCCGGCTCCGGCTCCTGCTCCTGCTCGCCGATGAAGAACAGCGCGAGGAACAGCACGGCGAGGACGCCGATCCCGACCAGGAGGTACTGCCGGTCGAGGCCACCGTCCAGCGAGATCGACCGGATGGTCGCCACCGCGACGATCCACACCAGCGAGATCGGGATCAGCCGCTTCCAGCCGAACGCCATGAACTGGTCGTAGCGCAGTCGCGGCAGCGACCCGCGCAGCCAGATGAAGATGAAGATGAAGAACAGCACCTTGCCGAAGAACCACAGCAGCGGCCAGTAGCCCTCGTTGGCGCCCGGCCAGACCTGCTCGATCCCCCACGGTGCCTGCCAGCCACCGAGGAACAGCGTCGTCGCCAGCGCGGAGACGGTCGCCATGTTGATGTACTCGGCGAGGAAGAACAGCGCGAACTTCAGCGAGGAGTACTCGGTGTGGAAGCCGCCGACCAGCTCGCCCTCGGCCTCGGGGAGGTCGAAGGGCGCGCGGTTGGTCTCCCCCACCATCGAGATCGTGTAGATCGCGAACGACGGCAGCAGGATCAGGCCGAACCAGAACTTGTCCTGCGCCTGCACGATCTCCGAGGTCGACATCGACCCGGCGTAGAGGAACACCGCGACCAGGGCCAGTCCCATCGCGACCTCGTAGGAGATCATCTGGGCGCTCGAGCGCAGGCCGCCGAGCAGGGAGTACGTCGAGCCGCTGGACCAGCCGCCGAGCACGATGCCGTAGATCCCGATCGAGGCGATCGCCATCACGAAGAGCACCGCCACCGGCATGTCGGTGAGCTGCAGCGGGGTCTCGTGGCCGAAGAAGTTCACCACCGGTCCGAACGGGATGACGCTGAAGGTCACGAACGCCGGCACCGTCGCGATCACCGGCGCGAGCAGGAAGACCGCCTTGTCGGCCGCCTTCGGGATGATGTCCTCCTTCAGGGCCAGCTTGACGCCGTCGGCGAGCGACTGCAGCAGGCCGAAGGGGCCGTTCACGTTGGGGCCGATGCGGTGCTGCATCCGCGCCACCACGCGGCGCTCCCACCAGATGTTGAACAGCGTGAGCAGGACCAGGACGACGAAGATCATCACGGTCTTGATGACGGTGATCCACCACGGGTCGTGGCCGAAGTCATCGATGGTGGGGTAGTCGGTGGCCAGTGCGGTGATCGACCCGAGGCCGTCGGTGATCGAGCCTGTCGAGATCACTCTCCCGCTCCCTTCAGCGTGACCGTGCTGCCGGGCGAGGCCAGGTCGGCCAGGACACCGTTGCCCTCCGAGCGTGCGGGCACCCACACGACGCCGTCGACCATCCCCTCGGTGGCGAGCACCGGGACCCACATCGCGCCGCGGTCGCCGACGAGCACGCCGCCGTCGGCGACCGACTCGGGCAGGGCGGCGTACGTCGCCGGGCTGACCCGGGCGACCGGCGGGCGGCCGGTGGCGCGCAGGTACTTCTCCCCGTCCTGCATCGAGCCGTGGTCGATCATCTGCTTCCAGGAGGCCAGCCGCAGCCCCTCGGCGGGATCGGCGGTCGGCGCCGCGGGCGCGTCGACGGTCGGGGCACGCTCGCCGTCCCACGGGCCGAGGTCCTCCATCTCCGCGCGCGCCTCGGCCACGGTGCGGAAGCCGAGCGGGCCGCCCTGCCCGCCCTGCGCGAGCTCCTCGGCGATCCCGGCCAGCACCCGCAGGTCCGGCAGCGAGCGCGGGTCCTCGAAGACCGCGGGGAACGGACGCGGCCGCCCCTCCCAGGTCACGAAGGTGCCGGCCTTGTCGGAGACGGGGGCGACCGGGAACACCACGTCGGCGGCGCGGGTCACGTCGGTCTCGCGCAGCTCGAGCGCGACCACGAACTGCGCCGCGTCGATCGCGGCCCGGGTGGCCGCGGGGTCGGCGGTGTCGTCGGGGTCGACGCCACCGATGACCAGGCCGCCGAGCTCGCCGGCGCGCAGCGCCGCCACGATGCCGTCGGCGTCCCGGCCGACCGACTCGGGCAGCCCGTCGACGCCCCAGTCCGCCGCGACGTCGACGCGGGCTGCGGGGTCGGCGACCGGGCGGCCGCCGGGAAGCAGGTTGGGCAGGCAGCCGGCCTCCACGGCGCCGCGGTCGCCGGCGCGGCGCGGCACCCAGGCGAGCCGGGCACCGGTGGTGCGGGCCACCCGGGCGGCCGCGGTGAGCGCGCCGGGCGAGGTGGCCAGGCGCTCGCCGACCAGGATCACCCCGGTGGCGTCGAGGCCGTAGTCGGCGTGCGAGACCAGCTGCTCGAGCGCGCCGGCCTCGTCGCCCGGTGCGGTCGCCACCAGGTGCCCGTCCATCTTGCGCAGGCCGCGCGAGGCGAACGGCGCGATCGAGACGACGCGGGTCCGGTGGTGCCGGGCAGCCTTGCGCAGCCGCAGGAAGATCGCGCCGGCCTCGTCCTCCGGCTCGAGCCCGGCCAGCACGACGGTCGTGGCGGTCTCGAGGTCGGCGTAGGTGACCGTTGCGGACAGGGCGACCTCGGACGCGAGGAAGTCGGCCTCCTCGGTCGAGGCCGGGCGGGCGCGGAAGTCGATGTCGTTGGTGCCGAGCGCCACGCGGGCGAACTTGCTGTAGGCGTAGGCGTCCTCGGCCGTCACGCGGCCGCCCGTCAGCACGGCGGAGGCACCGGCGGCGCGCAGCCCTCGCGCCGCGACGGCGAAGGCCTCGGGCCACGACGCCGGCCGCAGCGACCCGTCTCCCCCGTCCTCGACCCGGTCGCGCACCTGGGGGTAGGTCAGCCGGTCGGGCATGGTCGCGTAGGTGAACGCGAAGCGGTCCTTGTCGGTGATCCACTCCTCGTTGACCTCGGGGTCGTTGCCGGCGAGCCGGCGCATCACCTTGCCGCGCCGGTGGTCGACCCGGATCGCCGAGCCGCAGGCGTCGTGCTCGGCGACCGACGGGGTGGAGACCAGGTCGAAGGGGCGAGAGCGGAAGCGGTACTCGGCGCTGGTGAGCGCGCCGACCGGGCAGATCTGGATCGTGTTGCCCGAGAAGTAGGACTCGAAGGGCTCGTTCTCGTAGATGCCGACCTGCTGCAGGGCACCCGCGCTCGATCAGCGCGATGAACGGATCACCCGCGATCTGCTCGGAGAAGCGGGTGCAGCGGGCGCACAGCACGCAGCGCTCCCGGTCGAGCAGCACCTGCGCGGAGATGTTGATCGGCTTCGGGTAGGTCCGCTTGACGCCCTCGAAGCGGGACTCGCCGCGGCCGTTGGACATGGCCTGGTTCTGCAGGGGGCACTCGCCGCCCTTGTCGCAGACCGGGCAGTCCAGCGGGTGGTTGATCAGCAGGAACTCCATGATCCCCTGCTGCGCCTTGTCCGCGACCTCGCTCGTGGCCTGGGTGTTGACCACCATGCCCTCGGCGACCGTGATGGTGCACGAGGCCTGCGGCTTGGGGAAGCCGCGGCCGTTGCCGGCGTCGGGCACGTCGACCAGGCACTGGCGGCAGGCGCCCACCGGGTCCAGCAGGGGGTGGTCGCAGAAGCGCGGGATCTGGACGCCCACCTGCTCGGCGGCCCGGATCACCAGGGTGTCCTTGGGCACGCTGACCTCGACCCCGTCGATGGTCAGGGTGACGAGGTCCTCCGTGGTCGTGGCCGGGGACTTCTCGGGCGCCGTGGTCATGCCAGTGCTCCTGCCGTCGAGAACAGGGTCGAGGCGGCGGGATCGAAGGGGCACCCGCCGTGCGTGAGGTGCGCGACGTACTCGTCGCGGAAGAACTTGATCGAGCTGGTGATCGGGCTGACGGCACCGTCGGCGAGCGCACAGAACGAGCGGCCGAGGATGTTGTCGCACTGGTCCAGCAGGAGCTCGAGGTCGGACTCGCGGCCCTTGCCCTGCTCCAGCGCGGCCAGGGTCTGCACCAGCCACCAGGTGCCCTCGCGGCAGGGCGTGCACTTGCCGCAGGACTCGTGCTTGTAGAACTCCGTCCAACGCAGCACCGCGCGCACCACGCAGGTGGTCTCGTCGAAGATCTGGAGGGCGCGGGTGCCGAGCATCGAGCCGGCCGCGGCGACTCCCTCGAAGTCGAGGGGCACGTCGAGGTGCTCGGCGGTCAGCATCGGCGTGCTGGAACCGCCCGGGGTCCAGAACTTCAGCTCGTGGCCCTCGCGCATGCCGCCGGCGAGGTCGATCAGCTGGCGCAGCGTGATGCCCAGCGGGGCTTCGTACTGGCCGGGCCGGGCGACGTGGCCGGAGAGCGAGAAGATGCCGAATCCCTGGGACTTCTCGGTGCCCATCGAGGCGAACCAGCCGTGGCCGTTGGCGATGATGCTGGGCACGGACGCGATCGACTCGACGTTGTTGATCACCGTCGGGCTGGCGTAGAGCCCGGCGACGGCCGGGAACGGCGGGCGCAGGCGCGGTTGGCCGCGCCGACCCTCGAGCGAGTCGAGGAGGGCGGTCTCCTCGCCGCAGATGTAGGCGCCGGCGCCGGCGTGGACGACCAGCTCGAGGTCGTAGCCGGAGCCGTGGATGTCCTTGCCGAGGTGGCCGGCCAGGTAGGCCTCCTGGACGGCGCGCTGCAGCCGGCGTACGACGTGCAGCACCTCGCCGCGGACGTAGATGAAGGCCCGGTTCGCGCGGATCGCGTAGGAGCTGATGATCACGCCCTCGATCAGCGTGTGCGGGCTGGCCATCATCAGCGGGACGTCCTTGCAGGTGCCCGGCTCCGACTCGTCGGCGTTCACGACGAGGTACTTCGGCTTCGGGTTGTCCTGCGGGATGAAGCCCCACTTCATGCCGGTCGGGAAGCCGGCGCCGCCGCGGCCACGCAGCCCGGAGTCCTTGACCTCCTCGATCACGGCGGCCGGGTCCATGCCGAACGCCGTGTCGAGCGCCCGGTAGCCACCGCGCGCCTCGTAGGACTCCAGGGTCCAGCTCCGGTCCTCGCCCCAGTTGTCCGTGAGGACGGGGGTCAGGGTGTCAGTCACGGAGTGCCCTCCTCCGGTTGTCGAGGTGCGAGCACGCGTGGCGCCCTCCCCGGTTGTTGAGGTGCGAGCGCAGCGAGCCTCGAAACACGGTCACTTGGCCTCGTCCCCCTTGCCACCCGGTGCGGACGGAGCGTCCTCGTGCTTGGCGTCGGCCGGCGACTCGTCGACCTCGGTCTCGGTCTCGGCCCGCGACGTGTCGGCTTCCTTGGCCGCGCCGGACCGGGAGCCCGTGCCGGCCGCCACGGCGGCACGACCCTCGACCTCGGGTGCGGTCCAGCCGTTCTCGCGGGCGAGGTCCAGGCCGACCAGCGAGGCGGGCCCGGCCGAGGGGCCCTCGTCGGCGCGGTCGTCGGGGAAGCCGGCGAGCACGCGCTCGGCCTCGCGCCAGGTGCAGATGCGGGCGCCGCGGGTCGAGGAGACCTCGGCGCCGGAGCGCAGCTCGTCGACCAGCTCGGTGGCCGACGCCGGGGTCATGTTGTCCATGAACTCCCAGTTGACGGTCATCACCGGGGCGTAGTCGCAGGCGGCGTTGCACTCGATGTGCTCGAGGGTGATCCTGCCGTCCGCCGTCGTCTCGTCGTTGCCGACCTCGAGGTGGTCCTTGAGCCGCTCGAAGATCGCGTCCCCGCCCATCACCGCGCACAGGGTGTTGGTGCAGACGCCGACGTGGTAGTCGCCGACCGCCTTGCGCTTGTACATCGTGTAGAACGTGGCGACCCCGCTGACCTCGGCCGCGGAGATGTCCAGGATCTCGGCGCAGGCCTCGATCCCCTCGGGGGTGATCCTGCCCTCGGCGGACTGCACGAGGTGCAGCATCGGCAGCAGGCCGGAGCGCGCCTGGGGGTAGCGGGCGGCGATCTGCCGCAGCTCCTCGTAGGTGGTCGCGTCGAGACCGCTCGTCTGCGTCATCGGTCGACTCCTCCCATCACCGGGTCGATCGAGGCGATCGCGACGATGACGTCGGCGACCATGCCGCCCTCGCTCATCACGCTGGTGGCCTGCAGGTTCGTGAACGACGGGTCGCGGAAGTGCGCCCGGAAGGGGCGGGTGCCGCCGTCGGACACGACGTGCGCGCCCAGCTCGCCGCGCGGGGACTCGACCGGGACGTACGCCTGGCCGGGTGGCACCCGGAAGCCCTCGGTGACCAGCTTGAAGTGGTGGATCAGCCCCTCCATGGACTCGCCCATGATGTGGCGGATGTGGTCGAGGCTGTTGCCCATGCCGTCGCTGCCGATCGCGAGCTGGCTCGGCCAGGCGATCTTCTTGTCGGCGACCATCACCGGCGCGCCCTCGAGACGGGCCAGCCGGTCGGCGGCCTGCTCGACGATCTTGAGCGACTCCCACATCTCGGCCAGGCGGACCCGGAAGCGACCGTAGGAGTCGCAGGTGTCCCAGGTCTGCACCTCGAAGTCGTAGTCCTCGTAGCCGCTGTAGGGCTGGGTCTTGCGCAGGTCCCACGGGTAGCCGGTGCTACGCATCACCGGTCCGGTCAGGCCCAGGGCCAGGCAGCCGGAGAGGTCGAGGTGGCCGACGTTCTCCAGGCGGGCCTTGAAGATCGGGTTGGCGTTGCACAGGGCGGCGTACTCCGGCAGCCGCTTCTTCATCAGGGCGATGAAGTCCCGGATCTCGTCCAGTGCCCCGGGCGGGAGGTCCTGGGCGACGCCACCGGGGCGGATGAACGCGTGGTTCATCCGCAGGCCGGTGATCAGCTCGAACAGGTCGAGCACCAGCTCGCGCTCGCGGAAGCCGATCGTCATCACCGTCAGCGCGCCGATCTCCATGCCGCCGGTGGCGATGCAGACCAGGTGGGAGGAGATGCGGTTGAGCTCCATGAGCAGGACCCGCATGACCTGGGCCTTCTCCGGGATGTCGTCCTCGATGTCGAGCAGCCGCTCCACCCCGAGCACGTAGGTCATCTCGTTGTAGAACGGGCTCAGGTAGTCCATCCGGGTGCAGAACGTGACGCCCTGGGTCCAGGAGCGGAACTCCATGTTCTTCTCGATGCCGGTGTGCAGGTAGCCGATGCCGCACCGGGCCTCGGTCACCGTCTCGCCCTCGAGCTCGAGGATCAGCCGGAGCACCCCGTGCGTCGACGGGTGCTGCGGACCCATGTTGACGACGACCCGCTCGTCGGCGTCGCCGGCGTCGGCGAGCTCCTGGGAGATCGTGTCCCAGTCCTGGCCGGTGACCGTGAAGACCCGGCCCTCGGTGGTCTCGCTGCTGCCTGCGTAGAGATCTTCGGTGGTGCTCATCGGGGTCCCCTCGAGTCGGCGCCACGGAGGAGCGAGGCGGGAGAGGCGTGCACGGTGGTGGGGTGGTTCATCAGTGGTAGGACCTCCGCTGGTCCGGCGGCGGGATGGTCCCGCCCTTGTACTCCACGGGGATGCCGCCCAGTGGGTAGTCCTTGCGCTGCGGGTGGCCCGGCCAGTCATCGGGCATCAGGATCCGGGTGAGTGCCGGGTGACCGTCGAAGACGATGCCGAACATGTCGAAGGCCTCGCGCTCGTGCCAGTCGTTGGTGGGGTAGACGCCCACGATCGTCGGGATGTGCGGGTCGGCGTCGGGTGCCGCCACCTCGAGCCGGATCCGCCGGTTGTGGGTCATCGAGAGCAGGTGGTAGACCGCGTGCAGCTCGCGGCCGGTGTCGTCGGGGTAGTGCACGCCGCTCACGCCCGAGCAGAGCTCGAACCGCAGCCGGGGCTCGTCCCGGAGCATCTGCGCCACCGCGGCGACGTCCTCGCGGCGGACGTGGAAGGTGATCTCGCCGCGATGGATCACGACCTGCTCGACGGCGTGCTCGAGCCCGTCGGCGCGCAACCGCTCCTCGAGGGCGTCGGCCACCTCGTCGTACCAGCCGCCGAACGGGCGCTCGGCGCGGCCCGGGTAGACGATCGGGGCGACCAGCCCGCCGTAGCCGCTGGTGTCGCCCGTACCGCTCACGCCGAACATGCCCTTGCGGGCGCCGACGGGGCGCACCTCGCCGGTCGGTGCCGGGACGTTCTCGGGCGCCTGCTCGGGAGCAGGCTGCTCCACGCCTCCGGTGGTCGAGCCTGTCGAGACCTTCTCGTCGCTCACCGCAGCAGCCCCTTCATCTCGGAGGTCGGCAGCGCCCGGAGCGCGTCGGTCTCCTGCTGCTCGACCTCGGCCCGGCGGTTGCTGCCGAGCTTGGCGTGCTGCACCTGGTCGTGCAGCTTGAGGATCGCGTCGATGAGCATCTCCGGCCGCGGTGGGCAGCCGGGCAGGTACATGTCGACGGGGACGACGTGGTCGACGCCCTGGACGATCGCGTAGTTGTTGAACATCCCGCCGCTGCTCGCGCACACGCCCATCGCCAGCACCCACTTGGGCTCGGGCATCTGGTCGTAGATCTGGCGCAGCACCGGGGCCATCTTCTGGCTGACCCGGCCGGCGACGATCATCAGGTCGGCCTGGCGCGGGCTGGCCCGGAAGACCTCCATGCCGAACCGGGCGAGGTCGTACTTCGGGCCGCCGCTGGTCATCATCTCGATGGCACAGCAGGCCAGGCCGAAGGTGGCCGGCCAGAACGACGCCTTGCGCATGTAGCCCGCGACGCCCTCGACGGTCGTCAGCAGGACGCCGGAGGGAAGCTTCTCTTCGATGCCCATCAGAGGGTCCCTTCCGCGTCAGTTGAGGGCCGCGAGGCGCGTGCAGTGCCAAGGCGGAGGAGCGAAGGCGGCCCGGGTTTGGCCGTCGAGCGACGACAACGAAGGCAATGCGCGTGCATCGTGGTCCTCAATCCCATTCGAGGCCGCCGCGTCGCCACACGTAGGCGAAGGCGACGAAGACGGTGCCGATGAACACGACCATCTCGATGAGGCCGAAGAACTTCATGGAGTCGAAGTAGACGGCCCACGGGTAGAGAAAGATGATCTCGATGTCGAAGACGATGAAGAGCATCGCGGTGATGTAGTACTTCACCGGGAAGCGCCCGCCGCCGACCGGCTGCGGGGTGGGCTCGATGCCGCACTCGTAGGAGTCGAGCTTGGCCCGGTTGTAGCGCTTGGGCCCCACGGCGGCGCTCATGATCACGGAACCGACCGCGAACAACGCCGCGAGAGCAGCCAACGCCAGCACCGGCGTGTAGAGCTCCATGCCTCGCGTTCCTCCTGTCCCGCGCCCGACCGGCAGGCCTGCGCCGCCGGATTGTGACTTTGTGAACTGAATCACTAAGTGGCGCGGGACACATACTGCCACTCCCGGAATCGCCCTGCACCCCGGGGTCGGCTCCTGTCGGACGGCCCGCCCGACCGCACGGCTCGGGCTGGTGGCGACGTGCCTTCAGATGGTCGCGTCGAGAGCGGTCCTGATCTCGGCGGCGCGCCGGTCGAGCTCAGCGCGCGGCGGGCTCCCGAACTCGGCGCGGACGCCGAAGCCGTCGCCCCGGACCCGGGGTACGACGTGCAGGTGCGCGTGGAGGACCTCCTGGCCCGCCACCTCGCCATCGGCGAGGAACAGATTGATCCCTGCGGGCGCCATCGGGGACGCCCGCACCGCCGCCGCCAGCCGCTGGGCCACCCGGAACATGTGGGCTCCGTCCTCGGGACCGAGACGGGCGAGGTCCGGCGCGTGGCGCTCTCGGGAACGACCAGCAGGTGGCCCGGTGTGGCCGGGTTGAGGTCCATGAAGCCGAGCACCCGCGCGTCGTCGTACACGCGGCTGGCCGGCAGGTCGCCGGCGACGATGGCACAGAAGACGCAGCCCATGCCCTGGATCCTCGACCCGTCAGCGGGTGGCGCGGTGGAGGGCGACGATGCCGCCGGACAGGTTGCGCCACTGGGGCTCCTGCCAGCCCGCCCGGCCGATCATCTGCGCGAGGCCCTGCTGGTCGGGCCAGGCGCGGATCGACTCGGCGAGGTAGACGTAGGCGTCCGGCGAGGACGAGACCGCCCGGGCGATGGGCGGCAGCGCCTTCATCAGGTACTCGATGTAGACGGTCCGGAACGGCGCCCACGTCGGGTGGCTGAACTCGCAGACGACCAGCCGGCCGCCGGGCCTGGTCACCCGCAGCAGCTCCTCCAGCCCGGCGAGCGGGTCGACGATGTTGCGCAGCCCGAAGGAGATCGTCACCGCGTCGAAGGTCGCGTCCGCGAACGGGAGTCGGGTCCCGTCCCCGGCGGTGAAGGGCAGGTGTGGCCTGGCCTGCTTGCCGACCTGGAGCATCCCGAGCGAGAAGTCGCACGGAACGACGGTCGCGCCCCGGTCCGCGAACGGCTGGCTCGAGGTCCCGGTGCCGGCGGCCAGGTCGAGCACCATCTCCCCCGGTCGCGGGTCGACGGCGTCGATGACGTCGTGCCGCCACCGCCGGTCCTGGCCCAGGGAGAGCACGTCGTTGGTGACGTCGTAGCGCCGCGCGACCGCGTCGAACATGCGACGGACGTCGGACGGCTGCTTGTCGAGTTCTGCGCGGGCCACCCGCAGAGACTACGGTCCCCGGCACCCTCGCAACGAAACGGTCACGACGACCACGCCACGCAACGAAATCCCCGGATGAGGCGTCTCCTTGTCGACACTGGAAAAACGTGTGTCGACCCAACTTCCCCGGGGGAACTCATGAGAGCACTGCGCGTCCTGCTGCTGACCGTCGTCATCGCCGGCCTCCTCGGCGCCACGGCGTACGGCGCCGGCTTCGCCGTCCGCCACTACGACGAGCAACGGGACGCCGCGGCTCAGCCGGGGTCGCCGGCGCCGGTGCCGAGCACCACGCCGCCCACGTCGACCGCACCCACGAGCGAGTCCACGCCCTCCCCGACCGCGACACCGACGCCGACGCCGACGCCGCGCAACGTGCTCGAGCCCGGTGCGAGCGGGACCCGGGTCCGTGAGCTCCAGCAGCGACTCTTCCAGCTGGCCTGGCTGCCCGAGACCACCACGGGGCACTACGACCCCGCGACCCGCACCGCGGTCAGCGGCTTCCAGGGCAAGCGCGGCTTCAAGGCCACCGGGGTCGTCGACCGGCGCACCTGGAAGCGCCTGGTCTCGATGACGAAGACGCCGACGCACGACCAGCTGTTCAACGTCCTCCACCCCGGCCCGGCGATCCTCGAGTCGGGCGACAGCGGGGACGAGGTCCGGGACCTGCAGGCCCGGCTGGTGTCGATCCAGTGGCTGTTCGGCGACGTCACCGGCGGGTACGACGCCGCGACCGTCGAGGCGGTCCGCGGCTTCCAGGCCAAGCGGGAGATCCCGGTCACCGGCAAGGTCGACCAGCGCACCCTGGACCGGCTCCACGCGATGACCGGCGTGCCCACCCACGAGGCGATGTACAACCTCGGCAACCACCCCGGCGCGCTCGACGCGCGCTGCAAGTCCGGCCGGGTGATCTGCATCGACAAGACCAGCCAGACCCTGCGCTGGGTCGTCGACGGCACGGTGCGCCAGACGCTGGACGTGCGCTTCGGGGCGTCGTACAGCCCGACCCGCGAGGGCCTCTTCCACGTCTACGTCAAGGACGAGGACCACGTCTCGCACCTGTACGGCTCGGAGATGCCCTTCTCGATGTTCTTCTCCGGCGGCCAGGCGGTGCACTACTCCTCGGACTTCGCCGCCCGGGGGTACGCCGGCGCCTCGCACGGCTGCGTGAACGTGCGCGACTACGACAAGCTCGCCTGGCTGTTCGACCAGGTGCACGTCGGCGACGCGGTGGTCGTCTACCGGTCGTGACCGCCACCGTGGCGACGTGGTGGCCTCGGTCACCGGCGTACGCTTCGGTCTCGTGACCAGTGCGACCCCCGACGAGCAGTCAGCGACCCTCGGCACCCTCGTCGCCCGCACCGTCCGCCTCGACCTCGACGAGGCGGCCGCGCTCGTCGACCTCCTCCCGGGCGACCGGCCGGTCACCTGGCTGCGCCGCGGCGAGGGCCTGGTCGGCTGGGGTGTCGCCGCCGAGCTCCGCACCCGAGGCGCCACCCGCTTCTCCGACGCGGTGAAGTGGTGGGCCGAGACCACCGAGCGCACGGTCGTCCGCGACGAGGTCAACGAGCCCGGCACCGGCCTGGTCAGCTTCGGCTCCTTCGCCTTCGCCGACGAGCCCGGCGACTCCGTGCTGGTCGTGCCCGAGGTCGTCATCGGCCGGCGGGGCGACACCACGTGGCTGACCACCATCGGCCGCGACAGCATCGCCGCCCCGGTCCTCGGCGAGGCCGACGAGCCCCCGGCGCCGGTGGACGTGAGCTTCGCCGACGGCGCCCTGGACGGCGAGCGCTGGATGTCGGTCGTCGCCGACGCGGTGGCCCGGATCAACGCCGGCGACCTGGAGAAGGTCGTCCTCGCCCGCGACCTGATCGCCACCGCCGACGCGCCCATCGACGTGCGCTGGCCGCTGCGCCGGCTGGCGGAGTCCTACCCGATGTGCTGGACCTTCCACGTGGACGGCATGTTCGGCGCCACCCCCGAGATGCTGCTGCGCCGCGAGCGCGGCCTGGTCACCTCCCGGGTCCTCGCCGGCACCATCCGGCGCACCGGCGACGACGAGCGCGACCTGGCCCTCGCCGCGACGCTCGCGCGCTCCTCGAAGGACCTCGAGGAGCACGAGTACGCCGTCCGCTCGGTCGCCGACGCGCTCGACCCGCACTGCTCCTCGATGAACGTGCCCGAGGCGCCGTTCGTGCTGCACCTGCCCAACGTCATGCACCTCGCCACCGACGTGGCCGGCGTGGTCCACGACGCGGCCACCGTCTCCTCGCTCCAGCTCGCGGAGGCGCTGCACCCCTCGGCCGCGGTCGGCGGCACCCCCACCACGGTGGCGACCGGCCTGATCACCGAGATCGAGGGCATGGACCGGGGCCGCTACGCCGGCCCGGTCGGCTGGATGGACGCCAACGGCGACGGCGAGTGGGGCATCGCGCTGCGCTCGGCGTCGATCGACGGCCCGACCGTCCGGCTGTTCGCGGGCTGCGGCATCGTCGCCGACTCCGACCCCGAGGCCGAGCTCGCCGAGTCCCAGGCGAAGTTCGTGCCGGTCCGCGACGCACTCTCTCCCTGACCCCGACGGCTACAGGTCGGCGCCGTCGGGCAGTCGGACGTACTGCTGACCGGCGTCCGGCAGGAACGCGTTCATGTGCCCGTCCATGATCCTCAGGCCGGCCTCGGAGTAGACCCGGTCGTGGATCGCCAGGTTGCGGGGAGCGCCGACCTCCCGGGCGAAGTCGACTCCCTCGGAGGCGCGCATCCACGGCGCCGAGACCGGCACGAGCAGCACGTCGACGTCCTCGCCGGGCGGGGTGAGCGCGTCACCGGGGTGGTAGACCTTCTCCTCCCCGGCGCTCAGCACGTAGCCGCTGTTGAAGAACCGCGGGAACTCCGGGTGGATGACCGCGTGCAGCTCGCCGACCGCGCGGGCGGGGATGCCCGGGTCGAAGGACTCCCCCGGTGACACCACCGTCAGCCGCTCGGCGACGTCGGGCGCGTCCTCCCGGATCCGCGCCGCGACCGCCTCGATCGTGAACACCCGCGCGTCGGTCGCCCGCAGGTGGTCCGGCAGGTAGTGGTCGGGGTGCTCGTGGGTGATCAGCACCGCGTCGGCGCCGTCGAGCGCCTCGACCTCGGTGAACATGCCCGGGTCCAGCACGACCGTCCGGCCGTCGTGCTCCACCCGGACGCAGGCGTGTCCGAACTTGGTGATCCGCATGCCCCCACCGTAATCACGGTGGCGGGCGGGCATCCGGCCCCGGAAGAATCGGCCCGTGCTCGAGGTGGTCGTCTCCGGTCTCGTCACCGGCTGGGCGATCGCGATCCCGATCGGGGCGGTCGGGGCGTTCCTGGTCGCGCTCACCGCGCGCACGTCGTTCCGCGTCGGGGCCGCCGGCGCCCTGGGCATCGCCACCGTGGACGGCGCCTACGCCACCCTCGCCGTGGTCGCCGGAGCCGCCCTCGCGGCGCTGCTCGCCCCGGTGGCCACCGGGCTGCGGGTCGCCTCGGGCGCCGTGCTGCTGGTGATCGCGGTGCTCACCGCCGCGCACGCGCTGGCCACCAGTGGACGGCCCCGGCAGCCGGCGCCGATGCGCCCGGGCCGCGCCTACGCGGTCTTCGTCGCCATCACCGCGGTCAACCCGACCACCGTCGTCTACTTCGCCGCGGTGGTGCTCGGCAACCGGCACCTCGTCTCCACCGCCGCCGAGGCGGCGGTGTTCGTGTCCGCCGCGTTCCTGGCCTCGGCGTCCTGGCAGCTGGTCCTCGCCGGCGGCGGGGCCGCGCTCGGCAGGGTGGCCACGGGCTACCGCAGCCACCTGGTCACCGGGCTCGTGTCGGCAGCGGTGATCGCGGTGCTGGCCGTTCGTACGATGCTGGCATGAGCTCCCACGCGACCGGCGAGATCACCATCCGCCCGGCGGCGCCCGCGGACGCGGAGGCGCTGACCGGGCTCCACCTGGACTGCTGGGACGACGCCTACACCGGGCTGATGGACCAGAGGTTCCTCGACGAGCGCCGGGCCGACGTACCGTCCCGGGTCGAGAAGTGGCGGCGGATCCTCGCGGAGAACGACAACACGCTGGTGGCCGAAGCGCCGGACGGCCTGGTCGGCTTCGTCAGCTCCGGCCCCGGCCGCGACAACGACGTGGACACCGACACCGAGCTGTGGGCGCTCTACGTGCGGGCGACCACTGGGGCACCGGCGTCGGCTACGCCCTGCTCGAGACCGCGATCGACGACCGGGCGGCCTACCTGTGGGTACTGCACGGCAACGACCGGGCGATCCGCTTCTACGAGCGTCAGGGCTTCCGCCTCGACGGCACCCGCGACGAGCACGACGAGGGCCTGCACGTGCGG
The DNA here is from genome assembly GCA_963817665.1 of uncultured Actinomycetota bacterium. GTDB lineage: Bacteria > Actinomycetota > Actinomycetes > Propionibacteriales > Nocardioidaceae > Nocardioides. The sequence continues at coordinate 261,232 of CAWFPE010000007.1, read as the reverse complement.
ATGGTCCGCGCCGGCAGGTGATCCGGCCGTCGGCGCACCCCGTGGTCACCGGCCCGGGCCCTATGGTCGGAGCGTGCTGCACCTTCTCGTCGTGCTGGTGCCGCTGGGCCTGGCCGCCGCGGTGAGCCCGGTCATGCTCACCGAGCAGACCGTGCTGATGACCGGGCCGCGGGGGGCCCGCACCGGACTCGCCTACGCTGCCGGCACCGCGACGGTCCTCGTGGTGGTCGTCGGCGCCGTCCTGCTCGCGGGGCGCGCGGTGGCGCTGCCCCGCACCCCGCGCCTCGACGCGACCCTCGACCTGGCCATCGGCGGACTGCTGCTCGCACTGGCCTTCGTGGTCGCCCGGTGGCCCAGGTGGCACCCCGCCCGGCAGGGGGTACGGCGACGCTCGCCGGTCAGCCTGACCCCGCCGACCGCGTTCGCCTTCGGCCTGTTCTCCATGGCGACCAACGTCACGACGCTCGCACTGGTCGTCCCCGCCGCCAAGGAGATCGCCGCCGGGAGCCGACCGCTGGGGGACAGCGTGGTCGCCGCCGCCACGCTCGTCGCGCTGGCCACCCTGCCGACCTGGGCTCCGGTGGCGCTGGCAGCGGCCGCCCCGGACACGGCCCACCGGCTGCTCGACGCGCTGCAACGGGCCCTGCACAGGTACGGCCGCCTGGTCGTCATCGGCCTGATCACCGCCGCGGGCTCGCTCCTGGTGATCCGCGGGGTCGTCCGGTTGGTCGAACCGCTGACGGGTGGCTGACCACCACCCCGCAGAGGGCGACCCTCAGGCGGTCAGGTGGTGCAGGTAGCACCAGCGCCAGTCCTCGCCGGGCTCGGCCGACTGGATGACCGGGTGCTGGCTCTCCCGGAAGTGGGCGGTGGCGTGCTGCCGCGGCGAGGAGTCGCAGCAGGCGAGGTGGCCGCAGTCGAGGCACTGCCGCAGCGCGACCCACTGGGTGCCGTCGCGCTGGCACTCCTTGCACACCCCGGCGGTCGAGGTGTCCACGACCCGGTGCTCCTCGAGGTCGTCGCACACCTCGCCGCGCGGACGGCGCACGGCGTTCGCCGAGCGCAGCTCGTCGTGCTCCTGGTGGGCGATCTCGAGCATCGACTCCTCGACGTCGAGCATCGACAGCACCTCGCTGATCACCTCCGACGCCACCGTCCCGGAGCGCCGGATCTCCAGCACCCGGCGGCGTTCCGCGTCGATCATCGCCCGGCGGATGCGCGAGTAGAGCTCGCTCGGGGTCTCCTGGTCGGCGGTGGTGCCGAGCCGCTCCCAGGCCGCGAAGTTGCGCTGGTCGGTGCGCTCGCGGATCAGGTCGGCGACCCCGTGGGGGTCGTCGAACTCCATCCGGTCCAGCTGGGCGTAGCCCGCCTTGGACGCCTGCTGCAGGATCGTCGCCCGCGCGAGCGCGTCGTCCATCGGGTCCGGGGACGGCACCCCCAACCGACGGGCGACCCAGCCCAGGGAGAGGCCCTGGATGAAGAGGGTCCCGGCCACCACGGTGAACGCGACGAAGACCAGGACCTCGCGGTGCTCGGCCTCCACCGGGATCACGAACGCGGCGGCCAGCGTGACCACGCCGCGCATCCCCGCCCAGCCCACGACGAAGGTGAACGTCCACGGCGGGGAGTAGCCCAGGTCGGGGTCGGGACCCGGACGGACCAGCGCGTAGCGGGTGACGAAGACCCAGACCAGGCGCAGCACCACGACTCCGGCGAGCGTCGCCGCGCACACCGCGACGATCCGGCCGGCGGACAGGGGGCTGTCCCCGACGTCCTCGAAGAGCCACTGCGCCTGCAGGCCGATGAGCAGGAAGACGGTGTTCTCGAGGACGAAGGCGATGGTGCGCCAGTTCATCCGCTCGGCGATCCGCGACTGCGCGGTCTGCAGGATCGGCGCCTTGTGGCCGAGCAGCAGGCCCGCGATGACGACCGCGATCACCCCGGAGGCGTGGATCTCCTCGGCGGCCACGTAGGCGGCGAACGGGATCACGAACGAGATCCCGGTGTCGAGCACCGGGTCGGTGATGCGCCGGCGCATCCAGGCCACGACCACGAAGAACAGCGCGCCGACCAGGACCCCGCCGGCCGCGGCCCACACGAAGTCCGCGCCGACCCGCCAGGCCACCACGTTCGCGGAGCCGACGGCGACGAGCGCCGCCGCGGTGCGCAGGGACACCAGGGCCGTCGCGTCGTTGAGCAGCGACTCGCCCTCGAGGATCGTGACGACCCGCCGTGGCAGTCCGATCCGCCGGCCGATGGCGGTGGCCGCGACCGCGTCGGGCGGGGCGACGACCGCGCCGATGGCGAAGGACGCGCCCCACGAGATGTCGGGGAGGATCGCGTGCACGATGACGCCGATGCCCAGCGCCGTGAAGACCACCAGCCCCACCGAGAGCAGCAGGATCGCGCGCCGGTTGGCGTTGAAGTCGACCAGCGAGCTCTGGATCGCCGTCGCGTAGAGCAGCGGCGGCAGCAGCCCGAGCAGCACCACCTCGGGCTCGAGGTGGACCTCCGGCAGGCCCGGCAGGTAGCTCACCGCGACCCCGACCGCGATCAGCAGCAGCGGGGCGGGGAAGCGCAGGCGTTCGGCCAGCGCGGTGAAGGCCAGCACCCCGACGGCCAGGGCGACGAGCAGCAGCGCGATCTCCACCGGGCCATTGTGTCGGAGTGCCCCAGCGCCGGGCGGCCTCAGACCGGCTGGGCCACCCAGGTCATCGGGTCGCCCCAGCCCAGCTCCTCGATCCCGTGCCGGCCGAAGGCCAGCACGACCAGGGTGCGCCGGTGCGCGGCGAAGGTGAGGACGTGCGCGATCATGCCGCCGTAGGTGAACACCTCCGCGGGCTCGCACAGCGCGTCGACGAAGGTGTCGTCGAGCCGGTCGCCCGCGACCACGTCGCGCACGTGGGAGAGGTACGTCGGCCCCTCGGTCGCCAGCCGCCGACGCATCGAGGAGAGCGACTCGTGCTCCTCGACCGACCAGTCGTAGTCGCGGGTGGCCATCGCCGCGTTCCACATGCCCATCTGCCCGATCAGGCGGGACAGCAGGGACCGCACGGTCTGGCGGTCGTCGTCCACGTCGAGCTCGATGACCTGGTCGAGCTGTTCGTCGGTGAGGCGCTCGGCCAGCCGCACCATCTCTCCGGTCAGCCAGATGTGGTGCTCGACCATCTTCGTGAGGAGGTCCATGGAGGTCACCTTGTCTCGTGCGGGCAGCCGCAGGCTGCCGGGTGGGTGGAAGTGCACGTCGCTGGGCGCCTCGATCTGGATGTGCCCGGGCTTGCGCCGCCAGGTCGCCGGCGGGGCGCCGTACGCCCGGGTGAACGCCCGGGTGAACGCCTCGTGCGAGCCGTAGCCCGCCTCCACCGCGATGTCGATGAGCGGCGCGGTGGTGGTGATCATGCGGTACGCCGCCCGCTCCAGGAGGATGCGCCGGCGCAGCGCGCTGGGTGGCTCTCCCGCCACGGACTTGATCATCCGGTCGAAGTGGTAGCGCGAGAAGTGCAGCCGGCCGGCCCACTCCTCGCCCGACGCCTCGGTGATGCGGGGGTCGTCGAGGGCCTCGGCGAGGTGGTCGACGAACTCCGCGAAGGTGTCGGCTGACGTGGTCACGACCTGATCCTCATCGCAGCGCCGCCTCCCCCTCTTGATCGGGCTTGCTGGGTCCCGGTCGCAGTCTGCCGCTCTCAGGGGCGCAGCGCGCGGATCCGGGCGTCGAGGTCGCGGCGGTTGTCGCGCCGGACGACGGCCTCGATGACCTCGATGCCCCCGTTGGGACTGGCCAGCGCGTGCTCGAGCTCGGCGAGCGAGTCCACCTTCCAGTGCGGGGTCCGGGTGGCGGCGCAGAGGCTGGCCAGGTCGACGCCGTGCGGGGTGCCGAAGAGCTTGTCGAAGGGCGCGGCGTACTCCTCGGCGCCCTGCTCGAGCATCGAGAAGATCGACCCGCCGTCGTCGTTGCCGACCACGACCGTGAGGTCGGGGCGGGCCTCCGCCGGGCCGAGGACCAGCCCGTTGGCGTCGTGCAGGAACGTCACGTCCCCCATCAGCGCGATCGCCCGGGACGTGCGCGGCCGGCCGAGGGCCGCCCCGATCGCCGAGGAGATCGTCCCGTCGATCCCGGAGAGGCCGCGGTTGGCGATGACCTTGCGACGGTCGCCGACGGCGTACCTCGCCACCATCAGGTCCAGGTCGCGGATCGGGCTGGAGGCGCCGACGAAGAGCAGCCCCGCGGGCGGCAGCGCGCGGCTGACGGCGCCCGCCACCTCGTGCGGGGTGAGCTCGGGCTCGGCCGCCAGCAGCGCGTCGAGCTGCCGGGCCACGGACCGGTCCGCCGCGTGCCACGCCTCGAGCCACGCCGGGTCCTCTGCTCCCGTCGCCGAGTCGACCCGCTGCGGCATGCCCCGGGCGGGGAACGGCCGGCCCGGCCAGACCCCCGCGGCCGGGGCCGCGTGCACCTCGACGCCGTCGCGGCCCAGCAGCCGGGTCACCGGCCGGGACAGGGTCGGGTGACCGAACACCACGACCCGCTCGATGCTGCGGCCCAGGTCGGTGTCGAGGAGCAGCCGGTAGCAGCGGATGGCGTTCTCGCCCGTGCGCGAACCGCTGGTCGGCTCGGCGAACAGCGGCCATCCGGCCCGCTCGGCCAGCACCCGCGCGGGCGGGCCCGCGTCGTCGCCGGCGACCACGACGGTGCGGGGACCGGTCGGCAGGGAGACGAACGCGGCCGTGTCCAGGCCGGTCGGCGGCTCCCGCACCGGGCCGGGCGCCGGTATCCACCGGTCGTCGGGGACCAGTGGCTCGTCGAGCTGGACGTTGAGGTGCACCGGGCCGGCGCACTCGACGAGCAGCCCCGCGTCCGCCTGGTCGGCGCGATCGAGGTCGTGGGTGCGGACCAGCGCCCCGAAGATCCCGACCTGGTCGGTGGTCTGGTTCGCGTTGGTGCCCCGCAGCCGCGCCGGCCGGTCCGCGGTCACGACCACCAGCGGCACGGCGGCGTGCGCGGCCTCGAGCACCGCCGGGTGCAGGTTGGCCACGGCGGTCCCGGAGGTGCACACCACGGCCGCCCGCGCCCCGACCTTGGTGAGCCCGACGGCAAGGAAGCCGGCGGTGCGCTCGTCGATGCGGGTGTGCAGCCGGAGCAGCCCGGCCTCGGCGGCGTCGTAGGTCGCGAAGCCCAGCGGGGCGTTGCGCGACCCGGGCGCGATCACCACGTCGGTGACCCCCGCCTCGAGGAGGGCGGACACGACGGCCCGCGCGAGCTCGGTGGCGGTGTTGGTCTCGGGGTTGCTCACGGGCGGCCATCCTTCCGCACGGCCACCCGCAGGCTCCGCACCTCGGCCAGCCGGGACTCCCAGTGCGCGACCCGGTCGGCGGACGCGGCGAGCGCGGCGAGCGCCGCTCCGTCCACGACCGGCCGGGTGACCGGGAGCGCGCCGCCGACCGGGAGCAGCGGCGCGGCGACGACGTCGGCGGTCAGCAGCTGCACGGTGGCCAGGCCGCAGGCGTACGGCAGCTCCGGCAGCGCGGCCGCCAGGGCCACGCCCGCGGCGATGCCGACCGACGTCTCCAGGGCCGAGGACACCACCACCGGCAGCCCGATGTCCTCGGCGATGCGCAGGCAGGCGCGCACCCCGCCGAGGGGCTGCACCTTGAGCACGGCCACGTCGGCGGCCCCCAGGTCGCGCACCCGGTAGGGGTCGGCGGCACGGCGGATCGACTCGTCGGCGGCGATGGGTACGTCGACCGCCCGGCGGACCGCGGCCAGCTCCTCGACGCTCGTGCACGGCTGCTCGGCGTACTCCAGCCCGCCCGCGGCCCGGTCCAGCAGCCGGACCGCCGCGACCGCCTCCTCGACGTCCCAGCCCCCGTTCGCGTCGACCCGGATCCGGCCGGCCGGCCCGAGCGCGTCGCGGACCGCCTCCAGCCTGGCCTCGTCGTCGCCCAGCGTCTGGCCCGGCTCGGCCACCTTGACCTTGGCCGTGGTGCAGCCGCCGGCGAGCACGATCTCGCGGGCCCGCTCCGGCCCGACTGCCGGCACCGTCACGTTCACCGGCACCGAGTCCCGGACCGGCTCCGGCCAGTCGCCGGCGGCGGCCTCCTCGGCGCAGCGCAGCCAGGGCTCGGCCACCGCAGCGTCGTACTCCAGGAACGGGCTCCACTCGCCCCAGCCGGCCTCTCCCCGCAGCAGCACGCCCTCGCGGACGGTGATCCCGCGGAAGCGGGTGCGCATCGGGATCGACCAGACGCCCGTCGCACCGACTCCCCCGGTGATCGAGCCCGTCGGGGTCATGCCAGCTCCCGCAGGCGCATCCGGTCGGGCTTGCCGTTGTCCAGCAGCGGGATCTCGTCCAGGACCACCAGCGACCGCGGCGCCCACGACCGTGGGTGCACCTCGCCCACCCAGGCCCGCGCGTCCGGCAAGGACAGTCCGCCGGGCGCGACCACGAACGCCGCCACCCGGTTGCCCCACTCCTCGTCCGGGACCCCCAGGACCTCGACCGCCTCCACTCCCGGGTGCTCGCGCAGCCGGGCCGCGACGGCGGGGGTCGGGACGTTCACGCCGCCGCTCACCACCACGTCGTCGAGGCGGCCGAGCACGTGCAGCCGACCGTCCTCGTCGAGGCGGCCCGCGTCGGAGGTCAGGAACCACCCGTCCTCGAGGACGGAGGCGGTCAGCTCCGCGTCGCCCTCGTAGCCGTCGAAGAGCGTCGGCCCGCCGATCCGGATCCGGCCGCCCCGGCCGATCGCCAGCGCGACCCCGTCCAGCGCGTAGCCGTCGTAGACACATCCGCCGGCGGTCTCCGAGGAGCCGTACGTCGCCACGACCCGCACGCCGGCCTCGGCCGCCCGCGCCCGCAGCATGGCGTCCACCGGGCCGCCCCCGAGCAGCACGGTGTGGAAGGTGCGCAGCGCCGCCGCCTCCTCGGGCACGTCGAGCATCCGGTGCAGCTGGGTCGGCACCAGGGACACGAACGCCGGTGCGGTCGCGGCCACGGCCTGCGCGAACGAGCCGTGGTCCTCGAGCAGCACCGGCCGCTGCCCGGCCACCAACGACCGGCAGACCACCTGCAACCCCGCGACGTACGACACCGGCAGCGTGAGCAGCCAGCGTCCGGAGGCTCCGAGCCGCCGCTCGGTGGCGGCCACCGAGGCCAGCACCGCCCGCCGGGACAGCACCACCCGCTTGGGCCGGCCGGTCGAGCCCGACGTCTCGACGACCAGCGGCTCCGGCTCTCCGGCCGCCGCCAGCCAGCCGTCCAGCGCGGCGACGACGTCACCCGTCGAGCCACGCACGGGCCGGAGGAAATCCATGCGCGCATCCTCGCACCGGATGGTTGAATGCCGACCCGTGCCCACCCTCTCGGCGACCCGGCTGCAGCGACTCCTCCCCCCGACCGCGCTGGCGCGCAGGCTCTCGGCGCAGTCGATCCTCTTCGCGGTCGGCGAGGGCTTCTTCCTCACCGGCAGCGCGGTGTTCTTCACCCACGTGGTGGGCCTCTCCGCGGCACAGGTCGGCCTGGGCCTGACCATCGCCGGGGTGGTGACGTTCTTCTTCGCGGTGCCGCTCGGCCGGGTCGCGGACCAGGTGGGGCCGCAGCGGATGTGGGCGCTGGGGGCGCTGGCCGAGGCGTTGCTCTACCTGGCCTGGCCGTGGATCTCGGGATTCGGCTCCTTCGTCGCGATGATGGTCGTGCTCGAGCTGGTCAGTGGTGCCGGCGGGGCGGGCCGGGGCGCCTACACCCTCGGCATCTTCTCCGGCGAGGAGCGGATCCGGTCGCTGGCGTTCATGCGCTCGGCCCTCAACATCGGCTTCACCCTGGGCGCGCTCCTCGGCGGCCTCGCGCTGGCGACGAACAGCGACACCGTGATCCGGCTCGTACCGCTGGCCACCGCGGCGATCCTGCTGCTCAACGCCGGGCTGATCAGCCGGCTCCCGCAGACCACGCAGGAGGAGCCGAAGGTGGCGGCCAGGCGGATCACCCCCGGCGCCCTGCGGAACAAGGGCTTCCTCGCGCTGAACGTGTGCGACGGGGTGCTGGGCACCAACCAGGTGCTGCTCAACGTGGTGATCCCGCTGTGGCTGGTGCAGGAGACCGACGCACCCCGGGTGCTGCTGGCCTGGCTGTTCGGCACCAACACCGTGCTGGCGGTGCTGCTCCAGGTGTCGGCCTCCCGGGGCGCCGAGACGGTGCCGGGCGCCCTGCGGGCGGCCCGCACCAGCGCGGCCTTCTTCGTGCTCTCCTGCCTCATCGTGCTGGTCACCCACGACACCATCGGCTGGGTGACCATCGCCCTGGTCTGGCTGGGCCACGTCACCGTGACCGGTGCGGAGCTCTTCCAGTCCGCGGGCCACTGGGGCCTGGTCGCCGAGCTGTCCGACCCCGACCGCCGGGGCGAGTACCAGGGCGCCGCCCGGCTCGGCGGCACCCTGGGCAGCGTGTGGGCCCCGGCGGCCTACACCTTCCTCGCCATGAGCTGGGGCACGCCCGGGTGGCTGCTCATCGGCGCGATCGTCGTGGTCGCCGCGATCGGTATCCACCCGGCCGCGCGCGCCGCCGGGCGTTTCCTCCAGGCCGACCACTCCGGCGGCGCCGCGAACGTGCCTGCTTGAATCCTCGCGTGGCCACCCCCGCCGAATGGCTCGCCGGCGCGCGTCCGCGCACCCTCCCGGCCGCCGTCTCCCCCGTCCTCGCCGGTACCGGCATCGCCGCCTTCGTCGACGGCTTCGTCTGGTGGAAGGCGCTGCTCGCGCTGGTGGTGAGCCTCGCGCTCCAGGTCGCGGTCAACTACGCCAACGACTACTCCGACGGCATCCGCGGCACCGACGACGTCCGGGTCGGCCCGATGCGGCTGGTCGGGTCGGGGGCCGCGACGCCGGCTGCGGTCAAGCGGGCGGCATTCTGTGCCTTCGCGGTCGCCGCGGTCGCGGGGCTGGTCCTCGCCGCCACCACCGCCTGGTGGCTGGTCGCGGTCGGTCTGCTCTGCGTCGTCGCGGCCTGGTACTACACCGGGGGCTCGAGCCCCTACGGCTACCTCGGGCTCGGCGAGGTGATGGTCTTCGTCTTCTTCGGGCTGGTCGCGGTCATCGGTACGACGTACGTCCAGACCGAGACGTGGGAGTGGGCCGCGCTGTACGCCGCCGTCGGGATCGGCGCGCTGGCCTGCGCGATCCTCGTGGCCAACAACCTGCGCGACATCCCGACCGACGTCGAGGCCGGGAAGCGGACCCTGGCGGTCCGCCTCGGCGACCGGCGTACCCGGGCGCTCTACCTGCTGCTCGTGCTCGCCGCGGCGGCCGCCGTGGTGGCGGTGGCCGTGGCGACGACCTGGTGGGCACTGATCGGACTGGGGTTCCTGGTCGTGGCGACCCGGGCGGTCCGGACCGTGCAGAGCGGCGCCACCGGCCCCGGACTGATCCCCGTGCTCCAGCAGACCGGTGTCGCCGAGCTGCTCTGGGCGGCGCTGGTGGCCGCACCCCTCGTCGTCAGCGGCTGACCCGCCCCGGTGCGACGTAGGCTCGAGGCATGTTGTGGATCCTGTTGATCGTCGTCGCGGCCGTGGTGCTCTACAAGTTCCGGGTGCCGATCCTGGCCAAGGTCCTGGGGCAGTCCGAGGATCGCGTGAACCGTCAGCTCAACCGGCGCAAGCGCTGAGCGAGGCTCAGTCCTGGTCCTCGCGCGACTTCATCTCCTCGAAGCGTGCCGTCGCCCGCGAGGCGCGCTCCTCGACCCGGCGCGCGAACGCCGCGCGCTGCGGGTTGAGCAGGACGTAGGACCCCAGCCCGCTGACCACGAACGCGATCACGACCGCCCAGGTGAGCGGCACGCGGTCGGCGAGCAGCATCCAGACCCCGATGACGACCGCCAGCGAGGCGAGGAACAACAGGATCCGCAGGGCGGTGTAGACGACGAACTCCTTCACGCAATCAGGGTAGGCGGTGACCACGTGCCTTCTACGCTGGAGGGGTGCTGAAGTTCCTGCTCCTCGTGATCCTCGTCGCGGTCGCGGTCTACCTCACCGTGCGAGCGATCCAGCGTCGCGGCGTGCTGCCGAAGGACCAGCCGCCGTCGCGCCCCTTCGGGCCGGACGACGACCCGGACTTCCTCCGAGACCTCGACCGGAAGCGAAAGCATCCCGAGGACCCGGAGGCCTGACTGCGCGGGCGGTGGCTGCGCCACCGTCCCGCGCCCTCACATCGGTTGCTCAGGCACCGCCGGCGTGCACCTCGCCCGCCACGGACGGCCCGACGACCGGCGCGGCGTACGAGTGCTGGCTGGTGCTCGAGAAGTAGTTGATCCCGATGAAGTTGAACCACAGGGTGGCCATGCCGACCAGCGCCAGGATGGCGGCGTTCCGGCCCTTCCAGCCCGCGGTCGAGCGCGCGTGCAGGTACGCCGCGTAGACGACCCAGGTGATGAACGCCCAGACCTCCTTGGGGTCCCAGTTCCAGTAGCTGCTCCACGCCTGGTGCGCCCAGATCGGGCCGGTGATCAGCACCGCGAAGGTCCACACCGGGAAGCCGAAGGAGTGGATCCGGTAGGAGATCCGGTCCAGCACGACGGGGGCGGGGATCCGGGCCAGCGGGCCGGTGGTGGGGCCGGGCCAGCGCTCCTTGACGAGGTAGACCACCGAGCAGATGCCGCCGAGGGTGAAGGCGCCGGTCGCGATCGCCGCCGAGATCACGTGGATCACCAGCCAGTAGGAGTCGAGCGCCTCGGTGAGCGGCGCGACCGGGTCGTAGAGCCACAGCACCGCGACCATCAGCAGCGCGAGCACGAACCCGAGCACGATCGGCGCCATCCAGGCCAGGCCGAGCCGCCGGTTCAGCACGAGGTAGAGCAGCGCGACGATGAAGGTGCCGCTCAGCGTGAACTCGTACATGTTGCCCCACGGGACCCGGTTCGGGTCCGCGGCCAGGCCCCGGCCCAGCAGCCCGACGAAGTGCAGGGCCACCGCGATCCCGGTCAGCAGCAGGCCGAGCCGGCCGAAGAGCTCGGTACGCCGGGTCCGGTCCGCGTCGGCAGCGGTGTCGGCAGGACCACCGGTCGCGACCGCGACCCCACCCTCGTCGGCACGGGCGGACGCCTTGCTGCCCGACGCGGCGACCGCCTCCGCCGGCACGTTCCGCAGCGAGCTCCACTCCACCAGGTGCGCGAGCAGGGCCAGGAAGTACACGAGCCCGCAGGCCGCGACGGCCTGGTTGCTGAGGGTCTCCCACGCGGCGTCGGTCACGACTCGTCCTCTCCAGCGTCCTTGGTCGGCGCGCCCGGCAGGGCGGCCACGATCTCGTCGAGCACGGCGGCCACGTCCCCGCCGCTCGAGCGGTCCAGGGCGGCCACCTCGACCAGTGTGACCCCACCCTCCCGACGGGCGCGAACCCACACCCGCCGCGGCCGGATGAACAGCGAGCCCAGCAGCCCGATCAGGGCCAGGATCACGCCGGCCAGGGCGATCCGCTTGCCGGGGGTCTGGCTGATCTGGATCTTGGTCCAGCGCTTGACCCCGTCGAAGTGCACCGAGCCCAGGTTGTCGGGCAGCTTGGTCGTCTGCCCCGGACGCAGGTCGATGCGGTAGGGCGCCCCGTCCTTCTTGGTCAGCATGGTCGTCTTCGCCTTGTCCAGCGCGTAGACCGACTGCGAGGTGCCGGTGTCCATGCCGAGGTCACCGGTGTAGACGATCATGGAGACCAGGGGGTCCAGGGTGTTGCCGAAGGCCGAGAAGTAGCTCCCGGTCTGCTTCGAGAACGCCACGGTCGGGTAGAACTCCCCCTCCAGGCCGATCTGGGTCGGCCGGGCGTCCGGCGCCTTGACCACGCCGAAGGACCGGAAGCTCTGGTCGGTCGGCAGGAAGATCGTCGGCCCGCTGTAGACCACGTCCCCCTTGCCGTCCCGGACCGTGATGACCGGCGCGTAGCCGTGGCCGATGAGGAAGACCTCGGTGTTGCCGACCGTGAGCGGGTGGTTGACCTTGAGGTCGTACTGCTGCTCCGGGGCGTCCGGCGAGGTGCGGTAGCCCAGCTGCGCGTCGAACGCGCGCGCCATGCCGGCTCGCGGACCCGAGGTCAGCCAGTCGACCGAGAAGTCCTTCACGTCGAAGGAGAACGGCTCCATGTCGGAGGCCTTGAAGAGGCTGCCCGGGACGAAGTCGTCGTACTGCGTGAGGTTGTTGGAGAAGCCGTTGCCGACGACCAGGATGACGCCGCCCTTGTAGCCGAACATGCCGCCGATCGCGAAGCCCACGAGCACGACCAGGACGGAGAGGTGGAACAGCAGGTTTCCGGCCTCGCGCAGGTAGCCACGCTCGGCCGAGACCGCGTCGGAGCGTGTCTCCACCCGGTAGCGGCGCTTGCGCAGCAGCGACCGGGCACCGGCGAGGACCTCGTCGACCTCCGCGTCGGTGCGGTACGACGCGTGGTCCGGAAGGCGGGTCAGGTTGCGCGGCGCCGCCGGCGGCCGGGCCCGCATCCCGCGCCAGTAGAGGAGCGTGCGCGGCACGATGCAGCCGACCAGCGAGACCATCAGCAGGATGTAGATGGCCGAGAACCACGGCGAGTCGTAGACCGAGAACAGGCTGAGCTTCTCGTAGACCGGGGTCAGCTTCGGGTGGGCGTCCTGCCACCGCGAGGTCTTGAGGGAGTCGACGCCCTGCTGCGGGATCAGCGACCCGGGGATCGCGGCCAGCGCGAGCATCAGCAGCAGCACCAGCGCGGTGCGCATCGAGGTGAGCTGGCGCCAGGTCCAGCGCAGCAGCTCGCGGAAGTTCAGCTCCCCCGACCGCCGACCGTCGCGACGGGCCTCGTCGCGATCCTGGGTGTCGACGTGGCCCTCGGGGCGCTGGTCGTTGAGGACCGGCTTGCTCACACGCTCACCTCGGAGGAGGACACGAGGTGCACCTGGATCCAGGTCACCGCCTGGTCCCACAGGCCCGTCACCAGCATCAGCCCGACCGCCACCAGCATCAGCCCGCCGGCGCGGGTCACCCACGCCTGGTGCCGGCGGATGACGCCGAAGGCGCCCAGTGCGCGCCGGTAGGCCAGGCCCGCGACGACGAACGGCACCCCCAGCCCCACGGCGTACACCGCCGAGAGGAGGGCACCGCGGGCGGCCGTGGCCTCGTTGAGGGACAGCGTGGTGATCGCGGCGAGGGTGGGGCCGATGCAGGGCGTCCAGCCGAGCCCGAACAGGAAGCCGAGGACGGGTGCCGCGGCAAGCCCGACCGCGGGCACCGTGTGCACCCGCCAGTCACGCTGCAGCGCCGGCACCAGTCCGGCGAAGGCCAGGCCGAGCACGATCGTGAGGACGCCGAGCACGACGGTGAGCTCCCGGCGCCAGGTGACCAGCCACGCGCCGACCGCGCCCGACAGGGTGCCGAGGGCGACGAAGACGACGGTGAAGCCCAGCACGAAGAGCAGCGACCCGAGCAGCATCCGGCCCCGGTGTGCCTCCCCCTCCCCGCTCGCGAGGTCGGCGCCGGAGAGCCCGGTGGCGTAGGACAGGTAGCCCGGGAGCAGCGGGATCACGCACGGGGAGAAGAAGGAGACCAGGCCGGCCACCAGGGCGACCGGGACGGCGAGCACGAGGGACCCCGAGGCGGCGGTCTGCTGGAACCAGTCAGCCATCGGCCTGCTCCTGCGCCACGTCCTTCACGACCTCGACCAGGGTCGTCGTCGAGGGCAGCTGCCCGATGATGCTGGCGGCCACCCGGCCCTGCCGGTCGAGGACGACGAAGCTCGGGATCGAGTTCGGAGTGAGCGTGCCCCGGAAGGCGAGCAGCGCCCGCCCGTCCGGCGAGAAGTACGACGGGTAGGGCACCCGGAAGCGGCGGACGAAGCTGGACGCCTGGTCGGTCGAGCCGTCGCGGATGTTGATGCCCACGAACTGCGCCCGGTCGCCGAGCTGCCGGGCCGCCGCCACCACGTCGGGTGCCTCGGCGCGGCAGGGCGTGCACCACGAGCCCCAGACCGTCGCGACGACCGGCTTGCCCCGCAACGACGCGAGGTCGAGGTCCTTGCCGTCGAGGTCCTTGCCGGTCAGCGTCACGGGCTCGCCACGGTCGGCTTCGGCGACCTCCTTGACCGACCCGTCGCTGGTGACGAAGCCCTGGTCCCCGGTGCCGGACAACGACGTGCAGCCCGTCAGCAGCAGCAGACAGGCGAGTGCGGCGGCCAGGACGGGCGCCAGTGGCGTACGACGGGAGCCGGGGACGGGCATGCTCAGGGCCTGCGCTCCTCCGGCGCCCCGCCCGCCGAGAAGGGGGCGCGCTTGTCGCGGGCCGGGATCAGGTCACCCGCGGGCTCGGAGTAGGAGATCTGGACGAGCCTGTCGCCGCGGAAGTGCAGCGAGGTGAGCGAGCACAGCGTGCACTGGCGCTTGCGCGGGTCGTGCAGGAAGCGCCGCTTCTCCGCGTTCAGCCGGGTGATCCAGATCGGCAGCTGGTGGGACACGATGACGGCCTCGTGGCCGCGCGCAGTGTCCCGCGCGTCCTCGACCGCCGCCATCATCCGGGCCGCGACCTGCTTGTAGGGCTCCCCCCACGACGGCCGGAACGGGTTCCACAGGTGCACCCAGGTGCTGGGCTTGCGGAACGCCCCGTCCGTGGGACCGAACCGTCGTCCCTCGAAGACGTTGGTCGACTCGATGACCCGCTCGTCCGTGACGATCTCGAGCCCACGCGCCTCGGCGAGCGGCTGCGCGGTCTCCTGGGCACGCTCCAGCGGCGAGACCCGCAGGTGGGTGATGTCGCGGTCGCCGACGGCGCCGGCGACCTTCTCCGCCATCGCCCGGCCGAGGTCGGAGAGGTGGTAGCCGTCCATGCGGCCGTACAGAACCCCCTGCGGGTTGTGCACCTCGCCGTGGCGCAGCAGGTGGACGATCGTGTCGGGTGTCTGGCTCATGAGTGCTCCTCGCGGGCACGGGCGGCCGCCTGGGCGGCCTCGGGCAGGGCGGCGAGCACGGTCTGGACGGCGCGGTCGTCGTGCGCCGAGGACAGGAACCATGCTTCGTATGCCGAGGGCGGGAGGTAGACCCCCCGGTCCAGCATGGCGTGGAAGTACGCCGCGAACGCAATCGAGTCGGTCCGGGAGGCGTCGGCGAAGTCGCGGACCGGCCCGTCGGCGGGGTCGGTGAAGAAGATCGAGAACATCGTCCCGGTCGCCTGCACGACGTGCGGGACCCCTGCCTCGTCGAGGGCGGCGGTGGCCGCGTCCTTGATCGTCCGGCCGGCGGCGTCGATGTGGGCGTAGACCTCGTCGGTGGCGAGCCGGAGCGTGGTGAGCCCCGCGGTGGTGGCGATCGGGTTCCCCGACAGCGTGCCGGCCTGGTAGACCGGCCCCTCCGGCGCCAGGCGCGACATGACGTCCGCACGGCCACCGAAGGCAGCCGCCGGGAAGCCACCGCCCATCACCTTGCCGAAGGTCACCAGGTCGGGGCGCCACCCCTCCTGCGCGCCGTCGAGACCCCACTGCCCCAGCCGGCTCGCGCGGAACCCGGTCATCACCTCGTCGCTGATGAACAGGGCACCGTGCCGGGTGCAGGTCTCGGCCAGGAAGGCGTTGAACCCCGGCTCCGGGGGGACGACGCCCATGTTGCCGGGGGCGGCCTCGGTGATCAGGCAGGCGATCCGGTCGCCGTGCTCGGCGAACGCCTTCTCCACCGCGGCCCGGTCGTTGTAGGGCAGCACCAGGGTGAGCGCGGTGGAGGAGTCCGGGACGCCGGGAGTGCCGGGGACGGCGAACGTGGCCAGGCCGGAGCCGGCCGAGGCGAGCAGCGAGTCGACGTGACCGTGGTAGCAGCCGGCGAACTTCACCACGACGTCGCGGCCGGTGAAGCCGCGGGCGAGCCGGATCGCCGACATCGTCGCCTCGGTGCCCGAGGACACGAACCGCACCCGGTCGACGGGAGCGCGCGCGACGATCTCCTCGGCGAGCTCGACCTCGGGCTCGGTCGGGGTGCCGTACGACGTACCGCGCGCGACTGCGTCCGCCACCGCGGCCTGCACCTCGGGGTGGGCGTGGCCGAGCAGCATCGGGCCCCACGAGCAGATCAGGTCGACGTACTCGTTGCCGTCGACGTCGGTCAGCCAGGCGCCCTGCGCGGAACGGATGAACCGGGGCGTGCCGCCGACGGCGCTGAAGGCACGCACCGGGGAGTTCACGCCCCCCGGCGTGACGGCCTGCGCCCGCTCGAACAGGGAGGCCGACCGGTCCGTTCCGGAGGTCGTTCCGGACGGCTGGCTGACGGGACGTGCTGGGGTCACCCCCCGATTGTCCCCGAGGGGGGAAACCGGGCCGCGGCGGCCTCGGCGTACCGCATTCCGGGGGTGCTGCAGGCCACTTTGTTGCGACAATCGGTTTCACCGTCGTGGTCGTGGGCACGATGGTTGCGGAGGGTGAGGTACGTCTCACGCGGGACCGGTCACGTAACTGCCTGTGACACGGCTCGTTGAGACATCACCCGTGCTTGAGGGAGCACGACGGGAGATTGACGAGGGAGACTCGATGTCCGCATCGCGATTCGGCCGCATCCAGAAGGCCACGGCACTCGTGCCGCTGGCCCTGCTGTCGGCAGCATGGACGGCAAGCATCGCAGGAGTGGGGGCCAGCACGGCTTCCGCGGACGAGGCGACCGCCAGCGACCTCCCGGACGGCACCAGCATCCCCACCGAGGCGATCAAGGCGCCGGCGAGCGTGTCCGTGCCGGGCGTCGTGGCCCCGGGCATCAGCGGCAACACCCACCGCGCCGTGGCGACCGCGTCGACCTCGGGCATCCCGGACGCCGCGCTCGCCGCCTACCAGCGCGCCGAGACCGTCATCAACGCCGCGGACAAGTCCTGCAACCTCCCCTGGCAGCTGGTCGCCGCCATCGGCCGCGTCGAGTCCGACCACGGCCGCACCAACGGCAACCACCTCGACGCCGACGGAGTGGCCCGGCCCGGCATCTTCGGCGTGGCGCTGGACGGCACCAAGCACGTCGCGCTCATCAAGGACACCGACGCCGGCCAGTACGACGCCGATGCGAAGTACGACCGTGCGGTGGGCCCGATGCAGTTCATCCCCTCGACCTGGTCGGTCGTGGGCGTGGATGCCGACGGCGACGCCCAGCGCAACCCCCAGGACATCGACGACGCGGCGCTCGCCACGGCCGTCTACCTGTGCTCGGGCGACGACGACCTGTCGACGCTCAAGGGGCAGCACGCCGCGGTGTTCCGCTACAACCACAGCTCGTCGTACGTCGACCTGGTGCTCTCGATCATGAACGCCTACCTCGACGGGGACTTCACCGCGGTCCCGAACGGCACCACCTCGGCCGGCTACTTCGTGCCCGACACCAGCACCCCGTCCCAGCCGGTGAAGCACCAGCAGCCGCAGCACCCGCAGGGCAACCAGGGCGGCTCCGGAGGCGGCTCCTCGAGCACCTCCGAGCCGAGCAGCCCGACCACGACCAGCACCACCCCGACCACGCCCGCGGACCCCGGTGGCAGCGGCGGCGGTGGCGGCAACAACCCGGTCCCGAGCACCCCGTCGGTGCCCCCGCTCCCGACCCCCTCCGTCCCGCCGGTCGACGAGGTGCTCACCACCGCCGAGGCGATCGTCCAGTGCACCGCCGACGGCTACGTCGACAACCTGCTGAACGACAACGACGCCTTCGACAAGTGCGTCTACGACTACACGCACTAGTCGCCCGCAGGCCGAGCTTGCTCGGCCTGGCACAGCGGGGCCAGTCGGCGGCAGACGCTTCACCGCCGTGAACCTCCGGACTGCCCCTGTCGCGAGTCTCGGGTGATATTCATGGGCGGTGGCAGATGCGCCGCCGGTGTCGTGAGGTTCTGAACGGAAGTTTTCGGGATCCGTTTCGTCGATGGTGTCGAGTTCTCTGCCTGGGTTCCGACGTTCGGTCAGAGCGTGGCCGATCCGGCCGCACCCATTGAGAAGGGGAACCGCGATGAAGTACGTCATCTTGATCCACTCCAACCCGCAGCCGTGGGGTCATCCGACAAGGTGATCGACGTCGAGACCCAGGAGCGTGCCGAGGAGATCGCCTCGGCGTTCTCGTGCCCGGGAGACACGATCGAGCTCCGTCCGGCGATGCGGCCGGGGTGCGAGTCCTGACGCGTGTGTCCACTGAGGTGGGGGACGTGTGGCGGCGAGAAGCACCACACGTCCTCGCGGCGCTGCTGCGACGGGGAGCGATCCTGGAGGACTGCGAGGACGCAGCCCAGGAAGCCCTGCTCGCCGCCGCCGAGCAGTGGCCGCAGGAAGGCGAGCCAGCGAAGCCGCGCGGAGGGTTGATCCGCGACCCGGTGCGCCGGAAGATCGACACTGGCCGCCCAGCGGATCAGCCGGCCAAGGCCACACTTCGCGCCCACGGTGCCAGGTTCGGCACCGTCGACCCGGCCGAGCCACCCCAACGCCGGCACGCCGTCCGACACGTGCTGCACCTGGTCTTCACGACCGGAGCCGCTCCACCAGCTGGTGGTGAAGTGGTTGACGCTGACCTGGTCACTGAGGCGATCCGGCTCGCCGTTCGGCTGCACCGGGCGCTGCCCCGCGACCCCGAGACGATGGGACTGCTCGCCCTGATGCTGCTGGTGCAGGCACGCGCCGCGGCACGTGAGCGGGACGGGATCCTGATTCCGCTGGCCGGCCGAGACGCTGAGCTCCACGGACTGGGCTCAGATCAACGAGCTCTACCGGATGCTGCTCGCCGTTGCTCCCGGTCCCGCTGCCTCTCTCGGGGCCGCCGTAGCCCTCAGCGAGCTGGAGGGACCCGCGGCAGGCTTGGAAGCGCTACGGCCCCTCCAGGCAGCCCGCCCGCGAGACCACCGTGTCATCGCGGCCAGGGCGCACCTCCTCGACGCCCTGGGGCGCCCGGAAGCCGCGGAGACCTATCAGCGGGCGGCCACGCTCACCGACTCCATCCCCGAACAGCGCTACCTCAACACCAAAGCCCAACAGGCTCGACACTGGCGCCACACCCGGGGCCGAACACGCGGGCCTGCTGCACGGATAGGTGACATCTGATCTGCGTCGATGTGTGTCGGCGCTGTCGTGCCGACGAGCGTGGCGCCGCGTGCGAGCTTCCGCCGCAGTCCCACCTGCGCCCGCGTTGACGTTCGGAACGGCTTGACTGCCACCGCCGTCAAGATGTCGCCCCCGGTCGTCAAGACGCCTGGCTCGCACTCCCGGAGCTGGCGGACGCGTCGTACCAGCGCAGCACTCGCAGCGCCCTCAAGGTGTTCCACCGACTAGGCGTGCCGTCGGGTTCCTCGAACCGGAAGTGGACCGCCCCGGGGTGGGTGTTCTCGAGCAGCCAATGCCCGTCGGTTTGGCGCTTGGTGCGGAGATGTTCGATCGCTTCGGCCAGTCGCGGATCCGGAGTGCCCCCTCGCCGGGCGAAGTACTCGGTGGCCTTGAGCAGGTCGTAGTGCCAGCGCGGGGGGTGGGAGAACGATCCCCACTGCGGGTTGACCACTTCGCCCGTTCGTAACGACCGGAACAGGTTTCGCCGGAGCAAGTACTCCTCTCCGTTCCGGCGAGCCAGGCGGACCTCCTCAGATCCGCCGGTATCCTCGCTCCCACCTCAGCAGGGCGTCGATCACGTCGAGGGTGCTTGCGAAAGATGACGGCGCCGGGCGCGTCTCGGCCCAGCAGTTCCAGCCACCATCCGGCATCTGGTCGGCCAGAAGCCGCTGCACCACCGGGTCGACGTCGACGCCCAGGTAGGCACCGATCGCGATCGTGCCGGCGTTGATGCAGCAGTCCTCCTCGCCAGCGAAGAACGGCAGCCCGTCGCACTCCCAGCGGCAGTGGCGATCCACCAGGTGTGCGGTCTCTTGCATCACCGGACTGTCCGGACGTATTCCCAGCTGGCACAGGTCGCGCAGGACCCAGTACGTCGCGGTCCACGGCTGGCCCGCCTCGGCGTCCGATCCGTCGGTCGGCGCCTCGACCGTTCCAGCGTCCGGCGACGGCCAGGGCGGAGGTGGCTCACCGGCAGCCAGAGCTCGTGCGGTGTCCGCTGCGAACGCCGCGGTATCCGGAAAGCAGGCCCCGTTCGCCCACAAGCCATCAGGAGCCCGCAGCGCCAGCAACCGAGCACCCCAGCCCTCGCGCTCAACCCGCGCCCGCTCGGTCGCCACCTCGGTCACCGAGGCGTCTACGAGATCGCGCAGCACCTGCCAGCGGATCGCCGGATCGCCCTGCAGCAGCCACTGCACAACCGGATCGTCCTCGACCATCGGCGACGTTCGTGGCTGGTGAGCGCCCTGATCCCCCGTTGGTTCCATCCCTCAACCCTCACCTCCACCGACCTCCACCGTCCACCCTCCCAAAGGTGGCGGACCGTCGGGATGAGAGACGTCCGCTGATGTGGCGGAACGGGCCGATGAGCGGCCTGCTGCGACTGCTGTCGCACACCACTCGGCCACTGGAACATGGCGCCATCCCCTTGGCCCTTCGCCCTGTCGGCTGCGTCCACGCACGCCCAGAAGTCGGCCGGGTACTTCCGCCCGTCGACCATCCTGTCGAGCCCTGCCAGCGAGACACGGCGGCGTGAGCCATCAGCAGTGCCGACCTCGTAGCAACGCCGACCGTTTCTGAGACGAGCGATGCCTCGCCAGTCCTCGACCCGAAGGCCCCGGGCACGTTGTTGCGGGTCGTCCAGACAGACCTGATTGTGGCGGGGCGCTTACGTCAGTCAGGTGCTCGCGGGAGAGCGGACAGTGGTCGCGCTGGAGGCGAACCCGCGGGCGATCAGCCAGATGGCGAACGTCAGCTCGAACAATCCACCGGGGATGGCGCCGACGACCCCAGCGGCCGCGACGCCGAACAGCTCCAGCAGGTTGCCCCCGGCGAAGCACGCGTAGCCGATGAAACCCCAGACAGCTAGCCAACGCGGAACGAGTCGGGTGCGGAAGAGCAGAGCGCAGAAGAAGAGGCTTCCAATACCGAGCCCGGCCTCGGCGATGCTGTAGAAGACGGCATTGGCGTCGATGGCGTCGGAGCCGGTGAGGACGATGAGGCTCACGACACCGATGGCCAGAACGACGCCCTCGAAGATCCGCGTGCCCAGGTAGCCCGCAGCTATGGCCTTGTTGTGGGGTCGCAGGATCGGGAACATCAGGACACCGATGCCGATCACGAATGCCGAGTTGAGCAGCATCAGCGCGGTGCCGGAGACGAACAACGCGGTGGAGCCGCTGCGGTCACCGGAGTCGACGATGCCCTTCGCTATGAGGCTGCCTACGCCATATGCCAAGTAGCCCGCAAGGAAAAGGACCCCAACGATTCGGGCGGTGCGACGCACGCTGGAGTCCGGCCGAACGACTCGCGGAGAGGTCGAGCGGTTGGAGGCGGGTATCGGGTCCACGCTAGAAAAGGCCATGGCCAGTCATCCAGTCCGCAAGTGCGCAAGTGCGTCGTGTTGCGTCGGAAGTGGATGGTGCCCGGGAGCTGCCAGCGGCGCGATGACTACTACCACGAGCCACACTACGCCCGACACCCGACTGATCGCGAGTAGGGGAGCCGCCGAAGGCGAGCTACGGACCGGCAGCCAGCGGCCCGGCGACAAGGGGCCATCGTGATCTTCGCGTGCGGCTTGCGTGCGACAAGGCGCGGACCGAGGGGGGTTGGAGGGGGCCGCCGGGGGCGAGCTCCGCGAGCACAACGAGGACGCCCCAACCCTGCGGCGATCCTTCTTCCAAGCCTCGGCGAGCATCCGGTTCCCCGCCTTGGGAGCGCTCGCCGGCGCACGATCATGCCGCGATCCGCGCGTGCACTGAATCCGCGTCTCGCTGCAGGATGAGACCAACCGAGATGAGACCGACCAGACACGCCACCGGGGACGGGAGTACTCGTCGCGGCGGACCGCCCTCAGGCGGCGTAGTCGAGCTCGACCCGTGAGTGCCAGATCTCGACGACGACGGGCGACCGGCCCGGGGCGGGAGTGCCTTGGTCCATGGTCGTGCGCGGGAGCTGTCGGGTGCCGGTGTGGTCGACGAGGTAGAACGCGCCGTGCGGGTCGCGCCACACGTAGATGCCGGGATAGGGCTGCTGGACCTGCCACCGGCCGTGGGTCTTGATCCGGTGGTGGGTCGTGGTCATCGGGCCGTAGTTGCCCACCCCGGAGACACCGCCCTGGTGCGTACGGCACGGTGTGGTCCACCTGCATCGTCCGAGCGGTGCAGGAGGCGAAGGGGAAGGTGTCGGCCGGCGTCATCAGATGCACGGCCCGCCGATGTCGCTCCGGGATCTCGTAGGCGTCCACCGGCGCCTGCCCGACCAGGTCGAGCACCGGTCGGACCGTGAACCGGGCGCGCGGCCCGAGCACCCGACGCAGCCAGTCCTCGGTGACCGGGCCGTGGCCCTCGAGGCGGGCGACGCCCTCACCGTCGGGGTGCCGGCGTAGGTGTGCACGTGGAGCGTGACACCGGGCAGCAGGTCGGCCAGCTCCGCGTCCGGCCCGGCGCCCGGGTTGGCCATCAGCAGGACAGCGTGCACCCGCCGGTCGTCGTCGGTCTCGAGGTGCTCGGCGTCCGGCTGCGTCTGCGCCAGCCGCGTGGCTGCCGCGGTGACCGCGGCCTCGATCCGGTCGATGGTCGCGACGTCGGCGCGGACCAGGAACGACGCCATCCCGTGCGCCTCGCCGCGCAGCTTCTTCGCGAAGCGCGCCTTGCTGGCCCGCTCCTCCTTCTCCCGGGCGACCTCGGGCGCGGCCTGGGCCACCTTGGCCTCGACCAGCGCCTCGAACCGCGACCACGCGATCCGCCCGTCGGCGGACTCGGCGACCGCGGCGTCGACGTACCCCGCCTGCTCGACGCCCAGGTCGCGGGTCCTGGCGGTCACGTGGCGGGCGTAGGACGCGCGCACCTCACCGGCCCGGACCCGCGCCCACAGCTGCGGGTGCCGGTGGTGCAGGTCCTGGGCGTCGGCCATCAACCGGGCGGCCGCGTACGGCGAGCGGCCGATCCGGGCGCCGAGCTCCGCGGCCGCGAACTCCGACACCTCCGGCACGCCGTCGCCGCCCAGCCGCCGCGCCTTCTCCCGGCCCGGCTTGCCCGCTCTCGCCGGGATCGAGCCGATCCGCGGAATGGATCACCGCCCAGTGGTACGCCGCCCGGAGCAGGTCCACCTCTGCACGGCGAGCCGCCTCGGCGCAGGCGCCGGCGAAGTCGAGGACCTCGTCCTCCGACATCGTCGTCGAGCGCCTGCACTTCGAGCATGCAGACAGTCAAACAGGGACCACCGACACTCGGATTCGACGAGGTCCGGCGGCCCTCGATCACCGATCCCTCGTGCCGTCCAGTCACCCCTACCGGGTCAGGTGCGCCGGCATCAGCTCTCCGGGTCGGTTCTCGTGGGTGGAGGCCGGCACCACCAGCGCGCCCACGGTGCGATCAGCCCAGCAGTCGGGCGACCTCGCTGGCCCAGTAGGTCAGCACGATGTCGGCACCGGCACGGCGGATCGCGGTGAGCGTCTCCAGGATCGCCGGCTCCCGGTCGATCCAGCCGTGGGCCGCGGCGGCCTCGACCATGGAGTACTCCCCCGAGATGTTGTACGCCGCCACCGGCACGTCGACGGCGTCCCGCACCCGGCGTACGACGTCGAGGTAGGCCAGCGCGGGCTTCACCATCACGATGTCCGCGCCCTCCTCCACGTCGAGGAGGGCCTCGCGCACGCCCTCGCGCGCGTTCGGGGAGTCCTGCTGGTAGGTCCGCCGGTCGCCGTGCAGCGAGGAGTCCACGGCCTCACGGAAGGGACCGTAGAACGCCGAGGCGTACTTCGCGGAGTAGGCCAGGATGGAGACGTCGGTGTGCTCGGCGACGTCCAGCGCCGCCCGGATCACCGCGACCTGGCCGTCCATCATCCCGCTCGGACCGACCATGTCGACGCCCGCGTGCGCCTGTGCCAGCGCCATCTCGGCGTACGCCGCGAGCGTGCGGTCGTTGTCCACCCGGCCGTCGGGCGTGAGCAGCCCGCAGTGGCCGTGGTCGGTGAACTCGTCGAGGCACAGGTCGCTCATCACCGTCAGGGCGTCCCCCACCTCGGCCACCACGTCGTTGATGGCGAGGTTGAGGATCCCGGCCGGATCGACCGCGCCCGTGCCGGTGGCGTCCTTGTGCTCGGGGATGCCGAAGAGCATCACCCCGCCGAGGCCCAGCTCGGCAGCCTCGGCCACCGCCTCGAGCAACGAGGAGCGGGTGTGCTGGACGACGCCCGGCATCGAGGAGATCGGCCGCGGCTCGGAGATCCCCTCGCGGACGAAGACCGGCAGCACCAGCTGCCGGGCTTCGAGCGAGGTCTCCGCCACCATCCGGCGCAGCGCCGGGGTGGTGCGCAGCCGGCGCGGCCGGACCGACGGTCCGACCACCCCGGGCGTCTCCGGGTCGGTCATCGCGACGAGGTGGCCTTGCGCCGGGCGGACGGCTTGCGGTCCGACGGCTTGGTGACCGGCTGACCGGCCTCGAGCATCGACATCCGGCGGGTGGCACCGAAGTCCGCGAGCGCGTCGACGAGCTCCTCGACGTCGGGCTTGGGCGCCAGCACGTCGACGCGGAGGCCGTGCTCCTCGGCGGTCTTGGCGGTGGCCGGGCCGATCACCGCGATGACCGTCGACGGGTGCGGCTTGCCGGCGATGCCGACCAGGTTCCGCACCGTCGAGGACGAGGTGAAGACGACCGCGTCGAACTTGCCGCTCTTGATCGCGTCGCGGGTCGGCGCCGGCGGCGGAGTCGCCCGCACGGTGCGGTACGCCGTGACGTCGTCGCACTCCCAGCCCAGGTCGATCAGGCCGGCCACGAGGTTCTCGGTGGCGATGTCGGCGCGCGGCAGGAAGACCCGGTTGATCGGGTCGAGCACCTCGTCGTACTCCGGCCAGTCGGCCAGCAGCCCGGCGGCCGACTGCTCGCCCGAGGGCACCAGGTCGGCGCGCAGGCCCCAGGCCGCGATCGCCTGGGCCGTCTTGTCACCGACGGCGGCGATCTTGAGACCGGAGAAGGCACGGGCGTCGAGGCCGTACTCCTCGAACTTCTCCCGGACCGCCTTGACGGCGTTGACCGAGGTGAACGCGATCCACTCGTAGCGGCCCTCGACCAGGCCGCGGATGGCCTTGTCCATCTGGAGCGGGTTGCGCGGCGGCTCGACCGAGATGGTCGGCACCTCCTCGGGCACCGCGCCGTAGCCGCGCAGCCGCTCGGAGAGCGTGCCGGCCTGCTCCTTGGTGCGCGGCACCAGGACCCGCCACCCGAACAGCGGCTTGGTCTCGAACCACGACAGCGTCTCGCGCAGGTCGACCACGTCGCCGACCACGGTCACGGCCGGCGGGGCCATCCGGGCGCTGCGGGCGTCGGCGGCGATGTGCTCGAGCGTGGAGGTGACGGTCGCCTGCTCGGTGGTGGTGCCGACCCGGGTCATCGCGACCGGGGTCCGCGGCGAGCGGCCCGCCTCGACCAGTGCCTTGCTGATGTCCCCGATCATGCCGACCGCGGAGAGCAGCACCAGGGTGCGACCGTCGGCGTACTGCGACCAGTCCACCTTCTCGCCGCAGGTCACCACGGCGACCTCACGGTTGTCCTTGGTGGTGAGCGGGATCCCGGCGTACGCCGGGACCGCGCTGACCGAGGAGACGCCGGGGACGATCTCGAAGCCGAGGCCCGCCTTGACGCAGGCCTGCGCCTCCTCGGGGCCCGAGGCGTAGAGGAACGGGTCGCCGGTCATCAGCCGGACGACGCGCGCACCCTTCTTGGCGTGCTTGACGACGACCTTGGCGCGCGCAGCGTGGGTGAGCGGCTGGCCGTCCTCGCCGAACCCGCCGTCGACGATCTCGGGGCCCGGCGTCGGTGTCGGCTCGGCGTCCTCGGTGGCTGCCGGCTCGGGCAGGCCGAGCAGGGTGCGCACCATGGACTCGTGCTCGGGCACCTCGGTGACCACGACGTCGGCCTGCCGCAGCAGGTCGACGGCACGGACCGTGAGCAGTCCGGGGTCCCCGGGGCCGCTGCCGACGAACGACACCCAGCCCCGGCTCGGGGCCTGCGTCGTGGCGGTGGTGGTCTTGCCTCGCGTCATGCGTTCTGCCTCTTGTCTGGTGGTTCTGCCAACCGTGCTGCACCGTCGGCGAGCATCTCGCTCGCCAGCCGGTTGCCCACGCCTACGGCGTCGGCCGGGGCCCCGGTCGCGGACATCCGCACCGAGAGCGCCCCGTCGGGGGACAGGGCGACGGCCCTGACCCAGATCTCGTTCCCGTCCTCACCCTCCACGACCTCGGCCAGTGCCCCGATCGGGGCCGAGCAGCCACCCTCGAGCGTGGCCAGCACGGACCGTTCCGCGGTGACCGCCGCTCGCGCGTGGTCGTCGTCGAGCTCCGCCAGCTCGGCCACGAGCTGGGCGTCGTCCGACCGGCACTCCACCCCCAGCGCACCCTGGCCGGGGGCCGGGAGCATCTGCAGCGGGTCGAGCACCTCGGTCGCCTCCTCGAGCCGACCGATCCGGACCAGGCCGGCACGGGCCAGCACGACGGCGTCGTACTCCCCCGCGGCGACCTTGCCGATCCGGGTGTCCACGTTGCCCCGAATCGGCGAGATCTCCAAACCGAGACCGAGGGCCTCGAGCTGGGCGGCCCGGCGCGGGGAGCCGGTACCGACCCGGCTGCCCGGGGGCAGCTCGCCGAGGGTGAGCCCGTCGCGCGCGACGACCGCGTCGCGGGGGTCCTCGCGGCCCGGCACGGCGGCCAGCGCGATGCCTTCCTGCGGGTACGTCGGGAGGTCCTTGAGGGAGTGCACGGCCACGTCGACGTCGCCGCGGAGCAGCGCGTCGCGCAGGGCTCCGACGAAGACGCCGGTGCCACCCGCCGCCGTCAGGGGCGTGCCGTCTGCCTGCGTGCGGTCGCCCTCGGTGGTGACCTCGACCAGCTCGACCTCGCGCCCCAGGCGGGTGCGGATCAGCTCGGCGACCCAGCGGGACTGGGTGGTCGCGAGCAGCGAGCGGCGGGTGCCGATCCGGACGGGTCGGGTCATCCCAGCCCCTCCGGTCGCGTGACGGCGTCCACCGCGTCCGGGTCCAGCGCGAACAGCTCGGCCAGGGCAGCGGCGTAGGACACCGCGCCGGCCTCGTTGGCGAGCTCCTTGACCCTCACCGTGGGCTGGTGGAGCAGCTTGTCCGCCACCCGGCGGACCGTCTGGAGCACCTCGTCCCGGGCGGCGTCGTCGAGGTCGGGCAGGCGGCCGACGAGCCGCTCCATCTCCGACTCGACCACCGAGGTCGCCATCGAGCGGAGCGCCACGACGGTCGGGGTGACGCTGGCCTGCCGCCGCGCCGACAGGAAGGCGCTGACCTCCTGGGTCACGATCCGGCGCACCTCGACGACCTCACGGCCGGCATCGGACTCGTGCAGCTCGCCGGCGAGCTCGGCGAGGTTGATCAGGGTGACTCCGGGCAGGTCCGCGACGCCGGGGTCCACGTCGTGCGGGAGGGCGAGGTCGACCATCGACATCGGCCGCTGGTCGGGCCTGGCGGCCCCGACCATCTCCGCGGTCACGAGCAGGCCGGTGGCGCCGGCGCAGGTGATCACGACGTCGGCCATGGCCAGCTCGGCGGCCAGGTCGGCCAGCGGCGCGGCGCGGCCGCCGTACTCCTCGGCGAGGCGGGCGGCCCGCTCGGGGCTGCGGTTCGCGACGGTGACCTGCGCGGCGCCGAGACGGGACACGGTCGCGGTGGCGAGCCCGGCCATGGTGCCGGCCCCGACGACCAGGACGCGCTTGCCGGCGAGCTCGCCGACGGCGGTGCCGGAGCGGTCGAGCGCGGCGCTGACCAGGGACGGGGCGGCACTGTCGATGTCGGTCTCGGCCCGGGACCGCTTGCCGACCCGGAGGGCCTGCTGGAACAGCACGTTGAGGGCGGGACCGACCGTGCCGAGCTCCTGGCCCAGCCGGAGGGCCTCGCGGGTCTGGCCGAGGATCTGGCCCTCGCCGACCGCCATCGAGTCGAGGCCGGCCGCGACCTGGAAGAGGTGCGAGACGGCGCCGTCGTCGTAGTGCACGTAGAGGTGCGGCAACAGCTCCTCGGTCGACCTGCCGGCCCGGTCGACGAACAGCCGGGACACCTCCTCCACGCTCCCGTGGAACCGGTCCACGTCGGCGTAGATCTCGAGCCGGTTGCAGGTCGCGATGACCGTCGCCTCGGAGACGTGCTCGCACGCGGCGGCATCGTGCACCAGCTTGTGCACACCGTCCCGGTCGAGCGCGACCTTCTCCAGGAGGTGCACCGGCGCGGAGTTGTGGGAGATGCCGACCACGAGCACGCTCATGCGGGCTCCCCGTGCGCCTTGCGCTGCTCGTGGTAGGCGAGGATCTGCAGCTCGATGGACAGGTCCACCTTGCGTACGTCGACCCCCGCCGGGACCGTGAGCACGGTCGGCGCGAAGTTCAGGATGCTGGTGATCCCGCAGCCGACCATCCGGTCGGCGACGTCCTGGGCGGCGAGCGCGGGCGTGGCGATCACGCCGATGGCGACGCTGTGGTCGCGCACGATCTGCTCGAGGTGGTCGAAGGGCCGCACCTCGACACCGGCGACCAGCTCGTCGTGCCGCTCGGGGTCGGCGTCGAGCAGCGCCACGACCCGGAACCCGCGGCTGCGGAAGCCGGAGTAGTTGGCGAGCGCATGACCGAGGTTTCCGATCCCGACGATGACGACGGGCCAGTCCTGGGTGACGCCGATCTCCCGGGCGATCTGGTAGCGCAGGTAGTCGACGTCGTAGCCGACCCCACGGGTGCCGTAGCTGCCGAGGTAGGACAGGTCCTTGCGGAGCTTGGCGCTGTTGACGCCGGCCGCTGCGGCGAGGTGCTCACTGGAGCAGGTGGCCGTGCCCTGCTCGGACAGCGTGGTGAGGGCTCGGAGGTAGACGGGCAGCCGCGCGACGGTGGCCTCGGGGATGTCCCGGGCACTCTCGGGGCTTGTCCGTGCAGTCACTTGTTCTCGTCTCCATGCCATGGATCGGACCGGACGATCGGCCCCCTGCAAAGGCTGGCTGACAGCCTGCTCAACCGTGCGGCTCGTTCACTGTAGGAGTTTGTGAACGGGAGAACAAACCGAGAGCACCCACGCTCCGGAACCGGCCCGGGGGCCGGCTAGCACATGTGATCAGTCACACGTCGCCCGGGGGTCAGGGCCGGCGCGGGTCCGTCAGCGCGGTCCGGAGCCGGGCCCCGTCGACCCGCCAGAAGTCGTGCTGCCGACCGTCGACGAAGGTCACCGGGATCTCCTCGCCGAACCGTTCGACCAGCGCCGGGTCGTCGTCGATCGAGACCTCGACGAAGTCCTCCCCCAGCTCCGCGCAGACCCGCGCGACGACCTCCCGCGCGGCGTCGCACAGGTGGCAGCCGGGTCGCGAGTAGAGCGTCACTCGCGCGGGCGAGGCGGTCATTCCAGCAGTCCCGTCGTCCGGCGCCGCTCGAGGCCGCGCAGCCGCCCCTTCTGCACCTTGCCCGTGACCGTGAGCGGGAGGTCGTCGACGACCTCGATCCGGCTCGGCTGCTTGAACCGCGCGAGGCGCTGCTCGCAGTGCGCGCGGACCGCGTCCTGCGTCGCGGCCGGGTCCACCCCGGGTGCCCGGACGTAGGCCACGACCGCCTCGCCGGTGGTCGGGTCCTCGACCCCGATGACCGCGGCCTCGGTGACGCCGTCGACCTCGCGGATGACCTCCTCGACCTCGACGGGGTAGACGTTGAAGCCCGAGACGATCACGAGGTCCTTGAGCCGGTCGACGAGGAACAGGTCGCCCGAGGCGTCCAGGAAGCCGACGTCGCCGGTGGACCACCAGCCGTCGCCGTCCGGGCCGTCGGACCCGTCGGGCCAGTAGCCGCTGAACAGGTTCTCGCCGAAGACCTGGATCTCCCCTGGGTCCCCGCCGGCCGGGGTGTGTCCCGCCTCGTCCACCAGCCGCAGCCCGATGCCGGGCAGCGCCGCTCCCACGGAGCCGGGCTGGAGCTGCTTGCTGCGCAGCGTGCTCGTCACCACCGGTGCGGCCTCGGTCAGGCCGTAGCCCTGGTGGACCGGGATCCCGGTGCGCCCGGTGAACGCCTCGACCAGCTCGGGCGACAGCGGCGCCGAGCCGGACAGCACCAGGCGGACCGGGCCGAGTCGCTCCTCGAGGTGGTCGACGGCCTGCCAGTGGGCGAAGACCGGGGGCGCGACCGGGACGACGCTGCAGGCCTGGTCCTCGATCAGGTCGAGCGTTCCCTGCGGGTCGAAGCGGTCGACGAGCACCAGCTTGGCCCGGCGCCGGAGCACCCCGCCGAGCACGGCGTTGAGGCCGTAGACGTGGAACAGGGGGAGGACCCCGAGCACCACGTCGTCGCCGTGGATCATCGGCGGCTGGACCTCGGCGACCTGCTCGATGTTGGCGATCAGCGCCCGGTGGGTGAGCATGGCCGCCCGCGGGCGCCCGGAGGTCCCGCTCGTGTAGAGGAGCGCGGCGAGCTTCTCGGGGTCCTGGAGCGGCGGCACCGGCCGGTGCGCGCCCGCCCCGAGGTCGTCGAAGGACGTCTCGCCCGGCGCCGGATCCGCCCCGATCACGACGACCCTCGGCACCACCGCCCGGGAGAGCAGGTCCTCCTCGACCTCCCCCGCCCCGCCCGCGAGGGCGCGCGCGACCAGGTCCACCGCCTCGCGGACGGTGGCCACGGCGTCGGCGTCGGTCACGACCAGCCGGGACCCCGAGTCGGCGATCATCCGGGCCAGCTCCCCGGCGGTGGCCCGGGGGTTGACCGGGACGGCGACGACCTGGGCCCGCAGGATCCCGAGGTAGGTGGTCACGAACTCGATCCGGTTGCTGACGGCGATCAGCACCCGGTAGCCGGCGATGATGCCGGCCTCGCCCAGGCCACCGGAGACCCGGTCCACCTCGGCGTCCAGCTCGGCCCAGGTCAGGCTCCGACCGCCGGCCTCCGCGATCGCCAGCCGGTCCGGGCTCTGCGCCGCCGCCTCGGCGACGAGCTCGGCGACGTCGTGCAGCCTGGCTGTGTCTGCGGACATGGGGGGATACTTCCACACGCTCAGGACACGTGCCGGGCCCCTCGTTCCACGGTCTACGCTGCGGGTGTGAACCCACCCCCCGACAGGCACCGTCGGCCGCTGAACCTCCAGCTGCGCTCGACACTGGCCGGCGAGGCGGCCGCGGCCGCGGCCGAGGTGGAGTCCGCACTGCTCACCCCGGCCGACCCCACCTCGGCGGCGTTCTTCGACGTGGACAACACGGTCATGCAGGGCGCCAGCATCTTCCACCTCGCCCGCGGGCTGCACCGGCGGCACTTCTTCACGACCCGCGAGATCCTGGGGGCCGCCTGGAAGCAGGCCTACTTCCGTCTCGTCGGCGTGGAGGACCCCGACCACGTGGCGGACGCGCGCAACTCCGCGCTCGGCTTCATCGCCGGCCACACGGTGGCCGAGCTGGAGGAGCTCGGTGAGGAGATCTTCGACGAGGCGATGGCGCACCGGATCTGGCCGGGCACCCGGGCCCTGGCCCAGCTCCACCTGGACCAGGGACAGCGGGTCTGGCTGATCACGGCGGCCCCGATCGAGATCGCCCAGATCATCGCCCGCCGGCTGGGCCTGACCGGGGCCCTGGGCACCGTCGCGGAGCACGTGGACGGCGTCTACACCGGCCGCCTGGTCGGCGACCTGCTGCACGGCCCGGCCAAGGGCGAGGCGGTCAAGGCACTCGCGGCCCGGGAGAACCTCGAGCTGGCGACCTGCTCGGCGTACTCCGACTCCTACAACGACCTGCCGATGCTCAGCCTCGTCGGCGACCCGTGCGCGATCAACCCGGACGCCCGGCTGCGCGCCCATGCCCGGGAGATGGGGTGGCGCATCCGCGACTACCGGACCGGCCGCAAGGCTGCCCGGGCGGGGCTGCTGGTGGGTGCCGTCGCCGGCGCCGCGACCGGGACCGTGGCCGCCGGCATCGCCCTGCGCGGCCGCCGCCGCTGATCCTGCGGCACCACCGGACCCGCTGACGGCCGCCGCAGGAGGTTCTTCACCGACGTGGCATGGACCACTCTTTCCCGGCGAACTGTTCCCAGCACGGGGGCCCTCGACCTAGCATGACGAGGGCTTCGGGGGAAGCTGACCGGGAGGGTCTCATCACAATGTCTTGGGACGCCAGAGACGTGGCGCGTGGGCTCGACGCCCTGCGAACAGCCGTCGTCCGGACCCTCCTCGCCGAGGAGGCCGTGCTCGCCGGTGGCCCCGGACTGCTGCTCTCCGAGTCCCTCACCGACGGCAGTGTCGGCTCGTCGACCGGCGGCCCGGACGGGTTCGGCGACGGGGACCTGGCCGCATCCTCGGAGGAGTCCGAGGACGACCGCTCCCGCCTGATCGCGCTCGTCGAGCTCGCCCGCACCGGGGACGCCGACGCGTTCGGGCTGCTCTACGACCACTACCAGCCGTCGGTCCACCGGTTCCTCTACTACCGGACCCGCTCGGCGACGCTGGCCGAGGACCTGACCTCCGAGACCTTCTTCCGGGCGCTGCGGAGCATGACCAACTTCCGGTGGCAGGGCAAGGACTTCGGGGCGTGGTTGATGACCATCGCCCGCAACCTCGCCACCGACCACTTCAAGGCCGGCCGCACCCGACTCGAGATGACCACCGAGGACATGGGGGTGCACGACGACGCCACCGACGGTCCCGAGGACGCGGTGCTGGCCGGGCTGACCAACGAGCTGCTGCTCAATGCCCTCAAGGAGCTGCCCGACGAGCAGCGGGACTGCCTGATCATGCGGTTCCTGCAGGGGATGAGCATCGCCGAGACCGCCGCCGTCCTCGACCGCAGCGACGGGGCGGTCAAGCAGCTGCAGCTGCGCGGGGTGCGCAATCTCGCCAAGCTGATGCCCGAAGGGATCCGGGACTGATGAGCGCCCTCGCCCCGGCTGTCGTCGTCGCCGTAACCTCGCGCGCCCACTCGTCGTTGGAGTCAGCGTCGAGGCACCGCCGGGGGAGCGACACGCACGACACGACGACAGGACGGATCGGATGACACCCGTGTTCCCGGCGCGACGGCGCGCCGAACGGTTCGCAGCACTGGTCGAGGCTCCCTCGACCCGGGCGGCTGACGACGCACGGTACTCCCAGCTGCTCGAGCTGGTCGTCGCGATGAGAGAGGCGCCGCGGCCGGAGGCGAGGCCGGAGTTCGTCGCCGACCTGCGGACCCGGCTCATGGTCGAGGCCGAGACCGCCCTGGTCCCCGAGGACACCAGCAGGCTCACGCTGCCGGCCCGGCGCCCGGCGCGCGAACGGCGGATCGCCGCCGCCGTGGGCGGGCTCGCCCTGGTCGGCGCCACCACGTCGATGGCGATGGCGGCCCAGAACGCCCTGCCCGGGGACACCCTCTACCCGGTCAAGCGCGCCATCGAGAACGTCCACACCGGCCTGAGCCTCGACGAGGGACAGAAGGGCTCGACGCTGCTCGGCAACGCCAGCGGGCGGCTGAACGAGGCGACCGAGCTCAGTCGCGGCGGCGAGATCGAGGACGGCATCGGCGTCGCCGACACCCTCAACGACTTCACCGACCAGTCCGCCGAGGCCTCCGACCTGCTGCTCGCCGACTACGCGCAGTCCGGGGACCAGGACTCGGTCGACGAGCTGCGCGACTTCACCGCGACGAGCCTGGACCAGCTCACCGAGCTGGAGCAGCTGGTGCCCGACGAGGCGCGCGACGAGCTGATGCACGCGGCCCAGGTGGTCATCGCCATCGACACCGCCGCGCAGCAGGCCTGCCCGTCGTGCGACGGCGCCGGCATCACCAAGGTCCCGCCGATGTTCGCACCGTCGTCGGCAACGTTCGCCCTCCCGTCCTCCCAGCAGGGCAACGGCGGGAAGGGCGGCGGCCACCACTCGAAGCACGCGTCGAAGCACGGGTCGCAGCAGGGCGACACCGGCACCGACCTGCCGTCCGTCGACGCGGGTGACCTCCCGCCCGGCAGCGTGCTCGACCCGACCCAGGGCGGCGCCACGGGCGGCCAGTCCGGCCAGACGGGCGGCGACCCGATCGGCTCCCTCACCCAGGGCCTGACCGGAGGCGGCTCCGGCTCCAAGCACCACTCCGTGCCCGACGTGGGCGGGACGGTCGACGACGTCACCAACGACGTGGGTGAGCTCCTGAACGGCACCACCGACGCCGTCAACGGCGCGGTCGACGGCGCCGTCAACCCCTGACCGGCCCTGACCGGGCGATCCGCCGCTCAGCGGAAGACGGACTGCCTCTTCATCAGCAGCGAGTAGAGCGTCTGCTGGATCGTCTCGCGCACCTGGTCGGTCACGTTGAAGACCAGCATCGGGTCGTCGGCCGCACCCACCTCGAACTCGTCGGTGCGGATCGGCTCCCCGAACTCCAGCAGCCACTTGGACGGCAGCGGCACGAGTCCCAGCGGACCGAGCAGGGGGAACAGCGGCGTGATCGGGATGTAGGGGACTCCCAGCAGCCGGGCCAGGCTGGGAACGTTGCCGACCAGCGGGTAGATCTCCTCGGCCCCGACCACCGAGAGCGGCACGATCGGCACGCCGGTACGCAGGGCCGCGGACACGAAGCCGCCTCGACCGAATCGCTGGAGCTTGTAGCGATCGGAGTACGGCTTGCCGATGCCCTTGAAGCCCTCGGGCCAGACGCCGACCAGCTCCCCGCCGCGGAGCATCCGCTCGGCGTCCTCGTTGCAGGCCAGGGTGGCGCCGCCCTTGCGGGCCATGGTGCTGAAGACCGGCAGCCGGAACACCAGGTCGGCGCCGAGCGGCCGGAGGAAGCGCCCGGTGTGGTCGTGGATCGAGACCATGGTCATCAGGCCGTCGACCGGGACGGTGCCGGAGTGGTTGGAGACGACCAGGGCGCCCCCCTCCGTGGGGATGTTGTCGGCCCCGCGCACCTCGATGCGGAACCACTTCTCGGCGATCGGACGCAGCGCCGCCATGAAGAACCGCTGGGTGATCTCCTGGTCGAAGCCGTACTCGTCGACGACGTAGTCACCGGTCACCCGCCGGCGCAGGAACGCCAGGAAGCGGGCCAGCTGCGGCTCCCACTGCTCGCCGAAGACCTCGCGGGCGGCGTGCTGGAACGCCGAGAGCCAGTCCGAGGTCGGGATGCCGGCCAGCGGTGCTCGCTCCCGGGTGGTGGCCGGCGCACGCTCCGGCTCCGGGGTCACGGGGACCTCGGCCACGTCGTCGCCGGGGGCGATGCCGTTCTCCCCCGCTGCAGCGCTCTCCCCCGGGGTCGGCCGGCGCTCGCCGGAGCCGGCCGGCTTGCCCCCGTTGACCAGGCTCCGCGCGGCGGACGAGGGCTGCTTCCCGGTGCCGCGGCCCGGGCGGCCGCGGGTGCCGATGGGGATGATCTCCGCGTCACCCATGACCGGCTCCGATCGCGTCTGGGACGCGCGGCAGCGCCCGGGCGACCCTGCCGAGGGCCTTGTCGGACAGGCCGCCGGTCGGTGGCAGCACCGAGCCGAAGTCGGCGAACGCCTCGGCGGTCGAGAAGGCCGGCTCGAACTTCAGCACCTCGCGCATGGCCCGGGTGTCCACACCACGGCCGTAGGTGAGGAAGGCCATCTGCTCCGGCGAGAAGTCCGCGAGCCGGGCCGAGCGCAGCGCCGAGCCCAGGCTGCCGAGTGCGGCGGCCGGCATCGCGACCGACGGGCGCTGCAGCCGGCGGATCGCCTGGGACAGCATCAGGACGCCGTCCCCGGCCACGTTGAAGGTGCCGGGAACGTCGTGTGCCACCGCGTGCTGGAGCACACCCAGCAGGTCGCGCTCGTGCAGGAACTGGAGCCGCGGGTCGTGGCCGAAGACGGTCGGGATGACCGGCAGCCGGAAGTACGACGTGATCGGGCTCGTCACGTGCGGGCCGACGACGTTGGCCGCCCGGATCAGGGTGACCCGGACGTCGGGACGCCGGCGCGCGAAACCACGGACGTAGCCCTCGATCTCGGCGACGTCCTTGGCATAGCCCGCGAGGGGGGCGCGGCGCGGTTCCATGTCCTCGGTGAACATGGCCGGGTCGCGGCTGCTGGCGCCGTACACGGTCGTCGTCGACTTCACCACGAGGTTCTGGAGCCCGGGCGCCTTCTGGCACGCAGCGAGCAGCTGCATGGTGCCGATGACGTTGAGCTCCTTCATCGTGTTGCGTCCCCCGGCGCTGCCGGGGGTCGCGATCACGCTCATGTGGACGACGGTGTCGACGTCCTCCTTCGCGATGACCTTCGCGATGACGGGGTTGCGGATGTCGGCCCGGACGAACGAGACGTCGCCGATGTCACCGCGCGGCGGGACCACGTCCACGCCGATCACACGCTCGACGGCAGGGTCGGAGGCGGCGGCTCGCGCGAACCGCCGTCCGAGGTCGCGGGAGACCCCGGTGACCAGGACTACTCTGCCGACCCTGCCCATCGCGCGAGGGGCCTACTTGCCGAGCTTGCGGCGCTGCACGCGCGTCTTCTTGAGAAGCTTGCGGTGCTTCTTCTTGGCCATGCGCTTGCGCCGCTTCTTGATGACAGAACCCACGGGATACCTTTCACGATGCTGTGTCGTCGCACCGGGAACACCCGGAGGACCCGGACAGCCTATAGGCCTGCGCGAGACAGGCAGAATCCAGCGGACCGATGTCCACCATGTGGGGTCAGTGCGACCGGGCGGACCCGGTCAGCCGGCGCTGTAGAAGCTCTTGCGCAGGTACTCGTTCGCATCCTCCTCACGGACGCGGAACGAGCGGCCCACGCGAACGGCGGGCAGGTCGCCGTTGTGGACCAGGCGGTAGACGGTCATCTTGGAGACGCGCATCATCGCGGCAACCTCGGCAACGGTCAGGAACTTCGCTTCGGAGATGTCCCCGGACGAGTTGGTAGCCATCGTGCACCGACTTTCTTTGCGAAGCGCCACCGGCTTCCCCACCGGTGATTGCACGCGTTCGCGCACGGTGAGAATAGAGCCTGATGTGACTCATGGGGAAGAGGTTCACTAAAGCAACTTGCGTGACTCCGGCGTGTCCTCTTGCATCCCCCACCAATTCTTTACTTGTGTCCCACTGTTGCACGTTCAGGGCAACGGATCGAGCCCATGCCAGGGGAAGATCTCGGTACGGGTCGCATGAATGGCCCGGTCTAGCCAGGTCTCGGGGTCATATCCCTCCGACCAGTCCCGCCACGCGGGGTTGCGGCCATCGGTCATGCGGTACGGCGGGGTGCGCTGCAAGGCGTCGCGGACGTAGGCCCGCCAGCCGTCCGGGGTGTCGGTGGCGGGGTCCAGCGGACGGCCCCCGACGATCGCCAGCAGGTGGGTCCAGGCCCGGGGGACGACCTCGACCAGGGCGTAGCCGCCGCCCCCGGTCACGACCCAGCGACCGCCGCTCACCTCGTGGGCGAGGTCGTGCAGGGCGAGGTACGCCGCACGCTGGCCGTCCACGGTCAGCATCAGGTGGGCCAGCGGGTCCTCGATGTGGGAGTCGCAGCCGTGCTGGGTCACGAGCACCTCGGGGTCGAACTCGCGCAGCAGCGGCGGCACCACGGCGTGGAAGGCGCGCAGCCAGCCGGCGTCGCCGGTGCCGGGCGGCAGCGCGACGTTGACCGCGCTCCCCCGGGCCTCCGGCCCGCCGGCGTCGTTGGGGAAGCCGGTGCCGGGGAAGAGCATCTGGCCGGTCTCGTGCAGGCTGATGGTCAGCACCCGGGGGTCGTCCCAGAAGATCCGCTCGACGCCGTCCCCGTGGTGGACGTCGATGTCGACGTAGGCCACCCGCTCCGCGCCCTGGTCGAGGAGGTACTGGAT
The DNA here is from genome assembly GCA_963817665.1 of uncultured Actinomycetota bacterium. Classification (GTDB taxonomy): domain Bacteria; phylum Actinomycetota; class Actinomycetes; order Propionibacteriales; family Nocardioidaceae; genus Nocardioides. Next base: position 223,448 of record CAWFPE010000007.1, on the reverse strand, counting down.
GCCGACGGCGACGTCGTTGTAGATGCAGAAGCCGCTCGCCCGGTCCCGCATGGCGTGGTGGAGCCCGCCGGTGATGTTCACCGCGTGCAGGCTCTCGCCGGTCCAGACCTGTCGGAACGCCTCCACGCTCGCGCCGACGATGTGCGCCGCGGCGTGGTGCATGTCGCGGAAGGTCGGGTTGTCGTCGGTGCCGAGCCCGAACTCCTCGTCGAGGACCCCGGGGTTCTTGCCGGCCCGGGTCACCGCCTCGATCAGGCGGGGGTCGTGCACGGTCGCGATCCGGTCCTCGTCCGCGATCGGTGCGGGGACGAGGCGCAGCCCGTGGTCGAGGACTCCCAGCTCCTCGGCCAGCCGCATCGTCAGGTCGACCCGGATCGGGGACATCGGATGGGCGGGACCGAAGTCGTACTCCGTGAGCGACCTGTCGAAGACGACCGTCGCAGGTCCGGAGCACTCAGGCATGGGGGCACCGTACCCGGCCGCCCGGCACCCGCGACTCGTCGCGCCACGGGCTGGGCGTGTGCCAGACTCGACCCGTGCCGACGAACACCGAGGTCCTCCGGACCAGCCAGTGGTGGCCCGCCTGACGGCGGACCACGTTCGAAGCACGCACTTCACCGGCCGCCCACGAGGCGGCCTCTCCTTCGCCGGTCGGTTCCCGACCGCGGTCGCCCCGGGGCCCTCGACCCAGGAGCACCACATGACCACCACGCTCTCGCTGCTGACCCCCTCGGGCCGGCTCACCCTCGGCAACCTGCTGGGCGCGCTGCGCCCCATGGCGGCTCGCCAGGAGGACGCCTACTACGGACTCTCCGACCTGCACGCGATGACCACCACCCACGACCCCGCGTCGCTGCGGGACCGGATCGCCGAGATGGCCACCCTGCTGCTCGCGGTCGGGCTCGAGCGGGCGACGCTGTTCCGCCAGTCGGCGGTGCCGGCGCACACCGGGCTGGCGCACCTGCTGGAGTGCACGGCCCACACCGGCGAGCTGAACCGGATGATCCAGTTCAAGGAGAAGGGGCGGGGCCGGGACTCCACCCGGGTCTCGCTCTACACCTACCCGGTGCTGATGGCGGCCGACATCCTGCTCTACCGGCCGGCAGTGGTGCCGGTGGGCGAGGACCAGCGCCAGCACGTCGAGCTGACCCGCGACCTCGCGACCAGGTTCAACACGACCTACGGCCCGGTGTTCACGGTGCCCGAGATCGCGCTCCCGACCCTCGGGGCACGGGTCATGGACCTGGCCGACCCGACCCGCAAGATGAGCAAGTCCGCCGACGCAGCCGGGTCGATCTTCCTGCTCGACCCGCCCGACGTGGTCCGCCGCAAGGTGTCGCGGGCGGTCACCGACTCCGACAGCGGCCCGGCCGCGGTCCGGGCCGACCGGGCGGCCAAGCCGGGCGTCACGAACCTGCTGGAGGTGCTGGCCGCCTGCGGCGGCTCCGCCGACGGCATCACGACGTACGGCGCCCTGAAGCAGGCGGTGACCGACGCGGTGGTGGCGACCCTCGAGCCGATCCAGGAGCGGTACGCAGACCTGGCCGGAGACCCCGCGCACGTGTCGGAGGTGTACGCCGCGGGCGCGGGCCGGTGCCGCGAGGTCACCGCACCCGTGCTCGCCGCCGCCGAGGCCGCGATCGGCCTCGGGTAGGGCTACTCCCAGCCGGTCACGGTCACCGAGCTCGTCACGCAGAAGACGTGCCCCTCGGGGTCCTCGAGCACCGCCCACCGGTCCGGGTTGGGCATCGAGCCCGGGTCCTGGCGGACCTCCGCCAGGCGCGCCCCGAGGCCGGTCAGCCGGGCGACCTCCTCCTCCAGGGGGCCGTCGGTGACCAGGTCGACGTGCAGGCGGTTCTTGCCGACCCTGGGCTCGGGGACCTTCATGAAGTACAGCGGGGTGGCGGGGCCCGAGGGACGGACCAGGAACTCGTCGGGGTTCCGCTCGACCGCCTTGCAGGAGAGGATCTCGGCCCAGAAGTCCGCCAGGGCGCCGGGGTCCGTGCAGTCCACGACGACCGCGATCAGGGATGCCGCCATCCCGGCCACCTCCTCGGGTTGCCGCCACTGCACCACGCGGTGACCCCGTCGACAAGCGGCGAAGGTCCCGGGCGGTCGCCCCCTCGCCGGTCAGGCCCGCACGAAGGAGGCGACCACCCGGCCGAGCTCGTCCCCGGCGTCCTCCTGCAGGAAGTGGCCGGCGCCCGCGAGGACCGGGTGGTCGAGGCCCGCGGCGCCGGGCACCAGCTTGCGCAGGATCGGCGCCATCGCGCCGGTGATCGGGTCGCCGTCGCTGAACGCGGTCAGGAACGGCTTGTCCCAGCGGGTCAGCACCTCCCAGGCGGCCCGGTTGGCCTCGGTCGCCGGGTCGTCGGGGCGGGTCGGCACCAGCGTGGGCATCACCCGGGGCCCCGCCTTGGAGGTCTCGTCGGGGAACGGCGCGTCGTACGCCGCACGCGCGGCGTCGTCGAGACCGCGCTGGCAGCCGGCGGCGACCAGGCGGCCCACGTCGAGCACCTCGGCCTTCTCGACCGCGTTGCGGAACAGCCACCACACCTCGGGCATGTCGAAGTCACCGGTCGGCAGTCCGGTGTTGGCGGCGACGACCCGGGCGAAGCGGTCCGGGTGCTCGGCGACCAGGCGCAGCCCGATCAGCCCGCCCCAGTCCTGGCCGACCAGCGTGACGTCGCGCAGGTCGAGGTGGTCGAGGGCGAGGGCCCGCACCCACTCGACGTGGCGCGCGAAGGAGTGGTCGCCCGCGTGCAGCGGCTTGTCGGAGCGGCCGAACCCGACCAGGTCCGGCGCGACGGCGCGGATCCCGGCCTCCGCGAGCACCCTCATCACGTGCCGGTAGAGGAAGGACCAGGTCGGCTCGCCGTGGAGCAGCAGGGCCACCGGCCCGTCCGCCGGGCCGGCCTCGACGTACGCCATCCGCAGGGTGCCGCCCTCACCGTCGGGCACCTCGGCGTACGCCGGCCGCCAGGGGAAGTCGGGGAGGTCGTCGAAACGGTCGTCCGGCGTGCGGCAGGTCTCCATGCCGGCCAGTGTGGCAGCCGGATCGCGCGGGAGCGGCCGCTCAGGAGCCCTCGGCGAGCGCGCGGGAGCGGTCGCGGGCTGCCTCCATGGCTGCGAGGAACGCCGCGCGCACCTTGTGGATCTCCAGCTCCCGCAGCGCGGCGGCGGTCGTGCCGGCCGGGGAGGTGACCTGCTCGCGCAGCACGACGGGGTGGGAGCCGGTCTCGCGCAGCATCTTCGCCGAGCCGACGACGGTCTGGACGACCAGGTCGGTGGCGGTGGCGCGGGGCAGCCCGAGGTGGACACCCGCCTCGATCATCGACTCCACGACGAAGAAGATGTAGGCCGGGCCCGAGCCGGAGATCGCGGTGACGGCGTCCTGCTGGCGCTCGGGGATCCGGAGCACCCGACCGACCGAGGCCATCAGCGCCTCGGCCTCCGCGAGGTGCCCGTCGTCGCAGTGCGAGCCGGGCGAGATGGCGGCCATGCCCTCGTCGACCAGGGCCGGGGTGTTCGGCATGACCCGGACCACGGCGACGCCCTCGGGCACCCGCGACTCGATGAAGGCGGTGGTGATGCCGGCGGCCAGGGAGACCACCAGCTGTCCGCGGCGCAGCTCGCCGGCGATCTCGTCGAGCAGGTCGCCCATGTCCTGGGGCTTCACCACCAGCGCCAGGGTGTCGGCCTTGCGGGCCGCCTCGACGTTGGAGACCACGGCGACGCCGTACCGCTCCTCGAGCTCGCGGGCCCGCTCCGGGCGCTTCTCACCGACCAGCAGGTTGTCGACGCGCCGGCCGGCGCGGACGAGCCCCGAGAGGAGGGTCTCCCCCATCACCCCGGCGCCGAGGATCGCGGTCTGCACCTGCCCCGCGCGCGCCTGCTCCGTCATGGCTGCCTCCCCCGGGCTACTTCTTCGAGATCAGGGACTTCAGGAAGAATGACAGGTTCTGCGGACGCTCGGCGAGACGTCTCATGAGGTAGCCGTACCACTCGAGGCCGTAGGGGATGTAGACGCGCATCGTCTCGCCGCTCTCCGCGAGCCGCTTCTGCTCGTCGGGGCGGATGCCGTAGAGCATCTGGAACTCGTAGGACCCCTGCGCCCGGCCGTAGCGGCTGGCGAGCGAGGAGGCGATCTCGACCATCCGCGGGTCGTGGCTGGCGATCATCGGGTAGCCCTGGCCGGCCAGCAGCACCTTCAGGCAGCGGACGTAGGACCTGTCGACCTCGAGCCGGTCCTGGAACGCGACCGCCTCGGGCTCCTTGTAGGCGCCCTTGCACAGGCGGACCCGGGAGCCCTCGTAGGCGAGCGCGCGGCAGTCGGCCTCGGTGCGGTGCAGGTAGGCCTGGAGCACGGCGCCGGTCTCCGGGAAGTCCTTGCGCAGCTCGCGCAGCGTCGCGAGGGTCCGGTCGGTGGTGGTGTGGTCCTCCATGTCCAGGGTGACCGTGGTGCCGGCGTTGCGCGCGGCCCGGCAGATGGTGCGGGCGTGCTCCAGCGCGACCTTGTCACCGGTCTCCGGGATGGCCTGGCCGATCGCCGAGAGCTTCACCGAGACCTCGGCGCTGCGGGTCAGCCCGCGGGCGGAGAGCTGCTGGAGCAGGTCGAGGTACGCCGCCACGGTGGCGTCGGCGTGCTCGACGTCCAGGGTGTCCTCGCCGAGGAAGTCCAAGGTGGCGCGCAGCCCGTCGTCGACCAGCCCTGCCGTCGCGTCGACGGCGGACTCGGTGGTCTCGCCGGGAACGTAGCTGGTCACGATCCCCGAGGAGACGGGCATCGTGCTGACGAGCTTCTTGACCTTCTCGCTGCGGGCGAGCAGCAGGATCGGCTGACGGAGCAGGGACATGCGGCACAGGCTACGCCGTACCACCGGTCAGGAACGAAGCGGCGAGGGACCGCGCGACCGGGCCCTCAGGCGGTGCGCCGCCGCAGGGTCGCGGCGCCGAGGGCGAGGCCGGCGAGCGCGAAGCCGGCGACGATCGCGACGTCTCGCCAGACGTCCGCGGTGCTCGCGCTGGTGGTCAGGTGCTGCATCGCGTCGACGGCGTACGACAGCGGCAGCACGTCGCTGACCTTCTCGAGGAACGTCGGCAGCTCCGAGCGCGGCACGAACAGCCCGCACAGCAGCAGCTGGGGGATCAGCAGCGCGGGCATGAACTGGACGGCCTGGAACTCGGTCTGCGCGAAGGCCGAGACGAACAGCCCCAGCGCGGTGCCGAGCACGGCGTCCGCGACGGCGACCACGGTCAGCAGCCACACCGGCCCGAGCACGTCGAGACCGAGCAGCCCGACGCTGGTCGAGACCGCCAGCACCGACTGGAGCGCGGCGACCAGGCCGAAGGCGAGCGCGTAGCCCACCAGGAAGTCGAGCTTGCCCATGGGCATGGACAGCAGCCGCTCGAGGGTGCCGCTGGCGCGCTCGCGGAGGGTGGTGACGCTGGTGACCAGGAACATCACGATCACCGGGAAGATCGCCAGCAGCGCCGGGCCGATCCGGTCGAAGAGCGCCGGGTCGGAGTCTTCGTACATCCACCAGAGCAGCGAGATCAGGAGGCACGGCAGCAGGAGCAGCATGGCGAGCGTGCGGTGGTCGCGGCGCAGCTGGATCAGCACCCGGCCGGCGACGGCCAGTGTGATGCGGGGAGTCATGCGGCGTCCTCCTCGACGATCGTGAGGAACGCCGACTCGATGTCGTCCGCGCCCGTCTTCTGGCGGATCTCGGCGGGGGTGCCGTCGGCGATGATGCGGCCCTCGCGCATGAGCAGCAGCCGGTCGCACCGGTCGGCCTCGTCCATGACGTGGCTGGAGACGAAGACCGCGGCGCCCTGCTCGGCGAGCCGGTGGAAGAGGCCCCACAGGTCGCGGCGCAGCACCGGGTCGAGCCCCACGGTGGGCTCGTCGAGCACCAGCAGGTCGGGCTTCTTCAGCAGGGCCACCGCCAGGCTGACGCGGGAGCGCTGGCCGCCCGAGAGGCGGCCGACGACCTGGTCGCGCTGCTGGGCGAGGTCGACGGCCTCGAGCGACGCGTCGGCCGCGTCCCGGCCGACCCCGAGCACCCGGGCGAAGAAGGTCAGGTTCTCGGCGACGGTGAGGTCGTCGTACACGCTGGCGGCCTGGGTGACGTAGCCGATCCGGTCGCGCAGCGGGCGGCTGCCGGCCTCGAGGCCGAAGGCGGTCACGGTGCCGCCGGCGAGCTGCTGCACGCCGACCAGCGACCGCATCAGCGTGGACTTGCCGCAGCCGGACGGGCCGAGCAGGCCGGTCACGCCGCCACCGATGGTGATGTCCAGATGTCGCAGCACCTCGCGCCCACCGCGGACGACGACCAGGTCCCGCACCTCCACCGCGTTTTTCATCATGTGTTGAATTATGCGGGCGAGCCCGGCTCCGTGGCAAGGGACTGGTCAGGGGAATCAGGTTCTTGTCAGGGGTTCTACCCCCTGACAGGAACCACTTTCACCGGCTGACCGGTGAAAGTGCCCGCTACGGCAGCGGCTCCGCCAGGTACCGCTGCAGCGTGGGGGCGTAGGTGGCGACGAGGTCCTCGGGCGACATCGAGGCCAGCGGCTCGGCGCACAGCAGGTAGCGCAGGATCACGACGCCGACCAGCTGCGAGGCGACCAGCGCCATCCGCCGCTCCGGCTCGTCGATGCCGAGCCCGCGGCCGACCGGCACGAACACCATCTGGAGCACGCCGTCGCGCAGCAGCCGCTGCCCGCTGGGCTCCGCGAGGCCGCGCACCAGCGCCAGCAGCGACTGCCGGTTCTGCTCGTCGTCCCACACGCCGAGGAAGACCCGCAGCAGCCGCGCGCCGGCCCCCTCGACCCCGCCCTCGACCACCGGGAGCATCGCCGAGCGCGGGTCGATGGGGAGCTCGAGGGCCGCGAGGAACAGGTCGTCCTTGGTGCCGAAGTAGTGGTGCACGAGCGCCGCGTCCACCCCGGCCGCCCCGGCGACCGCGCGGATCGACGTACCGCCGTAGCCGGAGGACGCGAACAGCTCACGGGCCGCGCCGAGGATCGCCGCGCGGGTGTCCGGGGCGCCGGGTCGGCGTCCGCGGCGGGCGCCCGGCCCGGTGCCGGCGCGGGTACCGGTCACGAGGCCGTCACCGCGGAGTGCTCGCGCGCGAACTGCAGCGACTCGAGCAGGTCGCGCTCCCGCTCCTCGCGGCTGCCGCACTTGCGGGTGTTGATCTCGACGACGACCTCGCCCGCGAAGCCGGTCGCCGCCAGGTGCTCCAGGAACGGTGCGGCGCCCATCGTCCCGCGGCCCGGGACCAGGTGCTCGTCCTTGGCCGAGCCGGTGCCGTCCGTCAGGTGGATGTGCCGCAGCCGGTCGCCGAGCCGCTTGGCCATGTGGATCGGGTCGGAGTGCGCGATGGCGGCGTGCGACAGGTCGATCGTGGTGTTCGCGTAGGGCTCCGCGGACGGGTCCCAGCCGGGCAGGTACATCTCCATCCCGCGGCGCGAGGAGGCCCGCCACGGATACATGTTCTCGACGGCGAACGCGATGCCCGTGGACTCCTCCAGCGCGGCGACCCCGTTGACGAAGTCGCGGGCGTACTCCTTCTGCCACCGGAACGGCGGGTGCACGACGACCACCTCGGCGCCGACCGCGGCCGCCATCTCGGCGGAGCGCTCGAGCTTGCCCCACGGCTCGGTGCCCCAGACCCGCTGGGTGAACAGCAGGCACGGTGCGTGGATCGCGCACACCGGCACGTCGTGGTGCTCGGAGAGCTGCTTGACCGCCGAGGTCTGCTGGCTCAGCGAGTCGATGCCGACCATCACCTCGACGGCGTCGTACCCCAGCTGCGCGGCGTACCCGAAGGCGTGCGCCGACGACTCGGGGTAGACCGAGGCCGTGGAGAGTCCGATGCGGGGCGGCATGGCTAGCCGAGCACGCTGATCTGGTCGAGCCGCTCGAGGATGACGCCCTCCCGCAGGGCCCAGGGGCAGATCTCGAGCAAGTCGAGATCGAAGATGTCCATCGCCGCCTCCGCCACCAGCGCTCCGGGCACGATCTGGTGGGTCCGGCTGGGCGAGACGCCGGGCAGGTCGGCCAGCTCCTCGGGGGTCATCGCCACCAGCTTGGGCAGCCACTCGCGGAGCACGTCTCGCGGCAGGCTGCGCGGCACCAGCGGCCCGTCGCCGGAGGGCGCCGCCCCGCAGATCCGGGCCAGCGACCGGAACGTCTTCGAGGTGGCCGCCGCATGGTCCGGCGCTCCGGCCCGCAGCAGGTGGCCGGCGTCGCGGGCGATCTCGGCCCGGATCTGCTTGCGCAGCCCCCGGATCGCCTCGTCGTCGGGCCGACTGCCGCCGAAGAACTGACGGGAGAGCCGGCCGGCGCCCAGCGGCAGCGACCAGGCCACGTCCGGGGACTCGTCCGCGCCGCCCGCGATCTCCAGGGAGCCACCACCGATGTCGAAGACCGCCAGCCGCCCGGCCGACCAGCCGAACCAGCGGCGTACGGCCAGGAACGTCAGCCGCGCCTCGTCCTCACCGGAGAGCACCTCGATGCGTACGCCGGTGGACTCGTGCACGTGGTCGAGGACGGAGTCGGAGTTGACCGCGTCGCGCACCGCCGAGGTCGCGAAGGCGACCATGTCCTCGCAGCCCTTGTCCTCGGCCACCACGAGGGCCTGCGCCGTGAAGGCGGTCAGCGCGTCGATGCCGGTCTGCGAGACAGCGCCCCCGTCGTCGAGGTGCTCGGCAAGCCGCAACGGCTCCTTGTAGGAGAACGCCGGCAGCGGCGCGGCGCCGCCGTGGGCATCGACCACGAGCAGGTGCCCGGTGTTTGACCCGATGTCGAGGACGCCCAGACGCATGGCTCCACGCTACCCGGCACGTAGGGTGGAGGCGTGCCCGAAGTCGACCTGGTGTTCCCACGCGCGTACGTCGAGTTCGCGGATCCGGCCGACGACTCGCAGGTGATGCGCTGCGACCTGACCTGGCTCACCTCGAGCTACATGTGCATCTTCGGCCAGGGCTGCCAGGGCATCTACGCCGACGCCCCGGACACCGGCTGCTGCACGCTCGGCGCCCACTTCGCCGACAAGGACGACGAGCGTCGGGTCGCGGCGTTCGTCGACGAGCTCGACGAGACCCAGTGGCAGTTCAAGCCGGCCGGGCGCACCGCGAAGAAGTCGGACTGGATCGAGACCGACGAGGACGGCGAGCGCAAGACGCTCACCGTCGAGGTCGACGGGCAGCGCGCGTGCGTGTTCCACAACCGCGCCAACTTCCACAGTGGCGCGGGCTGCGCGCTGCACGGGCTGGCGCTCCAGCAGGGCCGCAACCCGCTGGAGACCAAGCCGGACGTGTGCTGGCAGCTCCCGATCCGGCGTACCTTCCGCGAGGTCGAGCGACAGGACGGCACGGCGTACACCGAGGTGTCGATCGGCGAGTACGACCGGCGCGGCTGGGGTCCGGGCGGCCACGACCTCGACTGGTACTGCTCGGGCAACACCGAGGCGCACGTCGCGGTCGAGCCGGTCTACCTCACCCACGAGCCCGAGCTGACCGAGCTGATGGGCAAGGCGGCGTACGACGAGCTGGCCCGGCACTGCGAGGCGCACCTGCGCTCCCGGTCGGCACTGGCCCTGCACCCGGCGGATCCGCGCTGACGCACCGGAGCGTGCCACGCGCTCCAGAACGTCTCGACATCAAGAGATCCGCACCCCGCTGCGCGGCGGACGAATCGCGTTGTCGAGAATGCTTGACATGCGCCTGGACCATCTTTCTTACGCAGCAGGACCGGATGGCCTCGCCAGCACTGCCCAGCGCATCGGGGGACTGCTCGGCCGGGACTTCATCGACGGAGGCGTGCACCCACGCTTCGGGACCCGCAACATGACCATGCCGCTGGCTGACGGCACCTACATCGAGATCGTCGAGGTGCTCGACCACCCGGCGTCCGACAAGGCGCCGTTCGGCCAGGCCGTGCGCGCCCGCTCGGCGCTCGGCGGGGGCTGGCTCGGCTGGGTCGTCGCGGTCGACGACATCACGACGGTCGAGACCCGGCTGGGCCGCGAGGCCGCCGTGGGCAGTCGGCACGTCCCGGACGGCACCGAGCTGCGCTGGAAGCAGATCGGCGTCAACGGGCTGATCGCCGACCCGCAGCTGCCGTTCTTCGTCCAGTGGGACAGCCCGGCGCAGCTGCACCCGAGCAACGGTGCCGACCCGGCGTACTCCCTGGCCTGCCTGGAGATCGCCGGCGACCCGCAGCGGGTCAGCGAGTGGCTCGGCGAGACGGTCGAGGCCCCGCTCGAGGACGTCAAGGTCGAGTGGGTCGCGCCGCACGGCACGCCCGGCATCATCGCCGCGCAGGTGCAGACCCCCAACGGCCTGGTCCGACTCTGAGCCAGCGGTGGCCCCGCCGGAGGCGCGGACCACGTCGCGAGCGTCTCGAAGGGTCGTGACGGCCGCATCCGGGCCGGCCCTCCCCGGCGCGGTGCCGAGCCCGAACATCTGGCACCACACCGCGACGTACGAGGTCGAGAACCGCGCCGTCGACCCCGACGGGCGGCTCGAGGCGGCGATGTCGTCGATCCTCGGCGGGTCCGGCTGGGCGGGACGATCGGTCCTCGACGTCGGCTGCGGCACCGGCTTCCACCTCCCCCGCTTCGCGGCCTCGGCCGCGACGGTGACCGGCGTCGAGCCGCACCCCGACCTCGCGGCCCTGGCCCGTCGGCGTACCCGGCGGCTCGGCAACGTCACCGTCCTCGAGGGCACCGCCCAGGCGCTGCCGGTGCCGGACGCGTCGGTGGACCTGGTGCACGCCCGGTGGGCGTACTTCCTCGGCCCCGGTTGCGAGCCCGGACTCGCCGAGCTGGACCGGGTCGTGCGCCGCGGCGGCACGGCGTTCGTCATCGACAACGATCCCACCCGCTCCACGTTCGGGGCCTGGTTCCGGCGCGGCTACCCGCACCTGCCCGCGCCCGAGGTGGTCGAGCGGTTCTGGTCGACGCGGGGCTGGACCCGGGTGCCGGTCGACATCCGGTGGTCGTTCTCCTCGCGCGCCGACCTCGAGAGCGTCGTACGCATCGAGCTCAGCCGGGAGGTCGCGGACGAGGTCCTGGCCGGGCACGACGGCACCGAGGTGGACTACGCGGTCAACCTCTGGTGGAAGCGGTTCTGAGCGGCCGCCATCAGCGGATCCGCTGACGCGTCTGCGCTAGCTCGAGCCGCGGACGGCGAGGGTGGGGGTGAGCAGGACACCCCGGGGCGCCTGGTGGGGATGGCCGAGGAGACCCTCGAGGGCCTTGACGATCTCGACGGCGACGTCCTCGAGCGGCTGGCGCACGGAGGTGAGCCCGGGCGGCACGACCTGGGCCACCTGGGAGTCGTCGAAGCCCACCACGGCCACGTCGCGCCCGGGGGCCAGGCCACGCTCGGCCAGGGTGTGCAGCACCCCCATCGCCAGCGTGTCGGAGGCGCACACGAAGGCGCTGGGGTGTGCCTCGTCGAGCAGCACCGCGCTCGCCTCGCGCCCGCTCGCCACGGTGTCCTCGACCCGCGAGGCCAGCCCCGTGGTCGGCAGGTCCCGGGAGCGCAGCGCCCGGCTCCACCCCGACCGCCGGTCCTCCCCGATGCGGGAGTCCTTGCGCCACCCGATCCACGCGATCCGCCGATGTCCCCGGTCGAGCAGGTGGGTGGTGGCCAGGTCGGCGCCCGCCGCGCCGTCGACGTCGACCCACGGGTGGGTGGCACCGGGGTTGTCCCAGGGGCGGCCGAACGCCACGAACGGGGCCCGGCGCGACTCCAGCCAGGCCGCCTGCGGGTTGCCCAGGTAGGTGTCGGTGACGACGAAGGCGTCCACCGCCGTCGAGCGCAGCAGGTCGTCGTACCCCTCCAGCGGGTCCTGGTGGCTGCCGGCGAACAGGAGGACGTGGTAGCCGGCCACCCCCGACGTCTCCACCAGCGAGTGGACGAAGCGGTCCATCGTGGCGTTGGCGGTGCCCTCCTGCGCCGGGTTGATCCGCATCCCGATCAGGTGCGAGGCGCGGGTCCGCAGGTTGCGGGCGGCCCGGTTGGGCGAGTAGCCGAGCTCCTCGATGGCCTCCTGCACCCGGGCGAGGGTGTCGGTGCGCAGCAGGTCGGGGTTGTTGACGGCGTTCGACACCGTCTGGCGCGAGACCCCGGCCTTCTCGGCCACGTCCGCCAGCGTCGGCGGTGGCGCAGGGACGCGCCCCAGGCTCCTCGTCATCCGACCGTCCTCCCGCACACGTCACCATCCGTCCCCCGCAGGACTGGAACGTTCCAAGCGGATCATAACCGGACCGCTCCCCGCTCCACGCGCACGTGTCAGCGCGGCGTTGTCGGCGCGTTGCCCTAGCGTTCCCGCCATGCCGAAACCGCCACGTCCTGCCTTCCGCTGCACCGAGTGCGGATGGGAGACCGCCAAGTGGGTCGGGCGCTGCGGCGAGTGCCAGGCCTGGGGCTCGGTCGCCGAGGCCGCTGCCCCGGCCACCCGGGCCGCGGCGGCGCCGGTCACCCGGCCCGCGGTCCCGATCGGGAGCGTCTCGGTGGAGGACTCCACGTTCCGCACCAGCGGGGTGCCGGAGCTCGACCGGGTGCTCGGCGGTGGCCTGGTGCCGGGTGCGGCGATCCTGCTCGCCGGGAGAGCCCGGGGTCGGGAAGAGCACGCTGCTGCTCGAGGTCGCCGCGCAGACCGCCCGCTACCAGCGCCGCACGCTCTACGTCACCGGCGAGGAGTCCGCCTCCCAGGTCCGGCTCCGCGCCGACCGCACCGGCGGCGTCCACGACGAGCTCTTCCTCGCCGCCGAGACCGACCTCGGTGCCGTGCTCACCCACATCGAGCAGGTCCGGCCGACCCTGCTGGTCGTCGACTCCGTGCAGACCATCGGCGCCTCGGGCACCGAGGGGGTTCCCGGCGGCGTCACCCAGGTCAGGGAGGTCGCCGCCGCCCTGGTCCGGGTGGCCAAGACGCGCAACATCACGACCGTGATCGTCGGCCACGTCACCAAGGACGGCTCGATCGCCGGTCCCCGGGTCCTCGAGCACGTCGTCGACGTCGTCCTGCACTTCGAGGGCGACCGCAACTCACGCTTCCGGATGGTCCGGGCGATGAAGAACCGGTTCGGCCCGATCGACGAGGTGGGCTGCTTCGACCTGTCCGCCGACGGGATCTCCGCGGTGACCGACCCGACCGGGCTGTTCGTGGAGAACCACCACGCCCACGTGCCCGGCACCTGCGTGGCGGTGACCATGGAGGGCCGCAGGCCGCTGCTCGCCGAGGTCCAGGCGTTGGTGACGCCGACCGCCAGCGAGCGGCCGCGGCGCACCACCTCGGGCCTCGACGGGTCGCGGGTGGCCATGGTGCTGGCGGTGCTCCAGCAGCACTGCGGCATCCGGCTGCACTCCCACGACGTGTTCGCGTCCACCGTGGGCGGGGCCCGCCTGTCCGAGCCCGCCAGCGACCTCGCGGTCGCGGTCGCCCTGGCCTCGGCCACCACCGGGCGGGCGGCACCCGGCGGCGTCGTCGCGATGGGCGAGATCGGCCTGGCCGGCGAGCTGCGCCGGGTCCGCGACCTGCCCCAGCGGATCGCCGAGGCGGCCCGGCTGGGGTTCCGGGTGGCGATCGTGCCCGTCGAGCCCGGCGACCGCGTCAACGGCGCTCCGGTCGCCGACGCCCAGAAGGCCACCCGCGTCGTCGACGGCATGCGGGTGATCCCGGTGTCCGACGTGGCCGGCGCCCTCCGGCTGCTCGAGCTCGCCCGCAGCGAGCAGGGGCCGCGCCCGGTCTGAGCCTCCCGGGCCTCGCTGCCCGACCACCCCGCGGCCGCCCCGGCACGCCGCCCGGTACACCGCCGTGGCGCCGATCGGGACCGTCCGGCCGCGCTGCGCGCGAGCTCGCCAGCGCCTCACCGGTGGAACCGTGCTCGGCGACACACCCACTCCCCTAGACTGGACGCGCGGCCGACCTATGCCGCAGCCGGAACGGAGGGAACGGCGTGGTGGCCACGGACCGCTCGGACGAAACGCTACGCCTGCGCGCCGCGCTCGCTTCCATCGCGCCCGGCACCGCGCTGCGCGACGGCCTGGAGCGCATTCTCCGGGGTCGCACCGGAGCGCTCATCGTGCTCGGCCACGACAAGACGGTCGAGTCGATCTCCACCGGCGGCTTCACCCTCGACGTGCCGTTCACCGCCACCGGCCTGCGCGAGCTGGCCAAGATGGACGGCGCGATCATCGTCGACAGGGACGTGACCCGGATCTACCGGGCGGCCGTCCACCTGATGCCTGACCACACGATCCCCTCCGAGGAGACCGGCACCCGGCACCGCACCGCCGACCGGGTCGCCCGGCAGACCGCCCACCCCGTGATCTCGGTGTCGCAGTCGATGCAGATCATCGCGGCGTACGTCGGCGAGACCCGGCACGTCCTCGAGGACTCCGGCCAGATCCTCTCCCGCGCCAACCAGGCGCTCGCCACCCTCGAGCGCTACAAGCTCCGCCTCGACGAGGTCGCCAGCACCCTCTCGGCCCTGGAGATCGAGGACCTGGTGACCGTGCGCGACGTCGCCGTGGTCGCCCAGCGCCTCGAGATGGTCACCCGGATCGCCCGGGAGATCGAGGACTACGTCCTCGAGCTGGGCACCGACGGCCGGCTCCTCTCCCTCCAGCTGGAGGAGCTGATCACCGGCGTGGACGCGGAGCGCGAGCTGGTGATCCGCGACTACCTGCCGGCGGGCCGGCGCACCCGGACCCCCGAGGCGCTGCTGCACCGCCTGGAGTCGCTCTCGCCCACCGAGCTGGTCGACCCGGCCGCCGCCGCCCGAGCGCTCGGGCTGGGCACCGGCGAGCACCTCGACGGAGCCGTGGCGCCGCGCGGCTACCGGCTGCTGGCCAAGGTGCCGCGGCTCCCGAGCGCGGTCGTGGACCGGCTGGTGGACCACTTCGGCACGCTGCAGAAGCTGCTCTCCGCCGGCATCGACGACCTGCAGGCCGTGGAGGGGGTCGGCGAGCTGCGCGCCCGCAGCGTCCGCGAAGGCCTCTCCCGCCTGGCGGAGTCGACCATCCTCGAACGCTACGTCTGACCGGCGTCAGTCGGGCGAGCTCGAGCCGGACGGCGAGGCGACCGGTCGCCCGGAGGGCTTCTGGTGGGGCGACGGCGACCGGGTGATCACCGGCGCGGTGGGCGCCTCGAGCTGGAACTGCTCGTCGGTGGGCTCGCCCGCGAGCGCCGCCACCTCGATGTGGTAGTAGCCGGGCAGCGCCCACTCGGTGAGCCGCGAGCACCCGTCGTCGGAGCGACGGGAGTTCCACGTCACCCCGATCGACGTCGAGGTGTCGCGGCGCACCACGACCTCATGTGCCTGGATGGCCCGGGGACACTGCCGCGTCGACCAGATGTCGTCCTTGCCCGAGGTCACCTTGAGGGTCAGCGTGTCCCGCGAGACCTTCCAGGTGCAGGCCTCGGACTCGCGGGTGTTCAGCTTCAGCTTGATGTGCACGTCGCGTCCGGCGATCGCGCCCTTCACCTCGGGGGTCACCACGACGTCCTCGTCGGCGCAGGGCCCGTCCGGCTCGGCCGGCACGGGTGCCTGGCTCGACTTGTGGTGCTTGCCGGGCTTGCCCTGGGAGCTCCCCGTGGGCGAGGTGGTCACGACGCTGGGCCCGGACGTCGGCGTGGTGCGGTCCGCGGAGACCTGGGCGGCCTCCTCCTCCGGCGCGGAGGAGGCATCGCTGCCCGCCCCCAGCAGGCGCGCGAAGGCGAAGACGAGCAGGAACGCGGAGCCGAGCACCATGACGCGACGCCGCCAGTACACGCGGGCCGGCAGCGGACCGCGGGTGAGGGACGACATGGCGCAACGCTAGCCAGCAGTCGGCCGTGGTTCGCGGTGCCACACCGACACCGAGGACGGCGCCTGCAGTGCATCCCGCCCCCGGCGGCGTGACGGTCCGGCCGACGGCGAGAATGGCCCCGATGAGCGATCTGCACGAGCCGGTCCTGGCGTGGTACGACGAGCACGCGCGCGAGCTGCCCTGGCGCTCCGCCTCGGCCTGCCCGTGGTCGGTGATGGTCTCGGAGTTCATGCTCCAGCAGACCCCGGTCGCCCGGGTCCTCCCCGTCCACGAGGAGTGGCTGCGCCGGTGGCCGACCCCGGCCGCGCTCGCGTCCGATGCTGCGGGCGACGCAGTCCGGGCCTGGGGCCGGCTCGGCTACCCGCGCCGGGCCCTGCGGCTGCACGCTGCGGCCACCGCGATCGTCGAGCAGCACGGCGGCGAGGTGCCGGCGTCGTACGACGACCTGCGCGCACTGCCCGGCATCGGCGACTACACGGCGGCCGCCATCGCCACCTTCGCCCACGGCAGGCGCCACGTCGTGCTCGACACCAACGTGCGCCGGGTGCTCGCCCGGGTCGCCACCGGCGTGGAGTTCCCGGCCGCGAGCGTCACCAAGGGCGAGCGGGCGCTGGCCGCGGACCTGCTGCCGGCCGACGAGCCGACGGCGGCGACCTGGTCGGTCGCCGTCATGGAGCTGGGCGCCCTGGTCTGCACCGCCGCCAACCCCCGGTGCGGCGCGTGCCCACTCGCGGACCGCTGCGCGTGGCGGGCGGCCGGCCACCCGGCGTACGACGGGCCACCGCGCCGCGCGCAGGCCTGGGCCGGGACCGACCGCCAGTGCCGCGGCCGGCTGCTCGCCGTGCTGCGCGACGCCGAGGGAGAGGTCGCCCAGGCCCGCCTCGACGCGGCCTGGGCGGAGGAGCTGCAGCGCGCCCGCTGCCTGGCCAGCCTGGTCGAGGACGGGCTGGTCGTGCGCACCCCGCGCGGCACCTACGCCCTGCCCTGACGCGCGGGCTGGTCCATGAGGACCCCGAGACGTCCTCCGGCCCGGTCGCTCGCAGCGACCGGGCCGGATGACGCAGACTGCGTGGGGCGGGACCCCGTCAGTCGTTCTCGGGCGACTTCGGCACGTCCACCGGTCCGGGCTCGTCGTCACCCTCGCTCGGCGCGGCCTCGACGCCCGCGGTCTCGAAGGGCGGCAGGTCCGGCAGGCTGCCGACCTTCTGCCCCTCGAAGGTGAAGGTCGCCTCGGGGCCCTCGCCCTCGACGTCCACGAGCACGATCTGGCCGGGCCCGACCTCGCCGTAGAGCATCTTCTCGGCGAGCGTGTCCTCGATCTCGCGCTGGACGGTACGACGCAACGGTCGCGCACCGAGGACCGGGTCGAAGCCCCGCTCCGCGAGCAGGTTCTTCGCCGGCTGCGTCAGCTCGAGCTGCATGTCGCGGTCCTTCAGCCGCGTCTCCACCGCACGCGATCATGTTGTCCACCATCGAGATGATCTGCTCCTGCGACAGCGGCGGGAACACGATGATCTCGTCGACACGGTTCAGGAACTCCGGACGGAAGTGCTGCTTGAGCTCGTCGGAGACCTTCGCCTTCATCCGGTCGTAGGAGCCCGCCGCGTCGCCACCCTGCTGGAACCCGAGGTTCACGCCCTTGGCGATGTCGCGGGTGCCGAGGTTGGTGGTCATGATGATGACGGTGTTCTTGAAGTCGACCACCCGGCCCTGGGAGTCGGTCAGCCGACCCTCCTCCAGGATCTGCAGCAGGCTGTTGAAGATGTCCGGGTGCGCCTTCTCGACCTCGTCGAACAGCACGACCGAGAACGGCTTGCGCCGCACCTTCTCGGTGAGCTGGCCACCCTCCTCGTAGCCGACGTAGCCGGGGGGCGAGCCGAACAGCCGCGAGACCGTGTGCTTCTCGCCGAACTCGCTCATGTCGAGCTGGATCAGCGCGTCCTCGTCGCCGAAGAGGAACTCCGCGAGCGTCTTGGACAGCCACGTCTTTCCGACACCGGAGGGGCCGGCGAAGATGAACGAGCCGCCGGGGCGCTTCGGGTCCTTCAGGCCGGCACGGGTACGACGGATCGCCCGCGAGAGGGCCTTGACGGCCTCCTCCTGGCCGATGACGCGCTTGTGGAGCTCGTCCTCCATCTTGAGCAGCCGGGTGGACTCCTCCTCGGAGAGCTTCACGATCGGGATGCCCGTCGCGACGGCGAGCACCTCGGCGATCAGCTCCTCGTCGACCTCCGCGACCTCGTCCATGTCCCCCGCGCGCCACTGCCGCTCACGCTCGGACTTCTTGGCGATGAGCTGCTTCTCCTCGTCGCGCAGGCGCGCGGCCGCCTCGAAGTCCTGGCCGTCGATCGCGGCCTCCTTGCGCTGCCGCACGTCGCCGATCTTCTCGTCGTACTCGCGCAGGTCGGCGGGGGCGGTCATCCGGCGGATCCGCAGCCGCGAGCCGGCCTCGTCGATGAGGTCGATGGCCTTGTCGGGCAGGAACCGGTCGGAGATGTAGCGGTCGGCCAGCGTCGCCGCGGAGACCAGCGCCTCGTCGGTGATGGTCACCCGGTGGTGGGCCTCGTAGCGGTCCCGCAGGCCCTTGAGCATCTCGATCGTGTGGGCGATCGAGGGCTCGGCGACCTGGATCGGCTGGAAGCGGCGCTCCAGCGCGGCGTCCTTCTCGAGGTACTTGCGGTACTCGTCGAGGGTCGTCGCACCGATGGTCTGCAGCTCGCCGCGGGCCAGCATCGGCTTGAGGATGCTGGCGGCGTCGATGGCACCCTCGGCCGCGCCGGCACCGACGAGGGTGTGGATCTCGTCGATGAACAGCACGATGTCGCCGCGGGTGCGGATCTCCTTGAGCACCTTCTTCAGGCGCTCCTCGAAGTCACCGCGGTAGCGCGAGCCCGCGACCAGGGCCCCCAGGTCGAGGGTGTAGATCTGCTTGTCCTTGAGCGTCTCGGGGACGTTGCCCTTGACGATGTCCTGGGCCAGGCCCTCGACGATCGTCGTCTTGCCGACGCCGGGCTCGCCGATGAGGACCGGGTTGTTCTTCGTACGGCGGGACAGGATCTGCATGACCCGCTCGATCTCCTGCTCCCGGCCGATGACCGGGTCCAGCTTGCCCTCGCGGGCGTCCTGGGTCAGGTTGCGACCGAACTGGTCGAGCACCAGCGAGGACGACGGGGCGTCGCCCGCGGCGCCGCTCGCGGCGGCGCCGGAGGACGCGGACTCCTTGCCCTGGAACCCCGAGAGCAGCTGGATGACCTGCTGGCGCACCCGGTTGAGGTCGGCGCCCAGCTTCTGCAGCACCTGGGCGGCGACGCCCTCGCCCTCGCGGATCAGGCCGAGCAGGATGTGCTCGGTCCCGATGTAGGAGTGGCCGAGCTGGAGCGCCTCGCGCAGGGAGAGCTCGAGCACCTTCTTGGCGCGCGGCGTGAAGGGGATGTGACCGCTGGGGGCCTGCTGCCCCTGGCCGATGATCTCCTCGACCTGGGCCCGGACCGCCTCCAGCGAGATGTCGAGGCTCTCGAGCGCCTTGGCGGCAACGCCCTCGCCCTCGTGGATCAGGCCGAGCAGGATGTGCTCCGTACCGATGTAGTTGTGGGAGAGCATGCGGGCCTCTTCCTGGGCCAGCACGACCACCCGGCGGGCTCGGTCTGTGAACCGCTCGAACATGCTCAAGTCTCCTCAGGAGTTCGGGGCCGTCCCGTTCAGGGGCCGACGGGACCGGACAGATGAACTAACCCCGATCCCAGCCTACGCGTTCCCCGTGGCCCTGTATTCACGCTCCGCTCTGAGCGAACAGGCCCGTCCGGTCGGCGGGAAACGGCCCGCCGAAATGCCGCCGAGCCGGCGTGAAGCACCCGGTGAAGACTGCGGGCAACCTCACGCCGGCTCGGCGTCGGGATCAGTGGGCGGCGTCGAAGGCCTCGCGCACCTCGGCCGAGACGCGGCCCCGGTCGGGCACGTCGAAGCCGTTGGAACGGGCCCAGTCACGGATCTCCCGGGCACTCGGGCCCGAGGCGGCCGCAGAGCCCGAGGAGCGGCGACCGCCCCGGCGCGAGGCCGAGCCGACCTTGCGGGCATGGCCGACGAACTCGGCGAGCGCGTCGCGCAGTCGGGCGGCATTGGCGTCGGTCAGGTCGATCTCGTACGACGTGCCGTCGAGGCCGAAGGACACCGACTCGGTCGCTTCGCTGCCGTCGAGGTCGTCGACGAGAACGATGTGGACCTTCTGAGCCATGGCAATACCTCGTTTTCTTTCAATGAAAGACGGATAACGAATTGATCATGCCACGTCCTGAATTGTTCGCGCTAACTTGGGACAGATTCCTGTGTATCGAACGTGAACGAGAACTCGACGCGCGCCCGATAGTGGACCAGAGTTCGCACGTCACCGATATCGGTGAGGCCCGCGGCCCGCGCAGTGTCGACAATTCGGCTCTCGAACTCGCGGAAAGCAGCGGGGGTCATCGGGTCGCCGGTGGCGGTGACCTCGATCCGGGTGCACGGCCCGCCGTCGTCGGACGCCCACGACACCGAGTCCAGTGTCGCCTCGCCCGCGACGTCGGCGTCCGCGAAGGAGCCCCGGAAACCGGCGACCACCGCGGCGCACCGGTCGTCTGCGCACGCCGCCGCGGCACTGGCCCCGCCGACGGTGACGGACTCGCCGACGCCCGGCCGGTCGCGCTCGGGTTCGGGCACGACGAGGACGTCGACGTGGTCGACCGGCTCCACTGCGCTGTCCCGGTAGATCGTCCAGATCGCGGTGGCCACCTGCTGTGCCTCGTGCTTGGTGCCGACCGAGGCATGGACGTCGACCCCGCCACTCGCGCCCCTGTCGATGTTGTGGAACCGCCACGAGCGGTCGACCGACGTCACCTGCGACACCCGGGCGGCCTCGTCCCCGACCCTCTGCAGCGCGGCCGGGCAGCGGTGCCCGGGGCAGGACGACGACTCCTGCACCGTCGAGCAGGAGCCGCCGAGCAGGACCAGCGCGACCGTGAGCACGACGATCCCCCGCATCCTGGCTCCTCCCGCCACCGCCAATTCGTCGGGAGTGTGTCCCTCAGGTGTTGCGCGCAAACACCATGTCCAGGCCGCGCAGGGTGAGCCAGGGCGAATGGTCCGTGAAACACCGGCATTCCTCGAGCACCAGCGGCGCGAGATAACCGGTCGCGATCACGTGGACGTCGTCGGTGGCCGCGCCGAGCTCGTCGATCATTCGCGCGACTATTCCCTCGACCTGGCTGGCCACGCCGAAAACCATTCCCGACTGCAACGCCTCGACGGTGTTCTTCGCGATGACCGCGCGCGGTCGGAGCAATTCCACCTTGCGCAGCTGCGCGCCGCGCCGCCCGAGCGCCTCCAGCGATATCTCGATCCCCGGCGCGATCGCGCCGCCGACGTACTGGCCGCGCGCGCTGACCACGTCGAACGTCGTCGCGGTGCCGCCGAAGTCCACCACGATCGCCGGGCCGCCGTAGTCGGTCGCCGCCGCGAGGGCGTTGATGATCCGGTCCGACCCGACCTCGCGGGGGTTGTCCATCAGCACCGGCACCCCGGTGCGCACGCCGGGCTCGACCACCACGCGGGCGACGTCGGGGAAGTGGCCGGCCAGCATCTCCCGCCACTCGTGGAGCACCGCCGGCACGGTGGCACACACCGCGATGCCCGTGACGCGGTCCAGGTCGTCCTCCAGCAGGCCGCGGAGGGCGACCGCCCAGTCGTCGGCGGTACGCCGCTCGTCGGTGGCGATCCGCCAGTCCGCGACCACCTCTCCGTCCTCGAGGATGCCGAGGACGGTGTGGCTGTTGCCGATGTCGGCCGCGAGCAGGGACACGGGCCTACTCCTCGCGCAGGTCCATGCCGAGGTCGAAGACCCTCACCGAGTGGGTGAGCGCGCCCACCGAGATGAAGTCGACCCCGGTGCAGGCCACCTCCCGCGCGCGCTCGAGGGTCAGGCCACCGCTGGCCTCCAGGGTGACGCGACCGGCGGCCCCCGTGCGTTCGACCAGGCGCACCGCCTCCGTCATCGTGACGGTGTCCATGTTGTCGAGGAGGATCCGGTCGCAGCCGGCCTCCAGCAGCTCACGGAGCTGGTCCAGGTCGGTCACCTCGACCTCGACCGGCAGGTCCGGGTACGCCTCGCGCACCGAGCGGTAGGCCGGCAGCACCCCGCCGGCGGCCACGACGTGGTTGTCCTTGACCATCGCCATGTCCGAGAGGCTGAACCGGTGGTTGACCCCGCCACCGCACCGCACGGCGTACTTCTGCAGGGCGCGGTAGCCCGGCAGCGTCTTGCGGGTGTCGAGCACGCGGGCGCGGGTGCCCTCGAGCGCGGCGACCCAGGCCGCGGTGGCGGTGGCGATGCCGGAGAGGTGGGAGGCGTAGTTGAGCGCCGTGCGCTCGGCGGTGAGCAGCCCCCGCGTCGGGCCCGCCGCCCGCATCACGACGTCGCCCGGGACCACCCGGGTGCCGTCGGGCAGCCGGCCGGTGATCGTGACCGCGTCGCCCATCACGTGGTGGAGCACCAGGGCGGCGACCGCGAGGCCGGCCACGACGCCGGGTTCCCGGGTGGCGAAGTCAGCGACCCCGTGGGCGGAGTCCGGGATGGTGGCGGCGCTCGTGACGTCGTCGCCGGGGAGGTCCTCGGCCACCGCCGCCACGACCGCGTCGTAGACCGCCCTGGCGTCGAGGCCGGCCTCGTCGAGCTCGGCGACCAGGGCGCTCGGCAGGGCGTCGTACGGCGTGCGGGCAGTCACGGGGCGGTCTCCTCAGGCAAGGTGGTCGGTGGCCGGGGCAGGCCGGAAGTCGAGGGTCGTCTCACCGTCGGCCATCAGCGCGTCGAAGTGGCCCGCCCAGCGGGCGTCGTCGCGGGCCGGGAAGTCCTCGCGCCAGTGCGAGCCGCGCGTCTCCTCACGCAGGGCCGCCGCGTCGGTGAGTGCCGCGGCGATCGTGAGCAGGTTGGTGGTCTCCCACGACTCCTGGCTGACCTCGTCGGCCGCGGCGCCGGCCAGCTTGTCGAGCATCAGCGCGGCCTCCGCCAGCCCGTCGGCGCCGCGCAGCACGCCCACCCGCGAGGTCATCACCTCCTGGAGCTCGCGGCGCACGGATCCGGGGACCAGCCCCGCAGTCCTCGGGTCGGCCACCGGCTCGGACCAGGGGCGCAGCTCGGCCGGCAGCACGGCTGCGATGCGTCGCGAGAAGACCAGGCCCTCGAGGAGGGAGTTCGAGGCGAGCCGGTTGGCGCCGTGCACCCCGGAGCAGGCGACCTCGCCGGTGGCGTAGAGCCCGGGCACGCCGGTGCGGCCCCACAGGTCGGTGCGGACCCCGCCGGAGGCGTAGTGGCAGGCGGGGGCGACCGGGATCAGCTCGGTGACCGGGTCGACGCCGTGCGACCTGGCGGTGGCAAGGATGGTGGGGAACCGCCGCTCCCAGAACTCCGCGCCGAGATGGCGCGCGTCGAGCCAGATGTGGGGCTCACCGGTCTCCATC
This sequence comes from uncultured Actinomycetota bacterium, assembly GCA_963817665.1. Classification (GTDB taxonomy): domain Bacteria; phylum Actinomycetota; class Actinomycetes; order Propionibacteriales; family Nocardioidaceae; genus Nocardioides. The sequence continues at coordinate 200,126 of CAWFPE010000007.1, read as the reverse complement.
ATCCGGCGCATGATGGCCTTGGCGACCACGTCCCGCGGCGCGAGGTCGGCGAGCTCGTGGACGCCCTGCATGAACCGGTGGCCGCCCTCCTCCGGCGGAGCATCGACGAGGAACGCGCCCTCGCCACGGACCGCCTCGGAGATCAGCGGCTGCTGGCCGCGCGACTCGGGGCCGAGGTACATCACGGTGGGGTGGAACTGCACGAACTCCAGGTCCCGGAGGGCCGCGCCGGCGCGCAGCGCGACCGCCATCCCGTCCCCGGTGGAGACCGCCGGGTTCGTCGTCTGGGAGAACACCTGGCCCAGCCCGCCGCTGGCCAGGACGACGGCCCGGCAGCGGACGGCGCCGACCCCGTCGCGCTGGCCCTCACCCATCACGTGCAGGGTGACCCCGGCGACGCCTCCGTCGGCGTCGAGGAGCAGGTCCACCGCCAGGGCGTGCTCGATCACCTCGATCTCGGGCGCCCGCTCGATCGCCGCGGTCAGCGCGCGCTGGATCTCCGCCCCGGTGGCGTCGCCGCCGGCGTGGGCGATCCGGTCGCGGTGGTGGCCACCCTCCCGGGTCAGCGACAGCACGCCGTCGGGGTCGTGGTCGAAGCGGGTGCCGAGGGCGATCAGCTCGTGGACCGCCTCGGGACCCTCGGTCACCAGGGCCCGGACGGCGTCGAGGTCGCAGGCACCCGCACCGGCAACGAGGGTGTCCCGCTCGTGCTGCTCGGGGGTGTCCTCGGGCCCCAGCGCGGCCGCGATCCCGCCCTGGGCCCACTGGGTCGACCCTGCGGAGAGCACGTCCTTGGTGACCACCAGGATCTTCTCGACCTGGCCACGCAGGCGCAGCGCCGCGGTGAGCCCCGCGATGCCGGAGCCGATGACCACGACGTCGGAGGTCGTGGTCCAGCCCGGCGGTGGCGCGGTGAGGCGCCCGGGCACCCGTCGTACGGGCGCGTCAGCCGCTCTACCGTCCATGAGGCAGAACGCTAGCGCCCGAGCGTGCTGTCGCCCCGGACCAGACCGGCGCCACCGAAGGTCTCGGCCGGGTCGAAGCCCGTCGCCATGATCTTGTTGTCCGCGTCCACGAAGACGACGTGGGGCTCGAAGGACCGGGCCTCCTCGGTCTCCATCTGGCCGTAGCCGATCAGGATCACCAGGTCGCCGGGGTGGACCAGCCGGGCCGCCGCGCCGTTGATGCCGATCACGCCGGAGCCGCGCTCCCCCGCGATCGTGTAGGTCTCCAGCCGGGCGCCGTTGGTGATGTCGACGATGTGGACGAGCTCGCCGGGCAGCAGGTCGGCCGCCTCCAGCAGGTCCTCGTCGACGGTCACCGAGCCCACGTAGTGCAGGTCCGCCTGGGTGACGGTGGCCCGGTGGATCTTGCTCTTCATCATGGTGCGCAGCATCAGCAGTCGTCTCCCTGGCGGTGCTCGGGCGCGGACCCGAGGGTGATGGGCATGTTGTCGATCAGGCGGGTGCTTCCGACGCGCGCCGCGACGAGGACCCGGCCCTCGGTGCCGGCGGGTACGTCGTGGGGCAGGTCGCCGAGGTCGGGATCGGTGAGGACGAGGTAGTCGAGGTCGACACCCACGGTGCGGCGCAGCTCGGCGCGCGCGGCGTCGAGCGCGACGTCGACGCCGTACCCCGCCACCTCCCGGGCGGCGTGCAGGGTGCGGCTCAGCGCCGCGGCCTCCTGGCGCTGCTCGCCCACGAGGAAGCGGTTGCGGCTGGACAGGGCGAGCCCGTCGACCTCGCGCAGCGTGGGGGCGCCGACGACGTCGACCGGCATGTTCAGGTCCAGCACCATGCGCCGGATGAGCACCAGCTGCTGGTAGTCCTTCTCGCCGAAGACCGCCACGTCGGGGCGGACCAGGCCGAAGAGCTTGGCGACCACGGTCAGCACGCCGCGGAAGTGGCCGGGCCGGGTGCTGCCCTCGAGGACCGTGGCGACGGGGCCCGGCTCGACGGTGACCTGGGGCTCCCCGCCGGGGTAGACCTCCTCGACGGAGGGCGCGAAGACGATGTCCACGCCCTCGCGACCGCAGACCGCGAGGTCCTCGTCCAGGGTGCGCGGGTAGCGGTCGAGGTCCTCGCCGGCGCCGAACTGCAGCGGGTTGACGAAGACGGAGACGACCAGCGGTCCGCCGGCGACGCGTTCCCGGGCCACCCGCATCAGGCTGGCGTGCCCCTCGTGGAGGGCGCCCATCGTCGGCACCAGCGCGACCCGACGGCCACTCGTGCGCGCGGGTGCCAGCAGGGCGGCGAGCTCCTCGCGGGTGCGCGCGAGGACAGGAGTGCCGGTCACTGCAGCGAGGCCCGGGGACGGGGAGCGGCCGCGGATGCCGGGGCCACGGCCTCGTCGAGGACCTGCCTGATCTTCGCTGCCCGGATCGGCAGCAGGCGCCCGTCGGTGACGGCGCGGTCGACGGTCGCGCGGGCCATGGCGACGTACGACGCCAGGGTCTGCGGCGCGTTGGCTGCGAGGTCGTCGAGATGTCCCCGCACGGTGTTGACGTCGCCCCGGACGATCGGCCCGGTCAGCGCGGCGTCACCCTGCGCCAGCGCGTTGTCGAGCGCCGCGCCCAGCAGCGGCCGCAGGGTGCCGGCCGGGTCGTCCGCGCCGGCCGCGGTGAGCATCTCCATCGCCTCGGTGACCAGGGTGACGAGGTGGTTGGCGCCATGGGCGAGCCCCGCGTGGTAGAGGGTGCGCATCTCCTCGGCGACCCACATCGGGCTCCCGCCGAGGTCGGCGACCAGGCCCTCGGCGACGTCCCGCTCACCGGCGGACGCGGTGAGGCCGAACACGCAGCCGGTCAGGCGTGGCAGGTCCACGCCGGTCCCGGTGAAGGTCATCGCCGGGTGCATCGCGATCACGTGCGCCCCGATGGCGGCGGCAGGGTCGAGCACGGTGAGGCCGTGCCGGCCGGAGGTGTGCACGACGTACTGGCCCTCGCGCAGCGCCCCGCTGGCGGCGAGCATGGTCACGACGTTGGGCAGCATGTCGTCGGGAACGGTCAGCAGCAGCAGGTCGCAGGAGCGGGCGACCGCGGTGGGCTTCTCGTTCGGGGTGCCCGGCAGCAGCTCGGCGATGCGACGCAGGGAGGCGTCGGACTCTCCGGCGGCGGCCACGACCTCGTGGCCGGCGTCCCGGAGCGCGGCTGCCAGGACGGCGCCGACGCGGCCGGCGCCGATCACGCCCACGCGGGCGTGCAGGCGGGCGTGCGGGGTGGAGCTGTTCATGCGCGAACCCTTCGTTCCAGTCCCTCTGGGTCCTCGGGTGAGGCCGGCGCGGGTACCGGACGTGTCTCGGTCGATGCAGTGAACACAGCGTAGATCGCGAGTGCTCGCCGGGGAATGGTCGCACCGGTGTGACAAGGGCGACTCCCGGCGCTGTGTTAGCCTCGCCCCCGCTGGGGATGGCCGCCATTTCGAGCCAGTTGACGCACGTGCAGGGCTGGTCTTTGGGAGGAATCGCGTTGACGGAGATCGGGCCTGAAGACGGCTTCGGTGACAGGAAGTTCACCTTCTGCATCGGTGGCACCCAGAAGTCCGGCACGAGCACCCTCTCCGCCATGCTCGACAAGCACCGGATGATCCAGCGGGCTCCCCGCAAGGAGATGCACTACTTCGACGACGAGGGCCGCGACTGGACCAGCGGGGACCACTCCGACTTCGTGGTCCCGGCCAAGCGGCCCCGCGAGCAGCTGATGGGCGACGCGACGCCGCTCTACCTGTGGTGGCCCCAGGCCCTCGAACGGATCCGGGACTACAACCCGGACATGAAGATGATCGCGATCTTCCGCGACCCGATCGAGCGCCTGTTCTCCCAGTGGGTCATGAACGTGAACCGCTGGCCCGACGTCGCCCCGGACTGGCCGGAGTTCCTCACCCGGTTCGCTCCGAACGGCCTCGAGGACCAGATCCCCGAGGGCGCCCACGTCGGGGCCTACCGGATGAACTCGGGCGTGGTGCGCGGCTACTACGGCGCCCAGCTCGAGCGGGGCTTCTCCGTCCTCGGCGCCGACCAGTTCCACGTCCTGGAGTTCCGGTCCTTCCTGAAGAACTACCGGACCGACCTGGACAGGATCACCGAGTTCCTGGGCATCCACGCCTTCCGCAAGTACCCCGACCTGCCCCACTCGATGCCGGGCAAGCCGACGGTCGTCGGGACCGCGCCCACGGGCGCGGACATCTCCGGCCTGGTCGACCGTTACCGCCAGGACTTCGCGACCTTCAAGAAGCTGTCCGGGCTCGACGTGTCCGCCTGGCCCCTCCAGCGGTTGCTGGACGGGGACCTGGCCGCCGACGAGCTCGCCGCGCAGTACGCCACGAAGGTCGTGGCCACCCCGGCCCACGACTCGAGCGGTCAGCGGCGAGCCGCGTCCTTGGCAGGGGTCGGGCCCGAGGTGAGCTCCTCGGTGAAGCCCGGCCGCTGGTCGACCGGGACGATGATCGGGCGCTGCTGGCGCGGCAGCCACGACTGGGTCACGTAGGTGATGACGTGGTCGTAGTCCGCGGGTGCCTCGATCCGGACGACGCCGTCGATCTCGTCGGCCCGGCCCTCCCTGAGGGCGTGGTAGACCTCCCACTCGCGCAGCTTGCGCATGGTGCGGGGGGTCGCGCCGAACGCGTCCGGCCCGACCCAGTGGTCGAACTCGTCGCTGTCGAGGTACTTCAGCTCCACGCACAACCCCTCGGGGAGACGCACCCGGCGCGCCTGCCGCGGCACCATCCGCATCTCCCACTCGTAGGCCTTGACGTGCTTGTACGCCTCGCCCATCGGGAAGACGTACTCCTCGATGTTGACCATGTAGACGTCGAGGTAGGCGACCCGGTCGCTCTCCACGAAGAGCGGGTGCCGCGGCATCGCGATGACGGCCTCGACGCTCTCGAGCTGCCAGGACAGGTCGGCGTACGACTCGATCCCCTCGCGGGTGAGGACCATGTCGCCGTCCCACTTCATGGAGTACGCCGTGTCGACGTGCGCGAAGGACCAGTTGTAGAAGTACGCCAGGTTGTGCACCGACGCCTCGGGAGTGGCGAGGTGCTCCGCGCCGCAGCGGCTCACGTCGAACGGGTACGACGTGACGGTGAGCCGCTCGCCGGCGCCGGACTCCTCGGCGACCCGGCGGGCCACGTCGGGAGTCCCGTCGTCGGACTGGTTGTCGACGACGACCACGTGCTGGACCGCCTCGAAGAGCGGCGGCAGCACCCAGGGGAGGCTGCGTGCCTCGTTCTTCACCCGCAGGACCGCGGTGACCCCGGGCTTCTGGGCGCGGAAGTCGCGCGGCCACGAGACGTCGTAGTCGTGGAGCTCCTCGAGGTTCGCCAGCATCAGGTGGTCCTTCGTCATCGTTCACTCACCTCGGTTCTGGAGCCGGCGCTTCACCCGGCCACCGACCCGACGGGTCCGGAGGTAGGTCTTGCGCATCGGGGACGCGGCCTCGTACGCCGCGGCTGCCTCCGCCTCGGCCTGGGCCGCGCGGGCCTGACGGGTGGCGCGGAGGAACGCCGGCCCGGCCGCGACCACGCTGGAGTTCGCGAACGCCTCGGCGTCGCCGTAGAGCGCGCCGTAGGCGCGGCGGAGGTCGTCGAGCGCCGCGTGCACCTCCGGGGTGTCGCCGCCCGGCTCGGCCAGCAGGTTCAGCTGGTCCCAGGTGGCCTGGGCGACCTCGCGCAGGTTGTCCGGCACCGAGAGGTCGTCCCAGGTGGACCGCATCCGGCGCAGCTGCGGGTCCACGAACCCGTGGACCTCCTGCATCTTGCCGGTGCCGGCGTCGGCCACCTCCTGCAGGCCCAGCTCCTCGCCGACCCGCACGATCGTCTTGGTCCAGTCGTCCAGCAGGTCGTGGTAGCGCACGAAGGCACGAGCCGACCCGCGAGAGGCGCGCTCGGTGCACAGCATCACGTTGGTCCAGCCCGCCAGGCGGCTGATGTCGCCCTGCCGGCCGCCGTAGTAGGCGTTCTTGCTGGCCACGACCTCCGCCGGCGGCCGCAGCATGGTGATGGTGCTCGTCGACGCCTCGGACCGCACCGCGGCGACCCGCCAGAGGCCCAGGAACCACGAGATCCGCGGATCCTTGATCACCAGCGAGTCGGAGCTCTCGAACTGCAGTCGCAGCCAGTCGGTGAGCTCGGACCGGTTCGGCTCGCGGGTACCGGCCCGACCGGCGTCGAACCAGGCGCCGGGGCGCGCGTCGGCGGTCTGCACGTTGGTCCGCTTCAGCAGCGTCTCGTGGAAGTCGACGACCCAGCGCGGCTCACCGAAGCCCTTGGGGTTGGTCGTGTCCGCGATCACCTCGGGCTCCGGGACGTGCATGCCCATGTGCTTGAGGATGCCGGCCATCAGGCTGGTCCCGCTGCGCCCGGACCCCGCCACGAGGACCACCTTGCGCTGCGTCCCGGCGGGACCCGGGGTCGCCGCCATCGCCAGGTCCTCGTCGGTCAGCTTCTCCGACGTTGCTTCTGCCGGAACCTGTTCGAGCATCGACTCGACCTCCATCAAGCGCTGTTCGTGAGCGTGGGGTGGCACAGGGCATGGGGGGTGCCGGTGGCTCAGGATAGCCCGAGGGCCCCCTCCCGGGCCCAACCGGCGGCTCCGGCGGACCGGGCTCGTGGACGTCACGGCGCCCGCACTGGCTAGCATCGGACCATGCTGCCGGACCCCTCCTCACCCCAGACCGCGTCGGACGATCCGGCACCAGGTAGGCGCCTGGTACTCGTCGCCGGCGCAGGGCGCTCGGGGACGAGCACCGTGGCCGGGATCCTGCAGCGGCTCGGGCTGACGGTCCCGGTCCCCGAGGTCGTGTCGGACGAGACCAACCCCAAGGGGTTCTCCGAGTCCCAGTGGGTCGTCGACTTCCACGACGACCTGCTCATGCACGCGAACGTGCAGGTCTCCGACGCCCGGCCCGACGCCTGGACCCGCACCAGCGCGTTCGCGGAGCGTCCCGGGGCCACCCGGCTGCTCACGACGTGGCTCGAGGAGCAGTTCTCGCAGGCCGACCAGGTGCTGATCAAGGACCCCCGCCTGTCGTGGTTCCTCCCACTCTGGACCACGATCGCCCACCGCGTCGGAGCGGAGCCGTCGTTCATCACCATGCTGCGACCGCCTGCGGAGATCGTCGGCAGCAAGCGCACCTACTACAACAGCTTCCTGCAGGACGCCCACGGCGTCGCGGCCTGGCTGAACATGCTGCTCAACACCGAGCGGGCCACCCGCGGCTCCGCGCGGTCGTTCGTGCGGTACCACGACCTGCTCGCCAACTGGGAGCCCGTCATCACCGGGATCGGCACCGACCTCTCGCTGCCGCGGCTGCAGGAGATCTCCCCCCAGGACCGTGACACGGTCAACGGGTTCGTCGACCCGTCGCTGCGCCGGGTCAGCCTCACCTGGGACGACCTGGACCTGCCCGACCGGCTCGCGGCGATGGCGCGCGGGGCCTGGGACGCGCTCGACCGGCTGCCCGAGGTCGGCGAGGACGCCGGCACGGTGACCGCACGACTCGACGAGATCCACGCGGAGTACGCCGCCTACTACCTGGAGTCCGAGGGCGTCTCGCGTTCCTCGGTCATCGCGGTCCGACAGGCCGCGGAGCGCGCCCGCAAGCAGGCGGCCGAGCCGGTGCCATCGCCGTCCGGCTTCCGCGTCCTCGCGGTGAACGCGGCCCGGCGGGTCCCGCCCTCGGTGCGCCGGCTGGTCCCGGCGCCCGCGCGCGCCCGGGTGCGGGCCAGGCTCAGCCCGGGCGGCACGCCGCCCGGCACCGACCGGGGCCCGCGTCCGTAGCGCCGGGGATGGCCAACCTGCTCAGGCGCCTGAGGCGCCCGACCCCGCCTGACACCTCGTCCTCGGCGCTGCTGAGCGTGGTGGTCCCGGCGTTCGAGGTCGAGGAGTACCTCCCCGACTGTCTCGAGAGCATCCTCGTCCAGTCGCACCGGGCCCTCGAGGTCATCGTCGTCGACGACGGGTCGACCGACGCCACCGGCGAGATCGCCGATCGGGTCGCGACGCGTGACGACCGGGTCCGCGTCGTGCACCAGGCCAACGCCGGGCTCGGGGCGGCCCGCAACGTCGGTGCCGCCCGGGCCACCGGCGACTACCTCACGTTCGCGGACAGCGACGACCTCGTCTGCGCGGGCGCCTATGCCTCGCTGGTCGGCACGCTCGAGCGCACCGGCTCGGACCTCGCGGTGGGTGCGGTCGAGCGGTTCGACGACGACCGCAGCTTCATGACCCCGCTGATGCGGGAGAACCACGCCCGGTCGGCGGACGCCGTCACCGTCGAGCAGCAGCCGCTGATGCTGGCCGACGTCTTCGCCTGGAACAAGGTGTTCCGCCGCTCGTTCTGGGACGCGGCCTCGCTGCACTTCCCCGTGGACGTGCGCTACGAGGACCAGCCGACCCTGACCCGGGCGTTGGTCGAGGCAAAGGCCTTCGACGTCCTCGCCGAGCCCGTCTACCGGTGGCGGGTCCGGTCGGACGGGTCGTCGATCTCCCAGCAGCGCGGGGACCTGCGCGACCTCTCCGACCGGATCCTGACCAAGCGCTGGAGCACGGCAACCGTGCTGGAGCGGACCGCCGGGCCGACCCGCACCGTGTGGTTCTCCCGGGTGCTGCCGATCGACATGTGGGAGTACTTCCGCGCGGTCCCGGGCTGCTCCGACGAGTACTGGGCCCTGCTCCGGGACGGTGTCGAGGAGTTCTGGGGCCTCGACACCGTCCCGTTCGAGCGGACCGTGCTGCCGTGGCGGCAGCGGGTGATGGGGTGGCTGGTCGGCCAGGGGCTGCGCGCGGAGCTCGAGGAGTTCCTCGCCTTCCTCGACCGGCACCCCGACGGGCTGCCCCGCCGCATGGTCGACGACCACGAGGTGGTGGACCACCCGGTCAGCGACCGGCCGGGCCTGCCCGACGAGCTGCGCAGGCCCTGACCGGTCGGCCGTTCAGCCTGGATCCACCGCTCTCCGCCCGCTGCGCGCCACCAGGCGGGCACGCGAAGGCCACCTCGCCGACGGGTTTCCGTAGCAGTCCACCGGGCCCCACGGGCGTCCACGCAACGTGCCGGGACGACCGCATGAGTTGCGGGGTTCGTCGTGGGCATCTCGGCCGTGTGGTTGGTCGTTGACACAAGCCGTCAGCAGTCCTTGGATGAGCAAGGTCGCTAGTTCATCAATCAAGGGGGCCGGTCATGAGTCCATTCGGCCGACCTCAGGAACGGCGGGGTGGCGGAGCCGTCGAGTATCGCCTGTACCCGAACCGTTGACCACCGTGACGACGCCAGGCCTGACCGCTCCCTCGTGGCGTACGCGCCGCTCCGCGGCCGCCGCCGGGATCATCTTCGCGGTGCTGCTGCTCGTCGCCATGACACTGATTCGCCTGGCGCTCAGCGACGCCGATCCCGAATCTCTTCGGGGAAATTCTGCTCGACGTGAGCAGATCCGACTGGGCTTGCATCTGGTGCCCTTTGCGGGGATAGCGTTCCTGTGGTTCATCGGCGTGGTGCGCGATCAGATCGGTGCCGTGGAAGACCGGTTGTTCTCCACGGTATTTCTGGGCAGCGGTCTGCTCTTCCTCGCCATGCTGTTCGTCGGCGCGGTGAACACCTCGACCCTCATCACCCTTGTGGACAAACCGCAGACGGACACCGAGATCTGGCTCTTTGGGCGGGACGTCACTCAGTCCCTGATCTCCGTCTACGCCATGCGGATGGCGGCGGTGTTCACCCTCTCGGTGAGCTCCCTTGGCCTCCGGGTGGGGGCGTTTCCGCGCTGGGTCGGCTTCGCCGGGTACGCCGCTGCCCTCGTGTTGCTGGTCGGGGCCGGCGAACACACGTGGGTCCAGCTTGTCTTTCCTCTCTGGGTGCTGGTGCTCAGCATCGTCATCCTGGTGACCAAGCCGCAGCATCGCGGCGAAGCGGAGGCGTCCGGCCCGTAGGTGCGCTCACGCCCATGACTGCCGACCTCACCGACGCAGCAGCATCCGAGCAGCCGCCGTTGTCGGCCGACCGCTGGGCTGCTCGGATCGGCCGGGCTCGAGTGACTGGTCTGGCCCTGGCCTTCATAGGTGCCGCGAGCGGACTGATGATGGCCGTGGACAGGCAGAAGACCATCTGCCCGCCCGGCACGATGTTCAAGAACCTCACCTGCCAGGCCCACCTTCAGGTTCCCGAAGGTGTCGCTGTCGCCGCAATCTCACTGCTGCTCGGCATCCTGATCGTCTTGGCGGCGTGGATCGCGACGGCACTCCTGGTGGACAGCACCCGCCAGCGCTGAACCGTCCTGTGCCGCATTCCGCGCGGTTCGCGACGGACGAGGACGCCGCGACCACGACAACTCCACGGGAACCGTCCGCCGACAGGGACACACCCAGTCAGACCAGGCCCTGCTCGGTGAGGAAGTCGTGCGCGACGTCCTCGGGCTTGTCGCGGTCGACCGCGACCCGGCCGTTGAGCTCGGTGAGCTTCTCGGTGGTGAGCGCGGCCATCAGGCCGTTGAGCGTGTCCGCCACGTCGGGATGCGCGTCGAGGAAGTCGCTGCTGACGGCAGGCACGAGGTTCTGCGCCGGCTGGATCGACTTGTCGTCGTCGAGCAGCACCAGCCCCTGCGCCTCGAGGGTGCCGTCGGTGGTGCTGGTCTCCCCGAGCTGGGACTCACCCTTGATCACCGACTGGTAGGTCTGGTCGCTGGCGTAGCCCAGCGGCAGGACCTTGGTGATGTCGATCCCGTAGGTGTCGGAGAGCCCGCCCTCGCAGTCCTGCCGTCCCTCGCAGTCCGGTGCCGCGGCCAGCACGACGCTCTTGCCCTTCAGGTCGGACAGCGTGCTGACGCCCTCGGAGTCGGCGTAGTCCTTGGAGACGAAGAACGCGTTGGTGTCGGTCGCCGCCGACGGGTCGAGCAGGGTGATGCCCTGCTGGTCGAGGAGGCTCTTGCCCGCGTCGATCGACTCCTGCGCGTCGGAGGTGGTGATCGGTTTGGCGTCCGCGCCGTTCTTGGTGGTGTTGAGGAAGTCGAGGACGCCGCCGACGTACTCCGGGACGACGTCGATGTTCTTCGGGAAGGTCTGCATGTAGACGTCGCGGGTGTCGACCAGCTTCACGTCGGTGTCGTAGCCGGCGTTGGTGAGCAGCTCGTCGTACATCGCGGCGACCAGGGCCGCCTCGGGGAAGTTCTGCCCGGAGATGTGGACCGTGCCGCCGGCGGTGGAACCGGACGCGCTGTTCCCGTCGCTGGCCTTGTTGTTGTCGAGGTCGTCACCTGCGCACGCGGTGGCGAGGAGGAGCGAGCCGACGGAGAGCACCGCGGCGAGGGAGCGTCGTACCTGCATGGCAACCAACCTTATGTGTCCCGCGGCGGCCGGCCGCGCGTGTCCGGATGCGAGCGGTTGACCCGCTCTCAGCTGCCGACAGGTTCGGCTGCTTCGGCCAGCGTACGGCTCCGGTCCGACATCCCGCGCCCGCGCTTCCTCGACGAGCGGCCCGGCGTGGGGTCGGCGGCCCGTTGGGCGGTGGCCGCGACGAGCTCGAGGACCAGCGCGACGGCCGCGACCACGACCGCGCCGGCGATGCCCTTGGGGTAGTCGGAACGGTAGAACCCGTCGGTGATCACCCGACCCAGGCCGGGACCCGCGACCAGGGCCGCGATCGTCGCGGTCGCCCACACCTGGACCAGCGCGAGGCGGACACCCGACATCACCAGCGGCAGTGCCAGCGGCAGCTCCACCCGGGTGAACTTCTGCAGCCCGGTCATCCCCATCCCGTCGGCTGCCTGGCGCACGTCGGCCGGCACCTCGCGCACCGCGACGTAGGCATTGGTGATGATCGGCGGCAACGCGAACAGCGTCAGCGCGATGAGGGTCGCGAGGCCGGCGCGGCCGTAGGGACCGAAGGTGGCCACGCCGGGGTGGTCTGCGGTCACCAGGATCGCCAGCAGCGCGAAGGTCGGCACCGCCCGCCCGACGTTCGAGATGTTGATCGCCAGGAAGCCGCCGCGGCCGAGGTGTCCGAGCCACATCGCCACCGGCAGCCCGATCGCGGCCGCGGCGGCCAGCGCGGTGACGCTGAGCAGCAGCTGCTGGAGGAGCAGCTGGAGCATGCCGCCCTCGCCCTGCCAGTGCGACGGGTCGGTGAGGTAGGTCCAGGTGTCGGCGAAGACGTTCACGCGAGCCCGCCCCTCATGCCGTGGCTCCGCGCGTCCACGGCGTCATCAGTCGTTGCGCCACGACCAGCACCACGTCGAGCAGGACCGCGAGCAGCACGCAGAGCACCGAGGCCGTGAACAGCTCCGCGCGGAAGTTGGTGCTGACGCCGTCCTTGATCAGGTTGCCGAGGCCGCCGTACGCCACCAGGGAGCCGACCGTGGTCAGCGCCACGGTCGACACGGTGGCCACCCGGAGACCGGCCATGATCACGGGCAGCGCCAGCGGCAGCTCGATCCTGAACAGCATCCGGCCGGGGCCGTACCCCAGTCCGGACGCGGACTCGCGGACGTCGTCGGGGACCGAGCGCAGGCCCTCGAGCATGCTGCGCACCAGCACGGTGAGGGCGTAGAGCGCGAGGCCGATCACCACGGTCGTGGCGGTGATCCCCGTGAAGGGGACGAGCAGCGGGAACAGCGCCAGCGACGGGATGGTGTAGATCCCGGTGCTGACGCCGAGGATCGACGACTCCAGGCGCGGGTAGCGACGAGCCACGAGCGCCATCGGGAACGCGATGACGACGCCGAGGACCACGGCCGCCACCGTGATCTGGAGGTGCTGCGTGGTCGCGGCGACGATCTCGCTCTGCCGGTCCTGCACGTACTGCAGGCAGACCCAGTCGTTGGTGAGCCGGCTGTAGCAGCTGGGCTCGCCGGCGACGGCCGATGCCGCGAGTAGGGTCACCGCATGGACGTTACCGGCTCCCCCGTCGTCGGGGCCTCCGACCGGTCCACACCCGAGCCGATGATCCGGCTCGCCGGAGTCGGGAAGACGTACGACGACGGCACCGTGGCGGTCGAGACGCTCGACCTCGAGGTCGGCCGGGGTGAGCTGGTCTGCCTGGTCGGCCCCTCGGGCTGCGGCAAGTCGACGACGCTGAAGATGATCAACCGGCTGATCGAGCCGACCGCGGGCACGATCGAGATCGACGGTCGCGATGTCACCGACCAGGACCCGGTGCGGCTGCGCCGCGGGATCGGCTACGTGATCCAGCAGGTCGGCCTGTTCCCGCACCAGAAGATCGTCACGAACGTGATGACGGTGCCGCTGCTGTACGGCGAGTCGCGGGGCAAGGCCAGGGCGCGCGCCCACGAGCTGCTGGAGCTGGTCGGGCTCGACCCCGCGACGTACGCCGACCGCTACCCGCACCAGCTCTCGGGCGGGGAGCAGCAGCGGGTCGGGGTGGCCAGGGCCCTGGCTGCGGATCCGCCGGTGCTGCTCATGGACGAGCCGTTCGGAGCGGTCGACCCCGTGGTGCGGGTGCACCTGCAGGACGAGTTCCTGCGACTCCAGCACGACCTGGGGAAGACCGTCGTGCTGGTCACCCACGACATCGACGAGGCCGTCCGGATGGGCGACCGGGTCGCGATCTTCGCCGGGGGCGGCCGGATCGCGCAGTACGCCGCCCCGGCCGACCTGCTGGGCCGGCCCGCCGACGACTTCGTCGCCGGCTTCGTGGGGTCCACGCGGGGGCTGCGGCGGCTCGCGGTGACGCCGATCGACCCCCGGCACCTCGAGCCGTTGGACGGCGTCCGGACCGGTGACCTCGGCGCCGCGATCGACGTGGACTCGACGCTGGAGGAGGCGCTCGCCGTGCTCCTGAGCGAGGACAAGCCGATGGTGGCCGTGAAGCAGGGCGCCCAGTTCGTCGGCGTGCTCACCCCCAACGGCGTCCACCGGGCACTGCGCGCCTCGCTCGCCGAGGCCACCCTCGTGGACTGAGCCGGCTACCGCTGACCGCTGGCCGGGATCACCGGGACGTCCCGGTGCCAGGACTCGGTGACGTACTTCGTCTTCCAGCCCATGGAGGTGTACAGCCCGGCGGCACCGGTGGGTGAGTCGGCGTCGACCTCCAGGCCGACACGGTCCCGGCCGCGGGCCGCCGCATCGGCGATGATCGTGCGCAGCAGGCCCTTGGCGACCCCGCGTCCCCGGGCCGCCTCGAGCACCCCGAGGTAGGAGACGTAGGACCCGTCCGGCCCCGACGAGCTCTCGCTCACGGTGCCCACCAGCGCCCCGACCGGCTGCGGGCTGTCGCCCTCGGCCAGCTCGGCCAGCCACCAGTGGTCCCAGCGGTGGCCGGGGTCCTCACGGAGCCGGAACAAGAACTCCTCGAAGGTCTCCTCGCTGGAGTTGAAGTGGTCCACGAACGCGCCCTCGAGGACCTCGTGGACCTCGCGCAGGTCGCCCTCGTCCGGCATGCCGGAGCCCTCCCGTCGAACCAGCCGGAACACCACGCCGCCCTTCTCCCAGTGGTCGGGCGAGCCGGTCAGCGACGCCTCGTCAGGGGTGACCGGTCGGGTCATCTGCCACCAGGTGCGGACCCTCGTGAAGCCGGCGCCCGAGAGCCACGCGTGCTGGCGCTCGTCGTCGGCGAACGCCCCGGTGTCGATCTGCTGGGTCGTCAGGCCCCGGGCAGCACCGACCGCGCGGGCCTGGCCCACGGCCCACTCGACGAGGACGTCCGAGCAACGCTCGGCGACCTCGTCGGGCAGGTCGCGCTCGACGATGTGCACGAAGAGCATCCGCCCCGCCGAGCGGTCGTGGACGCTGCCCCAGGCCCGGATCTCGCCCGTCGCGTCGCGGACGACGACGTTCTCCCGCATCCGCAGTCCGTGCTCGGAGACCTCGACGAGGACGTCGTCCACACCCGAGGCCGCCCAGCCGCGGCCCTGCCGCTCGTGCGCTCGCAGCAGGTGGGTGAGTCGCGCCACGTCGAACCGGTCGGCGGGGTCGGGGGTCCCGACCTCCCAGCCCTCGGGAAGGCCGGGATCGGTGCCGAGCTCCGATCGGATGACGAGGTCGGGGTCGCTCTCGAAACGGGAGTCCTCGGGGATCACAGTCCCTGATTCTGCCGTAGCGCCGAGAAATGCACCGACCCGCCCACGAATACGTGGGCGGGTCGGCGTGAGGTACGTCGTCGGCGCGTCAGGCGTGGCGCCGTGCCGGAGCGGTCTGCCAGGCCAGCAGCTCGGCCTTCAGGACGTCGAGCTCACCCTCGAGCTCGGCGACCCGGACGATGGCCTCCGCGGCGCGCTGCTCCGCGTCCTCGAGGCGCTCGGACTTGTCGAGCCCCTCGCGCTCGGCCACGTCGGCCCGACGGGCCTCGGCGTTCATCTTGCGCGTCGCCTCGGCCGCGCGCTTCTGGGCCGAGGTCAGCGCGACCTCCAGCTCGCCGATCGCGGACTCGTGCGCCGCGATCCGCGACTCCATCGTCTCGGCGAAGGCGGCCTGCTCGGCCGTACGGGCCACGGTGAGGTCCCGGTAGGCCTGCGCCTGCTCCGCGCGGTCACGTGCGGCCTCGCGTCGCGTCTCCATCAGCTCGGAGTGGGTGATGCGGGTGGCGGCGGCGCCCAGGGCGACACCCAGCCCGGCAGCGAGCACGAGGACGAACCACGAGCTGCTGAGGACGGCGCCGGTGACGATCACCGCCGCGATCACGAGGAGCGAGACAGCGACAGTGAGCCGGACGCTCCGCTGCCGGCGACGGGCCTTGGGAGCCCGACTGGAGGGGGAAGACATGAAAGCAGGTTATGTCTTGTCGTCGTCGGAACGGACGCGACACGCGCGCTCGAGGAGGACTGCTGTGATGGTGATCGCCACTCCGGCGACCGCGGCGGCCAGTGAGCGCCACGCCCGCTGGGAGGCCAGCTCGGCCTCCACGCCGAGCCAGGAGACGGCGTACCCGGCGTAGCCGCCCGCGACGAAGGCCCCCACGTAGGCGCAGGACCGGGCCAGGACGAGCCGGTTCACGGCCCGGTGCGGCTCCAGCGGTTCGCGCCGCACGTGCACGGTGCGCCAGGTGCCCCAGGCGGTGGCACCGACGATGGCGGCGCCCAGGAACAGCGCCAGCGGTTGGGTCCACGTGACCACCGGGGCACTGCCCCGCATCCGCTCCATGACCGGGTGGAACAGCCAGCCACCGACCAGGCCGATGACCGCCCAGGCGGTGAGGGCGGCCGCGGACGTCGGTCGCAGGTGCCCGCCCGACGGCTCCTCGCCGGACGGGTCGGCGCTCACTGGATCTCGAGCGTGAGGTCGTCCCGTCGCGACAGTCCGCTCCGGTCGGCCTTCTCCAGCAGCAGCGCGATCGGGCCCCGCTCGGGGAACTCGGCCTCGGGCTCGAGGTCGTGCCAGGGCTGGAGCACGAACGCGCGCTCCGCAGCCCGCGGGTGCGGCAGCCGGAGGAAGTCGTCGTCGTTGCGCCGGTCGCCGACGACGATCAGGTCGACGTCCAGGGTCCTGGGCGCGTTCTTGACCTCGGTGCGCTCCCGCTCGAAGGCGTCCTCGATGGCCAGCGCCCGGTCCATCAGACGGGTGGCGGCCAGGGTGGTGTCGATGAGCACGACCGCGTTCAGGTACGTCTTGGCGCCCTCGGGGCTGTCGACCGGCTCGGTCTCGTAGACCGGCGAGACGCCGGTGACCCAGACGTCTGGAGTGTCGGCGATCGCGTTGACGGCGCCCTGCAGGCTCGCCATCCGCTCCCCCAGGTTGGAACCCAGCGCCAGCACTGCCCGGCGGATGGGCCGCATCTCGCCGGTCAGCGTGTCGGCGTCGATGATGTTCGGGTTGGGGGTCTCAGTCACTTCTCGCCCTCACGTGTACGGGTGATCGTCAGCGCGACGTCGCGGAACGTCGCGTCGATGGGTGCATCCGGCTTGTGGACCGTGACCCGCGCCCATTCAACACGGTCGTCCAAGAGGCAGACGTCCGCGATGCGCTGGACCAGGGTCTCGATCAAGTCGACCGGATCTTTCTCAACGGCGGCTTGCACCGAGGCCACGAGAATTCCGTAGTCGACCGTGTGGCGCAAGTCGTCGGAGGCCGCCGCGGCACTGGTGTCCAGGCCCAGGACCAGGTCGACGACGAACGTCTGGCCCTCCCGGCGCTCGAAGTCGAAGACGCCGTGGTGGCCGAAGCACTCGATGCCCAGCACGGCCAGCTCGTCGGTCATCGTGCCTCCGTCCCGGCGCTGGTCGGCGCCTCGGTGGCGAGCCGCTCGACGACGGCGATCGCGTCGCGGCTGGCACGCACGTCGTGCACCCGGACGCCCCAGACGTCGTGCTGCGCGAGGTGGACCGAGACGGCGGTGTTGGCATCCTCGCGCCGGTCGACCGGGCGGGGTTCCCCCGCGGCGTCGGCCAGCAGCGAGCCCAGGAAGGACTTCCGGCTCGCTCCGACGAGCACCGGGTGGCCCAGCGCCTGCAGCCGGTCGAGGCCGGCCAGGAGCTCCCAGTTGTGCTCGGCGCGCTTGGCGAAGCCCAGGCCGGGATCGAGGACGATCCGCTCGGCGTCCACCCCGGCGGCCAGGAGGGCGTCGACCCGGCGCATGAGCTCCTCGCAGACGGCGGCGACGACACCGCCGGGCGCGTCGTACCGGGCGAAGTCGCCCATGTGGTCGCTGTGGGCCCGCCAGTGCATGGCGACGTACGGCGTTCCGGCGTCGGCCACCACGGCCAGCATCCGCGGGTCGGCCAGCCCGCCGGACACGTCGTTGACCAGCGAGGCGCCGGCCGCGAGCGCCGCCTCGGCGACCTCGGACCGCATCGTGTCGACCGAGACCAGGGCCCCGGCCCCGGCGAGGGACTTGATGACGGGCACCACCCGGCCCAGCTCCTCCTCGACGAGGGGCCGCGTGGCTCCGGGGCGGGTGGACTCGCCGCCGATGTCGAGGATGTCGGCGCCGTCGGCGAGCAGGTCGTGCCCGTGCGCGATGGCGGCCTCCGGCTCCACCCAGCGGCCGCCGTCGGAGAACGAGTCCGGCGTGACGTTGACGACCCCCATCACCCGGGGCCGCCCCAGCGGGGCGAACAGCGTGGCCGGCGCGGCCATCAGTGCCCGCGGTTGATCAGCGACATCGCCTCGGAGCGGGTGGCGGCGTTGTGCATCATGCCGCGCACCGCGGAGGTGATGGTCCGGGCCCCTGCCTTGCGGACCCCCCGCATGGTCATGCAGAGGTGCTCGGCCTCGATGACCACGATCACCCCGCGCGCCTCCAGGAGCTCCATCAGCGCGTCCGCCACCTGCGTGGTCAGCCGCTCCTGGACCTGGGGGCGCTTGGCGAAGACGTCGACCAGCCGGGCCAGCTTGGACAGGCCGGTGATCTTGCCGCTCTCGGCCGGGATGTAGCCCACGTGGGCGACCCCGGTGAAGGGCACCAGGTGGTGCTCGCACATCGACCAGAGCTCGATGTCGCGGACCAGCACCATCTCGTCGTGGCCGATGTCGAAGGTGGTGGTCAGGACCTCCTCGGGGGACTGTCGCAGCCCGACCGTGAGCTCGGCGTACGCGCGGGCCACCCGCGCCGGAGTGTCCCGGAGACCCTCGCGGTCGGGGTCCTCGCCGATCGCGATCAGCAGCTCCCGGACGGCCGCCTCGGCGCGGACCGGGTCGAAGTCCGGGACCTCGGCCGGCGCGGGCGGCGCCATCCTGATCGGGTCGGTCATCGCGACGGCAGGTCCGGCCCCGCGTGCCCACCGCCGACGGCACCGGGGTCACCGTGGACGTCGCCACCCGACCCCGGGGGCGTGATGATCGCGCCGGCCTCGGAGGCGGCGGACCCGTTGGCCGCAGCCCGGTCGCGGATCGTCTGGGGGATCTCGACGGGCGGCTGCTCGGACGGGCTGCGGTCCGGCGAGCCGGTCCAGGCCGGACGCGTCGGGCGGAGCCGCAGCGGCGCGAAGATGCCGGCGACCTGTTCCTTGTCGAGCGTCTCCTTGTCGAGCAGCTCGAGGACGAGGTGGTCGAGGACGTCCCGGTTCTCCTCCAGGATGTCGAACGCCTCCTGGTGCGCGGTCGCGAGGAGCTTCTTGGTCTCCTCGTCGACCTTGGCGGCGACGTCCTCGGAGTAGTTGCGCTGGTGGCCGAGGTCGCGCCCCAGGAACGGCTCGGAGTTGGACTCGCCGAGCTTGATGGCCCCCAGCCGCTCGGTCATGCCGAACTGGGTGACCATCGCCCGGGCCAGGTTGGTCGCCTTCTCGATGTCGTTGCCGGCGCCGGTGGTCGGGTCGTGGAAGACCATCTCCTCGGCGGCGCGACCGCCGAGCATGTAGGCCAGCTTGTCGAGCATCTCCGAGCGGGTCTGGGAGTACTTGTCCTCGTCGGGCAGCACCATCGTGTAGCCGAGGGCGCGGCCGCGCGGCAGGATCGTGATCTTGTGGACCGGGTCGGTCCCGGGCAGCGCCGCCGCCACCAGGGCGTGGCCGCCCTCGTGGTAGGCCGTGATCAGCTTCTCCTTCTCGCTCATCAGGCGCGAGCTGCGCTGCGGGCCGGCGATGACCCGGTCGATCGCCTCGTCGAGGGCCTGGTTGCCGATCAGCTTCTGGTTCTGCCGGGCGGTCAGCAGCGCCGCCTCGTTCAGGACGTTGGCCAGGTCGGCGCCGGTGAAGCCGGGGGTGCGCCGCGCGATCGACAGCAGGTCGATGTCCGGAGCCATCGGCTTCCCGCGCGAGTGGACCTGGAGGATCATGTGGCGGCCGGCCAGGTCGGGTGCGTCGACCCCGATCTGGCGGTCGAAGCGACCCGGGCGCAGCAGCGCGGGGTCGAGGACGTCGGGCCGGTTGGTGGCCGCGATCAGGATGACCCCGCCGCGCACGTCGAAGCCGTCCATCTCCACGAGCAGCTGGTTGAGGGTCTGCTCGCGCTCGTCGTGGCCGCCGCCCATGCCGGCGCCGCGGTGGCGACCGACGGCGTCGATCTCGTCGATGAAGACGATCGCCGGGGCGTTCTCCTTGGCCTGCTCGAACAGGTCGCGCACCCGGGAGGCACCCACACCGACGAACATCTCGACGAAGTCGGAGCCGGAGATGGAGTAGAACGGCACGCCGGCCTCACCCGCGACCGCGCGGGCCAGCAGCGTCTTGCCGGTGCCGGGCGGGCCGTAGAGCAGCACGCCCTTGGGGATCTTGGCGCCCACGGCCTGGAACTTCGCGGGCTCCTGGAGGAACTCCTTGATCTCGCCGAGCTCCTCGATCGCCTCGTCGCAGCCCGCGACGTCGGTGAACGTGGTCTTGGGCATGTCCTTGGAGATCAGCTTGGCCTTGGACTTGCCGAACTGCATGACACCGCGGCCACCGCCGCCCTGCATGTTGTTCAGCAGCCACAGGAACACCAGGAAGATCACCACGAACGGCAGCACCGAGAACAGGAAGGACCCGATGACGCTGGGCTTGGCGATCTTCGAGTTCGACTTCTCGATCGTGCCCTTGGCGACCTGCTGGTCGACCTCCTTGATGATGCCCTGCTGCTGGCCGGCGACCCAGTACGCCGTGACCTTGTCGCCCTCGCTGCGCACGCCGTCGTCGAGGGTGGCCTGGATCTGCTGGTCACCTCCGACGAAGGTGATCTCCTTGACCTGTCCCTTGTTGATGTAGGACTCGAGCTGGGAGGTGCTGACCTCGTCGTACCCGCCGTTGGGGGCGAGGTACTGCAGGGCGAGGAGGACGCCGACCACGGCGACGACGATCCACAGCCACGGACCCTTGACTAGACGCTTCACAGGCTTCTCTCGACACGACCATGCCGCCCGCGCGGACTCATGCGCGGACGATCAACTGAACTGACGACGGTACACAACGTCGACAACGCTCATTCTCGCAGGCAAGTGCCCGGGAGCGGGAACGGATCCCGGCAGCAGGACGAACCGATCAGGAGTAGACGTGCGGCGCCAGGGTGCCGATGTCTCGCAGGTTGCGGTACTTCTCGCGGTAGTCGAGGCCGTAGCCGACCACGAACTCGTTGGGGATGTCCCAGCCGACGTACTTCACGTCGACCGGCATCTGCAGCGCCTCGGGCTTGCGGAGCAGGGTGCAGATCTCCACGCTGGCCGGGTTGCGCGAGCCCAGGTTCGAGGTGAGCCACGACAGGGTCAGGCCGGTGTCGATGATCTCGTCGACGATCACGAC
This sequence comes from uncultured Actinomycetota bacterium, assembly GCA_963817665.1. Taxonomy (GTDB): domain Bacteria; phylum Actinomycetota; class Actinomycetes; order Propionibacteriales; family Nocardioidaceae; genus Nocardioides. The sequence goes on along the minus strand of CAWFPE010000007.1, from coordinate 179,043 downwards.
GTGGCGCCCCGAGATGTCGGTGTCGAGGTCCTTGAGGATCCGGACCACACCACTGGACTTGGTGCCCGACCCGTAGGACGAGACCGCCATCCAGTCCATCTCCACGTGCCGGCCGAAGCTCCGGGCGAGGTCGGCCATCACCATGACGGCCCCCCTCAGGATGCCGACGATGAGCAGGTCCTGGCCCTCGTAGTCGACCTCGATCGCCTTGGCCAGCTCACCGAGGCGTTCCTGGATCTGCGCCTCGGTGAAGAGCACGTTGACCAGGTCGTTCTCCACGTGGGACGCGTCCATGGGTCGAAGCCTAGAGGCACACCGGGCGGTGGCGCTGCGCGGGCGGGCGTTCCCCGCCGGTCGTCACCGCGCGTCGGTCGCGGCGCGGTGGTGCCGCCGCGGCTTCCGCACGGTCAGGGTGACCGCCCGGGACGAGGACGCCCTGAGGGTCTTCGAGCCCAGGAAGTAGGTCTTGAGGTCGTGCCTGCCGGCGTCGAGCCGCTTCAGGGTGACGGCGAGCCTGCCCCGGGCAGCGGGTCGGAGCCGGCCGGTGCCGACGACCTTGCGCCCGTCGCGGACCTCCACGGCGCCGGCCGGACGGTTGGTGCCGCGCCCGGTCACGGTCACGGTCACCCTGCCCTTCTCGTCCGGGGCGATCCGGCTGTGGGCCAGCGAGGCGGTGGTCTTGCTGCCCATCACCTTCGTCATCGTGATCTCGCCCAGGGCCAGCCGCTGCCGCAGCCGGGTGATCTCGACCTCCTCGACGGCGGTGGTGACGTAGCCGGCCTTCTTCAGCCGGAGCGTGTAGGTGCCCTTGGCGCCGACCTCGAGGTAGAAGTAGCCGTGCTGCGGGCCGTCGGCGCGGTCGCTGGCGTAGGTGAGGGCCGAGGCGGCCGGGTCGCCGTTGCTGCGGATCGCCCGCACGTCGACGTCGTCGACGAAGTGGCCGAGCTGGTCGACGACCAGGCCCTGGACGAGCGGCGGGTGCGCCGCCGCCCGAGGTGCCGTCCCGGACACGCTGAACGCCGGGTCGGCCACCGTGGCCGAGGTGCCGGTCGCGACGAGGCCGGACGTGGCGAGGCCGAGCAGCAGCACGGTGACGAGGGGGCGGGTCCGGCGCATGGTTCCTCCGAGATGGTCGTGGACGCACCTGCTGTGCGCGAGACGATCATGGCGGCAGGCAGGCGGCGCCGGAGTCGTTTTCCCGAAGTTCTCCGGGGCTCAGTGGTGGCGCCGCGTGACCCGGAACGAGGTCGCGTTGGTGGCGTCCCTCCACGGGGATCCGGCGTCCAGCACGTGGACCTTGAGCTTCGGGTGCTGCCGCGTGCTCACCACCCCGTGCACCGGGCGCAGCCTGACGTAGGTGGGAGCGCAGCACTCGATGATCACGCACGAGGTCCGGCGGGCGGTCGAGGTGACGGTGCCGTCGGCGTGGCCCGGTTCGTGGGCGGTGACGACGACGGCGAGGTCGCGGCACCAGTCCGCGTTCGTGAGCGTGTACGACGCAGCCTCCGCCCCGGCGATCGGCTCCCCGTCCCGCAGCCACCGGTAGCTGAAGTCCAGGCCCGCGCGGCTCCACTCGACGTCCGAGGCCTGCACCGTGTCACCGGCGTAGGCGCCGCCCGTGATCTCCGGCACCGACAGGGCCACGGGCGCCTCACCGAGCACCGTGACGGGGTCCGAGGTCAGGGCATGGCTCTCCGGCGCGGTCGGCGTGTCTCCGGGCCCGTGGCACCGGCGATCGGCACGCCGTCGAGCAGCCAGGCGTAGGTGAAGGTCAGGTCCTCGGTGTCCCAGGTCCCCGGGTCGGCCCGGACCGTCTGCCCCACCGCGGGGGTGCCGGTGACGGCCGGTCGCACCGTGCTGGAGGCTGCCACCGCGGGCACGGCACCGAGGACGAACGAGACGATCGTGACCACGACCGCGACCAGACCCGAGCGCATGCGTCGCACCGTCTTCCCCCGGTACCCGTCATCGCCTGACGACCACCCAACCTAGCGCGTCCCGGACCCGTCCTGCCGGAGAAAGACCAGCTCGCCGGCGCGACGTGCGCACCGCAGGTGACCGGGCAGGTCGATCCACTTCTGGCCGTGCCAGTCGGTGAGCAGGGCGTCCATGGCGAGGACGTGCTCGTGGAAGAGCTCGGCGGACGGCGCCCCGGCGTCGAGGGCGGCCAGGCGCAGCACGCGGCGACGGACCGGCACGGGCCGCCCGGCCAGCTCCTCGGTGGGGAGCGACCCGTCCGCACCCCGCAGCCCGGCCCAGTCGGCCTCGGCGAGGTCGTCGAGGAAGTCCATGTCGTCGCGCAGCTGGTCGGCCGTGCGGGCCAGGGTGGACGCCACGCCGGGCCCCAGCTCACGCTCCAGCAGTGGCAGCACGGTGCGGCGTACCCGCACCCGGGTGAACCCGGGGTCGTGGTTGTGCGGGTCGTCCCAGAACTCGATGCCCTGCACCTGGCAGGCGGTCACGGTGTCGTCGCGCGAGACGTCGAGCAGCGGCCTGCGGTAACCGTCGAACGCGCGGCGCATGCCGGCGAGCGACCGGCCCCCCGAGCCCCGGGCCAGCCCGAGCAGGACCGTCTCCGCCTGGTCGTCCCGGGTGTGCCCCAGCAGGATCGCGGCCGCGCCGACGTGCTCGCCCACCTGCTCGAGCACGGCGTACCGCGCTCTCCGGGCCGCCGCCTCCGGCCCCAGCCCGCCACCGTCGACCTGGACCCGCGCGCTGAGCGTCTCGCCCGCGCCGAGGGCCGCCATCTGGGCGACGACGCCCTCGGCATGCCCGGCGGACCCCGGCTGCAGGCCGTGGTCGATCGTCGCGCCGACCACCAGCCAGCCGGCCTTCTCCCCCTCGAAGACGGTGGCCGAGAGCAGGGCCAGGGAGTCGGCGCCGCCGGAGCAGGCGACCACGACGGTGCTGCCCGGCTCGAGGTCGGCGAGGCAGCGGCGTACGCCGCGGCGCACCGCCGCGAGCGCCGGGTGCAGGCTCATGTCCGGTGCGGCCGGGTCACAGGACCCGGGACACCCAGGCCGCCGGGTCGGCGATCTCCGCCTTCGAGGGCAGGTTCTCCGGGCGGTCCCAGACGGCGTTGAACTCGTGCATGCCGACCTTGCCGACGACGCCGCGGACGAACGCCGCACCGTTGCGGTACTGCGCCATCTTCGCGTCCAGGCCGAGGACCTTGCGCAGGATCCGGTCCAGGGTGCCGACACCCTGGCGGCGCCGGTCGAAGCTGCGGCGGATCTCGGCGACGCTGGGGATCACCGTCGGGCCCACACCGTCCATGACGACATCGGCATGACCCTCGAGCAGGGACATCACACCGGTGACCCGGTCGACGATCTCCTTCTGCTCGGGCGTCCCGATCACGTCGATCAGGCTGCCACCCCCGCCCTTGATCGCCTCGGACACCCGCTTGAGGCCGTCGTCGAGCAGGCGCTGGGGCTCGATCGTCTCGGCGATGCGCTGCATCTCGCCGAACAGGTGGTCACGCATCCACGGCACGGCGGTGAACTGCACCCGGTGGGTCTCCTCGTGCAGGCAGACCCAGAGCCGGAAGTCCTGCGGGAGCGCGCCGAGCTCGCGCTCGACGTGCACGACGTTGGGGGCGACCAGCAGCAGCCGGCCGGTGTCGCCGAAGAACGGGTCGAACTGGCCCAGCACCTTGCCGGCCAGGAAACCCAGCAGCCCACCGACCTCGGCGCCGGTGACCTTCGACCCGACCGTGAGCGCGAGCCCGCTCGGCGGCCGCTTCTTCGCTGCCAGCTGCTCGATGACGGGCCCCAGGATGGTGGCGAAGCTGTCGGCGTTGGCCTGGATCCAGCCCGGCCGGTCGACCACGACGACGGGCGCGGTGCGCTCCTGGGCCACCAGGCCGGTGAACTCGCGCACCAGGCCGGTCGAACGCTCGGCGCCGGCGCGCAGCTCGGCCACCGCGGCAACGGCCTCGTCGTGGGTCACCGTCGGGCCGTCACCGGCGACGCGGGATGCGAACGAGACCGCGAGGTCCCAGTCGACCATGGCCGGGGCCGGGTTGTTCGTCATGGACCGACCGTACCCGCGTCGGGCAACGATCCGCTGCGGTCCGACGCGGCTCAGCGGCCGCAGTGGCAGGCGCCGAGCGCGGCTGCGAGCCGGTCCAGCGCGTCCCGCGCGTCCAGGGTGTCCTCGAGGGCGACCCGGTCGGCCATGAGCACGAAGACCATCGGGTTCCCGTCCAGGTCGGTGGCCACCCCGGCCAGTGCGCTCACGCCGGTCAGGGTCCCGGTCTTGGCGCGCACCCGGCCCCGTCCCTCGGGCGCCGCGTCGGCGAACCGCGACTCCAGGGAGCCCGAGAAGCCGGCGACCGGCAGGCCGGTGACGACCGCGCGCAGGTCGGGCCGGTCCCCCGACGCGGCGAGCGACAGCACCCCGGCGAGCGTGTCGGGGTCCAGCCGGTCGTCGCGGGAGAGCCCGCTGCCGTCGTGGACCTCGGCTCCGCGCAGCGGGACCCCGAGCCCCGCGAGGGTCCGGGTCACGCCACGCGCCCCGGCGGCGAAGCTGCCGCGACCCCCGGTCGCGATGCCCACCTGGTGGGCCAGCACCTCGGCGCCCTCGTTGTCGCTGACCGTGAGGACCTGCTCGACGATCTCGGACAGCGGCGCGCTGTCGACACTCGCCAGCGCCGCCGCGTCCGCGTCGGCCCGGCCGGGACGGGGGTCGCCGACGACCTTGATGCCGGACCGCCCCAGCGCCGCGGCGAAGACCGCGGCAGCCGACGCCGGCGGGTCCGCGACCCGACCGAGCCCGCTGCTCGGCCGGCCCTCGTCGACCCAGAGGGCGGTGATCGGGGCCACCACCCCGTCCGGCAGGTAGTCGTCCGGCCAGCGGGGGTCGACCCGGGGTCCGGTGAACAGGGACGCGTCGTACTCCAGCCGGACCTTGCGGGTGCCGTCCGCCCGCAGCGCGCGGGCGGTGGCCCGGGCCAGGGTCACCACGTCGGCGCGGCGGGGGTACGCCGTGTCGCCGGCGGGCCGGCTCGCCAGGAACGGGTCGCCACCGCCGACCAGCACGATCCGGTTGCCGGTGCCGGTGACCACCCGGGTCGAGAAGGTGTGCTCGGGCCCCAGGGTCGCGAGCGCGGCCGTGGTGGTGAGCAGCTTCATGGTGGAGGCGGGCATCGCGACGCCGGCACCGCGGGTGAACACGGGCGTCCCGTCGTCCAGCTGCGCGACGGTGGCCAGCACGTGCGGCCCGAGGTCGGGGTCCCCGAGTGCCCCGGCCAGCGCCCGGCGTACCTTCCCGGGAGCCAGCGGCGAGCTCGGATCGCTCGTGGTGGCGACGGGCGCCAGGGGCGCCGGCTCCGCCAGGGTCAGTCCCTCGGGCGGCGCGACCGCGGCGGGGTTGCTGGTCGGGTCCGCCCGCTCGAGGCCGAACCAGCGGGGGCCGAGCTCGAAGCGGTAGGACGCGGCCGCGGCGACCAGCACGGCCAGCACCAGCACGACCGGGACCCAGAGGAGTGACCGGTCGGCCGAGCGCCGAGCGTGGCGTGTGTCACGTCGTGCCACGGTTTCCCCTCTCCGAGTGCGCGTTTGCGCACATTGTGCGGGAGACTGTCCCCCGGCCCGTTCGAGGGGCCCACACCGACACCCGGCCCGCTCGGGCCGATGACGATCGCGGAGGATGACGTGCTGGAGTTCGACGTACTCGTGGAGATCCCCAAGGGTTCGCGCAACAAGTACGAGGTCGACCACGAGACGGGTCGGATCCGCCTCGACCGCATGCTGTTCACGTCGACCGCCTACCCCGAGGACTACGGCTACATCGAGAACACCCTCGGCCAGGACGGCGACCCGCTCGACGCGCTGGTCATCCTCCAGGCGCCCACGTTCCCCGGCTGCCTGATCAAGTGCCGCGCGATCGGCATGTTCCGGATGACCGACGAGGCCGGCGGCGACGACAAGGTCCTCTGCGTCCCCACGCACGACCCGCGCCTGGAGCACCTGCGCGACATCAACCACGTCTCGAAGTTCGACCGGCTCGAGATCCAGCACTTCTTCGAGGTCTACAAGGACCTCGAGCCCGGCAAGTCCGTCGAGGGTGCCGAGTGGGTCGGCCGCACCGAGGCCGAGGCCGAGGTCCAGGCGTCCTTCGATCGCGCGAAGAAGGCGGAGCACGCCCACTGAGGCAGCACTGCTGACCGGTACGCCGCCCCTCGGGGCGGCGTTCTGTCTTTTTCGGGGCGCCGCCCGCCCGTGGCCTCGGACGCGGCGGCTCGGGACCGGTCGGGCGTCCGGCGCCTCAGCCGCCGATCAGGTCGGGTGAGCGCAGCATCTCGACGGGCACGTCGAACGCGTCGACGAGGTCCTCGGCCAGGGGGCGGATCTTGCGGCACAGGCTGCCGATCTCGCGGCTGATCGACTTGGACCGCACCACCGTGAGCCGGCCGTGCTCCATGAACCAGGCCCGGTCTGCCTCGATGGTGGTCAGCGCATGCAGGTCGCACAGCAGGGTGACCGCGACCTTGAGGTCGCCCTCGGGCAGCGAGCGGACCTTCTCCACGAACGCCTCGAGCACCAGCCTCTCGACGTGGGCGCGGGCGGCCGCGATCACGTGGTCCTGGACCCGGGAGAACACCACGCCGGGGTTCATCTTCTGGTCGATGCCGCGCTTGAGCCGCCGGGCCACCCCGGCCAGCATGTGCTCCTCGCGGTAGCGCAGCATGGCCAGCTGGTAGTCCGGGTCGAGCAGCCCGGCCTCCTGGTCCCACTCGTCGCCGCCGGGGAGCACGTCCTTGATCCGCTCGAGCAGCTTGTGCACGTTGGTCTTCTCGATCACGGTCTCGACCGCGGTGCCGGCGACGAACCGGACCATCCCGAACTGGTCGAGGTCCTCGAACTCGCTCGCGTAGTCGGTCAGCAGGCCCTTGGCGACCAGCTGGAGCAGCACGTGGTTGTCGCCCTCGAAGGTGGTGAAGACATCGGTGTCGGCCTTGAGCGCGGCGAACCGGTTGACCGAGAGGTAGCCCGCTCCCCCGCAGGCCTCGCGGCACTCCTGGATGGTGCGGGTCGCGTGCCAGGTGCCGAGCGCCTTGGTGCCCGCGGCGCGGGACTCCAGCTCGCGGCGGGCCTGGTCGTCGTCGCCCTCAGACGACGGGGGCCCGGAGAAGACGTCGTGCAGCTGGCCGGCCACGACCTCCTGCGCGAAGTGGAGTGCATAGGTCCGGGCCAGCAGCGGCAGCAGCCGGCGCTGGTGCATGCCGTAGTCGAGGAGCAGCTCCTCCTGCTCCTCCGAGCCGGCCTCGAACTGCCGCCGCCTCGTCGCGTACTTCACCGCGATGGTCAGGGCGACCTTGGCGGCGTTGATGCCCGCACCGCCGACGCAGACCCGGCCCTGGACGAGGGTCCCGAGCATGGTGAAGAAGCGCCGGTTGGGGTTCTCGATCTCGCTCTCGTACACCCCCGCGGGCGTGACGTCGGCGAACCGGTTGAGCAGCGCGGTCCGCGGCACCCGCACCCCGTCGAACCAGAGCCGGCCGTTGTCGACGCCGTTGAGGCCCATCTTGGCGCCGTCGTCCTCGATCCGGACTCCTGGGCAGGGCTCCCCGTCCTTGCGGATGGGCACGACGAACGCGTGCACCCCCTCGGAGGCGCCACCCACCTCGAGCTGGGCGAACACGACGGCGACCTCGGCGTGCTTCGCCGCGTTGCCGATGTAGTCCTTGCGGGCCTGGTCGCCGTGGGTGGTGATGACGAACTCCTGCGTCGCCACGTCGTACGTCGCCACCGTGCCGAGCGCCTGCACGTTCGAGCCGTGCCCGGTCTCGGTCATCGCGAAGCAGCCCATCAGCCTGCCGGTGACCAGGTCCGGCAGGTAGGCCTCGTGGTGCGCCCGGGTCCCCAGCTGCAGGATCGCACCGCCGAACAGCCCGAACTGGACGCCGACCTTCACCAGCACCGACAGGTCGCCGTACGCCAGCGTCTCGAACGCCGCGACCGACGCGCCGATGTCGCCGCCGCCGCCGTACTCCTCGGGGAAGCCCATCCCGGTCTGGCCGGTCGAGGCCATCTCGACCACGACCTCCTTGACCCGCTCCCGGAACTCCTCGCGGCCCAGGGTCTCGGCCTCCTCGAGGATGGAGGAGTACTCGGCGAGGTTGGTGCGGACCAGTCCCCGGATCTCGGCGTACTTGCCGTCGAGGAACCCGGCCAGCTCACGGACGTCGACGTCGGGCTGGACGTAGCGGGATGCCTCGGTGCCCTCCGGCGCGGCCGGGGGTGCGGTGTCGGTGGCCATGAGCGACAACGTACCCACGGGTACGCCGTCCACACACGTGGTCTGGAGCCGGGTTGACGGCCCCGGCTCAGGGCCGGGCGAAGAAGTTCGGCGGGGTCCAGTAGTACATCGACGCGACCTGCACCGGCTCCCCCGTCCGGGGGGCGTGGATCATCTGGCCACCGCCGATGTAGAGCGCCACGTGGAAGATCGAGGACGGATCGCTCGAGGAACCCCAGAAGAGCAGGTCACCGGGCTGGAGGCTCGCGGCCGAGATCGGCGTCGACTGCTGGTACTGCGCCACGGAGTAGTGCGGCAGCGAGCGGCCGGCGGCACCCCAGGCGCCCATCGTGAGTCCGGAGCAGTCCCAGGCGTCCGGGCCCGCGGCGCCCCACCGGTAGGGCTCGCCGAGCTGGGCGCGGGCGAAGGCGATCGCGGCCGGGGCACCCGACGCGGGTGCCGGCGGTGCCGGCGGGGCCGGGGGCGGGGGCGGGCTGCTCGGGGCCGGCGTGGACGGGCCGTGGTGCGACCCGCTGTGGGAGCCGCCGCTCGAGGCGGGGTGGTGCTGGGCCTGCTGCTGGGCCTGCCTGCTGGGCTGCCTGCTGGGCCTGCCTGCTGTGCCTCCTGCTGGGCCTGCTGCTGCTCGAGGAGCTCCTGCTGGTGCTGGGCCGCAGCGGCCGCCGCGGCGGCCGCCTTCGCCTCCAGCGCGGCCTGCCGGCGCTCGGCGAGCCGCACGCTCACGTGCTGGAGCTCGGCGAGCTGGGCGATCAGCCCGGCCTTCTCCTCGGCGATCGACTGTGCCTGCGCGGCGGCTGCGGCCGCCGCGGACCGGGCGGCGTCGCGGGCGCTGCGCGCCTTCTGCGCGGCGGCGGTCGCCGACGCGCGCGCCTCCCGGGCCTGCGTGGTCGCCACGTCCGCGAGGGTGGCCGCGGCCCGGAACTCGTCGTAGTGGTCGTCCAGGGCGTCCTCGGCGTTGCGCACCGTGGTCGCCCGCTCGATGACGGTCTGGATCCCGTCGGACTGCGCGATGGCGGACAGGGCGGTCAGCCCGGGGGCCATCTCGTAGGAGCTGACGACGGCGTCGCCGTACACCTCGCGCTGGCGTGCGACGTCGGCGGCCGCGACGTCCGAGCGCTCCTGGGCGTCGCGGGCGGCCGCACGGGCCCGCGCCAGCTCCCAGCGGGCACCGTTGAAGGCCTCGGCGGCCTGGGCCGCGGCCTGCGCGGAGGACTGCAGCCGCTGGTTGGCCAGGACCAGCCGGGAGCGGACGGACTCGACGTCCGCGGCCTTGTCCCGGACGGCGACCCGCGCCTCGTGGACGTCCCGACGCGACGGGGTGGAGCTGTCGTCGGCGACGGCCACGCCGGCAACGGTGCTGCCGACCACCATCGTGAGAGCGATCGCGCTCGCGATTCCCAGTGCACGCACGTTCTCGGCCTCTCGTGACTTCGATCAGAGGACCTCGGGTGACTTCCCCTTCACCCGAGGCACTCGGAGCACGCTAGTGCTCTTCTGTCACAAAAGAAACATTTTGCTCAATTTTTTCTCCAGTCACCGGCGTGTCGCCTTGACGAACTACAAGGTTGTAATTCGTCCGTGACGGCGGCGACAGGCCGGCAGGACAGATCGGCACCGCAGCAGCGTCACGGACCACCCCGGCGGCGGCGCGGGTCAGTCCAGATCGACGGGGACCGCGGAGGTGGTCGACGTGGGGTGCGAGGCGAGGCCGTGCTGGTCGAACCTCTGGCCGCTCGCGACGCCGCCGACGTAGAACGAGATGAGGGCGATCATGATCCCGGCGACGTCGTCGGAGATGTAGTGCCACCCGAAGTAGATGGTGGCGAAGAGGGTGAAGACGAAGTTCACCCAGAACACCCACTTGAGCACCTTCGAGCGCAGCGTGAACTGCACCATCAGCGCGACCAGCAGGGTGATCGCGCAGTGCAGGCTGGCGAAGCCGGCGACCGACTGGACGGCTCCCTCGAGCCCGGAGTGGATCACGTGGTCCCGGCTGTAGAACAGCGACCGCATCAGCGACGAGGCCGGCGTGTCCGGGAGGCCCTCGTAGAGCCAGGGGTACTGGAAACCGGGCCCGAGCGTGGGCAGGGCGTAGTACGACAGCGTCCCGAGCGACCACGCGATGCACTGCGAGGTCGCGAACCAGTAGCCGAAGGTGATGTTGCGCGACCAGACCAGCCAGGCCGTCAGCGCCAGCGGCACCAGCGGCAGGAACCAGAGGTAGATGTAGGACAGGAAGTGCGCCGAGGCGCCGGTGCCGAGCAGGTTGTGCAGCGCGATGGCGGGGTCGTGGCCGAACAGCAGGGCCCGGTCCACCAGGTGCAGCTCGCGGTCGTACTTCGTGTCGCCCATCACGAAGGGCAGGAACGACTTGAGGTTCCGGTAGCTGACGTAGGTGATGTAGAAGCACACCACGCCCATCACGACCAGGGTGACGCGCTCACGGGTCCAGTGGGTGCGGACCCGCTCCCGGAAGACCGCCGGCATGTCCACGGGGCGCAGCCGCGACCTCCACAGCGTCCGGGGCAGCAGGTCGGCCAGGAAGGCGCCGCCGACGAGCAGCGGCAGCCGTGCCCAGGACGGCCCGAGGAAGCCGTCGGGGTCGGCCAGGCTCTTGTCCAGCATCGCGGCCGCGAGGATCGCCAGGGCGCCCATGACCGCGGCGATGCCGATGAGCAGGGCGTAGGCGCGGCGATACACGCCCGCCAGTCTAGGGATCGCCGGCGAGGGGCCGGGCGACGGGCTCAGCCGGGCTCAGCCGCCAGGGATGATCGCGAGCTTGGCGGCCTCCACCGAGAGCGCGACCCGCTCGCCGGGGCCGGGGTGGAGGTCGAGCGGAGCCACCGCGTCGACCTCGCCGAGGCCGGGGACGTCGACGACGAGGCGCACCTGCTCGGGCGTGGCCCGCCCGGAGACCACGGAGCCGGTGAGCGGCCCGTGCGGCGAGGCGACCAGCGCCGAGCGGCGTACGGCGACCGCGGCCGCCCGCGGCAGCCCCGCCGCCGCCAGCAGCACCCGGGCGGCCTCGCCCCTCAGGACCCGGGCATAGCCGAGGAACAGCGCCGTCTCCGGGTCGGCCGGGGCGCGCCACACCTCGGCGATCGCGCCGGCCTGGACCACCCGTCCCGCGCGCATCACGGCCAGCCGGTCCGCGACCGTGAACGCCTCCTCGTGGTCGTGGGTGACCATCAGCGCCGTGGTCCCGGCGGCCCGCAGGATCTCCCGCAGCTCTCCGGCCAGCCGCTCGCGCAGCCCGGCGTCGAGGGCCGAGAGCGGCTCGTCGAGCAGGATCAGCCGCGGATCGACCGCCAGCGACCGGGCCAGGGCCACCCGCTGCCGCTCGCCCCCGGAGAGCGTGCCGGGCAGCCGCCCGCCGTACCCCTCCAGCCCGACCAGGGCGAGGAGCTCCTCGACCCGCTGCCCGACCAGCGCGGCGCGGGTACGCCGGATCCGCAGCGCGTAGCCCACGTTGCGCGCCACCGTGAGGTGGTTGAAGAGCTGGCCGTCCTGGAACATCAGCGCGAACCCGCGCTTGTGCGTGGGGACGCCGGTGAGGTCGCGGCCGTCCCAGCGGATCAGGCCGGCGCTCGGGGTCTCGAGCCCGGCCACCGCGCGCAGCAGCGTGGACTTGCCGCAGCCCGAGGGGCCGAGCACCGCGAGCACCTCCCCGTCGGGGAGGTCCAGGGACACGTCCACGACGGCGGGCACCCCGTCGTACCCCACGGTGACGTCGTCGAGCTCCAGCATGGCTCAGAAGGCTCCCACGGACGGGACCCGCAGGCGCTCGACCAGCAGCATCACGACCGTGGTCGTCGCCGCGAGCACCACCGAGGCGGCCAGCGCCATCCCGTAGTTCATCGGCCCGGGATGCCCGATCAGGCGGTAGATCACCACTGGCACGGTCGGGTGCTCCTCCCGGGCCAGGAACGAGGTTGCCCCGAACTCACCCAGGGACACCGCGAACGCGAACCCGGCGGCGGCCAGCAGCGGCTTCCACACGACCGGGAGGTCCACGGTCAGCACCGCACGCAGGGGTCCGGCCCCCAGGGACGCGGCGGCCTGGCGCTGGCGGTCGTTGATGCCGGCGAGGACCGGCACGATCGTGCGGACCACCAGCGGGAGCGCGACCAGGGCCTGGGCGATGGGCACCAGCAGCGGCGAGTCGCGCAGGTCCAGCGGCGGCTGGTCCAGGGTGATCAGGAAGCCGAAGCCGAGCGTCACCGCGGAGACCCCCAGCGGCAGCATGAAGAGGCCGTCGAGGCCGCTGCGGACCCGCCGCTCGGCGCGCGACCGGGACCTGCGGGTGACGGTGAACGCCACCAGCAGCCCCATCGACAGCGACATCCAGGTGGCGTCGACGGCGGTGCGCAACGAGGTCAGGAGCGCGTCGGTGACGGGCACCAGCAGGGCCTGCTGGGTGCCGCTCGTGGTCAGCGCGCGGTAGTTGCCCAGGCTCCACTCCCCGTCGACGTGCAGCGAGCCGGCCACCAGGGTCGCGATCGGTGCGGCGACCAGCACCAGCAGCACGGCCGTGGCGGCGAGGGCGGCGACGTCGCCACGACCGGGGCGACGCGGCCGGGCGAGGACCCGCGTCACCCCGGGGTCCGGGACCGCCCGCAGCCGGCCGGCGACGACCAGCAGCGCCACGACCGCCACCAGCTGCAGGATCGACAGCGCGGCCGCGGCCTGGAGGTCGAGCAGGTTCGTGGTCAGCAGGTAGATCTCGGTCTCGACCGAGGAGTAGCGCAGCCCGCCGAGCGTCAGCACGACGCCGAAGGCGGTGGCGCAGAAGAGGAACACCACGCTCGCCGCGGACACGATCGCGGGCCGCAACGCCGGCAGCGTCACCGTCCAGAACACCTGGGCCGGGCTCGCGCCCAGCGCCGCGGCGGCCTCGGCCGGGCGTGGGTCCAGGGACTCCCAGGCGGCGCCGACCGCCCGGATCACGACCGCCACGTTGAAGAACACCAGGCCGGCGAGGATCGCGACCGCCGTCCCGTCGAGGCCGAGGAAGCCGAGCGGCCCGGCCTCCCCCAGCAGCTGCCGGAACGCGACCCCGACGACCACCGTGGGCAGCACGAACGGGACCAGCAGCGCGGCCCGCACGACGTCTCGCCCCCAGAACCGCAGCCGGTGCAGCGCGTGCGCCGCCGGCAGGCCCACGAGCACCGCGACCAGGGTGGCCACCGAGGCCGACCAGACCGTGAACCAGACGACCCGGTGCACCCGCGGGCGGCCCAGCACCTCCAGCACCGCGCCGGGGTCGAACGTGCCGTCGTCCCAGAACCCGAGCTGGATCATCCCGCTGACCGGCAGCACGAAGAACACGCCGAGCACCAGCACCGGCACCAGGGCGAGCCCGGCGAGGACGAGAGTGCGGCGCAGCGGGTTCATCGGCAGGGGCTCATCAGCAGGGGCTCATCGGGAGGTGATGTCGCTCCAGTCCCGCAGCCACTCGTCACGGTGTGCCGCGACGTCGGCCGGGTCCACGGCGTACGGGTCGGTCGGCTGGACGGCGTACCTCGCCCAGTCCGAGGGCAGCTTCACGCCGTCGACGACCGGGAAGACGTACATGCTCTCGGGCAGCGCCGCCTGCACCTCGCGGCTGTCCAGGAACCGCACGAACGCCTCGGCGCCGTCGACGTTGCCCGCCCCCTCGAGCACCCCGGCGTACTCCACCTGCTCGAAGCAGGTGTCCAGCAAGGCGCTGGTGCTGGAGGTCTTCGCCCCCTTGGGCACGGTGAACGCCGGCGAGGAGTCGTAGGACAGCACGATCGGCCGGTCCCCCGAGCCACCGCCCTGGGTGAAGTCGACCTCGTAGGCGTCCGACCAGCCCGCGGTCAGCTTGGCGCCGTTGTCCATCAGCTTCGACCAGTAGTCCTGCCAGCCGTCGCCGTACGCCGCGATCGTGGCCAGCAGGAACGCCATGCCGGTCGAGCTCGTGGCCGCACCGGGCAGCACGAACAGGTCGCGGTACGCGGGATCGGTCAGGTCGTCGAGCGTCTTCGGCGGCGACTGGTGGTGGTCGGCGAACCAGGTGTCGTCGACGTTGACGCACACGTTGCCGTTGTCGACGGGCGTCAGGCGGTGCTCGTCGTCACCGGGCAGCGCGTAGTCGGCGGCGCCGGCCGGCTCGTCGAAGGAGTACGGCGCGAACACCCCGGCGTCCAGCGCGCGGGAGGCGAAGGTGTTGTCGACCCCGAAGGCCACGTCCCCGATCGGATCGCCCTTGGTCAGCACCAGCTTGTTGGTCAGCTGGCCGGCATCGCCGGAGGCGCGCACGACGAGGTCGTAGCCGGACTCCTGCTCGAACTTCTTCTTCAGCTCCTTCGGCAGCACGAACGAGTCGTGGGTGACGAGCACGACCGAGCTGTCCGAGCCGGTGTCGGAGGAGTGCTCCCCCACCGTCGAGCAGGCCGACGCCGTCAGGCCGAGGGCGGTGAGGGTCGCGAGTGCGGTGAGCGCACGGCTGGACTTCATGCGGACTCCCTTCGCCGGTGCTAACCGGAGCAGGTTCGGAGGGTCTGCGGCTCATCCGCACTCTCAGCACGCTGGTCCCCGCGGACGGGGCGTGCTCCCCTGTCTTGTGGCCCTCACTCTACGACCGGGTCACCCGCGGCCCGGCACGGCCCGGGCTGTGGCAGCCTCTGCGCCATGTCCAGCAGGTCCCCCAGCCGTCGCCACCAGCTCCTCGCCTGGGCCGTCCCGCGGCTGCGCAGGTCGGGCGACCTCGTGACCGAGCCCGACGAGCGCGCCCGGATCGAGGCCTGGCACCTGGGACTGGGCCGGGAGCTGCCGACCCGGCTGGTGCCGCGCTTCGCCCGGCGCTTCTCGGTGGTGACCGAGACCCTGACCGGGCCGCGGGGCGAGTTCCCGGCGTACGTCCTCACCCCACGGCACCTCGAGCCGCGCCGGACCGTGGTCTACCTGCACGGCGGAGGCTTCGTGGCCCCGACCGACCCGTTCCACGTGCGGTACGTCGCCCGGCTCGCGCAGGCCCTCGGGGCGCGGGTCGTGCTGCCGGACTACCCGCTGGCCCCGGAGCACACCTGGCGTGACTCGCACGTCGCGGTCGCGGACCTGACCGGCCGCTGGCTCGCGGAGCCGGAGCCGGTCGTGCTGGCCGGCGACTCGGCCGGTGGCGGCTACGCGCTCGCGGTGGCCCAGACCCTGCGCGACCGGGGCGGTCCGCAGCCGTCGCACCTGCTGCTGCACTCGCCCTGGGTCGACCTGACGACGTCGGCGCCGGAGACCGAGGCGTTCACGGTCCGCGACACGTGGCTGTTCCTCGGCAAGCTGCGGGCCTACGCCAGCTGGTGGGCCGGGTCGCCGGACGACCTCGGACGGGCCGAGGTGTCGCCGGCCCTGGCCGCGCTGGACGGCCTGCCCCCGGCGCTGATGTTCTGCGGCACCCGCGACACGCTCGCCCCCGGCTGCCGGCTGCTCGCCGCGCGGGCAGCGGAGTCGTCGTGGCGGCTCACCTACGTCGAGGAGCCCGACCTGATCCACGTCTTCCCGCTGCTGCCGTTCCTGCCCGAGGCACGGCGCGCCTGGCAGCGCACGGTGGCGTTCTTGTCATGAGGGTCGTGGCGGTCCCCTTCGAGCAGCTCGACGCCGCCACGGCGTACGACGTGTGGCGGTTGCGGCAGTCGGTCTTCGTGGTCGAGCAGGCCTGCGCCTACCCCGATCTCGACGGCCGCGACCCCGAGCCGGGCACCCGGCACGTCCTGCTGCAGGACGCCGACGTCCTGCTCGGCTACGCGCGGGTCCTCGACGACGGGGAGGTGTGGCGGATCGGCCGCGTGGTCCTCGACCCGACCGCTCGCGGTCGCGGCCTCGCCGAGCCGTTGATGCACACGGCGCTGCAGGTCTGCCCGGGCCGCGACGTCGTCCTCGACGCCCAGTCGCCGTTGGCCGGCTGGTACGCGACGCTCGGCTTCGAGGCCGACGGTCCGGAGTTCGTCGAGGACGGGATCCCGCACGTGCCGATGCGGCTCAGCCGGCGACGGCGGTGAACGCCACCACGCCGTCGTTCTCCTCGCGGGTCGCCTGACCCCGGGCCACGAGCAGCTCGAGGTGCGCCTTGGTCTCCAGGCTGGCCAGGGCCGCGTTGAAGGAGTCGAGGTCCGCGAGCCGGTGCTCGTGGCGGGTCCACGGCAGCTCGCCGGCGACGTCGTACGCCGTGGCGGCACCGCCGGCGAGCGCCGCGCGGCACCGCTCGAGCCGCTCCTCGTGGTGGGCGAGCAGCTCGTCCACCCGGGCGTGCGAGGACGGGGCGACCGGGCCGTGCGCCGGCAGCAGCGTCAGGTCGGGGAGCTCCCGGACCTTGGCCAGCGAGCCCATGAAGTCGCGCAGCGGCTGCAGCACCGGGACCGGTTCGAAGCCGATCGACGGGGTGATCGTGGGCAGCACGTGGTCGCCCGCGAAGAGCAGCCCGGCGGCCCGCTCGGCGAAGACGAAGTGGCCCTGGGTGTGGCCCGGCGTGTGCACCGCGTCCAGGGTCCGGGTGCCGACCTCGATGGCGTGGTCGCCCTCGAGCCACGCGTCCGGGTAACCCCACGTGCCCAGGTCCGGCAGCCTGCCGTCGGTGAAGCGCTGCCACTCCGCGGCGATCCGGTGCGCGCCCGCGGAGCGGAGCACCAGCAGGGTGGGGTCCTCGGCCCCCTCCTCCGAGCTGTGCAGCATGTCGAGCGTGGGCTTGTCGCCGAGGCCGAGGCTGACGTGGGCACCGAACTCCGCGCCGAGCACGGAGGCCAGCGTGTAGTGGTCGCGGTGCACGTGGGTGACCAGGAACCGCCTGATGTCGGTGAACGCGAATCCGATCTCGCCCAGCGACTTCTCCAGGAGGGTGCGGCCCTCGTCGATGGCCCAGCCGCCGTCGACCAGTGTCAGCCCGTGCTCGGTCTCGATCACGTAGACGTTGACCGCCCGCAGGCCGTCCATCGGCAGCGGCAGCGGGATCCGGTGGATGCCCTCGGCGACCCGCCAGGCGCCCGGCTCGGTCCAGTGCCGACCCGAGTCGGGCGAGACGGCGTGGGCGGTGCTGGTCGTGGGGCTCACGCCTCGACCCTAGGACGTGCAGCCCCGGCCCCGTGACGGTACGCCGCGCGGTCGCGGCCGACGGCTACGGTGTCAGTCCGTCAGCACATGACTTCCAGGGGGAACCGGATGGGAACCGACGTGAGGACGCTGGACAGCATCAGCGCGATCAGCCTGTTCGTCGAGGACGTGCCGCAGGCCAGGGACTTCTACCAGGCCGTCTTCGACGTGCCGGTGGTCCACGAGGACGAGGTGTCGGCCGTCCTCAGGTTCGACAACGTCCTGGTCAACCTGCTGCAGAGCACCGAGGCGGCCGGCCTCGTCGAGCCCGCACC
The DNA here is from genome assembly GCA_963817665.1 of uncultured Actinomycetota bacterium. Classification (GTDB taxonomy): domain Bacteria; phylum Actinomycetota; class Actinomycetes; order Propionibacteriales; family Nocardioidaceae; genus Nocardioides. Next base: position 161,407 of record CAWFPE010000007.1, on the reverse strand, counting down.
CGTGGCCGACCGGAGCGCCGGTGCGCGCTTCCAGCTCAGCATCTGGGTCGAGGACGTCGACGCCGCCTGCGCCCACCTCCGGGAGCGCGGCGTGGACGTGCTCGTCGGCCCGGTGGACCGGCCCTGGGGGATGCGGGTCGCCACCTTCACCGACCCCGCCGGGCACAGCTGGGAGATCGCCCAGCCGCTGGAGGCCTCGTGACCACGCCGCCTGGCACCACCGCCGAGACCGAGCTGCTGCTGGCCCACCTCCGCTCGCAGCGCCGGCACGTCCTCGGCATCCTCGAGGGGCTGGACGAGGAGGGCCTGCGCCGACCGGTGCTGCCGTCCGGCTGGTCATGCCTCGGTCTGGTCCGGCACCTTGCCCTCGACGACGAGCGCTTCTGGTTCCGGGGTGTCGTCGCGGGCGAGCAACCGGTCAGGGACGAGGTCGCGGCCTCGACCGGCAGCTCGTGGCAGCTGCACCCCGACGAGACCGCCGACCAGGTCCTGGACCTCTACCGCGAGGAGGCCGGGCGGACCGACGCCATCGTCGAGAGCACCCCGCTGGACGCGCCGCCCGCCTGGTGGCCCGACTTCTTCGGCGGATTCCGGATGGACAGCCTGCGCGAGGTGCTCCTGCACGTCATCGCGGAGACCGCGACGCACGCCGGACACCTCGACGCGGCCCGCGAGCTCATCGACGGCCGCACCTGGCTGGTCGTGGACTAAAGGCCCACGACGCTTGACCTCGCCCGCGGAGGGACCCGGGGTCGCAGGCGCAACGGCGTCAGGATCAGGCCCGCAATCCAGAACCCGTGGTCGTCCTGCACCCGGCAGGCGAGCTACGAGACGTCGGCCCGGAAGGTGTACAGCTCCGTGCCGTTGCCCTCGTCACCGTTGTCGGGGGCCGCCCACATCGTCAGGCGCTTCCCGTCCGCCGCGAGCTTGAGCGGGTTGCGGGTCATCACGTGTCCGGCGGTCGACCACCTCTGGAAGGGCACCTCGTGCAGGATCGCGTGCGTGTGCAGGTCGATGAGGGCCATGCCGCCGAGCTCGTACGTCGCCCCGTCGCCGCCGGCAGCGGCAGTCTGCGGAAGGTTGGTGACACCACCGCAGAGCATCTTGGCCGAGGCGACGTACTGGCAGTCCTGGTCGTCGATGAAGTGGCTGGGGTTGGCCCAGCTGCTGGCGGTGCGGCCGTCCGGCGTCCAGTCGTAGAAGCGCCGCGAGCCCCAGTTGTTGCCGACGAGGTGACCGGTGGTCTCGTCCCTCACGATGCCGCCGATGTGGTCGTGCACGCGGAACTGCTCGGTGGCCTTCAGGCTCCGCGCGTCCACCTTGTAGATGATCGCGCTGCTGTCGGGTCGGTACTGCGCGACGGGCACCCACACGTTGCTGCCGTCGTAGGAGATGCCGCCTGGGTGGTACATGTCGCCCTCCCCCAGCACGATGTCCTTCTGCAGCTCCCCCTCGCGATTCATCACGAACAGGTGCCCGACGCCCTTGCCCGGCGTGCGGTCGTAGCCGTCGACGGGGCTGGGGTACTTCTGGGTGGGCTCGAGGATCTCCACCGACGACAGGAAGATCCGGTGGTCGGTGACGACCAGGCCCTCGGGGTGGAAGGTGGGGAAGTCGAGCTTCAGCCGGTCGACCTCGTTCCACACGGTGTTGCGGTCCACGGCACCGAAGTCGCGGGCCAGCGCACCGTCGGAGGTCGCGGCAGCGGCGGTGGGCTCCGTCCCGCTCGCCTGGTTGAGCGTGGCGCCGGCGCCCAGGGCGAGCATCGAGGCTGAGGCGAGAGTGAGCAGGGTGGGTCGTCGCACGGTCCGTCTCCTTCGGTGGTGGGCAGATCGCCGCGACGCTAGGGACGGCGGGTGAACCTCCGGCGACGCACGCGCCACCGCGAAGCAGACCCTGGACGGCCGGGTGCCGTTGGGACTATGCGTCCGTGCGCGCCGGCTCGGGTGCGCCCTGCTTCTGCCGGCGCAGCCAGAACAGCCCGGCGACCGGCAGCACCGCGGGGACGAAGCCGTAGCCGATGCCGTAGTCGGACCACACCGAGGCGTCGGGGAACCAGTCGCGCACCACCAGGCTCAGCGTGCCGACGGTGAGCACGCCGGCGAGCTCGACCCAGAGCATCACGCTCGCGAAGCCGGTGTGGCCGGCCGAGGCCCGGCGGATCGCCACCCAGCCTGCGGCGTACGTCACGGCGGCCACCGCGGACAGCGTGTAGGCGACCGGCGCGTGCCCGGCGTCGGTGGCGAGCTGGACCGCGCTGCGTGCCCCGGCGGCCAGCGTGAAGAGCGCGTAGAACGCGAGCAGGACCTTGTGCGGCCCGCTGCGCGGCGTCGACTCAGGCACCGTGACCCCAGGTCATCTGGAGCCGGACGACGATCACGGTCACCGCCAGCGCGGCGACGGTGACGACGCCGGACGACCAGGTCCCCCGGTCGTCGGAGATCGACTGCATCGCGATCGGCAGCACGCAGACCGACGCCACCAGGTAGCCGACGTGGGCCGACATCTCGTCGGGCCGCTGGCCGTTCAGCATGCTGCCCAGCCCGGCAACGGCACGGACCGCCAGCAGCAGCTCGAGGATCCAGACCATGTGGTCGAGCCACGTGGGTCGCGGGACCCGGCGCAGGGTGATGACGAGCGCCACCAGGGTGACCAGGCCTGCGTACCCCGCCGCGACGAGCGTGAGCTGGCCGAGCGGGGTGTGGAGGGCGGACTGCATGGGAGCATCATCGCCTGCCGCCCCTCGACCCCGGAGACCCCCATCGCCCTGGAGGACCCATGACCCCGGTGACCCGATGACCACAGCAGGCCCGCCCGCCGGCGTGGTCGCCCGGCTGCGTGCGGCCGGCTGCGTCTTCGCCGAGGAGGAGGCCGCCCTGCTGGTGGGGGCGGCGCGCACGGCCGGGCAGCTGGAGCAGATGGTGGCCGACCGGGTCGCCGGGACGCCGCTGGAGGTGCTGGTCGGGTGGGCGGAGTTCTGCGGCCTGCGCGTCGCCGTCGATCCGGGGGTGTTCGTGCCGCGCCGGCGCACCGAGCTGATGGCGCACCGGGCCGTCGCCCTGGCCCTCCCCGGGTCGGTGGTGCTGGACCTGTGCTGCGGCACCGGCGCGGTCGCCGCGGCGGTGCTGGCCGGCGTACCCGCCGCCGAGGTGTACGCCGCGGAGGTCGACCCGGCGGCGGTGGCGTGCGCGCGGCGCAACCTGTGTCCGGACCGGGTGTTCGCGGGCGACCTGTACGACGCGCTGCCGGCGAGGCTGCGGGGCCGGATCGACGTGCTTGCGTGCAACGCGCCCTACGTGCCCACGGACGCGATCGCGCTGATGCCGCCCGAGGCGCGCGACCACGAGCACCGCGTCGCGCTCGACGGCGGCGCCGACGGGCTGGACGTGCACCGCCGGGTCGTGGCCGGCGCGCCGGCGTGGCTGGCGCCCGGCGGTCACCTGCTCGTCGAGAGCAGCGTGGCGCAGGCGCCCACGACCGCCGGGCTGATGACCGCGGCCGGCCTGGTGCCCGAGGTCGTGCACGACGACGAGGTCGGCGGCACCGTCGTCGTCGGTTCCCGCGCCGGCGGCTAGCCTCGCCCCGAACCAGCCACCGAACCAGCCACCACGAAGCGAGGTCGCGTGAAGGTCTTCATCTCCTCCGACATGGAGGGCACCGCGGGGGTCGTCGACTGGTCCCAGTGCCTGGCGGGCCAGCCGGACTACGACTACTACCGGTCCCTGCTCCAGGCCGAGGTCAACGCCGCGATCGAGGGTGCCCGGGCGGCCGGCGCGCAGGAGTTCGTGGTCAACGACTCGCACTCGAAGATGCAGAACCTGCGCCCGGACGCGCTGGCCGGCGACGCCCGCTACCTGTCGGGCCGGCACAAGCCGATGTACATGATGCAGGGGCTGGACGACTCGTTCGACGCCGTGTTCTTCGTGAGCTACCACGGCTCGATGTCGACGTCCTCGCCGCTGTCGCACACCTACAATCCCCGCGCCATCGCGGAGGTCCGGCTCAACGGCACCGTGGTCGGGGAGTCCGGCATCAACGCGCTGGTCGCCCAGGCCCACGGCGTCCCCGTCGTGCTGGTCACCGGTGACGACGTGACCGCGGCCGAGGCCGAGGCGGTCTGCCCCGGCATCCACACCGCGGTGGTGAAGACCGCGATCTCCCGCTTTGCCGCCGACAGCCTGCACCCGGCCAGGGCCCGCGAGGTCATCCACGACGCGGCCCGCGCCGCGATCACCGGGCTGGGCGAGGCGCGGCCGCCGCGGTTCGAGCTGCCGACCACGCTGTCGATCACGTTCCGCAACGCCGATCTCGCCGAGATGGCCACCTGGATCACCGGCATGGAGCGCACCGGCACCACCGAGGCGTCCACGATCGACGACGACCCGGTCCGGCTCTACCGGAGATTCGTCAACGTCGTGCTGCTCACCCGCGACATCGCGGAGTGACGCCGGCGGCCAGCGTGCCGCCGCCCAGCGCACCCACCTCGTCGAGCAGCGCGTGGTTGAGCCGGAAGGCGCGACGCACCTCCTCGACCATGGCGATCCGGGCCGGCGGGCTCATCCTCAGGTCGTCGAGGCGGCCGCGGTAGGCCCGCTTGTAGGCGACCGGCTTCGGGATCGCCGCGAACTCGTAGAACGCCAGGCCCCTCGCCGCGGGGCCCGGGTAGTGGCGCCGCATCGCCTGCGCGAGCATCCGTCCTCCGGACAGGTCGCCCAGGTAGCGGGTGTAGTGGTGCGCCACGAGCAGCGACGGCACCCGCCGCGCGTGGTCGATCCGCTCGACGTACCCCTCCACGGCCGGGGAGGCGGCGGACCGGTCGGTGGCCGGACACCAGACCTCGAGGTCGGCGTCGAGGGCATCGAGGCGGCAGAGCGCCGCGTCGTACACCGTCGCGACCCCGGGGTCGTCACGGTGCTCGTGCACCGCCCGCTCGAGGGCGGCGTAGACGTCCCGCAGCCGGGCGAGGTACGCCGCGTACTGGTGCGGCAGCGCGCGACCGGCGAGCAGGTCGGCGACGAAGTCGGTCCCCTCGGCCTGCTGGTGCTCCACGCGCGACCCCTCGCGCATCGCCACGGACAGGGGGATGGTCGGATCGCCCGCCGGGTGCTCCACTGCTGCTCCTTCACGTCACGTCGTGCCACACGCTACGGGAGCGGCCTGTCACCCGACCGGTCGAGCCGCGGGGGCCGGATCGGGGTTACTCTCACGCCGTGGACGAACTGATCTACTCCTCCAGGTTCGACGAGGCGTCGTCGGTGCTCACCGTCAGCGGTGAGATCGACGAGGGCGCCGGCGTCATGCTGCGCGAGGAGCTCACCAAGTACAGCAACGACTTCGAACGCGCCATCACCGTGGACGTCAGTGACGTCGAGTACCTCCCCAGCCTCGCCGTCGGCGTGCTCGCCACCGCGCGCAGGCGGGCCGAGCAGGCGGGCACCGGGCTCGGGCTGCGAGCCGTGGAAGGGTCCCTGGCCCAGCGCGTCCTGACCATCTGCGGGCTCGAGCACGAGACCGACTGACGACAGGACGGCTGACGTGACGGACGCGGGGGATCACGGGGGGACGGGCCAGGCAGTGCGGGCCGAGGTCCACGAGCTGCCGTTCGGGCGCGGCGCCAACGCCGCGGCGCGGACGCTCCTCGCCGCGTTCGTCGAGCGTGCGAGCCTCGGCCACCACCTGCGGCAGGACGCAGCGCTGGTCCTCGGCGAGCTGGTCGCCAACGGGATCGACCACGGACGCCCCGACGCGCGGCACGGGCTCGAGGTCTCCTGGGAGCTGGAGGGCGACGCCCTGCGCCTCAGCGTGTTCGACGGCGGGGGCGAGACGGTTCCCCACGTCGTGGCACCGGACCCCTACGCGCCGCGTGGCCGCGGCCTGGCCATCGTGCAGGCCCTCACCACCGCCTGGTGGTTCGACGGCAGCCACGGCACCCGGGTCACCGCCGTCCTCGCGATCACCTGAGCCGGGTCAGGCCGGCAGGTCGGCGTCCGGCGGCTCGTCGTCCAGGGACTCGCGGAAGGGCAGCGCGCAGACCATCAGCACCCGCTGGGCGATGCAGCCGCGGCGCGCGACCAGGACGATCTCGGCGTCCGCCTTGCGGGCGGCCCCGAGGGCCCGGGTCAGCACGCCCACGCCGACGCTGGGCAGATAGGCCACGTCGCTCAGGTCCACCACCAGGTGGCCACCGGGGGTCGTGCCGTGCTCCGCCAGCAGGTTGCGCAGGTGGATGATGCCGTAGTCGTCGACCTCTCCGCGGACGCGCAGCGTCCCGTCCGAGATGTCGGCCTGGAAGGTCCGGTCAAGCATCCGCTCAGCCTAGGGTGAGGCGACGGACACCCGTCCATCACCCCGAAAGGTGAGCCGCGGCGGGACGCACCGGCGGCTAGGCTGGGAGGTCGCGGCCGACCGGTCGGTCGGAAGCGCAGTGGGAGGGACATGACAGCGGCATCGCACGCAGGGCACACGCCCGCCTACGGCCAGGTCGACCTCACCAACTGCGAGGACGAGCCCATCCACGTGCCCGGGGCCATCCAGCCGCACGGCGTGCTCCTCGCCATGGATGCGGAGAGCCTCGTGGTCGTGGTCGCGTCCGGCAACTGCCTCGAGCTGCTGGGGATCCCGGAGGACCAGGTCCGCGGCGCCCACCTCGGCGACGTGCTCGGGCCCGACCTGGCGATGCAGGTCCGCCGCCGCGCCGTCGAGGGCGCGTTCCACGAACCCCTGATCATGCACCTGCCCGAGTCCCTGGACGGCCGCCTCGGCGGCGTCGAGGTGGACGTGAGCCTGCACCGGTCCGGCACCCGGCTGGTGGTCGAGGTCGAGTCCCTGGGCCGCCCGCGCTCGGTGCTGCTCAGCTACCAGTCCGCGCGGGCCGCGATGGGCCGGCTCTCCAGCCAGACGACCGTCTCCGACCTCGCCGAGCAGCTCGCCCGCGAGGTCGGCGAGATGACCGGCTTCGACCGGGTGATGGTCTACCGCTTCGACCGCGACTGGAACGGCGAGGTCATCGCCGAGGAGCGCCGACCCGACCTCAACCCCTTCCTCGGGCTCCACTACCCGGCCTCGGACATCCCGGCCCAGGCGCGCCGGCTCTACACCGTCAACTGGACCCGCCTGATCGCGGACGTCGACTACGCCCCGGTGCCGCTGCTCCCGGTCCTCGACCCGGAGACCCGCGCACCGCTCGACCTGTCCCTCTCCACCCTGCGCAGCGTCTCCCCCATCCACCTGGAGTACCTCCAGAACATGGGCGTCACGGCGTCGATGTCGATCTCCCTGGTGATCGACGGCGAGCTGTGGGGGCTGATCGCCTGCCACCACTACTCCGGTCCGCACCGCCCCAGCCAGGACGCCCGCGCCGCCGCCGAGTTCCTCGGCCAGGTCGCCTCCCAGCAGATCGCCGACCGCGCCCGCAGCGATGCGCGGGAGCGGGCGTTCCAGCGGACCACCACGCTCGGCCGGATCGCCGGGCGGGCGGCGGCCACCCACCGTCCCCTGCTCGACGCCCTGCTCGAGGATCCGGAGCTGCTGACGCTCATGGGCGCGTCCGGCGTGGCGCTCTGGTACGAAGGCGGCCAGCGCTCGCTGGGGAACGTGCCGGACGCCGGCGCGGTCGCACTCGTCGCCGAGCGCCTGCTCGGCCCCGAGGACGGGTCGGCCGGGCACACCGACCGGCTCGCCGAGCTCGACCCGGCCCTGGCGGACCGGGAGGACCTGCCCGCCGGCGCACTCGCGATCGGCACCCTCCCCGACCGCTGGCTGGTGTGGTTCCGGCCCGAGCTGGAGCAGTCCGTCGACTGGGGCGGGGACCCGCACAACAAGCAGCTCGCCGCCAACGAGGACGGCAGCGTCCGCCTCTCCCCGCGCAAGTCGTTCGACAAGTGGCGCGAGATCGTCCGGGGTCGGAGCCTGCCCTGGGACGAGGAGGACGTGGAGGCCGCCCGCGCCCTGCGCAGCCACATCAACGGCCTGCTGCTGAAGGGCTCGCGGGAGCAGATCGAGGTCGCCGAGTCGCTCCAGCGCAGCGTGCTGGCAGACGGCGCTCCCCACCTCGAGGGCCTCGACGTGGCGGTGCGCTACAGCTCGGCCGCGTCGTACCAGCTCGGCGGGGACTGGTGGGACTGCATGCAGCTCGACGAGGACCGCGTGGCGTTCGTCATCGGCGACGTCGCCGGGCACGGGGTGTCCGCCGTCGCGGCCATGACCCAGGTCCGGGCGGCGCTGCGTGCCTTCCTGTTCGCGGGCCACGGGGTCGGCGACAGCCTCGACCAGCTGGACCGGTTCATGTCCGAGCTGCTGGGCGACCAGATCGCGTCGGCGATGATCGCGGTCGTCGACCGCCGGACCCGCACCGTCGAGGTGGCCAGCGCCGGGCACCCCGCCCCGCTGCTGCTCCCGCCCGATCCCGAGGTGCCGCTGCCGCTGGTGGCCCGTCCCGTGCTCGGCCTCGGCTCCGGCACCGCCGCGGTCGCCGCCGTCCAGGTGCCTGCCGACACCACGCTGCTGATGTTCACCGACGGCCTCGTCGAGCGACGCGGGACCGACCTGTTCGAGAGCCTGGACCTGCTGGCCAGGACCGCCGGGAGCGGGCCGGGTGACGTCGGCCTCGAGCGCTGGGTGGACCTGGTGCTCTCGCAGCTCCCCGAGCCGGGTGACGACGACCGCACCGTCGTCGCGGTCACCATCCACTGACGGCCGGCCGCACCGGCCACCACCCCGGGAGGACGGCATGTACGACGAGCTGACCACCACGCCCGCGAAGGCCCTCCAGGTCGTGATCGCGACGGTCGTGGTCTACCTGGTGTTCGTGCTGCTGCTGCGGCTGCTCGGCCAGCGGACGGTCTCCACCCTGTCGGTCGTCGACCTGGCCAGCGTGATGGCGGTGGGTGCCCTGGTCGGCCGCACGGTGCTGCTCGCGGTGCCGACCCTGGCGACGGGGCTGGTGGCGCTGGTGACCCTGCTCGCCTCGCACCGGGCCGTCGGCGCGCTGCGAGGCACGGCGTCCGTGGGACGCTGGCTGAGACCCGACCCCGTCGTCCTGGTGCGCGAGGGCCGGATGCTGCCCGAGGAGATGCGCCGGGCCCGGGTCACCGACGACGAGATGCGCCAGCAGCTGCGCCTGGCCGGCGTCACCTCCCTGGCCCAGGTGGCCTGCGCGATCCTCGAGCGCAACGGCCAGATCAGCGTGCTGCAGGGGTCGGTTGCTCCGGAGCTGCTCGCCGACCTGCGGCCGACGCCGGGGGCTCCGGAGGGCGGGTAGCGGTCCGCAGGGGCGGTATTCTGGGCGCGTAGAGGGTTCCACGCGTCTTGGAGGTGGGTTCGGCGCGTCGTACAGACGCACCCGAAAGGCCCACCTCCGTGTCACCCCTCACCTCCTATCGCCGCCTGCTCGAGCTCGCCGGGCCGGCGTACGTCCTCACCGCCTTCGTGGGCCGGCTGCCGCTGGCGATGAGCCAGCTCGGCACCCTGCTGCTGGTCTCGAGCGCCACCGGCCGGTACGCCGTGGGCGGCCTCGCCGCGGGCGCCCTCGCCGTCGCCAACGCCGTGAGCGCACCCGTGGCCGGCTCCCTCGCGGACCGGATCGGCCAGCGGCCGGTGGTGCTGGCCCAGTCGCTGGCCGGCGCCGCCGGACTGGGCGTGCTGGTGCTCCTCGTGCACCTGCACGCCGGCGACGCGGCCCTGGTCGCGATCGCGGCACTGGCCGGCCTCGCCCTCCCCCAGATCGGTCCGCTGGCCCGCGTTCGCTGGCGGCCACTGACCGCGGGGACCGGCGCCCAGCAGCGGCGGCTGGTGGACGCGGCGTACTCCTACGAGGGCGCCGCCGACGAGGCGTCGTTCGCCGTGGGCCCGGCCGTGGTCGGCGTCGCGGCGGTCGCGGTCTCGCCCTCCGGCGGCCTGGTCACCGCAGCGGTGCTGCTGGCCGTCTTCGGCACCGCGTTCGCGCTGCACCCGTCCGGGCGCCACGTGCCCGCTCCCGGCAGCGGCGCGATCGGCGGACGGCTGTTCACCGCGGCCTTCGCCGTGCTGCTGCTCGCCCAGCTGGCCATCGGGTCACTCTTCGGCGCCACCCAGACCGGGGCGACCGCCCTGGCCACCGCGGTCGGCCAGCCCGGCGCCGCCGGGCTGGTCCACGCCGTCCTGGGGGTCGGCAGCGCGGCCGCCGGCCTCGCGACCGCCTTCGTGCCCGAGCGGTTCAGCCAGCAGCGGCGGATCCTGCTGGCCGCGGTCGCGCTGTTCGTCCTCTCGTGGCCGCTGCTGCTCGCCGACGCCCTGGTCCCGCTCACGGTCACGGTCCTCGTGCTCGGTCTCGCGGTCGCGCCGTACATGATCGGCGTCTTCAGCCTCGGCGAGCGGATCGTGCCTCCCTCGCGCACCGGCGCTGCCATGACCGTGCTGGCCAGTGCCACCGGGGTCGGCTATGCCCTCGGCTCGAGCATCGCCGGCCGGCTCGCGGACGAGCACGGCCACACCGCGGCGTTCGGGGTCACCGTGACGGTGACGGGGCTGGCCGTCCTCCTGGCCGGCACCCAGCAGCGGCGCCTCGACGCGGCGACCGCCGCCGCACAGGAGGCGCCCGACGAGCTGGACCGGAGCCCCGACCTGCACGACCTCGCGGCCGCTCGCTGACCCGCCCGCGATCGCGCGCCGAAGGGGAGACCTGTCCGGGGGCCGGGATCTGACGGATCATGAGGCATGGACGACGAGAGCGCCGACGGCGCCGCTGACGGCGACCGACCGGCGGCGCGGGCGCCGGAGAGCTACGCGTGGCCGCTCGTGGCGCTCGTCCTCGTGATCCTCCCTCAGGTCCTGGTGCCGTCGAGCATGCGGGAGGGACCGCCGCTGCTGGTGCCCCTCATCGAGGGGTCGGTCGCCGTCGTGCTGCTGGCGGTGGCCGCCAGGGCCGGACCCGTCCCGCGCGCGGCCCGGCCGCTGGTGCTGACCCTGAGCGCGGTGCTGATCGTGGCGAACACGGCCGCAGCGCTACGGCTGCTCGTGGTGATCCTGCGCAGCACCCCCGCCGGACCAGGAGCCGGCCACCGTCACGCAGCTCATCGTCGGGGCGGGCATCGTGCTCGCCACGAACATCGTCACCTTCGGGCTGTTCTACTGGCAGATCGACGGCGGCGGACCCGACGGCCGCCTCGCTCCGGACCGGCCCTACCCCGACTTCCAGTTCCCGCAGACCGGCGCCGAAGGCGTGGGACCACCCGGCTGGCAGCCGCGGTTCCCCGACCACCTGTACGTCGCGTTCACCAACGTCATGGCCTTCAGCCCCACCGACACCATGCCGCTGACCCACCGCGTCAAGGCGCTGATGGCGGTCCAGTCGCTGATCTCGGTCTCCGTCATCGGGCTGGTGCTGTCCCGGGTGATCAACATCCTGCCGTCGTGACCCGCGGCTCTTGACCGGCCTCCTCGGGCGCCCAACGCTGGAGGCATGGCCACCGATGCGGGCGACCGGCCCTCCACCCGCCGCCCGCTGCTCACGCTCGGCGCGGTGCACCGGCTGCGGGTGCAGGTCGGCTACCGAGCCCGTCCCGACGGCCCGGCGCACCAGCAGTTCCTGCTCGACGTCCCGGTCCCGGGCCTGGTGGCCCAGGAAGCCTTCGACGGGGCCCGGGTGCTGGCCGCGCTGGAGCCGGTGGTGTACGCCGGCGCGGACACGCCGCGGCACTACTCGATCCACGAGCACCGGTGGCACACCAGCTGGGGCCCGAGCCCGGGGGCAGTCGAGATCGGGGTCCTGGTCACCACCGGGTCCCGTTCCGAGGCTGTCTCGGAGGCGCCCGTCGACGGCGTGACCCGCGCGTTCCGGGACCTGCTCGAGCTGGTCGGACGCCCCAGGCCGGTGCCGACCTCCCGGGACGCGGCGATCCAGCGGGCCCGCGACGCCGCCGCGACGGCGTACGCCGTGGAGGCAGGGGCGCTGTCGCTCAGCACCGAGGAGCACCACCTGGCCACGGGCTCGTGGCGGCTGCGGCTGCGCACCACCTCCGGGGACGGTTACGACGTCGTGGTCGGCCTGGTCGACGCGTACATCGGGTCGGTCCGGGTGCGGCACGCCGGCCGGACCGAGGTCTACGACTCCGTCGGGTCGGAGTGACGCAGGCCGAGACGTCAGCGTCAGTCGGCGGGCGCCCCGTCCGCGGCCGCGGGCCTCGCGCAGTCGTCGAGCCCGGCGGTGCTGGTGTACGTGCCGTCCGTCATCGTGCCAGTGGCGCCGTCCCACCGAACCCAGTCGCCCCGGCCGTCGACCAGGCACAACGCGAAGGCAGTCTCTCCCGGCACGTAGGCGAAGACACGCGTCTGGGGGCCGAGGTCGACCGGGAACCGCTGGGTGAGGGCCGGGACCAGGTCGGCGGCGGGGACCGACGGGTACTCCCGGGAAGGCTGGGCGTACCGCTCGACGGCGATGGCCAGGGCGCTCGTGTCCGCGAGCAGTCGTCCGTTGAGCATCTCCGGACGCTCCACCTGTGTCGGGCCCTCCTTGCTCATCCGGTCGACCGGGAAGACGTCGCCGACCTCGGCAGCTCCCATCAGGTCGGCCCCTCTCGTCCACCTCCCTGTCACCAGGCTCCCCACCACGACGGCGTCGGCCGCCACGTACGAGCAGTCGCCGTCGCCCAGGAGCACCTCGCGCGCGTCGGCGTCCACCGCCAGGTAGGTGTCGCCACCAGAGGCCAGGCAGAGCCGGCCGGAGTGGTCGCCGGTCTCCCCCAGGTCTGCGAACCGGAGCGGCGACGTCTCGTCGAGGTCGAACAGTCGGTTGGCCGCCTCGGCGCTCTGCGGGACGCTCTGGTCGTCCAGCGTGCTGGCCCGCTCGACGAGGTCGCCCGTGTCCTGGAAGAGAACCCGGAAGCGGACGCTGTCCCGTGGGCCGGGACCGCGGCTGTCGGCAGCGGGGGATCCGTCCGTGGACTCGTCGGTGGCGACCGACGCGCCGGTGGCGTCGCCGCAGGCGGCCAGCGCGTTCAGGGCCGCCAGGGCGACCCAGGCGAGGGCGAGGCGCTTCACGAGGGCTCCTTGTCATCGACGGCCCAGGACGTGCCCCTCCGCAGGCGCCGGAAGGTGCGCACCGAGTGTCACCCGGTCCGCGGTCGCCGCGTGGCGGATTCGCGGATCGCGGTGGGAGCTCGGGCGAGGAGGGCAGTGGCTCGCCACGGCGAGCGGGGTCCGTGCCGGGCCGCCGGTGAGCCCAAATGTCGACATGTCGGCCACCTCGGGGCACGAGGTGGTCCGGTGACCTGCGCGGTCACCCGGTCCGGCGCACGGACGGGACGATGCGTGTGGGCACCAGCGGAAACCGATGGTGCCGACCGCCTCGGCGCGCGAGCATGTGTGGCGTGACGCGCGACCGGACGCTGCCTCTGCAGGGCGGGCTGCCGCCGATGGACGGGGTCCTCGGCACCGCCGTGGAGATCGCCTGTGACGAGTCCGGGTTCTCCGGCACCAACCTCCTGGATCCGGCCACTCCGGTGTTCACGCACGCGAGTGTCGACCTGGCCGTCGACGAGGCGGTCGAGCTGCTGGTGATCCTGCGGTCCGGGTTCGGGTGCTCGCTGAACGAGCTCAAGTCGGGTCAGTTCCTCCGCGGCAGGAAGTCGGCCGAGGCGTTGGCCTGGTTGCTGGCGGCGTTGGGCGGGCGGGCCCATGTGCACCTGGTCGACAAGGAGTACTTCCTCGTCACCCGGATCGTCGACCTGTTCCTGTGCGAACCCTCCTGGGCGGCTGGAACTCGCCTGACCGAGGAGCAGCGCCATGCCGCCCTCTGCGTGTACCGGGCGGGGCGGACGTGCGGGCGCGGCTGGAACGCCTTTCTCGCGGCCTTCGTCGAGCTGGTCCGGACCAAGCGGCGCCGGCAGCCGGATCGGGTCGCCGTGGACCGCTTCCTCCGGGCGCGCGACGCGCTGGCGACCACCGGGCTCGACGCGGAGGCCGAAGGTGTCCTCGCAGGGCTCAGCCGGTCGAGGGTCCGGGACGTCGTGGACCGGCTGGCGCACGACGACCGGACGATCCCGCCCCCGCTGGAGCCGATGCTGCCGGCGCTGGCGGAGACCGTCCTGTTCTGGAGCCGCGGACAGCGCCAGGTGCTGGTCATCCACGACGAGCAGAGCGCGCTCACCGCCGATCGGCTCAGGCGCCTTCAGCAGGCGCTGGCCGACGGGGCCGGGACGCCGCCGGCCGGACTGTCCCCCTTGGCGGGACTGGTGTCGGTCGACTCCCGCGACGATCCGCGGGTGCAGGTCGCCGATCTCCTGGCCGGGATCGCCCGGCGGTCGGCGGCCATGGGTGACGACGACGGCCCGCTCCGGCCGTTCGTCTCCGAGACCTCCCTGCGCGACCCCGAGGGATGACGACCGGTCGGCTGGCGACGCCGGGACTGCGCGGCCACGTCCTGCCACGCTGTCCTCGTCGATGGGGCACCATCTGGTGCATGCCCGAGGAGCCGGACGTCCTGCTGCCTGCGCGGATCGTCGGACCTTCCCTGACCGTTGCCGGGCTGGCCACCTGGATCTTCCTGCATGCCGGTCGAGACCTGGACGCGGAGCGGTGCGGCGTGCTGCAGGGGCTCATCGACTCGGCTCTTCGACACGGCTCGGTGGAGGTGCGGATCCCACGCGACGTCGCCGCGGGAGCGGCGTCCCTGTGGGACGAGGCCGCCCACATCGCCGAGGGCTGGGGTGCGACCGCGGATCCCGAGAAGGAGGCTCCGGAGTGGGGGCGCCACGCGGAGCGGCTGCGGATCCGCGCGGACAGTCTTCGCCGACTCCTGCCGTAGATCTGTGCGGGCAGCGATGTCCGAGCCATGTCCGCGGCGGCGACGTGGCGGTCTGGTCCGGCGAGCCGCACACACCCGCTTAATAAGTGACAAGGTGCGAAGGCGCGCCGTAGTCTTGGCACTTATTAAAGGACATACGGACATGCCAACGCTCTTTGCCAGCCCGGATCCGGATCTCGAGGACCAGCAGGTCATCTCCGAGATCCATGACGTCCGCGCCTCGCTCGCGGACGTCCTTCGCGTGCCCACGCGCTGGAACGGCCTCCTGCGACGGACTTCGACCGCGCGGGCGATCCAGGGCTCCAACACGATCGAGGGCTACACGGTCAGCGAGGAGGACGCCGTGGCCGCCGTCGACGACGAGCCGCCGCTGACTGCCGACGCGGCGACGTGGAGGGAGATCGTCGCGTATCGACGTGTGCTGACCTACGTCCTGAATGTCGCGACCGAGCCGGGGTTTGTGATCGATGAGGCCGTGCTCCGGTCGATGCACTTCATGCTGCTGGACCACGACCTGTCGAAGACGCCGGGGCGATACCGCACCAAGGAGATCTTCGTCCGCGACGACCGCCGCGGGGTGAATGTCTACGAAGGCCCCGACGGGGATCTCGTGCCTGGACTCATGCGGGCTCTGTCGGAGTCGCTCTCGGCGCCGACTTCCGACGATCCGCTCGTCCGCGGCGCGATGGCGCACCTCAACCTGGTCATGATCCATCCGTTCCGCGATGGAAACGGGCGGATGGCCCGGGCGCTACAGACGATGGTGCTCGCGCAGGACCAGATGGTGGAGCCGACGTTCTCCAGCATCGAGGAGTGGCTGGGCAACAACACGCAGGACTACTACGACGTCCTCGCCGCCACCGGACGCGGATCGTGGCAGCCGGGCAACGACGCGACGCTCTGGGTGAAGTTCAACCTTCGGGCCCACCACATGCAGGCCCAGACCGTGCGGCGCCGCTTCGATGAAGCAGAGACCCAGTGGCGCAAGATCGACGAACTACTCGGCAGCCACCGGCTCAACGACCGCGTCGGCGCCGCGCTCTTCGACGCCCTCCTTGGACTCCGGGTGACACGGCCGTCGTACGTGAAGCTCACCGAGCTCGACGAACGCACCGCAACGCGAGACCTCGTGCATGCGGCCGAGCTGGGCCTCCTGGACGCTCGCGGCGAGCGACGCGGGCGCCACTACGTCGCCGGCGAGCCTTTGCGGAAGATCCAGGAACAGCTACGAGCCGAGCGAAAGCCGCTCGAGGATCCCTACCCGACTCTCATGGGCGAGATCCGACGGGCGCTGCCGTAGTCGGTTTTTCGCCACCCCAAAGCCGTTCGACGGCGACAACCGTCAAACGCTTGCGGACTTCTGCAGACTGCATGCGGACTTCTCGACCCCACACGCCGCTCTGACCGCCGCGCGTCAGTAGAACCAGGGGAAGCGCGGCACGCTCAGCGGCTGGCGGGCGCAGAATGCGCGGCTCGCAGACGTGCTGCTCGTGCTCGGTTGGACGGGGATGCGATGGAGCGAAGTGCGCGCCGTCCGGGTCGATGACCTGATGCGGGTGCCCACCCACAGACTCCTGATCCGTCGGGCAGCACCCGAGGGGCGTCGGGGTGAAGTCCACCAAGGGGCGGCGATCCCGCCGGGTTCCACTCACCGACCGGGTACCGCCGCTCGTGGTCGAGATGGCGGCAGGCAGGGAGACCGGCGAACTGCTCTTCACGACCGAGGGCGGGGCACAGCTCCACCGCACCGCAGTCCTCCGCGCGGTGGACTGGCGCAAGACCAGCCTCGGACGTCGCATTCACGACCTGCGTCACACCGCTGCCTGCCTCTGGCTGGCCCGCGGCGTGGACCCCGGGACCGTCCAGGCGTGGATGGGCCACGGGTCCATCGCGACCACGAACCTCTACCTGCACTTCCTCGGCACGAGTGCCCACCGAGCCGGTCTGGAGAGGCTGAACCTGCCCCGGGGGCCGCCGGGGGGGCCATCTGAGAGTCCGATGGGTGAACTACCCCAATGACTCTCGCCTGCGTCCTGCTGCGTTCGGCAGGTCAGAACGGAGATCGGCGTCGGAGCCGCCTGTCGGAATCGAACCGACGACCTATTCATTACGAGTGAATCGCTCTACCGACTGAGCTAAGGCGGCGCGCTGCCCGGCTCGGCACGAGGGCCTGTCCGGGCAACCCGGGGAAGTATACGGACGTCTCCGCCCGGTCGCGAAACCGGCGCCCGTGCGCCCCGGAGGGTGGCGGTCAGGCCGCCATCGTGACCTTGGTGGAGCGCCCGGCGGCGCGGCCGGTGACCATGGTCTGCTCGACGCCGCACCAGCAGGTGAAGGACACGACGATGCCCTGCTCGGTGTTGGTCATCGCCGTGATCTGGCTGGGGAAGATCAGCTGGCGCTTGTCGCAGGCGGTGCAGTGGTGGTCGAACATGGGGTGACCTCCCAAACGGTGAGACGGCAGACGGGTTCACCACCATGGTGGGCGATCGCAAGGCATAGGGGTAGCCTCTCTTTCCGATATCTCCTCAAGGGCAAACCGATGGAAGAGACCGATGCTCTCGCTGCACCAGCTCCGCTGCTTCCTCACCGTCTACGAGTACGGCTCGATCACCGCCGCCGCCGAGGAGCTCGGCTACGCGCAGCCGTCGGTCTCCGAGCAGATCCGGGGCCTGGAGAAGTCCCTCGGCACCACCCTGTTCCGCCGGGTCGGGCGGGGCGTGGTGGCCACCACGGTCGCCGACTCCCTGCGCCCGCACGCCGAGCGCGCGCTCGCGGCCGCGGAGGAGGCCAGGCGCGCGGTGCAGAGCGTGGTGGCCCTGGAGACCGGCACCATCCGGTTCGGGATGTTCGGCACCGCCCGGCTGTACGCCGGCGCCGGGCTCGTCGCCGACGTGCTCGCGCGCCACCCGGGGGTCCGGGTGGAGCTGATCGGGCAGAACTCGACCGACGTCCAGGACGAGCTGCGCCGCGGCCGGCTCGAGGCCGCGATGATCGCCGTACCGACCGTGAGCAGCGAGGGCATGCAGGTCACCCCGGTCGCCCGCGACGAGCTGGTCTACATCAGCGCCGACCCCGACCGGCTGCAGTCACCGGTGACCGCGCACCGGCTGTCGGAGTCGTCCCTGGTGATGCCCGAGACCACCTGGCGGGCCGACGACAGCACCCGGATCGTGCTGCGCCAGATGCTGCACGAGACGGGCCGGAACCCGCAGACCCGGATCGAGGTCGAGGACGTCGAGACCGCCGTGGAGCTGGTCGGGATGGGGCTGGCCGACTCGGTCATCCCCCGCGGCGCGGCCGAGCAGCTGCTGCCCCGCCTCGCACCGGCGGCGGGCTGGGTCTCGCTGCGCCCCCGGCAGTTCGACACCCTCGCCATCGTCCACCGAGCAGGCGCCACGCTCTCCCCCGCCGCCCGGCTGATGATCGAGCTGGCCACCACCCGCATCCAGGCCATCGCCGAACCGGTCCGCACGCGCTGACCCGACTCGGCCGGAACCTCGTCGCGACGAGGCCGCCCGGCCTACGCTGCCAGCGTGTGCGACACCTTCGTGGTCCGCGGCGACGCCGGCACGGTCCTGGCCAAGAACTCCGACCGGGACCCGAACGAGGCCCAGCTGTGGGAGTGGACGCCCGCCGCCGAGCACCCGGGGACGGCCTGGTCGCACACGACGTACGTGGACCTGCCCCAGGTGGCGCGCACCCACGCCACCGTCGTCTCCCGGCCGTGGTGGATGTGGGGCGCCGAGATGGGCGCCAACGAGCACGGAGTGGCGATCGGCAACGAAGCAGTCTTCACCCGGCAGCCGACCAGCCTCGAGCCCGGCCTGCTCGGGATGGACCTGCTGCGCCTCGCCCTCGAGCGCGCGACCTCCGCACGCGACGCCGTGGAGGTCATCGTGTCGCTGCTGGAGGAGCACGGGCAGAGCGGCCCCTGCAGCATCGAGCACCGCCGGTTCACCTACCACAACAGCTTCCTGGTGGCCGACCCCGAGCACGCGGTCGTCCTGGAGACGGCCGGGCGGCTGTGGGCGGCCCAGGAGGTGACCGGCCGGGCGCGCAGCATCAGCAACGGCCTGACGATCCCCGGGTTCGCGGAGCGGTACGCCGACCGGTTGCGCGGCCGGGTCGCGGCCTGCCGCGTGCGCCGCGGCCTCACCGAGCGGCGCGCGGCCGCCGTGGACGACGTCCTGGACGCGATGGCGGTGCTCCGCGACAACGGCACCGGCGGCGGTCCCCGCTGGTCGGTGCTCAACGGGTCGATGACCGGCCCCAACATGCATGCGGGCGGGCTGCTCGCCTCGAGCCAGACGGTGTCGTCGTGGGTCAGCGACCTCAGCGCCGGCACCCACTGGGCGACGGGCACGTCGGACCCCGGGCTCTCGCTGTTCGTGCCGCTGCGGGTCGACGCCCCGCTGGACGAGCGGGCCTACGCCACCAGCGGGGTGGACGGGGCCCGCGACGACCGGTCGCTGTGGTGGCGGCACGAGGACCTGCACCGCGAGGCCCTGCGGGACCGGGCGGGCGTGGAGGCGCGGATCGCCGGCGAGCGCGACGAGGTGCAGCGGCGCTGGCTCGCCCACCCTCCGACGACCGAGGCCGCGCTGGCGGAGGCCGACCGGCTGCGTGAACGGTGGCTGGGCGTCGCCCGCGCCACCCCTGGGGACACCCGGCCGGCGTGGGTTCGTCGGCGCTGGGCCGGCTTCGAGCGGAAGGCGATCCGGGCATGACCGACGTGGACGTCGTGGTGGTGGGTGCGGGGCTGTCCGGGCTGGCGGCCGCCCGGCGGGTGCAGGCGTCCGGGCACTCGGTGGTCGTCGTCGAGGCCCGGGACCGGGTCGGGGGCCGGACCGAGGCAGGCACCCTCTCCGACGGGCAGTGGGTCGAGCTGGGCGGGCAGTGGATCGGCCCGACCCAGGACCGGATGTACGAGCTGGTGGCCGAGCTCGGGCTGGAGACGGTCCCGACGTACAACGACGGTGACATCGTCTTCTCGCTCTGCGGCCGGACCGGCCGGCTGCCCGGCCGCAAGGGCGCGGTGCCACGGCTGAACCCGTTCGCGATCGCCGACCTCGCGCAGGGCACGCTGCGGTTCGCGCGGCTGGCGAGGAAGGTCGACCTCCAGCGGCCGTGGGACACCGCGCGCGCCGAGCCGCTCGACGGGCAGACGTTCCACACCTGGGTGCAGCGCAACCTGCGCACCCGCGAGGGTCGGACCTACTTCGCGTTGTTCTGCGAGGCGGTCTTCGCGGTCGACCTGTCCGACCTCTCGCTGCTCCACGCGCTCTTCTACACGCGCTCCGGCACCGACATGGACACCCTGATGGCCGTCGACCGGGGCGCCCAGCAGGACCGGATCTCCGGTGGCTCGTGGCTGGTCAGCAAGCGGATGGCCGCCGACCTCGACGTGCGCCTGGGCCAACCGGTCCGGTCGGTGCGCCAGGACGACGCGGGCGTGCGGGTGACCACTCGCGACGGCACGTCGTACGACGCGCGCCGGGCGATCGTCACGCTGCCACCGGCGCTCGCGAGCCGGCTCGAGTACGACCCGCCGCTGCCGAGCCGGCGCGACCAGCTCACCCAGAAGCTGCCGGCGGGCAGCGTGTTCAAGGTCTACGCGGTCTACCCGACGCCGTTCTGGCGCGAGCGGGGGCTCAACGGCCAGGCGGGCTCGGACGTCGGACCGGTCAAGGTCACCTTCGACAACACGCCGCCCGGCTACCCGCGCGGGGTGCTGATGGGCTTCATCGAGGCCGGCGACGGGCGTCGCTGGGCGCGGCGCACGCCGGCCGAGCGGCGGGCCGCGGTCGTCGACTGCCTGGTCCGCTACTTCGGGCCGCAGGCGGCCGAGCCGGTGGAGTACCTCGAGCGCGACTGGATGGCCGAGGAGTTCACCCGCGGCTGCTACGGCGCCCACTTCGCCCCCGGCGTCTGGACCTCGTTCGGGGAGGCACTGCGCGAGCCGGTCGGTCGGCTGCACTGGGCGGGCACGGAGTGCGCCCCGGTGTGGAACGGCTACATGGAGGGCGCGGTCCGCTCCGGGGAGGCCACGGCGGAGGCCGTGCTCTCCCTGCTGCCGCCGGCCTGAGGCGCGGGGCTCGGCGGGACGAGCCCGCTCAGCAGGACAAGCCGTCCTCCGGCACGGTCCCGTCGACCAGGTAGGCCTCCACCGCGCGGTCGACGCAGTCGTTGCCCGCGTTGTAGCCGGTGTGCCCGTCGCCGTCGCGTCGGACGAGCACGCCGGAGTCGAGCTGGTCGGCGAGGTCCTCGGCCCACTTCATCGGCGTGGCCGGGTCGCGGGTCGTCCCGATCACGACGATCGGCGCGGCGCCCTTCGCGTGCACGTCCCGGGGCTTCACGCTCGACGTGACCTGCACCCCGCCACAGCCGGTGAGCCCCCAGGCGAACACGTCACCGAAGGTCGGCGAGACACGCTCGAAGTCCGGCTGGTCCAGGACCACCTTCGACGCCGGGATGGCGTAGGGGTCGTCCAGGCAGCTGATCGCGTAGATCGCCTCGGCGCTGTTGTCGGTGTAGCCGTCCGCGCCCCGCGAGCTGTACAGGTCGGAGAGCTGCAGCAGGGTGGACCCGTCGCCGGCCAGCCCCTGCCGGAGCGCGGCGGACAGGACGTACCAGTAGTCGCGGTTGTAGAGCGGCGCCACGATGCCGTAGAAGGCGTTGCCGACCTCGAGGTCCCGGTCGGTGCTGGTGGGCAGCGGGTGGGCGTCCACCCGCGCCAGGAAGGACTTGATCGTCTGCAGGCCGTCGTCGACCGAGGACCCCAGGAAGCAGCCGTCGGTCTCGTCGACGCAGTTCTCGACGTAGGCACGCAGCGCGGTCTCGAAGCCGCCCGCCTGCTCCAGGGCCAGCTCGCGGGGGCCGACGGAGAGGTCGACGGCACCGTCGAGCACCATCCGCCCGACGGCGTCGGGGAACAGGTCGGCGTAGGTCGCGCCCAGCTTGGTGCCGTAGGACGCGCCGAAGTAGGTCAGCGTCGACTCCCCCAGCGCCGCCCGCAGCACGTCCATGTCACGGGCGGCCTCGACCGTGGACACGTGCGCCGCCAGGTCCCCGGACCGCTCGACGCAACCGCGGCCGAGCGTGCGGACCCACCCCAGGTAGGTCTTCGCCTCGGCGGCGTTGTCGGGGGAGGGATCCATCGCGATGTAGTCGTCGAGCTGGTCGTCGCTCAGGCAGTCCACCGGATCGCTGGATCCAGTGCCGCGCGGGTCGAAGCCGACGATGTCGAACCGGTCCAGGAGCGGCTGCCGGAACACCTGCGCGGCCTGGGCGGCGTACTCGGTGCCCGGCGCGCCCGGCCCGCCTGGGTTGACGACCAGGGAGCCGAGCCGGTCGCCGGGGTCGGCGGCCGGGACCTCGAGCAGGGCCAGGTCGATGGTGTCGCCGGCCGGTTGCCGGTAGTCCAGGGGGACGGTGAGCGTCGCGCAGAGGAAGTCGCCCCGGCACGAGGACCAGTCGAGCCGCTGGGAGTAGAACCGCGCGAGACCGGGCCGCGGGGGCGTGGTCGCCGACGGCTCGGGGCTGGTCGTGGGCGCCGGCTGCGGCACCGAGGAGGCGCCCGGCTCGCGGTCGAGCTCGAGCACCGCCAGCGCGGCGGCACCGAGGCCGGCGGCCAGCATCGCGACCACGACGACCGCGACGAGGAGCCGTTTCACCGGCTCCCCTCCGGGACCTTGAGCGCGACCATCATCGACTCCAGGGCCAGCGCGACCGGCACGTTGAAGTCGAGCATCTGCTCGCGCGCCTCGAAGATCCACGAGATCCGGCGGAGGTTGAGCTCCGGGGTGGAGCCGCGCACGATCCGGTCGATGTCGCCGCGGATCTCCTCGTTGACCAGCCGGCCCGGTGCACCGGAGGCGAGCGCGATCGCGTCGCGGTAGACCGACACCAGGTCCATCAGGCCGCGGTCCACCACGTCGAGGTGGCGCCGCTTGGCGCGGGTCTTCTGCCCCTTCTCCAGCGTCGAGAGGGCAGGGGCGTACTCCCGCGGTCGGCGGCCGCGCTCCACCACGCCGTAGGTCGTGTCGAGGTCGGCCTTCTCCCGGGCGTCGAGCTCGCCGGTGATCAGGTCGGCCTCCTCCTTGGTCACCTCGTTGAGGTTGGCGGCGGCCGTCATGCAGTCACGCAGCGTGTTCAGCCGCGCCGGGATCGAGACGACCTCGCGGCGGCGGTTGCGGGTGGCCTCGTCACGGGCCAGCGCCCGGGCCCGGCCGATGTGGCCCTGGCTGGCGCGGGCGGCGTACGACGCGAGCCCGTCGGCCACCCCGTCGGCCCGGGTCAGGAACGCCGCCACGTCGTCGGCGGTGGGCGTGGTGAGCGTGACCAGCCGGCAGCGGGACCGGATCGTCGGCAGCACGTCGTCGACCGTCGGCGCGCAGAGCATCCACACCGTCCGGTCGGTGGGCTCCTCGATCGCCTTGAGCAGCGCGTTGCAGGCCTGGTCGGTGAGCCGGTCGGCGTCCTCCACGATCAGGATCTGCCAGCGGCGCCCGACCGGGGCCAGCGCGGCCCGGCGGACCAGGTCACGGACCTCCTCGACGCCGATGGAGAGCTTCTCGGTGCGGATCACCGAGACGTCGGCGTGCGAGCCCGTCAGCGCGGTGTGGCAGGCGTGGCACTCCCCGCACCCGGGCTGGCCACCGTCGGTCCGCTCGCACTGCAGGGCGGCGGCGAAGGCGATGGCCGCGTTGGAGCGTCCGGACCCGGGCGGCCCGGTGAACAGCCAGGAGTGGCTCATCCCGTGGCCGCCGGCCGCGCTGCGGAGCGCCTCGATGGCGGCACGCTGGCCGACCAGTCCGTCCCAGACGGTCACGACTGCCTCACCCCGCGGACCGCGCGCTCGAGCAGCGGCGTCAGCTCGGCGCGGATCTCGGAGGCGATCTCCTCGACCGGCAGGCGGGCGTCGAGGACGAGGTAGTGCTCGGGGTCGGCGGCGGCCATCGCGAGGAACGCCGCGCGGACCCGTTCGTGGAACTCCACCGACTCGCCCTCGATCCGGTCGCGCTCCTCGAACCTGCCGAGACCGTGCTCCGGCTCGAGGTCGAGGACCACCGTCAGGTGCGGTCGCAGGTCGTGGGTGGCCCACCGCGCCACCTGCGCGACCTCCGCCACGTCCAGCGCCCGGCCGGCCCCCTGGTAGGCCAGCGTCGAGTCGACGTAGCGGTCGGTCACCACCACCTCGCCGCGGTCCAGCGCCGGCTGCACGACGGTGTCGACGTGCTCGGCCTTGTCGGCGGCGTAGAGCAGCGCCTCGGTGCGGTCGGACAGCTCGCCGGTCTCCGGGCTGAGCACGATCCGCCGCAGCTGGCGGCCGACCTCGGTGTCGCCGGGCTCGAAGGTCAGCACCACGGCGTACCCCTCGGCCTCGAGCCACTCGCGCAGCAGCCGGGACTGGGTGGACTTGCCGGACCCCTCACCGCCCTCGAAGCACACGAAGACGCCAGTGGGTGCGTAGACGCCGGGGCCGATGCTCACGGCGTACAGACTAGGCGGCGGGTCCGACGACGCCAGCGCCCCGTCGGCCGGCACGCCGAGCCACGGTCGGCCCGGCGCGAGCCGCCTGCCGGCGCCCCGACGGTCGGCCGACCTCAGGACTTCTTGGCCGCGGCCTTCTTCGTCGTCTTCTTCGCGGTCGACTTCTTGGCGGTCTTCTTGGCCGGCGCCTTCTTGGCACCCTTCTTGGCGGCCTTCTTCGCCGGGCCCTTGGCGCGCCGCTCGGCGAGCAGCTCGGCGGCGCGCTCGATCGTGATCGCCTCGACCGAGTCCTCCTTGCGGAGGGTGGCGTTGTACTCGCCGTCGGTGACGTACTCGCCGAAGCGGCCCGCCTTCACCACGACCGGCTGCCCGGAGACCGGGTCGTTGCCGAGCTCCTTGAGCGGCGGCGCGGCGGCGGCGCGGCCGCGCTGCTTGGGCTGGGCGTAGATCTTGAGCGCCTCGTCGAGGGTGATCGTGAGGAGCTGGTCCTCCGAGGTCAACGACCGGGAGTCGCTGCCCTTCTTCAGGTACGGCCCGTAGCGGCCGTTCTGGGCGGTGATCTCCTCGCCCGCCTCGTCGGTGCCGACGACGCGGGGCAGCGACAGCAGCTTGACCGCGTCGTCGAGGGTGACCGTGTCCAGCGACATCGACTTGAACAGCGAGCCGGTGCGCGGCTTCGCGGACTTCGGGGCGTCCTCGGCCAGCTCCTCGGTGACGTAGGGGCCGAAGCGGCCGTTCTTCGCCACCACGCGCAGGCCGGTCTCCGGGTGGGCGCCGAGCTCGATCTCCTCGCCGGCCGGGTTGGCGAGCAGCTCCTTGGCCTTCTCGACCGTCAGCTCGTCGGGCGGCAGGTCGTCGGGCACGTTGGCGCGGCGGCCGAACGGCGTACCGTCCTCGTCCGGCCCCTCCAGGTAGGGGCCGTAGCGGCCCACCCGCAGCTGGATGCCGGAGTCGTCACCGCCGACGGGGAAGGTCGCCAGCTCCCGCGCGTCGATCTCGCCCAGCTCGTTGACCAGGGTCTTGAGCCCCGCGACGTCGCCGGAGCCGTAGTAGAACTCGCCGAGCTCGGTGTTGCGGTCCTTGCGACCGGCCGCGATCTCGTCGAGCACGTCCTCCATGCTGGCGGTGAACTCGTAGGAGACCTGGCGCGGGAAGTGCTCCTCCAGCAGCCGGATCACCGAGAACGCCAGCCACGCCGGCACCAGCGCGGTGCCCTTCTTGTAGACGTAGCCGCGGTTGAGGATGGTGCCGATGATCGAGGCGTACGTCGACGGCCGGCCGATCTCGCGCTCCTCGAGCTCCTTGATCAGCGTGGCCTCGGTGTAGCGGGCCGGGGGCTTGGTCTCGTGCCCGGACGCGGAGACCGAGGCCGCGGACACGGCGTCGCCCTGCTCGAGCGCGGGCAGCCGCGTCTCCTGGTCGTCCTTGGCCGCCGAGGCGTCGTCGGTGCCCTCGACGTAGGCCTTGAGGAAGCCGTGGAAGGTGATCACGCGACCGCTGGCGGAGAACACCACGTCCTCGCCCGTCGATGCGGCACCGCCGAGCCGGATCGTCACCGACTGACCGACGGCGTCCTTCATCTGCGAGGCGACGGTGCGCATCCAGATCAGCTCGTAGAGCCGGAACTGGTCACCGGTCAGCCCGGTCTGCGCCGGGGTGCGGAACGAGTCGCCGGCCGGCCGGATCGCCTCGTGCGCCTCCTGGGCGTTCTTGACCTTCGAGGCGTACGTCCGCGGGCTGTCGGGCAGGTACTCCGCGCCGTACAGCTCTTGCACCTGCGACCGGGCCGCGCCGACGGCGGCGCCCGACAGCGTCGTGGAGTCGGTACGCATGTAGGTGATGAAGCCGTTCTCGTAGAGGCGCTGGGCGACCGACATGGTCACCGAGGCGCCCATCCCGAGCTTGCGGCTCGCCTCCTGCTGGAGGGTGGTGGTGCGGAACGGTGCGTAGGGCGAGCGCCGGTACGGCTTGGACTCCACCGACCGGACGTCGTACGTCGCGTCCTGGAGCGCGGCCGCCAGGGCCTCGGCGCGGGACCGGTCGAGGTGGGTGACCTTCGCCTTCTCGGTGGTCGAGCCTGTCGAGACCTTGAGCAGGCCGTCGGGGCCGAAGTCGGAGCCGCGGGCGACCCGGGCGCCGTCGACCGAGTGCAGCTTGGCGGGGAACATCCGCTGGTCGTGCTTGGAGCCGGCGTCGAAGGTGCCCTCGAGGTCCCAGTACGACGCGACCCGGAACCGGATCCGCTCCCGCTCACGGTCCACGACCAGGCGCGTCGCCACCGACTGCACGCGGCCGGCGGAGAGGCCGGACATGACCTTCTTCCACAGCACGGGTGAGACCTCGTAGCCGTAGAGGCGGTCGAGGATGCGACGGGCCTCCTGGGCCTCGACGAGGTCGTCGTTGATCTGGCGCGGGTTCTCGACCGCGGCCTGGATCGCCGGCTTGGTGATCTCGTGGAAGACCATCCGGTGCACCGGGATGTTCTTGGGCTTCAGCTCGTCGAGCAGGTGCCAGGCGATCGCCTCCCCCTCGCGGTCCTCATCGGTGGCGAGGTAGAGCTCGTCGGCGTCCTTCAGCAGCGACTTGAGCTTGGTGATGTGGGACTTCTTGTCCCGCGGGACGACGTAGTAGGGCTCGAAGCCGTTCTCGACGTCGACCGCGAGCCGGCCCCACGGCTTGTCCTTGATCTTGGCCGGGGTGTCCGCGGCGTTGTTCGGCAGGTCACGGATGTGGCCGATGGAGGACTCGACGACATACCCCGCGCCGAGGTACCCGCCGATCGTGCGGGCCTTCGCCGGGGACTCGACGATCACCAACTTGTGTGCCACGTGTGCTTCCTTCTCCTGCTTCACCTGGTGCACGGGCCCCGCTGCGGGGCCCAAGGCCGCTCACGGTAGCGCGTCCTGCACAGATCGCATTCCCGCAGCCGTCCGGGCGTGGGGGCCGGGACGCCTGCGGACGACGTCCGCAGACCCTCACACAGTCGCGTCACCGTCGCCACCTCGGCCCCGCGACCGGGGCCGTGGTCAGGACCCCGGTGACCGGGCTCAGGCCTCGAGGAAGCCCTCGGCGACCAGCTCGCGCACGGCCGGCAGGTAGGTCGTCCGGGTCGCCGCGGGCTCGAGGTCGAGCAGCTGGGCCAGGGCGTCGAGGATCTGCCCCACGGTGAGCTCGCCGTCGCAGGCGCCCACCAGCGCAGCCTCGACCGTGTCCGCGCGTCGGGCCCGGCGCAGCCCGCGCTGCTGGCGCAGCACGACCGTCTCCGGGTCCTCGGCACCCGGCGCGCCGAGCGTCTCCTGCTGGACGTCGGGGCGGACCAGCAGCCGCGTGTCCATCCCGACCTCGACGCCGGAGGCAGCCGCCCAGTCGCGGATCGCGGGCGCGATCGGCTGCTCCACCTCGTAGGGCCACGCGAGGAAGTCGCGGACGGGGGCGCCGGCCCGCGACCCGCGCTTGCGGAGGTTGAGCCAGCCGAAGCCGACGCCCTCGACGCCCTGCTCGTCGAACCACGAGAGCCAGGTGTCGTAGCGCAGCAGGTAGTCGGCGGCCCCGTGCAGCCCGGCGTCCTTGAGCCACAGCTCGACGTACGCCGCCGGGTCGAGCACCTCGCGCTGCACGACGTAGGCGTCGGTGTCGTCGGTCAGCCAGGTGGCCAGTCGGTCGTCCCAGGGCCGGTCCCGGGAGATCACCCAGTTGGCGAGCACCTGGCACCAGCCGCCCTCGGCGAGGTGCCGCGGCGCGGACCGGACGATGTCCTCGACGACCCGGTCCCCGGGCAGTCCCGAGTCCCGGTACACGAGGCGCTCACCGGTCGCCGGCGAGATCACGAACGGCGGGTTGGTGGCGATCAGGTCGAAGGCCTCCCCCTGCACCGGCTCGAACAGGGACCCGTCCCGTACCTCCACCCGGTCCGCGACGCCGTTGAGCGCCGCGTTGAACCGCGCGATCCGCAGCGCCCGGGCGTTGACGTCGGTGGCGACCACCGACCCGCTGTGCTGGGCGAGGTGCAGCGCCTGCACACCGCACCCGGTGCCCAGGTCGAGCGCACGGCCCACCGGCTCCCGCAGGGTCAGCTGGGCCAGCGAGGTGGAGGCGGAGCTGATCCCGAGCACGTGGTCGGTGCCGACCCGGACCGGCTGCCCGTCGAGTCCCGGGGTCAGGTCGCTGACGACCCACAGGTCCCGGTCGCCGCCGACCTCTCCCGTCGCGTGGGGGCGCACGTCCATGCGGGCCACGACCTCGCCGACCGCCTGCTCGACGAGGCCCTCGTCGGCCATCGCGCCGAGCAGGCCCGGCAGCGCGCCCTCGGCCGCGGAGAGGTCCACGGGCGCCTGCAGGAGGAACAGCCTGACCAGGGTCTCCAGGGGGGACCCGCCGCCCGTGGCCCGGAGCCCCGGCGCCGTCTCGTTCCGGCCGAGGGCGTCGTGGGCGCGCGGGCCGAGGATCTCGGCCACGGCGTCGTAGGTGAAGCCGGCCTGTGCGAGGGCGGCGCGGAGCCGCGGGGGGAGGTCGCTGGTCACCGGTCGACAGTAGGGGCGCGGTCGCCCGGGCACATCACCCCCGAGGCACCCTGGGACGCGACGTGTGACGCGCCTCTCGGCGCCCGGAAGCGCGACGGCCCGCCAGAGTCGCTCTGGCGGGCCGTCGTCGGGTCGTGCGGGCTACTTGGCCGGTGGCTCGAACTGCTGGGTCGGTGCCGGGTCCGCCGCGGGCGGCGGGGTGTCCGGCACGTAGGCCCGGGGCTGGGTCGTGCCCGCCGGGTCGGTCGTGCTCGCCGACGGCGGCGGAGGCGGCGGAGGCGTCGACCCGGACTCGTCGCCGATCGCCACCTCGCGCTGCTTGGACACGTAGACGGCGACGGCGATGATCGCGACCGCCACCACCGCGATGGTGATGCGCAGGGCGTCGTTCTGGTCCTTGCCGACGCCCATCGAGACGACCGCGCTCGCGATCAGCAGCGAGACCAGGTTCATCACCTTGATCAGCGGGTTGATGGCCGGGCCGGCGGTGTCCTTGAACGGGTCGCCGACGGTGTCGCCGATGACCGTGGCCGCGTGGGCGTCCGAGCCCTTGCCGCCGTGGTGGCCGTCCTCCACGAGCTTCTTGGCGTTGTCCCAGGCACCACCCGAGTTGGCCAGGAACACCGCCATCAGGGTGCCCGCTCCGATCGCGCCCGCCAGGAAGCCGGCGAGCGCGGTCACGCCGAGACCGAAGCCGACCGCCACCGGGGCGAGCACGGCGAGCAGGCCGGGCGTCACGAGCTCGCGCAGCGAGTCCTTGGTGACGATGTCGACGACCCGGCCGTACTCCGGACGGCCGGTGCCCTCCATGATCCCGGGGATCTCGCGGAACTGCCGGCGCACCTCGAAGACCACCGCGCCGGCCGCCCGGCCGACGGCGTTGATCGCCAGGCCGGAGAACATGAAGACCACGGCGGCGCCGAGGAGCACCCCGACCAGGACGGCGGGGTTGAAGACGAAGAAGTCGGCCGCGGAGAACTCGTCCGGGGTCGGGTTCGCCTTGGCGAGCGACTCGAAGACCGAGGTCGAGTAGGACCCGAACAGCGCGGTCGCGGCGAGCACGGCCGTCGCGATCGCGATGCCCTTGGTGATCGCCTTGGTGGTGTTGCCCACGGCGTCCAGCTCGGTCAGGATCTGGGCGCCCTCGGGGCTCACGTCGCCCGACATCTCGGCGATGCCCTGCGCGTTGTCGGACACCGGACCGAAGGTGTCCATCGCGACGATGACGCCGACCGTGGTGAGCAGGCCGGTGCCGGCGAGCGCCACCGCGAACAGCGAGACGGTCAGCGTCGCGCCGCCCAGCAGGTAGGCGCCGAAGACCGCCGCGCCGATGACCAGGGTGGTGTAGACCGCCGACTCGAACCCGACCGCGAGGCCGGAGAGGATCACGGTGGCCGCGCCGGTCAGGGAGGTCTTGCCGACGTCCTTGACGGGCCGGTGCTCGGTCCCGGTGTAGTAGCCGGTCAGGGCCAGGATCCCCGCCGCCATCACGATGCCGATGACCACGGCGACGGAGGCGATCACCCGCGGGTCGCCGTCCGCGCCGGCGATCCTGCTGGTGTTGTCGAGGTCCGCGAAGCTGCCGGGCAGGTACACGAAGGAGAGCAGCACCGAGGCCACGGCAGCGATCCCGGCCGAGATGTAGAAGGCGCGGTTGATGGTCCGCAGGCCGTTCTCGCCGGGCCTCGGCTTGCACAGGTAGACACCCGCGACCGCCGTCAGCGCGCCGATCGCGGGGATCAGCAGCGGGAAGACCAGGCCCTTGTCGCCGAACGCCTGGGAGCCGAGGATCAGCGCGGCGACCAGCGTCACGGCGTACGACTCGAAGAGGTCGGCCGCCATGCCGGCACAGTCACCGACGTTGTCACCGACGTTGTCGGCGATGGTCGCGGCGTTGCGCGGGTCGTCCTCGGGGATGTTCTGCTCGACCTTGCCGACCAGGTCGGCGCCCACGTCGGCGGCCTTGGTGAAGATGCCGCCGCCGACTCGCATGAACATCGCGAGCAGCGCCGCACCGAAGCCGAAGCCCTCGAGCACGTTCGGCGCCTGGTCCTGGAAGAGCAGCACCACGAGGCTCGCGCCGAGGAGGCCCAGCCCGACCGTGAGCATGCCGACCATCGCGCCCGTGCGGAAGCCGATGTTCATGGCCGGGTCGCGACCGGTCTCGTTGGCCGCGGCCGCGACGCGCAGGTTGGCGCGGACTGCGAGCGACATGCCGAGGTAGCCGACCGTGGCCGAGAAGCCGGCGCCGATCAGGAAGAACACCGACCGGAAGATCCGGACCGTGAGGTCGTCGGCGGGTAGCGCGAGCAGCAGGAAGAACGCCACGCCGGCGAAGACGGCGAGGGTCCGGAACTGTCGCGTGAGGTAGGCGCTGGCGCCCTCCTGCACCGCCTGGGCGATGTTCTTCATGTTGTCGGTGCCTTCACCGGCGGCCAGGACCTCTTGACGGAACATCGCCGCCATCGCGAGCGCGCCCAGCGCGATCAGTGCGACGACGATGACCAGGACGAGGTTGCCACCGGTGAGGTCCACGACGAAGGGAGCGATCCCCGCCATGTGTTTCCTCCTGCGAGCTCAAGGGAGTGATTCAGGTCTCACGAACGTCGGGGAGTCTACGCAGGCGGGACCGCACCAGAGCACGAAAGTGTGACGCGGGACACACGGCGCGTCGCAGAGCGCACCCACGGGCCGACGCGACGGAGTGGCCGGGAGGCGGGGCGCGACGGGGCGCGCCAGCGGGGCGGCCACGCCCTGGTCGGGGCAGGGGCCGACGAGGCGGACCCGGCAGACGGGTCCGCGGAGCGAGACGGGTCAGCTGCTCGCGAGCGCGGCGTCGGCGGACTCGTGGATCACGAAGACCTTCGCCAGGCCGGTGATCCGGAAGATCTTGAGCAGCCGGTCCTGGTTGCACACCAGCTGCAGCGACCCGTCGTGGGCGCGGACCTTCTTCAGGCCGCCGACCAGCACGCCGAGGCCGGTCGAGTCGAGGAACTCGACGGCTTCCATGTCGATCACGATGTCGTAGACGCCGGCGGCCACGAGCTCGGTGATCTTGTCGCGCAGCTTCGGGGCGGTGTAGACGTCGATCTCGCCACCGACCGCAACGATGGTCTTCCCATCGACGTCGCGCGTCGCAAGAGTCAGGTCCACGTCATCTCCCTGAAGGCACTGGTTCGGCTGTCGGCCGACTCGTCGAGGCAC
Source organism: uncultured Actinomycetota bacterium (assembly GCA_963817665.1). Taxonomy (GTDB): domain Bacteria; phylum Actinomycetota; class Actinomycetes; order Propionibacteriales; family Nocardioidaceae; genus Nocardioides. The sequence goes on along the minus strand of CAWFPE010000007.1, from coordinate 129,409 downwards.
CAGCTCCGAGAATCGGCCAGCACAATGTAACCACGCGCGCCCCCCGACCGCACAAAGAAGTAAAGACTGTGTTGACACCAGTCGTCCAGTGTCGGCGCCATTTGCGAGACTGAAGCGGTGGAATCGACGCTCGATCTGTTGCCCCGGCGGATGGGTCAGCTGGTCGACCGCCTCTCCTCCGTCCCCGGCCGTGAGGGCCGGCTGACCCACCTCGAGCTGCTCCCGAGCCGGGCCGCCGAGACCGAGGAGTGGCCGGCCTGGGCGGCCCCGGACGTGGTCGAGGCCTTCACGTCCCGCGGCGTCGAGCGGCCGTGGCGGCACCAGGTGCTCGCCGCGGACGCCGCGCACCGGGGACGCAACGTCGTCCTCGCCACCGGCACCGCTTCCGGCAAGTCGCTGGCCTACCAGCTGCCGGCGCTGACGGCGGTCCGGTCCAGCCGGGGCGCCCGCGGCCAGCGGGGCGCGACCGTGCTCTACGTCGCCCCCACCAAGGCGCTCGCCCAGGACCAGCTCGCCGGCCTGACCTCCCTGGGGCTCGACGTCCGGGTCACCACCCACGACGGGGACAGCAGCCGCGACCAGCGCGACTGGGCCCGTGACCACGCCGAGTACGTCCTCACCAACCCCGACATGCTGCACCGGTCGCTGCTGCCCGGGCATGCCCGCTGGGCGTCGTTCCTCGGGTCGCTCTCCTACGTCGTGGTCGACGAGTGCCACCACTACCGCGGCGTCTTCGGCGCCCACGTCTCCCACGTGCTGCGCCGGCTGCGGCGGATCTGTGCGGCGTACGGCGCGGACCCGACCTTCGTGCTGGCCTCCGCGACGGTCGCCGAGCCCGAGGTCGCGGCGCACCGGCTGATCGGCGCCGAGGTGCTCGCCGTCAGCGACGACACCTCCCCCCGGGGCGAGGTCACGCTGGCGCTGTGGGAGCCCCCGTTCAGCTCCGGCTCCGGGGAGAACGGCGCCCCCGTGCGCCGGGCCGCCTCCTCGGAGACCGCGGACCTGCTGGCCGACCTGGTCGCCGAGGGCGTCCGCACCCTGGCCTTCGTGCGGTCCCGCCGCGGCGCCGAGCAGGTCGCCATGACCGCGGCCGACCTGCTGGCCGAGGTCGACCCGTCGCTGCCGGGGCAGGTCGCGTCCTATCGCGGCGGCTACCTGCCCGAGGAGCGGCGGGCCATCGAGGAGGCGTTGCGCGGCGGCGCCCTGACGGGGCTGGCGGCCACCAACGCGCTCGAGCTGGGGATCGACATCAGCGGGCTCGACGCCGTGCTCATGGCCGGCTTCCCGGGCACCAGGGCGGCCCTGTGGCAGCAGGTCGGCCGAGCGGGGCGCGGCGCACAGGACGCCCTCGGGGTGCTCGTCGCCCGGGACGACCCGCTGGACACCTACCTCGTCACGCACCCCGAGGCGCTGCTCGGCCGGCCTGTGGAGTCGACGGTCTTCGACCCGACGAACCCGCACGTGCTGGGGCCACACCTGTGCGCGGCCGCGCAGGAGCGACCACTCACCGAGGCGGACCTGCCGCTGTTCGGCCCGACCGCCGGCGACGTCCTCGAGGCCCTCACCGCAGCGGGGCTGCTGCGCCGCCGGCCCCGGGGCTGGTTCTGGACCGACCGGCGCCGCGCCTGCGACCTCGCCGACATCCGGTCCACGGGTGGATCCCCGGTCCAGCTGGTCGAGGCCGACACCGGGCGGGTCGTCGGCACGGTGGACGCCGCCAGCGCCCACGGCACCGCCCACCAGGGCGCGGTCTACGTCCACCGCGGGGAGACCTGGCTGGTGACGTCCCTGGACCTCGAGGAGCACGTCGCCGTGATCGAGCGTGCCGAACCGGACTACTCGACCACGGCGCGCGAGGTCACCGACATCACCGTGGTGACCGAGCGCGAGCACCGCGACTGGGCAGGCTGCCGGCTGTCCTTCGGCGAGGTCGACGTCTCCCACCAGGTCGTCTCCTTCCTCAAACGCCGCCAACCGGGTGGGGACGTCATCGGCGAGGAGCCCCTCGACCTGCCGGAGCGCTCGCTGCGGACCTGCGCCGTGTGGTGGACGGTGCCCGAGCACGTGCTGGCAGAAGCCGGGCTGTCCGAGCAGGACCTGCCGGGCGCGGCCCACGCCGCCGAGCACTGCTCGATCGGGCTGCTGCCGCTCTTCGCGACCTGCGACCGGTGGGACATCGGCGGGGTCTCCACGGCGTTGCATCCGGACACCGGACAGCTGACCGTCTTCGTGTACGACGGCCACCCGGGCGGGGCGGGTTTCGCCGAGCGGGGCTTCCACGCTGCCCGGGAGTGGCTGACCGCCACGCGGGACACCATCGAGGCCTGCTCCTGCCTCGACGGCTGCCCCTCGTGCATCCAGTCACCCAAGTGCGGCAACCAGAACAACCCGCTCGACAAGCCGGGCGCAGCCCGGCTGCTCGACGTCCTGCTGGGCACCGGCGCGGTCTAGACAGGCCCCGCGCGCGCCTCGGCCTCGAGGTCCGCGTCCTGCCCCAGCCACCGCGGACCGGTGACCTCGACCCGCACCCTCGCGGTGCGCCCGTCCAGGTCGCAGGCCAGCAGCCGCGCCCCGTTGGCCGCGGCGATCACGGCACCGGCGGAGCACGGGTCGCCTCCCTGCCCGGCCGCGGCCGCCGCCGCGAGCGCCGCCAGGTCGGCCGCGGCCTGCGCCGCACGGTGGGCGCGCACCAGCGCGCCCACCACACCCAGCGCGGCACCGATGAGCAGCAGCACCCCCAGGCAGGCCACGACGACCAGGCTCACCGACCCCCGCTCGCCGCGGGTCACGGCGCCGATCCCGGGACCTGCTCGGCCGCGGCGACCGCCTCGGCCCGCAGGGTCACCTCGGGCAGGAACGTGAACAGGCCACCGGGTCCGACCACGCTGCCCACCGCGGAGGCAGACACCCGGTCGCCGCTGGTGCGCACCGTGATGCGGCTCCCCGGCGGTGCCACCTCGAGGCCTCGAGCCACGGCCTCGCCGCTGCTGTCCCCGCGGGCCAACGCGCGGGCCGACTCCCGGGCCGCGTCCACCACGCGCACCTGGGCCGCGGCGACCGAGAGCAGCCACACCAGCCCGACCGTCACCGCCAGCAGCAGGGGCAGGGCCAGCGCCAGCTCGGCGGTCGCGGCACCGGAGTCGTCCCGGGAGAGCCTCACCCGATCCCCAGCAGGCCCAGCACGTGGTCGAACAACGTGTGCAGCAGCTGCTCCCCGAACCCGCCGGTCAGGAGCTTGAAGAGCAGACCCGCCAGGCCCGCGCCCGCGGCGGTGCCGACGGCGTACTCCGCGGTCGTGATGCCGTCCTCGGCCCCTCGGGACGGGTGGCGGCCGGTGGCCGGCGAGAGGGGGTTGTCGGTCTGGAACATCGGCTTCTCCTTGTCCACGCGGCCACCGGTTGCGGCCATCTGCCCCGACCCTGCGCGACCGGGTCGGCGGCCGCGACCGGGCGATCGCCGTGCTGTGGACGCAGGGTCCGCAGCCGTGGTGGTGGACGGTTCGTGGCCACGGGTCACAGCGCCAGGCTCGCCAGCAGGGCCGCGACGAGGGGCACGATGCCCACCAGCACGAACGCCGGCAGCAGGCACAGCCCCAGGGGCAGCGCGGCCTTCACGCCGACCGCCCGGGCCCGGTCCTCGACGTCCGCCCGGGCCCGGCGCGCCAGGTCGGTGGCCAGGCGCTCGACCGCCGGCACGACCGCGGCGCCCGTCGCCTGGGACCGGGCCAGGGTCCGCCCCAGGGGCGCCAGCTCCGGGTCGTGGGCCAGCGACTCCCACACCTGGACCGGGTCGACCCCGAGCGCGAGCCGCGCCGACACGCCGGAGAGCCGCTCGGCGGCGGCGCCCGGCAGCGCCGCGCACACCAGGGCGACGCCGTCGCCGGGCGCGGCCCCGGCGCGCAGGGTCGCGGCGAACAGCGTGACCAGGTGCGGGAGATCACGGCGGACGTCCTCGCGGGCCCGGCGGGCCTCCGGGGTCTCGGCGCGGCCGATGACCGTCCACACGACCGTCGCCACGATGCCGCCGGCCACCAGCCCGGCCGTCCCGGCGACGAACAGGCAGGCACCTGCGCCCGCGAGCAGCGACCACAACAGCCGGTAGCCGCGCATCCAGCCGGCCCCCGGATCCTGCGCGAGGTCCGGCGGCGAGGCCGGCGCCCGGGCCCGGAGGGGCACGACGAGCCCGGCGGCCGCGGCGGCGCTCACCGCGGCGACCCACGCGGTCACGGGGACCGGTCCACGTCACGGGCGATCGCCTCGATCCAGCCCAGCCCGGCCAGGCCGAACGCGACCCCGCCGGCGAGGCAGGCCAGGCCGAGCGGGTGGCCGACCAGGAAGCCCCAGGGGTTGCCGCCGGCGCCGGAGCCCATCGCGAGCGCCAGTACCGGCAGGCCGGCCACCAGCCGCGCCGTGGCGCGCGCCGAGGCGAGCTCGCCCTCGACGATCCTGCGACTGGCCTCCGCGGCACGCAGGTCCGCCGCGACCGCATCGACCGCCTCGGCCAGGCCCTGGCCCGTGCGGTGCGCCACCTGCCAGGCGGCAGCCACGAGCCTGAGGTCGGCCGCTCCCGCCGATCCGGAGAGCTGGCGCAGGGAGCTGGGCACGTCGGCCCCGACCCGGAACGCCTCGGCGGCGGGCCCCAGCGGTGGCCAGGCACGGGCGGCCCGCTCCAGCGCGTGGCCCGGCGGCTGCCCGGCGCCGAGCTCGGCCGCCAACAGCTCGCAGGTCTCGAGGACCCGGCCGGCCACCGCACGCGCGTCCCGACGGCGCCGGCGCGCGGTCCACAGCACCCCGGCACCGAGCGCGGCCCCCACCGCCACGGCGACCAGGGCGGCCGCGCCGGGTCGGGCCCTCACCAGCAGCACCCCGGTGAGCAGCACGCAGCCCACGAGGGTCCGAGACGGCGGGCCCGCCGAAGGTGCCCCGGGACGGCGTGGCCGCCCCGGCACCAGCAGCAGCGCGGCGAGCGCCGCGGCCGCGATCGGCAGGAGGGTCACGACCCCGGCCCTCCGGCCAGCCGGTCGGCCAGCCTGCCCGCGGCGGGTCCGGGCCCCAGCGTGCCGTCGGCCGCGAGGTCGAGGGCCACCGCCATCCTGACCAGGCCGTCCGATCCCCGCTGTGGCACCGCCACCTGGGCGAGCCGGCGCCGGCCGTCCCGGTCGCGGGCCAGGTGCAGCACCACCTCGACGGCCGAGGCGAACTGGCTGTGTGCCGCGTCGCGACCCAGGCCGGCCGCCAGCGCCAGCGCCTCGACACGAGCGGGTACGTCGACCGCCGAGTTGGCGTGCAGCGTGCCGCACCCACCCTCGTGGCCCGTGTTGAGCGCCGCCAGCAGGTCCACCACCTCGCCGCCGCGCACCTCGCCGACCACCAGCCGGTCGGGTCGCATCCGCAGCGCCTGGCGGACCAGGATGCGCAGCCCGATCTCGCCGGCCCCCTCGATGTTGGCCGGTCGGCTCTCGAGCCCCACGACGTGCGGGTGGCGCGGGCGGAGCTCGCCGGCGTCCTCCACCAGCACGATCCGTTCGTCCGGGGCGACCAGCGAGAGGAGCGCCGCGAGCAGCGTGGTCTTGCCGGTGCCGGTGCCGCCGCTGACCAGGAAGGCCAGGCGCGCGGCCACGATCGCGCGCAGCAGCTCGGCCCCGTCCGGTGTCAGCGCGCCGGCCACCTCCAGCTCCTCCAGGGTGAACCCACGCGGGCGGGGCACCCGCAGCGACACCAGCGTCCCGGGACGTGCGACCGGCGCGAGCACCGCGTGGAAGCGGGTCCCGTCGGGCAGCCGCAGGTCGGCATGGGGAGTGGCGTCGTCGAGCCGGCGGCCGCCCACCGCCGCCAGCCGCTGGGCCAGCCGCCGCACCGACTCCTCGTCGGGGAACCGGACCGCCGTCAGCTCGAGACCGGCGCCGCGGTCGAGGTAGACCCGGTCCGGGCCGTTGACCAGCACGTCGGTCACCCCCGGGGTCCGCAGCAGGGGCTCGAGGGGTCCCGCACCCACCACGTCGCGGCGCAACGACTCGTAGACGGCGAGCACCGCGGCGTCGCCCACCGGACGGCCGGTCTCCCGCAGCGCCCGGGCCACCCGGTGCGGCGTCAGCTCGCCCGGCTCGCGGGCCAGCCGGTCCCGCACCGCCGCGAGGTCATCCGGCCCCGTCGCCACCGCCCCCGGGGCAGGTCGCCCGGCGGGGCCGGCGGTCACGCCGCCACCCTCGTCGTCGTCAACCGGGCCAGCACCTCGGTCGCGGCCCGTCCGAGCGGGCCGCGGCGGGAGCGCACCGGCCCCAGGCCCAGGTCGATGGCCTCGGCCAGCCCCCGCTGGTCGGCCATTCGCGCGACCACCTCGACACCGGTGGCGCGCGCGACGTCCTCGGGCTCGATGCCGCCGCCGCGCACCACCACCCGGAGCCGTGAAGGGTCGGCGAAGCGTGCGCACAACCGGCCCGCGGCCGCGACGCCCGCCACGGTGGGCACCACCAGCACCAGCACCCGGTCGCAGCGCGACACGGTCTCCTCGACCAGCGGCTCGCCGGTGCGGGGCAGGTCCACCACCACCGTGTCGTGGCCGCGCGCGGCCGCCGACAGCGCCTCCCGCACCGCGAAGGCCTCGAGGCCCGCGGTGGCCCCGGCGTACCAGGTCAGCACGCCGAGCCCGTCGCGTCGGGGCAGCGCCTCGCGCAAGGCCCGGGCGCCGAGCCGCCCGGTGGTCTGGCACAGGGCGTCCCACCGGACGCCCTCGCGGTCCTCCAGCCCCAGCACCCGGTCGGCACCCGGGCCGAGCGGGTCCGCGTCGACGACCACCGCCGGTCCGGAGCGGGCGGCCACCTGGCCCAGGGCACAGGCGAAGGTGGTGGCGCCGGCACCCCCGGAGCCGCCGACCACCCCGAGCAGCAGTCCCCGGGCCCGGCCGCTGTCACCGAGGTCGGTCAGCCGCTCGGTCAGCCACTCGCTGCTGCGGGGCAGCCCGCAGACGCTCTCCGCGCCCACGCTGACGGCGTGCCGGAACAGGTCGTCGGGCGCGTCACCCCACGCGACCACGTGCACCCCCTCGCGCCGCGCCGGAGCCGTGCCGGCCACCTCGACGGCCAGGTCGGCTCCCAGCAGCACGAACGGGGCGGCGGCCCAGCCGCGCAGCGCCGCGGCCCCGTCGTGGGCGACCTCCGGGGTGACCCCGGCGGCTGCCGCGAGGCGCAGGAGCTCGTCGAGCAGGGTCTCGTCGCGGGTGATGAACAACGGCGCAGTCATGCCGATGAGGCTGCCCGGGGGCGCCGTCCGGCCGGCCGCGACCGGCCGTCGCCTGTGGACGACCCCTGCCCGGCGGCGCCTTGTGGACGGAAACAGGCCCGGCCGGCGACGGGCCGCGCCACGTCCCACCTACGATGAGCCCATGGCGCCCCGCCCCACCGCGGCCTTCTTCGACCTCGACAAGACGATCATCGCCAAGTCGAGCACGCTGGCCTTCAGCCGTCCGTTCCAGGCGGGCGGGCTGATCTCGCGGCGCGCGGTGCTGCGCTCCGCCTACGCCCAGTTCGTCTACCTCGTCGGTGGCGCGGACCACGACCAGATGGAGAAGATGCGGCAGTTCATGTCGCAGCTGTGCGCCGGCTGGGACGTGGCGACGGTCCGCGAGATCGTCGCCGACACGCTGCACAACGTCGTCGACCCCCTCGTCTTCGACGAGGCCGTGTCGCTGATCGAGGAGCACCGCCTCGCCGGCCGCGACGTGGTGATCGTGTCCACGTCCGGGACCGAGGTGGTCGGCCCGATCGGCGAGATGCTCGGCGCCGACCGGGTGGTCGCGACCCGGATGGAGATCGAGGACGGCAAGTACACCGGCGGGATCGAGTACTACGCCTACGCCGAGGAGAAGGCCCGCGCCATCCGCGAGCTCGCGGACCTGCTCGGCTACGACCTCGAGCACAGCTACGCCTACAGCGACTCGGTCACCGACGTCCACATGCTGGAGGCGGTCGGGCACCCGCACGCGGTCAACCCCGACCGCGAGCTGCGGCGGATCGCCGCCTCCCGGGGCTGGCCGGTCCTGGTGTTCACCAAGCCGGTCGCGCTGCGCAGCCGGGTCCCGCTGCCCCCCGCCCGACCGGCCCTCGCCGCGCTGGCCGTCGGTGGCGTCGTCGCCTTCGGCGGGTTCGTCTGGGTCAGCGCCCGCAAGCGCCGGACCAGCGCCTGATCTGTCGCGCCCGCACGCGGAATGTCAACCCTTGAACACTCCGGTGATGCGGCGTAGAAACATCAGCAGAACTCCACAGAGCCGCACGTGATCCGGGTACCCACGCGGCGATCTACCCTTCCTACAGGGCGCTTGCCAGACCGGGACCTCCCGGGGCAGTAGTTGACGATGCACGCTTGGTAGCCAGGGATTCACGTGTCAGCGGCGGCATCCGAATCCTCGTGAGTCGGGTGCCGCTCGCACGTCCGGGTCCCGGTCGCGCCGGGCTACTCCGCGGGCCGCTTCAGCGGGCTCGCCTCGGCCCCGGCCGCGTAGGCCTCCGCCGCGTAGAGCACCCAGGCGTGGACACCCGCAGGGCCGCCGTCGGCGTAGCCCGCGAGGTTCGACTCGTACGCCGCCCGCAGCGCCAGGTGTCCTGCCTCCGGCACCACCAGCGACTTCTCGTCGACGCCGCGGCCCACCAGCAGCAGCCGCTCGGTCGCTCGCGCGACCAACCCGTTGTGGGACGGGAACGGCGCCGCGGTGGCCAGGTCGGCGTGCGCGACGGCCGCCAGCAGCAACGCCGGCGCGCTCGTCGGCATGGTCAGCAGCTCGCCGAGCCCCCGCAGCCGGTCCGCGGACGCGGTGTCCCGGGGCCGGCCGAGCTGGTCCTCCGGCAGCGTGCCGGCGGCCGCCACGGCGTGGATGCGGGCCAGCGCCTGGAGCGGCGAGCGGGCGAGCAGCGGTGCGAGGGAGAGCAGCTCGGTGGACACGCGGACGGCGTCCCCGGCGACCTGGTCGCCCGCCCCCTCGCGGACCTCGGCCAGCGAGGACCCGGACCCCTCCAGCACGGCGCTCGCGTGTGCCCCGCGCAGCAGCGACTCGGCCGTGGTCTCCGGGGAGGTACGACGCAGCCCGCGGTCGCGCAGCATCACGTCGATCCCGTCGCGGGCCGCGGCGTACGCCGAGGGCACCCCCTCCAGGGTCGTCAACCAGGCCAGCGGATCCGCGCTCATGGCATGGAAGGCTAGGTCCCGGCACCGGCAACCCGGTCCGGTGGTCCCCAGCCGGTAACGTTGCCGCCGATGAGCGATGCGCCGCAGAACCCCTCGTCCGACGGGTCACCCGACTGGGCCCGCTCCTTCGGCGCGGTCGCCGACGCCTACGACCGCGGCCGCCCGTCGTACCCCCGCGAGGCCGCCGCGTGGCTGTGCGGCCAGGACCCGGTGACGGTGCTCGAGCTGGGCGCCGGGACCGGCAAGCTCACCGAGCAGCTCGTGGCGCTCGGCCACGACGTGCACGCCACCGACCCGGACGCCGCGATGCTCGCGATCCTGGAGCGGGCCCTGCCCGACGTCCGGACCTCGGTCTCCTCCGCCGAGGAGATCCCCGCCCCGGACCGGTCGGTGGACGTGGTCGTCTGCGCCCAGGCGTTCCACTGGTTCGACCTCGACCGGGCGCTGCCCGAGATCGCCCGCGTCCTGCGGCCCGGCGGACGACTGGCCCTGGTGTGGAACCAGCGCGACGAGCGGATCCCGTGGGTGCGTCGCCTCGGCCGGCTCATCGGCACCCAGGACCAGCTGCGCGACCCGGGCGACCCGCTGGTGCAGTCGGCGCTGTTCGGCTTCGTGGAGGACGCCCGCTTCCGCTTCTGGCAGACCGTGGACCGCGAGTCGATCCGGGACCTCGTGCTGTCGCGCTCCAACATCGCCGTGCTCGACGCCGACGCCCGGGCGGCCAAGGTCGAGGAGGTGGTGGCCTTCTACGACGACTACGGACGCGGCATGGACGGCATGCAGCTGCCCTACGAGGCCAGCTGCTTCCGCGCCGTCGTGGTGACGCCCCCGCGGGCCACCGACGAGGAGGAGGCCGAGGCGGCGCCGCAGGGCGCGTCGCCGCAGGCGACCGACGAGGTCTCCGACGGCACGGACACCGACATGCTGCTCATCGACTTCCGCTGACCCGACTCCTACCCTGACCGCATGGCTCGGCAGCACGATGGTGCGGCTACAGGCGCCCGAGGCGCTCGACCTCGACGCAGCAGCTACCGCCCGAAGGGGACGTCGCGGGGCTGAGCCCGACGACGCCGGCCGCGGCCGGGATGTGGGAGTTCGCCAAGGGCACCACGTTCGGGGCGACCGCGTTCACGTCGTACGGCGCGTTCTGGATCTCGTTCTGGTACCTCACCGGACACACCAACCTGGACGGCGTCGCGGCCGGTGACGTCGCCGACGGCATCGGCCCGTACCTGCTCGCCTGGGGCCTGTTCACCGCCTACATGACCGTGGCCGCGAGCCGGGCCCGCGGCGCGGTGCTCGTGGTGTTCGCGCTGCTGACGCTCACCTTCCTGGTGCTGGCCTGGGGCGAGTTCGCCGCGTCCGACGCGATCCACCACATCGGTGGCTGGCTCGGCCTCGCGACCGCGCGGCGGCCGGGTACGCCTCCTTCGCCGGGGTCACGGCGTTCACCCACAAGCAGCCCATCGTTCCGGCGGGCGCCCGGTGACCCATTCGTGGCCGCGGTCACATCGGCCTAGTCTGACCCCGAAGACGTCTGCGATGGAGGAGAGTCACCCGTGAGCAACGAGACCCTGTCGAACCTGTCCCGCGAGGACCGTCGCTTCGAGCCGCCGGCCGACCTGGCGGCCGGGGCCAACCTCAAGGCCGAGGCCTACGACCGAGCCCGCTCCGACCGGGAGGGGTTCTGGGCCGAGCAGGCCGAGCGCCTGGACTGGGACCAGAAGTGGGACCGGGTCCTGGACTGGGACAACGCGCCGTTCGCCCAGTGGTTCGTCGGCGGCAAGCTGAACGCGGCCTACAACTGCGTGGACCGGCACGTCGAGGCCGGCAACGGCGACAAGGTCGCCTTCCACTGGGTCGGCGAGCCCGAGGACGACGCCCGCACCATCACCTATGCCGAGATGAAGGACGAGGTCTGCAAGGCGGCCAACGCGCTGACCGAGCTCGGTGTGCGGACCGGTGACCGGATCGCGATCTACATGCCGATGATCCCCGAGGCCGTCGTGGCGATGCTTGCCTGCGCCCGCATCGGCGCACCGCACACGGTCGTCTTCGGTGGCTTCTCCTCCGACGCCCTGGCCACGCGGCTCACCGACTGCAACGCCAAGTTCGTCATCACCTCCGACGGCGGCTACCGGCGCGGGGCACCGTCCGCGCTGAAGCCGGCGGTCGACGAGGCACGCGCCAAGACCGCGGACCGGGACGGGCACACCGTCGAGAAGGTCCTGGTGGTCCGGCGCACCGGACAGGAGATCGACTGGGACGACTCCGTGGACGTCTGGTGGCACGAGGCCGTCGACAAGGCCTCCCCCGAGCACGAGTGTGAGTTCTTCGACGCCGAGCACCCGCTGTACGTCATGTACACCTCGGGCACGACCGGCAAGCCCAAGGGCATCCTGCACACGACGGGTGGCTACCTCGTCGGCTCGTCGTACACCCACTGGGCGATCTTCGACCTCAAGCCGGAGACCGACGTGTACTGGTGCACCGCCGACATCGGCTGGGTCACCGGGCACTCCTACATCGTCTACGGGCCGATGGCGAACGGCGCCACCCAGGTGCTCTACGAGGGCACGCCGGACTCCCCGGAGCGCGGCCGCTGGTGGCAGATCATCGAGAAGTACGGCGTGACGATCTTCTACACCGCGCCCACCGCCATCCGGTCGTTCATGAAGCAGGGCCGCGAGATCCCCGACCGGCACGACATGTCGTCGCTGCGGCTGCTCGGCTCGGTCGGCGAGCCGATCAACCCGGAGGCCTACGTCTGGTACCGCGCGGTCATCGGCGGCGACCGCACCCCGGTCGTCGACACCTGGTGGCAGACCGAGACCGGCTCGATCATGATCAGCCCGCTTCCGGGCGTGACCGCCGGGAAGCCCGGCTCCGCGATGACCGCGATCCCGGGCGTCTCCGCGGAGGTCGTCAACGACGAGGGCGAACCGGTGCCGAACGGGTCGGGCGGCTACCTGGTGCTCACCGAGCCCTGGCCGTCGATGCTCCGCACCCTGTGGGGCGACGACGAGCGCTTCAAGGAGACCTACTGGACCAGGTTCAGCAAGCAGGGCTACTACTTCGCGGGCGACGGCGCGAAGAAGGACGAGGACGGCGACATCTGGGTGCTCGGCCGCGTCGACGACGTCATGAACGTCTCCGGGCACCGGCTCTCCACGACCGAGATCGAGTCGGCGCTGGTGTCGCACCCGAAGGTCGCCGAGGCCGCGGTCGTCGGCGCGACGGACGAGGACACCGGGCAGGCCGTGTGCGCGTTCGTCATCCTCCGCGAGGAGGCCGGTGACGGCGGGGCGGACATCGTCGAGGAGCTGCGCAACCACGTCCGCAAGGAGATCGGCGCGATCGCCAAGCCCCGCCAGATCATGATCGTCCCCGAGCTGCCCAAGACCCGCTCGGGCAAGATCATGCGGCGCCTGCTGCGCGACGTCGCCGAGAAGCGCGAGGTCGGCGACGTCACGACCCTGGCCGACTCCTCGGTGATGGACCTCATCTCGTCGGGGCTCGACTCCGGCAAGTCCGAGGACTGATCCCGCGCCCCTACCCCCGACGTCGAGTCGGCGCGGAGTCCCGGGACTCCGCGCCGACTCGGCGCCATTTCCGGCTCGGTCTGCGCCGACTCGACGGGGGCTGGGCGGCCGGGGTGTGCCGGTCCGGGGCCGGTAGGGTGGGGCCAGGAGCGCCGGGAAGTCTGGTCGGCACCATGCCGTCGACCCCAGGAGTGCCGTGACCACGCCTCAGCCCGCCCCCCGCCGACGTCCGAGCCCACCGCGGCTGTTCGCCCGCGGCTCGTGGCCCGAGAGCTCGCGGGTCGGCGAGATCCTGCGGGCGGAGACGACCGGCGGCATGCTGCTGATCGTCGGGGCCTTCATCGCGACCGTGTGGGCCAACACCCCGTGGGAAGACGCCTACTCCAGCCTGCGGGACCACGTGGTCGGTCCCGCGTCGCTGCACCTCGACCTGAGCCTGGGCACCTGGGCGGCGGACGGGCTGCTGGCGATCTTCTTCTTCGTGGCCGGCCTCGAGCTCAAGCGGGAGTTCGTCGCCGGGGACCTCCGGGACCCGCGTCGCGCCGCGCTGCCCGTCGTGGCAGCGGTGGGCGGCATGGCCGTGCCGGCGGTCGTGTACGCCGCGTTCAACCTCGGCGCGGACGGGAGCCTGGCCGGCTGGGCGATCCCCACCGCCACCGACATCGCGTTCGCGGTGGCCATCCTGGCCGTGATCAGCACGCACCTGCCGGCCGGGCTCCGGACGTTCCTGCTCGCCCTCGCCGTCGTCGACGACCTGCTCGCGATCACGATCATCGCGCTCTTCTACACCGACGAGCTGCACCTCGACTTCCTCGCGCTCTCCGTGGTGCCGATCGCCCTCTTCGGGTTCCTCGTGCAGCGGCGGATCCAGCGCGGCTGGCTCCTCGTCCCGCTGGCGCTCGTGGCCTGGGCGCTGGTCCACGCATCGGGGGTCCACGCGACCGTCGCCGGCGTCGCCCTCGCCTTCACCGTGCCGGTCCTCCGCCGGGACGGCCAGCAGGGCGCCGGCCTCGCCGAGCACCTCGAGCACCTGGTGCGGCCGGTCTCGGCGGCCTTCGCGGTGCCGGTCTTCGCGTTCTTCGCCGCCGGCGTCACGATCGGCGGCCTCGACGGCCTGGCCACCTCGCTGCAGGACCCGGTGGCGCTCGGGATCGTCGCCGGCCTCGTGCTCGGCAAGACCCTGGGCATCGCAGGGTCGACCTGGGCCCTCGCGACGTTCACCAAGGCCGACCTCGACGACGAGCTGTCCTGGGTGGACGTGATCGGCATGGCCATGCTGGCCGGCATCGGGTTCACCGTGTCGCTGCTGATCGGCGAGCTCGCCTTCGACGCCGGCTCCTCCCGCGAGGACCACGTGAAGGTCGCCGTGCTCGTCGGTTCGCTGCTCGCCACCCTGCTCGCGGCCGTCGTGCTGCGCGGCCGCAACCGCGTCTACCGTCGGATCTGCGAGCTGGAGGAACGAGACGCCGACGGCGACGGCGTCCCGGACGTCTACGAGCACCGCGGCGACGATCAGCGCGGGTCGGCCTGACGCGACGGCCGAGGATCCTTCGGTAGGGTCAGCACAAGTCCGCCCACGAGCCACACCACCATCAAGGGGAACACCGCATGGCAACCGAACCGGTCAAGGCAGCGCCCGTTTCGGAGGGCGATCCCACCATCGGGCGCCTCGTCACGGACGCCAGCCGCGACATCTCCACGCTGATCTCCAAGGAGATCCAGCTGGCGAAGTCCGAGCTCAAGGTCAGCGTCAAGGCCGGCGGCACCGGGATCGGCCTGTTCGCCGCAGCCGGCTTCCTGGCCGTGCTCGCGGTCATCATGCTCTCCGTGGCGATCGCCTACCTGATCAACTGGAACGGCGACGGACCTGGCCCTGCAGTGGGCGTTCCTCATCGTGTTCGGCTTCTACCTGCTGCTCGCCGCGCTGCTCGTCTTGGTCGGCATCCGGAAGGTCAAGCAGGTCCGGGCGCCGGAGAGGGCGATCGCCCAGGGCAAGCAGATCCCGAGCGCCCTGAAGGGCCAGGCCTGAGCGGAGATCCGCCAGCGGATCCGCTGGTGGCGGTCGAGCGAGCCGCGCGACTGAGGCCCGCAGTCGCGACGGCGCGTCGAGACCCGGGATCCGGGTGGTGGTTCGGTCCACGCCGTCGGTCAGCGCGTCTCCGCTCATCCCGCGCAGTCGCCGGTCGAGACGGAGCCGGCGCTGGAGCGGCCCAGGTCCGCGCTGTGGGCGACCTGCTCGGCCGTCAGGGCGTAGCCGGTCTGCTGGTCGGTGACCGACGCCGCGAACACGACGCCGACCACGTCCCCTGCCGAGGAGACGATCGGACCGCCGGAGTTCCCGGGCCGGACCAGTCCGCGCAGCGAGAACACCTGGCGGATCACGGCGCCGTCGCCGTAGATGTTCGGCGAGCGCAGCCGCTGCTCCGCGCGGATCCGGCCGGGCTGGACGTCGTACGGCCCGTCCTCGGGATAGCCCAGGATCGCGACACCGTCCTGCGGCCCGCCGCCCTGGTCGAAGTCGAGCGGCTGTGCCGTCCCGGTGTCCGCGGCGAGGACGGCCACGTCGATGTCGGGGTTGTAGTAGACGACCTCGGCGGGCACCGAGGAGTCCCCGACGATGATCTCGGGATGGTCCACGCCGGCGACCACGTGGGCGTTGGTCATCAGCCGGTCGGGGGCGTAGACGAACCCGGAGCCCTCGACGCCGCGGCCGCAGTCGTTGGTGCCGCGCACCTTGAGCACGCTGGTCGCCGCCGCGGTGACGTCGGGGTCCTTCAGCAGCCGCTTCGGCCCGGGGCCGACCTCCACGATCCGCTCGGGCGCGAACGGCTCGAGGTAGCGCGGGAAGAAGCTGGTCCCGACCACGTTGTTGAAGGCCTGCAGCACCCCACCCGCCGCGGTCGGCAGCACCCCGTCGACCTTGCTCAGCACCGTCGAGCTGCGCACCATCGGGGTGATCCCGCCGATGCGGGTGCCCGAGATCGCCACGCCGAGCGCCCAGGCCACCAGGAGCACGGCGGCCGCGCTCAGCGCCGCACCGCCGACCGCGTCGATGGCGCGGATGGGCTGCCAGGTGATCCGGTCGCGGATCTTCGCCCCGAGGAACTGCAGCATCGCCTGGCCCAGCGACGCGGACAGGATCACGATGAACAGGGCCCCCAGGGACACCAGCAGGGACGGGGTGGCGTCGCCGAGGGCGACCGGGGCGAGCCAGACGCCGAAGAGGCCGCCGAGCAGCAGCCCGCCCGTGGCGAAGGCGCCGGTGATGAAGCCCTGCCAGTAACCCGAGAGGGCGTAGGCCAGGACCAGCACCACCAGGAGCCAGTCGAGCATGTTCACCGGCGTTCCTCGAATCTGGTGTTGGGCTGGACGTCACGTGGGACGGGTTCACCCTGCAGCATGTAGTCCGGCAGGTCACGCATCGGCGGGTCGTCCACCTCGGAGGTCCACCCCAGGAAGTCGAAGAGGCGGGCGATGATGCCCGCGGTGAAGCCCCACACGATCACGTCCTTGTCCTCGCCGATGAGGAAGCCCGGGCCGACCCAGCCCGACGGGTGCCGCACGGCGATCCGGTGCGTGGGGTCCACCAGCTCCCGGATCGGGACGCGGTAGACCTCGTGGACCTCGTCGGGGTCGACGACCGCGACCTCGGTGGGCTCGTGCCACCAGCCGAGGATCGGGGTGACCGCGAAGTTGCTCGGCGGCAGCCACAGCTCCGGCAGCTCCGCGAAGACCGTCACCCCGTCGGGGTCGAGGCCGGTCTCCTCCCACGCCTCGCGCAGCGCGGCCTCCCGGGGCGACTCACCGGGGTCGATCGAGCCGCCCGGGAAGGACACCTGCCCGGGGTGGGAGCGCATGTGGTGGGCGCGCTCGGTCAGCAGCAGGTCGGGCCCCTCGGGACCCTCGCCGAAGAGCATCAGCACGGCGCCGAGCCGGGCGTCGGAGTCCTCCGGGGGCATGAAGCGGGTGAGGTCGTGGACGGTGATGGACTGCGCGCCCTCCGCCACCGGTCGCAGCCACTCGGGCAGGTCGTCGTGGTCGGTCACAGGTCCACCCCCAGGTGGTCGTGGACCAGGCCCACCAGCTCGTCCACGGAGTCGACGCCGCCGGCCGCGAGCTCGACCCGGCCGTCCTGGTCGACGAACGCGAACAGCGGCAGGCCCATCCGGGCCGGGAACGGCGCCTTGCCGTGGAGGTCGCCCTGCGGGTCGGCCAGCAGCGGGTAGGTCACCCCACTCTTGCGCACCAGGTCCATCGCGCTGAGCGTCTGCGGGTCCTCGAAGTCGACGCCGATGACGCCGACCCGGTCGCCGTACTTCTGGTGGAACTCCTCGAGCACCGGCATCTCCTTGCGGCAGGGTCCGCACCAGGAGGCCCACAGGTTGACCACCAGCGGTCCGCGCAGGTCGCCGAGGGCGACGTCGTGCCCGCCGCCGAGGCACGGCAGCGTGACGTCGGGCAGGCCGCCGTCGACCGGCTCGCCGTCGCCCGGGCGGCAGGCCTCGACGCCCGCGTCGTGCTTGAGCTGGCGCAGCTGCGGGGTGTCGACGTCGATCTTCGCCGGGCCCGGGCCGGGCACGGTGTCGGTGCCGCAGCCGCCCAGCACCAGCACTGCCGCGGCCAGCGCGGATGCGAGCACAGGTCTCACGCGCGGCCCTCGGTCCTGACCAGCTTCGCGGCGGCCACCGGGTCGGTCGGGCCCTCGCCGTACGCCGGGCACCACCGCGCGAGCGGGCAGGCGCCGCAGGCCGGGTTGCGCGAGTGGCAGACCCGGCGGCCGTGCCAGATCAGGTGGTGGCTGAGCATCGTCCAGTCCCGCTTGGGGAAGAGCGCCCCGACGGCGTGCTCGACCTTGACCGGATCGGTCTCGTCGGTCCAGCCGAAGCGCCGGGCGAGCCGGCCGAAGTGGGTGTCCACGGTGATGCCGGGGACGTCGAAGGCATTGCCCAGCACCACGTTGGCGGTCTTGCGTCCGACACCGGGCAGCGTCACGAGGTCCTCGAGCCGGCCCGGCACCTGCCCGTCGTACTTCTCGACGAGGGCCTGGCTGAGCTTGAGCAGCGACTCGGTCTTGGCCCGGAAGAAGCCCAGCGGACCCACGATCTGCTCGAGCTTGTCGCGCTCGGCGGCCGCCATCGCGGGGGCGTCGGGGTAGGCCGCGAACAGCGTCGGCCGTACGGCGTTGACGCGCTTGTCGGTCGTCTGCGCGGACAGCACCGTGACGACGAGCAGCTCGAAGGGGTTGTCGAAGTCGAGCTCGCATCGGGCGTCGGGGTAGGTTTCGGCGAGGACCCGGTCCATCTTCCGGGCACGCCTGACCAGGCCGGTGTGGGTTTCCGCATCGAGCACGACGCCCAGCGTACGGCGACCCGGCGACAGCCCGTCCAGGGCGACTTCCCGGAGCCGGTTGTTCCTGTGACCAATTCCACTGGTTAGGATCGTCGCGGCCGCCCGTGTGGGGCGGGTGAGGTCACCAGGAGGTTTCGTGGACAACGACGTACTGCGTCAGGCGCCGCTGTTCAGCGCGCTCGACGACGAGGCAGCCACCGCGCTGCGCGCCTCGATGGCCGAGAGCCGGCTGCGGCGGGGCGACGTGCTGTTCCACGAGGGTGACTCAGGCGACAAGCTCTACATCGTCCTCGACGGCAAGGTGAAGCTCGGCCGCACCTCCTCCGACGGCCGCGAGAACCTCCTCGCGATCCTCGGCCCCGGCCAGATGTTCGGTGAGCTGTCGCTCTTCGACCCGGGCCCGCGCTCGGCCACCGTCACCGCCGTGACCGACGCGTCGTTCGCCTCGCTCTCGCACGAGGACCTGCTGCGCTGGCTCGAGGGCCGCCCGGTCGTCGCCCGCGGCCTGCTCGCCCAGCTCGCCGGCCGGCTCCGCAAGGCCAACGACGTGGTCGCCGACCTGGTCTTCTCCGACGTGCCCGGTCGGGTGGCCAAGGCGCTGCTCGACCTCGCCGACCGCTTCGGCCGCACCGCCGACGACGGCGTGCACGTCCACCACGACCTGACCCAGGAGGAGCTCGCCCAGCTGGTCGGCGCCTCCCGCGAGACCGTCAACAAGGCGCTGGCCGACTTCGCCTCCCGTGGCTGGCTGCGCCTCGAGCCCCGCTCGGTCGTGATCATGGACGTCGAGCGGCTCTCGCGCCGCGCCCGCTGAGGAATTTTCTCGGCCGGTGACCCCCGAGCCCACCCCTGCGTGCGTCGTAGGGGTGAAAGGGGGCTCGGGTGCCGACTGCTGAGGACGACTTCCACGCGTTCGTCGTGGCGCGCACGCCTGCCCTGTCGCGCACGGCGTACCTCCTGACCGGGGACGCCCACCTCGCGGAGGACCTCGTGCAGGCAGCACTCTTCAAGGCCGCGCGCAGCTGGCACCGCATCCAGGGGTCCCCGGAGGCCTACGTCCGCCGGATCCTCTACACCCAGAACGTCTCGTGGTGGCGCGCCCGGCGCGTGAAGGAGACCGCGCTCGGAGCGTACGACGCACCGGCGGCGTCGACGGACACCGACCTGCGGCTGACCCTCGAGGAGGCCCTGGCCCGGCTGACCGTCCGCCAGCGGACGGTGCTGGTGCTGCGCTACTTCGAGGACCTCACCGAGGTGCAGACGGCGGCTGCGCTGGGCATCGGGGCCGGCACGGTCAAGTCGATCACCCGGCAGGCACTGGCCCGCCTCCGGATGCTGGCGCCGGAGCTCTCGGAGCTGATCGGGGAGCCCTCGTGAGCACCGACGACCTCCGCGAGGAGCTGCTCCGGATCGGCGACGCGGCTCCCGTGGCGGACGTCGCCCCGGGCACGTGGCAGCGGGCACGGCGTGCCCGGACGCGAGACCGGGTGCTGGCCGGCGCCACGGTCGTCGCGGTGCTGGCGCTCGTGGGCGGACTGCTCGGGCTGCTGCCCTCCCGCGAGTCGACGCCGATGGCCGGCGCGCGGGGCGCAGTGCCCGACCACATCCACCTGGTGACCTCGACCCACGACGTACCCGTCACCGCCGACCTGGCGGTGGGTCGGACCGCGGCGGCGTACGTCGCCACCCTCGGCACCACCGGCCGCGTCGTCAGCATCTCGGCGGTGGGCGGCGACTACCACGTCCTCGACCTGCCCTTCTTCGCCGAGCGAGGTGGCCTCGAGGCCGCCTCTCCTGCCCCGATCGCGCTGTCACCCGACGGCACGCACCTCGCCTACGCCTGGGCGGGAACGCCCCCGTCCCAACGGCACCCGGCGGTCCGGACCGGCGTGGCGATCGTCGACCTCCAGTCGGGCGTGACGTCGGTGTTCCACCTGTCCGGTGGCAAGGGGATCCTGGTCCGCACCATCTCCTGGTCGCCGGACGGGCGATGGCTCGTCTGGTCGGGCCAGGTCTCGACCGCCTGGACCGACCGTGTCCGCCGGTTCGGTGACGAGATGGCGGCCGGCCGGATCGCACCGGGGGCGGAGAGCTCCCAGCCCGTCCCCGCCTCGGACCGGGTGGTCGAGGCGTTCGGCATCGGCAACTCCGGGCGGGTGGCGATCATGTCCCGGGACCGGGGCCTGCTGTGGGACGGTGCCGTCGCCGAGCGGACGCGGACACCCCGCAGGTGGGGAAGCCCCCTGGACATCGCGCACGTGGGTGCCTACGTGGCGGCCGTGCGCTCCGAGGGAAGCGGCCGAGGTGCCGACTTCCACGTGCTGCGCTGGTCCGGCGGCAGGCAGACCCTGACCAACCCCGACGTGGGCGACGCGGCGATGGCGGTGCGCGGCTGGCTCGGTGGCACTCCGGTGATCGAGACGCAGCCGACTTCCGGCGACCGGACCACCACCGCGCTCGACCTGCTCACCGACGACGGGCTCCGCGAGATCGGCCGCATCGACGCGGGCGTCGAGGGCCTGACCCTGGCCACGGACCTGATGACCCGGTCGCAGCCGACGGCCGACGTGCCCGCGCCCGACTGGGTGCCCCGGGACGGGACCCCCTGGTGGTGGGCCGGCCTCGGCGCGACCGGCACGCTGGCGCTGCTCCTGGCCGCCCGCCTGCTGTGGCGGCGTACCCACCGCGTCTAACGCTCCGTTGTCCGTGGGACCCGCGCTCCGGGTCCCCAGTGCCCGTGACGGAGCGTGGCAGTCGATCAGCCGCGCTCGGCCAGGTAGGCCAGCTGGGCCCGGACCGAGAGCTCGGCGGCACCCCAGAGGACCGGGTCGACGTCGGCGTACACGTGCTCGACCACGGCGCGGGGGGTCAGGGAGGAGCCGGTGCCCGCCTCCAGGTCGACCTGGGGAAGCGCCCGAGCCAGGCTGGCCTCGCCCGACAGCGTCAGCACGGCCGCCTCGACCTGCTCCAGCCGCTCGCGGCGGTGGGCGATGTAGAAGTCCAGCGCGCCCAGGGCGTCGTCGATGACCGGGCCGTGCCCGGGCCAGATCGACCGCACCTCGTGGGCACTGGCCAGGGCGTGCAGCCGGTCCAGGGAGCCGAGGTAGGCCCCCAGCTGCCCGTCGGGGTGCGCGACGACCGTGGTGCCGCGCCCCAGCACGGTGTCCCCGGTCAGCACGGCCCCCTCTGCCGGCAGCAGGAACGACAGCGAGTCCGACGTGTGCCCGGGCGTGCCGACCACCCGGATCTCCAGCCCGTCGACCTCGACCACGTCGCCGTCGCCGAGGCCCTCGGCCCCCAGGCGGTACGCCGGGTCCAGCGCACGCACGCCGCAGCCCACGCGCTCGGCGAACTCCCGGGCCGCCTCGGAGTGGTCGGCGTGGTGGTGGGTCAGCAGCACGACCCCGACCTCGCCGGCCTGCTGCGCGATCGCGTCGAGGTGCGCGAGGATCGACGGCCCGGGGTCGATGACCACCGAGCGGCGAGCGCCGGGCTCGCGGAGCACCCACGTGTTGGTGCCGTCGAGCGTCATCATGTTCGCGTTCGGGGCAAGGACGCAGCGGCCGCGCTCCCCGAAGGAACCCCCGGTCCAGCTCATCGCGACCGTGCCTCCACCAGCGGCCGCAGCTCCTCCGGCATCGACAAGGTCGCCTCGTCACCCTCACCCACGACCTCGGGCGTGAACATCTCCACCCGTCGGCCCGCGGCGGCCGCGAGCACCTCGCCGGGACCGTCGTACTGCGCGATCTCCAGGCAGGTCAGGTAGGTGGGCGGGAGCATCAGCATCTCCCCGGCGTCCACCGACTCCACGGCCGACAGGGCCGTGGCCCAGTGCACCGAGGAGGACTCGGTGGACACGTCGCGGGTCCGCTGCCCCTCGGGCATCTCGGCCACGAAGAACCAGGTGCGGTAGCGACGCGGCTCGAAGACCGGCGTCAGCCACCCCGACCAGACCCCGAGCAGGTCCGAGCGGAGCACCAGCCCGCGCCGGGACAGGAACTCGGTGAACGCGAGGTCCCGGCCCTCGAGGGCGACCCGGTCGGCCTCCCAGTCCTCGCCGGTGGTGTCGGCGATGACGGTGTCGGGCGAGGGGCCGGCGAGCAGCACGCCCGACTCCTCGAAGGTCTCGCGCACCGCGGCGCACACCAGGGCGCGCGCGGTCACCTCGTCGGTGCCGAGCCGGTCGGCCCACTCGGCAGGCGTCGGCCCGTGCCAGGCGACGGTCGCGTCGAAGTCACGGCGATCGACGCCACCGCCCGGGAAGACGCACATCCCGGCCGCGAACGCCATCGAGGTCTGGCGGCGCAGCAGGTAGACCGACGTCCCCGCTGCCGATGAGCGCTGCTCCGAGGGCCTCAGGAGCACGACGGTCGCGGCGTTGCGCGGCTCCGCCGGCGTCCGCGTGCCCGCGGCGTACTCCCGGGCCTGCTCGACCAGCTGCGGCGGCAGCGGGATCCGCAGCACGGTCCTCAGACCTCGACGAGGATCTCGACCTCGACCGGCGCGTCCAGCGGCAGCACCGGGACGCCGACGGCCGAGCGGGCGTGGACGCCGGCGTCGCCGAAGACCTTGCCGAAGAGCTCGGAGGCGCCGTTGGCGACCAGCGGCTGGCCGGTGAAGTCGGGCGTGGACGCCACGAAGGCGACGACCTTGACGATCCGCTTGACCAGCGAGAGGTCGCCGATCTCCGCCTTGACCGCCGCGATCGCGTTGAGCGCGCACTGCTGGGCGCACTCCACGGCCTCCTCCTGGCTGACCTCGCCGCCGACCTTGCCGGTCAGCATCAGCTCGCCCGAGCGCATCGGCAGCTGGCCGGAGGTGAAGACGTGGTTGCCGCTGCGCACCGCGGGGACGTAGATCGCGACCGGCTTGGCCACCGCGGGCACGGAGAGGCCGAGCTCGGCCAGTCGCTCCTCGGGAGTGCTCATCTCAGCCCTCCAGGGGGCGCTTGAAGTAGCCGACGAGGTTCTCGGGGTTCATCCCCGGCGCGATCTGCACCAGCTCCCATCCGTCGGCCCCGAAGTTGTCGAGGATCTGCTTGGCGGCGTGCGTCAGGATCGGCGCGGTCAGGTACTCCCACTTGGTCATGGTCGGCACCCTACTCACCGCCTCCGGTCACAGGAACGAGGCGTACGGCGAGAGCACCTCGCGCAGCTCGTGGGCGGCCAGCACCACGAAGAGCAGGGCACACAGGCCCATCAGCGAGTTGGACAGCCAGCCGTTGCGCCACGCCTCCGGCACGTCGGCGCCGTCAGGCTGCGCGGCGCGACGCCGGTTGAGCAGGAGCAGCAGCGTGATCGCGAGGAACGGCATGAACAGCGCGCCCAGGGTGCCGTAGGCGAGGATCAGCCCCACCGGCTTGTCCAGCAGCAGGAGCAGCATCGGCGGGAACGTCAGCCAGAGCATGTACGCCCTGAAGTAGCGACCGCCGGTGCGGGTGTCGGGGTGCCCGGGCTCGAGGTTCCGCAGGTTGCCCCAGAAGTCGGCGAACATCAGGCTCACGCCGCTCCAGACGCCGATCAGGGAGGAGAACGACGAGGCCCAGAACCCGACCAGGAAGACCAGGCCGAATCCCTTGCCGTACCGGTCCTGGAGCACGTCGGAGAGCTGGACCAGGCCCTGGTCGCCGGTGTCGATCGCGATGTTGGCGGAGTAGAGCAGCTCGGCGCCCACGATCAGCATGGACACCACGAACACCCCGGTCACCGCGTAGGCCACACCGTTGTCGATCCGCATCACCCGCATGAACCGTGGGGTCGACCAGCCCTTCTCCCGCAGCCAGTAGCCGTACGCCGCGAGGGTGATCGTGCCCCCGACGCCGCCCGGCGATCGCGAGCACGTTGACGACCGAGCCACCCGGGAAGATCGGGCGCAGCCCCAGCAGCACCTCCCCGAGGTTGGGGAGCGTCAGGATCGCGGCTCCGACCACCGCGACGAACATGAGCCCGACGAACACGGTGATGACCTTCTCGAAGAGTCCGTAGGAGCCCAGCCAGACCAGCGCCAGGCCGACGAGCCCGGACGCGACCGCCGTCCACCGCAGCGACAGGTCCGGGAACAGCGCGATCAGCGGCAGCGCCGACGACGACATCGCGGTGGCGCCGTAGACGAGCCCCCAGATGGCGATGTAGGGCGCGAAGTACCACGTGGTCCAGCGGCCGAGGCTGCGCCAGCCCTCGAAGATCGTGCGCCCGGATGCCAGCGAGTAGCGCCCGGCCCCCTCGACCAGCACGACCTTGATGACGGCGCCCAGGACCGCCACCCACAGCAGGGTGTAGCCGAACTTCGAGCCCGCCACCAGCGTGGCCACCAGGTCCGCGGCCCCGACACCGGTGGCCGCGACCACCAGCCCGGGTCCGACCACCTGCCAGCGTGGGGTCGACTGGGTTTCCTGACGCGCGTCGAGTGTCATCGAGCCTCCCGAGATGAGATGAGTCGTCGGCCCATCATGGGCCCCGGGCGCCGCCAGGAGCAGCGCGCGGGCCCGGTCAGTGGACGACGGCGTACCTCACGTGCGTGGCGTACGGCGAGCTCCACACCCCGCGAACCTCCAGGTCGACGTCGTGGTCGAAGCCGTCGAACAACCGCTTGCCCCGGCCCAGCACCACCGGAGCGGTCGAGATCGCCAGCTCGTCGACGACCCCGGCCGCGAGGCCCTGCCGGATCACGTCGGCACCGCCGCCCAGCGCGACGGTTCCGTCCCCGGCCAGCTCGCGTGCCCGGAGCAGCGCCGCGTCGAACCCGTCGACGAAGTGGAACCCGGCGCCGGGGTCGGGCTGGTCCTCGGTGCGGTGGGTGAGCACGACGAGGGGTCCCGGGAACGGGTTGGACCCGCCCCAGGCGCCGGCCGCGTCGTACATCCCCCGGCCCACGATCCCGGCGCCCAGGCCCTCGGTGACGGCCTCGAAGAACTCGCGGTCGGCTCCGTGCATGCCGTCGGTGTCGTGGTCGCCCTCGTAGGTCCAGGCGCCGCCCATCACCCAGTGGTGCAGGCGCTCGCCGCCGATGCCGAGGCCGCGCTCCGGGCCGTCCTGCGGACCGGTGACGTAGCCGTCGACCGAGGTGGTGATGCTCGCGATGACCTTGCCCATGGCTCCTCCTGCCTCCCCGCGCGCCCGCTGTCGCGCGCCCGGTGTCGCGCTGCCCGGTGTCGCACTGGCCTGTGTCGCGCTCGCCGAACGTGCAGACCGGGACCGGTGCCGACATTCATCGCTGGAGGACGCAGAGAGCCCCCGGCGGTGCCGGGGGCTCTCGTGGTGGTGCGGGTGGGTCTCAGGACTTCGTCGTGCTGCCCGCCTGGACCTCTTCGGCGATCTCCCGGGCCAACCAGGTGCGACGGCGTCGCTGGATGATCCGGCTCTCCTGCATCAGGGCCTTGGCCGTGGCCACGACCATCAGCACCATCACGATGCTGAACGGCGCCGCGACCAGGATCGCCGTCGTCTGCAGCGCGGCCAGGCCACCGGCGACGAGCAGCACCGCGGCGACGATGCCCTCCATGGAGGCCCAGAACACCCGGCTCCAGATGGGCGGGTTCAGGTTGCCGCCCTCCGCCAGCATGTCGACCACGAACGAGCCCGAGTCGGAGCTGGTGACGAAGAAGACCACGATGAGGACCAGGGCGATCACGGTGAGCAGGGTCGACATCGGGAGCCCGTCGAGCAGCTGGAAGAGCGCCGTGTTGGTCGAGACGGCACCGTCCTTGCCGATCAGGCCGCCGTTGCCGAAGACCTCCCGGTAGAGCGCGGAGCCGCCGAGGACCGAGAACCACAGGAACGTCACCAGCGTCGGCACGAGCAGCACTCCCGCCACGAACTGGCGGACCGTGCGGCCCTTCGAGATGCGCGCGATGAAGACGCCCACGAACGGCGCCCAGCTCATCCACCAGCCCCAGTAGTACGTCGTCCAGCCGGAGAGCCACGAGGCGCCGCCGTCCTGGAAGGGGCGCACGTTGAACGACATCTTGAGGAAGTTCTCGAGGTACGACCCGATCTGCGTGACGAAGTCGCTGAGCAGGAAGACGGTGGGGCCGAGCAGGAGGACCAGCGCGAGGAGCCCGGCGGCCAGGCCCATGTTGATGTTGGACAGGATCCTGATGCCCTTGTCGACACCGCTGACGACCGAGGCCAGCGCGATGGCCGTGATGCCCACGATCAGCAGCACCAGCAGCGTGTTCGAGACGTGGTCGACCACGCCGAGGTAGTTCAGGCCGGCGCCGACCTGCGTGACGCCGAAGCCGAGCGAGGTGGCGACGCCGAACAGGGTGCCCACGATGGCGACGACGTCGATGAGGTCGCCCCAGAAGCCGAGGACCCGCTTGCCGAGCAGCGGCTCGAGCGCCCAGCGCAGCGAGATCGGCCGGCCCTTGCGGTGCACGGCGTACGCGATCGCCAGGCCCACGACCACGTAGATCGCCCACGCGTGCAGGCCCCAGTGGAGGAAGGTGGTGTCCATCGCGGAGCGGGCCACGTCACCGTTGCCGCCGGAGGTGTCGGTGCCCGGGGGCGGCGACGCGTAGTGGTTCAGCGGCTCGGCGACGCCCCAGAAGACGAGGCCGATCCCCATGCCGGCCGCGAAGAGCATGGCGAACCATGACTTCAGGCCGAACTCCGGCTCCTCGTCGTCCTTGCCCAGGACGATCTCACCGGTCGATCCGAGGGCCACCCAGAGGGAGAACACGACGAAGCCGGTGACGACCGCGACGTACCACCACCCGATGTCCTCGACGACGGTCGTGTTCGCCTTCGCCAGCCAGCTGCCCAGCTGCGAGGGCCAGATGGCTGCAACGGCCACGAACGCGACCAGGAGGCCGGCGGAGGGGAAGAAGACCCGCGGCGCGGCGACCAGCTTGTGCCCCGACCCGTCGGGGGTCGGGGTGCCCCCGGGCTGGGGGTGGTCGTCGGGCGGCGAGGGCTCCTCGCTGCCGACGGGGTTGTCGATGGGCGGACTCTGGGACATGCGGGCCTTTCGGTCGGGTCACTCGGAGTCGATCGGTTCCGATCGGACCGGCCGGAGCGTCACCGGCCGGGATCGCGCGGGACCGCACGGGAGCATTCCCGGGTCCCGAATCGGTCAAACACCGTAACGGCCGTCGCAGCCGCCTGCACATCGTGACCCCGGTGGAACCCGGCCCGGTCAGGCCGTGTAGTGAGGGTGCCGTGAGGCGAGCACCCGGACGGCGCCGGGGGCGCGCTGGGGCGCGCCGCCGGTCCGTCGGCGACGCGCCCACCGGCCGTCACACCAGGGCCGGCTCCGTCTTCTCCCGGACCTCGTCCTCGGTGACGCCGGGGGCCAGCTCGACGAGCTTCAGCCCCTCGGGGGTCACGTCGATGACGCACAGGTCGGTGATGATCCGCTGGACGACACCCTTACCGGTGAAGGGCAGTGAGCACTCGTCGACGATCTTGTAGGAGCCGTCCTTGGCGACGTGCTCCATCAGCACGATCACCCGCTTGGCGCCGTGGACCAGGTCCATCGCACCGCCCATGCCCTTGACCATCTTGCCCGGGATCATCCAGTTGGCGATGTCGCCGGTGGCCGAGACCTGCATCGCGCCGAGGATCGCCGCGTCGATCTTGCCCCCGCGGATCATCCCGAAGGAGGTGGCGGAGTCGAAGAACGACGCCCCGCGCCGCAGCGTGACGGTCTCCTTGCCGGCGTTGATCAGGTCGGGGTCCTCCTCGCCCTCGACGGGGTAGGCCCCGACGCCGAGGATGCCGTTCTCCGACTGCAGCACCAGCTCGACGTCGTCGCCGACGTAGTTCGGCACCAGGGTCGGCAGCCCGATCCCGAGGTTGACGTAGGAGCCGTCGTGCAGCTCCGAGGCGGCCCGGGCCGCCATCTCCTCGCGCGTCCAGCTCACTGAGCACCTCCCTTGGTCTCGACAGGCTCGACCACCGAGTCCTGGCGCGGACGCACGGTCCGCTTCTCGATCCGCTTGTCCGCCGCCTGCTCCGGGGTCAGCGCGACCACGCGCTGCACGAACACCCCCGGCGTGTGCACCTCGTTGGCATCCAGCTCGCCCGGCTCGACCAGCTCCTCCACCTCGGCGATGGTCACCCGGCCACACATCGCGGCCAGCGGGTTGAAGTTGCGGGCGGAGTCGCGGTAGACGAGGTTGCCGTGCCGGTCGCCCTTCCAAGCGCGCACCAGCCCGAAGTCCGCGACGATCGCGTGCTCGAGGACGAACTCCTTGTCTCCCTCGGCGGTCCCGAAGACCTGGGTCTGCTTCGGCGGCGAGGACACCACGACGTTGCCGTCGGCGTCGTACTTCCACGGCAGCCCGCCCTCGGCGACCTGGGTCCCGACGCCGGTCGCGGTGAAGAACGCCGGGATGCCGGAGCCGCCGGCGCGCATCCGCTCGGCCAGCGTGCCCTGCGGGGTCAGCTCCACCTCGAGCTCACCGTGGAGGTACTGCCGCGCGAACTCCTTGTTCTCCCCCACGTAGGAGGAGATCATCCGCCGCAGCCGCTTGGCCATCAGCAGCCGACCCAGGCCCCAGTCGTCGACACCACAGTTGTTCGACACCGCCTCGAGGTCGTCGACCCCGGACTCCAGGACCGCCTCGATCAGCACCGACGGGATGCCGCACAACCCGAAACCGCCCACCGCCAGCGTCGATCCGCTGGGGATGTCGGCCACGGCCTCGGCAGCGCTCGCCACGACCTTGTCCACGCCTTCGTCCTCCCTTTGCCCGATCTCGGGCGCTCTGGTCCGGACCGGAAGTGCCGGCCTCGCCTCCCGGCGATCCTAGCCATGACGGCCGTCACAGCCGTATGGCCGGGAGGCACACGATCGCCGGTGCGGCGGTGGGCGATCCGGACATGTGCCTCGCGTGTCAGGGGGCAGGTCATACGCTGCAGTACGTGTCCGAGCAGAAGCACGACTGGCCGCGCGTCCGGCTCCACGTCGTCACCGGCAAGGGCGGCACGGGGAAGTCCACCGTCGCCGCGGCGCTTGCCCTCGCGCTGGCCGCGCACGGCAAGAACGTGCTGCTCTGCGAGGTCGAGGGCCGCCAGGGCATCGCCCGCATGTTCGACGTCGACCCGCTCCCCTACGAGGAGCGCCGGATCGCCACCGGACTGCCCGGACCCGAGGGGTCGCCCGGGGTCGTCCACGCACTCCACATCGACGCGGAGTCCGCGCTGCTGGAGTACCTGTCGATGTACTACAAGCTCGGGCGGGCCGGTCGCGCCCTGGACCGGTTCGGGGTCGTCGAGTTCGCGACCACGATCGCCCCGGGGGTCCGCGACGTGCTGCTCACCGGCAAGGTCTTCGAGGCGGTGCAGCGCAACAGCCGGAACAAGAAGGCGACCCGGTACGACGCCGTGGTGCTCGACGCCCCGCCCACGGGCCGGATCGCCCAGTTCCTCAACGTCAACAACGAGCTCGCCGGGCTGGCCCGGATGGGCCCCATCAAGAGCCAGGCCGACACGGTGATGACGCTGTTCCGCTCGCCGCGCACCGCGGTGCACCTGGTCACGGTGCTGGAGGAGATGCCGGTCCAGGAGACCGCCGACGGCATCGACGAGCTGCGCGCGGCCAACCTGCCGGTGGGCGGCGTCGTCGTGAACCTCGTGCGACCCCGCGACCTGGTCGAGTCCGACCTCGAGGCCTCGCTCGCGGGGAGCCTGGACCGGCCGGCGATCCGCTCGGACCTCAAGGAGGCCGGCGTGGAGGACGGCAACGACCTGGTCGACGGACTGGTCGAGGAGGCCCGTGACCACGCGGAGCGGCGGGCGCTCGAGGACGACCAGCGGGCGCTGGTCGGCGACCTGGCGGTCCCGACGTACGAGCTGCCACGCCTCGCCGGCGGTGTCGACCTCGGTGCGCTCTACGAGCTGGCCGCCGCACTCAGGGACCAGGGGATGGCATGACCACCAGTCCGCACCAAGGCCGCAGCCGCTCGCGAGTGGGCCCGCTGGCCGAGTCCCCCGCGTCCGCGCTCGACGTGGACGGGCTCATCGACGACCCGCACACCGGCATCATCGTGTGCTGCGGCTCCGGAGGCGTCGGCAAGACCACCACCTCGGCGGCGCTCGCGCTGCGGGCCGCGGAGCGCGGCCGGCGGGTCGTCGTCCTCACCATCGACCCGGCCCGGAGACTGGCCCAGTCGATGGGCATCGAGGCGCTGGACAACATCCCCCGCCCGGTCGTGGGCGTCGACGACCGCAGGGGTGGCTCGCTGGACGCGATGATGCTGGACATGAAGCGCACCTTCGACGAGGTGGTGGAGAGCCAGGCCACCCCGGAGAAGGCGCGCCAGATCCTGGAGAACCCGTTCTACGTCGCACTGTCGAGCTCCTTCGCCGGCACGCAGGAGTACATGGCGATGGAGAAGCTGGGACAGCTGCACCACGACGCGCAACGCGACGCCACCTACGACCTGATCGTGGTCGACACCCCGCCGTCGCGCTCGGCGCTCGACTTCCTCGACGCCCCCGAGCGGCTCTCGAGCTTCCTCGACGGCCGGTTCATCCGCCTGCTGCTCGCGCCCGCGAAGGGCCCCGCGCGGATGATGTCGGCCGGGTTCGGGCTGATCACCAACGCCCTGACCAAGATCCTCGGCGCGCAGGTGCTGCGCGACATGCAGACCTTCGTGGCGGCCTTCGACACCCTGTTCGGCGGCTTCCGCCAGCGCGCCCAGAAGACCTTCGAGCTGCTCCAGGCCGACGGTACGGCGTTCCTCGTCGTCGCCGCGCCCGAGCCGGACGCCCTGCGTGAGGCCGCGTACTTCGTCGAGCGTCTGAGCGAGGATGAGATGCCGCTGGCCGGGCTGATCGTCAACCGGGCCAGCCCGGCACCCCTGGGCTCGCTGTCGGCCGACGAGGCGATGACCGCGGCGGCGCGCCTGCGCAGGCAGGACCCGGAGTCGCTGACCGCCGGGCTGCTGCGGCTGCACGCCGACCAGTCACGGATGGTCGAGCGTGAGGCCCGCCTGCGCGAGCGCTTCGCCGCCGCGCACCCGGAGGTGCCGACCGCCGTGGTGCCGGCGCTCCCCGGCGACGTGCACGACCTCGACGGCCTGCGCCGGGTCGGCGAGCTGCTCGCCGACGAGTGACGCCGGCGGCGACGTCTCAGGCGTTCGCGGAGACCTTGACCGGGTTGCCACCCTGGTCACGGGCCGCCTCGAGCACCGCACGCCAGGAGGCGTTGGGCCGGCGACGCAGCAGGGCCCGGCGCTCGCGCTCGGTCATGCCACCCCAGACGCCCCACTCGATCTGGTTGTCGAGGGCCTCGGCGAGGCACTCGGTACGCACCGGGCAGCCCGCGCAGAGCTGCTTGGCCTTGTTCTGCTCCGCACCGCGCACGAACAGCTGGTCCGGTTGTGCCTGCCGACAAGCTGCCGCAGACGTCCAGTCCTCAACCCACATAGTGATGTCCCCACATCGTCCGAGATAGGCGGCGTCCCCATGACGTCTACCCGGGAAGTCCCCTCAGGGTAAGAAAGTTAAGGAATGCGGCCGCGCCGCGGCAGACCTCTTTTACCCAAATGTCCTAGTCCGAAGTGACTAGTCAATTTGGGTCATGAATGGGTTGGGGGGCGGACCCTCCCGTACATTGAGCGCATGTCCAGCCCTCGGCCCACCCCTCCTGACGAGCCCCTCACGGCCCGCCGTGTCGCGTCGCACCTCGGCGTGATGGTGGCCGTCGCCGCCGTCATGGGCGTCGTCGTCGCAGGCCTCGCGATCCCGTTCGCCGGCGTCGTCGGCCTCGGCGCCCGCGACGTCGCCCGGACCATGGACAGCCTCCCGGAGGAGCTCAAGACCGAGGCGCTGCCCCAGAAGACCACCATCGTGGACAGCCGCGGCGACACCGTCGCGACGTTGTACGACGAGAACCGGGTGAGCGTCCCGCTGAGCCAGATCTCGCGGACGATGGTCAAGGCCATCGTCGCGATCGAGGACTACCGCTTCTACCAGCACGGCGCCCTCGACCTGAAGGGCACGCTCCGCGCCCTGGTCACCAACCAGGCGTCCGGCGGCGTCACCCAGGGCGGCTCGTCGATCACCCAGCAGATGGTCAAGCTGACCCTGCTGAGCCAGGCGCGCACCAAGGCCGAGCGCAAGGCCGCGACCGACGACACCTACGCCCGCAAGCTCCGCGAGCTGCGCTACGCCATCGCGTTCGAGCAGAACTACTCCAAGGACTGGATCCTGGAGCGCTACCTCAACATCGCCTACTTCGGCGACGGCGCGTACGGCATCCAGTCGGCCGCCCGGCACTACTTCAACGTGAACGCCAAGGACCTCGACCTGCGCCAGTCGGCGACGCTGGCCGGCCTGGTGAAGAACCCCACGGGCTACGACCCCACGAACTACCCCGACCGGTCCAAGGAGCGCCGCAACACGGTCCTGGACCGGATGGCGGAGCTCAACGTCATCAACCCGTCCCGGGCGGACAAGATCAAGAAGCAGTCCCTCGGCCTGCACCCGATCCCGTCCAGCAACGGTTGTGTCGACTCGCGGGCGCCGTTCTTCTGCGCCTACGCGATCTCGTACCTGATGAAGGACCGTGCGCTGGGCAAGTCCACGGAGGCGCGCAAGAAGCTGCTGTACTCCGGAGGCCTGACGATCCACACGACGCTCGACCTGCGCGACCAGGCCGCGGCGGACAAGTCGGTGGCCGGGCACGTCGACCCCACCAACCAGGCGATCGGGGCCCTGGCCATGGTGGAGCCGCGCACCGGCGACGTGAAGGCCATCGCCCAGTCGCGTCCCATGGGCACCGACAAGGCGCGCGGCGAGACGTACCTCAACTACGTCGTGCCCGACGAGTACGGCCAGTCCAAGGGCTTCCAGGCCGGCTCGACCTTCAAGGCGTTCGTGCTGGCCGCGGCGATCAAGAAGCACATCCCGCTCAGCACCCAGATCAACGCCCCGCCGCAGGTGTTCCTGAACATGGGCTCGTTCCCGGACTGCAAGGGGCACTACCCGAGCACCCAGATCTGGAACCCGCACAACTCGACCGACAGCGGGACGTTCAACCTCTACACCGGCACCCAGCTCTCGGTGAACACCTTCTTCGCCCAGCTCGAGCAGCGCACCGGCCTGTGCGAGCCCTACAAGCTGGCCAAGCAGATGGGGATCCAGCTCGACGACCCGGACCACGAGCGGGTGCCGTCGTTCACCCTGGGCGTGCCGAGCACCAGCCCGCTGGAGATGGCCGAGGCCTACGCCACGTTCGCCGGCCGCGGGCTGCACTGCGACTCGCGCCCGGTCGCCTCGATCGAGGACTCCAACGGCAACATGCTCAAGGAGTATCCCTCCCAGTGCCAGCAGGTGCTGCCCGGGCCGGTCGCCGACGCCGTCAACGACGTGCTCCGGGGCGTCCAGGAGCCCGGCGGCTTCGGGTACGACGCGGGCATCTCCCTGGCCCAGCCGTCGGCCGGCAAGACCGGGACCATCGACAACAACATGGCCGTGTGGTTCGTCGGCTACACCCCGAACCTCGCCACCGCGTCGATGATCGCGGGCGCCAACAGCCTGGGCCACTGGGTCACCCTGAACGGGCAGACCCTGCACGGCTCGTACGTCGCCACCGCCCACGGCTCGACCACCGCCGGCCCGATGTGGGGCGACGCGATGAAGGTCATCCAGCAGTGGCTCCCCGACGAGAACTTCGTCAAGCCCACCGCCCAGGACGTCGCCGGCGTGCTGACGACCGTGCCCGACACGGGCGGGATGAGCGTCGAGCAGGCGCAGCAGGTGCTCAAGGACGCCGGCTTCACGCCCGTCCTCGGCGGCTACCGTGACTCGCCGAACCCGCTCGACACGGTCGCGTACACCACCCCGTCCGCGGGCAGCCAGGCCGGCAGCGGCGACACGATCACGATCTACCAGTCGACCGGCCACGTCTACGTCCCGCCCCAGCACCACGGCGGTGGCGGCAACGGCGGCGGAGGCGGCGGCAACGGCGGGGGTGGCGGCAAACCCGGCGGTCCCGGTGGGCCCGGCAAGCCCGGCGGCCGCTGACCCGCAGGCCTGACGTGGCACGGCCCTCGGCTCCCGTGGAGGGGCCGAGGGCCGTGCCGCGTGCTGCGGCGCTCGTCGGTGCCGCCCCGTGGTCGGTGCGCGGCGATCAGGCTGCCTTCGAGACGCTCGCTTCGCTCGCTCCTCAGGAACCGCCGAGCTGCCGGCGTACCTCCGCGGCGACCGCCGCCCCGTCGGCGCGACCCCTCACCTGCGGCTGCACGACGCCCATGACCCGGCCCATGGCCTTCATGCCCTCGCCGGCGGCACCGACCTGGTCGACGGCGGCGGCCACGATCCCGGCCACCTCGTCGGCGGTCAACTGCTGCGGCAGGTAGTCGGCGATCACGGCCGTCTCGGCCCGCTCCTTCGCCGCCATCTCGGTGCGTCCGCCGTCCTCGAAGGCGGTCGCGGCCTCGCGGCGCTTCTTGGCCTCGGTGGAGAGGACCCCGATGATGTCGTCGTCGCTCAGCTCGCGCTGCTCCTTGCCGGCGACCTCGGCGTTGGTGATCGCGGTCAGGACCATCCGCAGTGTCGAGGAGCGCACCTCGTCGCGCGCCTTCATGGCAGAGGTGAGATCGGTGCGCAGGCGGTCCTTGAGGGTGCTCATGTGCGCCATTGTGGCAGCCTTGCCGCATGACTCCCCCCACGCAGGCCCGGCGTTCGTTGGCTGCCCTCCTGGGCGCGGGAGCCGTCGCCGGCGCCGGTCTGACGGCCTACGCCGCCTGGGAGGCGCGTCAGTACACGCTGCGCCGGGTGAGCCTGCCGATCCTCCCGGCGGACCACCGACCGTTGCGGGTGCTGCACCTCAGCGACGTGCACATGACGCCCGGTCAGGGCCGCAAGCAGGAGTGGCTGCGCGGCCTCGCCGATCTACGACCCGACCTGGTCATCAACACCGGCGACAACCTGGCGCACCGCGACTCGGTCCCGGTCCTCAGGGAGTCGCTCGGGCCGCTTCTCGACGCGCCCGGCGTCTTCGTCTTCGGCTCGAACGACTACTACTCCCCCACCCTGCGCAACCCGTTGCGCTACCTGCTGCCCGATGACGGGCAGCGCAACATCCACACCCCCCAGCTGCCCTGGAAGGACCTCGGCCGGGTCTTCACCGACGCCGGGTGGCTCGACCTGACCAACACGCGCACGCGACTCGAGGTCGCAGGGACGACGTTCGCCTTCGCCGGTGTGGACGACCCGCACCTGGAGTACGACCGGCTCGACCAGGTCGCCGGCCCGGCCGACCGCGACGCCGACGTGCGGCTCGGCGTCGCCCACGCGCCGTACCTGCGCGTCCTGGACCAGTTCGCCGCCGACGGGTACGACGCGATCATCGCCGGCCACACCCACGGCGGCCAGGTGTGCCTCCCCGGCCGGGGTGCGCTGACCACCAACTGCGACCTCGAGCCCGCCCGGGCCAAGGGCCTGCACCGGCACCCCGCGGACTCGCGACCCGGCGACCCGGAGTCCTCGTGGCTGCACGTCTCGGCCGGCCTGGGCACCAGCCCGTACGCCCGGATCCGGGTCGCCTGCCGTCCCGAGGCCACCCTCGTCACGCTCGCGCCGAGGGGCTGAGAACTGCCGGACAACCGAGGGTGGTGGCCGATTACGACTGGCCGCCGGGGCTCGGGTATGCTCGCCGTGCTTGCGGGCCGGACCGGTTGGTCAGACCCGCAATCGGGCTGTGGCGCAGCTTGGTAGCGCGCCTCGTTCGGGACGAGGAGGCCGCAGGTTCAAATCCTGTCAGCCCGACCAGCGGAACGCAGGAACCCCGATCCACCTCAGGGCGGATCGGGGTTCTTTCGTCCCACAGCACCGCCCCGACAGCCCGTCCCGGCGGGTGGGCCGACCGGACGCCGCGGACCGGGCGGCCGGGCGTTCTGGCACACTGCCCCGCATGGCTGATGAGGATCGCGGCACCGACGGGCCGTCCCTGGAGCTGCCCTCGTTCGGATTCGGGCGCAAGAAGCGCAAGCGGCCGTCCGACGAGGTCGCGGAGCACCAGGAGACACGGCCGCTCCCGGCCCGGTCCCGGCCCGAGCCGGATCCGGCACCCGACCCGGAGGCCACCCCGGCGCCCAGTGCCCAGGACGACCCCGACGACGGCGCCCCGACCGTCGTGGCGCCGGCGCCGGCGGCGGCGGTGCCGGGGGCCGGCCCCGTCACCAGCCCCGTCACACCCCGGCAAGCAGCGACGTGCCGCCCCTGTTCGCCGACGATCTCCGGCGCCGCCGCCGAAGCCCGCGCGGGTGCGTCGTCAGCGCTCGTTGCCGAAGGTCGGCCAGATGGCCGGCGCGGTCATCACGGGCGTGCTCGTGGGCATCATCACCGTGGGGCTGACCTGGGCCTCGCAGCGGATGTGCGAGGTGGTCCGGGGCACCTCGTCGTGCGGCGGCCCCGGATTCTTCCTGCTGGTCGCGATCATGGTCGCGATGGTGCTCCTGGGCGCCGCGCTGCTACGCGCCTGGGGCGTCTCCGACCCGGGCTCGACGAGCTTCCTGGCCGTCGGCCTGCTGGCGGTGGTCGCGCTGCTGTTCCTCGTCGACGTGCTGTTCAGCTGGTGGATGATCATCGTCATCCCGGCCGTCGCGGTCGCCACGTTCGCCCTGTCCCACTGGGTGACGACCTCCTACGGCGACGCCGCCGAGAGCTGACCGGGCTCTCCGGCCGCGGGTCAGCGGCCGGCGAGGAGCTCCGCGATCTGCACGGTGTTGAGCGCCGCGCCCTTGCGCAGGTTGTCGCCTGCGACGAACAGCGCCAGGCCACGGTCGCCGTCCACGCCCGGGTCCTGCCGGATCCGCCCGACGTACGACGGGTCCTTGCCGGCCGCCTGCAGCGGCGTCGGGATGTCGGACAGCTCGACACCCGGCGAGCCGGCGAGGAGCTCGCGGGCGCGCTCGACCGGCATCGCCGACGCGAACTCGGCGTTGATCGCCAGCGAGTGGCCGGTGAAGACCGGCACCCGCACACAGATACCGGAGACCCGCAGGTCGGGGATGCCGAGGATCTTGCGCGACTCGTTGCGGAGCTTCTGCTCCTCGTCGGTCTCGCCGAGGCCGTCGTCGACGAGGGAGCCGGCCATCGGCAACACGTTGTAGGCGATCGTGCGGGCGTACTTCACCGGGTCCGGGAATGCCACCGCGGCGCCGTCGTAGGCCAGCTCCCGGGCCTTGTCGCCGGCGGCGACGACCTGGGTGGCGAGCTCGTCCACGCCGGCCACACCGCTGCCGGACACGGCCTGGTAGGTCGAGGCGATCAGGCGGACCAGGCCGGCCTCGTCGTGGAGCGGCTTGAGGACCGGCATCGCGGCCATCGTGGTGCAGTTCGGGTTGGCGATGATGCCCTTGCGGGCCTCGGTGATGGCCTGCGGGTTGACCTCCGAGACGACCAGCGGGACGTCGGGGTCCATCCGGAACGCCGAGGAGTTGTCGACCACGGTCACCCCGGCGTCGGCGAACCTCGGCGCCAGCGCCCGCGAGGTGGTGGCGCCGGCCGAGAACAGCGCGATGTCCAGGCCGCTGGGGTCCGCGGTCGAGGCGTCCTCCACGACGATGCTCTGCACACCGTGGGGACCGGCGTAGGGCAGCACGGTGCCGGCCGAGCGGGCGGAGGCGAAGAAGCGGATCTCCTCGAGCGGGAAGCCGCGCTCCTGGAGGATCTGGCGCATGGCGACGCCGACCTGGCCGGTCGCGCCGACGACTCCGAGGCGGGTCATCGCCCGGTCCCGCCGTAGACGACGGCCTCGACCTCGGTGGCGTCGAGGTCGAACGCCGAGTGGGTCGCCCGGACCGCCTCGTCGACCTGGGCCTCGTCGACGATCACCGAGATCCGGATCTCGGAGGTGGAGATCATCTCGATGTTGACCCCGGCGGAGGCCAGCGAGGCGAAGAACTTCGCGGTGATCCCGGGGTGGGAGCGCATGCCCGCGCCGATCAGCGACACCTTGCCGATCTGGTCGTCGTAGAGCAGCTTGTCGTAGCCGACCTCCTCCTGGATCCGCGCGAGCGCACCCATGGCGGTCTGGCCGTCCTCCCGCGGCAGCGTGAAGGAGATGTCGGTGAGGCCGGTCGCGGCCGCGGAGACGTTCTGCACGACCATGTCGATGTTGACCTCGGTGGCGGCCAGCGCCTCGAAGATCCGGGCGGCCTCGCCGACCTTGTCCGGCACACCGACCACGGTGATCTTGGCCTCGCTGCGGTCGTGGGCGACGCCGGCGATGATCGCCTGCTCCATGGGCTCTTCTCCCTCCGTGGGGTCGGGGATGATCCAGGTGCCCTCCTTCTGACTGAAGGAGGAGCGGACGTGGACCGGCATGTCGTAGCGGCGGGCGTACTCCACACAGCGCAGGTGCAGGATCTTGGCGCCCGAGGCGGCCATCTCCAGCATCTCCTCGGTGGAGACCCGGTCGAGCTTGCGGGCCGCGGGCACGATCCGCGGGTCGGCGGTGAAGACGCCGTCGACGTCGCTGTAGATCTCGCAGACGTCGGCACCCAGCGCGGCCGCGAGCGCGACCGCCGTGGTGTCGGAGGCTCCCCGGCCCAGCGTGGTGATGTCCTTGGTGTCCTGGGAGACGCCCTGGAAGCCGGCCACGATCGCGATCGCGCCGTCCTTGATGGCGTTCTCGATCCGGCCGGGCGTGATGTCGATGATCTTGGCCTTGCCGTGCACGGAGTCGGTGATGACCCCGGCCTGGGAGCCGGTGAACGACTGCGCCTTGTGGCCGAGCTGGGCGATCGCCATGGCCACCAGCGCCATCGAGATGCGCTCGCCGGCGGTCAGCAGCATGTCGAGCTCCCGCGGTGGCGGCAGCGGCGTCACCTGCTCGGCGAGGTCTCGCAGCTCGTCGGTGGTGTCACCCATCGCCGAGACCACCACGACGACGTCGTGCCCGGCCTTGCGGGTGCCGACGATGCGTTGCGCGACTCGCTTGATCCCGGTCGCGTCAGCGACGGACGAGCCGCCGTACTTCTGCACGACAATGCCCACTGGTCAGTCCTCGAGGGTCGGTTGGCATCTCCCGGCCGCTCGTCCCGGTCGTCGACCGGCACCACGCCGCGCTGCGCCGCGACCGGTGGCGAGTCTACCGGGAGGGGGAGTCCTCGGAGTCCAGCATCTCAGTGTCGAGCATCTGGTCGGCCGCGGCGACCTGCTCCTCCTCGCCCTCGAACTCGGCGTCGAGCCGGTCGTGGGCCACCACGGACAGCAGCGCGTTCAGGGTGGCGCCGGCCAGGTTGCCCCACGACGCGACGTAGGAGAACTGCCACCACCACAGGGCCTCCTCGACGTTGCCGCTGCGGTAGTGGCGCAGGCCGTTCTCGAGGTCGGTGGCGATGCTGGTCAGGTCGTCGGACAGCTGGCCGTCGACCACCTCTGGCACGTAGGGGTCGAAGACGAAGCTGTAGGTGTCGACGCTGTCGAGGATGACCGCCAGCCGCAGCCGCATCTGGTCGAGGTCCGGCTCGGGGCCGACGTCGGGCTGGTACTCGGCCCGCGGCGTGAAGTCCCGCTGCGCCCCCAGCCGGGCGCCGGCCAGCAGCACCTGGCTGATCTCCAGCAGCAGCAGCGAGATCGCCCGGCCGCCGTCGGCCTCGCGGGCGATCGCCTGCAGCGCCAGCAGGAAGCTCTCCACCTGGTCGGCGATCTGCTGGGCGAAGTCCTCGGTCCCGGGGTCGAGCTTCGAGGTCTCGGTCATTCGGCGTTCCGCCTTCCTGCAAATGCACGGCCGAGGGTGACCTCGTCGGCGTACTCCAGGTCACCACCTACGGGCAGTCCACTCGCCAATCGGGTCACGCGCAACCCGAGCGGCTTGAGCATCCGAGTGAGATACGTCGCGGTGGCCTCGCCCTCGAGGTTGGGGTCGGTGGCGAGGATGGCCTCGGTGATCGCGCCGTCGGCGAGCCGCACCATCAGCTCGCGGATGCGCAGCTGGTCCGGCCCGATCCCGTCGATGGGCGAGATGGCGCCGCCCAGCACGTGGTAGCGGCCGCGGAACTCACGGGTCCGCTCGATCGCGACGACGTCCTTGTACTCCTCCACCACGCACAGCACCGCCGGGTCGCGGCGCGGGTCCCGGCAGATGCGGCACTGCTCGTCCTCGGAGACGTTGAAGCAGGTGCTGCAGAACTTCACCTTGGCCTTGACCTCGATGAGGACGTCCGCGAGCCGGCGGACGTCGGCCGGCTCGGCCTGGAGCAGGTGGAACGCGATCCGCTGCGCGCTCTTGGGGCCGACGCCCGGGAGCCTGCCGAGCTCGTCGATGAGGTCCTGGACGACGCCTTCGTACATCGGGGTGGTTTCCTCGCTGCTCTAGAAACCGAGCTGGCCGGGCATGCCGCCGCCGGCACCGCCGGCGAGCGGCCCGAGGGTCTCGCTGGCGAGCGCGTCGGCCTGCGCCTTCGCGTCGCGGTAGGCCGCCACGATCATGTCGCCGAGGTCGGAGAGGTCGTCGGGGTCGCTGGCGTCGAAGCCGCCGGCCTTGATCTCGACACCGACGAGCTCGCCGACACCGTTGACCTGCACCGTGACCGCCCCGCCGGCGATGGTGCCGTCCACGGTGGTCTCGCTGAGCCGCGCCTGGGCGGTCTGGAGCTGTTCCTGCATCTGCTGGGCCTGCTGGAGCAGCGCGTTCATGTCGAAGCCGCCGGCTCCGCCGAGCGCGTCGAAGGGGTTCTCGGTCATGGTGCGGTCACCTCTCGGGTTGGGATGCTCACTGGTTCCGGATCTCCTCGATCACCCGGGCGCCGAGCTCGCGGGCGAGCAGCTCGGCCCCGGCGAGGCCCTGGCTGTCGGCGTCGATGTCGTCGGGGTGGGCGTCGGCGTCGGCGGCCGCCATGTCGTCGGATCGGCCGGACTCGGCGCCGCCACCGGCCTGCCGGGTCTGCTGGATGGCTGCCTTGGCGGCGGCGATCGCCTCGGAGCCGGCCCGCTCACGGCCCGGCGCCGCGGCCTGGTCCGGCGTGGCGGCGGCCGCCTCGGGGCCGGGCTGCCCTGTCTCGGGCGGGAGGTCGTGCGGCGGCTCCGGCGGCACGTCCGGCTGGTCTGCCGCCCACGCCGGCGGCGTGTCGGGCGGGGACTGCGGGCTGCCCGCCGAGGGAGCCGGCGCGTCCGGGGCGGCGGGCGTGCTCGGCGCGTTCGTGCTGGGCGTGATCGTGCGCGGCGCGTGGGGATCGGCCTTCGCGCCCGGGTCGACGATCGTCTCGATGCGCCAGTCGGCACCCACCACGTCGATGGCGGCCTGGCGCACGATCTCGGCGCTGCCGCCCTTGTCGAACGACTCGCGGGCGCCCGCGTTGGAGAAGCCGAGCGTGAGGACGGACCCCTCGACCGCGACCACCTGGCAGTTCTGCGTCAGGTGCATCCAG
Source organism: uncultured Actinomycetota bacterium (assembly GCA_963817665.1). Taxonomy (GTDB): domain Bacteria; phylum Actinomycetota; class Actinomycetes; order Propionibacteriales; family Nocardioidaceae; genus Nocardioides. Next base: position 88,013 of record CAWFPE010000007.1, on the reverse strand, counting down.
GTCAGCCGTCGACGCAGCTTGGTGGCGTCGACGATGTCGGGCCACAGGCGGCGGACGTCGACCAGGGTCAACCCGCCCGGGGCCGCGGGCACCGAGTCCGCCGATGGCGAGCCGGACGGTGGCGAGGCGGCCGGTGGCGGGGATGCCGGGGCGGGGGTCTGCGCAGCGGCAGCCGGATCCGGCTGCGCAGCCGCGGGCGGCTCCGAGGCGGGCTGCTCCGAGGCGGGCGGCTCCGAGGCGGCCGGCGCGGAGGCGGGAGACGGCGGGGAGGCCGGCGGCGCGGAGGCGGGTGGCGCGGAGGCGGGAGACGGCGGCGCCGTCTCGGGGCGCGCGGCGGGTGTCGAGGTCGGCGCGACCACGTCGCTCTTCACGGTCACCGAGGCGGGCCGGTCCTGGGCCGGCGGCAGGGACGGCGCAGCGGCGGCCTGGGACGAGGGCGCACCGGTGATCGCGATCCGCTTCTCGAGCCGGTCGAGGCGGGCGAGCACGCCGTCGGTGGCGTGGTCGGCGCCGGGCAGCAGCACCCGGGCGCACACCAGCTCGAGCAGCAGCCGGGGCGCCGTCGCCCCGCGCATCTCGGTGAGCCCGGTGGCGACCAGGTCGGCGGCCCGGCTCAGCTCGGAGCTCCCGAAGCGTGCCGCCTGGGCGACCAGCCGCTCCCCCTGGTCCTCGGACACGTCGATGAGCCCGGTGGCCGGCGCGTCGGGCACCGCGTCGACGATCACGAGGTCGCGCAGCCGGCGCAGCAGGTCCTCGGTGAAGCGCCGCGGGTCCTGGCCGGTCTCGATGACCTTGTCGACCACACCGAAGACCGCGGCGCCGTCGCCCGCCGCGAAGGCGTCCACGACCTCGTCGAGCAGCGTGTCCGGCGTGTAGCCCAGCAGGCCCGTCGCCAGGGCGTGGGTGACGCCGTCGGGGCCGGCCCCGCCGAGGAGCTGGTCGAGCACCGACAGCGTGTCTCGGGCCGAGCCGGCACCGGCTCGCACCACCAGCGGCAGGGCCGCCGGCTCGATCTGCACGCCCTCCTTCTCGCAGAGCTCGGAGAGGTATGACGAGAGCAGGCGCGGCGGGATCAGCCGGAACGGGTAGTGGTGGGTGCGCGAGCGGATGGTCGGGAGCACCTTGTCCGGCTCGGTGGTGGCGAAGATGAACCGCAGGTGCGGCGGCGGCTCCTCGACCAGCTTGAGCAGGGCGTTGAAGCCCTGCGTGGTGACCATGTGGGCCTCGTCGATGATGTAGACCTTGTAGCGGCTGCGCACCGGCGCGAAGAACGCCTTCTCGCGCAGGTCCCGCGCGTCGTCGACGCCCCCGTGGGAGGCGGCGTCGATCTCGATCACGTCGATGGACCCCGGACCACCGCGCGCCAGGTCACGACAGCTGTCGCACTCGCCGCACGGGTCGGCCACCGGGGCCTGCTCGCAGTTCAGCGCGCGGGCCAGGATCCGGGCGGACGTGGTCTTGCCGCAGCCGCGTGGGCCGGAGAAGAGGTAGGCGTGGTTGACCCGGTTGTTCGCCAGCGCCGCACGCAGCGGCTCGGTGACGTGGTCCTGGCCGATGACCTCCCGAAAGGTCTCGGGCCGGTAGCGGCGGTACAACGCGAGGGGTGACTCCACGCCTGAACCCTAACCACCCCCGCCGACACCCGGAAGCGCGCGGCCCCGGGGGTCTCGAGACCGGTCGCGCCCACTCTCGCTGCGCTCGAGCCGGCGTCGAGCCTTCCTCGACCTCCCGCCCCGGTCGACGCCTTCGAAAGTTCCGGCGACGGGGCATGAAAAGGCCCCCCGCGTACCCGACAGAGCTCGCTTACCCTTGCTGCCTTCCGGCCCTGGGGGAGTTGGGCGAGATGCCGCCACGCGGGGGGTTGGCCCCGAGTGTAGGGGAGGCCGTCGACGGTCACCAAGACGGGCCCGGGCAGGGGGATTTCACGCCTCACCCGACCGACCGGTACTCTCCTCCGCGGAGGATTCGCCTAGTGGCCTATGGCGCTCGCTTGGAAAGCGGGTTGGGTTAACAGCCCTCAGGGGTTCGAATCCCCTATCCTCCGCCACTCGAAGGGCGCCGACCGATGTCGGCGCCCTTCGTCGTACGCCGGGCCTGCGCACGCAGGCGTTCAACGCCGCAGCAACGACCTCCAGATCTGGTGCGCCCTGCCGCGGGCCACGAGCCTGCGGAGATCGCTGCTGCGGGGCTGGTTGTAGATGACGAAGTCGTCGAACCTGTGGACACCGGGCTTGTCCGCGACGGAGCCGGCCCGGATGACGGTGTGCTCGTCGTACTGGTGAGTCTGGATCCGCGGCTTCTCGGCCCGGGTCGGCGGCGAGCTGCTGAACCCCGCCCCTCAGCCGCGGCGCCGGGCCAGGACCGGCCGCAGCACCAGCGCCAGCAGCAGGGCACCACCGCCGAGGAGCCCCCACCAGACGGCGTGCTCACGCGTGGCGGCCAGCACGTCGGCCTCCGGCTCGGGCGCCGTGGCCCGCGGGGTCCGGCCCTGGTCCGGCCGGGCGCGCGGCACGACACCCCGGCCGTCCGGGTGCAGTGGCCGGGTCAACGCCTCGACGGGCTGCACGACCCCGGCGCCCCGCAGCGGGGTCGGGTCGTCGAGGGTTCCGTCGGCCGTGCCGAGCAGCCGGGCCACGGCCTGGGGTGCGGTGTCGTCGGGGAACTGCGCGCGCAGCAGCGCCACGACACCACTGACCTCGGCCGCCGCCCAGGACGTGGCCACGTCCGGGAGCAGGCAGGTGCTGCCGTTGGCCGCCAGCGAGACCGCTCCCGCGGTGGGCACCGCGACGTCGGTGGCGCTGTTCTGGAGCACGAAGTCGCTCAGGTCCACGTCGCCAGCCCCGCCGACGGTCGCATTGACGGCGACGACGTGGTCGTAGCCGGCCGGGGCCACGAACGCGGCGGCGTCCTCCCCGGGTCGGTACTCCCCGAACCGGTCGTGACCGAGCTGCCCCTCCTGCGGGCGGTTGCCCGATGCGGCGACCACGACGACGTCGGCCCGCCAGGCCCTCTCGACGGCGACCTTCAGCGCCCTGCTCGGCGCCACCGCGAGCGAGACGTTGGCCACCCGGATGTTCAGCGCAGCGGCGTTCCGCGCCACCCAGTCGAGCCCCTGGGCGACCGCCTCGGTGGTCACGCCCACCTGGGGTGGAGTCGCGCTCGGGTCGGGGGTGTCCGCGTCGTAGACGCGGACGTCGACGATGTCGGCGTCGGGGGCGACGCCCAGCGCCTTGCCGTCGCTGCGCCGGTGGCCGGCGATCAGGCCGGCGACCGCGGTGCCGTGGCCGTAGACCAGGTCCTTCGACGTCGTCGCGAACCTCGGGGCCGCCGCCACGTCCACCAGCGGGCTGTCGGCGACTCCGGAGTCCAGGACGGCGACCCTGACCGGCTCCCGCCGCGGCCCGCCGTCGACCAGCCCCTGGGCCTCCTCGACCCGCAACGACTCCAGCGGCTTGCTGGTGGCGTCGGTGTCGACCAGCGGCGTCGAGTCGGCGCCGACCGAGAGGCAGTCCATGCCCGTGGCCGCACGGGCGGGTGCACCGGGCAGGACGACACCGGTGAGCGCCAGGCCCACGGCAGCGCCGACGGCGCCGGCTCGAGAGGGGCGCCCCAGGGAGACGCACCCTAGGCGCACGGCTGGCCGCCCGCGTGGTCCGGCGGGCACAGGGCGGCGTCCACTGAGAGGGGGACGCCGGTGTCGAAGAGCTCGATCCAGGAGTCGGGCACGATGCCGGCCGGGTGGCCGGCGTACCCGAGCCGCGCGGCCACGTCGGGCCCCACCAACGGGTAGGCCTGGCCCTTGGCGTCGACGACGAAGGGCGAGCCACCCGAGGTCGCGTCCCAGTCCCCGGAGAGCACGTAGGCGCCGCGCCCGGCCTGGACGGCCACCGAGCGAGCTCCCTTCGGGACGTCCGCCGGCGACGCGGCGCCGGTGGCGTCGGTCGCGATCTGCACGGTCGGCGCCCTGCCCGGGGCCGAGGTGAGCACCCCGCAGTGGTCACCGCCGGTGGCCTGGAGCCCGGTGTCCGGCCAGTGCGCGGCGGCGTACGCCGGTTGGGTGCGGCCGATCGGTGGCACCTCGTCGACCTCCCACGCGACCGGTGCACCCCCGTGGCGCGGGGATCCGGTGATCCGCCCGCCCGGGGTGGCGCTGTGGCGGTAGACCGCCAGCGCGAAGTCGTCCAGCTCGGCCAGGCCGTCCGCGGTGACCAGCAGCGACTCGGTGCCCGTCGTGAGAACGTCCCCGACCCGTGCGTCGCCCGGCATGCCGAGCTCGCCGCGCTTCTCGGCGGGGGAACCGAAGCCGCTGAGCCCGAAGCTCTTCCAGTCCAGGTCGCCGCCCGCGGGGAACAGCGCCAGCCACTCCTCGGGCACCCGCACGGCTGCCGATCGGGACGGCAGGCCCATCTCGTCGAGCATGTTGTCCTGGTCGCCGCCGACCCGACCCCGGTCACCGGCCGTCGGCAGCCGGAAGCGGTACGCCCCGGGGGCGGCTCCGTCCTCCTCGGCGGCCTGGGCGACGACGTAGCGGTCACCCTCGCTCTCGACCACGAAGCCGCTGTCGGGCACCGGTGTGGCCGCGGGGTCCTCCGCGACGGCGAGCCGCAGGCCCTGACGGTCGCCCGTGCAGGCGGTCCAGCCACCGTCGACCAGCAGCGAGGGCGTCGGCAGGCTCGCCGGGGCGCCGAGGATCCCGATGTCCTCGCCGATCGTCTGGGCGTCGATGGTCCGCTGGGAGAGGATCCTTGGCTCCGGCTCGGCGCCGGTGCCGAGGATCAACCGCGCCGAGGTGATGTTGATGACCGGGCGCAGTACCGGGTGGTCGCTCTCCTCGAGGATCACGTAGGCGGCCCCGGTCTCCTTGGAGACGATCAGCCCCGGCTTGGCCCAGTCCGAGGGGTCCTTCGGCGCGAAGACCCCGGCGATGGCCGCTCCCGCCACGAGCAGCACGGCGAGCGCGAGCCCGCCGACGATGGTGCGACCCGGCCGCGTCGGCTCGACCTCCCGGCCGCCGGGAGCCCCGGACACGAAGGCGGTGACGAGGCGGCGACGGCTGAAGGAGTACGCCTCGACGAGGTCGCGCTTGGTGGCCATCGCAGCCTCAGCCCCGGATCGCGGAGTAGATGCCGACGGCCAGCACCAGCAGCGGGAGCAGCGCCACCAGGGCCGCGGTCTCGGCGAGGTCGCCGAACCGGCCGCGGCGCACCGACGGCGTGGAGGGCAGCAGGGTCACCGCCAGCAGCACCCCTCCCGTGGCAGCCAGCGCGACCGCCGCCGTGGGACGCCAGTCGGGGTGCAGCCAGAGCATCGAGACCGCGACCGAGGCCAGCCCGAGGATGCCGGAGACCAGACCGACCAGGACCTCGGAGCCGGTGCGGTACTGCCGCGTGCGGAGCATGACCACCAGGCAGGCCAGCACGGCGAGGAGCGTCCCGGAGAGGCCCAGCGAGACCGCGAGCGGGGCGACCAGCACGAGCAGCAGCCCCACGGTGGCCGAGACGGCGACCAGGATCTCGTGGGCGACCCGGGCGTCGGCACCCACCCGGACCGGGTCGACCACGGCGGGGTCGGCGGTGATGTCGGCGACGGAGTAGAGCTGGTCGACCGTGGTGCCGGTGGCGCCCAGCGCCAGCCACGGGAGCACGCTGCCCGCCAGCACCACGAGGACCAGCGCGGTCGTCAGGACGACCGCGGGATCGAACGCCGCGGCGTTCATCACCAGGCCGGTGGCGAGGAAGATCGCGCCGACCACCACCGGCGGGATGACGAGCGTGCGCCCCTCCCCGAGGCCGACCAGCGCGACCAGGCCGGCCACCAGGGCGCCTGCGCCCGCGCAGGCCACGGGCAGGCCGAAGAACCTGCCGTCGGTGACCAGCATCAGCCCGGCCACCGCGGCGTACACGGCCCCCATCCAGGCCACCGCCACCGCCGTCTCGGGCTCGCGCTGCACGCGGGAGAGCACGATCGCGCCGACGACCAGCGCCGCCGCGACGACGGCGGCCGCGACGCCCGCCAGCAGCGAGCCGCGCTGGATCAGGAGCGCGACGGCGCCCAGAGCCATGAGCAGCCCGGCGGCCGACAGCGCGGTGCGCCGCCCCGACGCCGGCTCCCAGGGCCTCAGGTCCTGCTCGACCACGTCGGTCATCGCCTCGACCACGTCGTCGTAGACCCGGGGCGGCGGCTCGTCGACACCGGCGGTCACCGTGAGCAGGCCGCCGTCCTCGACGCCCTGGATGATCAGGCCGGAGTCCCCGGCCAGCTCGCGCCCCTCGGGGGTGAACAGGCGGTAGCCGCCGAACGCGGTCGCAGCGTCCAGCAGCCCCACGCTGCGGGCCAGCTCGGGCACCAGCTCGGCGACGGGTACGGCGCCGGGCACGACCAGGTCCACGCGCCGGGTGCCGGAGGCGACGGTGACGCGGACCAGTCCGGACGTGCTGACGGGCGCCTGACTCATCGTGTCTCCCCCATGCCAAGGTGTGCCCGGATGTCGTACCCGGATGTCGTGGTGGCCCGGGGCGGGTCCGCGGCTGCACCCGGCCCCAGCGCTCGAGCGGCTGAGATGCTATCGCCCGCGACGGTCGGCGCGGCCGTCCCGGGCGGGAGCGTGTGACTCCTGCGAGCTCAGTCGATGACTCCGGGAGCGGCCCCCTCGTCCTCGACCCAGTCCTGTTCCTCCGCGAAGAAGTCCGTGCCCTTCTTCCGGGGGTCCTTCCTGCTCCGGCCGCCCTGCGCTCCGGCGGTCCCGGCGGTCCCACGGCCACCGGCCGCGCCCCGGGACCCGGTCCTCCCGGGGGTGCCGCCGCGCGTGCCCGAGCCGCGCTGCGTGCCGGTGGCCGCGCCTCGGGCGGTGCCACCCGAGCCGGCCGCCGTGCTGCGTCCGAGGGTCCCGGTGGTGGCAGCCCCGGTCCGCGCCGTGCTGCCGATCGCACGCCCGCCGGTGGTGCCGGTGACCCGCCCGCCGGCCGCACTGCCCGTGGGGACGACCGAGGAACCCCGCACCGCCCCCGAGATGCCGGTCAGCCCGCCGAGCGCACCGCCGCCGAGGGCACCGGCGAGCCCGCCGGCCGTCGGCACGGTCAGCCCGGTCGGCGCCGTGCCGCCCGTCGGGACGCCACCCACCGGCCCGGGGGGCGTCGGGCCCACACCGGTCGGGAAGGGCTCGTTCCCGCCCTGGGCGGTTCCGGGCGGCAGGGGCGAGGCGCCGGACGACGGTCCGTGCGGCGTGCTGGTCGTGGACGTCGGCGGCTCGTCGGCGTGCGTCGCCGTCGACGTCGCCGTCGCCGTGGCGTGCGTCTGGTGCCCGCCCGACGGTGGCCGGTACCCGCTGGAGGAGCCGGTCCCGGTCGAGGAGGACCCCGTCCTGCCGGTACCTCCCGGACCGTCGGCCTGCTGGTGCTGCGGCACCGGGTCGGGGTCGCCGTGGATCCGCTTCATCGTCTGGGTCGAGTCGGCGAACACGAGGTCCATCCGGTCGGCCGTGGCGGCCGCCTGGGCCTCGCGGTCGGCGTGCGCCGCGTCGTAACCGGCCTTCCGGGAGTCGTACTGCTTCCTCGCCGCGACGTCCTCGGGAGTGCTGGGGCCCGGGCTCGGCGTCGGACGGCTGGGCTCGGTCAGCGGCGCCGCGTCGAAGCGGTCCCGGAGACGCTCCGCCTCGGCGATGACGTCGAGCGCCGCCACCAGGGCGTCGCCGGCGGCGCTCATCTGCGAGCTGCGCTCGGCGACCTTGCCGGCCACCGTGCCGAAGGCCCGGGCCGCGGCGGGCCCGGTCCGGCCGAACTGGTCCTGGATGCGGGGGGCTGCGCCGTGCAGGGTCGTCGAGACGGCGAGCAGCAGCTCGGAGCCCGCCCGCCACTCCTGGTAGGCGGCCTGGATCAGCTGCTTGTTGGCGCCCTGCAGCATCGACCGCAGGCGCTCCTGCTGGGGGCCGCTCATGCGTCGCCGTCCGTGTCGCGCAGGTACTCGTTGCGGGCCTGGTGGTTGCGGACGTCGCCGTGCGAGTGCTGCGAGGCGTGCACCACGAGCTCCGCGGCGGCCTGCTTGCGGGCCAGCTGGTCCGCCGTGTCGCTGTCGGCGGTGCGCACCAGCTGCTCGGCCCGGCGCAGGCCCTCGGCGAAGTCGTTCAGGTCCAGGATGACCCCCTCGAGGGTCGCCCTGATGATCTGGTGCGCCTTGCCGTGGTGGTCCCCCAGCTCCTGGCCGCGGGCCGAGGCGCCGAAGACGGACGTCGGGACCTGCAGCCGGCGGAAGCCGCTGTCCTCCAGGTCACCGGACGTGTCGTGCAGCGTCTTCACGGCCCCGTCGATGACCGTCTGGTCGATGACGAGCTCGAGCTCGCCCAGGGCGGCCTGCAGCCCGCCCACCAGTCCGGGAACGTCCATGGTCCCAACCCCCGTAGTGCCGTGCGTGGAACGCCACCGACGGGGTCGGGCGCCGCCCGGCACCCGACCCGCGGTGGAACTCGTCAGATGTCGAAGGACGCGGCGCCGCGCTGGTCGGCCGCCTTGTACTCCGCGTTCGACTGGTAGACGGTCTTGCTCGTCTCGTCGAGCAGGTTGCGCATCTCCTGGATCGCCCCGTCCCACTTGGCCTTGGCGACCTGGTAGGCCTGCTGGGCGTTACCGGTCCAGTCGCTGCGCAGCGGTGCCAGCTCCTGCTCCAGGCGGTTGAGGCGGTCGTCGATGTCCTTGACCGTGCGGTACATGTCCTCGGCCGCGTGGTCGAGGCCGGCGTGGTTGACGCGAAGTCCGTCGAGGCTCATTTCACTCACTCCTGGTTCCTGGTCGACGCGGGTCAGCCGCCGAGGCGACCGGCGGTCCGGTTGTAGTTGGCCGACTGGGCCTCGTCGGTGTTGAGGTTGTCCCGCTCGGTGGACGTCAGGGAGGCCTCGAACTCGTTCAGTGCGCTCGTGATCACGTGCTGCTTCTCGGTCCACGCCTGGTGGAGCGCGAAGAACGCGGCGCCTCCGGCGCCGGCCCACTTGCCGTGCAGCCCGGCGATCTGGCCGTCGAGCTTGCGGCTGAACCCGTCGAAGTCCTGCTTGGCGTCGGCCACCAGTCCGGCGGCGCGGGTGAGTGTCTTCTCACCCTGTCCCATCTCAGGAGCGTTGTTCGACATGTGCCATTCCTTCCCCCGTGGCGGCAGCATGTCGCCACTCGATCATCTCGTCCGAACTTCTGTCCCATCGGTTCGACGCGTATCGACCCGACGACGTGCCCTCTACCCCGGGCCCCGCGGCCTAAACATCGAGGTGCACCGATTCCCACAGGCTGCGGAAGACTCCCGCGGCCACCAGCAGGGTAGCGACCGCGGCGGACCCGCACAGCGCCTCCGCGACCTCAGCACGGCGTGACCACCATGCGGAGCGCCAGCCCCGCCCCGTCGCCACCGCGACGACGACGAGCAGCACGGCCACCCCGATGGCGCCGATCGCCAGCAGCGCGCCCGACTGCCCCGACGCTGCCGGCAGCACGACGAGCGCGAGCGCACCCCAGCAGACGAGGCCGGCAGAGCGCAGCAGCGCGCGGGCGGCGGTGTGCCGGTAGCTGCGGCCGGCGAGCAGCAGCCCGCCGCCGCAGAACAGGACCAGGCACCGGGCACCGATCCGGTCCACGGGCAGGGTGGCCGTGGCCAGCAGCAGCGGGGCGGAGAAGGACGCGAGCACCAGGATCGCCACCGTGTAGGCCGTCACGATGCGGGCGCCCCGCTCGGCGACCAGGCTCACGGCATCCCGGCGGACCACCGCCCGACCCCGCCGACCGGCCGGTCGCTCGCGGGCGGACCAGGCGGTGACGGCGAGCCGTTCGAGGTCGATCAGGAGATGGTCGGGCACGTCGACCGCGAAGCCGGGCACGAAGCGGGCGGCGAGCATCGCCGCGAGCAGCAGCACCGCCCAAGGCACCTGGGGAGGCAGCCCGAGCAGCGCCGACGCGGCGGTGACCAGGAAGCAGGCGACGCCCACCGAGATCCAGGCCCGCAGCGCCTCCTCCGCCCGCCGTTCCAGGGCGCGGGCGACGGCAGCCACGACCGCGGCGGCCAGTGCGGCGGCGCCGAGCACGGTGGGCAGGCGGGCGGGGTGCGGGTCCCAGGCCACGGCGAACGCCGCGGCGCCCGCGAACACCGGAGCCACGACCGCGCGCTGCGCCGCCAGGCGACCCACCGGAAGCACGCCGACCACGGCGGCGGCGCCGAGCAGGCCGACGGCGACCTGGTGCAGCGCCGGGGACGGGGTGTGGGCCGCGAACCAGCCCGCCAGCGTCGCGGTGCCGGCAGCCACGCAGAACCAGAGCGCGGAGAGCGCCCCCGGCGCTCCGGCGACCGGCCGCGACTCCCGGTCGGGCGGCGCGTCGGGGACGGCGCCGGGGGCGCCGGTGGTGGCGACCAGCAGGTCGCCGCTGTCGACACCCGCGTCGGCGAGCGCGCGCTCGGGCGGCAGCGGACGGCCGAGCCGGTCGTAGAGCTGCGGGACCGCGCCCAGGCCGGACTGCCGGGCGTACTCGAGGGAGACGTCGGCGGCCGAGGCCCCGGAGGGAACGACGAGGTCGAGGACGCCGACGGGTCCGTGGATGCTCAGGGCCAGGCCGTCACCGGCCCCCGCCAGACTGGCCATCCCACCTCCCCCGGGTCGGAGCTCGGACGCCCGTCGTCCGCGAGGTGCAGGCTAGCCTGAGCGCCCGCCTATCATCGGTCGACCACACACGACGGGAGCCATCGTGAGGCTGACATCTCGGGGCCGGGTCAGCGCGGGCCTCGCCGCGCTCTGCGCATTGACCCTGCTGGCGGGCGGCTGCGACGACAGCTCCGCCGGGGCCGACCACGCGGCCGCGCCCAGCGGCACGCCGACCGCGTCCAGCAGCCCCGGCGACGCGACCGGCCCCGACGTCCGGCCCGCCGACGGCAAGCTGGTCGACACCAGCCACTTCAGCGTCCACGTGCCCCGGGGCTGGCGCGTCAACGAGACCGTGCCGGACCTGTCACTCGTGGCGTTCGGGCCCGACCTGGAGCAGATCTCGTTCTCCCTCACCCGCGTGCTGCCCGGTCACGACTTCACGCTCGGCGAGCTCGCGCGGGTACAGCTGCGGCAGCGTCCGTGGTCCCCGAAGCCCGCGCTGGTCGACCCCGTCGACCTCGCCGGCGAGCCGGCGTACCACCTGACCGGCCGGGTGGGGAACGGCTTCCGCGCGGACGCCTTCGGGCTGGTCCACGGGGACCGGGAGATCTTCGTCGACATCGAGACACGCGGCTCGGCCCGGGCCCAGCAGGCGACCGTGGACGCGGTGCTCGCCAGCTGGCAGTGGAAGTAGTCGCGCAGCACCCGCAGCCGGTCGGGCCACGCCTATCATCGACCGACTGAAGGACGACAGGGGGACTTCTTGAGTACGACGCTTCGCGGGGCCCGGCTCGACGAACCCGAGATGCCGGCCGGGCAGATCGTGCTCCAGCCGCCGCCGGAGATCGAGCCCAACGAGGGCGCCGGCGGCGTCCTCATGAACGCCATCCCGATGCTCGGCAGCCTCGGCTCGATCGTGCTCGTGGCCACCATGGGCAACGCGACCGGCGGGCGCAGCTACATCGCGGCGGGCATGTTCCTCTTCGCCACGCTCGGCTTCATCCTGGTGCAGCTCGACCGACAGCGGAAGCAGCGCACCCAGCAGGTCACGGGATCGCGCACCGAGTACCTCCGCTACCTGTCCAACGTGCGCAAGGTGGCCCGCGAGGCCGCCGACCAGCAGCGCCGCGCGCTGACCTGGCACCACCCCGAGCCCAGTGCGCTGCCCGCGATCGCGGAGGAGCGCTCACGGGTGTGGGAGCGCGGCGTCTCCGACGACGGCTTCCTGCACGTGCGGTACGGCGTCTGCGCGCAGCCGCTGTCCCTGGAGCTGGTCCCGCCGGAGAGCGCCCCCATCGACCAGGTCGACCCGGCGGCCGCGTCCGCGCTGCACCGCCTGCTCGTGGTGCACCGGCTGCAGCCCGACCTGCCGGCCTCGATCGACCTGCGCGCCTTCGACCGGGTCGAGGTCTGCGGCCCCGAGGAGCCCGCCCGCGCCCTGGCCCGCGCCATGATCTGCTCGGCGACCACCTTCCACTCCCCCGAGCACCTCGTCGTCGCGGTGCTCTGCTCGGAGCAGAACCTCGCCCGCTGGGACTGGGTCAAGTGGCTTCCTCACGGCCTGAGCAGCCGGCAGTCCGACGCGGTCGGGCCGATGCGGATGGTGTCGACCTCGCTGGCCGACCTCGCCGCGCTGCTCCCCGCGGACCTCGGCGACCGGCCCCGGTTCGGCGCCGACGACCGCGCCGCGACCCCACACCTCCTCCTCGTCACCGACGGCGCCTCGCTGCCGCCGGGGAACCACGTCGTACCCCCGGACGGCCTGCACGGCGTCACCCTGCTGGACCTGCCCGCGCGCTGGGACGAGCTGGAGGACGCCGCCCGGCTGCGCCTCCAGCTCGACGGCGAGCCGGCGGCCGACGGCCGCTACCCCGTGCACGCGCTCCGGCTGCGCGAGGAGCCCGTGCGGGCCCGGGTCGACCAGTGCGACCTGGCCACCGCCGAGGCACTGGCCCGCCGGCTCACCCCGCTGCACACGGTCGCCGCGGGAAGCGTCGAGGACGCCTCGGGCGAGCTCACCGGCCCCTCGGACTTCATGGAGCTGCTCGCGCTGGGCGACGTCCGCTCCTTCGAGCCCGCCGCCGCGTGGCGGCCCCGGCCGGCCCGGGACCGGCTGCGGGTCCCGATCGGCCTGGGCGAGGGCGGCTCCGTGGTCCACCTGGACATCAAGGAGTCCGCCCAGCAGGGCATGGGCCCGCACGGCCTGGTCATCGGCGCCACGGGCTCGGGAAAGTCGGAGTTCCTGCGGACCCTGGTGCTCGGCCTGGCGCTCACCCACTCCCCCGAGCAGCTCAACATGGTGCTGGTCGACTTCAAGGGTGGTGCGACGTTCGCCGGGATGTCGCAGATGCCGCACGTGTCGGCGGTCATCACCAACCTGGCCCAGGAGCTCACGCTCGTGGACCGCATGCAGGACGCCCTCTCCGGCGAGATGGTGCGCCGCCAGGAGCTGCTGCGCGAGGCCGGCAACTTCGCCTCCGTCCGCGACTACGAGAAGGCCCGGCTGGCCGGCGAGGACCTCGCCCCGATGCCGTCGCTGTTCCTCGTCGTCGACGAGTTCTCCGAGATGCTGTCGGCCAAGCCCGAGTTCATCGACCTGTTCGTGGCGATCGGCCGCCTCGGCCGCTCCCTCGGCCTGCACCTGCTGCTGGCCTCGCAGCGGCTGGAGGAGGGCCGGCTGCGGGGGCTGGAGTCGCACCTGTCCTACCGGGTGGGGCTGCGCACCTTCAGCGCCGGCGAGTCCCGGTCGGTGCTGGGCGTCCCCGACGCCTACGAGCTGCCGGCGGTCCCCGGCCTCGGCTACCTCAAGCCCGACCAGTCCACGATGCTCCGCTTCAAGGCGGCCTACGTCTCCGGCCCGCCGTCGGGCCGGACGCGGGTACGCCGTGACGAGGGCGGGCACCTGCAGGGCATCTGGCCGTTCACGATCTCCGAGGTGCGCACCCTCGACGTGGCCGAGCCGGAGCCGGAGCCCCTGCCGGCGCCGGACCAGGCCGACCAGCAGTCGCTGCTGGACATCGCGGTCGAGCACATGGTCGGCCACGGCCCGGCGGCGCACCAGGTCTGGCTGCCGCCGCTCGACGTGCCGGACACCCTCGACGAGCTGATGGACGACCTGGCCGAGGACCCGGACCTCGGCCTCGTCTCCCCGCAGTGGCGGCGGCTGGGCGGACTGGTCGTCCCCCTCGGCACCGTCGACCGGCCCCGCGAGCAGCGCCGCGACACCCTGACCGTGAACCTCAGCGGGGCCAGCGGCCACGTCGCCGTGATCGGCGGCCCCCGCAGCGGCAAGAGCACGCTGCTGCGCACCATCGTGACCAGCATGTCGCTCACCACGACGCCGCTGGAGAGCCAGTTCTTCGTGCTCGACTTCGGCGGCGGCACGTTCTCGCCGCTCGCGCAGCTGCCGCACGTCGCCGGCGTCGGCACCCGCTCCGAGCCCGACGTCGTGCGCCGCATCGTCGCCGAGGTCCAGGGCGTCGTCGACCGTCGCGAGGCCTACTTCCGGGCCCACGGCATCGACTCGATCGAGACCTACCGGTCGCGGCGCGCGGCCGGCCGCGCGGATGACGGGTACGGCGACGTCTTCCTCGTGGTGGACGGGTGGAGCACCCTGCGCGCAGACTTCGACGACCTCGAGGTCGAGCTGCAGCAGCTCGCGTCGCGGGGACTGACCTTCGGCCTGCACGTCGTCGCCGCAGCCGCCCGCTGGGCGGACTTCCGGGCCGCCATGCGCGACCTGTTCGGCACCCGCCTCGAGCTCCGGCTCGGTGACCCGATGGACTCCGAGATCGACCGCAAGATCGCCGCCCTGGTGCCGGCCGGTCGCCCGGGCCGCGGCCTGGTGGCCGGCAAGCTGCACTTCCTCGCGGGGCTGCCCCGGATCGACGGGACCGCCGACGCGGAGTCGCTCGGCGACGGCGTGGACGACCTGATCAAGCGGGTGTCGGCTGCGTGGACCGGCCCCGACGGCCCCAAGCTGCGGCTGCTCCCCGAGCGGATCGACCTCGCCACCGTGCGCGCGCAGGCGGCGCCGGCCGACGACGACCGGAGGCTGCTGCTCGGGATCAACGAGAAGGAGCTCGCGCCGGTCGCGCTCGACGTCGACGCCGAGCCGCACCTGCTGGTCTTCGGTGACGGCCGGTCCGGCAAGAGCGCCCTGCTGCGGGCCTACGTGCACGAGATCATGCGCACCCGGAGCCCCCAGGAGGCGCAGCTCGTCGTCGTGGACTACCGGCGCTCGCTGCTGGGCGAGGTCCCCGACGAGTACCTGCTCAACTACCTCACCTCCGCCACCCAGGCGCAGCCCGCGATCCGGGACCTGGCGTCGTACCTCGAGAACCGGATCCCGGGGCCGGACGTGACCCCCGAGCAGCTGCGCAACCGCTCGTGGTGGAAGGGCGCCGAGGTGTTCGTGGTGGTCGACGACTACGACCTGGTCGCAACCCAGCAGAGCTCGCCGGTGCAGGCGCTCCAGCCCCTGATGGCCCAGGCCCGAGACGTGGGCCTGCACGTCACGGTGGCCCGCCGGTCCGGCGGCGCCTCCCGGGCGCTCTACGAACCGGTCCTGCAGTCGATGCGCGACCTGGCGATGCCCGGCCTGCTGCTCTCGGGCAGCCCGGACGAGGGTCCGCTCATCGGCAACCAGAAGCCGCAGCCGGCGGGGCCCGGGCGCGGCCGCCTGGTCTCCCGGGACCGAGGCGTCGAGGTGGTCCAGATGGCCTGGACCGATCCCTCGATGTGATGTCCTCCCGGCAGGGCCGCGCGGGTGGCACCGGGGAGATGTGACGCGGCCCTCGCCCCCGCGAACCCCACGAGACACAGATGTAACGCCTGGTCAATCTCCCGGCGATCTGGTGCGTGCAGGCTGGCGCCACATCCACCACCCGTCAGGAGGCCGACATGGAGCACATCACCTCGTTCGAGCGGGACCACGCCCAGCTGTCCGAGCAGCGCGCGCTGCTGCGCACGCGGCATGAACACGCCATCACCACCCTCATGGAGGCCCGGGCCGACCTGCGCGGCGTCAACGCCTGGGCCGACTTCGTGGACGACGCGGTGCGCTGGTCGGCCTGAGGAGGCCGTGCCGGGCGGGCGGGCTCGGGCTCGTCCGGTCCTGCGCCAGCCCACCGCTCGTTATAGTCGCGACGTGATCTTCAAGCGCGTCGGTGATGGACGCCCCTACCCCGACCACGGGATGTCCTCCCGGGCGTGGGCAGCGGTCCCGCCGCGCCAGGTGCGCCTCGACGAGCTCGTGACGACCAAGGACACGCTCCAGCTGGCCGCCCTGCTCGACGAGGACTCGACGTTCTACGGCGACCTGTTCGCCCACGTCGTCGAGTGGCGAGGCGAGTACTACCTCGAGGACGGACTGCACCGCGCCCTGCGAGCCGCACTTCAGCAACGCAACGTCCTCCATGCCCGCGTCCACATCGTGGAGGGCTGAATGAGGGCGGGGGTCCGATCGGCGGTCACGATCGCCGTGCTCTGCACGATCCTCCTGCTCGGCGCCCTGTGGGGGTTCTCCGCCGTCACCGCACCGTTCCCGGGCAAGGTGGACGCTCCGGTCTGCGTGTCCAAGTCCGTCGCCAAGGGCGAGCGGGTCTACCCCGCCCAGGTCGTCGTGAGCGTCTACAACGCCGGGAGCAGGCTGGGGCTGGCCGGTCGCACCATGGAGCTGTTCACCCGCCGGGGCTTCAAGGCCGGGGACGACGGCAACGCGCCGGACGGCAGCAAGGTCCCGGTGGTGCAGATCTGGACGACCGATCCGAAGAACCCGGCCACCCGTCTCGTCGAGAGCCGTCTCGGCAAGGCGCACAAGATCGTCAAGAAGGAAGGCGCCGGCGCCGGCGTCACCGTGGTCGTGGGCGACGGCTTCCGCAAGCTCGTCCACGGGCCCCGGTTCGTCGTCGCCAAGTCCGACACGACGATCTGCGCCCCTCCGCTGGACTGATTCGCCTATCGGCGGCCCTGGTCCCGGCCCAGCCACTGGGCCAGCCGGCCGCCCTCGCTGACCTGCCGCAGTCGCTGCTCGGTCTGCTCGCGCAGCTTGCGCGGGGTCACCACCAGCAGGTCGTCGCCGTGCCGCAGGACGGTACGACGCTCCGGGACCAGCGTCTCGCCCTCCCGGATCACCATGCTCACCGACGCGCCCTTCGGCAGCCTGAGCTCACCCACCTCCACCCCGTGCATGCGCGAGACCGGGCTGATCGTGACCTGCAGCAGATCGGCGGCGATGCGTTCCAGGGGGGCGGCCTCCACCTCCAGGCCGCGTGGCTCCGAGCGCCGGGCCACCTTGAGCCGGCGCGCGGCCAGGGGCAGCGTCGGCCCGGTCAGCAGGGTGTAGATCACGACCATCACGAACACCAGGTCGAACAGGCGGGTCGCCCCGTCGACCCCCTCCGCCAACGGGATGGTCGTCAGCACGATCGGGACCGCGCCACGCAGTCCGGCCCACGACAGGAACGACAGCTCGCGCCAGCTCATCCGCTCCACCAGCGCGCTGACCACGACCGACACCGGCCTCGCCACGAAGGTCAGCACCAGGCCCGCGGACACCGCGAGACCGACCGTGGACAGGTCGATCCTGGACGGTGAGAGCAGCAGGCCCAGCATCACGAAGAGGCCGATCTGGGCCAGCCAGGCGACGCCCTCGGTGAACGACCGCGTCGCGGCCCGGTGCGGGAGCTCGGAGTTGCCCAGCACCAGCGCGGCGACGTACACCGCGGCGAAGCCGGAGCCGTGGACCGCGGCCGACGCGCCGTACGCCAGGAAGGTGAGGGTGAGCACCGCCAGCGGGTAGAGGCCCGAGGACGGCAGCGCGGCGCGGCGCATCACCCACGCGCCTCCGAACCCGCAGGCCAGGCCGAACGCCAGGCCGACCAGCAGCTCGTAGACGATGATGCCGCCGGTGCCGAGCACCCCGTGCTCGGCGACCGCACCGGTGGAGATCAGCGTGACCAGGACGACGGTCGGGGCGTCGTTCAGCCCGGACTCCGCCTCCAGGGCCCCGGTCAGGCGATGCGGCAGCGGGACCACTCGCAGCACCGAGAACACCGCGGCCGCGTCCGTCGGGGAGGTCACCGCGCCGAGCAGGACCGCGACCTCCCACGACAGCCCGAGCAGGTAGTGGCCGGCGACCGCGACCACGGTGACCGAGATGCCGACCCCGACCGTGGCCAGGGAGAGGCCGAGCCGCATGGACGGCCGGGTGTCCTCCCACCGGGTGCTGAGGCCACCGTCGGCGAGGATGACCGCCAGCGCCGCGAAGCCGAGCGAGTGCGCGACCTCGGCGTCCTGGAAGTGGATGCCGACGCCCGACTCCCCCAGCGCCACGCCCATCAGCAGGTAGACCAGGAGGCTCGGCAGACCGGCCCGGGAGGAGAACCGCACCGCCATGATCGCGAGCAGGGTGACCGCGGACCCCACCAGCACGAACGTGTCGAGCTGGTGGACGTCGAAGCTCAAGAGTCACCTCGTGCGTCAGCAGGGGCGGCGGACACGCAGTCTAGCGGGGCAGGTCCGCCTCGTTAGGGTCGAACCATGACCGACCGCCACCGGGTCGCCAGCCGTGCCGACGTGCCGCCGTTCCATGTCATGGACCTGCTGGCGGCGTCGGCCGAGCGGCAGCGGACGCACGGGGACGCGCTGAACCTGCTGGCCGGCCAGCCGAGCACGGGAGCGCCGCGGCCGGTGCGCGACGAGGCGATCCGGCTGCTGCAGTCCGGTGACCCGCTCGGCTACACGCCCGCCACCGGGATCCTCGAGCTGCGCGAGGCCATCGCCGGCCACCACGAGCGGGCGCACGGGATCGAGGTCGACCCCGACGAGGTCGTGGTCACCACCGGGTCGAGCGGCGGCTTCCTGCTCGCCTTCCTCGCGGCGTTCGAGGCCGGCGACAAGGTGGCGCTGGCCCGGCCCGGCTACCCCTGCTACCGGAACGTGCTCACCGCCCTCGGCTGCGAGGTCGTCGAGATCCCGACCGGTCCCTCGACCCGCTTCCAGCCGACGGTGGACCAGGTCGCCGACATCCCCGGCCTCGAGGGGCTGGTGCTGGCCAGCCCGGCCAACCCCACGGGCACCATGCTGCTGCCGTCCGAGCTCGCCGCGCTGGCGGCGTGGTGCGAGGAGAACGGCGTGCAGCTGATCTCCGACGAGATCTACCACGGCATCGAGTACGCGCCCCTCGACGGCGGCGCACCGATGTCACGCAGCGCCTGGGAGACCAGCCGCGACGCCGTCGTCTTCAGCTCGTTCTCCAAGTACTTCTCCATGACCGGCTGGCGGATCGGCTGGATGCTCGCGCCGGCACACCTGCGCCGCGCGGTCGACGTCCTGACCGGGAACTTCACCATCTGCCCGCCGGTGCTCGCGCAGCGCGCGTGCCTCGCGGCCTTCGACGACGCGTCGTACGACGAGCTCGACAGCCACGTCCGCAGGTACGCCCACAACCGGCGGCTGCTGCTCGAGGGCCTGCCCCGGCTCGGGATCACCGAGCTCGCGCCGGCCGACGGCGCGTTCTACGTGTACGCCGACGTCGGGCACCTCACGAACGACACCATGGCCTTCGCCCACGACCTGCTGGCCCGCACCGGTGTCGCCGTGGCACCGGGCGTCGACTTCGACACCGTCGACGGTTGCCGCTTCGTGCGGCTGAGCTTCGCCGGCCCCACCAGCGACATCGAGCGCGCCCTGGACCGGCTCTCCACAGCTCTGCCGAGCTGACGTTTTCCGGCCTCGGGGTGGGGCACCATGCTCTGCACCGACCCCGAGGAGCACGAGATGTACGGCGACACCAGAGTCATCCGCGGCCTGGCCCGGACGATGCGCGAGCAGGCCGCCGACATCCGCCACGAGGCGGACCGCCTCGTCTCCCACGCGGAGAGCGTGCACTGGACCGGGTTGGCCGCCGACGCCCTGCGGCGCCGCAGCCGGGACCGCGCGGCCGACCTGCGGCGTACCGCCTCCCTGCACGAGGACGCCGCCGACGCCCTCGACCACCACGCCGCCGAGGTCGACCGGCTCGAGGACCTGATCGCGTCCATCGAGCGTCGGGTGCACGGCCTGGTCGCCGGCGCGCGGGACCGCCTGGCCGAGATCGGCCACGGGATCCTCGACGGGATCCGGCACGTCGTGCCCGACCCGGTGGACGAGCTGCTGGACCGCTTCGTGCCCCCGCCCCCGGGCAGCAAGGAGTGGCTCGACGTCGAGATCCCGGGGCTGCACTGATGGTCACCGTCACGCTCGGTCCGGACGGCCTTGTCGCGCCGCACGCCGGCCCGGTGCCCGTCGCCCGGCTGCCGCGTCGCGTGCGGCTCTCCCGCACGGCGGTCGAGCACCTGGCCGCTCTCACCGGCACGCCGTTGCCCTGGGGCCGGCGGCCCGGCCCGTCGGCCACCTCACGGGCCCTGGACCCGCAGTCCGCCCCGGCCACCCCGGCGCCGGAGGACCTCGACCCCGAGGCTGAGCTGCGCCGGCTGCACCTGGTGACCGGCCCCGGTGAGGTCGCGCACGAGGCGCTCGCGGCGATGGCGGTCCTCGGCTCGCCGGAGGTCCTGGTCGACGTCGACGTGTCCGTACGCCGTGCCGGGGCACCGGCGGGCTACGTGCAGGTCCACTCCTGGCAGCGGTGCCACGGCGGCCGCGTCTCGAGCCTGTCCACCGCGGGCGGGCGCCCGATGGAGCTGGCCTGGTTCGACGAGGACCTGTGGCAGGTCGAGCTGGCCCGCGCCGTCACGCTGCCCGCACCGGCGACCCGCGACGTCCCGCCCGCCACCGTCGTCGACCTCCCGCACGAGCTGCTGCTCGGCAGTGGCGAGGCGTTGCGGCTGCACCGTGAGGACGTGCTGGCCGAGCTGGTCCGCCGCCACCCCGGCGGCGTCCATGTCGACGACGACCCGGCACCGGTCGGAGCCACCGCCACCGACGAGCAGCTCCGACTGCTCCACGGCTCGGCCCGGGGCCGGATGCGCACGGTCGTCGCCGGGCGCGGCCCGGCCGGGGACCGGAAGGCCGGCTGGGTCAGCTGGGTGCTGTTCCCGGACGGCTGGCGCGCCCTCACCCCGCACGTGCGTGACGGCGTGGCCCGGGTCCGCGTCCACCCGGTCGACCCCCTCCGGCTCGGCGTCGAGGTGGCCCGGCTGGTGACGGGGGTGCGGGCATGAGCACCCTGCGCCCAGACCACCCCGGGCACCGGGACCACCCCGGCGGGACGGTGCCGATCACCGGCGTCACCGGTGGTTCGGGGGGACTCGCCGCGACCTATGCCGCGGTGCTGGCGCTGGCCGCGACGTACGACACGGCCGGCAACCGGATGCGCGGCTGGGCCGGCCTGGGGGCACGCACCCTCACCAACGGCGACCTGGTCGAGTCCGCGGTCCTCTCGCCGCTGAGCTTCGCCGAGGCCGAGGCTGCGGTGCTCGGCGCCACGACCGGCCCCGAAGGCATCCTGCCCGCGTCACTGGGCTGGGAGACCGACGCGATCCTGATCCGGGTCACCGTGCGGGCGTTCCAGGAGACCGACGACCTGGTGCACGCCACCTTCGAGGTGGTCGACTACCTGGTGGGTCGAGCGGTCGGCCTCACCCTCACCGCGTCGCTTCCGGCGCTGCTCGCCGCCGGCGTGGCGGTCGGACCGCTGGCCCTCCTCGGCTGGCAGCAGCTGCCCCCGGCGGCCCAGCAGCGGCTCCGCGCGGACGGCGCCACCGCCGGCGCGGGGCTGCAGGACTGGCTGGCCGACAACCCCGAGCTGCTCCAGCACCTCGTCAACGGCGGCGGCGGCCTGCTCGACGGGCTGTGGGACGGCGTCACCCCCGGGCTGCCGGGTGGACCGTTCGGGATCCCCTCGTTGACCCCCGACACCGAGTCGGCGGCGGGGCTGCTCGCCGGGCTGTACGCCGACGACGGCGGCTTCACGGTCCACGGCACGGACCTCTCGACCGCCGACGGCGGCACCCGGCCCGACAGCCTCGCCGACGTGATGGCGCACCTGGACCGGACCAACGCCCTGTCCGACGGCCTGCACCCCGAGAACAACGGCACCATCGAGATCCAGACGATCGACGACGGCCACGGCCACGTCCGGCACATCGTCTACCTGCCGGGCACCGACGACATGACGACCCTGCCGTGGACCCAGGACGGCGACGTCCGCGACATGGCCACGAACCTGCGGCTGATCCACGGCCAGCAGAACGCCTACCAGCAGGGGATCCTGCAGGCCATGCACGAGGCGGGGATCCGGCCCGGCGACCCGGTGCTGCTCGCGGGACACTCCCAGGGCGGGATGGCGGCGGCGGCCATCCTCAGCGGCGGAAGTGACTACGACGTCACGAACGTGGTCACGGCGGGCTCGCCCACGGCGCAGGTGCCCGGCTTCCCGTCCGGCACCCACGTGCTGTCGCTGGAGAACCACGGGGACGTCGTCCCGCTCCTCGACGGCGAGGAGAACCCCGACTCACCGCAGCAGGCGACCGTCCACTTCGACGACGGGGGCAGCAGCATCGGCGACAACCACAGCCTGTCCCACTACGCCCACGGTGCGGCGGCGGTGGACGCCTCCCAGCACCCGTCCCTGCTCGAGCAGCTGCGGAGCCTGCACGACAACGGCTTCCTCGGTCGCAGCGAGGGGCAGGCGGTGAGCAGCCAGGTCTTCCAGATCACCCGGCAGTCGTAGCCCGCAGACCGGCGAGCAGATCCCGGGCGACGTACCCGTTGCGTACCCGCTGCGGATGGTCGCCGACCTGCACGCTCTGCACGATCCGGCCGGTGCGGTAGGAGATCTTCGAGATCCGGTCCGACCCGCTCCACGAGATGTAGCAGCTGCGGCCGTCCCAGCTCGGCGTCACCCAGTAGGGCTTGAGCCCGCGCTCGAGCAGCTTCCCCCGCTCGAAGGTCCGTGCATCCACCACGGTCGCGTAGTCCGACATGGTCCCGGCCACGCAGATCTTCGTGCCTGCGGGGTTCATGGCGATCCCGTGGTGGGCCGAGTCGAGAAGGTACTGCTCGCGCGGAGTGCCCTTGACCAGGTTGGGCAGGTGCACCACCCGGGTGATCCGACCGCTGGCGCGGTCCATGGCCAGGAACCCGTGGAAGAACGACACCTGGAAGTAGAAGGTCTGCTCGTCCGGAGAGAGCGTCATCGGCCGCACGGCGGTGCTGGTCCGCTTCAGGCCGCGTTCGTCGAGCGCCTTGCGCAGGTCGTACTTGCGCAGCACCTCGAAGGTACGGGCGTCCACGATCTCCAGCCGCCGTTCCTGCTTGGTGGCGTCGGCCTCGGGTCGGTCCAGCGGGCTGTAGACCATCCCGATGCTGGCGTGGAGGATCCGGCGGCCACCGTCGATGAAGACGCTCTCGTGCGGCGAGCCGCCCGAGGGGAACCGACCGACCTCCTTGCCGTCGCGGACCCGCAGCACGTGCACCAGGTCTGCCGTCGAGGCGCTCACCACGACCCGCCGGCCGTCCGGGGACATCGCCATGTGGTCAGAGCGGTGCCCCGCCACCCGGAAGCGCCACAGAATCCTGCCGGTCCGCATGCTGATCGCGACCACGTCGGCGAAGGACGGGCGGGAGACGACGAGCCGCCGCCCGTTGCGGCTCGAGTACATGTCGTCGACGAGCTGGTCGTGGCCCTCGCCGATCTCCTGGCGGATCGCGAGGAAGTAGGCCATGCCAAGCGGGTCCGTGGTGATCTCGGCCATCCGCTCGTCACGGTCCGGGACCACGTCGATCCTCCCGAGGCGCTCGAACGAGCCGGGCGCCAGCACGTCGGCCGTCCCGTCCCAGTTGTTGCCGACGAAGACCGCCCGGCGCACGTCGCCCAGTGGGCGCGGCCCTTCGGTGGCAGCGGCCGGGACCTGGGCCGCCGTCACCAGCAGCGCGGCGAGGCCGGTCAGAGCAGCGGCGAGCACGGTGGCGGAGCGGACGCGGGGCATGGGTCCTCCTGTGGCGACCGGGAGCCCGGGCGGGGCGGTCGGCCGACCAACGACCGGGCTGCGCTGCGGGTTACGAGGCAGCGTCACAGGATGTCGTGGACGAACTCCCCCAGCTGGGTCAGGTTCCGGCACTCCACCATCGGCACGATCTCGCCGTAGCTCGTGGCCGCCGAGTCACCGGTGTTCCAGTGCCTGCGGTGCTCCGGGTTGAGCCACCACGCGTGCCGCGCCGCCCCCGCGAGGTCCTTCAGCACGGGCAGCGACAGGTCGCTGTAGTTCGAGCGCGCGTCCCCCAGCACCAGCAGCGAGGACTTGGGCCCCAGCGCGTCCGGGTGCTGCTCGGCGAACGTGGTGAACGCACGCCCGTAGTTGGTGCGTCCCCACAGCGCGGCGTGGGCGGTGCTCGCCGCGAGGTCGGCCATCACGTCGGCGACGTCGGCCCCCGGTCGGAAGTGTCCGGTGACCTCGTGCACCTGGTCGACGAAGGTGAAGGCCCGCAGGTTCTGGAACTGGTCGCGCAGGGCGAAGACGAGCAGCAGCGTGAACTGGGCGAAGTTCGCCACCGAGCCGCTGACGTCGCAGAGCACGACCAGCTCGGTGCGGTGCGGACGCTTCGGCTTGTGGTGGGTGACCAGCGGGACCCCGCCGGTCGAGATCGAGGCCCGCACGGTGCGCCGGAAGTCCAGCGGGCCGCGCCGCCTGGCGTGGTGCTCCTGGGTGAGCCGGGTGGCCAGCCGGCGCGCCAGCGGGTAGATCTCGCGGCGCATCTCCTCCAGGTCGGCCTTGCGGGCGGAGGTGAAGTCGAGCCGGTCGATGCTGGGACGCAGCGCCACGTCCGCGACGTGGTCGGCGCCCTTCTCCTCGGCGATCCGGCGACGGGCGTCGTCCTCGACCATCCGGGTGAACCCGCCGACCCGGCGGCCGGCGACCCGGCTCGCCTCCTCCTCGAGCCGGCCCTCGGCCAGCAAGGACGCGACGATGCGGTCCACCAGCTCGCCCGGTGTGACCCGTTGCAGGGCGGTGTAGGCCGACCACGAGGACAGCCCCGGGCCGCGGCCCGGCATCGCACCGAACCGCCCCACCATCTCGGTGGCCAGCCGCTGGAGCGCCTGCTGGTCGCCGGCGGCCAGTGCGTCGGCGAGCTCGGTCCGGAACGCTGTCAGCGCCGCCGCGTTGTCGCGCACGCCGCCGCGGCCCGTGTCCGTGTCCTCGTCCTCGTCCGGCACCCCGGCGCCCGCACCCTCACCGACGAGCCGGGGGAAGTAGAGGTCGAAGAGCGCGTCGAAGGTGGTCCGCTGCGACTGCCGCTTGACCAGGGTCGCGGCGTACGCGTCGCGGACGGTGCTGCGCTCGTCCCACGGCAGCGCGCTCAGGGCCGCGATCGCGTCGATGTCCTCGGCCAGCGAGACCGGCAGCCCGGCCCCGCGCAGCGCCTCGAGGAAGGCGATGTGCCGGTCGACCAAGCCGGATCGAGCCATCTCAGCGCCGTCGCTCGTCGGGCCTGCCCAGCCGCAGCTCGCGGATGGCTCGCTCCTGGTCGGAGGCGTGCTTGAGGACGACCCCGAGGGTGTCCGCGACCGCCTTCTCGTCGAGGTCACCGATCTCGAGGGCGATCAGGGTGCGCGCCCAGTCGACGGACTCCGCGATCGACGGCGCCTTCTTCAGCTCCAGCTCGCGCAGCCGGCCCACCGTCGCCACCAGCTGCCCGGCCACCCGGTCCTCCAGCCCCGGCACCTGGGAGGTGACGATCTCGCGTTCCCGCTCGGCGTCCGGGTAGTCGAGATGCAGGTAGAGGCAGCGACGCTTGACCGCCTCGGACAGCTCCCGGGTCGCGTTCGAGGTGAGCACGACGAACGGCCGGCGGACGGCGGCCACGGTGCCCAGCTCCGGGATCGTGACCTGGAAGTCGGAGAGGACCTCCAGCAGCAGGCCCTCGACCTCGACATCGGTCTTGTCCACCTCGTCGACGAGCAGCACCGTGGGCTCCTCGCGGCGGATGGCGGTCAGCAGCGGCCGGGTCAGCAGGAACTCGTCGGTGAAGATGCTGTGGTCCAGGAGGTCTTTGGCTGAGCTTGAGGTTACGGCGGTCTGCGAGCTTGCGGTGGCAGCCTGGATGTAGAGCAGCTGCTTCTTGTAGTTCCACTCGTAGAGCGCGCGGGCCTCGTCGAGCCCCTCGTAGCACTGCAGGCGGACCAGGTCCGCCCCGGTCGCCCGAGCGACCGCCTTGGCCAGCTCGGTCTTGCCGACGCCCGCGGGTCCCTCCACCAGCAGCGGCTTCTCCAGGGCACCCGCGAGGTACGCCGTGGTGGCGGTGGCGGGGTCGGCGAGGTAGCCGGACGTGGCGAGCCGGTCGACGGCGTCGGACGGGGAGGAGAACCAGGCGGGGGTCACGGCACGAGCCTAGAGACCCGTGATTCATGCCCCCTTCACGGAGCCGACCTACCGTCGAAGGCATGGGTGCTTCGCGGCACCGGCTCGGGCGGGCGATCCAGGTCCTCGGTTCGCCGGTGTGCGTGACCGTGGTCGCCGTGCTGCTCGCCGTGGCCCTGCGCGTGCCGCTGGTGCGGCACGGCCCGTACCCGGACGAGGGAGGGCTGCTGCTCGTCGCCCAGCACTGGCACGACGGCGGCCCGGGCCTCTACGGCCGGCTGTTCGTGGACCGGCCCCCGGCGCTCGTGCTGTTCTGGAAGCTGGCGCTCACCCTCGGGGGCATCGAGTCCGCGCGGCTGCTCGCGCTGCTGACCACCGCGGTGCTGGTCGCCGCCGCCGGCGCGTGCGGCAACCTGCTCGGCGGACGACGGGGTACGGCGTGGGCGGCCCTGGGCACGGCTGCCCTGGCCGGCAACCCGCTGCTGGGCACCGTGGAGGTCAACGGCGAGCTGCTGGGGGCGCCGCTCACGATGCTGGCCTGCCTCGCCCTGCTCGTCGCCGTGAAGCGTCCGCACGGCCACCGCGACGACGCGCTGGTGGTGCTGGCCGGGACCCTGGCGGCCGGCGCGCTGCTGGTGAAGCAGAACCTCGGGGACGCGTTCGTCTTCGGGGCGACCCTGGCGGTGGCCGCGGCCGTCACCGGCGCCTGGCCGTGGCGGCGCACGTTCCGGACCCTGCTGTGGGGGACGGCCGGGGCGATCGCACCGCTCGCCCTCACCGCGGTCTGGGCCGAGGTCGAGGGCCCGGGACTGCGCACCCTGTGGTTCACGCTCTACCAGTTCCGCCTCGACGCCGCGGCGGTGATGGTCCACTACTCCTCGAGCGCCAACCAGCATCGCGCGGTGGGCCTGCTCGGCCTGACGCTCGCCAGTGGCCTGGCGCTCGTGGTCGTCCCGGGCCTGTGGGCGCTGGCCCCGCGAGCACGACGCGGCGACCCGGTCCCGCTCGCGGTGCTCGCCACGGTGCTCTTCGAGGTCGTCGCCGTGGCGGCCGGCGGCAGCTACTGGTCGCACTACCTGATCGGGCTGGTGCCGGGGGTCGCCCTGGTCGCCGGTGCCGCGGCCGCGGTCGAGCGAGGGCGTCCGTCCCCGGTGGTTCCGGGCCTGGTCGCCGTGCTGGCCTCGGCCGTGGTCATGACCGGCGTGCACGCCGCGGCGTACGTCTCCGCCGACCAGCACCAGGGGCCCGCCGTGGCCGGCTGGCTGCGCGAGGCGAGCCGACCGGGCGACACCGGGCTGGTGACCTACGGGCACGCCGACGTCCTCGCGGCCTCCGGGCTCACGCCGCGCTACCCCTACCTGTGGACGCTGCCGCTGCGCACGCTGGACCCGGACCTCGACCGGCTGGTGCGGCAGCTCGACGGACGCCGCCCGCCCGTGTGGGTGCTGAGATGGAGCTACCTGGACTCGTGGGGCCTGGATCCCCACAACCGCGTCGCGACGGCGCTGGCCGAGCACTACCGGCTGGCTAGCACCGTCTGCGGCGTCCCGGTCTACCTGCACCGCGGCGAGACACGGGCCTTGCCGCCGTCCCCGCAGGGGTGTGCGCCGGTCTGAGCAGGCCCGGGGACCGTGACCTGCGGCCGTGACCTGCGGCCGCTGGGCTCGTTGGCCCACCATGGCACCACTGTTTCGCGGACACCGGCCCCGCCACCTGCGCCATCACCTGGTCCAGGCCGCCGGCGTGAGCGTCATCGGCTCGCTGGTCGCCATGGCCCTGCTGCCGAGCGGCTTCGACATCGCGGACATGAGCATCCCCGGTGGCGAGGGACCCGACGTCCGGTCCCACCTCGAGAGCCCCTCCGACGCGCACCTGGTGGGGTTGATGAAGCACTACCGGTGCAGCACCGACGGATTCGGGCAGGAGGAGATCCCGCGGTCGGCGATCATCCGCCGTGCGCAAGGACAGGTCGCGGTCGTCAGCTTCGACCGAGGCTGGGAGGTCTTCCAGGACGACGGGCCCGAGTCCCTGATCGCGGTCTGCCTGCGCCCACCCCACTGACCGGCCGCCGGCCCGGCGACGGTCGAGGTGCCCCCTCGGCCTCACTCACCGAAAGCACCGTGCCGTCCCTCCCCCGCGGCGAACCGGGCGGCACCGTCGAGGGCGCCGGCCGCCAGCGACCGGACGCCGTGGTCGTACTCCCCCGCCAGTCCCTCGGGCACGGTGCGCCCCTCCTGCTCGAGGATCGAGAGCCGGTCGTTGCGCAGGCAGGCCTGGGGGAACTCCGCCAGCGCCGCGGCCAGCGCCTCGGCCTCCGCACGCGCCGAGCCACGCGGCACCACCCGGTTGACCAGGCCGATCCGCTCGGCCTCCGCAGCCTCGACCGGGCGCCCGGTCAGGATCAGGTCCATCGCCCGGCTGGTGCCGATCAGGCGGGGCAGCCGGACCGTGCCGCCGTCGATCAGCGGAACTCCCCAGCGGCGGCAGAAGACGCCCAGGACGGCGTCGTCGGCCGCCACCCGCAGGTCGCACCACGCGGCGAGCTCGAGACCGCCGGCCACCGCGTGCCCCTCGATCGCGGCCACCACCGGCTTGGTCAGCTGCATCCGGGTGGGACCCATCGGGCCGTCCCCGCCCTCCTCGACCCGGTTCCCGGTGGCGGTGCCGACCGCCTTGAGGTCCGCGCCCGCGCAGAACGTCCCTCCCTCGCCGTACAGCACCGCGACCGCCTGCTCCGGATCGGCGTCGAAGGCCCGGAAGGCGTCCGCGAGCGCCCGCGCCGTGGGCCCGTCCACCGCGTTGCGAGCCTCCGGACGGGCGAGCACGACGGTGGTGACGGGGCCTGAGCGTTCGACGCGGACGGTCATCGGACCAGCCTAGGGAAGGCAGGGGACGAGGAGAGCCTCATCCCGTTTGACACGGGTAATGGAGTCTCGGGCGTCGGTCCGGTCTCCCGGACCTCGGTCCCGCAACCTTGGTCTGGCTCTCCTCGTCGCACCTTCAGTCAAGTCCGCCGACCACGGGCGGAGAAGGGGCCAAGGTCACCGGGCCGGTCGTGGCGAATCGCACCCCGGCGCCGGGACTTTGGCCCCTGAGGTGGGCCCGCTGGGGCGATCTAGCGTCGCAGGCAGACGAGCACGAGGAGGGCCGCGACGGAGGCCGCCGTCAGGCCGAGCGGGCTGCCCGAGGCGTTCCGCGGTCCCGTCGCCCTGACGAGGAGGAGATGAGCACCATGCACGCCACCAAGGGTGACCGCCTGGTCATTCGCAGCGCCCACGTCGACGAGGCCGTCCGCGACGGCGAGATCCTGGAGGTGCACGGAGACAACGGCGCTCCGCCCTTCCTCGTGCGCTGGTCGGACAACGGCCACGAGTCGCTGACCTTCCCGGGCCCGGACGCGTATGTCGAGCACTTCGAGCACGACGACTCCGGCACCTGATCCTGCCGGCGGGCCGGCGGCCGGCCTGGCCTCGACCGAGGCCGCCCGCCGGCTCGCCGCCCTCGGTCCCAACGCACTGCCGCGGCCGAACCGGGTGACCCCGGCCGGCCGCGTTCTCGCGCAGCTGCGCGACCCGATGATCCTGCTGCTGCTCGCGGCGGGCGTGGTCACCGTGCTGGTCAGCGACGCCGCGGACGCCGCGGTGATCGCCCTGGTGGTGATCGTGAACACCGCCGTGGGGGTCACCCAGGACCTGCGCGCGGACCGGGCGATCACCGAGCTCGACCAGCTGACCGCGCCGGTGGCCGAGGTGGTCCGGGACGGCCGGCGCCGGGAGGTCCCCGCCGCCGAGGTCGTGCCGGGCGACCTGGTGCGGCTGGACGCCGGCGGGATCGTCCCGGCCGACCTGCGGCTGGTCGAGGCGGTCACCCTGACCATCGACGAGTCGGCGATGACCGGCGAGTCCCAGCCGGTCGACCGCGTCGTGGGCGACGAGGTGCTGTCGGGCACGGTCGCCACCCGGGGGCGCGCCGTCGGCGAGGTGCTCCGGACCGGCGCGGACAGCGGCCTGGGCCAGATCGCCGGCCTGATCAGCACCGCCCGCGTGCGGGAGACGCCGCTGCAGCGCCGGCTCCGCCGCCTCTCCCGCGACCTCGTCCTCGCGGTGCTGGCCATCGGTGTGGTGGTGATCGTGCTGGGGCTGGTCCGGGGCGAGCCGCTCGTGCAGACCTCGATCCTCGCGGTCAGCCTGGCGGTGGCGGCGGTTCCGGAGTCGTTGCCGGCGGTGGTGACGATCTCCCTGGCCCTGGGCGCGCACCGGATGGCGCAGCGGCACGCGCTGGTCAGACACCTGCCGGCCGTCGAGACGCTCGGCTCGGTGACGGTGCTCGCCTCCGACAAGACCGGCACGCTCACCGAGGGCCGGATGGTCGCCGGTGCGGTCTGGGTGGCGCCCGGCCACCGGTACGACGTGTCCGGCACCGGCTACGCGCCGCACGGCGACGTGGTGCCCGACGGGACGGCCGCGCCCGACCCGGCCCTGCGCCGGCTGCTGCGCGACGTGGTGCTCTGCAACGATGCCCGGCTGGTCGAGCCGGCGGGCGACGGCGACGCCTGGGGGGCGGCCGGGGACACCCTCGAGGCGGCGCTGCTCGCACTCGCCGCCAAGGGTGGGGTCCGGGCCGACGAGGTCCACCGGGACTGGCCCCGCGCGGGCGAGGTGCCGTTCGAGGCCGACCGGGGCTGGATGGCCACCACGCACCGGGCCGCCTCCGGCGACCGGGCCCTGCGGGTCTGCAAGGGCGCGCCCGAGGTCCTGCTCGACATGGTGGACCCGCCGGAGCCGTTGCGCAGCACGGTCGCGGACGAGACCGCCCGGCTGGCCGGCCGGGGCTTCCGGGTGATCGCGGTGGCCGACGCCGCGTCGTACGACGGGGCGCCACCGGACGACCTGCCCCTGGAGATGGTGGGCCTCGTCGGCATCGCCGACCCGCCCCGCGAGGTGTCCCGCGACGTGATCGCGGACTGCCACGGCGCCGGCATCGAGGTCGTCCTGGTCACCGGCGACCACCCCGCCACCGCCGACGCCATCGCGGACCGGCTCGGGATCACCGAGGCCGGGTCGACGACGATCACCGGCCCGGAGGTGGCGGCCGGCGTCGACCCGGGCTTGCTGGGCGACACCCGGGTCTTCGCGCGGATCCGCCCCGAGCAGAAGGTGCAGGTCGTCCAGGCCCTGCAGGAGCGCGGCCACGTGGTCGCGATGACCGGCGACGGCGTCAACGACGCGCCGGCGCTGCGCAACGCCGACATCGGGGTCGCGATGGGCCAGGGCGGCACCGAGGTGGCGCGCCAGGCCGCCGACCTGGTGCTGGCCGACGACGACCTGCGCACGGTGGTGGTGGCCGTCGAGGAGGGGCGGCGGATCTACGCCAACATCCGCAGCTTCCTGCGGTACGCCGTCTCGGGCGGCCTCGCCGAGGTCGTCGTCGTGGTCCTCGGCCCGCTGGTGGCCCTGGGGGTGCCGCTGCTGCCCGCGCAGATCCTCTGGATCAACATGCTCACCCACGGCCTGCCGGGCGTGGCGTTCGGCGCCGAGCCGGCGCAGGAGGCGTCGATGCGCCGTCCGCCGCGGCCCCCGGACGAGTCGGTGCTGGGCGCCGGCCTGGCCCTCCAGATCGGCTGGGCCGGCAGCCTGATCGGTGGCCTGAGCCTGCTGGCGGGCCTGGCCGCGAACCTGGCCGGCTGGCACCTGCAGACGATGATCTTCCTGACCCTCGGCGCCGCCCAGCTGGCGGTGGCGATGGCGCTGCGGGCGCCCGGTCACCGTGGTGAGCGACGGCCCCTGGACGTGGCGGTCGCCGGCGCCGCGGCGCTGCAGGTGGCCGGGGTCTACCTGCCGCCGCTGCAGCGCCTGCTGGGCACCGAGAACCTGCCACCCGCCGCCGCCGCGGTCGCCGTCGTCCTGGCGCTGGTGCCGGGGGTCGCCGTGTGGCTCCGGACGCGCGCCGAGCGACGGATGCTGGTCCGGCTGTAGCGGGGCCACGGCCGGCGGTTGTGCTGACGGTCATGTCGATGCTTCCTCGCCTGTTCATCTCGCCGTGGTTTCGGCGACCGCGCGGCCGGGAACGTTCCGGATCGGGGAGCTTCGGGGGGAACTGGTCCAGCACACCGACCCATGAGGAGTACCCGCCGCCATGCACGCCTGGAGTCGCACCCCCCACGTCGTACGACGGGTGGCAGCGCCGCTCGCCGCCCTCACCCTGGCGGCCACGTCGGTGACCGCCGGGCTGGTCGCCCACGACCCGAGCCCCGCGCAGGCAGCGGCACCCAAGGCGGGTGCGTCGAAGAAGGCCGCCGCGCCCGCGGTCCGCCACGTCTTCGTGGTCAACCTCGAGAACAAGGGCTACGACCAGACCTTCGGACCGGACTCGCCGGCGCCGTACCTGAGCACGACGCTGCGCAACCAGGGCCAGCTGCTCTCGCAGTACTACGGCACCGCCCACAACAGCCTGCCGAACTACATCGCCCAGATCAGCGGGCAGGGCCCGAACGCCCAGACGCAGGGCGACTGCCAGGTCTACTCGGACTTCGTGCAGGCCGGGACCGTCGCACCCGACCAGGCGGTCGGCAACGGCTGCGTCTACCCCGCGTCCGTCAAGACCGTCGCGGACCAGCTCGAGGCCAAGGGCCTGACCTGGCGCGGCTACATGGAGGACATGGGCACCTCGTGCCGCCACCCCGCCCCGAACACCGCCGACGACACCCAGCAGGCCGAGGTCGGCGACCAGTACGCCGCCCGGCACAACCCGTTCGTCTACTTCAAGAGCATCACCTCGTCGCCGTCGTGCGAGCAGAACGACGTGGACCTCTCGCAGCTGACCGCGGACCTGGGCTCGGTCAGCACGACGCCGAACCTTTCCTACATCACCCCGAACCTGTGCAACGACGGGCACGACAGCCCCTGCGTGGACGGACGTCCCGGCGGGCTGGCCACCGCGGACGAGTGGCTGCAGACCTGGATCCCCAGGATCCTGGCGTCGCCGGCCTACCAGCAGGACGGCCTGCTCGTCGTCACCTTCGACGAGGCCGACACCAACGACACCGACGGCGCCGCGGCCTGCTGCGGTGAGGGCCCCGGCCCCAACGCGCCGTCGCCGGGCATCTACGGCATGGGTGGTGGACGCACCGGGGCGGTGGCGCTGTCGCCCTTCATCACCTCCGGCACCTGGAACGACACCGGCTACAACCACTACTCGCTGCTGCGCACCATCGAGGACACCTTCGGCCTGTCCCCGCTGGGCTACGCGAAGGACGCCCGCGGCTTCGGAACCGAGGTGTACGGGACGGGCAAGTGACCCGTGCGAGACGGCGCCAGGTCCTGACCGGCGCAGCACGACCGGACAACGGGGCTTCCGTACCCCCTGCCTGATGATCTCGCCGCGGGCGCGCCGCCACCACGTCGCCCACCACAGCTACGACCCTGCGTCGGTGCTGAAGATGATCGAGTGGCGCTGGGGGCTCGACCCGCTCACGACGCGCGACGCCGCGGCGCGCAACATGGCGGAGGTGCTCGACTTCACCGGGGCGCCGGACCTGACCGCGCCGCGCTGGCAGGTGCCGCCGGCGGTGAGCGCGCCGTGCGGACCCGGCGGGTTCGCCGACTACGAGGACTGGCGGCCCCTCGCCGCGCTGGCCGCGCAGCAGGGCTGGCGGGTCGGCGGCACCGTCTGACGCCGGCGGGGCTCAGCGGTAGAGGCGGACGTGCTCCTGGGTGACCGAACCGATGTCCTCGGCGGCGGCGTCCAGCAGGTGGTGGGCGAGGTCGGAGAGTGCCCGGGCCGTCGCGAGCTCGTCGCCGATCTCCGGCACGTCCGAGTCGGTCGGGTTCAGCCGGGCCGTGCCCTCGCCGGTCAGCTGCCGCGCCGACCGTTCCGAGGTCAGCCGGGCCTGTGCGTGCGTGCGGCCCTCCTGCTCGCCGATGAAGATCTCCACCGTCCAGGTCTTCGTCTGCATGTCTCCTCCTGTGCCCGTGTCCCGGTGCTCATGTCCCGTGCATCTCGCTGATTTCATCGAGCCACGGGCCCGGGCCCGGGGGCAGGGACGAAGGTCATCTCGGCGGTCACCCGTGCAGCGGGACCCGCTCACCGGGAGCGGGCAGCACCGGCACCGAGTCACCGACCGCGGCCACGAACTGCTGACCCGGCGAGGCGAAGAACTGCTGGTGCCGGCGCGGGCGGACGCGCCGCAGCCCCACCGGCCAGAACGTCCCCCAGTGCACCGGCACCGCCCACGTCGCCCCGACACGGTCGACGGCCTCCGCCGCCTCGACCGGGTCCATGTGGCCGGGGCCGAGCGTCGGGCCCCACCCGCCGACCGGCGCGAGCGCGAGGTCGACCGGGGCGACGGCCCGCATGTCCTCGCGCAGGCCGGTGTCGCCGGGGAACCAGAAGGACCGCCCCGCGGCAGCGACCCGGAAGCCGACGGCGGTGCCGACGGCCCCCGGCACCGGCAGGCGCCGACCGTCGTGCGTGGCGGCCAGGACCTGCACCTCGAGCCGCGCCCCGTCCGGGGCCTCCAGCTGGAGCTCCGCACCCGGCAGCGCCACGACCACCCGATCGAAGCCGAGCCGGCCGACCAGCTCCGCCGCCCCCGGGGGCGCCACGACCGTCGTGGTGCGCGGGAACAGCCGCAGCGACGGCAGGTGGCAGTGGTCGGCGTGCGAGTGCGACAGCATCACCACGTCGGCGACGGCCGCCCCCGACGCCGGGGACACGGCGTACCTCCGCAGGTGGAGCAGCCGGTCGGTCAGCAGCGGGTCCAGCGCGACCCGGACGCCGCCGAGCTCGACGGTCGTCGACGCGTGCCCCCACCAGGTGAACGCCAGCGGCCCGCTCATGACCCCACGGTACGGATCGCGCAACGACCGGTCGCCCGGGCAGGTCAGCGTGGCGGCCGGCGAGCCACCACGGAGAAGACGTGCCAGTGCTGGGGTCCGCCGTAGGACATGCCGTCCTGCTCGATGGTCTCGATCTCGACCACCGACAGGGGCTCGAGCAGGCGGTGCGCCTCCGCCTCGGTGTGCGCGGCGACGCGGGGATGACCGGCCATCGTGTCCCGGTCGCCGAAGAGCTCGCAGCCGATCCAGCCGCCCGGCGCGAGCGCGGTCATGAGCACGTCCCACAGCTGTG
Source organism: uncultured Actinomycetota bacterium (assembly GCA_963817665.1). Lineage (GTDB taxonomy): Bacteria > Actinomycetota > Actinomycetes > Propionibacteriales > Nocardioidaceae > Nocardioides. The sequence goes on along the minus strand of CAWFPE010000007.1, from coordinate 52,976 downwards.
GGAAGGCGGCGCCGGCGTACGGCAGCGACCAGGCGGCGTGCACGAGATCCACCTCGGGCAGCGCGCCGACGTCGGCGAAGTCGGCGCTGCGGACCTCGAGCCGCTCAGCCTGCTCGGGCGGCAGGCGGTCGGTCAGCAGCCGCGCGGCCGTGGGGTCGGAGTCGATGGCCAGCACCCGCCACCCCCGGCGCAGGAGCGCCTCGGTCTCGACCCCCGAGCCGAAGCCGAGGTCGACGGCACGCCGGCCCCGTCCGTCACCGGCCCGGCGCAGCAGGGTCTGCACGAGCGCACGTGGCTCGCGGTCGGCCTGGGTCGCGTTGTAGCGACTCCAGCCGTCGGGCTCGTCCAGGACCGGCATGCGCCGAACCGTAGACGACGCAACCCGTCCCGACGAGGTGGCTCAGCGCTTGCGGTGGTACGCCGCGACGATGCGCACGAAGGCCGCGTCGACGTGGACCTGGTCCGAGCTCCGCGGCCGCTCGGCCAGCAGGTGTCGGGAGAGCAGGTGCAGCGACTCCGCGTGCGCCCGCATCCGCTCGCCGCGCACCATGATCAGGACGCCGGCGCACGCGTACGCGAACACGAACAGGGAGAGCAACAGCGGGAAGAGGTGATCAGCCAGGGGGACGGGCATGGGCGGACCCTACCCAGCGGCGGCCCATCCGAATCCTGCTGACGCGGGTCGTCTCACGCTGAGGACCGCAAAACTCGGGTGCGTGTGGCGCTGCCGCGACGGGGTGGGTGCTCACGCGGGTGAGGCGACCGTGGCGTCGGCCTGCCCCGAGCGGAGCATTGCCTCGGACACGAACCCGCTGGCTTTGAGGTCCTCGACGACGTCGCGCAGGAACGCCACGGTGTCTGGGCGACGCCCCTTCGTGGTGCCCACCGCCTGCTGGATCTGCATGAACCGGTCCTCGATCAGGCGCATGTCCGGGCGCTCGTGGACGAATGCGGCCATGGGCTGACGGATCCCTGCCGCCACGTCCAGTCCGTCGTCGAGGAACACATCGACGCCCTCCTCGCCTCGCACCACAGTGGCGTGCCGGAGGGTGCGGGTGAGGTAGAGGTCGTAGGCCGAGCCGCGCTTCACCCCGATCCGGACACCGGGTTGGTCGATGTCGGCGGGCGTCTGGGCGGCGGATGTCGTGGGGACCGCGAAGACGCCTTCGATCACGACGTACGGTGCCGTGAACGCGACCTCGGCTTCGCGGGCAGGCTCGATCGCGAGGAAGCAGATGTCAGCCTCGCCCATCGTCATCGCCTCGAAAGACTTGCGCGCCGCGTCGAAGCAGACCAGTTGGACCGGCAGGTTCACCCGCGCCCCGATCTCACGTGCGATGGCGACCGTGACACCACTGGGCTCCGCTGGGGTGCCTTGCGCCAGCACCGGGTTACCCAGGTTGATCGAAGCACGGAGAGCACCTGTCGGGGCAAGGTCACTGGCAATGTCCGTGGTGCTGGTGGTCATGCGCCTGATGCTAGGACTCGAGCAGGACAGCTCCCGCCCCTCGGCGACCCGGAATGCAACAACGCCGCCCCGTGGGCACGTGTGCGTCCCGGGCCCGAAATGAACGACAGCCCGATCCGCACGACGGGGGTCCGGCTGTCGCGGAGCTCTCAAGAGATCCCATGGCGGGGTCCCTACGAAGCTGCAAAGCCCGAGGTAGGCGCGCGGCCCAACGCGTGCGGGGCCCGACCGTGCACGCGCTTTGGGGAGCCAAGTGCACACCTTGTCGGTCGGACTCGCCGTCTTCCATGATCGCTCGGCGGGAACGTACGAGGGGCACCGGACACCGCGGACGTCGGCGCGCTCGCACGCACGGACTTCGGACGTTCTGATGTACGACGGGCGGACCCCGCACCGACAGGCGTCCGGTCGGCGGGTCGCCCAATGCTGGACGCCGCCGCGGACGCACGGTCACAGGCGCCGGCACGGACGCGCCGGACCACCCACCGCCCGGGAGACACACCTTGTACACCTGCCGGCCGGCAGCGTGGCAGGGCTCACACCACTCCCATGGGAAGGTCCTGCTGTGAATCACGACCTCCTCATTTCGAATGCCACGGTGTGGGCCGGACCGGATGCGGACCTCGTCCCGGACCGCGCCGTGCTCATCCGCTCCGGAGTGATCGAGTCCGTCGAGGCGATGTCAGGCCGCAGGCCCCGTGACGCCGATCTCCCGGTGTGGGATGCACGTGGTCGCGTTCTGACGGCAGGGTTCTGGAACTGCCACGTGCACCTGACCGAGCCGGTGTGGGCGGGAGCAGCCCGCGCGTCCGCCTCGCGTCTGCAGCAGGCTCTGGACGAGGTGCTGGTGAGTCGGGGGTTCACGACCGTGGTGGACCTGGCCTCGAACTCGCGAGACACGCTGCCCTTGATCTCGCGGCTCGAGGCGGGTGAGCTGACCGGTCCAACCGTGCTCACCGCAACCGAGGCGATCCATCCTGCTCGGGGCCTGCCGTTCTACACCAGGGAGTCGGTGCCCTGGTTGTTCTGGTGGGCCATCCCGACGCCGTGGACCCGCCGTGGCGCGCGTCGCGCAGCGTCGCGGCAGCTGCGCAAGGGCGCGCAGGTGATCAAGCTGTTCACCGGCTCCTACGTCGAACGGGACCGGGTCAAGCCGATGGACGTGCGCCTGGCCAGCGCCGCAGCAGATGTCGCCCACGAGCACGGTCGGCTGGTGTTCGCGCACACGTCGAACGCAACTGGGTTGCGCGTCGCGCTCGACGCCGGAGTGGACGTGATCGCGCATGTGCCGGACGAGACCGAAGGGACAGCCTCGATGCTTCGGCAGGCCGCGAGCGACGGGGTGCGCCTGGTGCCTACCCTGCAGATGTTCGCGGAGACTGTGACGACCTCACGCGCCTATCTCGATCCCATTGATGACGCTCTGCGGACCTTCCTCGACGCGGGCGGACGGATCCTTTTCGGGACGGACGTCGGCTACCTGCGCGAGTACGACACCGTCGGCGAGCTGGACGCGTTGGCAAGGTGTGGCCTCGACAGCCGTTCGATCCTGCGCTCGCTGACGATGGAGCCGGCCGCGGCATTCGGCCGAGGCGACCAGGGCTCGGTTGCTCCCGGGATGACGGCGGACCTGACCGTGCTCGCGACCTGCGACCCCCAGGTCACTCCCCAGGACTTCAGCAGGGTCGCAGCAGTCGTCAAGACCGGGCAACTGATCCACTCCGCCGAATAGCCAGTCGCGAGCCAGGCGACCAGCACAACTACGACGTCTACGGCGGCACTCCGCCCCCGGCCGCCCCGGGAACGACGAAACCCCTCGCCAGACAACCTGCACGGTTGCCCACGAGGGGTTTCGTCACTCTCAGGACCCGACTTTCGTCAAGGTCCCCTGGCTGGCGGTGGCGGAGGGATTTGAACCCTCGGTGGGCTTGCACCCACAAACGCTTTCGAGGCGTTCTCCTTAGGCCGCTCGGACACGCCACCGCCGGTGAGAGTACCGGAGGCCGGCCGTGCCGGTGAAATCGGCCGCCGCACCGGGCAGTCCTCAGGACAGCTCGAGCAGGCGCCCCAGACGGGCCAGGTGGGGCTGGAGGTCCCAGCCCTGCGCGGCGACCCAGTCGTCGTCCCAGTAGGTGCCGGTGTAGCGGTCGCCGCCGTCGCAGATCAGGGTCACGATGCTGCCCGCCTCGCCCGCGTCGCGCATGCGTACGGCGAGCTCCAGCGCGCCGACCAGGTTGGTGCCGGTCGACGCACCCACGCGCCGGCCGATGACCCGCTCGACCAGCCGCATCGCGGCCACCGAGGCGGAGTCCGCGACCCGGAGCATCTCGTCGATGACACCGGGCACGAACGACGGCTCGACCCGGGGCCTGCCGATGCCCTCGATGAGCGAGCCGGGTGCCACGACGTCGCAGCTGCGGGTCCGCCAGGCGTCCAGGAAGGCCGACCCCTCGGGGTCGACGACCGCCAGGCGGGTGCCGGTCCGGCGGTAGCGGCAGTAGCGACCGATGGTGGCGCTGGTGCCGCCGGTGCCCGCACCGACGACGATCCACGCCGGCTCGGGATGACGCTCCATCGCCATCTGCTCGAAGATCGAGCAGGCGATGTTGTTGTTGCCGCGCCAGTCGGTCACCACCGAGGCCCGACCGAACTGGTCGAGGTAGTGGTGGCCGGGCTGCGCGCCCAGCCGCTCGGCCGCTGCGTACATGTCCTCGGGCCGCTCGACCAGGTCGCACCGCCCGCCGGCCCGCTGGATCAGGTCGAGCTTGGTCCGGGTGGTGCCCCGCGGCACGACGGCCACGAACTCCAGCCCCAGCATGGCGGCGAAGTAGGCCTCCGAGATGGCGGTCGAGCCGCTGGTGGCGTCGACCAGCACCGTCCCCTCGGTGATGTCGCCGTTGGCGAGCCCGTAGAGGAACAGCGAGCGCGCGAGCCGGTGCTTGAGCGAGCCGGTCGGGTGGACCGACTCGTCCTTGAGGTAGAGGTCCACGCCCCAGGACCGCGGCAGCGGGAAGACGTGCAGGTGGGTGTCCGCGCTGCGGTTCGCGTCCGCCTCCAGCCGGCGGATCGCCTCGGTGACCCAGGCTCGCCCCGGGTCGGAGGTCCGCGACGTCGCAGTGGTGGTGGGGTCAGGCTCGACCGGCATGCCCCGGAGCCTGCCAGAGAACGGCGCCGCACCCCACCCGCGCCCCGCCCGGGCACGGCACCGGCCCGCGCCGGGCAGCGTCCCGGGGCCGCCCGTCCCGCATCCCCCGTTCCGGGTGATGCGAGGCACCGGGCACCGGCGTTTGCTGGGGGCAACAGCAGCTCCGGTCCTGCCACCCGAACGCGCGGGCCGTCGCGAACGCGTGAGGGGGTCCCGATGGCCGAGGACACCACGGCGCCGTCGGACTCTCCCGCCGACCTCGCCACCGTGCTCGCCAGCCGCGGCTACCACGTCCTGCTCCTCGCGGCCGGCCTGCTGGGCCCGCCCATCGCCCTGATCGCCTTCGGGTTCCTCGCCGCCGTCACCAAGCTCGAGCACTGGGTCTGGGTCACGGTGCCCGACGGCTTCGGCTGGGACCAGCCCACCGGCTGGTACGCCATCCTGGTGCTCGGGCTCGCGGGCCTCCTGGTCGGGCTGGTCGTGGCCTACGTCCCCGGTCACGGCGGCCATCTTCCGGTCACGGGCTTCTCCGGTGGGGTCACGACCCCGATCGACCTGCCCGGCGTGGTGCTCGCTGCCCTCGCGAGCCTGGCGCTGGGGACGGTCCTGGGACCCGAGGGGCCGCTGACCGCCCTGGGTGGCGGCCTCGCCCTGCTCGCGGCCAACCGGACCCGGCTCGCCCAGTCGCCGCCCGGACTGAAGCTGCTCGCCGCTGCCGGCTCCACCGCCGCCATCGCGACCGTGCTCGGCAACCCGTTGGTGGCCGCGGTGCTGATGCTCGAGGTGGTCGGCTTCGCGGGCAGACAGGTCCTGCTCGTGATGCTTCCCTGCCTGGTCTCCGCCGGGATCGGCTCCGTCATCTTCACCGGGATGGGCAGCTGGACCGGCATCGACGTGCCGTCGCTGACCGTCTCGGGCCTGCCCAGCACCGACCTCGACTGGCCGGACCTGCTCTGGGCGGTGCCCATCGCCGTCCTGGTCGCCGCGACCGCCCAGCTGCCCCGGCGCCTCGGGCTGCGGGTGGCGGCCGTGACCACCTCGCGGAACACCGTCGCGACGACGATCCTGGTGGGCCTCCTCGTGGGGGCCTGCGGAGCCGTCTACCACCTGACGACCGACCGCTCCGTGCTCGAGGTCCTGCAGTCGGGCCAGGCCGCGCTGGGCCCGCTGGTCAGGTCACCGGACGACTGGTCGAACAGCACGCTGGTGCTGCTCCTGGCGCTCAAGGGCCTGGCCTACGGGGTGTGCCTGGGCGCGTTCCGCGGCGGCCCCACCTTCCCCATCGTCTACCTCGGCGCCGTCCTCGGGGTCCTCGTCGCCTCGCTGCCCGGGCTGGGCACCACCGCGGGGATCGCCATCGGGATGGTGGCAGCGACGACCGCCGTGCTGCGCCTGCCGGTGACCTCGATCGTGCTGGTCGTCCTGCTGCTCGGGGACGAGGCGACCAGCCAGATCCCGATCGTGATGCTCGCCGCGGCCCTCGCCATGGTCACCACACTGGCGCTCGACCGGCGCAGCGCCGGTGCCCCCGCCGCCGCGACCGACGCCGGCGCCCCGGGCTGACGGCGGCCGGGCCGCGCCGCTTCGATGAGTCAGCCGACGACGATGACGTGCAGGGTGCGCGGGCCGTGGACGCCTTCGACCCGGTCGAGCTCGATGTCGCTGGTGGCGCTGGGCCCGCTGATCCAGGTCAGCGGCCGAGTGGGGTCGAGCAGCTCGACGGCGTCGGGGACGTCGGCGACGACCTGGTCGGCGCGCACGAGGCACACGTGCCGGTCGGGGACCAGCGAGATCGCGCGGCGGCCCTGGCCGGGACCGTGGTCGAGCACGATGGTGCCGGTCTCGGCGATGCCGACCCGGGCCTCGGTGACGACCGCGTCGATCCGGTCCAGGTCGGCGGCCGGCAGCGCGTCGTCGACGACGGCACCCGGCACCTCGACGCCGAGGCCGGGCGGGACCACGACGGACGCGCCCGGGGGCAGTGCGGCGGCGAGGGTCGCGGGCAGGTCCTCGGCGGCGCAGCGCTCGACCACCGCCCGGTAGTCGGCCACCCGCTCGGCGAACAGCGCGACCAGGTCGACCGCGGGACCGGGGGTGGGCCGGGGCGCCGGCGGCACCTCGGTGGGTGCCGAGCGGTCCACGTCCGCGAGCGCGGAGCGGACCCGGGCCAGGATCTCGTCGCGGGCGCTCGAGTGCGTGCTCATCGTCGGCCTCCGTCGGTCCGCTTCCACCAGGCCCGGAAGGACTCCCGGGGCGGGGCGGGCAGGTCGCGGGCGCCGGTCCAGGCGGCGCCGGGTCCCGGCAGCCGTCCGGCCGCGCGCCGGCCGCCGGGCATCGTCGTACGCCCGAACCTGCCGAGCAGCCGGCCGGCCAGCCCCGAGGCCTTCTCGGCCCACGCGAGGCGCCGACTGTCGCCGAAGGCGTACGCCGCTCCCCTCATCGCGACCGCCTCGGGCTTCGGCACCCGGTCGTCGCGGTGCCCGTCGACCACCTTGGAGCGCAGGTGGACCAGCACCTCGGGGATGTCGATGCGCACCGGGCAGACCTCGAAGCAGGCGCCGCACAGCGAGGAGGCGAAGGGCAGCGAGTCGGTCTGCGGGTCTCCGGTCCCCTTCAGCAGCGGGTTCAGGATCGCGCCGATCGGCCCGGGGTAGACCGAGCCGTAGGCGTGCCCGCCGACCCGCTCGTAGACCGGGCACACGTTCAGGCAGGCCGAGCAGCGGATGCAGCGCAGCGCCTGCCGGCCGACCTGGTCGGCCAGCGCCCGGGTGCGTCCGTTGTCGAGGAGCACCACGTGCACCTCCTGCGGGCCGTCGCCGGGGGTGACCCCGGACCAGGTGGAGGTGTAGGGGTTCATCCGCTCCCCGGTGGAGGAGCGCGGCAGCAACCGGAGGAACGCGTCGAGGTCGGCCCAGGTCGGCACCACCTTCTCGATCCCGACGACGCTGACCAGCACCTCGGGCAGGGTCAGGCACATCCGGCCGTTGCCCTCGGACTCCACGACCACCAGCGTGCCGGTCTCGGCCACGGCGAAGTTGGCGCCGGACACCGCGACCCTGGCGCGCAGGAACTTCTCGCGCAGGTGCAGCCGCGCGGCGCCGGCGAGCACGGCCGGGTCGTCGGTCAGGCCCGTCGGGGGCGGGGCGACCGGCGGCCGCCATCCTGTCCCGGAAGATCTCCCGGATCTCGGCGCGGTTGCGGTGGATCGCCGGCACCAGGATGTGCGAGGGCAGGTCCTCGCCCAGCTGGACGATCAGCTCGGCGAGGTCGGTCTCCCAGGCGGCGATGCCCTCCTCGGCCAGCGCCTCGTTCAGGCCGATCTCCTGGGTGGCCATCGACTTGACCTTGACCACCTCGTCGGCGCCGTGCGCCTTCGCGACCTGCGCCACGACCGCACAGGCCTCCGCGGCGTCCCGCGCCCAGTGCACGACTGCGCCGCGCGCGGTGAGGGCGGCCTCGAGGTCGACCAGGTGCCGGTCCAGGTCGCGCAGCGCGGACTCCTTGATCGCGGCGCCGGTCAGCCGCAGGTCCTCCCAGTCCTCGACCTCGGCCACGACCCGCGCGCGCTTGTCCCGGATCGTGTGGGTGGCGTGGGCCAGGTTGTGCCGCAGCTGGGTGTCCCCGAGCGCCTCGCGCGCCGCGGTCGGGAAGGCCGGCATGCCGACGAACGTGGCGCTCATTCGGTCGCCGCCAGGATCTCGGCCAGGTGCATCACCCGGACGCCGGAGCGTTGCCGCGACAGCACCCCACCGATGTGCATCAGGCAGGAGTTGTCGCCGGCGACCAGCACCTCGGCCCCGGTCTCGCGCACGTGCCGGGCCTTGTCGGCACCCATCGCGACCGAGGTGTCGGCGTTCTTCACCGCGAAGGTGCCGCCGAAGCCGCAGCACTCCTCGGCGGCCGGCAGGTCGGCGAGCCGGATCCCGCGGACCGCCTCCAGCAGCCGGCGGGGCCGGTCCCCGACGCCGAGCAGGCGCAGCGAGTGGCAGGTGGGGTGGTAGGTCACCCGGTGCGGGAAGTACGCCCCCACGTCGGTCACCCCCAGCACGTCGACGAGGAACTCGCTGAGCTCGTGGACCTTCGGTGCGGTCTGCGCGACCGCGGTCGCCAGCGCGGCGTCGCCCGACCGCCGCGCCACCAGCGAGTGCTGGTGCCGGGCGGAACCGGCGCAGGACCCGGACGGCGTCACGACCGCGTCGTACCCCGCGAACGCGTCGACGAACGTGCGCACCACCGGCACCGCCTCGTCGAGGTAGCCGGTGTTGACCATCGGCTGCGCGCAGCAGGTCTGCGCCTGCGGGAACTCGACGTCCACCCCGAGCCGGCGCAGCAGCCTCACCACCGCCTTCCCGGTCTCGGGGAACATCGCGTCGTTGACGCAGGTGACCATGAGGGCGACACGCATGCGGCCCATCATCACCCGCCCGCCGTCATGACGCGACGCGCCGCGGCGTCCCAGTCGAGATCGCCGCGCGGCTCGTAGCGGCGCACCTCGTGGGTGCGCCGGACCAGGTCACGCATCGCGGCCAGCTCTCACTTCTCAGGGTGCTCGGGTTCGTGGGCTGCGAGCTGGGGAGACCTTCGTGCGTACGCCGAAGCCGAGCGCCGGCGTGTACGCCGGCTACGTGCGGGCGCACACGGCGCAACCGGCGTCCGTCTGAGAGGTGTCCCGGACCTGCCGGTCGCCGTAATCTGGACTGCATGGCGACCAGCAGGTCGGACCAGCTCGTCGAGACGGCACAGGCGGCGGTCGTTGCTGGCGACTGGGCCACCGCGCGCGGCGCGTTCGAGGTGCTGGCCGCCCGCGAGCCCGCGGCCGAGGTGCTCTTCGGCCTGGGCGACGTCCTGTGGTGGCTGGGCGAGACGGACGAGGCGGTCCGCTACCTCGCCCGGGCCTACGCGGCCTTCCAGCACGACGGCGACCCGGCGAGCGGCGCCATGGTCGCGGTCGCCCTCTACCTCACCGAGCGAGTCAGCCTGGGCAACACCGCCGCCGCTCGCGGCTGGCTCGCCCGGGCCGCGCGGCTGGCGGCGGATTCCCGCCTGCCGCCGCTGGCGGGATGGGTGTCGCTGCTGCGCGCGCACGACAGCGCCGACCCGGTCGCTGCCGAACGGCTGGCGGCGGAGGCACGCGAGACCGCCGCCAGGTTCGGCGACACCGACCTCGAGCTCTGCGCGCTGAGCCAGCTGGGCGCCTCGTTGCTGCAGCAGGGCCGCGGCGAGGAGGGCACCGCTCTGCTCGACGAGGCGATGGCCGCCTCGCTGGCCGGCGAGTCCACGCGGCCGCACACCGTCGTCTACACCAGCTGCACCTTGATCAGCGCCTGCGCGCAGACCGCCGACCTCGACCACGCCCTGCAGTGGATCCGCGCGGCCGACGCCTTCGAGCAGCGCTACGGGAACCCCCACCTGCACACCACCTGCCGGACCTACCTGGGCGCGATCCTGACCGCCTCCGGGGACTGGGCCGGGGCGGAGCGCGAGCTCCGGGCCGCCCTGGAGATCGGGGTCTCGGCCGAGCCTGCCGTCTGCGCCGAGGCGAGTGCCCGGTTCGCCGAGCTGCGTCTTGCCCAGGGCAGGCTCGAGGAGGCCGAGCGGTTGCTGGAGGGCTTCGAGGACTTCGAGACCAGCGGCGTCGTCATGGCCTCGCTGGCCGCCGCTCGCGGCGACCCGGCCGGAGCGCGCCGGCTCGCGCTCCGTCGTCTGCACGGGCTGCACAGCACCACGGCGGAGCCGCCCGGCTCCTACCGGCCCGGCCTCAGCGCCTGCCTGGAGGAAGGCACCCTGTGGGAGCTCATCGCCCTGGTGGACGCTCCGGAGTCCGACGAGGCACTCGACCGACTGGCGGAGCTCGCCTCGACGACTCGCTGCGAGCAGCTGCAGGCTCGAGCGCTGCGGGCCGCCGGGCGAGCCCGGCGTGACCCCGGTTCACTCGAGCGCGCCCTCGGCATGTTCGCCCGGCTACGCCTGCCCCTGGAGGCCGCCCGCACGCGGTCGGCGCTGGCGGCGCTCCTGCCCGGCGAGGACGGCATCGCGGAGGCCCGCGCTGCCCTGACGGCCTTCGAGACCCTGGGGGCCGCTCGCGACGCCGACCAGGCCGCCGCCCGGCTCCGTGAGCTCGGCGTGACCGCGGCGCGCGGCGGGCCGGCTGGTCACGGGAAGCTCACCCGGCGTGAGCGGGAGGTGCTCGCCCTCCTCGGCGAGGGGCTGTCCAACCGGGAGCTGGCCGAGCGGCTGGTGCTGTCCCGCAAGACCGTCGAACGCCACGTCCGCAACGTCTTGTCCAAGCTCGGCCTGCGCAACCGGGCCGAGGCCGCGGCGTACGTCGTGCGGCACGACGCCCGGATGCGCTCCACCAGTTGAGGGTTCCTGCCGATGCCCCGCGCGCCGGAGCGGAGGAGGTTGGGGTGTTCGTCCCCCGATCCCAGGCAGGCCACCATGAGCACCTCCGTCGACATCAGCTCCGCCCTCGACGCACGACTTCGCGGCGAGGTCGTCGGGCCCGCAGACCCGCGGTACGACGCGGTCCGGGCGATCGTCAACGGCGGTCGGGAGTCTCGTCCTGCGGCAGTCGTACGCTGTCGTGACGCCGACGACGTCGCCACCACCGTGCGGTTCGCGGTGTCGGAGGGGCTGCCCCTCGCGGTTCGCGCCGGCGGCCACAGCGCGGCACGGCACAGCTCGGTCGAAGGCGGCGTGGTCATCGACCTGCGCGCGATCGCCCACGTCGGCGTGGACGCCGAGCGCCGCGTCGCGTCGATCGGAGGCGGCGCCCTGGCCGGCCACGTCGACCGCGCCACTCACTCCGCCGGACTTGCCACCACCACCGCCACCGTCTCCTCGGTGGGCATGGCCGGGTTCACCCTCAGCGGCGGGATCAGCTACCTGACCCGCAGGCACGGACTGGCCGTGGACAACCTGGTGGGCGCGGACGTGGTGCTCGCCGACGGCACACGTGTGCGCGCCGGCGCGGACGGCGACGGTGACCTCCTGTGGGGCCTGACCGGCGGGGGCGGGAACCTCGGCGTGGTCACCGAGCTGCGGATGCGGTTGCACCCGGTCTCCCTGGTGACCGGAGGTCCGATGCTGTTCCCGCTCGGGCGCACCGAGCGGCTGGTCCGCCTCTACCGCGACTGGCTGCCGCAGCAGCCCGACGACATCTACGCGTTCCTCGCGGTGCTCACCGTCCCAGCGGAAGGCCCCGTCCCCGCCGAGGTCCGTGGACGGCCCGTCTGCGCGCTGGTCTGGTGCAACACCGCTCCGGAGGAGCGCTCGGAGCGGGCGCTCGCGGCCTTCCGCGCCGAGCAGCCCCTGCTCGACGCAGTGGTGCGGCTGCCCTACCCCCGGCTCCAGTCGGCGTTCGACGCCGGCGCGGCCGCCGGCAGGCAGCTCCACCTGACCGGCCTCCTGTTCCAGGACCTCCCGGACTCGGCCGCCGCGCAGTTCGAGCGCTTCGGCCGCTCCCAGCCGACGCCGCTGTGCCAGAGCCACCTCTACCCGCTCGACGGCGCGGCGGCGAGGGCTCACCGCGAGGACACCGCGTGGCCGTGGCGAGATGCCGCCTTCGCCCAGATGTTCGCCGCCGTCGCCCCGACCACCGGGCACGGCGACGTCCTGGAGGCGTGGTCGACCGGGTTCCGCGATGCGCTGGAGCCGTACGCGATGCCCGGGAGCTATGCGAACTTCCTGATGGACGAGGGCCCGGCAGCAGCCCGCGCCTGCTTCGGGAGCAACGCCGACCGGCTCGCCACGCTCAAGGGACGCTACGACCCGACGAACGTGTTCCGTGGCAACCAGAACATCGCCCCGGCAGTGCCGCCCCGGGAGCGCTAGGTTGGGGTGGGACGTGCACCGAGCGATCGAGCGGGACACCGATGAGCGACCAAGCCTCGCCTGCGCAGTGGCAGGGTGCGCCGTACGCCAGGCACTCGGGGCACCACCGCGACGCGGACGACTGGTTCCTGAGCCGTCGCCCGCCGTCCCCCACCGATGTGGTGGTCGACCTGGGCTGCGGGACCGGGGAGTTCACGGCGAAGGTGGCCTCGCTGGTCCCCGACGGGCAGGTCGTCGGAGTGGATCGCGACGAGTCGATGCTCGTGCAGGCACGCCGTCACGAGCTCCCGAACCTGCGGTTCGTCCGGGCGGCGGCCGATCGGGTGGACGAGGTGATCGGCCCCGGCTCGGTCGACCTCGTCCTCAGTCGTGCCATGTTGCACTGGATTCCGGCTGCGGAGCGGCCGGAGTTCTTCCGCGCCGTGTTCCGCGTGCTGAAGCCGGACGGAGTCCTGCACGCGGAGGGCGCCGGCACCGGCAACATCCGCCGGATCAACCACATGCTCAGCGACCTCGCGCAGCGTCACGGAGTGCCTGCGCCCCCGCCGTTCCCGGACACCGCTTCGGTGTTCGAGGAGCTGGAAGCGGCCGGATTCGAGATCCCCGACGGAGGGGTGCGGACCGTCGCGCAGCGACGCAGGTTCAGCGAGGAGGAGCTGGAAGGACTGCTGCGGACCCAGGCGATCCTGGTCCTCACGCGGCACGCGTCCGCCGGGCTGGCCGCCACCATCGAACGGCAAGCCGTGCAGTCCCTGGGTCGGCTTCGTCGTCACGACGGCTCGTTCGACCAGACGTTCGTGCGGCTCGACGTCCTGTGTCGTCGACCTGCCCAGGGCTAGGGACCGCCGGGCGTGAGCGCCAGCTTGGCGACGGCATCCCGGACCACGGCGGGGCCAGGCGTGGCGTTGCAGTCGGCCCCTGTCCCGGAGTGGGACAGCATCTCCACCCGGTGTGCCGCCGGCGCGACCGGACCCGATTCATCGCGACGGTCCGAACCCCCGACGTGACGAGCTACGCCTCGACGAGGATCACCAGGGTCTCGGGCAACACGCCGTCGGACGCCATCGCCGCGGCCGCGGTCTCCGACTGCATCGCGGTCTGGAACGCGTCCATGTCGGCAACGTCCATGAGCACGGCGACATGCGTCGGGTTCGCAGGGTCGACGAAGGTGCGGATGTTGGTGACACCGACGGGGCCGAAGAACTCCTCGCGCTTCGGGGACGCCAGCCAGTGATCGCGGTCCTTCACGTCGTGGTGACCAATCAAGGTCGGCATGGCTCCTCCTCGGCGTCCGCAGCCGACGGTCGTCGGCCCCTGCCGTTCGACGCTAGTGCCCGGAACGCCGCGTGCGCATCGGCCAAACGCCTCAGCGGCCTCTAGTCCTGCCAGCGCCACGATGTCGGATCGGCGGTGTGCGGCTTCTCTAGAGTCGGGGACATGACCATTCAGCGGATGGACAACGTCGCCATCGTCGTCGACGACCTGGACGCGGCAGTCGCGTTCTTCACCGAGCTCGGCATGGAGCTGGAGGGCACCGGGCAGATCGAAGGCCTCTTTGCGGACCACACCGTCGGCCTCGACGGCGTCCGGACGGACATCGCGATGATGCGCACCCCGGACGGCCACAGCAAGCTGGAGCTGACCAAGTACCACGTCCCGGAGGCCGTCAGCCCTGACCCGCAGGTCCCACCGCCCAACACGCTGGGCCTGCATCGCGTCATGTTCGCCGTCGACGACATCGACGACACCATCGCCCGCCTGCGCACCCACGGCGCCGAGCTCCTGGGCCAGGTCGCCCAGTACGAGAGCATCTTCCGGCTCTGCTACCTGCGCGGCCCCGCCGGCATCATCGTCGCGCTGGCCGAGCAGATCGGCTGACCCGGCCCGGCAGCCGGGGCGACGGGCTCTCAGGGCTCGTCCTGCTCCTGCTCGGGGAGCCGCGGCATCGGCATGGTCTCCGCCTCCGGGGTCACCTCACCGGCCCCGGACGCCGGGGTGAACGGCGACGGCGGCGCGGCCGGGCGCGGGCGGCGCGGGCGCGGGCGCGGCCGCGGTCGCGTCGCGGGCCGGAGCTGGATCTGGCGCCGCACCCGCTGCTCGAGGTCCAGCTCCCGCTGCAGCCGCTTGACGGTCGAGAGCACCGCCGCGTGCAGCTCGCGCAGCGTGGGGTCGACGTCGGTGGTCAGCAGGTCCTCCAGCCGGCCGCGCGCCTCGGTCAGGCCGGCCACCGCGTCCCGGAGCTCCCGGACGTGGTCGGTGCTCATCTGCCGGGCGGGAGCCGCCTCGATCCGCACCAGCTCCCCGAAGGCGTCGATGCCGGCCGCCATCTCCCGGAGCGTCTGCGCGAGGCCGAGCAGCACGTCGTCGGCGCCCTCGTCGCCGAGCCAGGTCGCGTCGGTGCTGGCGTCCGCGAGCGCGCGGAACATGGACCGGACGGAGAGGACCGAGTGCTCCAGGGACTCGATCCCCTGGCGCAGCCCGGGGCCGAGGTCGGCCGTGCCCACGGCGCGGACGTTGAGCCGACGTCCCTGCTCCGCGGCGAGGAGGGTGGCGCCGACGCGGGGCACGTCCTGGTGGGTGATCCGGCGGGCCTCCCCGAGCCAGCCCCGGGCCGCCGGGGTCAGGGCGCCGGGGTCGGGCGACAGCGTCGTCAGCGCGTCCGCGGCACCGGTGAGCAGGTCGCTGACCGAGTCGGCGAGGCGCTCGATGGCCAGGCCGGCGTCGGCGGTGGGGATCCGCGGCGGGAAGAGCAGGTTGGCAGCGATCCCCACGCCCGCCCCGACCAGCGTCTCCGCGATCCGCTGGCCGGCCGCGGACTCGGCACCCAGCGCCCCGACGCCGAGCACGAGCATCCCGCTGATCGCCACCTCGATCAGGTTCGACCGCAGGCGCAGCGCCTGGCCGATCGTGATGGAGACGAAGATCAGCATCCCGAGGCTCCACCACTCCAGGGGTACGACGGCCGCGAACGCCACCGCGAGCGACACCCCGGTCACCACGGCCACCACCCGGTCCAGGCCGCTGGCGAGCAGCGACACCGGGGTGACCTGGACGACCAGCATCGCGGTCAGCGGGGCCAGCAGCGGCTGGGTGCCGGGGAAGAGCAGCGTCCCCACGACGTAGCTGGCCGTCGCGGCGAACGTGATCCGCAGCGACCACAGGAGCGCGGCGCGGCCGTCGCTCCGCAGCCGGGTCAGCTCGCCGACGAGCCGTGCTCGCCACCTGTCGCGCACGCCTCATCATGACGCACGCGGACGGCGAGCACGCCGATCCCCTCCACCTCGATCCGGACCTCGTCCCCCGGCTCGAGCGGCGGCGGGGTGCGGGCGCCGCGGCGACCCCAGAGCTCGGCCAGGCAGCCGCCACCGCCGGTGGTGCCGGAGGCCAGCAGGTCGCCGGCCACCACGACGGAGTCGCGGGAGGCGTGGCCGATCATCTGGGCGAAGGTCCAGTGCATGTGCGCGAGCCGGTCCCGCCCCACCAGCCGGCCGTTCACCAGGACCCGGCACTCGAGGTCGAGGAAGCCGTCCCGGTGGAGGACGAGGCCGACGACGACCGGCACCAGCAGTGGCTGGCCTCGGCGATGGCCGACCTCGAGCCGGTCACGGTCGGCCAGTACCTCGGTGACAGCGACCTGAGCCGGCGCCAGGTGCGGCTCATGGCCGACGAGAACTGGACGAGGCTCCGGGAGACCTGCGCGCGGCGCGACCCCTCGGGCCTGTTCGTCGGCTACCTGGCCGGGCCGCACGGTGCGCTGAACACCAACCACTGGGAGTGATCAGCCGGAGGTCGAGCAGGTAGGTGGCGGCCCCGCGGCGCCGCACGGATGGCCACCGCACGGCGGCGGGAACTGTGACAACCTGCGGAGGTGAGCCTTCCTCGCCGCGACGTCGATCCCGATGGCCTGCTCGAGTACTCGGTGGTCTTCACCGACCGGTCCCTGAACCACATGTCCCGACGCTTCGTCGGCGTGATGCAGGACATCATCGACTCCCTGCGCACGACGTACGCCGCTGAGACGGTCGCGGTCGTCCCGGGTGGCGGCACCTACGCCATGGAGGCCGTGGCACGCCAGCTGGCGACCGGGCGGCGATGCCTCGTCGTACGCAACGGGCTGTTCTCCTACCGCTGGTCGCAGATCTTCGATGCCGGATCGGTGGCCGGCCAGACGACCGTCTGCAGCGCCCGCCCGGTGTCCGACGAGCGGCAGGCTCCCTGGGTCCCGGCTCCGATCGACGAGGTGGTCGAGGCGATCGAGCGCGTCCGTCCCGAGGTCGTCTTCGCGGCACACGTGGAGACGGCGGCGGGCATGCTGCTGCCCGACGACTATGTCCGCGCCGTCGCCGCGGCCACGCATGCGGCCGGTGGGCTCTTCGTCCTCGACTGCATCGCGTCGGGGGCGATGTGGGTGGACATGACGGAGCTCGGCGTCGATGTCCTGCTCAGCGCCCCGCAGAAGGGCTGGAGCGGCTCGCCGTGCGCGGGTTACGTCATGCTCGGTGAGGCCGGTCGGGACCGGGTCATGTCCACGACCTCGACCAGCTTCGCCGTCGACCTGCAGAAGTGGTTGACGATCACGGAGGCCTACGCCCAGGGCAAGACGCCGTACCACGCCACGATGCCGACCGACACGCTCGCCCACGACGCTGCCCTGATGCTCGAGACCCGTGCCGCCGGACTCGACAAGCTCCGTCAGGCTCAGATCGCCCTGGGCACGCGGGTCCGCGCCACGCTCGCCGAGCTCGGGTTCGCCTCCGTCGCCTCCGAGGCGTTCGCCGCACCCAGCGTCGTGGTGGTCTTCACCGACGATCCCGAGATCCGGAGCGGCGCGAAGCTCAAGGAGCGTGGCCTCCAGGTGGCCGCCGGCGTACCGCTGATGTGCGGCGAGGGAGACGACTTCTCCACCTTTCGGGTCGGACTCTTCGGCCTCGACAAGCTCACCGACGTGGACGGAACCGTCGAGCGGCTCAGGGCGCATCTCGGGCATTGATCCAGCCGTGGTCGCGCGACCACCGGACGTGGCGCGGCTCAGACCAGGGCGTACGGCGGCTCCGCGGCTCGCCCCTGGAACGCCAGGATCGCCGGATTGACCACACGGCCGTCACGGATCTCGATGGCCCGGCTCAGCGTCTCGTCGGCGTCCCAGGCGGTGCCGCCTTCGAGCATCGGCCGCAGGAACGGGATCAACGCGTTGCTGTTCTCCCAGGTGGCCGAGCGCCACAGGTACGACGGGCTGTGGTCGACCGCGTAGTACAGGACGCTTCCTCCCACCATGAAGGCCGGCTCCTCGAACGTCGTCGGGCGAGCCCAGCTGAATCCCATGCCCAGGTCGCACGACACGTCGACGATGACACTGCCGGGGCGGAACGCATGCCAGGTCAGTCGTCTTGAGGTACACGAGCGGCCTGGCGGGGTCCTGCAGGGTGCAGTTGACGACGATGTCGCTCTCGGCCAGGAAGGCCGCCAGCGGCTCGCGACCCCGCTCGGTGATCACGTGGCTGAGGTGCTCGCCGTCCGGCTCCTGATCGAACTGCCGGATCACCACCGAGTGGATCGGCGAGCCGACTGCGGCCACGGCGCGGTGGGTCAACACCACGACCTGGTGCACGCCATGTGCGTTGAGCGCGGTCACCGCGCCACGTGCGGTCGCGCCGAACCCGATCACCACCGCGGTCAGCCGCCGGCCGTAGTCACCGGTCAGGCCCGCCAGCTGGAGCGCGTGGAGCACCGAGCAGTAGCCGGCGAGCTCGTTGTTCTTGTGGAACACGTGCAGGCCGACCCCGCCGTCCCGGGTCCAGTGGTTCATCGCCTCGAAGGCGATCAGGGTCAGCCGTCGGTCGATGGCGAGCTGGGTGAGCTCCCGGTCCTGCACGCAGTGCGGCCAGCCCCACAGCACCTGCCCGGGCCCGAGGGCGGCGACATCTGCGTGTTGCGGCTTCGGGAGCAGCACGACCTCGGATCCCGCCAGGATCTCCGCGCGCGACGCGAACCCGGCCACGTGATCGCCGAGGGCCTCGTCGGAGACCCCGAACCTTGCGCCGTACCCGTGCTCGAGCGTGATCCGGGCCCGCAGGTCGGCGTCCAGCAGGGGGAGGTGCTCGGGGTGCAGCGGCAGCCGGTGCTCGTTCTCCTTCGAGGACGACCCGATCACGCCGAGCCGCAGGAGCGTCACTTCTTCTTCGCCGGGTGGATCCTGTCCGAGACGGACTCCTCGGTCCCGTGGCTGCGCTTCTCCGCGCGCTTCTCCTTGATGGACTTCCCGGACTTCTTGGACATGCTCTGCCGCGGCGACTTGTCGCTCATGGGGGATCTCTCTGAGAGAAAGCCTGGATGGCTCCGTGCCTCGACAGTACGCCTCGCCGGGGAAAGCCCCCTCGTCCAGGGACGCCGTGGGCCATGGCAGCCACCGGTTCGTGCGAGAGCACTCGGCTGTTGCTGACTGCGCGACGTAGGCCGGTACCAGACGGGTTAGGCATGACCGCGACGTGGGCACTGCTCCAGAGGACCCTGCTTCGACCTCCGGGAGAGCGATGACTACTCAGAGAACCTTCACGTTGGACATCGGCCGCGAAGAACTCGTCATTCGGCGACGGTACGAGGCGCTCAGCATCGGCAACGACGTCCTGATCGCCTTGTGGTTTCTCGTCGGCAGCATTCTCTTCTTCTGGGAGTCGACGACCACCGTGGCGACCTGGTGCTTCCTGTTGGGCAGCATCGAGTTCCTGGTCCGACCGGCCATCCGTCTCGCGAGGTTGGTGCACATCCGACGCATCCGCGGCAGTGGAGCGGACTCGGCGAACGACTTCTAGGTCTTTGCTCGGCACTGTCCCTACCAGGGGTCAGACATTCGAGTTCCTTGACCGTGTCATGTCAGCCACCTCGAGATCAGCCTGCCGCCAGTCCGTTGAGCATCCGCGCTCGTGTCGAGTCGCTGGTGATCATGCCGGCCTGCGTTCCCGCAGCATGATGTCCAGTGCATGCGCGATGTAGGCGCGCGACTCGTCGCTGGGCGGGCTGCTGTGTTCGAAGCCGCCGGCCAGGTCCAGGCTGGTGAACCCGCGGACGACGCTCCCCAGCAAGCGGATGGCGTGGACCTCGGCATCTCCCGACAGGTCGTAGTCCCGCAGCACTGCCCGGAGGAGGGCGGCGTGGCGTCGGCCAGCGGCCAGTGCGATCGAGACACTCTCGTTGGCGGGCGAGGGCGTCGTCGGCAGGCGCACCCCGATGGCGGCGTACCGTCCCGGATGGCGGCGCGCGTAGTCACCGTAGGTCTCCAGCAGCGCCTGGACGGCTGATCGCCCCGACAAGCCGGAGATCGCGTCGGCGACCAGGTCGGCCAGCTCATCGAGTGCCAGCGCACACATGCGAGCCGAGAGATCTGTCGAGCTGTGGATGTGGGAGTAGAGGCTGGGTGTTCGGACGCCAAGGCGGCGGGCAAGCTCGGAGACCGTCACGGCGTCGAAGCCGATCTCGTCGGCCAGGTCGGCGCCCGCTCGGACGACGACCTCAGCGGTGAGTCCTCGTCGCAAACCTCACTCCTTTAGCCGTTTGCCTAATGCCTGTAGGAAACCTAGCATCGTGCCTCGTGAACCCGTTGACCGAGAAGCAGATCCGAACCGCCTTCGTGAACATCAGCAAGGGCGCGGCGGGGCGGGTCAACCTTCCGCGGGACCTGGACGAGCGGCCTTGGGGGGACCTGGACTACCTGGGATGGCAGGATCCGAAGGCCCCGGGGCGGAACTATCTCGTCACCGACCACGGTGGCCGGGTCCGCGCGATCGCGCTGCGCACCTCGCAGGGCAGCGTCGGGACGATCGCGCAAGACGATGTGCGATCTGTGCATGACCGTCGGATCGGTGGGCCTGATGGTCGCGCCGCGGGCGGGCAAGGCGGGCCAACGAGGCGACACCGTCGGGACCTATGTCTGCGCCGCGCTCGACTGCTCTCTCTTCGTCCGCAACCTCCGGAGCAACGGCACCGTGATCATGGAGGAACGGCTCACCACCGAGCAGAAGATCGAGCGCCTGATGACGAACCTGGACACGTTCATGGCCCGGGTGCTGCGCTGATCGACACGCCGTGACGTGCTCCAAGTCGCCTGCTCCACGGCGGAGCCGTCGGCGGCGTGGAATCGCGGCGAAGTGACTCATCCCCCCGAAGCGTGGGTTACCAGCCCAGGCCGAGTTCAGATCCGGTCATGAGGACCTGGTCCTTCGCCTCGAGGTCCTCGAGCGTCCACGGCTTCGGGCTGATGGGGCGGGCGTCCGCGGGTCGCGGATCGCCTCCGTCCCGATGTGCGTGTGCCAGGCCGGCTTCTCTCGCCGTCCGGGACGCCGCGTCGACCCCACCCATCGGCTTCATGGTTCGAAGGGTGGGGCAGCCGGGCTGCCTCGGGTGGGGTCGACGGCGACGGTCAGGCTTGCGAGAGACGGACCGTGGCGGCGACCACGACGGTCCAGATGGCGAACAGGACGAACGGTGCGAATGCGAGCGGTCCGAGTGGTGACATCACACCGAGCACGATCGATGCCCAGCAAAGCCAGGTCGGCAGTGCCTGCTCACGCAATGCCGTGACACCGACCCCGACCATCGCGCACGTCATGGACAGCATCGCCAGCGGGAAGTTCTCCGTGTCGATGACGTTGATCGCCCTCACGACGCCGGTGTCCCCGATGTCAACGGCGTGATACAGCGCGAGGGCACTGATCGCCCACGTGACCAACGTCAACGCCATCAACACGAAGCCGAGGAACGCGACATCCGCGGTCCACCGCCGGGTGCGCAGGTTGAGCGCGGACCGGAGCGCTGCCCCGAAGAAGACGAGGACGGCCCCGGCGACGACGGTCGAGTAGGTGACGATCTTGATGACGGTCGCGCTGACGTCGTAGTCGGCGATCAGCTTGGCCGGGTTGGCGTCCGGCTCGCGGTCAGCGCCGGTGGCCATGAGAAACGCGAACAACCCGAGGTAGATGACGGCGAGCGTCACCATGGTTCGGCGACCCGCAGGCGGGCTGTCGAGTGCGGTGGAACGAGGAGAACTGCTGGTGATGGTCATGCATCCAGCCTCGTTCCAGCTGCGGCTGAGCACATCGGAGCGCGCTCGGAACCGTGGTGGGGTGCCCGCCCCGATGAGGGTTCCGTGCCCCCACGGTTACGGAACCCTCATGTTGGTGTCAGCATTCGAGGGTGGGTGCGCGCCGGGCACGCTGGATCGCGACCTCGGTCGTCGCGATCGAGGCCGTCGTCCTGCTCCTGGGGTTGGTCTCCGACAGGTTGCTGGTGCGTACAGGTCATGCCGAACTGGTCGGTTTCGGCGGCGAGACCTGGGTCCTCCTCCTGGGCGTCGCCTCGGCGGCCGTGGTCGGATTCGCGATCGTCCGCACCGAGCCGCGACACCCGGTGGGCTGGCTCTTCCTGGCCCTGAGCGCGACGATCTTGGTCTCTGGCCCTCTCGAGGCCTGGATCGAGTGGGGTCGACTGGCGCGGCCGGGGTCGCTGCCCGCAACGGGCGCTGTCGCGGCGGTCAACGACGCCACCTGGATCCCGTGGTTCGTCCTGGTGGCGTTGATCCTGCTGCTCACACCTACCGGCACGTATCTCTCCCCACGCTGGCACGCGCTCGGCCGGGTCATCGTCGGTGCCGGCGCGGTGGCGTTCCTGCTGAGCCTTCTGAAGACGAACCCGTTCGAGCCGCCGTTCCAAGACATCGAGAACCCCTGGGCCGTGCCGGCGATCCAGCCGGCGGCCGCCTGGGTCGAGTACAGCCTGGTGCTGCTGGTGGCCGCCGGCCTGGTCGCTTCCGGTGTGTCGCTCCTGCTGCGCTGGCGACGCGCCCGTGGCGACGACCGTCGCCAGCTGCTGTGGCTGGCCCTCGTCGTGGTGCCCCTGCCCGCCTTCGTCGTCGCGGCGTTCGTCGCCTCGAGTGCCGGCAGCTCAGCTGGCACAGTGGTGTCGACGGGCGGGTTCGTGGTGCTCATCCCGATCGCGGCCGGACTGTCGATCACCCGTTACCACCTGTACGACGTCGAGCGGGTCCTGGCCCGGACCACCACCTATGTCGTGCTCACCTTGCTGCTGGTCGGCACGTATGCGCTGATCGTGTGGTTCGGCGCGCGCGGGGCCCAGCGCTGGTCGACCTCGCCCGCGATCGCGGCCACGGTGGGTGCCCTCGCGGTTGCGGCCATCGCGGCACCCGCTCTGCGGGCGATCCAGGACCTCATCGACCGGCGCTTCAACCGACGACGGTACGACGCCGTACGGCTGGTCGACGCCGAGCTCGCGGACCAACGGGCCGGCCGCGATCTCGAGGCGTTGTTCCGTCGGGCGTTCGTTGATCCGTCCGTGACGGTGGCCTATCCGGGTGCCCGGCCGGACACCTGGGTCACCGACGCGGGGCTGGCACCGCCCGACATGGCCGACTGGGTGGACGTCGCCAACCACGGCCGCATCGTGGCCAGGATCGGCTACGACCCGGCACATACGGACGCCGAGGTCGTCAGTGCCGGGGCGCGGGTCGCGGCCGCCGAGCTGGACAACGCCGGCCTCCGCGCCGAGCTCGCCCGGCGGCTTGGCGAGGTCGAGAGCTCGCGCCGCCGACTCGCGGAAGCCCAGCGCACCGAGCGCCGGCGGATCGAGCGCGACCTCCATGACGGCGCACAACAACGGCTCCTCGCGCTGGCGATGGACCTCAGGTCCGCCGGCCTGAGCGGGGACGACGTCCGCATCCGCCAGGCCCTGTCCGACGGCGCAACTGCGGCGCAGTCGGCGGTCCGCGACCTCCGGGACCTGGCCAACGGTCTGCACCCGGCGGCTCTCGTCGACGGCGGCCTGCCGGCGGCGCTCGACGACCTCGCCCGGCACTCGCCGTTCGACCTACACCTCGACGTGGATGTTCCGCGTCTCGACCCGGCTGTCGAGTTCACGGCCTGGCTTGTGATCGGCGAGTCGGTGGTCAACGCCCAGAAGCACGCCCATGCCACCAGGGTCACGGTCGGGGTGCAGCAGCACGACTGCCAGCTACGCATCCGGATCCGCGACGACGGAGGTGGTGCGGCCAACCCAGACGGGCCCGGACTTCGAGGCATGGCCGACCGGGTCGAGGCGGCGGGCGGCACATTGGTGATCGACTCCCCGGCCGGTGCCGGAACCACCATCCAGGCGGTGCTCCCGTGCGCGTCGTGATCGCGGACGACTCCGGGCTCCTCCGGGACGGACTCACTCGACTGCTGACAGAGACCGGCACTGAGGTGGTCGCGGCGGTGGGCAACGCCACTGACCTGATCGCGACCGTCGACGAACACCGGCCCGACCTCGCCGTGATCGACATCAGGATGCCTCCGACGTACACCCACGAAGGCGCACGCGCGGCGGTCGAGCTTCGCGAGCGGCACGCCGAACTCGGCATCCTGCTGCTGTCCCAGTCCCTGGAGAGCCGGTACGTCGTGGACCTGGTGCGCGCCCACCCCCAACGGTTCGGCTACCTGCTCAAGGACCGGGTGGTCGATGTCGACGTGCTGGTCCAGGCGATGCACACCATCCTCGCCGGCGGCACCGTGCTCGACCCGGCGGTGGTCTCACACCTCATGGGTAACACCGGCCTCGCCGATGAGCTCGACAGGCTCAGCACCCGCGAGCGAGAAGTGCTGGAGCTGATGGCCCAGGGCCGTTCCAACGCCGCGATCGCCGCCGACCTGGTCATCGACCTGCGCACCGTCGAGAGCCACATCGCCCGGATCATGACCAAGCTGGAACTGCACCCCACCGCCGACGAGCACCGGCGCGTTCTCGCCGTACTGGCCTGGCTTCGCAGCTGACGCGACGTGCTCGGCTCACCCGTGCCGTGGGACCAGACGCAGGATCGTGGCTGCGGCCGCGGGAAGCGGGGTGCCCAGCCGGCTATCGCGGGGAAGGCCCGGATGACCCACTCATTGCGACCAAGCATCAGCCAGTCTCCTAGAGCCGGCCACGACGTAATGTGGACGCACGGATCAGCGATTCGCTGGCAATGGAGGACGGAGTGGCTGTGGTGGAGCAGGTGTTGATCGCCGTGGGTGTCGTGGGGCTGCTCTTCATCGTCGCCGCGGGCGTTGCAGCAGTCGTCGTGGTTCGAGGTGTACGTCGCCGATACCACTCCGCGCGAGCCCGTCTCCTGGCCGTGCGGGGACGGCAGCACGACCTCGAAGGCTTTCTCCGCGTGTCGGGCCCGGTCGCTTCGGCTTCGATCGGATCGCCCGGCTGGTGGGCGGCCCAGAACCGCCGGCACCGGATGTGGAGGTCCGTCACCTCCGCTGAGCACGCGATCAGCGTCGCCCGCCGGGCCGATGTCGCAGTGGGGGACCTTCCCTCGCTGGCGGGCCGGCTCCACACGGCAGCCAGTGGGGTCGACGCCGTGCTTCGTGCGGGTGGTCGTCAAGGTTCGCTCCGCGACCAGGACCGTGTGGACTGCGACCGGATCATGGCGGCGGCATCCGACCTTCGCTCTGCCGCGTTGTCCTCGCTGAGGTCCGGCTCGCACGCCGACACCGAGACCGTGGTCTCCGCGGTGCAGCTCGAGGTGGCCGCCTTGGCCGCTGGGGTCCGCGCGGCACACAGCTGAAGCGACTCGACGGGTTTGAGTGTCGCCAAGCACGGCGCGCTCGGCCTCAACGCAGCGGAGAGCGCCCTGTCCCGGAGGAAAGTCACGGGCGGGTGCGGTCGGGGACGCGAGCCCACAACGCCGTCCGTGTCAGCGAGGAGCTGCTCGGCTCCGGCTTCGGCATATGGAGCGGACGCGAGGATTTGAACCTCGACTCCTTCCCTGGAAGGGAAGCGTGCTGCAACTACACCACGTCCGCGAAGCCAGCCTCTGACGAGGCTGACACGTTCGTAGTATGAACCACCTTCAGGACTATCCGGGCGCCAGGGTGCGACTCCCGGACTTCAGAACTTCGCGCCACACGAAGCGTCGTGATCGCGGCGGAAAGACACATGTCCGATCGAGTCTCGCCACGACGGGAACAGGGTCGTGCTGACGATGGCGGCGGCGGACAGACCCGCTCAGAGTGCGAGGAGGCCTTCGACAACCTCCACGAGGTCGTCACCGCGGACGTCGGCTGGTTCGAAGACGTCACCAGGCTCCCCCTCCAGGCGGGAGCACCAGCCGGCCATCGCGCCGACGCGCTTGGCACCATGGCAGTCCCAGGCATGGACCGCCACGAGCGCCATCCGGTCCAGCTCGCAGCCGAGGCTCCGCGCCGAGTGGTGGTAGACCGCCGGCGCGGGCTTCCAGGTACCGACCGCGGCGGAGGTCACCACCTCGTCCACATAGGAAGCCAAGCCCGCTGTGGCCAGGAAAGACCGGGTGTTCTCGGGGTCGCCTACGGTGAGACAGCCGATCTTGACGCCGGCCTCGGAGAGTTTCTGCAGCGCCGGCAGGGCGTCGGGGAACGCCGGGACCATTGCGAAGCCCTCCAGGACGTGGGCGATGTCGTGGCTCGACATCGCCTGCTTGGTCTCGGTGTTCAGTGCTTGGCGGGCGACGGCGGTGAAGTCCGCGAAGTCTCCGGCCAAGGTGAGCGCCATCGCGTCGCGCTGGAAGCGCAGGAAGAACGGTCCGAGAACCGACGTCGGCTGACCGACCTCCTCCAGTCGGTCCGCAATCGCCTCGACATTGAGCAATGTCTCCAGCACGTCGAAGACGACGGCCTCGACACGACCGGTCATGGCGACTCCTCTGAGAGTGTGGGCGTGTCGACCCGTTGAGCATCAAGCAGCGCGCGTGCTACAGATCAGTCTGTCCGCTCGCGGCCCCGAGAGGCAACGCCATCGAGCGTTTCCGATCGCGGCGGAATGACCCGCCCCGACCGGCTCGCTGGGCTCCCCGTCAGCTGTCCACGTGCCCTCCGCGACGGGAGAGTGAGCCGTGCTCTGGAGGACTCGAGCGCGAGCTCCCCGCTCGTCGAGGCGCCAAGAGCCACTGTGCGCGGGGTCGGCGAGCCGGTCCCGGCCGAACCAGCAGGCCACGGCCAGCGGCTTTCGCTGAGCCAGCCCGCGATGAGCGCCGCCTTGGCCCGGCCGCGCCGCAGGTTCGACGACGAGCTGTTGACGCGCAGCGGCCGGGACTACGAGCTCACGCCGTTCGCGGTGGAGCTACTGCCCGAGGTGCAGCACGCGCCGCGGCTGATCGGCCGGGCCCTCGACGTCGAGGAGATCTTCGAGCCTGCCACCAGCCGGCACACCTTCCGGCTGATGATGAGCGACTTCGCGATCGCGGTGGTGCACGAGCCGCTCGTGCAGCGGGTGAGCGAGCATGCGCCCGGGGTGCGCCTCGAGATCGACCACATGGGCACCGAGATTCGGTCCTCCGACCGGATACGAGTGCGACGCGCTGGTGGCGCCGCTGGCGTTCGGGTCCCCGGGGAGTCCCGGCCGCTGTGGCGGGACCGGATGGTCTGCCTCGTGGACGCCCACCACCCGCGGCTGTCCTCCGGCGGCCTCACCCTCGAGGACCTGGCGACGCTGCGGCACGCCACCGCGCCGTTCGGCCGGGGATCCTCACCCCGGTGAATTGGTCCTTCCACGAGGTCTGGAGCACCGAGGGCGCCCCGGCCCGGATCACCGCCGAGGAGCCCGAGCCGACACAGCGGGCGCTCGCGGTGCCGCGGCCGGTGCGCGGCAAGAAGATCCGGATCAACGAGTTCCGCCCCGGCCACCTCGACGAGCGCGGCCTCCAGTCGCCCGTGCACCGCACCGCCTCCGTCGACTACGGGATGGTCCACGAGGGCGAGATCACGTCGGTGCTCGACGACTAAGAGGTGACCCTGCGGGCCGGCGACGTCGTGGTCCAGCGCGGCACCGACCACGCCTGGGCCAACCGGGGCGAGGCGACCCTGGCGGCCAGCCGCCCCGGCGGCCTGGCCGGGCCCATGCACGCCGGCCCGCGGGAATGACCGCTGCGGGGCCCGGGTCAGTCCCCGAGCTCCTCGATGACGTCCTTGCTGTGGGTGAGGGGGATCCGGCTCCCCTCGAGCTCGATGCGGGATCCGCTGGTCGTGTCGATGAGCTCGAGGATCCGGACGTTGACCCGCGGGTGCACCTTCACCTCCAGACTCCTCCTGGGGACCCGGAAGACCAGCGGCCCGGCCGCGCCGTGACGGGTCGCGGCGCCGAAGCCGCAGACGTGCGTGGCGGTCACCCCGACCAGCATCTTCTCCGGGAGCCCGCTGGCGGCGTCGTGGGCGTGCGCGCCGGCGAGTGACCCAGCGGCCGTGCCGACCGAGCCGGCGACCCCGCCCGACGACCCGGCCAGGCTGTCGCCGACCAGCCCGCTGGCGAACATGCTGCCGGTGTGACCACGCGGGAGGAACTGCCCCGCCGCGGTCACCGGCTCGGGGACGCCGACCTCGCGCAGCGCCTGCTCAACGATCCTGATCATCTGCTCCTCGGCCATGGCCGCGCTCCCTCCGGCGGGCACCCTGCCCGGTGCGGCCATGCTGCTCCGGAACACCGGGGACCGCCATGGCCCGGGATGGGGGTGGGGATGGGCAGGCCGGGTGCGCTGGCTGGAGCCGGCCGCCCCACCCCGGATCGGCCGACCTGGGTGGCGGGTCGGCGCGATGAGTGCCGCACCTGAACCGGGTCGGTCCGGTGACGTACCTGACAGAGAGAGGAGGTGGAGACGATGACACCGAACGGCACCCTCGTCGAGCTCGAGCTCGTAGGCCTTCTGCTCCGCCGTCCCGGCCGGCAGCGTCCAGGACGACCGCGGGCGACGGTTGCCGATGCCCACGGTCTCGGCGGCGTCGATGGCCGGGCGGGGACGAGCCCGGTCAGGCGCGGTGGGCGGCGAAGAACTCATCGAGCAGGGCCGTGGACTCGGCGGCGAGGACCCCGGAGACGACCTCGGGGCGGTGGTTGAGCCGCCGGTCGCGGACCACGTCCCACAGGCTGCCGACCGCCCCCGCCTTCTCGTCGAAGGCACCGAAGACCACCCGCTCCACCCGGGCCAGCACCGCCGCGCCGGCGCACATCGTGCACGGCTCGAGCGTCACGACCAGGGTGCACCCGTCGAGCCGCCACTCGCCGACGGCCCGGGCGGCCTGCCGCAGCGCCACCACCTCCGCGTGGCCGGTGGGGTCGTGCTCGGCCTCGCGCACGTTGCGGCCACGGCCGACCACCTCCCCGGCGGGGTCGAGCACGACCGCGCCGATCGGGACGTCACCGGTGGCCAGCGCGGCCCGCGCCTCGGCGAGGGCGCCGAGCATCGGCTCGCGCCACGCGGCGTACGGGGTCATCCGGCCTCAGGCGTTGGTGAGGCCGACGGCGTCGTCGAAGAGCTGGCCGAAGCCGAGCCTGCGGGCGACGTCGGAGAGCATCTCGTCCGGGTAGAGGTCGAAGTCGTCGATCAGCACCGCCATGTCCATCGCGTGCATGCCGAGGTCGCCGAGCAGGTCGAGGTCGCCGGCCGGGACCTGGTCGTCCTCCTCCTCGACCTCCGGGAGCCCGAGGAACTCGACCACCGAGCGGGCGAGGTCCCACTCGTCGGCGGCGGTCACGTCGGACAGCAGGACCCGGGTGGTGGCGCCGGCGACCCGGACGATGACGAAGAAGTCCTCGTCCATCGCGATCATCCCGACCGCGCCGCCGTCGCCGGGGAAGCGGCGCAGGGCGTGGGCGAGGGTGCCGATGTCCATGAGCACGTCGGGGGCGAGCTCCTGGACCTGCCAGACGCCCTCCTCACGGTAGGCCGCCAGGGCGAAGTCGACTCCGATGATCACCTCGGTCATGTCACTCCTCCGGTTCCGCCCCTGCTCTGTGGACGACCACCAGCCTGACAGACCCGGGCAGGGGGGCCAACCCCCTTTCGACCCATTCCCGGCGTGTCTCGTTGCGCCCGCGCCCACTAGGGTTTGCGCCATGCGCACCCACGTCGTCGACCACCCGCTCGTCGCCCACAAGCTCACTGTCCTGCGCGACGAGACGACCGACTCGCCGACGTTCCGTCGGCTCGCCGACGAGCTGGTGACGCTCCTGGCCTACGAGGCCACCCGCGACGTCCGGGTCGAGGACGTCGACATCGTCACCCCCGTCTCCCCCACCACCGGGGTCCGGCTGGCCACCCCGAAGCCGCTGGTCGTGCCGATCCTGCGGGCCGGGCTCGGCATGCTCGACGGGATGATGCGGCTGCTGCCGACCGCCGAGGTGGGCTTCCTCGGCATGGTCCGCAACGAGGAGACGCTGGAGGCCTCGACGTACGCCGAGCGGCTCCCGGACGACCTGTCGGGTCGCCAGTGCTACGTGCTCGACCCGATGCTGGCCACCGGCGGCACCCTGGCGGCGGCGATCAAGTTCCTGACCGACCGCGGCGCCGACCACATCACCGCGATCTGCCTGCTGGCCGCGCCCGAGGGCTGCGAGCGGCTGGCGCAGGACCTGGCCGACCTGGACGTGCCGGTGACCGTCGTGACCGCGGCGATGGACGAGAAGCTGAACGAGAAGGGCTACATCGTCCCGGGCCTCGGCGACGCCGGCGACCGGTTGTACGGCGTCGCGGGCTGACCCGTCAGCCAGGGAAGACCTGCACCGTCCCGGTCGCGACCAGGATCAGCAGCAGCACGACCAGCAGCCCCAGGACGGCGTAGGTCCACTCCTTGCCGACCCGGCTCTCCTCGGACTCGGGCGCGTCGTACCGGTGACCGTCGGGGCGCCCCAGGCGCTCCTCGTCGTTCTCGTTCATGGCTGTCTCCTCGGGGTCTCGCCCAGTCAACGCGCGAGCCGCGGATAAGTCACCGGCACGGCCGTCAGCCGGTCGCCGCCTCGTCGGAGGCGTCCTGCTCGACCGGCTCGACCGGCTCTTGCCGACCGATGGCGTCGCGGAGCCGCACCGCGATGTAGCCGGCACCCAGCGCGATCGCGGCCGCGATCAGCACGAAGATCTCCCGGTAGCTCAGCAGGCTGACCAGCAGCGACCCCACCGCCAGCGAGATCGCCTGCGGGGTGGCCATCAGCACCTCCACCGCTCCGCTGACCCGGCCGATGAGCTCGCGCGGGCTGCGCCGCTGCATCAGCGTCATGAAGGAGACGAAGGTGACCGGGATCCCGAACCCCATCACCGCCAGGCAGCCCAGCACGACGCCGATGGTCGGCGCCAGGGCGGCGCCCAGGGTCGCGGCGGCGAGCAGCCCCAGCCCGACCACCAGCGCGCCGACCTCGCTGACCGCGCGCACCACCCGGCTGCTGAGCAGGCCGCCGACCACGGCGCCGACCCCCTGCACGGTGACCAGGAACCCGGCGTACGTCGCGGGGCGGTCGAAGGCGTCGAGCAGCGCGTAGATGGAGGCCTCGAAGAAGCCGATCACCAGCACCATCGCCCCGAACCCGACCAGCACGTGCTTGAGCACGCGGTCGGTGCCCAGGAACCGGACCCCGGCGGTGAGCTGGTCGAGGAAGCGGCTCTCGTCGCGGAGCAGCGGCTGCTCCTCCACCCGGATCGCCGCGATCAGTCCCGCGGCGACCAGGAAGCTGGCCGCGTCGACCAGCGCGACGGCCCAGCCGCCGACCGCGGCGAACAGCCCGGCGCCGACGAGAGGCCCGAAGAGCCGGAACCCCTCCTTGGTGGTCTGCAGCGCGGAGTTGGCCTCGACGAGCAGGTCGTCGGGCATCAGGTCCTTGAGCAGCCCGTTGAGCGCGGCCGGCAGCACCACGAAGCTGATCCCGTAGCCGAAGGCGACCAGCCAGACCAGCCACACGTCGCCCGCGTCGCGGACCAGCACGAGCGGCAGCACCACCAGCGCCGACAGCACGCTCCCCCAGACCAGCACGGCCCTGCGGGGCAGCCGGTCGACCCAGATCCCGAGGACCGGGGCGGCGATCGCCGGGATCACCATGAAGAAGAAGGTCAGGCCGGCCAGCGCGTTGGAGCCGGTGAGCGTCTTCACCCACATGCTCAGGACCAGCAGCATGATCGAGTCGCCGAACATCGACGTCGCCAGGCCGGCGTAGAGCAGCGCGAACCCCGGGCGGGCGAACGCGGCCCTCACGGCGTGGGCTCCTGACCGGGGAGGTACGTCGGGACGCCCCACGCGACCAGCTCGCACAGGCGGGAGCCGGACGGCCGCGCGGCCGCGTCGTCACGCCGCTCGGAGAAACGCATCACCACCTCGCGGACCGCCAGGTTGAGCTCCTCGAGCTCCGCGGCGGTCACCCACACCATGTTCTGCGTGCCGGTCGACGCCTCGCGCCACTCCGGGGCCTCCTCGACGGCCCGCTCGTCGGCCTCGCGGAGGCGCTCCAGGGACCGGTTCATCACCAGCTCCGAGAGGGCCAGGGCGGCGCGGCGCCCCTCGGGGGTGTCGTCGGCGTCCTTCCAGGAGAAGCCGACCTGCGTCATCTGCCACGGTCGGCGGCGGCCACCGGTGCTGGCGGCCTCCTCGACGAAGCCGTGCTCGGCCAGCTTGCGCAGGTGCCAGGAGCAGTTCGCGGGCGACTCGTCCAGCCGGTCGGCCAGCTCGGTCGCGGTCATCGGCCCGTCGAGGCTGAGCTGCTCGACGATGGCGATCCGGACCGGGTGGGCCAGGGCCGCGAGCTCGCGCGGGTCTGAGAGGCGTCGTCCGACCATGAATGGAAAGTACTCTTTCGAAAGAGAACTTTCAATACTTTTCCTGGATCCGGGGTCACAACCCCTTGACGGAGTTGAGCAGCTTCCCGAGCGACTCCTTGGCGTCGCCGAAGAGCAGGGTCGTCTTCGGGTCGAAGAGCAGCTCGTTCTCGATCCCGGCGAAGCCCGGTCGCATCGAGCGCTTCATGAAGACGATCTGCTTGGCCTCGTCGGCGTTGAGGATCGGCATGCCGTAGATCGGCGCGCCGGGCGTGGTCTTCGCGGCCGGGTTGACCACGTCGTTGGCGCCCACGACGAGGACCACGTCGGCGTTCTTGAAGTCGCCGTTGATCTCGTCCATCTCGACCAGCTGCTCGTAGGGCACCTGGGCCTCGGCGAGCAGCACGTTCATGTGGCCCGGCATCCGGCCCGCCACCGGGTGGATGGCGTAGTCGACCTTGGTGCCGCGCTCGCCGAGCACGTCGACGAGCTCACGCAGCGTGTGCTGGGCCTGGGCCACCGCGAGCCCGTAGCCGGGCACGATGATCACGCGGTCGGCGTACCCCAGCAGGATCGCGACGTCCTCGGGCCCGGCCGACTTGACCGGCCGGTCGCTGGCCTCGCCCCCGCCGAGGGTCGAGCCGCCCTTGAGGGCGCCGAACATGATGTTCCCGACCGACCGGCCCATGGCGCGCGCCATCAGCAGGGTCAGGAAGGTGCCCGAGGCACCGACGAGGGTGCCACCCACCAGCAGCAGCGTGTTGGAAAGGACGTAGCCACCGGCCGCCACGGTGAGACCGGTGAACGCGTTGAGCAGCGAGATCACGATCGGCACGTCGGCGCCGCCGACCGGCAGCACCAGGAGCACGCCGAACACCAGCCCGACCAGGCACAGCGCGATCCCGATCCCGATGGCCGCGTCGGTGACGGTGAGGACCGAGAGGCCCACGCCGCCGAGCAGCATCAGCCCGAACGCCACCGGCAGCCCGGCGAAGACCACCGGCCGTGAGGTCATCAGCTCCTGGAGCTTGGCGAAGGTGATCAACGACCCGGCGAAGGAGACCGAGCCGACGAAGATCGTGAACGCGGTGGCGGCGTAGACGAACCAGCCGTAGGCGTCGACGTCCGCCCCCAGCGCGTCGAGGGCGTCCTGGACCTCGAGCATGTGGTTGAGCTCGAGCAACGCGACCAGCGCAGCCGCGCCGCCGCCCACGCCGTTGAAGAGCGCCACCATCTGCGGCATCTGGGTCATCTGCACCTTGCGGGCCCCGAAGACCCCGCCGGCGGTGCCGACCGCGATCGCGCCGATCATCAGCGGCACGTGGTCGAGGTGGTCGACGTAGATGAAGGGCAGCACGCAGCCGACGACGGCCGCGGCCGCCCCGACGAGGTTGCCGCGCCGCGCGGTCCTCGGACCGGAGAGGCCCTTGAGCGCGAGGATGAACCCGATCGCGCAGAGCAGGTAGACGACCTGGACCCACGTGGGCATCAGCGCGCCCCCTCGTTCTTCGGCGCCGGCTTCTTGCGCGTGAACATCTGGAGCATCCGGTCGGTGACCACGAAGCCGCCGACCATGTTCACGGTCGCCAGCACGATGGCCACCAGTCCGACCACCAGCGCGACGGTGGAGTCGGTGGCGCCGGTCACCAGGATGGCGCCGAGCAGGATGATGCCGTGGATCGCGTTGGCGCCGGACATCAGCGGCGTGTGCAGCGTGGAGGAGACCTTGGAGATCACCTCGATGCCCACGAACACGCTGAGGATGAAGATCGTCAGCCAGACGACACCTTCGTTCATGCCTGCTCTCCTTCGATGGCCGCCCGGGTCGGTTCGTGTCGGATCACGCCGTCGTGGGTCACGCAGGAGCCCGCGACGATCTCGTCCTCGAAGTCGGGCGCGAACCGCGCCACCCCCTCCTCGGACGTCTCGGTCATCAGTGTGACGAGGTTGACGACGTTCTGGGCGTAGAGCTTCGAGGCCGGGCCGGGCATCTGGCTCGGTACGTTCCGGCCGCCCCACACCTGGGCGTTGCCGATCCGGACCACCTCGCCCGCCTCGGACCCCTCCACGTTGCCGCCGGTCTCGGCCGCGAGGTCGACCACCACCGAGCCGGGCGACATCTGCTCGACCATCGCCCGGGTCACCAGCATCGGCGCCTGCCGGCCGGGGACCGCGGCGGTGGTGATCAGGGCGTCGGCGTCCGCGATGTACGGCGCGAGCAGGTCGCGCTGCCGGGCGGCCCGGTCCTCGGTCATCTCCCGGGCGTAGCCGCCGGCGCCCTCGAGCGTCTCGAGCTCGAGGTCGATCGCCTGCGCACCCATGGAGCGGATCTCCTCGGCGGCGGCCGCCCGCACGTCGTACGCCTTGACGACGGCGCCGAGCCGCTTGGCGGTGGCGATGGCCTGCAGGCCGGCGACGCCGGCGCCGAGCACGACCACCTCGGCGGGTGGCACGGTGCCGGCGGCGGTCATGTTCAGGGGGAAGAAGCGGCGGAGCATGCCGGCGGCGACGATCGCGCAGCGGTAGCCCGCGACCAGCGCCTGGGAGGACAGGGCGTCCATCGACTGGGCCCGGGAGATGCGGGGCACCAGCTCCATCGCGAACGACGTGACGCCGCAGTCGCGCAGGTCGGTGACGACCGCGCGTTCCTGCCCGGTCGGCAGGAACGAGATCGTCGCGGCCCCTCGCGGCAGCCGCCTGATCACGTCGGTCCCGAGCGGTTGCACCGACACCACGAGGTCGGCGCTGCCGACGGCCTCGGGGTCGACGCGCGCGCCGACGGCCTCGTACTCCTCGTCGGCGACCAGCGCGCCGGCCCCGGCGCCCGGCTCGACGGCCACGTCGTACCCCAGTCCGGTCAGCTTGCCGACCAGCTCGGGCACCATCGCGACCCGTGCCTCGCCGTCGCGGGTCTCCTTGGCTACTGCGATCCTCACCCGTCGCAACCTAGGGCAGAAACCACAGGGCGAACAGGCATCTCACGTTCTCGGCGTGGTGGCGAACGCCACGCCGGGGCCCCCGGAGCTGTGGATAAATCGGGATACTCCGTGACGCTTCTGCTGTGGACAACCCCGAAAGGACCACAGAAGCGTCACGGACTATCGGCCGAGCCGGAACTCCTCCACAACCTCGTAGCGCGGCCGCCCGCGCGGACCCTCGCCGAGGTGGGAGGCGACCAGGGTGAACCGGTCCGCGGTCCAGGGCGGGCCGGCGTAGGCGTCGAGCAGGCGGACCCAGCTCGACACCTCCTCGGGCCGGCCGAGCCGGGCCACGGTGACGTGGGGCCGGAACCGCTTGCCCTCGACGGCGATGCCGGTGCGGGACGCGGCCGCGCGGGCCCCGGTGGCCATCCGGTCCAGCTCGGTGCGGCCCCGCTCGTCGAGGTCCAGCCCGGCCCACACGACCCGCGCGCCGCCGGCGTGGGGGAACGCGCCGCCGCCGGCCACCCGCGTCTCGAAGGCGGTACGCCGGGCCGCGGCCCGGCCCAGCCGCTCGACCAGCTCGTCGAGGTGCCGGTCCTCCACCTCGGCCAGGAAGGCCAGCGTGACGTGGAACTGCTCCGGCGTGGCCCAGCGGAACGACGCGGCCGGGCGACGCGGCTCGAGGAACTCCTCGAGGTCGTCGACGACCTCGCCGGGGGGAACCAGTGCCACGAACATCCGCACGCCTCCATGATGCGCATCGACCCGCCAGCGGATCGCTGACGGGTCGACGCGGTGGCGCACTTCCGGCCGAGATGGTGATCAGCACGGCACCTGCCACGAAGCGATGACGCAGACGGTCTCCCACCTCGTCCAGCTCGGCCACACCCGGATCGGGTTGGCCACCGGGCCGAGCCGCTACGTGCCGGCCCTGCGCAGGCGCGAGGGGTTCGTGGCCGCCCTCGGCCGCTCGCTCGACCTGTCACCGGCCGAGGCCGAGCACTGGATCGACGAGGCGCTCTACACCCTCGAGGGCGGCGCCGCGGCCACCCGGAGACTGCTCGAGCGCGGCGCGACGACGGTGGTCTGCGGCTCCGACCCGATGGCGCTCGGCGCGGTGCGCGCCGTACGCGAGGCGGGCCTGGAGGTGCCGGGCGACGTGTCGGTGGTCGGCTTCGACGACTCGCGCCTGACGCAGTTCTTCGACCCGCCGCTCACCACGGTCCGCCAGCCGGTGCAGACCATGGGCCTGGCCGCCGTCGCCGCGCTCGCCGACGCCATCGAGGGCGAGCCGGGCCCCTCGCACGAGTACCTCTTCCGGCCCGAGCTGGTGCTGCGCTCCTCGACCGGGCGCGCCCCCGGCTGAGCCGCCGCTGTCGCTCAGGTCAGCAGGGAGGTCAGCAGGCAGGTCAGCCGATCTGGGTGCCGATCGCCGCCCCGATGGCGTAGGTGACGACCATGGCGAACAGGCCGCCACCGACGTTGCGGAGCACGGCCTGCTTCGCCGGCCCGTAGCCGAACTTGGCGCTGACCCAGCCGGTCACGGCGAGCGCGAGCACCACGGCGAGGGCTGTGACCGGCACCCGGAACCCGGTGGCCACCAGCACGATGGTCAGCAGCGGCAGCAGCGCGCCCACGGTGAACGACAGCATCGAGGCCCAGGCGGCGTGCCAGGGGTTGGTCAGGTCGTCGGGGTCGATGTTGAGCTCGGCCTCGGCGTGCGCGCGCAGCGCGTCGTGCTCGGTGAGCTCGCGGGCCACCTCCATCGCCAGGTCCTCGCTGAGCCCCTTGTCGCGGTAGATCCCGGCCAGCTCGGCCAGCTCCTCCTCGGGCTCCTCGACCAGCTCGCGGCGCTCCTTCTCGAGCAGCGCGTGCTCGGAGTCCCGCTGGGTGCTGACCGAGACGTACTCACCGGCGCCCATGCTCAGGGCACCGGCGGCGAGCCCGGCCACGCCGGCGACCAGGATCGCCGTACGGTCGGTCGTCGCCCCGGCGACACCGACCACGAGCCCGGCGGTCGAGACGATGCCGTCGTTGGCGCCGAGCACGCCGGCCCGCAGCCAGTTCAGGCGGTTGCTGATCCCGCCCTCGTGGGGCTCGTCCTCGTGCGGGCCCTACGGGCACGTCGACGTCGCTGGTGTCGGTGGTCATGCCTCGATCGTTGTCCTCTCGCGAGCCCCGCGCAACGAAGGCAAGGCTGTGCTCAGTGTGGCTGGAGATGCCCCGGCCTACAGCCCGAGGTCGCGGCCGATGAGCATCTTCATGATCTCGTTCGAGCCGGCCCAGATCTTGGTCACGCGGGCGTCCCGCCAGGCGCGGGCGACGCGGTACTCGTTCATGTAGCCGTAGCCGCCGTGCAGCTGCACGCAGTGGTCGAGCACGTCGTTCTGCACCTGCGAGGTCCACCACTTGGCCTTCGCGGCGTCGACCGGGGTCAGCTCACCGCGGGTGTGCTTGATGATGCACACGTCGACGAAGGCCTGGGTGACCTCCACCTGGGTGACGAGCTCGGCCAGCAGGAACTGGTTGTGCTGGAAGTTGCCGATCGCCTGGCCGAACGCCTTGCGGTCCTTGGCGTACTGGATCGTCTCGTCCAGGATCTGCGCGGCGTGGGCGAGGTTGGTGATCGCCGACCCGAGCCGCTCCTGCGGCAGGAACTGCATCATCGAGATGAAGCCGGAGTCGAGCTCGCCGATCAGGTCGGCGTCGCTGACCCGGACGTCCTCGAACGCGAGCTCGGCGGTGTCGGACTCGTCCTGGCCGACCTTGTCGAGGACGCGGCCCACCGAGAAGCCCGGCTTGTCGGTCTCGACGCCGAACAGCGAGATGCCCTTGGCCTTCTTCTCCGGCGAGGTCCGGGCGGCGACCACGATCAGGTCGGCGCTGCCGCCGTTGGTGATGAACGTCTTGGAGCCGTTGATGACCCAGTCGTCGCCGTCCCGCACGGCGGTGGTCTTCAGGTTGGCGAGGTCGGAGCCACCGCCGGGCTCGGTCATGCCGATCCCGGTGAGCAGCTCGCCGCTGCAGAACTTCGGCAGCCAGCGCTTCTTCTGCTCCTCGGTGGTGAGGTGCACGAGGTACGGCGCGACGATGTCGGCGTGGATGCCGACGCAGCTCGGCAGCGTCATGTTGACCTTGGCCAGCTCCTCGGTGAGCACCGCGTTGAAGCGGTAGTCGCCGGCCTCGGAGCCGCCGTACTCCTCGGGGATCTCCAGACCGAGGAAGCCCTGCGCACCCGCGGCCAGCCAGAACTCGCGGCTCAGGCCGTGCTTGCCGGCGTACTCGTCGAGGTGGCCGACGACCTCGCGGTCCAGGAACTCCTTGACGGAGGCGCGGAAGGCCTCGTGGTCCTCGTCGTAGATCTCACGCTTCATGCGACCGATACTACTGCCGGGTAGCCACCCGGTCAGGGTCAGCCGGACGAGGGCTCCACCACACGGCGCGGCATCACCAGCCCGGCCACCAGCAGCGCGACCGCGACGACCGCCGAGGCCACGAAGACCGCGTGGACCGCCGGCTCGAGGACCCCCGCCGGCAGCCGCTCGAGGTCCGGTGTCGCACCGTCGAGGCGGGAGGCGACCACCCCGTTGGCGATGGCCCCGAAGACCGCGACGCCGACCGAGCTGCCCACCGACCGGGCGAACATGGTCGCCCCGGTCGCGACCCCGCGGAACTGCCAGGTCACCGAGCGCAGCGCCGACCTGTCCTCGCCGACAGTGAGCAGGAGCTCGGCCAACCGATCGTCATCGCGGGTCAGCGTGAAGCCGGGGACCACCGCCCCGGTCCCGAACACCCCTGAGGCGAAGAGCGCCACGTAGGAGGGGAGCTGCAGCCCCAGCACGTGGACCCCGATGGGGTCGGACCGGGCGCGCCGACGAGGTCGCGATCCACGGCGGTAGGCTCAGCTGAACAACGCCCAGGGGGCTGTGACTTGTACGATCTCCACGCCCGACCCACCAACCCCGGCGTCAGCGCCGAGCGCTTGCTGGCCGAGGAGTTGCTGCACGACACCCTGATCGGCGGCAGATCCGGATTAGGGCGCGTGGTGACTTGGTGCGTGCCGCTGGAGGAAGAGCCCGGGCGTCCGGGCGACGACGACTTGACGTACATGGCGGTCTTCGTGCCCGCGCACCGGCTGGTGGCCGACGAAGCCGCGGAGTTGATCTCCCAGCTGGCCGAGCGCCAGGCCGCGATGGTCCTCGCCTGGTCGCGCAACGCAGTGCCTGACCAGAGCCTGGATGCGGCCGCGCGCGCGGCGGACGCAGTCGGCCTGCCCCTCCTACGACTGCCGCCGCACGCCACCTTCCAGCAGACCAGCCGCCTGCTCGCCACCAAGATCCTGGCGCAGTCCACCCACGTCCTGGAGTACGGCACCCGCGTGCACCGGACCCTCGGCGACGTCTTCTCGCGCGGCGGCGGGCTGTCGGCCCTGGCGCACTCGATGTCACAGCTGTCCGACACCTCGGTTCTGGTGCTTGCCAGCAACGGTGAGCTGCTCGCCAGCGGGGCGACGACCGCGTGCGAGGAACGTGCTCCCGGCTTCGGGCGACGGGTGGCCGAACTGCTGGCCCAAGACATGTCGCCAAGCTCCCTGCTTGGCGACCCCGACCACGCAGACAGTGCGCGCGTGATCACCGTGGAGGTCGACGCGACACCCGTCCACGTCATCGCCTGCCCCCTGCTCGTCGCCGGAGAGCCGTACGGCGTCCTGGCGCTGGTCGAGCCGGAGCACCCGGTGCAGGAGCACGACCTTGCCCAGCACATGGTCGTGGCGGAGCAAGGCGTCAGCCTCGCAGCCAGCGAGCTCCTGCGTCAGCAGTCGGTGCGCGAGGCTGAGGAGCGTGCCCGCAACGACTTCGTGCACGCGCTGCTGCACGGCCGCTTCACCGACCAGCTCGAGCTCGCTGCCCGCGCTGAGCACTACCAGTTCCCGCTCGACGGACGCGTGGCCGTCTACATCGTGACGGCAACCGGGCTGCGCCCCGACGACAAGGCCAGCCGTCACAGGGCGCGCGAGGCAGCCCGGGCTGCTCAGTCGGTCCTGTCCGGTGAGGAGCTGCTCACCCTGACCGCGCTGGTCGGGTCGATGCTGGTGGTGGTTCGTCAGGTCACCGACGAGAGCTGTGCCGATGGCGAGGCGGACCCTCCGGTGCTCGCCGGGTTCGCCGCTGCGCTGCACAGGTCCATGCGGCACCGACTCGGTGACGCCGTCCGCATCTCGTACGGCAGGCCCGGGATCGGAGCTCCCGGCGCGGCCCGGAGCTACCGCGAGGCCCGGACAGCGGAGGCGCTCGCCCGGCGGGTGAGCACCGGGTCCGTGACCGCGTACTCCGAGCTGCGGGTCTTTGCCGCCATCCAAGACGCTGCGTTGAGTCCGGCCGGACTGGCCTTCGCCCGTGAGATCCTCACGCCGCTTCAGCAGGCAGATGGACAGACCGGGAGCTTGGAGGAGGTCGTGCACGCCTACATCGCGGAGTCGGGGAACCTCAACGCGACGGCACGCCGGCTGCACCTGCACCGCAACACGATGCTCTACAAACTCGATCGCGCCTCGCGCGCACTGCACATGGACGTGCGGACGACCGAGGCTCAGTTCATGATCTGGCTGGCTCACCACATCGACGCGCTCAGCGAGGTGGTCGGCGCCCTCGACAGGGAGCTCGCGCCGCCCCGGTGATCTCCTGTGTGCAGGGTTCACAGACTCTAGAGAACCTTTGGGACACAATGTCCCTTGGCTGACACCGGCCACAGTTGCCAAGGTGGGCGGGAACACCAACGACGAGCCCTCAGGAGCACGGCCCATGCACAGGATCTTGCGGATCACCTTGGACGACGCACTGCCGGTGCTCAACGCAGCCCGCGCAAAGGCCGAGGAGCTCGGGGTCAAGCAGACCCTCTGCGTGACCGACGAGAGCGGGCAGGTCATCGCGCTGCACCGCATTCCCGGCGCCCGGCTCACCGGGGTTGACATCTCCATCGCCAAGGCCTTCACCGCAGCCGGCCACGAGCGGGCCACCCACAAGTTCAACGAGCCCCCGAACGGACCGGCCCTGCCGGGCAACGAAGCCTTCGGGATCAGTCACATGTTGCCCGGCAAGTTCGCGATCTTCGTCGGCGGCTTCCCGCTCGAGTACGGCGGCCAGATCGTCGGCGCGCTGGGGGTCTCGGGCGGTACTGGCGAGCAGGACAAAGCGGTCGGCGCCGCGGGCATCGAAGCGTTCGCTGCACACCTGGCCGAGAACCCTCCGGCCTGAAGCGAACGGCGGCGGAGTGGATCGCCCCGGGTTTCGAGGAAGCTCGGTCAGTTGGATCCGACTCCGCTGAGGACCGGGTTCTCGCGGTAGTGCTGTGCGGTCTGGCGCGCTCAGCTTCGGCCGGCGAGGCGCTCGGTGTAGCGAATCGTTCGATTGCACGCCTCTGCCGCTGTGATGCACCAAGCCGGTGACGTCCTGGCCCGCCCGCTGCCGGGCCACAGCCCCATGTGGAGGGTGTCGAGGGCGAGATCGATGCGCAGCGACGTGGACATCTGCCAGCCGACGATCGGCCTGCTGAAGACGCGTCCAGGACGAACGCGCTGCAGGTCCACCCGGCATGCGTCCTGACATACGTCAGTTCCACTACCCAGAGCCGGCTCGGCGCGGTCGCGGTGACTTGCGGTTCACGAGGTCCCCGGGCTCGGTCTCCGCGCCGTCACCAAGGGTGGTCGTGGGGGTGTTCTCCCGCGCGATGCCGCACAGGCCGTCGGCGCGGATCAGCCGCTCGACCGTGCACGGGGCGACCTCGACGCCGTCTCGGGTCAAGCTGGGCGTGGATCTTCCTCGCGCCGTAGACAGCCAGGTTGGCTCTGTGCAGTCCGGGTGTCCTCGACCATCTCGCACGGCGCGTGCCGCGGGTGGTCGACTCTTGGCGGTGGGCACCTCGACTTGAGCTTGCGGTCGAGCTCCGCGGCTGCGAAAGAAGGCCGCGGACGTCCTCAAGATCTCGTTGGCCCGGCGCAGCTCATGGGACCTCGCGCTCGAGCTCAGCCAGCGCCTGCGCGTCGTCGGTCGTGGTGCCGGCCGCACGCCCGCTGTCGATCTCGGCCTGACGAACCCGGTTCCGCAGCGCCTCAGGATGGACTCGAGCCGTGGCGACCCCGTTGATGGGTCCCGCGCTGATTCAGAGCGCCGACCTCACCGGGAACAGGTCAACTCGATCTCCACGCAAGCTCCGCCCGGCAGCGAGCTCACCCCGACGGCACTTCTCACGGCGGCCCCTCGCTCACCGAGCAGCTCGGCCAGCCGGGCGGAGGCCCCGTCTGCCACCGTCGAGTGCTGGGCGAAACCGACAACGGCGTTGACGTAGACGGTCAGCCGCAGCACCTCTCCGATCGCGTCCTTCGAGCCGAGCACGTCCGCCAGCGCCGAGACGGCGTTCCCGGCCGCAGTCGCCGCCGCTGCACGGGCCGCGGACACTGACACCTCCGCACCGACCTGGCCCACGTGTTGCAGCACACCGTCCACCCGTGGTGTCATCCCCGCCGTCACCACCAGACTCCCGGACGCCGCGGCCGTACGGTAGTTCCCTTGGGCACGTGGCGGAGGCGGCAGGTCTGGGCCGTTGGTCTGGTTCCCCTGGTCAGATGGCAAGAGCTGTCCCTTCCATGCGGGGGTCCGCACCGGCACGCAGCACGCCGGCCCGGTGGTCTGCCGAGACCACCATCGCCGATCCTCCCGGCCCGCCGGTCTGCACGGGCAGTGCTCGCACGCGGTGTCCCCACGCTGACAACTGATCGAGTGTCTCGCGCGGCAGGCCGGCCTCACACCGCAGCTCGTCGGGGAGGCCCGTCACATCCGCGTCCGAACCGGGAAAGACCGTCACCCGGGGCAGTGACACCGCATCCTGGGGATCCGAGCCGTGATCGACGAGGTGGCTGATCACCTGCATGTTCCACTGCACCTGCCCGTCACCACCAGGACAGTTTCCGACATGCAGCAGGCCGCGCTCGGCATCGTCGACGACCCACGCGTTCAACGTGTGCAGCGGTTTGCGCCCGGGACGCACCTCGTTGCAGTGACCGTCGATGAGGTAGGCCCCGCGGCCCAGCCGATTGTTGAGCACCACGCCCGTGCCCGGGACGGTGATGCGGGCGCCGAAGGTGAAAGCCAGCGAGTGGATGAAGCTGACCGCACGCCCGTCCTCGTCCACGCACACGGTCGAGGTGGTGTCACCGTCCACGCGACCCGGCCCCGAGGTGCTGGCCCGGAGCCTGGCGATCTGGTGGCGAGCGCGCTCCACCGCCTCGACGTCCAAGGTGCGCGCCCACGCGTCGTTGTCCGAGCCGCAGGTGGCGAACCGGTCACGGAACCCCTGGCGCGCAGCCTCCGCCAGCCAGTGCACCGCGGTCGCGTCGAGCTGCTCGTGCCTGCCCAGCACACCGTCGCAGATCGCAGCCTGCTGCAGCACCATCCAGCCGGGCGTGGGCAACGGTGTCTGGTGCACGGTGGCGCCGCCGTAGGGCCGCGAGATGGCAGGCGTCGGGCTCACCACCCCACCGGCCGCCCACTCCTCGCCACTGAACGGCGCCCCGCCGTCGACCAACGACGCGACGGCCCGTTCGGCAAAGTCCCCCTCGTAGAAGTCCACCTTGTCCAGGGCGACCCGGGTGATGAACTCGGCCAGATCGGCCTGCACGAGGCGCTCGCCCACCTGGGGCACCGTGCCGCGCGGCAGGAAGGCCGCCCGGGTGCCGGGGTCGCGTCCCAAGGCGTCAGCGTGTTCCGCGATGTCGTTGCGCGTCTTGGCTGTGCACGCGACCCCGTCCGTCCCGAGCGAGACGGCGGGCCGCCAGAGCTCCTCCAGGGAGCGGGTCGCGCCGCGCCGGTGGAGTGCCTGTAGCGCGGCTGGGGCTCCCGGGACGGCGACGGCCAGCGCACCGGTCATCGGCAGCGCGCGGTGGCCACGGGCGCGGTAGAACTCCGGGGTACCCCCGTCCGGGCCCAGGCCACTGCCGCCGACCGTCCAGACCTCGCCGTCCGGCTCGCGCACGACCGCGAAGACGTCACCGCCGATGCCGCACTGACCCGGCAGCACCATCCAGCCCACCGCGGCCATCGCGATAGAGGCGTCGACGGCGTTGCCGCCCTGGGCCAGAACGTTGGCGCCGACCATGGACATCGTCGGGTTGCTCGTGGCGAGCGCGAAGCGTCGACCAAGAACGGCGGCCTTGGCCTGCCCAACCGGCTCGACGCGGCGTTCACCTGTCGAAAGCACCGCGATGGCTCAGTCCGAGGAGCGCGGCTTGCGGCGGCGTGGGCCGCCGTTGACCACGTCGGCCTCACTGACCCCGACGAAGACCTCCCCGTCTTCCTCGCGCACCGGGTAGACCTGGATCGGCTCGGTCGCGGGGGGGTAGACAGGCTCGCCGGTCTCGAGGTCGAAGACACTGCCGTGGCAGGAGCAGCCCAGCCCGTCGTCGACCAGCTTGCCGCTACTGAGGAGGCAGTCGAGGTGGGTGCAGTAGTTGCTGGTGGCGTAGGCCTTGCCCTGGAGGCGGGCCAGCGCGCACTCGAGGTTGTTCACATAAAATCGACGAACGTAGCCCTCCGGGACCTGACCCGAGCGGGCCACACGGTGGAACTCGACCTCGGTCGACGGGGCTCCGGCGGACTGTTCCGAGGTGGACGGCGAGTCAGACATGAT
Source organism: uncultured Actinomycetota bacterium (assembly GCA_963817665.1). GTDB lineage: Bacteria > Actinomycetota > Actinomycetes > Propionibacteriales > Nocardioidaceae > Nocardioides. The sequence continues at coordinate 8,355 of CAWFPE010000007.1, read as the reverse complement.
CGATCCTCACGAGCTGAAGTAGACGGTGCGGTCGGTGGTGTAGAACTGCATCATCGTGCTCCCGGCCTGCTCCTTGTAGGTCTGGGTGCTCGACTTCTTGACGCCGCCGAAGGGGGCGTTCATGGCCATCCCGTTGGTTGCCTGGTTGACCTTCACGACGCCGGCGTCGACGTCGCGAGCGAAGCGCATGGCCGTGTTCATGTCCCGCGTGACGATACCTGCGGAGAGCCCGTAGACCGAGTTGTTCGCAACCTCGATGGCCTCGTCGTAGGAACCGACCGTGATGAAGGCGAGCACCGGTGAGAACACTTCCTCCTGCGCCAGGCGGGCATCGGCGCTCACGCCGGAGAAGACCGCCGGCCGGGCGAAGTAGCCGCCAGCGAGCCGCTGCTCCGCGAGCGGGGTCTCCAACCGGGCGCCGGACTGCTGTCCGCTGGCGAGGAACTCCTGGTACTTCTCCCATTGTGCCCGGTTGGCCAGAGGCCCCATAGTGACGCCCTGGGTGAGGCCGTTTCCGACGACCGCGGCCTGGGCACGCTCCATCACGCGGTCGAGCAGCCCGCTCTCGACGCTCTCGTGGACCACGACGCGCGAGGTCCCGGTGCAGGCCTGACCACTCAGCCCGAAGGCCCCCTTGGCGATGATGTCCGCGGCCTTGTCCAGGTCGGCGTCCTCGGTGACGACGAGCGCGTTCTTGCCGCCCATCTCCAGCTGCACGCGCACGGAGGCCGGCACGGAGCGGTGGATGGCCTCTCCCACGGCAGTGGAGCCGGTGAAGGTCACGGCGCCCACACGGGAATCGCTGGTCAGGGCCCGACCGACGTCGGCGTGTCCCTGCACCATCGCCAGCGCACCACCGGGCACACCGGCCTCGACGAGGGCCTCGACCAGCCGCTGGCCCGACCGCGGGGTGACCTCACTCGGCTTGAAGACCACGCCGTTGCCAGCAGCCAGCGCAGGCCCCAGCTTGCGCGAGGGAATGTTCAACGGGAAGTTCCACGGGGTGATCGCCGCGACCACCCCGACAGGTCCGCGCGAGGTGAACACCCAGCTACCGTCGCCCGTAGGGTAGGTCTCACCGGTCAGGCGAAGGGCCTCGCCGGCGTAGAAGCGCAGGTTCTGTGGGGTACGCCGAGTCTCCATCCGCGCCTCGGCGAGGGTCTTGCCCTCCTCCCGCACCAGCTCCTCCGCGAGTTCGTCCGCACGGCTGGCCAGCACGTCGGCGGCCCGAACCAGTACGTCGGCGCGGGCCTCCGGCGCGAGGGCGGCCCACGCGTGGTGGTGCGTCGAGACGTGGTCGATCGCCTGCTCCACGTCCTTGGCCGCGGAGTCCGGCGCAGTGGCGACCAGGTCTTCGAATCGGGCCGGGTCGTGGCGGTCGAAGGTCGCCCCCGAGACGGCACCCACCCAATCTCCACCGATGTAGTTGCTCAGCATGTGCGTCACATCTCCTCCAGAAGTTCCATGAGGTCTGCGCTGGTGTCGGCGAGCCGGGCCGCATCGATCTCGCCGCGAGCCGAGATCAGCTCGCGCGCCACCATGATGTCTTCGGCGTTGTCGACGGCGAAGGCCGCGCGCACGCCGCCGTCACGCAGGTAGAAGGCGGACCAGGAGGGCGATTCGAGGTCGCCCCTGATCACGATCTGGTCGGTCGGCGCGGCGTGGCCGACGTACTGCAGGTTGTGTTCGTACTGGTCGGACCAGAACCAGTGCGGGTCGTCGAAGACCGTCGAGCGTCCGATCATGTTGTTGGCCGCAGCGGACGCCTGCTTGTTGGCGTTGTCGAAATGCTCGACACGCATCCGGGTCTCGAACAGGGGGTGGTAGTGGTTGGCCACGTCGCCCGCCGCGTAGACGTTCTCCATGCTGGTGCGGCAGTACTCGTCGACGAGCACGCCGTTGTCGACGTCGATCCCGGAGCCCCGGGCGATCTCGTCGTTGGGCACGATGCCGATCCCGACGAGCACGACGTCCCCCACGACCTCGTCGGTCGAGGTGGACACCGCGACCTCGTCGCCGCGCTGGCGCACGGAAGTGACCTGGGTGTTGACCCTGAGGTCGACCCCTGCCTCGGTGTGCATCCGCGCAACGCTGCGGCCGAGCCGGACGCCCAGCACCCGGGACAGCGGTGCCGGAGCAGCCTCGAGCAGCGTCACCTCGGCGCCCAGGGTACGAGCACTCGAGGCCACCTCCGCCCCGATGAACCCCGCGCCGATCACGACGACCCGGGCACCGGGATGCAGGTGGGCACGCAGCCGTTCGGAGTCGGCCTTCGTGCGTAGGTAGAGGATCCGGCCGCCCTCGGTTTCTGGCAGCCTGCGCGGACTGCCGCCGGTGGCCAGCAGCACGCGGTCCGCGGGCAGTGAGGATCCGTCCTCGAGCAGCACCGCCCCGTCTGCGGCGCTGACCTTGGTGGCACGAACGCCGCAGCGCAGCTCCACGTCCTGGGAATCGGTCCAATCCTCGGGCAGCAGGAACAGCCCACTGTCGTCGGCCGTGGTCAGGAACTCCTTCGACAGCGGTGGCCGTTGGTACGGCCGCTCGGTCTCCTCGCCGACGATGGTGATGCGGCCGTCGTACCCGCGGCGTCGCAGTGTCCGTGTCGCCACGGCGCTGGCCTGGCCGGCACCGACGATGACGAGGTTGCTCGCGTTCATGCGTCCGCCCGGACCCGGTCGAGGCTGACGTGGATGACGCCCTCGTCGTCGACCATCACCGCATAGGTGGGTTGGCAGCCCTCCTGGTCGTCTGGCTGGCCCGTAGCCGGGTCGAACTTCCACTGGTGGCCGGGGCAGATCACCTTGCCGAAGAGCAGGGCACCTTTGCTGAGCTGGCGCTGCTCGTGGATACAGATGTCGTTGAGCGCATAGACGTTGTCGTTGACGAGGAACAGGGCCACCGGCGTGCCGGCGACGTCCACGGCCTTCTTCTTGCGTACCTTCAGGTCGCCGAGGGTGGCGACGGAGTGCCACTCAGACATCTCGGACCTCCGGTGGGTCGGGTGGTTCGGGCGGTTTGAAAGGGACGGGCGCGGCGCAGCGCGCCGCGCCCGTCCAGCACGGGGACGAGGGGCGCCGGTCAGGCGACCTGAGCGTCCTCGAGGTCGGGGGCTACGTAGGTGTCGTAGAGAGCGCGCGTGTAGCTGAAGCGCATCTCGGCACCCCACCGGACGAACTGCAGGCACCGCTCCTGGAGCTCAGGGGTGGTGGCGCCGTCGAGCACGATCTGATAGCCGCGCTCGCCGTGGACCTCGTCGGAGGTGATGTGCAGGTCGAAGAACTCGATCTCGTCCTCGGTGAATCCGTAGGTCTCGCGCAGCGGCACGATCTGCTTCTTGTAGATCTGGGGAACCTGTGACTCCAGGCCGACCACGAGCGCCGCCGTGGCGACCACGTAGTGCTCGCGCATCGCCGTGGCGTAACACCACGCCTGCAGGCCACGCGTCACTGCGTTGCAGGTGCTCGGGTCCTCGATCGCCTCACGGGTTGTGCCGCAGGCCTCCCCGAAGCGGATCAGCAGGTCGGTGTGCCGGATGTCGGCAAGCTCTTCCTCGTACATGTTCTGCAGCAGGAAGTCCTTGGCGTCGGTCAAGTGGTCGGGGGTGTTGCCGTAGATGTAGCCGAGATAGTCGGCGAAAGGACCGACGTAGTTGTAGTGGTTCTCCGCCCAGCGCGCGAAGTGGTGACGCTGCAGCTTGCCGTCGGCCCATGCCTTGCTGAAGGAGGCGTTGGACGCCTCCCGGCCCTTGATCGCGTCTTCCAGCGCTGCACGGAAGTCGTCACGGGAGAGGAGTTCGGTCATTGTGGATCCCCTTTCTCTGTTCCCCCAGCGGGGTTGTCGAAGACTCGAGCTGGGAACACCTCGGTAGCGGTGATTGCTCAATCGTGGCCGCAGAGGTCACCGGGCAACATGGACACGGTGCACATGTTTGGCGCCGATCTCCGTGCAGATCGACGAAGAGGCCTGGCCGTCGGTGCGGCAGGATGTCAGCGTGAGTTCCGCGCCTTCCCCTGTGCACGCGTACGCCGAGCCCGTCTTCGCCGCTGCGGCCCGGGAACGGGCCCGCCTGGTCGTCGTACTGGCAGTGACCAGTGGCGCCACCGACGCGATCGGCTTCCTGGCACTGGGCAGCGCCTTCACGAGTGTGATGACCGGCAACATGGTGCTCCTCGGCGTCGGCACCGCGGGCCGGGACGGCGTCCTGGTGACCTCGTGTGTCGTCGCCATTCTCAGCTTCGTCACCGGCGCCGCCATCGGAGCACGCGTGGCCGGAAGCCCGGTTCCGAGTGACCCGCTGTGGCCGAAGGCGGTCACCGTCACGCTGTACGTGGAGCTCGCCCTGTTCGCGGTCTTCTCGATCGGCTGGTGGGCGCTCGGATCCGACCCGGGCACCGACTGGCTCTTCCCGCTCCTGGGCCTGAACGCCGCCGCGCTCGGCATGCAGAGCAGCGCCATTTTGCGATTCGGGGTCTCCGGCCTCTCGACGACCTACCTCACCGGGACCCTGACGACGGTTGTCGGCAAGCTGATCGGGGGCCATGGGTTCCGCCAAGTGGCGCACTCGCTGACCATTCTGTTGGGGCTGATCCTCGGTGCAGCGATCGGCACGGTGGTGGTCGAGTTCGCGCCGGTGGCGGTGCCCCTGGTTCAGCTGCTCACGCTGGTCTTCGTCCTGGGGTCGGTGCAGCTGAGCAGGTCGCTGCACATCACCAACCCGCAGTAGCTCTGGCCGCGGACGCACCGTGGACGCACCGGCGGAGCGGTTCAGATCGGGTCGGGCCCCACGAAGCTCATGGCCAGCCCCAGCGTCGCGATGAGCGCGCAACCCGCGAAGAGCAGCAGCAGGTCCCCGCGCGGGAAGATGAGTGCCACCCAGGCCGTGCCGGCGGTGGAGCCGGAGAAGCGGAGCATGTTGAACAGCCCGAGGGCCGCGCCCCGGCTCCCAGCCGGGGAGTGGGTGGCCCCGGCTGCAGCGGGGGTCTGCACCATGGCCATGCCCACACCGAGGGTGATCATCAGCACCGAGACGGGCCACAGCACCTGTGGGTCCTCGCTGGAGCGAATGATCAAGCCGGTGGCGAGACCACCCCCAATGATGATGACCAACCCGCTGCGCAGCACCAGTCGTGGACTCACGCGGCCGCTCAAGCGACTGACCAACGGCGCCACCAACGCCATAGTGAGGGGCAGCACGAAGAAGAGGATCCCAGCCTGAGACAGGGACAGGTCGAGAGGCCCGGTGAGGTAGAGCGGCATCGCCACCAGCACGGTGCCGAGGGTGAACATCTGCGCGAACGCCGCGAGACCGCTGCGCATGAAACGTGACTCGATGATCAGGTGCGGCGGGATCATGGCCCCGGGGTTGTTCCGCGAGACCAGGAGGAAGGCACCGAGGAGCACGACGCCGATCACGGCGACCACGGCGCTCGCCCAGGCCGGCACCGACGCAAGGCTCAGCGCCGTGAGCGCCACCAGCAAGGAGGCGGTCCCGCTGGAGAGCAAGAGCGCGCCGACCAGGTGCAGGCGGCCGTGTCGACCCTCGATCCGAGGAACGGTGCGCGCGAGACCCGCGAGCACCGACATCGAGGCGACGGCCATGATCACGAAGACCGAACGCCAGCCCAGGAGGTCGCTGATCAACCCGCCGACCGGCGGCCCGACTGCCTGCCCGACCCCGTTCGCGGCCGCCCAGGCGCCCATCATCCGCAGCCGCTGGCCGGGGAAGAACGCCACCAGCATGCCCATCACCATCGGTGGGATGGCCGAGCAGGCGAGCCCCTGCACCGCGCGCGTACCGATCAGGAAGCCCAGGCTGGGCGCCACGGCGGCGGCCAGCTGCCCCACCACCATCAGCAGCAGGGCGAGGAGCAGGACCCGCTTCGGGCCGAAGCGGTCACCGAGCCAGCCGGCGATAGGCATCGCCACAGCCAGGACGAGAATGAATGCGCTGACGCTGAGCACGGCCGTGGAGATGGGCTGGCCGAAGTCGTCCGCAATGGCGTGCAGCGGCACGTTGATGATGTTGTTCGACATCGTGCCGAGCACGGTCACGGCGAGCAGCAGGTAACACGCCAGCGGGCCGGGGGCGGCCGGCGCATGCGGATCCACCGGCGTCGTACCACCTCTCCTGAAAGCTGCCTCGACGCGCTCGGCGTCGAGTCGGACGGGTCTGTACGGTGCCGGTCCCACGCTGGTCACAACCCCCGATCTGCACCACCGTCGACGCGGATGACTGATCCGGTCACGAAGGTGGCGCGCACGGAGCAGAGGCAGGCTACAACATGGTCGGACTGCGCTGAGGTGCCTAGCCACCCCAGCGGGATGGCCCGCTGGTGGGCGGCCGCGCGGCCCTCCTCAGGCGCGCTCCTCCGACGCGGACTGCGCCTCCTCGAAGTGAGCCAGCGCGGGGTGGGGCCTCCACTCGGAGGCCCCACCGTCGTGGCCGCGGTGGCGCGGGCGGCCGACACGGCCCGGTCGCGGCCGGACACCACGAACTGCGCGTCCTCGCCCGCTCGGTGCCCGGCCACCGCCGGCCCCCGTCCCGAGGCGGAGCCCAGCACAACCGCCCGCGCTCTCTGGAGTCCGAGACTCATGGGGGCTCCTGTCCGCGTGGCTGGGCCGACGCGAGCACGGACACCTAGAAGATGATCACGGCGACGACGGTCGACACAGCGAGCCCGGCGATGACAGGCAGGAAGAGCATCCGCACCAGTTCGAGGACGCTGACCCGCGCAAAACCTGCCACGGCGAGCAACGACGACCAAGCGATCAGCGTCCCTCCGCCGACCCAGATCGAGCCCATCTGACCGATGGCCGCGAGGGTCTCCACGTCCACCCCCGACGCCGGACCGAGGGCCCCGGAGAGGGAGCCGGTGAGCGGCAGACCGGAGAAGCCGGAGCCATCGAGACCCGTGGCCATGCCGATGAGCAGGATGGCCAGGCCCATGACGATGGGCACGTTCGGGATCACGTCCTGCACCGAGGACACCAGATCGAACAGGAAGCCGGGGGCCTTGGCGTCCTCACCCAGACCCATGATGCGGCCCGCGAAGTCGGAGTTGCCGATGAAGAAGAAGCCCGCGATCGGGATGACCACGCCCATTGCCTTGAAGGCGAAGACAAGGCCGTCGACCACATGAGTGGCGCAGGTCTCGAGGCAGTCCTTACCGTCACTGGTGATGGTGACCACCAGCAGCAGCACGGCGGCGGTTCCGCCGACGAAGCCGGCCGCGTCGCCCCCAGCAGTCTCCGGGACGAGGTCGGTGGCCTTGCCAAGCACCATGTAGGCCACCACGCCGAGGAAGGCGAGCGGGGTGATGATTGCGAAGGCCTTCGCCCGCCTCGGTGAGCCCGCCGGCTGCGCGTCTTCGGTGAACTCCAGCGTCGGGGCACCGGTCCGGCCTGAGGCCAGCACCGCGGTGGCGCCGCCACTCCCGTCGGAGTGGTCGGTCCGGTCGAGGCCGCCGGTACCGCCGCCGTCGTGCGAGGGCCGCGACGGTGAGGCAAGGGCATCCTGGTCCAGACGCTCCCACTCCTCCAGCAAGTGGTCGCTGGGCGCCGTGATCTGCGGGCGGATCCTGATGAAGGCAACTACTGCGGCGACGAGCCCGGTGATGAGCGACAGCACCAGCGCACGATCGGCGACGACTCCGGTGTCCACGCCCGCGGACACCGCGGAGAGTCCGGGGGCCACCTGGATGACGTAGTCGCTGGACAGCGCCATTCCCTGACCCGCGATGGCGATGGCGACGGCGCCCGCCATGGCCGGAAGCCCGGCGCGGATGGCGGCCGGCAGGAGGATCGCACCGATCAGGGGCACGGCAGGGGTCGGCCAGAAGAACAGGCTGATCAGGTATGTCACGCCGAAGATCACCAGGAAGGCCGTGGTCCCGTTGCGCATCAGCTTCTGGAAGGGCGCGACCATCCGTTTGTCCGCACCTATGGCGCGCAGCGACCCCAACAGCGAGGTCATCAAGGCGATGATCAAGAAGATACTGAACAGCTCCGAGGCGGCGACGAGGCTCGCGTTGAACACCGACGAGAGGCCGGTGGCCAGGTTCCCGGTGAAGGCCCAGGCGGTGAGAAAGGTGGCCGCCACCGCAGGAACGACGACGTTCTTGCGAGCGACCATCACGCCGATGATGACGACGATTCCGAGGAGGTACAACCAGTGTGCTGCAGTGAGATCCATCATGAGCTCCTAGACAACGGGCGGTGCAGACCGGAAGGCCCGAGGAGTCAAACTTGGCCCTCGACGCAGACACTGGGCAATGAACGTTGTGCACATCAGGCCCGATGAGAAGTGTGCGCTGTGCCACTCGCCAGGTACCCGCGCCTCACGTGCCGACACGTCGG